>CADEDN010000005.1 GCA_902826095.1 uncultured Alphaproteobacteria bacterium | reverse complement strand
GCGCGCAGCGCTGCCGCGCAGACACGGGATCCCGTGCGGCCGGCGCTTCAATCTCGCCGGATCCCGGATCAGCGCCGCAGCGTTACACGCTGCAGCGCATCCGGGTGACAGCGTGTGGCGAAGGCGAGGCTGGAGAGATCAGGCTGAAACAGCTCCAATCCCCCCTACCCCCCTTTCTAAGGGGGGTGAAGAAAGGAGGCGCGTGCGGATTCCCTCCCCTTGGAAAGGGGAGGGTAGGGTGGGGATTGGTGTTGATACAGACGAATGGCGCGGCGCGTCGGGGATCTCCTGAGGCGAGCGCGCTGTCAGTGTCGCGGGATCCCGGATCAGCGCGGCAGCGCTCATCCTGAGGAGCCGCCGTCAGGCGGCGTCTCGAAGGACGCGCTGCAGCGCATCCGGGATGACAGGGGGAGGTGGAGGAATTGAGAGATCAGGCTGAAACAGCGTCAATCCCGGCGCGCTATTTCAAATGGCGCCGATACCATTGCAGATAGCGCTCATAGCGGTCGCGGACGAAGCTTGGGCGGTCGATTGAATGATCTTCATCCGGATAGACGACGAGTTCGGTCGGGACGCCGAGCCGCTTTAGCGCCTGATAGAGCTGTTCCGAATTGAGGATCGGGACGTTCCAGTCCTCCTTGCCGCCGATGACGAGCGTCGGCGTTTTCACCTTCGCGACGTCATAGAAGGGCGTGATTTTCTCCCACGCCTCGCGGTTCTCCCAGGGAAGGCCGAGCTCCCATTCCCATTCCTTCTGATAGATGTCGTGGCCGTAATTGCCGATATAGACGACTTCGCTCGCGCCGCTGATCGCCGCCTTGAAGCGCGTCGTCTTGGTGATGACGTGGTTCGTCAAAATGCCGCCATAAGACCAGCCGCCGACGCCGAGGCGTTTTTCGTCGGCGATCCCGCGCGCGACCGCGTCGTCGACCGCCGCCGTCACGTCGTCGAAATCGACGCCGCCCCAGTCGGCGAAGAGGGCGGCGGCGAATTTCTCGCCGAACCCCGTCGATCCGCGCGGATTGGGCTGAATGACCGCAAAGCCGTTCGCGGCGTAGAGCTGCGCCTCGGCGTCGAAGACGCCGTCATATTGCAATGTCGGGCCGCCATGGATGTTGAGGATCGCCGGCGCGCGCTTCTTGCCGTTGACCGGCGCGTAGACGAACCCCTGCACGATTGTTCCGTCGGCGCTTTTGAATGTTGCGCGCTGCTGCGTCGCAAAGCGGACGTCCTTGAGCGCTGCCTCGTTGACGCGCGTCGCCGGCGTCAGCTTGCCATCCGTATAGAGAAAAATGTCGCCGGGAAGGTCGGGGCGGCTCACGGCCGCCGCGATCGCGCCCGACGGATGCAGGTCGAAGGCGTAGACCGTATCCGCGCCGGCGATCAGGGGCCTCGCCTCGCCGGTCGCCAGCGAAATCTCCGCGACGCGGTTTTCGCCGTCGGTCTCGATCGTCGCGATCACGCTGTCGCCGGACGCCGAAAAGCGCGGAACGCCGATATTGCGGTCGATAATCTCCGTGACGAGCCGCGCCTCGCCGCCGGCGGCGTCGATGATTGCGAGATGGGTCGTCGCATACCAGAAGAGTTTCGGATTGACCGACGCCGTGTAGGCGATGCGTTTTCCGTCGGCGCTCCACGCGGGCGCCGCGTCCGTCCCCTCATTGGCCGTCAGGCGGCGCGGCTCGCGGTCGTTCGCTCTGGGTTTTGACGAGACGATCCAGATATCCTTGTTGTCATTGGCGTCCGGCTCTTTCGTCCGGTTGCTGACGAAGGCGATCTCGGCGCCGTCCGGGCGCCATTGCGGGCTTTCGTCCTCGAAGTCGCCGAAAGTGATTTGCTTGGGCTCGCCGCGGCGCTCTTCGGAGAGATAAAGATGCGCGCGCGCGCGGGTGAGATAGCCGACGCCGTCCTCCTTGAACTGGCGGCGGTCGATGACGAAGGGGCGCGCCTTTTCGTCCTCGCCCTTTTCGCGGGCGAGCCGCGCCGCGCGATCTTCTTCCGGCTCGTCGCGGATGACGAGGAGGAGCCGCAGCGCGCCGTCCTCGCCGACCGCCGGCGACCATTCATGCGCCTCAACGCCTTGCGGCACTTCCGTATAGGGTTCGGCGTCGCCGCCCTTGAGGCTCAAGGTGTGGACTTGCGCCGCGGCGTGCTCGTCAAGATCGTCGCGCGCGGCGATGAAGGAGAGGAATTTCCCGTCCGGCGACCAGCGCGGATCGGAAGCGGAATAGGTCTCGCTTGTCATCGCGAGGGTTTCAGCGCCGTCGCGCGAGACGATGAAGATCCGGCTCGCCTGTTCGTCCTTGTCCGGATCATTGCGCGTCTCGACATAGGCGATCCAGACGCCGTCGGGACTGATGCGCGCGTCGGAGACTTCCCGGATCGCCAGCGCGTCGTCGATCGTGAACGGGCGCGCCGCCGCAAATCCAGGGGCGAGCGCAAGAAAGGCGGCAAGCAGTGCGGCGCGCAGCGGCATAAAATGTCCTTTGTCGGTTCAGGTCCTGATCAGCGCTTCGATCTCGCGGCGCTTTTCCATCAGCGCCGCGCGCCCCTTTTCGATGAATTCGTCGGCGCGGTCGAAGGCGTTCGGCAGCGCGTCGCGCATGTCGGGCGTCAGGTGAATATCGGGCGGCGAGACGTCTGACCGCATGCGCGTCAGATGCATCTGGAAAATGTCGATCGCGGCGTAGGCGGTTTCGAAGAGCTGGGGCTTGGCTTGCGCCCGCGCGCGCGCGATCGCCATCTGGCGGTCGATGCGCGTGCGCGTTTGTTCGATGAAGGTGGTGATCGTCTTTGGGAAGGAGGCGTCGATGTCCGCCTGCGGGTCGAGCGCCGGAACGCTCGCCGGCGGCGGATTGAAGCGCGCCAGAACGCGGGGGTTGGCGTTGAGATCGACCGAGATCACGATGTCGGCGCCGAGGAACCTCGCAAGCGACACCGGCGCGGGGTTCGCGACCGCGCCGTCGACCAGCCAGCGCGAGCCGCGCTGCACGGCGTGAAAGAGGACGGGAATGGCGCTCGACGCCCGCGCCGCCTGGATGACCGAGCCTTGCGTGATCCAGACTTCCTCGCCGGTGCCAAGATCAGCGGCGACCGCGCCATATTTGACCGGAAGGTCCTCGATATTGCGGTCGAAAGCGGCGAAAGCCTCAAAAGCGGGGCGCGTGTCGACAAGACCGCCGCGATTGACCCAGAAATTGAAGGCGCCGATCGCCGAAAGCGGCGACAATTCGCGGCCCCACGCCTCGAATTCCTCCAGCGCGCCGACGAGCCACGCCCCGCCGACCAGCGCCCCGACGGAGCAGCCCGCGACGATGTCGGGCCGGACGCCGATCTCATCGAGCGCGCGCAGGACGCCGACATGCGCCCAGCCGCGCGCCGCGCCCGATCCAAGCACTAGTCCGAGTTTCTTCGCCACGCCGCCTCCGGGCAAGGATTCGTTAAGGCGCATTCTGGCGCGGCGCGGCGCGCGCTTCAACATCGCTTAACCATAAGGCGCGATTTTAGGGCGGGGAAAAGGCTGGAGCCTATGGACCTTTCGAAATCGTCGCTCTTTTCAGGGCTCGCCGGGCGCCTGCAGTTTCTCGCGGCGCGCACCAACACGCTCGCCGAGAATGTCGCGAACGCCGACACGCCCGGCTATGTCGCGCGCGACGTGACGGCGCCCGATTTCGGCAAGCGCGTCGCGGCGATGCGCGTCAGCGACAAGAGGCATTTGCAGGCGAGCGTCGCCGCGACGGCGAAAACGCATCTTGCGCCGGACGGCGAGGCCTCGCTCAACGGCAATGAAGTCTCGATCGAAACGCAGATGATGAAGCTCTCCGAGACGCGCATGGACTATCAGCTCGCCTCGACGGTCTATCGCAAGGGGATCGAGCTGATCCGCCTCGCGGCGCGCGGCGGCAGATAGGAGTTAGGCGATGGATGATCTGAACACGGCGCTGGCGATTTCCGCGTCCGGCATGCGCGCCCAATCCGGCCGTATACGGATTGTCGCGGAGAATCTCGCCAACGCCAATTCGACGGCTTCGGCGCCGGGGCTCGATCCCTATCGCCGGCAGGTGCCGGTGTTTTCGAATTATGTCGACCGCAAGTCCGACGCCCATCTGGTGCGAATGTCCCGCGTCGAGCTTGATCCGACGGCGTTCGCGCTGAAATTCGACCCTTCGCATCCGGCCGCCGACGCCGAAGGCTATGTGCGCCTGCCGAACGTCAATCCGCTGATCGAGATGATGGATCTGCGCGAGGCGCAGCGAACTTACGAAGCCAATCTCGGCGCGCTCGATCAGGTGCGGTCGATGGCGGGCGCCACTTTGAGAATTCTGGAGTAAGCGATGTCGATCGACGCCCTTCGTGCGACGCAGGCCTACGCCGCGGCCCTGCGCACCGCGGCCTCCGGCGGCGCCGACGCCGCAAGCGGGATCGCCGGACCGAATTTCGGCGCGCTTGTCAAAACCGCGATTGAAGAAACTTCCGCGAGCCTCAAGGCCGGCGAGACCGCCGCCGCGCAAGTCGCCGCCGGCGAAGCGAGCCTTGTCGACGTCGTCACCGCGATTTCCGCGGCGGAAGTCAGTCTTGAGACCGCCCTCGCCGTCCGCAACCGCGTGATCGAGGCCTATCAGGAAATCATGCGGATGCCGATCTGATCGGCCCAAGGATGACAATCGAGGCTCATTGAGCGTAGTCTCTCGCGTTTCATGAGGGAGGCTGATCGATGAAGAATTTGCTGGCCGTGTCGGCTTTTCTGGCGCTTTGCGCCTGCGCGAAAAGGGAAGCGCCCGCATCCGCGGCCGAACCGGCGCCCGAAGCGCCGGCGCCGATCGTATCGGAAGAGATTTCAGCGCCCGCCGAGCCGCAAACAATCGCGGGCGAGCCTGCCGCGGTCGCCGCCAAACCCTGTCCCGTCATCGACAGCCGGGACTGGAAAGCCTGGACCGCGAGCGACGGAACCGGGATGACATTGCATGTTTCCGGCGTCGTCGACCTGCCGACGCCCGGCTATTCGATCGCGATGACGCTTGGGCCGAGCGATCGCGCGATGCCGCCGGGCCAGCGGATCAATTTCGAAGCAACGCCGCCGGAGGGCCTCGTCGCGCAAGTGGTGACGGCCGCGCCGGCGACGTTCGAAACGCCGGGCGCCTATCCGGAATACCGGACCGTCACCGTGCTCTGCGGCGACCGGACGCTCGGCGAAATCGCCGACGTCGGACAAGGTTCGAACTGACGCGCCGCTTGTCGGTCGCCGCCATAGCGCCCATCAATCGGGAATTGCGCATCGCGTCATCAGGAAGCGCACGGACAACAGGGCGTTGAGGCGCTCGCCGCGCGGGGCGCGCGTCCGGCGCCGGATGATCCGCCTTTGCCGGACAATCCGCGCGCCGGCGCTGCGCGCTCGATGCGACCCGGGCGCGGCTTCGCGATCGCCGCGCGCGCGTTTCGCGGGGCGTTCCTTGCTGCGAAACGGCGGCGATCCGAGCCATCCTTTTCGCCTCGCGCCGCCAGCATGTCGCCGGACAAACGCGGCCTGTTCACTTGTCAAAGAGCCGGACAGGGCTCATCGCCCCGCCCATCATAGCAACATTGGAATTGGCGATTTCCCTCGCGCGTTCAAGCGGCGATTTGCGTGTATTTTCGGGCGCGTTTTCGCGCGGCGCGGGCATTCGTCCGTTCACGCATCAGCGGCGCCCGCGGCGGATTGCGCCTCCGGCTGATCCCAATTTGCGCTGATGAATACTCATCACCTGTCGTCCCGGAAATCGCCGAAGGCGATTATCCGGGACCTCCGGCGGCGAACGCCGGGAACGACAAAGCGCGCCAGACGGGCCATCAGCGAAAGTCAGCGAGCGGTCCGCCGGCCGCCAATAAAGCGCACTGTCACCGTAATTCTGTCACGGCAATTCAAACGCTATTATCGATAATTTCAACAGCCGCTCTGAAAACGGCAAGACCGCAAATTCGCGAAGCGACTATTGCTCTCTTTGGAGCCTGGCGAGATCGAGCGCGGCCTCGACTTCGCGCCAATCGATGAGCTTGAAATTCTGATTGGCGGCGGGCGCGGTGTTGGCGTCATCCTGCACGACGAGAAGTCCGCGCGGATAATCCGGCCCGAGCGGCGCCGAGGCGACATCGAGCCCGTCGGTTCCAGTCACCGCATCGATCATTGGCGGACCGTCGCTCGTTCCGACGCTGACGGCGCCGCGCGGCGCGTGCGGCGGCATTCGATCATAAACGATGAAGCGGCTCGCCCCTTGCGCCGAGACGACGAGCCAGCCCTTGCCGTCCTCGCCGCGCCAAAGACTGACGCCTTCGACATCGGCCGCAAGCCCTGAAGCTGAGCCGACGGCGTCGATAAGGACAGGCGCCGCGCCAGCGTCGGCGAGATCAAACGACCACACGCCTCTTGCTTCCTCGCCGACGAACAGCGTCTCCTGCGCATCATCGACCACGCATCCTTCGAGCTGGGTGTCGAGCTTGATCGTGCGGGTGAGATTCATGGCGGGCGCCGCGTCAATGATGAGACGGAACGCCTGAACCGTACCGTCCTTATAGGTGACGAAAACGTCATAGCCGTCTTTCGAGGCGCCAAGGCAGATCCCGTAAGGCTCAATCTTGTCTGTCGCGATCTCCGCAAGCGGCGCGACGGCGCCGGTTCGCCTGTCGATTGAAAACACGCTGACGACATTGCGTCCGTCATTCGAGGCGACGGCGAGATCGAATGACGATGGCCCCATCTGGCGCAGATCGACATTGTTGAGCGGGCCGACGGGAAGACGCTGCATTTCCGCGCCCGTCAGGTCATAGACGTAAAGGCCCGTCTGTTTGTCCGTACCGAGAATAAGCGAGCGTTCGGGGTCGCCGGAATTGAACCAGATCGCGGGATCATCGGCGGAATCCTCAACTGACGGCGCCGGCGCCGTTTCCGCCGAGGGCGCCACAGACGATTCTTGAACTTGCGGCGCGCACGCGGCGGCGAAAAGAGGAAGAAAGGCGAAAGCGCGCTTCGTCATCTCATCAATCCATTAGCAAAAACGCGGCGGGTCAAGCCTGCCGCGTTTGGAGCTTTTCCGCCGACAGCCGGCTCAGAACGCGAAGCGTCCAACCAGCTGGAACCAAGGGCCCGCCTGTTCGGTCTCAAGTTCGAACTCGTCGAAATTGCGAGTGATCTGGTCGTCGACGGTGTCGAACTTGTTGAAGGTTTCGTCTTTCGATCCGTTGAGCAGGTTTGATCCGACGAAGCGCAGCGTGAAGCGCTCGGCGAAGCTCTTTTCAACGAACGCTTCAAGGTCGCCGCCGTAGCTCGTCGTCACCTCCTCGCCGAGGATGCGGCCGAAAGCGTCGCCCTGCTTGCGGTAGGTGACGCCGAAAGCGGCGTCAAACGCGACGAGATCGTGGATGAAGCCGAAATTGTAGACGAATTCCGACTGATCATTAAAGCGGCGCGAGCCGAACTGGTCGTCGATGTCGCTTTCAAGCCACGCGAAATTCCCGAAGAGGCCGGTGTCGGGAAGGCCGATGAAGCCGAGCGGCGTCGACAAGTCGAATTCGACGCCGTAGACCTCGCCGTCGCCGGTGTTCTCGGCAGTGACGACGAATGTGCCGGGACCTTCTGATCCCTCGACCGGGAGGCCTCCAGCATCGAGCACGGTCGTCACTTCGATAAGATCGTTGACCGATCGATAGAAGAAATTGACGCCGATGACGCCGTGCCCGCCGAGGCGGCGTTCAAAGCCGATGTCGCCGCCCCATGAAGTTTCCGGCCGGAGCAGCGGATTGCCGATGAAATCATTGTCGCCGAATTCAGTCTCAAGCAGCGCCGGCGAGAGGAAATTGAAGTTCGGACGGCGCACCGTGCGGGCTCCCGAAATCGTGACGCGGTCATTCGCGGTCAGATCGATTTTCATAGACGCTGACGGCAGGAAGTAATCATAGTCGTTCTCGATCGGCGCGGCCGGCGCCGCGAGCGTGAAGTCCTCGATCGAGACGTCGGTCGACTCCCATCTAAGGCCGGCTTCCCATGAAGCGGGACCCGAGACGCCCTCAACAAGCGCGAAGAAATCGAGCCGGTCCTCCTCAATCTTGCTGACGCCGCCGGCGACGGCGTCGGCCGGATCCGGCGGCGCGCCGAATTCGAACGGGTTGTTCTCGAACTGATTGTAGCCGGCGAATCCGACCGAGTTGTCGAGATCCTCCTCGCCTTCGAAAATGGCCGTGTCGCGATCCTTGATCTGGTGGAAACCGCCGAACACCAAATTGACGGCGCCGGAAAGCGGCGCTTCGTGCTCGAGTTCGAACGTCAATTCCTGATCTTCGATGTCGGTGCGGACGAAAGCGATTTCGCCCTCGACATCGTCGAAATCGATCTCGGCTTCGGTGTCGTCGCGACCCTCGTCGAAGCTCGCATAGCCGACCTTGAATTGCGTTCTCCCGCCGAGGAGATCGCGCTGATAGCGTCCGCTGACCGTGTAATTGGTCTGGTCGATCACCTGCTCCTGGCGATTGTCGGTGATGAGGTCGCCGACGGGGCGCGGCGACGATACGGCGATCGGATCTTCATATTCATAGGAGCGTTCCGATTCCGTCCGATCAGTGATGACGAGAAAGCCTGAAAGCTCGAACTCCTGATTATCGTCGGTGCGGATTTCGTAATTGGCGTTGAAGGAATAGTCGCGCCCGTCGCGTATGTCCGACTGGTCCTCGCGATTGTCGAAATCGTCGACGGCGAATGTCGGATTGTTCTCCGGCGAGTCGCCGTAGCGCAGGCTGATCTTTTCCTTCGGATTGTAGCGACCCTGAACATTGGCGCCGAAGAGCAGACGCCCCGGCCCGACTTCGCCGCCCCAGACGACGCCCGCAGTTTCCTTCAGCGTCGCGTCGTCGAACCGCAGCGCGCCGCCGCGAAGATAGCCGCCGTCTAGCGCGAAGCCGTCGCGCAGGACGATATTGAGCGTTCCGGCGACAGCATCGCCCGTGCGGCGCGCGCTCGACGAGCGAACAATCTCGACGCGATCGATGAGTTCGGCCGGAATGCGATCAAGAAAGAACGAGCGGTCCGTTCCCGCGCCCGGCACGCGCTCACCGTTGATGAGAATTTGCGTGTAGCCCGGATCGAGGCCGCGAAGGCGGGCGCCGTCCGACTCGATGACGTCGGAGAGGAAGGTGACGCTGGGCACGCGCTTTAGGGCGTCGCCGGCGGTCAGCGGCTCGAAGCGCTGGAAATACTCCTCGCCATATTCAAGCGTCGGCACGGCCGCATCGGAGCGATTGCGATAGCCGATCGCGCCCTGCACCACGATTTCGTCGGCCGGCTGAATTTTCCGAGCGTCGCGCTCGTTGACCGACGCATCGTCTTGCGCCGCGGCGTTCCCTGCGAGCGTGACGAAAACAGCAAATTGACTGGCCGCCAAAAGCGACCTAGCCCGATTTTTCATGATGATGACACCCCAATTAGAAGAGATGGCGTCGATCCCATTTTTTTGTGACATCATCGCAAAGGATTCGTGTCGCGAGGATGATCATTTCGGGGACAGGCGCGCCCGGTGACATAATTACGGTTCCAGCGCACTTATATCTCTTCCACTGCGGCCGCTTTTTCTCGGCGCCGGATGTCGCCCGAGAGCGGCTTTGACGCGATCGCGCGACTCCGCTTGTCGGCGGAAAAGCGCGCCGGCCTGCGCGCGGCGCTTGCCGTCGGCGTCGCCCGCGCCATAGGTTCCGGCGATGGCGGGCTTCGACCTTCTCATCCGGAATGCGACGATCTTCGACGGATCGGGGGCCGCGCCCGCGATCGGCGACATCGCCGTCAAAGACGGGCGCATCGCCGCGCGCGGCAAGGATTTGCCGGCGGCGCTCGCCGCGCGCGTCGTCGATGCGACGGGCCTGTGGCTCATGCCCGGGCTTCTCGACATCCACACCCATTATGATCTTGAGGTTGAACTCAGCCCCGGCCTGCCGGAATCGGTTCGCCACGGGACGACGAGCGTCGTCGTCTCGAATTGTTCCCTGGGTCTTGCTTTCGGCGCGCAGCGCGCGGGCGGCGAGGACCCGGTCGTCGATTGTTTCGCGCGCGTCGAAAACATCCCCAAACCCGTGCTGAAGCGCGTCGCCGACCGCGCGACATGGACGGATTCGAAGGACTATCTCGACCATCTCGGCGCGCTCAATCTCGGCCCCAACATCGCGCCGATGATCCCCTATTCGATGCTTCGGATCGCGGCGATGGGAACGACGGCGTCGGTGACGCGCGATCCGACGCAGGCGGAGCTTTGCGAGATGGAGCGCCTCCTCGAAAAGGGGATGCGCGAGGGTTACGCCGGCTTTTCATCGGACGGCCTGCCGTTCCATTATCTCTCGAACGATCCCAATCGCGACCGGCGGATCCCTTCGCAATATGGCGGCTATCAGGAACTAAAACGCCTGACCGGCATCGTGCGCCGCGCTGGCCGCGTCTGGCAGGCGACGCCGCCGACCGAGAGCCCGCTGCGCGTCTTCCGGACGTTTCTGCTGACCAGCGGGCGCTTCTTCGGCAAGCCGCTGAAGATCACCGCCGTCGCAGCGCTCGACGTCCGCTCGAACCGCAACATCATCAAAAGCGCGCATTTTCTGGTCGCTCTGCTGAACTCGCCGCTCGTCAAGGGGAAATTCCATCTCCAGAGCCTCGCCGCGCGCTTCAAGGTCTATTCGGACGGACCGGTCTCGCCGCTCGCCGAGGAGATCCCGGAACTCCGTGAACTGATGAAGCCCGATCTTGAGGACGATGCGGCGCGCGCGAGGCTCTACGCCGACCCCGCCTATGAGGCGCGCTTCAAGGCGATGTGGCGCAAGGGAAAGACCGGGAGCCTTCTCGCGCGCCTTCGCCGCAAGCTGCGCCTCGAGACATGGGCGATGCGCCGCGCGATCGAGGAAATGACCGTCGAGGATTGCCCCGTCGCCGCCTGGAAGGGCGAGAACCTCGGAGCTGTTTTCGAACGGCTGAAGCGGTTTCAGGCGGCCGCGCCCTTTCCTCCCCCGCGCCGCGGGGGAGGTGTCAGCGAAGCTGACGGAGGGGGGGAGTCACAGGCGCCTGCCAGCGCAGATGGAGCGGGCCCCCTCAGTCAGGCTGCGCCTGACAGCTCCCCCGCAAGCGGGGGAGCAAGGCCGGAGGCCGCCGGCGACGAACGCGCCGTCTTCGCCGCCTTCCCGCCGGTCGCGGACGACGCCGATTTCTTCTTCCACCTCCTCAAGATGTGGGACCGCAGATTCCGCTGGTCGACCGTCAGCGCGAATGAGGACGCGAAAGCCGTCTCAAGGATCACGATGAGCAAGGCGTTTCTGCCAGGCTTTGCTGATTCCGGCGCGCATCTCACCAACCTCGCCTTTTACGACGTGAACCTCCGGGCGCTGAGGATCGCGCTCGAGGCGAAGGGCGATGAAGGCGTCGCCTATATGGTGAAGCGCCTGACCAGAGACGCCGCGGCGGTTTTCGACATCGACGCCGGCTCGATCGAACCTGGCGATCAGGCCGACATCGTCCTCATCGACCCGAAAGCGCTCGCGCGCCATGACGGAGAGGCGAACACCATCCGCATCTGGCGCGAGATTTTGCAGAACGACCAGCTCGTCAACCGCTCCGACGGCGTCGTCGCCAAGGTCTTCATCCGCGGCGAGGAAGTCTGGAACGGCCGCGACTTCACGCCGGCGTTCGAAAAGAAAAGACTCGGCCGCGTGCTGACGGCGCGCGGCAGCGAAACCGCGCCGATGGCGCTGGCGGCGGAGTAACGCTCCAGTAGAACAAAGGCCGCCGTCGCGGTACAAACCGGATTGCCGAAACGCGCAGCGCAGATCATGGCCGACATCTTCATCTCTTACGCGCGGGAAGACCGCTCACGGATCGAGAGGCTCGCCGCGGCGCTTGAAGCGGAAGGATTGGCGGTCTGGTGGGACGGAAATCTCGCCGGCGGCGCGGACTTTTCAAAGGAGACAGAGGCGAAGCTCGACGCGGCGAAGGCGGTCCTCGTCGCCTGGTCGAAGACGTCGATCGCCTCGACCTGGGTCGGCGACGAAGCGGCGGTCGGCCGCGACAAGGGCAATCTGGTTCCGATCGCCCTCGACGCCGTCGCGCCGCGGATCGGCTTTCGAAGCTTCCAGACAATCGACTTCTCAGCCTGGCATGGCGATCGCGCGGCGGCCGAATTCGTCGACCTCGTCCGTACACTGAAGGCGCGCGTCTCGGGCGAGGCCGCTCCGACGGCGGCCGCGGCGACCAGGCGGACATTGCTGCAGCGCCTCAAGACGCCGCCGGCGCTGGCCGCGATCGCGGTCGGCGCGGCGCTCTTCGTCGGCGGCGCGTTCCTTGTCGCCAGGCCCTTCGGGACGCGCTCGCCGCAGTCGGCGAGCGCTCCTCAGGGTGAGGCGGCATTGCAGGCTCATCATCCTGAGGAGCCTGCGACGCCAGGCGTCGCAGGCGTCTCGAAGGACGCGCCCGCCGCGTCGATCGCGGTGCTTCCGTTCGCCGACATGTCGCCGGAGAAGGACCAGGAATATTTCTCTGACGGCGTCGCGGCGGAAATCTTGAACGTTCTCGCGAAGGTAGACGGCCTCATCGTCGCCTCGCGCACGTCGTCGTTCCAGTTCAAGGGACAGGAAAAGATCGGCATTCCGTTGATCGCCGATCAGCTCCATGTGCGGCATGTTCTCGAAGGCAGCGTCAGAAAATCGGGCGCCGCCATACGCATCACGGCGCAGCTGATCGACGCGGAAGCCGACAAGCTCTTGTGGTCAGACTCCTTCGACCGCACGCTGACAACGGAAAACATCTTCGCCGTTCAGGATGAAATAACGAAGGCGATCGTTGAACAATTGTCGGGCCGCATCGGAGCGCCTGCGCGGATCGCCGCGCCCGCGCCCCGTGTGGCTGACACCGATGACGCCGACGCCTATGCGCTGTTTCTCGAGGGGCAGACGCGGTTCGCGTTGCGCGGTCAGGACAACATCATCCGCAGCATTGAGGCGCTGGAGCGTGCGGCGGCGGTCGATCCTTCATTCGCCAGAGCCTGGGCTGCGCTTGCCGCCAGCTATTCGCTGGCGCCGGGCTGGCTAAGCGGCGCGGACCTCGATCGGGATTTTCCGGCGCTTGCGGTGGAGGCGGCGCGAAAGGCGCTCGCGCTCGATCCGTCGCTGTCGCTTCCCTTCACCGTCCTCGCCGGCGAATTCGGGCGAGGATCCGACTTCGAAGCGGCGTTCTCCCATTTCGATCAAGCGATCGCGCGCAACCCAAAGGACGAGACGGCGTATTTATGGCGGGCGAACCTCTGGCGCGATCTCGGCTTTTTTGACCGCGCGATCGCCGATTACGAGCGGTGCCTCTGGCTCAACCCCGACTATAATATTTGCCGCGACCTTAAGTCCGCAGCGCAAGTCCTCGCCGGAGACGTGGAGGGCGGGCTCGCGACATTGAAAGACAACTTGCGCCATGGATTCGCCGCGGGCGCCACCGCGCCGGTTTGGGGCGCGTATCTAAGCCGCGGCGATGACGCGGCCTTTCTGTACGAGATCAACGAGACCGCCCGTTCGTTCGGTCCGGGCGACATGAGCTGGGCCGTCGACATGATCTTTCAGGCGCAATCCAACCCGGCATACGATCGAACGGAGGCGCTGCGCATTGTCGAGGCGCGTCTTGAAGGCATGGGCGCAAAGCTGGCGCCGAGCTCCTTCACGGAAACCTCGGTACTCTTCCTGTTCGGCGCCTATGATCGCCTGAACCCGATTGAGGACAGCTGGTGGTGGGCGACGACCGGGTTTCCAGAATGGACCGCCTCGCCAGAGCGCAAGCGTTTGATCGTCGAACACGGCCTTCCCGTCTATTGGCGCAAGCACGGCTTCCCGCCGCGATGCAAGCCGGTCGGCAAGGACGACTTCGAATGCGAATGATGGAGGTCGCCCATGATCCGGCGCCGTTTGGCGACGCGGCCGCCCGCCCTTTCCTCCCCCGCGCAAGCGGGGGAGGTGGTCGCGTAGCAGCCGGAGGGGGGAAGTCACAGGCGGTCGCCCGTGCGGAAAGAGATCCCCCCTCAGTCAGGCTGCGCCTGACAGCTCCCCCGCAAGCGGGGGAGCAAAGCAGGAGACGCCAAAACCCGCCCGCCTTAACCCCCGCTTAACCCCCGCCTTGACGCGCCCTTAACCATGCGCCCGGCAAAATCTGCCGGCTGGAGTGAGGGATATTGCGATGACGGGCGCGGAAATTCTTGACCTTGCGCGCGAGGGATTTTGGGTGACGTTGCTGGTCGCGGGGCCGGCGATGATCGCCGGGCTGCTTGTCGGCCTTGCGATCGCGCTGATCCAGGCGCTGACGCAGGTGCAGGAGATGACGCTCGTCTTCGTGCCGCGGATCATTGTGATGTTTCTCGTCATCGCCGTGACCTTGCCCTTCATGGGCGCGACGCTTGGGCGCTATTCGACGAAAATCTTCGAGATCATCGCCGGCGGCGCGCTGCCGTGAGCGCCTATTCGTCCGCTGATCTGCTGGCGGCGCTGCCTGTCGACGTCGCGGTCGCTTTCGCGGTGTTCGCGCGTGTCGGCGCGATGATGATGACGGCGCCGGCGTTCGGCGATTTCACGCTTTCCCCGCGCATCCGTCTTGCGGTCGCGCTCGGCGTTTCGGCGGCGCTTTTACCAGGCGTCGCGCCGCTGTTCCCTGAGGGCGCCGGCGCCGGCTCGGCGCTCGCCTTGCCGGCGCTCATCATCGGCGAGGTCGCGGCCGGGCTCTTTCTCGGCCTTGTCGCGCGCACTTTGTTCGCCGCGCTCAACGTCGCGGGACAAGTGATCGCGCTGCAGATGGGCTTGTCGCTCGCGCAGATTTTCGATCCCTCGCAGGAGATCCAGGGCGCGATCGTCGGCGGCTTTCTCGCGGTTCTCGGGACGACGATGATCTTCGCGACCGACGCGCATCATCTGCTGCTGGCGGCGCTCGCGCAGTCCTACGCCCTGTTCGCGCCGGCGGCGGCGATCAATGTCGGCGACATGTCGGCGGCGATGATCGAGACGCTCGCCGCCGCCTTCTCGCTGGGCGTGCGCCTCGCCGCGCCCTTCATCGTCTTCGGTCTTGTCTTTTACGCGGGCGCCGGCGTCTTGAACCGGCTGATGCCGCAGGCGCAGGTCTTTTTCATGCTGATGCCGGCGAACCTCGTTCTCGGCCTGATGCTGTTGATGCTGACGACCGGCCTGATGATGACGGTCTTCCTCGCCGCCTTCGAAGAGCGCCTTGGCGCGCTCTTAGGGTGACGCGATGGCGGAGGAGACCGACCGGCATCAAAAGACCGAGGAGCCGACGCCAAAGCGCCTTGAAGACGCGCGAAAAAAAGGCGACGCGCCGAAGAGCCAGGAAATCGTCGCGACGATGATGATCGCGGCGGCGGGGTTTTGCCTCGCCATGCTGATGAAGCCCGCGGCCGCGTCGCTCGCCGCGGCGGGCGCGCTCTTCCTCGACCATCCGCATGAATTCGCCGCCGACGGCGAGAGCCTGTCGCGGCTCTTTCTCGACGTTTCGATGCGCCTTGGCGCCGCCGTCGCCGGCGTCGGCGCGTTCCTGGTCGCGGCGGCGCTCGCCGCCAATTTCGCGCAGGCAGGGCCCGTCATCGCGCCCGACAAGATCAAGCCGCAGTTGAAGCGGCTGTCGCCGGCCGAAGGCGCCAAGCGGATTTTCGGGCCGGCGGCGCTCGTCAATTTCGGCAAGGGGATCGGCAAGATCGCGATCGTCGGCGCGATCCTCGTCTACGCGCTCTGGCCGGATCAGCAAAAGCTCGTCGGCCTGCCGACCGCCGACCCGCGCGCGATCCTCGCCCTCGCCGAGCGCGAGGTCTTGCGGCTCATCGCCTACGCGGTCGCGGCGATGATCGTTATCGCCGCGCTCGATTACGCGTGGACGCGGCGCGAATGGAAGACGCGGCTCAAGATGACCAAGGAAGAAGTCCGCCGCGAGATGAAGGAAACCGACGGCGACCCGCAGATCAAGGGCCGCCAGCGCCAGCAGCGCGAGGCGCGCGCGCGCCGGCGGATGATGACCGCCGTCAAGGACGCGACCGTCCTCATCATGAACCCGACGCACTATGCGGTCGCGCTGAAATACGAGGCGGAGGCCGGCGCGGCGCCGCTCTGCGTCGCCAAGGGCGTCGACGAGATCGCGCTCCGCTTGAAGGCGGCCGCGAACGAGAACGGCGTTCCCGTCGTTGAGAACCCGCCGCTCGCCCGGGCGCTTTACGCCGCGGTCGAGATCGACGGCGAAATCCCGGTCGAACATTATGAGGCCGTCGCCAGGGTTATCGGCTTCGTCATGGGCCGGAAGAAGCCCCACCTTCAGTAGACGCCTCCAATAGACGGCGCCTGTCGAAAATTACCGCCATGTCAGCCGCTTGCGATGTGGCGCGCCGCGCCGAGTCGCCCCATAGATTCCCGATTCACTTCAATCGGAGCGTCCATCCGTGACCGCGAGAAAAGCCATCGCCGAAGCCGCCGCCGCGGACGCCGCGTCCGGCGCCGCGCCGCGCCCGCACGGGCCGGACGACATCGCCGCGATGATGGCGGCGGCCGAGGAGCGCGCCCGCGAGCGCGGCGAAGCGCTCGAAAAAAAACGCGTTGAAACGCGCGCGCGGCTGATCCAGCACGCGCTCCTTGGCGCGCTCTGGGGCGGGCTCGGCGTCGCCGCGGCGGCGGCGGCCTATATTCTTGGGACCGGCGCGCTCGGCGTCGCCGGCGTGATGCTGGCGGTCGTCGTCGGCGCGCTATCGCTCGTCTTCCTCGCCGCCGCCTTCCGTCCGACCCCGTCGGCGATGCTGGCGAGCGCGGCGATGAAGCGCGTCGCCGGCAAATCGGCGAATGCGGCGGCCGAGCTTGCCGGCGCCGAGATGCTGAACGCGCTGCAAATCGCTGAGCGCGTGCTCGATGTCGATCCCGATGCGCGGCTGATCACGCGGTCGGACGGCGTCGTCATCTATGCGAACGCCGCCTATTTCACGCTCGCGCGCGACGCGGGCGTGATGGGGCTCGCCGGCCTTCCCCCGCGCATCGACCGCCTGTTCGCGCAGCAAGGCGCCGAGGCGACGAAAGTCTTTAGGCTCTGCCGCGCCGCCAAGAGCGCCGCCGAAGCGACGGAGATCATCTACCAGCAGATCGGCCTTGAAGGCGGCGGCGCGCGCCGGCGGTTTGAAGTGACGACGCGGGCGATCGCCGACCGCAAGGATTTCGTCGTCTGGCGCCTGCGCGAATTGCCGGTCGAGGAGACCGAACATGACGTCCTCGCCGCCTCTTTCGCGGATTATGTGCGGCCGGTCTTCGCGCTCGAAAAATCCGGGCAGATCGCCTGGGCGAACGCTGCGATGCGAAAGGCGCTCGGCGTCACGCGCCAGGACCTTCACCACATCGACGACCTCATCCTCGGCGAGACGGGCGACATCGTGCGCGGGCTCTGGCGCGCCGACAGCGTCGCTGTCCACGCCGAGGTCCGTCGCCGGAGCGCCGATCCCGCCGATGCGAGTTTCGTCGCCTTCCGCCGCGGCGGCGTCGGCGAGGGATTTGTCGTCGCGGAGATGAATGTCGACGAAACGCCGAGCGATCCCGACGCGCCGGCGATGTCGGGCGACATTTCGGAAGCGCCGTTCGGCCTCGCCGTCATTGAGGGCGAGATCGGCCGCGACGCGCGCATCGTCGAGGCGAACAAGACGTTCACGGACGTGTTCGAGGGCGTGAAGAAAAACACCCCGCTGTCGCGCGCCCTCCCCGCCGAGGCGACCCTGGAAATCGCCGCCGAGATCCGGCGCAAATCATCGTCCGGCGGCGCGCCATCGGTGATCGACGCCACGATCGGCGACGGCCCCGCCGCGCGCACCTATGGCGTCTATGCGCGGCCGGTCAAACGACGGCGCGGCGGCTACGGCGTCCGCCGCACCTTTCTCTATACGGTCGACGTCACCGACAGGAAACGCATGGAGCAGGACCATGCGCAGGACCAGAAACTGAAAGCGATCGGCTTCATCGCCGGCGAAGTCGCGCATGATTTCAATAATCTGCTCCAGGTCATCCAGGGAAATTGCGAGCAGCTGATGCTGCGCCACCCGGCCGGCGATCCCGCCTATCAGGATCTCGTCCTCATCCGCGAGAACGCGCAGCGCGCCGCCAATCTGACGAAACAGCTCCTCGCCTATTCGAGAAAGCAGACGCTGACGCGCAAGGTCCAGTCGATCACCGACATCCTGCTCGACTTCTCGCGTTTCCTCGACCGCGCGGTCGGCGAGAAGGTGAAGCTCGAATTCATCAATGGGCGGGGCCTACCGAACATCAAGGTCGACAGGAACCAGCTCGAAACCGCGATCATGAATCTCGCGGTCAACGCCCGCGACGCGATGGCGCCGAACGGCGGCAAGCTGACGATCCGAACGAAACATCTGTCGGCGGCGGAAATCGAGGCGCTGGCGATCGCCGGCCTCGCCCCGCAAGATCACGTGCTGATCGAGGTCGCGGACACCGGATCCGGCGTTCCCGCGGAGATCATGGAGAAAATCTTCGACCCCTTCTTCACGACGAAGGAGGAAGGGAAAGGAACGGGCCTTGGCCTTTCGACCGTGCACGGTATTATCGGCCAGATGGGCGGCGCGATCCGGATCGAGAACGCCGCGGAAGGCGGCGCCGTCTTCAAGATCTATCTCCCCGCGCATCAAGGCGGCCTCGACGACGAGGACGACGCCCCGGCGGCGCTTACCTCTGCGACGTCCGCCGATTATTCAGGCTCCGGGCGCATTCTCGTCGTCGAAGACGAGGATCCGGTCCGCGCCTTCGTCGTCGCGACGCTCGAGCGCTCCGGCTATGAAGTGACCGCCGCCGAGGACGGCGTCGCCGCGCTCGACATCTTGAAGGGCGACCGCGATTTCGACCTGATCGTCTCCGACGTGATGATGCCGGAAATCGACGGCCCGTCCTTCGTCGAACGCGCAAGGGCCGAGTTCGGGATTTCCGCGTCCGTCATCTTCATGTCGGGCTACGCCGAAGCTTCCGTACGCGAACAAATGGACCGCATCGAAGGCGTCCGCTACATCCAGAAGCCCTTCCCGATGGCCGAGCTTGGCGCGCGGGTGAAGGAGGCGCTGTTCGAGCGGGCGAAGGCGACGGGGTGAGACCGGGCGCCGTTCGGACTTGACCCGGCCTGCGGTCCCTCGCCTTGGCGCCGGCGCGAAGGATCGCCGGAATTCTTGATTCATCGCGGATGAGGCGGGCCGGGCTCTTTTTCGCGACCTGCGAGCACCCGAAATTCTCCACAACTTGCCGCCGCGGCAAAGCGCGGTAGAACGCCCTGATGCGCCAGGTCGTGTTCGATCTTGAGACCACCGGATTCCGCTTCGACGAAGGCCACCGCATCGTCGAGATCGGCGGCGTCGAGATGGTGCGGGGCGCCGTCACCGGGCGGTCATTCCACACTTATGTGAACCCCGAGCGCGACATGCCGGAGGGCGCCTTCAAGGTGCACGGGCTGTCGGAGAGATTCCTCAAGGGCTTTCCCGTTTTCGCCGATGCGCGCGTCGGCAAGGCGTTTGCCGATTTTGTCGGCGACGCGGAATTGATCGCGCATAACGGCGTTTCCTTCGACCTTCCCTTCGTCAACGCCGAACTGCAGAGCGCCGGGCTTCCCCCGCTCGCCAACGAAATCATCGACACGCTGATGATTGCGCGGCGGAAATTCCCGGGATCGCCGGCGAGCCTTGACGCGCTTTGCGCGCGTTTCGGGATCGATCTCAAGCAGCGCGAACGCGAGGGGCATGGCGCGCTCCTCGATTCAAAGCTCTTGGCGACCGTCTATATCGAACTGACCGGCGGGCTGCAGGCGGGGCTCGATTTCGCCGTCGACGCCGGCGGCGCCGCTGGCGGCGCGCGCGGCGCGCGGCGCGCGGCGCGCCTTCGGCCTGAACCGCTGAAATCGCTGGTGACGGCGGAAGAGGAAGCCGCCCATGCCGCGTTCATCGAGCGCGAGGTCGGCCCGAAAAACCTCTGGGGCGGCAGGCTGAAAACGACTTCAGGCGTTTAGAGCCTGGGGCTCCGCCTCGCCGCGCGCGGCGAGATTGCGCTGATAGATGCCGAGGAAATCGATCGGGTCGAGCATCACCGGCGGGAAATTGCCGGAATTGGTGGTCTCGGCGACGATCTGGCGCGCGAAAGGGAACAGCAGGCGCGGGCATTCGATCAGCAAGATCGGCTCGATCTGCGCCTCCGGAACGCCGGTGATTTCGAAAACGCCGGCATAGGTCGTCTCGACCAGGAAGACGACTTCCTGGCCGCGATTGGCGCGCGCCGAAACCGAGAGCTCAACCTCGAACTGGCTCGCGCCGAGACCGCGCGCATTGACGTCGACATTGACCTCGATCGTCGGCGCGCCGCCGCTGTCGCGAAAACTCGCCGGGGCGCGGGGGTTCTCGAAGGAATGGTCCTTGAGGTACTGCGCCAGCACGCGAAGGCTCGGCTGTCCGTTTTGATGACCCGGCGCTGCGCCGTTCGGCGTCGTTTCCGACATGGTTTCCACCTGATTCTCAATGGGAGGGCGCGTCATACACGCCAAGCCGGGGGGCGGCAACTGGGCCTGGCGTCGTATCGCCGGCGAAATCGCGCCGTCATCTGGCGAGAGTCCGGTCGCCTCGCGGGAAAGTCCTTTCCCGTCTTGGTGTTTTCGTCACCATCTTCATCCTATATGAGTGGGCAAGCAAAGCGCGGCGTCTCGTCCGGCGCACTGGGCCTGGGTCACGGCGAGAGCCTGGTCCAGGAAGCATCCGGACCGCGCAGGCGCTGGCGCAAGCGACGTATGGCCATGGAAGCCGGCCGGCAAACGCCAGCCCGCCCAGAAGCAGGATTATGGATCCGACCCTGATCATCTTCATCGCGCTGTCGGCGTTTATCGCCTACCGCCTCTATTCGGTGCTTGGCGCAAGGACCGGCGAGGAGCGCCCGCGCGACATCGAGGGTCTGCAGCGCGCCAAGCCCCGCGAGGCGCAGGAAGCCGAGGCGGCGACGGAGGCGGAGCCGGCAAAACCCCTGCCGCCCGTCTCAGCGCCTGCCGAACCGCTGCGCGCCGCCGATCCCGCCTTTGACGAAAAAGCGTTTATCGACGGCGCCCGCGGCGCCTATGAGCTCATCGTCGAGGCGTTCACCTCGGGCGATCTAAAGAGCATTCGCCGTTTCCTGAGCCAGTCGGTCTTTGAGACGTTTCGCGACGCGGTCGCGGCGCGCGACAAGGACGGCCGCCGCGCCGATCTGAAATTCGTCGGCATCGAAACCGCCAGGATCGCCGCCTCGAAAGTCGAGGACGGCCATCTCGTCGCGACGATCGATTTCCTCTCCAACCAGGTGCGTTCGACCTATGACAAGGCGGGCGCGCTCATCGAAGGCGACCCCGCGCGCATCGATCTCGTCAAGGATCGCTGGACGTTTTCGCGCCCGCTCGGATCGGCCGATCCGAACTGGACGCTCGTCGCCACCGGCGGCGCATGACGCCGACCGATTGAGACGGGCGCGCGCTCTTGGACCTCCTTAAAGAACGCAACATCGCCGCCGCCCTTGCGGCCGCCGTCCTCATCGCGATCGGCCTTGCGGCGCTGACTTTCACCGGCGTCATCGGCGACCGGCCGCGCCTCGCGCCGGGGGCCGGCCTTGAGCCCGCGGGCGCCGATGTCGAACGGGCGCCGTTCAGCGCCCTTTCCGGCTGGCTGCTCGATGACGCGGCGCAGACGCTTCCCGTGTTTCTTCGCTCCTGCGCGAGAATGGCCGACCTTCCCGCTGACGCGCCGGCCAATCCGTCCGAACGGCTCGGCGAGGGCGTTGCGGCGAGCCTTTCCGGCCGCGTCGGCGACTGGCGCGCGGCCTGCGACGCGGCGGCGGAGATCCCCGTTCAACAGTATACGGATGAAAACGCAAGGACGAGCGCCGTCCGCGCCTTTTACGAATTTCACTTCCGGCCGATCAGGCTCTACGAACGGCTCGTCCCGACGCCGGGCGGCGCGGCGGACGGCCGCGCCGCCCGGCGCGGCGAGACCGGGCGGTTCACCGGCTATTTCGAACCCTATTATCAGGCGAGCCCCGTCCGCTCGGCGGAATTTTCCGCCGCCGTCTACGCGCGCCCGGACGATCTCGTGATGGTCGATCTCGGCCGGTTTCGCCCTGAACTCGCCGGACAGCGCGTCGCCGGACGCGTCGTCGACGGCGCGCTTGATCCTTATCCTGACCACGCGGCGATCAATGGCGGGGCGATCGCGGGCCGCGCCCGCGTTCTCGCCTATATGCGGCCGAGCGATCTCCTCTTCCTGCAGATTCAAGGTTCTGGACGCCTCACCGTCGCGGGGCGCGCCTTGCGCATCGGCTATGACGGCGCGAACGGGCGACCCTACACCGCGATCGGGCGGACGCTGATCGACATGGGCGCCTTGACGAAGGAGTCGGTCAGCATGCAGACGATTCGCGGCTGGCTCGACAGAGCGAGCCCCGACGCCGCGCGCAAGGTGCGTGAATCAAACGAGTCCTTCGTTTTCTTCCGCGTGCTCGAAGCGCTCCCTGATCCGGACCTCGGGCCGGTGGGCGCGCAAGGCGTGCAGCTGACTTCCGGGCGATCGATCGCGGTCGACCCCCGCTACACGCCGTTCGGCGCGCCGGTCTGGATTGACATTCCGGGCGACGAGAAAGTGCGCAAGGATCCGGTCCGCCGGCTGCTGATCGCGCAGGATTCGGGCGGGGCGATCAAAGGTCCCGTGCGCGGCGACATCTTTGTCGGCAGCGGCCCGGCGGCGGGCGAAGTGGCGGGCGGCTTCAATGAGATCGGCGCGATGTTCGTGCTCATCCCGACGGCGCTCGCCGACCGGCTCGCCTCGGGCTCGTCATCGTGAGGCGGCGCGATCTTGACGATGAAGAGCGCGATCTGTGGCGGCGCGCGGTCCGCGACGTGAAGCCGGCCAAGCGCGGCCGCGCCCCCGCGCGCAAGCCCGCCGCCGCGAGCGAGCGCGGCCCGCGCCGCGAATCCGCCCCCGCAAAGTCGGTCTCGCCGGCGCCGGCGCTTCGCAAGAGCGCGCCAAAGGCGCACCGCATTGTCGGCGGCGGCGATCCCTCGCTCGACCGGCGCGCCGCGAGAGGCCGCATCGCGATCGACGCGACAATTGATCTCCACGGCCTCACGCAAGCCGAGGCGCATCGGCGGCTGTTGCGCTTTGTCGAGCGCGCGCATGCCGACGATGCAAGGCTGCTGCTCGTCATCACCGGCAAGGGACGGGGCGGCGACGCGCCAAGACCGGGCGTCCTCAAATCGCGGTTCCTCGACTGGGCGGAAGAAGCGCCGCTGCGCGCAATCATCGCCCGCGTCGGGGCCGCCAGCCAGCGCGACGGCGGGGCGGGCGCGTTTTATGTCTTCCTCAAAAGCAAAGGCGCGGGAAAAATCCCGCGCCCCTGAAAAATCCGATCGCCGTTCCTGCGTCGGCCTTATTTTCCGCCGCCGAGCATCCGCCAGACGACATAGGCGGCGAGCGCGACGGGCAGCGCGTAGACAAGAAGTCGCGACAGGCGGATGAACATGGTCTCGCCGAAATCGGCCGCCCAGGCGGCGAAAGCTTCCGCCCACCAGCGGCGTTTCTGCGGCGCCGGCATCTGATAGGCGCCGCCTTCGATCGGCATCGCCGCGACGACGAGAACGCCGCGGTTTTTCCATCGCTGGAAGGCTTTCTTCAGGGCGCCGTTGGCGACCGAGTTCTGCAGGCGCATGCCGGCGGTCGTCACCGGATTATAGGCGAAGTCTTTCGGCTCGAACTCGACATCAAGGATGATCGGCGCCGGCTCATGGCCTTCGCTGTCCTCGTCGGTGCGGACCACAGAGTGGCGGACGCCGTGATTGCGGAGGTAATTCTCAACGTCGCCGATCGCCGCCGCCGAATTGTTGCGCAGGAAGCGCAGCATCACCCTGACGCCCTGCTTGGCGCCGCCTTGCGCCTGCGTCAGCGCGGCGGAGAGCGCGGCGACGCCAGCGCCGGCGACAGCGAGCGCCAGCGAGGCGCCCGGCAGCGCATCAACCATCGCGGCGAGATCGGCGCCGCCCCGATAGCCCATAAGGCCCATCAGTCCGAAGAACACCATGCCGACGCCGACGCCAAGACCGATCGCGCCGACCGTCCGCACGCCCTTCGTCTCAAACGAGGCCGGCGCCATCGAAAGGGCGGAGAGGCGCTTGTACCAATAGCGGGTCTTTTGATCGGTCGTCCGGAACGCGTCTTCGACCAGCGTGTGGTCGGGATTCGCCTCGACCACCATGAAGCGCGTCTTGGCCGCCTGCCCGTCGTCGTAATTATGGTCGACGATGACGTAATCGGACGAGCGCATGGCGACTTCATAGGGAAGGACCATGCCGAACAGCTTGCCGCCCTGCGCTTCCGCGCCGAGGCTTGAGAAGAACCGCGTTTCGCCGCTGATCGGGTCGAAGAACGTGTTGGTCTGGCGCGTCGAATTGGCGGTCGAGCGCGCGCGCCGTGCAAGCTCGCGATGCGGTTCGACCATCTGCGCGATTTCCGAGACCTCGACGCCGATCGAGCGCAAGCCGTCGAGTTTCGACTTGCAGCGACGGGCGGCTTCCGGTCCCGCGAAGACGACATCGATCCGGTCACGGATGAGTTTTTGATCCGACATGTCGATCGGCAGACCGGCGCGCGGCATCTCGGCGTCCATCCGCGCGCCCGGCGCGTTGCCGCTGCCATTGTCGATCGTTCCCCAGGATTTGCGGAAGCGGCGCTGCAGCGCCGAGAAGCCGGTGCCGGGATGGGCCGACTGGATGAGATCGTAGAGCTGCGATTCATGGACGGCGAGGCAGAAATTGTCGGTCGCCTCGACCTGTTCGACGCCGAGCAGGAAAATCAGCGAGCCGAGCGCGCGCAGCGTTTCGTAGTCATAGCCGAAGAAGGGATGATAAAACGGCACCACCGCGAAATCCGCCGTGTGCTGTTTGACCGCGAGCAGCGCCTGCTCTTTTGTCCGCAGCGGCTGCCATGTCGTCGCGCTGAAATCGAATTTGCGATTTTCGCCGCCTTCAAAGCGATCGGCGTAGAGACGGAATTCCTGTTCGGTGCGCGCCTTGGCGACGGCGAGGCCCGCATCGAAAATCGGACGCTGGCGCCCGGTTTCCGCAAAGCGCTCGGCCGCCTGATAGCCAAAGCCGAATTCCTCGCCGGTGAAGGCGACGCGCGGGCGCTCTTTGTGGCCCTGGCCATGGCTGTGACCAAGCGCCGGCCCGCCGGCCGCCGGCGCGGCGCCGTGCCCGCCGTGTCCCCCGTGCGCGGACCGCCGGATCGAGTGACTGGATGCGCCGTCAGCCATGGTCTGCCCCACTCTACGCGTCTAGCCGCAGAGCTTAACCCGCCATTAACGAAACTGGAAGGCCGGGCGGCCCCGCGGGATGTGGCCCCCGGGCCACGCTCTCCGGACGGTCGCCGCCTAGAGAATATACCTTGAAAGGTCGGCGTTGCGGGCGATTTTCCCCACCCGGGCCTCGACATAGGCCCCGTCGACCGTGACCGCCTCCCCGGCCCGGTCGGCGGCCGAGAACGACAAATCCTCCAGCACCGTCTCCAGCACCGTCGCCAGCCGGCGGGCCCCGATATTCTCGATCGCAGCGTTAACGGCCGCCGCCGCGTCGGCGATCGCATCGATCCCGTCCGGCGCGAAGACGAGGTTAACGCCTTCGGTCGCGAGCAGCGCCGAATATTGCCGGACGAGGCTCGCCTCGGTGTCCGTCAGAATCCGCCGGAGGTCGTCTCTTGTTAACGCCTCAAGCTCGACCCGGATCGGCAAGCGGCCCTGCAGTTCGGGGAGGAGATCGGAAGGCTTTGAAAGGTGAAAGGCGCCGGAGGCGATAAAGAGCACATGGTCGGTTTTGACCGGCCCGTATTTGGTGGCGACCGTCGCCCCCTCGATCAGGGGGAGCAGATCGCGCTGCACGCCTTCGCGGGAAATATCCGCGCCGCCGCGCGCGCCCTCATGCCCGCCCCGCGCGATCTTGTCGATTTCATCGAGGAAGACGATCCCGTCATTTTCAGCAAGATCGACCGCTTCGCGCGTCATCGCCTCATCGTCGAGGAGCTTGTCGGATTCTTCCGCGACCAGCGGCTCATAGGCGTTCTTGACGCCGATCTTTCGCCGCTTCACCGGACCGGCGAACGCCTTGCCGAGAATGTCGGAGAGATTGATGACGCCCATCTGCGCGCCCGGCATGCCCGGCAATTCAAAGGTCGGGGCGCCGCCGGGGTCCTTGAGATCGAGTTCAATCTCGCGCTCGTCGAGATCGCCGCGGCGGAGTTTTTCGAGAAAGCTCGCCCGCGTCGCATTGCTCGCGCCGTCGCCGACTAGCGCGTCGAGAACGCGCGCTTCCGCCGCCTGATGCGCGCGCGTTTTCACTTCCTCGCGTTTTCGCTCGCGAACGAGCGCGCGCGAGACTTCGACAAGATCGCGCACGATCTGATCGACGTCGCGGCCGACATAGCCGACTTTGGTGAATTTCGTCGCCTCGACTTTGAGGAACGGCGCGCCGGCGAGGCGCGCAAGCCGCCGCGAGATCTCGGTCTTGCCGACGCCTGTCGGGCCGATCATCAAGATGTTCTTCGGCGTGATTTCATCGCGCATCGGGCCTTCGACCTGGCGGCGGCGCCAGCGGTTCCGAAGCGCGATCGCAACCGCGCGCTTGGCGGCCGCCTGCCCGACAATGTAGCGGTCGAGTTCAGAGACGATTTCACGGGGAGAAAATGAGGTCATGGCGCGCCATGTAGGCGATAGTCTCGCTCATGTCATTACGGGCGGCCGGCGCCTGTCATCCCGCGCGCGCTGCAACACGAAGTGTTGCTGCGCGGACGCGGGACCTCCTGAGGGGAAGTATGCTGATCGCACGGGATCCCGCGTCTGCGCCGCAGCATTTCATGCTGCGCCGCGCGCGGGATGACACGCCGCCCTAACTGACCGCCGGCGCGTAGCGCGTCGCCGTGATCGTGACGCCGCTCCATTCATGGCTGAACTTGATCAGGAAATCAAAATCATAGGTGATGTCGATCTGCTTGAAGTCCTGCTCGCCGAAAGTGACGTCCGTGAACGCGATATCGGCCTCATAGGGAAGCTTGGCGTTGATCGCCGCCTCGATCGCATCCTCATCGTCCGCGCCGTACATCGCGACCGCGCGCGCGCCGACCGCCGCCGCGGCGGCGACGCGATTTCTCTCATACATCACGCGCCCGACTTCAAAGATTCCGAACATGAACGCGAAAAGCACCGGCGCGATGATGGCGAATTCCAGCGCGGCGGCGCCGCGCTGATCGCGAAGCAGGGATTTCGTCGATCGATGAGGGCTCATCTCAGCGCGTCTGCACTTTCATTTTGGTTTCCATCGCGAGATCTGGAATAAAAATGCCCTGATAGTCCTGGTTCGCCACAAAGTCGTAATAGATATAGGGAATGGCGTCGCCCGTGCAGAGCGCGTCGCAGGCCGCTTCGACGCCGGCGGCGTCCGGGCATTCGCAGGTTTTCGTCACGTCGACGTCCGGAATCTGGCTGTCATTGATGTCGTCCATCTGGTCGCCATAGGCGCCGGTCGCCGCCGATTTCACCATGTCTTCAAGCGTTGTCTCATCCTCGACGCTGTTCATGGCGAATTCAGCGCCCGAGCGGACCGCCTGGTCGAGCTTCATCCGGCTGCCGACGGCGAGGCCGACATCGGTGACGATGATGAGGCCGATGAGGAGGGCCGGCGCGCCGATCGCGAATTCGATCGCCGAGGTGCCGGATCGACAGCGCGCGAGGCGCTGCGCGGAACGGAGAAAATTCGTTTTCATCCTGATCACCCGACGATTTTGATCGACTGGCCGGCCATGATCGCGGTCGTGCCGGAGTTCGAACAGTTGGTGGAAAAGTCGGCATTGCCCCAGAACGTCACCGTGCCGCCGATCACCTGCGTGCACTGGCCGCTCGAATAGGCGGTGCTGCTGCCGGTGTAGGTGACGTCCGATCCGGCGTGCGGCGAGTAGACGGCGCCGACAATCTTGCCCGCATTGTTGCCGGATATGTCGATATCGACGGCATTGGCGCGGTCGCCGACGAGCGCGAGCCCCTTATAGGTGCCGGTCGTCGGCGCCGTCAGGGAGATCGCGGTGTTGCCATTGAACGACACGTTCCATTTGCCGATCAAAATGACCGACACATTGGTCCCGTTTACCGTCCTGTTTCCGCTGGTCCCGAACGTGGCGGTCTGACTCGCATGCGTATTGAAGAGGACGTAGGTGTTGTTCGACGCAAGATTGACGGTTCGGTTGAAGTTCCACGCAGCGCCCGAATAGCAAAGCATCTTGCCCGTCTGCCCCGACCCTGGGGTTGAAGGGTTCCCGTTTTGCGTGAACTGCGTGGAGGCGTAAGTGAGGTTGCAATCGCTTGCCGTCGGCATCGGCACATTGGCGTAAGGGTCCGCCGTTTTCGGGCCGTTGGCGATCGGCGCCGGGCAGTCAAGATTATAGGTGCTGTTGACCGAGACGTTGCCGACCGCGGAAATGCAGTCCGCTTCGACATTCGAGCCGTTGCCGGTGGCGGTGATCGCGGTTGACGAGATCGAATTCGCGGCGATATCGCATCCCGCCAGCTCGACATTGGTCGAGCCGCCTGTAGACACCGCGCCTGAGGCGCTCGGATGCAGCGCAAGGACGCAGGCCGGCCGACCGCTCTCGATTTTCGCCAGCGCCGCCGACGGGAACGACACCGCGTCGCCGCTCGCGAAGAACTTCGTGAAGGTTCGCGGCTTGGTTTCCGTCAGCGTCACATAGACATAGCTCGAATCGCCGTTGGGATCGGTTCCGTCGGCGGCCGTCGGCGCCGACGAGGGCGGGCGTTCGATGTCGAGATTGTCGGCGCCGCCAGCGTAGCCGCTCGCCGCCGCGACGGTCTCCGCGGCGGTTTCAGCGACATCATTGGTCTCGCCCGAGCGGACCTGCGTCGCCGCGGCGTAGGCGGCGACGTCGGCGGCGTTCTGCACCTGGCGCTTTGTCAGCTCCCAGCCGCCGACTTCGGCGCCGTAGGCGAGGCCGCCGATGATCACCGGCGCCATCGCCGCCATCACGATCGCAGCGCCGCCGTAAAGATCGTCGCGGAATTTCGCGCCGAGTTTCAGAAAGGATTTGAGCTTTAAAGCCGTCATCTTGGGTCCCCGTCAAAAGCCCGTATGAGCGCCGCACTCGTCCGCCTGCGGATCACCGTCGCGCGACAATGCACGATGGACTATTGACGATCTGTGTTTATGGCGCGTTTAAAAATATGAAATTTTTTCCGTTAACAGATTAAACCGAATTAAAATGGCTAACGGCGGTTAGGGTTAACGGCGGGCGTCGCGGGCGCGGCCATCGTCATCCCGCGCGCGCTGCAACAGGAAGTGTTGCTGCGCGGATGCGGGATCTCTTGCGGCGGAAGCCCATTAGACCAAGTTGCGCTGAAGAAGACTCATGATGTTCCAGTTTCCCGGACCTCATCAAAAGAGAAAACCGTGTCATCCCTGGCAATTTCGGGCCCTCGGCTGCACGCGGTCCCGGGTCTGCGCAGCAACACTACGTGTTGCAGCGCGCCCGGGATGACACTTTCAAAAGCAGAGGGGGCCTTCGCCGAATGAGTTGGACACGGACGGCGGCTAACCGCCGATCTTTTCGACCGTCAGCTGATCGTTCGTGTAGACGCAGATCGACGCCGCGATCGCCATCGCCCTGCGGACGATCGCTTCGGCGTCGAGCGCGGTTTCCTCAACCAGCGCCCGCGCGGCGGCTCTCGCGAAATCGCCGCCCGAGCCGATCGCCGCCACCCCGTCCTGGGGTTCGATGACGTCGCCGGCGCCGGTGAGGACGAGGGTCGTCGCGGCGTCGGCGACGATCATCATCGCCTCAAGCCGCCGCAGATAGCGATCCGTCCGCCAGTCCTTGGCGAGTTCGACCGCCGCGCGCGTCAGATTGCCGGGGTGCTTTTCAAGCTTGCCCTCAAGCCGTTCGAGCAAAGTGAACGCGTCCGCCGTGCCGCCCGCAAAGCCGGCGATCGCCTTGCCGCCGGCGAGCCGGCGCACCTTGCGCGCATCGCCCTTGACGATCGTCGGCCCGAGACTGACCTGCCCGTCGCCGCCGATGACGACGGCGCCGCCGCGCCTTACGCTCAAGATCGTCGTGCCGTGCATCTGGTCCTTCATCGGCGTCTCATTGCGCAGCCGCGCGCGAAGATCAATGCGCGAGGGCGCAGCTTGACGGCGACGACCCGCCCGGGCGAAAAGCCTTGCTGCTTTGTGCGCAGGAATTCTCGGAGGGACTTCATGAAATTCATCATCCTGATCGGCGCCGCGACGACGGCGCTTTCATCGATCGCCTATGCCGGCGAAATGACCGACGCCTGCGTCGCGCGGCTGGAAGCGGAAGGGCGCGACACGTCCGGCTGCTCCTGCCTTGAAAACAAGATCGCCGGCGACGCCGCGCTTGAAGCGGAGTTCCGCGACCTCGGCGAAATTGACGACCCGAGCGAGCGCTATGACGCCGCTTCCGACGACGCGAAAGCGGCGATGGACGCCTGCACGCGCTGATCGCCGCACGCGCGTTAACTTCGGCGACGGCCCCTCGATCAGGGCGCCGTTTTGCGCTTGCGCCTCGCGCCCGGCGCGAGTCGCCATTTCACCATTCGCGCTGCAGGGGCGCCGCGCAAAAAAACCAGCCAATCCGGCGGCTTTCGCCGCAGGCGCGCATGACATCGCCGCCATTCTCGGTCAGCAATCCTGACGCCGGCATTGTCGCCGCCAGGAATCGCCGATGGCGCCCGCCAGGACCGAATTCGAGTTGAAGCTGGCGGGCTGCGCGCACGACGTGACGGCGGTTCCGGCGCTTACGTTTCTTGACGCGATCGCGGCCGGGCGAGGCGAATGGGCGCAATTGACGTCCACCTATTTTGACAGCGCGGACAAGCGGCTCACCAGGGCGGGCGCGTCCTTGCGGCTGCGGGCGGAAGCCGGCGAGACCGCGCTTGTCGTCAAATCAGCGCTGCAAGACGGCGGCGCGCTGTTGCGGCTCGAATGCGAGCGGATGCTCGAAAGCGACGCGTTTTCGCTCGTCTCCGGCGTCGCGGCGATCGATCGCATGATTGCTGCGGACCGCGGCGATCTTGCGCCGATCGCGCGCACGACGACGGACCGCTGGTCGCGCCTTGTGTCGCTGAATGGCGCGCTCATCGAAATCTCCGCGGAGATCGGCAAAGCGGAAGATCTGGGGGCCGCCCGCGCAGGCCCGATCGCCGAAGTCGAGCTTGAACTGATGAAGGGCGATGCGGCGGGCGTTTTCGATCTCGCCCAAAGGCTGAACCGCGAATTTGACGGCCGCCTGCGCCTTGTCGTCGATTCAAAACTATCGCGCGCGCTTGGCCCCGCCGGCGTCAGCCGCGCAAGGCTGGCGGCGGGCGCTTCGGTCGCCGATGCGCTTTCCCAGGCGCTGAAAGACGTCGCGTCGCAGATCGTGCGGTCGGCCGAGCCGATTGTCGAAAAGCGCGACAGCGCGGCCGCACGGACCTTGCGCGTCGCTTTCCGGCGCCTGCGCACAATTCAATCCGTATTCGACAAGGCGCTCGGCGACAGCGCGCTTTCGGCGCTCGCCGCGACCGCCAAGCGCCTCTCGCGTCTCGTCGGCGAGGCGCGCGATCTCGATATCTTTGTCGCAAAAAGCCTTGCTGTCGCCCCGGCGAGCGTCGCCTTGCGCGCCCGCGCGCAAAGCGAATGCGCAAGCGCCCGCCATCGCGCCGCCAGCGCGCTCGCCGATCGCGCATTCGGCGAGTTCACGCTTGAATTGTTGCGCGCCGCCTATCTTGAACCCTGGCGCGAGGCCGGCGCGCGGCGCCTTGCATCGCCCGCGCGGCCCTATGCCGATCAGGAGATCGACAAAAGCTGGCGCCGGCTGCTTGAGACGGCGGCGCGCATCGACTTCGAAGACCCCGCCGCGCTGCACAAGCTGAGGATCAAGCTGCGGCGCCTGCGCTATTCGGCGCAGATTTTCCGCGATTTTTATCCGCGGGAAGAACGCAAGCCCTTTTTCAAGAAAATGAGCGCGCTGCAGGACGCCCTCGGCGACATTCATGACGCGGTGACAGCGCGCGACATCGCCGAGAAGCTGGCTGGCGGCCTTGGCCCGCAGGCGGCGCGCGCGGCGGGGCACATCGCCGGCTTTCGCACGGCCGAAGCAAGCGCTGCGGCGTCAGCGTTCAGGCGGAGCTGGCTCGAATTTGCCAGCGTCGCGCCCTATTGGCGCGACGACAGCGCGGCGGCCGATTTCTGATCGCGCCTTTAAAGAATGCCGGCCTCGACCGCGAGCTTTCTCAGATTGGTCTGCGGGCGCGCGCCGAAATGGCTGATCACTTCCGCGGCGGACAGCGCGCCGAGCGCGCCGCATTTTTCAAGGCTCATGCCCTTTGCAAGACCGAAAAGAAGCCCGGCGGCGTAAGCGTCGCCCGCGCCGGTCGTGTCGACGAGGCGCTCCGGCTTGACGGCGGCGATGCGGACGATGTCGCCGTCGCGCGGGATCAGCACCGAGCCCTTCTCGGACATGGTGACAGCCGTCAGCGGGCAGAGCGTTCTTGCTTTCGCCGCGATGTCGTCGAGTTTCCTCGCGCCGAACAGCGCTTCGGCCTCGCGTTCATTGGCGAGGAGCACGTCGACATGCGCCTTCGAAAAGGCGATAAGCGCCGTATGCTGACGGTCGACGCAGCCGGCGTCCGACAGGGTCAGCGCCGCCTTGCGGCCGGCGCGCTTGGCGGTCCGGCAGGCCTTGACGAAAGCCTCGCGCGCGACCGGCTGCTCGAAGAGATAACCTTCAAAGAACGTGATCGCCGAGCGCTCGATCGTGTGCTCGTCGATGTCGGCGGGCGACACATAGCCGGCCGAGCCGAGATAGGTCGTCATCGAGCGTTGCGCGTCGGGCGTCACATTGATGAGGCAGCGCGCGGTGCCGGGGCCCTTGTCGAGGGGCGCCGTGTCGAAAGCGACGCCGAGCGCTTTCAGGTCATGACGAAAGATGTCGCCGAGATTGTCTTTTGACACCTTGCCGATGAACGCGCCCTTGCCGCCGAGCGAGGCGATGCAGGCGATCGAATTCGCGGCCGAGCCCCCCGAAATCTCGACGCCGGGCGCCATCGCGTCATAGATCGATTTCGCCTGCGCCTCGTCGATCAGCATCATGCCGCCCTTGGCGATCGAATGCGCGGCGAGGAAGGCGTCGTCCGCCTGCGCGAGGACGTCGACAATGGCGTTGCCGACGCCGGCGACGTCGAGTGAGGGCGCGTACATGGATGTCCTTCAGCGATTGCGGCGCGCCGGGGCTCGCTTTATGACGAGCGGGGCGCGAGGGGTGGAACGGCGGTCAGCCTTTTCATCCGCCGCCGCGGAATGGTCAAGCCGCAAGGTCAAGCCGCTGGGCGGCGCAATTTCAAGTCGGAGCGCGTCAGACATGTCTCGTATCATCAGCGTTCTCGCCCTCTCCCTCGCCGCGGTCGGATGCGCGACGGTCGACAATGGCGCACCGGCGCCGGTCGCTTCGGCGGACGAAGAAGTTGCGCCGGCGAAGCCGGTGTTCCGCCTTGCCGACATTGCCGGCAAGGCCGCCGGCGATCTCGACGCGCTGCTCGGCGCGCCAGACCTGACGCGGGTCGAGGGCGCCGGCGAGTTCCGGCGCTACAGGCTCGCCGACTGCGCGCTGATCGTCATTCTTTACCCGGACGATGACGGCGTCAAACGCGCCAGGCAAATCGATGCGGGCGCGCTGACGTCCGGCGTGGAAAAGCCGGATATCGACCGCTGTCTCGCGCGCGGGATGCCCAAACCGTCTTAGATCGCCGCACACATTTTTGCGCACGCCGTTCTAACGGGCGGGCGCGACCGCCGGCGCGCCGCTTCCCAGCCGCGACTGCCGGAACCATTCGGCGCCGGCGGCGGCGACCGCGACAAGGCCGAGCGCCGCTGTCAGGTAAAAGACATGCGCAAAGCCTTTTTCCTCGATCATTTCGCCGAGCGCGCCGCGGCCGAGCGAGCCGATCAACATCGTCAAGGATGCGAACAGCGCATATTGAACGGCCGCATGTTTCGGATTCACAATTGACGAAAGATAGGCGACGATCGCCGCGCTGGCGAAGCCGACGGCGAGATTTTCCGCGCCGATCACCATCATCAGCCGCGACAGGCGATCATCCATCGTCACCTGCAAGGTGAGGAGATCGGCGACCGGCTGCAGCCCATGGAACGCGCCGTAGAGATGAAATGTCCGCATGAACGCGTCCGTCGCCGCGCCGCCCGAGGCGAGATCGGCGAACAAAAGATTGGTCGCGGCGGCGAGCACGGCGCCGACGAAAAGGCAGGGCATCCGCCCGAACCGCATGATCGCCGCCGCGCCGACCGTGATGCCGCCGAAAGTCATCAGCGCCCCGAAGAATTTCGACGCGATCGCGACCTCGTCATTGGTGTGATGCAAGGCGCCGAAATTTTCGCCCATGTAGAAGGGAAACGCGAAGGCGCCCCAGACGAGATCGGCGAAACGGTAGGACAAGATCAAGACGAGGACGAGAACGGCGCCGCGCCCAAGCCGCTTGATGACGTCCATCAGCGGCGCGAGAACCGAGGCGTAGACGGCGTCGAACGCTTTTTGCGCCGGCCACGGCTTTTCGATGTCGGCCGTTCGCGGGCGGCCCTCAAGGCGCAGCATGTAGGCGGCGATCGCAACCGGCATGATGATCGAGGCGAGGATGATCAGGGGGCCGGTCTCGCGCGTGAAGGCGCCGGCGTTCGCCTGATCGGGCGCGTTCAGCGCAAAGGCCATGAAGCTGAAGATCGCCGCGAAGGACCCGCCCCAGCCGAGCATGATCGGGATCAGCCCCTGATTGCGCCACCGCGCGGCCGGCGCCCTCGCCTCGATTTCAATCGTCCGTTTGCGGACTGGTCCGTCGGCGGCGACGAAGACGCCGGCGACCGCAAGCGTCATCAGCGCGGCCAGAGCGACGAAGGTCGTGTTCCATCCGACCCGCGCCGCCATGATCAGCGCGCCGGCGCCGCCGAGAATCGCCGCTAGGCGATAGCCGACCTGATAGACGGACGAGAGAAGATCGAGCGGCGTGTCGTCATCGGCGACTTCGATCCGCCAGGCGTCGATCAAAATGTCCTGCGAGGCGGAGGCGAAGGTGCAGACGACGGCGGCGGCGGCGATGACGCCGAGCCCTGCATGCGGCGACACGGTCGAGATGACGCCGAGCGCCGCGATGATCACCGCCTGCAGCATGAAAATGCCGGCGCGGCGCTGGCCCATGCTGAACAGTTTCGGCGTCGGCGCGCGGTCGATCGCCGGCGACCACAGGAATTTGAACGAATAGATGATGATGATCCACGAGAAGACGCCGATCGTCTTCACGTCGATCTTGTCGTTGGTGAACCAGGCGTTGAGCGTGCCGGTGATCAAAATGTAGGGAAGCCCGGCGGCGAAGCCGAGGATGAACATCGCGAGGGTCTTGCGCCGCCCGAGCGAGCGGAGAATGTCGCGCCAGGTCGGCTTGGCGCGCGGCGGCGTGACTGTCGATTGCGTCATCAATCTGCTGTCTGGTTGAGGCGGCGCGCACTTTAGGCATGTTCGCGGCGGGAAGAAGGCCCCGCCGGCCGGGTCTCAAATTGAAATGTCAGACGGACGCCTTGAACCGAAATGAGCGCCGAGGCGGCTGCTCGCCAAAAGGCGGCGGTCGGGCTGCGAACCGCCGGAAGCGGCCCTTTGGGCCGTCACCTGTTAGGCAACGCATAGACGTTGCGCGCTAGGCGACATGCCCTATTTCGCCGTCAGCGCGCGCGCCGGTAGTGCATGGCGACCGCGCCGTTGCGGAGCGGCTTCGCCGAGATCAACTCGAGCCGCCGCGTGCTGGGCAGCCCGCTCTCGTACAGGGTCGGGCCGTGGCCGGCGATCCTTGGATGGACGAGGAGCTTGTACTCATCGATCAGATCCAGCCGGTCCAGTTCGGTCGCGAGCTTGCCGCTGCCAAGGAGCACGCCGGCCGGGGTCGCGTCCTTGAGCCTCTGCACGCCAGCGCGCAGGTCGCCGGCGATGTGATGGCTGTTGGTCCACGGGAAGTTCTTTCGCGTCGACGACACGACGTATTTCGGCTTGGCCTCCAGCTTGACCGCCCACTCGCGCATCGCCGGGGGCGCCTTGTCGTCCCTGCCGGCGATTGCCGGCCAATAGTTCTCCATCATCTCGTAGGTGACGCGACCCCAGAGCATCGCCCCGCCCTCATCCATAAGGCGGGTGAAAAAGGCATGCGTCTCGTCGTCGGCAATTCCCTCCTGGTGGTCGACGCAGCCGTCCAGGGTGACGTTGATGCTGAAGGTCAAGAGTCCCATCTGACGTCTCCGCCCTGTCCGGCTCAAGATCGCCGGAAGGCGTCACTTTCGCTCAGGACTGCACGGCCCAATTGTTAGCCGGTTTGTTCATCGCGCTGAATCCGTCCGGCTGTCGGCCGCCTGCACAAGATTCCTGACAGTCCCCCCGCAAGGAGAGGAGGAACTCCCCTAAGCCTCCACGATCCCCTCAAACCCGCCATAAATCATCCGCTTCATGTCGAAGGGCGAACCAGACGGGTCCATTTTCATGCGTGGGTCGGCCATCACTTTTGCGTTGACTGCGTCGCGGTGGGCGCGGTCGCGAAAGGTGATCCAAGCGAACACCACCGTCTCGTCCTCTTTGGCCTGCACAGCGCGCGGAAACGAAGTCAGCTCGCCAAGGGGAACATCGTCGGCGACCGCCTCCAGATAGGCAAGCGCCCCATGCGCCATCCAGACGTCGCGGCCGAGCGTCGCCATGTCCTTATAGGCGTCGATCTTGGCCTTCGGCACGGCCAGCACGAATCCATCGACATAACTCACGGATAATCCTCCTCCTGCTGGCCGACATGATGCCCGCCGCTAGCCCGAACGCCCGCTTTTCAAACCCGCTCCGTTACGACGGAGAGTAGGCTGGCAACCAGAAATCCCGCAAGCCGGACCTTCACCACGCCCCCACCACAACCCACGCTTGAGGTCCGGCAGCAATTTGGCGGCGGGAGCATCGCCGCGCTCCGCGATGGCGCGTTGCGGCTGCGGCAAGCCGACGATGTAGCCGAACACCGGCTCGTCGCCGACTGCGGTCTTCGCCGAACTCGCCTTGCCGGTCATGGCGAGCAGCAACCTTCGTCGCGGCCTCGCCTTGGACTGCATTCTTGCCGATGGGCTTTCTCGTAACTTCACCGAGCGACGAGAAGTTCTTCGAGTTGATCGAATGTCTCATCATTCCAACTGATGCTCTCCGAGGCGATCGCATCGTCGAGCGCTCCCTTCGAGGGATAGAGGTCGTGCATGACGAGCCGCGTCTTGCCTGCTGTCTCCTCGAACATGACCGTCGTGACCGGCCCATTCCCGCCCGCTTCTTCGTTGGTCCAGACGAGGCGCGAATGCGGCATTACGTCGAGGTACTTGCCGTGAAAGGCCATGGGCGCCGGGGAAGCAGGGTGGCTGAATACCAAGCGGTACACGCCGCCCACGCGAACGTCGAGTTCGCAGGACAGCAGGGTGAGGCCAATCGACTTTGGAACCCACCAACGCTGAAAAAGCTCGGCCCTGGTCCAAGCCTCGAACACGAGACGCGCCGGGCCGTTGACGGTTCGCGTAACAACCAGCTCACGTTCAGACGTCCGTTCCACCGTCATGCGGTTGTTGTCTGGACGGGGCTTGTTAGCGCTTCTTTCGTCCATCGACCTTCTCCTTGCGTTTCAATTCCTCGACAACCTTGTCCAACTCGTCGAAGCGCGCGGCCCAAAGCTGACGGCGCCTCGCTATCCACGCCGCCTCTTCCTCCAGTGCCCGCAAGGCGAGCTTGCAGGTTCGCACGCGCCCGACCTTTTCCGTGGCGACCAGCCCCGCCTGTTCCAACACGCCGACGTGCTTCTTCATGCCCGTGAGCGTCATATGGAATTTGTCGGCCAGCTCCGTGATCGAAGCGTCTGCGCGTCCGAGATGCTCCAAAACACCGCGCCTGGTCGCATCAGAGAGCGCGGCGAACGCGGTGTCGAGATGAGCGCTCTTATACTGAACCATTTGGCTCACTATGAGCGAGCGGATCGGCGAATGCAAGGGGATGCCGTGATCAACTGTCGCGGCGAGCAAGGAATGCGCTGTTCGAATGCCGACTGATTGAATAGGGCCAATCCCGGCCCTTATTCTCCTCGTTGACGGCGGTCAGCTTCGCTCAAGGGCGGCCGTTCGGGGCGGCCGCCATTTGGCGGATCGCGCCAATTCAAACTGAGACGCTATCGCCCCGCCTTCCTACGACGCGGCGTCGAGGGCCGGCGCGCCGAGCGCCCATTTGGCGAGCATGGCGTGAAGATCGGCGGGCTCGAAGGGCTTTGACAGGAAATCATTCATGCCGGCGCTGATGCATTTTTGGCGGTCGGCGGTCATCGCGTTGGCGGTGAGGGCGACGATCGGGACCCGGGCCGCCCGCCCGCCGAGCGCGCGGATGCGCCGGCTCGCCTCCAGCCCGTCAAGGACCGGCATGTGCATGTCCATGAAGACGAGATCATAGGCGCCGGCGGCGACCGCTTTCACCGCCTCCTCGCCGTTCGCCGCGACATCAACCTTGTGCCCGGCGCGGCGCATCAAAGTGGTCGCGAGGACGGCGTTGATCTGGTTGTCTTCGGCCAGCAGGATTTTGAGGACGCGATCGATTTTCGGCGCGGCGTTGTTCGAAGCTGCGGCCGGCGCGGCGGTCTCCGCGCGGGGCTGCGTGCGAGCGATTTCGCGCATCAGGGTCGTCTGGCGAATCGGCTTGATCAAATACCCGTCAAATCCCTTGCGCCGCAATTGTTCGATCGCCGCGCGCTCATTGGGCGAAAGCAGGACGAGCGCGCGCGACGCGGCGCCGAGCGCGGCGGCGATGTCGGCGGTCGCGATCGCGTAATCGCAAAGCAGGAACGCGCCGGGATTTTCCCTGAGCGCGAAAGCGGCGTCGATCGAATCATCGACGAAGCGCATCTGCGATACGCCGAACGACTGGAGCTGCAGGCGGAGGATGCGCGCGAGCACCGCCGACGCGGTCGCGACGACGATCGGCGGCGCGTCGACCCGCGGCGGCGCGGGACGCTCCGACGCCGATCCGGCGATCGCCGAAAAGGTGAAGACGCTGCCCTTGCCCTCGCGGCTGGTGAAGGCGACGTCGCCCCCCATCGCGCGCGCAAGACCGCGCGAGATGGCGAGACCAAGACCGGTGCCTTGCGCGCGACGTTCGGCGTCGCCGTCGGCTTGCATGTATTTCGCGAAGATCGCCTCCTGCGCCGCATCGGCGATGCCGACGCCGGTGTCGCGCACCGAGCCGACGAGCCTTAGTCCTTCGACCGACTCCTCCACATGCAGTTCGATGGTGACGCCGCCGGCGTTGGTGAATTTCACCGCATTGCCGGCGAGGTTCAGTAAAATCTGGCGAAGGCGCGCTTCGTCGCCGACGAGGCGGCGCGGCGTCGTCGGGTCGACGAAGCTCGCGATCTCGATCGACTTTTCCGCGGCGCGCGGCGAGAGAATTTCAGCGACGCTCTGCGCAAGGCCGTAAGGGTCGAAGGGCGAGCGCTCTATTTCGAGCTTGCCGGCGTCGAGCTTTGAAAAGTCGAGAATGTCGTTGGTGAGCGCCAGCAGTCCTGACGCGGAAGTTTTCACGGCGTCGACATAGGCCCGCTGGTTCGGCGTCAACTCGCTGTCGTTGAGGAGCGCGATCATGCCAAGAATGCCGTTCAGCGGCGTTCGCATTTCGTGGCTGATCGAGGCGACGAACTGAATTCGGCCGTCAGAATCATTCGATCGGCGTTCGCCGCCGCGCCGCTCAAGGCCGCTTCGATCGTCGGCGCGGACGCCCGCGTAAAGTTTTTCGCCGCTCGGCAGGATCTCAAGGCGCCATTTGACGACGCACGCGCCGTCCGGGCCGCGCGCGCTTGTCCGGAACTCGCGAATCTCGCCGGCGGCGCCGCCCGCGCCCGCGGGCGCAAATTCGCGCGCCAGCCAACTCGCCGGCGGCGCGCCGAAAAACGCCGCGAAATTCAGATTGACGAAGCGAATGGCGTCGCCGGCGTCGCAAAGGACAATCAGTTCGCCCCGGCGGTCGCCGGGCGGATCGCCCGGATACTGGCCTGGTCCGGCTGGCGGATTGGCTGACATGCGGACCCGGCGCCCCTCACGATCGCTCTTGATCGAACTGTCGCAGCGCCGACTGAAAAAACGGTTAGGCGTCTTGGTTAATCAAATAATCATTAACTAAAGGCGGCGGCGGGCGACGTCAGCGGCGCGGCGACGCCGTCGCGGCGGCGATAACTGACGGCTTCAGCGATGTGACGGCGCCGGACCGCGTCGACGCCTTCGAGATCGGCGAGCGTTCGCGCGACGCGCAAAATGCGGTGATAGCCGCGGGCTGAAAAACCGAGCGTTTCAGCGGCGCGCGCCAATAGCGCTGCGCCCTCCGCGTCAGGCGCGGCGACGCGCTCAAGCGCCGCATCGGGAAGCGCCGCGTTAACGACCGCGCCGCCGCATTCTTTCCGCGAACGTTCGGTTTGTATTGAGCGCGCCGCCGCAATCCGGGCGGCGACGATTGACGAGTCTTCGCCGGTCGCGGGCGCGGCGAGATCGGCGGGCGCCACCGGGGCGAGTTCAATAGCGATATCCATGCGGTCGAGCATCGGCCCGGAGACGCGCCCCTGATAGGTCGCTTCGCAATTCGGCCCGCGCCCGCAGGCGCGCCCGCTCGCCTTGCCGTAGCCGCACCGGCAGGGGTTCATCGCCGCGATCAGCTGAAACCGCGCCGGATAGCGCACATGATAATTGGCGCGCGCGATCAGTATGTCGCCGGTCTCCATCGGCTGGCGCAGGCTATCGAGCACCTGCGGCGTGAATTCCGGCATTACTACGCAAACTCACCACAAGCCGTTGTTGCAATAACCGTGAATGGTGATATATATGCGGCATGACCCAAGAACGCCCCAACACCATCTCCGGCCTACAGGCTAAGCGGAAAGAACTCGCAACCCTCCACCGCCAGTTAGTCGCTGAGGCCAAGAAGGTCCTTTGCGACATTGACCATCTGGACGCTGTGATCCGCATCTTTGACCCCGCCGCCGACATTGAGCGCATCCGCCTCAATCGCTACGCCACGAAGCACCGCGCCCGCAAGGGCCACCTAAAGCGCTTCGTCCTCTCCCAGCTTCGGGAGGCGTCCGAACCCCTCACCTCCAGAGACATCACCGCCGCTTGGATAAAGGACCGGGGCCTTGCTCCCGATGAGGCCACCTTCGTCATACTCCGCAAGCGGATCGGGGCTTGCCTGAAGACTTGCGAGAAGCAGGGGCTTTGCGAAGGGGCGGGCGTCGTCGATGACGACGGGCCGACCGGGCCGTTGAAGTTGTGGCGTGTCAGGCTACCGTAGGGCCTCGCAGGCGACGCCATCGCCGTCGCCGTCGAGCCCGTTCGGATCGCTGTAATCGTCTTCCAGCGCCTCTTGCGCCTCTTCCCAAGAGCTAAAGTCGCCGCAGTCTAAGTCGCCGGCCGAAGAGCCGCCATAAAGCGGGGCCGCGCGCGTTGATGATCCGCCCCTACCGCCCCCGTGGCAATGATAGGGTTTCGACCCGGCGTGGCAGCCGTTGGCGTCGGTTCCGCCGGAATGAGCCGACAAAGGCGTTGTCGGCGCCGTCGCCAGCACGCAAACGGCGATCAGAAAGATTCGCTTCATTTGAAGTCTCCCCGCTTCGATGGGGTCAGACTACGCCAAATTCGGAACGATAGCTTTAATCTGGCACTGGCAATGTGAGAGCCGCCGAAAGGAACTCCCTAACCCTCAAACGCGAAAGCAAAGATTCTTGAGACCTTCAAACTCGCGTTGAACCGGTTTTTGCGGCTCGGCCTTGAGCGCTCCAGAGCCGGTCGCAGGCCTCTGATACTCATATCGCGGTTGAGGCTTTTCTTCGACAAGGCGCACCAAGGGGGCCGCTTCCTGTCGCTTACTATCGGACATGGTCGGTCTCCATAAGGTTCAACTCAGGCGGATAGTAATGCTTTCGTCTTATCCACTTGAAACCTTCATGCTTTGTTACCGTCGCGATGTCGGTTTCTCCCCCGACAATATCCGCGCCCGGGACCGTATCTAGCTTATTCCGGTATTTGCCGCTCATGATATTTTTCTGTGACCATGCGGTCCAATGCAGCCAGCAGGATATGTCGTGCAACATCGTTCTCAGATGCGCCAAGCATCCCATTGACTGCTAAAAATCCTAAATATTTCATTGCCTTATCTGGCAGCGTTAGCCGAAGCTCCTCCGTTTCTTGCTTCTTCTCCGGCCTTGCCACCACCTAGCCCCGTTTTAACGACGTTTTAACGACGTTAAAACTCTTGCGGCTCGGAGTCGAATCTGCGACTAATCGCTTCGTCGCAAGTGACTCGACTCTCTCGGGCTTGCTTGCTGCAATGAAAACGGGCGCTCCCTCGAAAGGAAGCGCCCGCCGTAGACCCGCCGACTAGGTGGCTTTGTCAGCGGGAGGCCTGTAGCTCAATGAGCTTACAGTCCCACCATCCACCCCACCGACTCCTTGTGGAAGGGAGTTGGGCGCGATTGAACCTTGGTCGGGAAATCGCGCGCCACCGGGGCGGAGAATCCGCCATAGACTGGTTCGCTTAATTTGCGAAACAGAATCTCCCCAATACTTCCCACAGCTTTTCACCAGCGCTGTGGAAAGCCTAGCGCTGCCAATATCCACACCACGCGGCCGACTTGGGAGCGGCCGCGGCGGCCGCGGTTATCATCGTGAACTGGTTGCCGTTCGACTGGCGGCGGTTGTCCTCGCGCCACGCCATTTCGACCGCGTAGGCGGCGAGGTGCTTGCCGGCGACATGGTGATGCGTTCCGATTTCCGCGCGGCGGAGGCGGGAAAAGAAGCTCTCCGCTTGATTGGTGCAGGCTTCGCCGTTCGAATAGGAAACCTTGTGGTTGACGCGCTTTATCGGGAAGTGCGCCGCGAGCTTATCCCAGTGTGAGGCTTCGTCCGCATGGATCGTCGTGCCAGTGGCGACGTTCGCACGGGCGACGGCGACGCCTTGGGCTTCTGATTTGACAACCTGCGTGACGGTGCGCCCGCCGCGCTCGCGAACGGCGATGACGACTTGGCGCTTGCCGGTCTGGTTGGCGACAAGGCGGCGATCCTTGCGATCCGCGCGGTTATTCGCGGGCTTCACATAGCCGCCGAAGTAAGCGCCATCGACTTCAACGTCGCCTTTGAGAGCGCCTTCCGACCGGGCCAGCGCTATCGCTTCACGCATCTTGTGGCAAAGGACGAAAGCGCAGTTGTAGGAGACGCCAAGATCCCGGGAGAGCTGGAGCGCCGAATAGCCCTTGGCCCCGTTCGTGAAGATCGCAATGGCGCCGAGAATGTCGCGGACTGCGAGCTTGCGACCATGAAAGATCGTCCCTGAAGTCAGGCTGAATTGCTTTGCGCAGCCTTTGCACTTCCAGACCGGACGGCCCTTGAGGTCATAGCTTTCAAACGAACCGCACTCCGGGCAAACCGGCTCGCCGTCCGTCGAAGCCCAGCGGATCGCCCGGAAAGATGCTTCCGCCTGTTTGTCCGACATGCGGAGAACCTTCGCGAGCGAGAGGGTCTTGGCTTCCGGGGAGAGAAGGAAATGTTGGGCCATTACGATCACCTTATTTGGTGATTTGAATGTGGGGCTAGACCCCGACCCCGTCAAGTGGTATTTCACCAAAAGAGGTGATTTTATCGTGACGCTCACCAAATCCAAGAAATCCCCGCCCCCGAAGCCGTCGGCCCGGAAGGACGCTCCGATAAACGCGGAGTATGAGGAGAAGGCCAAGGCCATCCTCAAATTCGCCATGTCTCAGCGGAACGTCGATTTTGAGGGCTTGGCGGATCACCTCGCAAGCATGGGCGTTTCGATCTCTCCCGGCGGCCTCGCCAACAAGATAAGCCGGGGCGGCTTTAGCGCTGCCTTCCTTCTGGAGTGCATGGAAGCGCTCGACATAAACGTCGCGACGCTGCCGCGCTAAAAAGTTAGCTGCGGTAATCCGTTGGCAATGCGCAATTCACAATTCGAGAGAACGTCCATTCCTAGAACGGCCTTGAAAAATCTGTTTTCCAGAGAAAAGACAAGAACCTCCGGCCAATCCTTCCATTCATGCAGCTTCGCATCATTGTTGTAGTGATCCCACAAGGACAATGCGCAAGTGTGCGTAGGGTGAAATTCTGAACTTGCCATGTTGGGGAAAAAGACCGGGGCAGACCCTTGTTGCGGCAACATGAGATGTCGCTGAATTTCAACATCAACAACAGTTGTAGTCGCGCCTGTGTCTACTAGCGCCCACACGTCTCGTGACTTTTGCGCCGCCGGAGCATGGTGGTATTCGTCACCATCCATGAAAGGAATCGCGTTTGAAATCCGCGCCCTGATTAGCGGCTGGCGTAGATCGTGAAACTTACCGATTATAGTTGGCAAGGTCGAGGAACCCCACGTCGACAGGCTGAGGTTCGACTCGTCGAACAGAAAAATGGTGGCCAGCGTATTTCTGCATAGCCTCGGTTAGGGCTTCTCGATTGGTCTTCCGAAAAGCACAGACCTTGCCGTCGATCAGTATTGCGAACTCACCCCGATGCTTCTCAAATTCTTCTTTTGGCAGTCGCGAAAGCGCGACGCTGTTTTGTCGGTGTTTATATTCGGTGTCCGCCATGAGCGCCCCCGCAGACATATTGCACCAGTCTGACCTCCCCGTCATGAATTGGTAACCTTTGTTAACTACTAAAGCGCTTTGATTCGGGCAGCAAACGACAAAATGGCCGATCAAAGTCGCGACCCTTTCCCGTTGACCCATACGGCGTTCACCCAGCTATTGCGCCACCTCCCGATGCCGCAGAGGGTCGAATACCGCCGCCGCATCGGCTCCATCACCGGCTATTGGGCGGCCTACCTTCAACAGAAATACGGGACCGGCGGAGCCTTGGCCGTCGCACGGCGGCGCATGGTCGAATCCGTCCGCCAGGGCGATCATTTCCGAAATCACCTATGGGCGACCATCTTTCGGAAAATCGGGGGTTGACAACTATAACCAATTATGGTGAGTTTGCGTAGTAATGCCGGTGAATTCCGGAAGCTCGTCGAGAAACAGCACGCCATGATGGGCGAGCGAGGCTTCGCCGGGTTTTGCCCGCATGCCGCCGCCGACCATCGCCGCCATCGACGCTGAATGATGCGGCGCGCGGAACGGCCTTGCTCTTGTCAGCCGGCCGCCCTCGAGCAGCCCGGCGATCGACTGGATCATCGAGATTTCAAGCATCTCTTCGGGCGTCAGCGGCGGCAAGAGGCCCGGCAAGCGCTTGGCGAGCATGGATTTGCCGGCGCCCGGCGGCCCGATCATCAAGAGATTGTGCCCGCCGGCCGCGGCGGCTTCGAGCGCGCGCCTGGCGCTTTCCTGACCTTTGACGTCTTTGAGGTCCGGCCCGGCGGCGGCGGCTTCGATCGCGCCCGGCGCTGGCGCGGAGAGGACCTGGACGCCCTTGAAGTGATTGACGAGCTGAATGAGGCTCTTTGGCGCGATGATGCGGATATCAGCGCTCGCCCAGGCGGCCTCCGCGCCGGACGCAGCCGGGCAAATCAGCCCGAGATCGCGGGCGTTGGCGGCGATGGCGGCGGGAAGCGCGCCGGCGACCGGCGCGATCGACCCGTCAAGACCAAGCTCGCCGATCACCGCAAAGCCGTCAGCGGCGTCGCGCGGCGCCGCGCCCATTTCGATCAGCAGCCCGAGCGCGATCGCGAGATCGAAATGACCGCCCTCTTTCGGCAGATCCGCCGGCGCGAGATTGACCGTCACCTTCTTGGGCGGAAGCCCAAGCCCGATCGCACAGAGCGCCGACTGGACGCGGTCCCTTGCTTCCGAGATCGCCTTGTCGGGCAGTCCGACAATCGCGAATTGGTTGCCGCCCCCGCCGATCTGGACCTGGACTGTGACGGGCCTTGCCTCAACCCCTTGAAAGGCGAATGTCGTCAGCTGTGCGACCATGGTGGGCCTCCCCCGAACCGCGCGCCCATCTTGCCTTTCCTGTCGGAACATATCAAGAACAAAAACATGCAAAACGTTAAGTCCGGATGGCGCGATTCGCCTTGCGGGGGTGATCGCAATCGGCGAACAACAACAGGAATTGCGCCGCTCGCGGGGACGGCCGCCGATTCCGGAAACAAAATCATAAATGAGTAGGATCAGGCTTCTTTTTGCGCCCGAAAATATCGGTTTCGCTGACAAGCTGAAAGCGGCGCTCGCCTCTCAAGGCTATGAGGCGACCGCCGAAGACGAGCCGGTGTCCGCGGTGCTGGTCGTCTGGTCGCCGGCCGCCGCGACATCGCCGACGATCCTCTCGGCGGCGCGCTCGGCGCTGGCGCGGCGCGTGCTGGTGCCGGTCGCGCTCGGCAAGTCGCCGCCGCCGCCGAGCTTCGAGCATCTCTGGCCGATGGATCTCGCCGGCTGGAGCGGTCGCGAGGAAGACCCGCGCTGGCGATTCGTGCTCGATGAAATCGAACTCGCCGTGCGCCGGGGCGTTGATTTCGCGCCCGCCGCGCCGGCGCCGGTCGCCGCGGCGCCAAAGCCCATTCTTGATCTCAAGGCGCCGGCGCCCGCCGCCAAAAAGCCGGCGCCGAGCGCGCCGCATCTTGAGGACATTTTCGCCGAGCCCGCCGCCTATCAAAGCGGCGCGCGGTCAAGGCCGCTGCCGCAAATCCCGCGCGCGGCGATCGCCGCCGGCGTCGCCGTGATCGCGCTCGCGGGCGTGACGACGACGGCGCTGATCCTCGGCCGGCCGTCGCCGGCGCCCGTCGTCGCCGAAGAGAAATCCGGCGGCGCCGTCGTCGCCTTTGTCGCGCCGAAAGATCAGCCTGCGGATGAACCGACGGCGCCGCCCATCGCCGTCGATGCGCCCGCGACCGCGCCGGATGAGCCGCCCGCCGACCAGGCTGGCGCGGGACCCGCGGCCTTGCCCGCGCCGGTCGCCGAAACCGCGCCAGAGCCGCTGCGCGACAGCGGCGCGCTCGCCGAGCTTGCTGCGCCCGCCGAGCGCGCGCCGGAATCCGACGCCGGCGAGCCGCGCGTCAAACCGGCGACCATCGGCGCGCTCGCGGAAGCGGCCGTCGGCGAGACAGCGAACGCCGCGCCCGGCGCCGCCGAACCGCCGCCGGCCGGCGAGGCGGACAAGATCGCCGAACTGACCTGGACGTCGACGAGCAGCGAGGCCGAAGCGGTCTCCTTCGGAAATTATTTCCGCGATTGCGTCGATTGCCCCGACATGGCTGAAATCGATGCGGGATCTTTCACCATGGGCTCGGCCGAGACAGAGCCTGGCCGCGGTCCGGCTGAATTGCCGGCGACGCCTTTCGTCATCCGGAAAAACATCGCCGTCGCCGTGCGCGAGACGACCTTTGACGATTGGCAGGCCTGCGTCGCGGACGGCGCTTGCGCGCCCCGGCCCGACCATGGCTGGGGTCGCGGCAAAAGGCCGGTGATCAATGTTTCCTGGAGCGACGCGCAAGGCTACGCGCAATGGCTCTCGGCGAAGACCGGCCGGCGCTATCGGCTGCCGACCGAGGCCGAATGGGAATATGCGGCGCGTTCAGGATCGGCCGCGTCCTTCGCGTTCGGCGACCAGCTCGCCGCCGACAAGGCCAATTACGGCGCGCTGCGCGGACGGACGACGCCGGTCGGCAGCTACGCCGCGAACGCTTTCGGCCTTTATGACATGCACGGCAATGTCGCCGAATGGACGGCCGATTGCTGGGCGCCGACGCTCGCCGGCGAGCCGACCGAGGCGACGCCGGTCGGCGGGCTTTGCTCGGCGCGCGTCATCAAGGGCGGCGCCTGGAATGACGGCGGCGCCGATTTGAGGGCCGCGCATCGCGACGGCGACGCCGAGAGCGCGCGGACCGGCGACATCGGCTTCCGGGTCGTCAGGGACCTGAACTGACGGCCTCATTCTTCCGTTTACGGAATTTTTTCACCTTGGCGCTGTTGCCGCAGGTCGCCATCGAGCACCAGCGGCGGCTGGCGTTTTTCGAATTGTCGAGAAACATCCACTCGCAGCTGTCGCCGCCGCAAACATGGATTCGGTCGAGACGGCCGTCCTTAAGGACCGCTTCGGCGGCGAGCGCGATCGCGTAGACCGGCGTTTCCAGGATCGGCGCATCCTTCGTCCAGCGGTCGCGAAAGCCGTCGTCGGTTTGCGCCAGCTCCTGATGGCCGCGAGCGCGGCAAGTCCAATCCTTCAAGGTCGCTAGATCCGCCGCCCCGGCGCGGCGTTGATGCGCCGCCGCCTCAAAAAGGCGCCAGAGCGCGCCGCGCAGCGCCGTCGCGTCTTCAAAGACCCGCGCCGCCTCGTCCGGCCGACGCGCGGCCTGCGCCTTCATGGCGAGCAATTCATCAGGCGAGACGAGGCCGGCGACGCGCGCCCAGTCGGCAAGGCCCTCAAGCCCGCCAAGCCGGTCAATCGGGTCGCCGCTCGCCCAATCGGCGGCGGTGTTGATGAAGTCGATGGCGATGTCGCCGCCGACCAGGTCGGCCGGCGACCAGGAATAGGGAGAAAATCTCATTCTTCGACCAGCTAAATTCTCTTTACAGGTTACAATATGGGCGCTATCTCGTAACCGTCAATAGACACTTTGAAGGTTTCGCCGCTCGGTGCGAATCAGAAAGCCCTCAAGAAACAAAAGGAAAAACAGCCATGACCAACCGCCTCACCAATCTCCTCGGCGTCCTCCTGATTGTCGCCGTCATCGGCGTCAGCATCCACGCGGTCGACGCCGCGTTCTGGTCCGGGTTGCGGGTCGCCTGACCGGCGGCGATCAAACCAGCTATTAAGCCGGCGCGGGCAACATGGGCGGCGAGGACCGCCGCTAATGCCCTACCGCACGCTTAAATCCGACTGCGTCATCGAGACGATCGACAAGCTCGGCCTCAGGATCGGCGAGCGCTTCCCGGACTCAGGCCTTCGCCGCGTCGCGATCGACCTTGGCGCAATCGCTCGGCGGTGCGCGAGCGAGGCTGATCGCCTCACCAGGCCGCAACGCTGGATCCGGGCGTCGGTCCTGGGCGTCTGGATCGCCGGCGCGTCCGCCGCCGCGTTCGTCGCGACCGGTCTTCATTATGACGGGCTCGACATGAAGGCGACGACTTTCGTGCAGGTCCTTGAGCCGGCGATGAACATCGCCGTTCTTGTCGGCATCGGCGTCGTGACGCTCGGGCGCATGGAGACGCGGTGGAAACGGGCGAGAGCGCTCGATTATCTTCACGAGCTTCGCTCAATCGCGCATGTCGTCGACATGCACCAGCTGACAAAAGATCCGTATAGGGACGTTGCAGCGCTCCCCGACACGGCGCATTCGCCCAAACAAGAGCTGTTCGGCCCGGCGCTTGAGCGCTATCTCGATTATTGCAGCGAAATGCTGTCGCTCGTCGCCAAGCTCGCCGCGCTCCTCGCCCAGTCCTGCCGCGACGGCGAGGTCGCCGCCGCCGCGAGCGACGTTGAAACCCTGACGACAGGCCTCTCGCGCAAGATCTGGCAGAAGATCGCGATGATGCCGCGGGCGGGCTGAAAAGCGCCTATTTCCGCTTCTTCTTGATCGTCGAGGCGATCGACCAGACATGGCCGTAGGGGTCCTTCACCATGCCGAAGCGGTCGCCCCAGAATTGATCGGCGAGCGGCATCACGGGAACGCAGCCGGCGCCGGTCGCGCGCGCCCACCATTTGTCGGCGTCGTCGACCTGCAGGTGGATCGAGACCGTCGTCGTCCTCGCTTCGACCGGCGGCGTCGTCACCGCCGTCCCGAATTCCGGAAACGGGTCGGACATCATCAGTTCGCCGCCATTGATGATGAGGTCGGCGTGCATCACGCGGACCTTGTCGTCGGCGTCCATGATCATCCGGAGCTTCGCGCCGAAGGCGTTCTTGTAGAATTCGATCGCCTGCCTTGCGCCCTTGACCCGAAGATAGGGCGCGAGCGGCGCATATTCATTGGCGGCGAGCCTCGCGCGTTTGGTCGGCATTTTCGGCGCGGGTTTCTTCTTTGCGGCCTTTTTGGCGGGCGCTTTTTTTGCCGGCGCTTTCGCGGCGGATTTTTTCGGTTTGGTCGCCATGTGCATTCTCCCTTGCGGCGGGGCGTTATGCGCCAGCCGCAAGGGAGTTTCTACCGTCCGAGGACGCTCGGCGCGCCGAGATCGGCCATGAACCGCGCGGAGTTTCCGGCGCTGACGTCCAGCGGGTTGCAGGGGGGAAAGGCCCTCCCTATATCCCGCACGAACCCGGCGGGGGCGGCTGTTTCCCGCCTGTCAACCAAACGGATAGAGGGGCGGTCCATAAAGGGCGCTTGGCGGAAGCGGCGGGGACGCCTGCTTTCATGAAGGCCCGAATGAGGAACTGTCCGCTGCAAGGAGACTTTGAATATGGCGAAAGTCATCGGCATCGACCTTGGAACCACCAATTCCTGCGTCGCGGTCATGGAAGGCAAAACGCCCAAAGTGATCGAGAATTCGGAAGGCGCGCGGACGACCCCGTCGGTCGTCGCCTTCACCCCGGACGGCGAGCGCATCGTCGGCCAGCCGGCGAAACGCCAGGCGGTCACCAACCCTGAAAACACCTTCTTCGCGATCAAGCGCCTCATCGGCCGCAATTTCGAAGACCCGATGGTGAAAAAAGACATCGGCATGGTCCCCTACAAGATCATGAAGGGCGCGAATGGCGACGCCTGGGTCGAGAGCCGCGGCGAGAAATACGCGCCCTCGCAGATTTCAGCGTTCATCCTCCAGAAGATGAAAGAGACGGCGGAAGCCTATCTCGGCGAGAAGGTCGACCAGGCGGTCATCACCGTGCCCGCCTATTTCAACGACGCCCAGCGCCAGGCGACGAAAGACGCCGGCAAGATCGCCGGCCTTGAAGTCCTTCGCATCATCAACGAGCCGACCGCCGCCGCGCTCGCCTATGGTCTAGAAAAGAAGGAAGGCAAGAAGATCGCCGTCTACGACCTTGGCGGCGGCACGTTCGACATCTCGGTTCTTGAGATCGGCGACGGCGTTTTCGAAGTGCTGGCGACGAACGGCGACACCTTCCTCGGCGGCGAAGATTTCGACATGCGGATCGTCGATTACCTCGCCGACGAATTCAAAAAGGATCAGGGCATTGATCTCAGGAAAGACAAGCTCGCCCTGCAGCGCCTGAAGGAAGAAGCCGAAAAGGCGAAGAAGGAACTGTCGACGACCGCGCAGTATGAAGTGAACCTCCCCTTCATCACCGCCGACGCGACGGGCCCCAAGCACCTCACCATGAAGCTGTCGCGCGCCAAGCTCGAAAGCCTTGTCGACGATCTGATCAAAAAGACGGTCGATCCCTGCAAGGCGGCCTTGAAGGACGCCGGGCTTTCGGCGGGCGACATTGAAGAAGTGATCCTCGTCGGCGGCATGACGCGCATGCCGAAGGTGCAGGAAACGGTCAAAGCCTTCTTCGGCAAGGAGCCGCACAAGGGCGTCAATCCGGATGAAGTCGTCGCGCTCGGCGCCGCCATTCAGGCGGGCGTCCTGCAGGGCGACGTCAAGGACGTCCTCCTCCTCGACGTGACGCCCCTGTCGCTCGGCATCGAAACCCTCGGCGGCGTCTTCACCCGCCTCATCGAGCGCAACACCACGATCCCGACCAAGAAGTCGCAGACTTTCTCGACGGCTGAAGACAATCAGTCGGCGGTGACGATCCGCGTCTTCCAGGGCGAGCGCGAAATGGCGGCGGACAACAAGATGCTCGGCCAGTTCGATCTTGTCGGCATTCCGCCGGCGCCGCGCGGCGTGCCGCAGATCGAGGTCACGTTCGACATCGACGCCAACGGCATCGTCCACGTCTCGGCGAAGGACAAGGCGACGTCGAAGGAACAGTCGATCCGCATCCAGGCGTCGGGCGGCCTTTCCGACAAGGACATCGAAAAGATGGTCAAGGACGCCGAAGCCCACGCCGACGAAGACAAGCAGCGGCGCGCGCGGGTCGAGGCGAAGAACCATGGCGAAAGCGCCCTCCATCAGACTGACAAGGCGCTGAAGGAATATGGCGACAGAATTTCCGCGGACGAGAAGAAGGCGATCGAAGAGGCGATCGCCGCGCTTCGCGCGACGCTCGACGATGAAAATTCCGACGCCGAGAAAATCGCCGCCGAAACGCAGACGATGCTGACCGCGTCGATGAAGCTCGGCGAGGCGATGTACAAGGCGCAGGCCGCTTCCGCGGCGGACGCCGCCGATGAAAGCGCCGCCGGCGACGACAAGGTCGTCGACGCCGATTTCGAAGAAGTCGACGGCGACAAGAAGGATTAGCGCATGTCATCCCGGCCGCAGCGATGCCAAGCATCGCGGAGAGCCGGGACCCCGTGAGGTTGGAGCGCGACGCCGCCGGGGGTCCCGGATAATCGCCTGCGGCGGTTTCCGGGATGACAATTGAGTGGACGGGGCGACTATACGCAATGGCGCAGGATTTTTATTCGCTACTCGGACTGGACCGCGCCGCCGACGACGCGGCGATCAAATCCGCCTTTCGCAAGGCGGCGATGCGCCATCACCCGGACCGAAATCAGGGCGACCCGGAAGCCGAGCGCAAATTCAAGGAAGTGAACGAGGCCTACGAGATCCTCTCCGACCCGCAAAAGCGCGCGGCCTATGACCGTTTCGGCCACGCCGCCTTCAGGAACGGCGGCGGCCCGGGCGGCCCGAACGGTTTTGCCGGCGGGTTTGACGCCGGCGCCTTTTCCGACGTCTTTGAAGATCTTTTCAGCGACCTCATGGGCGCGCGCGGACAGCGCTCGCGCGCGCCGGGGCGCGGCGCCGATCTCAAATACGCGCTCGACATCACGCTGGAGGAAGCCTTCGCCGGCAAGAAGGCCTCAATCTCGGTGCCGGGCTCGGTCGGCTGCGAGGCCTGCGAGGGGTCTGGCGCCAAGAAGGGGTCGGGCCCCTCGACCTGCGGGACCTGCCGCGGCGCCGGGCGCGTGCGCGTGCAGCAGGGCTTTTTCACGCTGGAGCGCACCTGCCCGCAATGCGGCGGCGAGGGCCGCGTCATTACTGATCCGTGTACGGATTGCGGCGGCCAGGGGCGCGTCAAGCGCGAGCGGACGCTCGTCGTCGACGTCCCCGCCGGCATTGAGAACGGCACGCGCATCCGCCTCGCCGGCGAGGGCGAGGCGGGCCCCCGCGGCGGGCCCGAGGGCGATCTTTACATCTTCGTCGAGTTGAAAGCGCACGAGCTTTTCGAGCGCGACGGCGCCGATCTTTATTGCGCGCTGCCCGTGCCGATGACGACGGCGGCGCTCGGCGGCGAGGTCGAGTCGCCGACGATCGAAGGCGGGCGCGTTTCGATTTCGGTGCCGGACGGCACCCAGACCGGCCGCCGCTTCCGCGTCAAAGGCAAAGGCATGACCAAGCTCAACCAGAAAGGCCGGGGCGACCTCTTCATCGAGATCAGCGTCGAAACGCCGGTCAATCTCAACGCCCGCCAGAAAGAGCTGCTGCGCGAGTTCTGCGAAGCCGGCGGGGAGGATTGCAGCCCGTCCTCGTCAGGCTTTTTCAAGAAAGCGAAGAAGTTTTGGGAGGGGTTGTAAGATATTGGGAAGAACTTTGGAGGAAATGACGTAGCGGGAGCGATCGAGGAAATACGAAACAGATTTCAGAAGAATTGCCCTGATCTGGAAGCATTCGCGAGAAAGACCGATTCCATAAAATCGCCGCCGCATAATAATCTGGAAATAGGAAGTCGGCGCGAGCAATTTGCTAGCATTCGTGACCAATATTATCAGGTCCAACTTGACTGCTTTGCTCCATAGCGAGTGATGCCAAATCGCATTGAAAAAGACTCATGACGTTCCTGTTTCCGGGACCTCTTCAAAAGAGAAGACCGTGTCATCCCGGGCGCGCCGCGGCATGACAATGCCGCTGCGCAAACCCGGGATCCCGCGCAGTTTCGGGCCCTCGGCTGCACGCCGTCCCGGGTCTGCGCCGCAACACTACGTGTTGCAGCGCGCCCGGGATGACACTTTCATCAGCAAAAGGGGTCCTCGCCGAATGAGTTGGACTCAGCGCAACTTGGTACCAATTTGCGCTGATGAGGGCTGAACTCCTGTCATCCCGGAAATCGCCGAAGGCGAATATCCGGGACCTCCGGCGACAGACTGATGAGATCCCGGATCGGCGCTTCGCGCCGTCCGGGAGGACACTATCGGTCCTGATCAATGCAAGCCGATATGACTGCCTGGTTCCGTGACGATGCGCGGCTCTTGCCGGAACACGAACGCCGCCTCGAAACGCAAAAGCGTAGGGCTGGATTTGCCGCCAAGATCTCGCATCAAAATGAATAGGCTGTAGAGGCTGTGGGCCGGATGTAATCTGCCAACGCTCTATCCGCGATGGCGGACGGCGGATTGCATCAGCCCTACTCCTCCCGCCTCACGAATCGCGCCTTCGCCTTTTCGTGCATCTCGACGAACCGGTCCCGGACGATCTCAAAGAGCTTCGCCGGCAATAGTCCGTAGGCGACGCTTTCCGGTCCCTTGTCCGGCGCGAAGCGGACGTCTGGCCCCGGCCATGCGAAGACGTTCCCTTCCGTGACGACGATCCACGACGGGTCGTCGTCGAGGCCGAGGCGGCGCTTGGTCGCGGGCGGGATTTCGACCGCCGTCGCCGGATCGAAAGGGCGCGAATGGGTGACCGGCAGGACGACGACGCGCAGATCGCCCTCGTCGTCGCGCGTCGCCAGAAGCACCGCACACGGACGATCCTTGACGCCTTCCTCGCGCCCCTCGTCATGCTCGCGCGCCCAGAGATAGGCGTAGCGGATGACGAGCCCGGGCGTCGGCGCCGGCAGGCTCACGCGATTTCGTCGTCGAAGGCCGCCGCCTCAGGCGCAGGTCTCGCCGCGCGGATCGCCGCGATGTCGGCGTTCGATAATTCTCCCGCCCGGAAAACCAGCCTGTCGCGGCGCTTCAGCCGGCGATATTCTTCCGCCGAAACGATTACGGCGTGCTCTCGGTTGTGCTTGACGATGATGACGGGCTCGCGCTGCGCCTGGTCCTGATAAAGGCCGGGCGTGCGGACGAAATCGGTCGACGAAATTCTGGGCATTGACGTTCGCTCGTTTTGCGTAAAATACGTATAATTTGCATTTTGTCAAGCCCCGCGCCTCATTGCAGGGGCGCTTCCGGACGTTCGTCGGCCGGTCTAGCTTGCGAGAAAAGGAGCGAACAATGACCCTATCCGTCATCGGCGCGGGCCTCGGCCGCACCGGCACGGCTTCGCTGAAAGTCGCGCTGGAAATGCTCGGCCTTGGCAAATGCCATCACATGAGCGAGGTCTTCGGCTCGCCCGAGCAGGTCGATCTGTGGACGAAAGCGGCGGCGGGAAAGCCTGACTGGCCGGCGATCTTCAAGGGCTATGGCGCGGCGGTCGATTTTCCGACGGCGGCGTTCTGGCGCGAGCTTGCCGCGTTTTATCCGGAGGCGAAGATCATCCTCTCCCTGCGCGATCCGGAGAAATGGTTCGAGTCGACGCAGGAGACAATTCTAAGTCCGCTCGCCGCCAAATCGATGCCCCAAATGCCTTTCGCGCCGGTCATCAAGAACATCGTCTGGCGGTTTTTCGACGATCGCATACACGACCACGATCACATGATCGCGACGTTCAACCGGCACAATGCGGCCGTGAAGCGCGAAATCGCCAAAGACCGCCTCCTTGTTTTCGACGCGAAGCAAGGCTGGGAGCCGCTCTGCGCGTTCCTCGGCAAAAAGGTCCCGGCGGAACCCTTCCCGCGCGTCAATTCAAAGGAGGAGATGCGGCCGATGCTGGAAGCGATGGCGTCGAAATTCGCGGCCGGCCTTTCCCGCGAAGAGATCGAAACGGCGAGCGCCGAAGTACGCGCTGCCATCCACGGCAAGAAGCCGTAAGCGCGCGATGTCGCGCTCGATCCTCTTCCTCCTCCCGCCCGGCTTTAAGGCTGACGGCCGCCGCGAATTCTGCCCCGAATGCGCGGAGATCTGGGGATTTCTCCATTATTTCCCGGCGATCAAGGAAGCGCTCGACATCCGCTATGAAGCGATCGCGCAGCCGCGCGCCGGCCTTGCCGCGGCCTTGGGCGAAGGGCGCTGGAACTGCCCGACGCTCGTTCTCGCCGCTGATGCGCCGTATACGGATCATCAGGCCGTGAAGGCGGCGAACGATCGTTTTTACATCGACAGCGCGCGCGGGATCGCCGGCTATTTCGCGGCGCTTTATGGAACGCCGGTTCCCCGCGGGAGCGCGTGAAATGGCGGCGCGGCGAAATCCATTGACGCTCTGGTTCGACACGGCGGCCGCCATGAACGCCGCCGCGGTCACGATCGCCATGCGAACGATCAAAATTCAGCAGGCGATGCTGATGGGCGACATCACGGGCGGCGCGGAGGCGCGACGCATGGTGACGGAGAAAACCATCGCGGCGCAGCAGGGCTATTGGCGAGGGATCACGGCGATAACGGCGATCCTTTTGTCGCCGCCGGCGCGGACGCCGTCGATTTTGAGCGCGTCAGAGCGCGTCGCGTCGGCGTCGCTGAGGCCCGGCTATCAAAAGGCGCGCGCCAACGCCCGCCGCCTGACGGGCCTGCGCTGATCAATATTCCTTGTCGGCCTCGGCGGTCCCGTCTTCGTCGACCGCAAGCGGCGCGCGTTTGGCGGGCTTCACCCGATAGGTCGTCGTCGGGGTCGCCGTGCGCAGCCCCGCCCCGCTTGCCGGCGAAACGCGCTCGCGCGGCCGGTACCGGACGGCTTCCGGCGGCGCGGTTTCGTCGCCGCCGCCGGCGTCGCTGCGGATCGCGAAGAGCCCGATGCCGCCCGCGCCCGCCCGCTCTTCGTTAAAGGCGTACCAGGCGATGACGAGGATCGCGACGAAGAGGCCGACGATGAAGGCGATTGTGTCCATGATCTCCGGGGCGACGACCTTAACGGACCCTTTGCTGCAAGGCTCATGCTAGCGCGCCGGGCGCGAAAGTGGAAACCGGTTTCGCGCGCAAAGGCGCGCCAAATCAAAAGCGCACCACAGAAATTGCCCGCGCCTGTTAACCAGATGGCGCCGGTCGGGCCCCTATGAAAGGGCATGTCCGAGGCCATTGACGACGCCCCGCCCCTCTCCCTCGCGCGCGCGGCGGGGATCGCCGGATTCGCCGGCGCGCTGACCCTTTACGCAGCGCTCGCGTCGGCGGCGACGATCATCTATCCGCCGATCGGCGCTGCTTTCCTGCTGCCGGTCGCCGTCGCCATCATCGCCGTCGCCCCCCGCGCCAGAGCGGCGCCGCGGCGCCTCGCGATGACGCTGCTGCTGCTCGTCGCGCTGCTTTTCCCCGTCTGGCCGGTCTATCTGTTCGTGAAACTCGGGCCTTTGCCGATCCTGACGCCGCCGCGCCTCCTCCTCTACGCGGTGAGCGCGATGTGGGCCTATGACATGACGGTCTCGCCGCACCGCCGCGCGCAGTTCGCTTATGCGGTCCGCAAGAGCCGGGCGGTGACCGCGCTTGTCTTCCTTCTCTTCCTGCTTGGCCTATTGAGCCTGCCGCTCGCGCAGGGGCGATCGATCGCGATTCCGGAATTCGTCCGTCAGGCCGTCATCTGGCTTGTCCCCTATTGCGCCATTCTCACCTATTGCCGCCGCCAGCGCGATTTCGCGCGGCTGATGAAAGCGCTGGCGGTCGGCGCGGCGATCGTCGCCGCGATCGCCGTCGGCGAGGCCGCCACGCACCGCCTTCTCGCCGATCTCCTGTCGCCGTTCATCGCCGACAACGCGGCATGGCTGCAAAATGTGCAGACGGAGAAAGTCCGCGACGGCGTCTTTCGCGCGCAGTCTTCTCACTCTCACCCCTTGTCGCTCGGCGAGCATCTGGGCTTCGCCCTCCCTTTCGCCGCCGCCTTCTTCCTCGCCGCGCGGAAATTCCCGGAACGAATCTTCTGGGCGGCGGCGTTCTTTGTGATCGCCGCCGGCGCCGTCGCCTCGAATTCGCGCGGCGCGATCATGGTGATGGCGATCTCCGTCGCTGCGATGGCGGGGCTCTTCGGCTATCGCTTCTTGCAGCGCGCCGCGGCGTCGCGCTGGCGCCCGATCGCCGGCCTCATCATTCTCGCCGCGATCGCCGTCTCGCCGGTCGCTTTCATCGGCGCGCACGGGGTCGTCACCGGCAAGGCGGGGCAGAGCGCGGCGAATTCGACCCAGTCGCGCATCGTGCAAATGGAGATGGCCTGGCCGAAGATCCTCAAGCGCCCGGTGCTCGGCTACGGGTCCGGGCGGTCGGCGCGCGTCCTTGGCTATTTCGGCAAGTCCTTGACGCTCGACAATTACTATCTGTCGCTGGCGCTTGATCTCGGCCTGCCGGGACCGCTGACGTTTTTCGCAATGCTCACCGCCTGGGGCCTCGCCGCGGTCAAGCGCTCGCGCCTTTCGCACCCGTCGCTCGGCGTCGTTTACGTCGCCTGTTTCGCGGCGGCGATTTCGCTGATGATCAGCCGGTCGATCGCGTCGCAGACGAACAATCTCTCGATCGTCTATTTCATGCTGGCGGCCTTCGCCGGCGCGAGCGTCACCTTCTCGCGCCGGCGCGGGCGAAACCGGGTCTTTTGATTTGGCGCGCCTTTGCGCGCGAAACCGGTTCCCACTTTCGCGCCCGGCGCGCTAAAAGCTTTCGGCCAGACGCGCGCCATGGCGCTCTTCGTGAAGCGCCGTCAGTTTCGCATTGTCGATCCCGTCGACAAAGTCGGCCATGAGGTCGGCGGCGCAGGCGCGCTGATAGGCGATCCCCAAAAGGCCGGAATTCTCGTAAACGGCGCAGGCGCGCCAGGCTTTCTCCTCGATGCGCTCATAAAGGTCCGAAATCGCCGCGGAATTGCGCATTTCCGACGCCGAATAGGCGAAGTCGACGTCGCCGGCGAAAGCGGGCGCGCCAGCGAGCGTCGCTGAAGCGAGGGCGGCGGCGGTTAAGAAGCGTTTGGCGAAGGTCTTCATGTTTCTCTCCTCGATGAAAAGACCAAGTCGCCCCCTGATCCGGCCGATTGCGCGGTGAAGCGGATCGGCCGATGACGCGACTATCGCGCATCGAGCCGCGCCCGGCGATCCGCTCCGGCGCGCTTGAGCCGCGCTTTGGCGCATTCGCGCTCACGCTTGCGTGAGCCGGCTCATTATGAGGTCTACGGATGATTTATCGCGGCAAATGGGCGCTCGTCACCGGCGCATCGGCCGGCATCGGCAAAGCCTTCGCGGAGGCGCTCGCCGAAAGCGGCGCCAATCTTGTTTTGACAGCGCGGCGGGCCGATCGCCTCAATCAGCTCGCCGCAAATCTGAAAGAAAAATACAAGATTGAAGCGATCGCCGTCGCCGCCGATCTCGCCGACCCCGCGGCGCCCGAAAAAATCGCGGCGGCGATCAACGCTTCGGGCGCGCGCGTCGACATCCTCATCAACAATGCGGGCTATGGCCATCCAGGCCGTTTCGAGCAGTCCGAATGGCCGGCGCACCGCGATTTCATCGCGCTGATGGTGACCTCCTACGCGCATCTCGTCCGCCTGTTCCTGCCGGGCATGCAGGCGCAAGGCTTTGGGCGGATCATCAACGTCGCCTCGCTTGCCGGCCTGATGCCGGGATCGGCGGGCCATACGATGTACGGCGCATCAAAAGCGTTTCTCGTCTGCTTCTCGCAATCGCTCGCCGCCGAGAACAAGGATCGGGACGTCCGCATCTCCGCGCTCTGCCCCGGCTTCACCTATTCGGAATTTCACGACGTCAACAACACGCGCCATCTGATCGACGCGCTGCCGAAATTCTGGGTTATGCCGGCGGCGCCGGTCGTCAAAGGCGCGCTCGCCGCCGTCGAGCGGCGCCATGTCGTCTATGTGCCGGGGCTCTGGAACAAGTTCGTCGCCTGGACGATGAAAGCGCTGCCGCGGCGGATCGCTTCAATGGTCGTCGCCGCGCAATCCAGACGCGTCAGGCTCGCGCAGGCCGATTGACCGTCATTCCGCCGCGCGCGCCGGCGCGGTCGGGGGCTCCTTCAGCGCGTCGGCGATGCGCGCGGCGAGGCGGCGCGCGACCTCGTGCTTGTCGAGTTCGGGCCAGCGCTCTTCGCGCTCCGGCGTGATCAGGGTGACCGCGTTGATGTCGCCGCCCATCGCGCAATGCGCGCCGGCCGACACGTCATTGGCGATGATCCAGTCGCAGCCCTTGCGCAGCCGCTTGGCGCGCGCGTGATTGACGACGTCGTCGGTCTCGGCGGCGAAACCGATGACCAGCCGCGGGCGCCCGGCTTTCAGCGCGGCGACGGTCTTCAAGATGTCCGGATTCTCCGTCAGCGGAATGTTCCTGAGGCCGCCGCGCTCTTTCTTGATCTTGTGGTCGGTCTCGATTTCAGGGCGATAATCGGCGACCGCCGCGCACATGATCGCGCAATCGGCGGGAAGCGCGGCTTCGACGGCGGCGAGCATCTGGCGCGCCGATTCGACGCGCACCGCTTTAAGGCCGGCGGGCGCGCGCAGATCCGTCGGCCCAGAGACCAGGGTCACGTCCGCGCCGAGGCGCGCCAGCGCCTCGGCGATCGCATAGCCCTGCTTGCCGGAGGAACGGTTCGCGATATAGCGGACGGGATCGAGCGCCTCATGCGTCGGCCCGGCGGTGACGAGAATGCGGCGCCCTTTTAAGGGGCCGGTCGATATTGTCGAGAAATAGGCGTCGATCGCGTCGGCGATCTCGGCCGGCTCCGCCATCCGCCCGGGTCCGAACTCGCCGCACGCCATTTCGCCCTCGTTCGGGCCGACGATCATCGCGCCGTCATCAATCAGGGTGCGGAGGTTTCGCGTCGTCGCGGGATGCTCGAACATCCTGACATTCATCGCCGGCGCATAAAGAACGGGCTTGTCGGTCGCGAGAAGCGCCGTCGAGGCGAGATCGTTCGCAAGGCCGGCCGCGGCCTTCGCCATGAGATCCGCCGTCGCCGGCGCGACGACGACGAGATCCGCCGACCGCGACAGCTCGATATGGCCCATCTCCGCCTCATCGGTGAGGCTGAAGAGATCGGAATAGACCTTGTCGCCGGAGAGCGACGCGACGGAGAGCGGCGTCACGAATTCGGCGCCCGCCTTTGTCAGGATGGCGCGCGTTCCGATTCCCCGGCGCGCCAGCTCGCGGATGAGTTCAAGCGATTTGTAGGCGGCGATCCCGCCGCCGATGATGAGAAGGATGGAACGCGCAGTCATGTTTCAATGATCCCCATCGAGCTCATTCGACAAGGCAAGCTCGATGATATGAAAGCCCGCATCGCTCGCTCTTCTCGCGAGTTTGGAATCGTCGGTGATTAGCGGAATATCGTATCTCTTTGAAAGAGACAGGTAGTAACAATCATAAATAGGGTGGTCGAGGTCCATTGCGATCTTTAGCGCGTGCGCCGTCGTCGCCTCGTCGATCGGCACCGACTCGAAGAAACTGGACTCAAATCCGTCAAGCGCCGCGTCAACCGCCTCGACAGGCATCATATCAGCGCGTCGATACTTCCAAAGCGCATTCCCCACCTCGGCCAATATGAGGCTTGGCGCGATCAGTTTGAATCGCTTGATCGCAGCATAAGCGCGGTCGCTTTTGGGTTGGCGCAAGAGCCATTTGACTGCAACGCTCGCATCGACAACCGCGGTTTTCACCGGTCCCGATCCTCGCGGATCAGGTCAGTCGCATCGAGGTCGGTCGGCGGACTCATCGAGGCGATTTTCTTCAGTCTTGCGATGGCGCTCACCTTGTCAGCGCGAGCGGCCTCGGCGAGAATTTCACGCAGCATTTGCTCGAGCGGCTTGTTGGCGCGATCGGCCGAAGCGCGCAGCGTCTCAATGACGGAATCGTCGAGATTCCGGATGATCACCTGGCCCATGCGCCATTCCTTGATATCGCAATGATATCATAGCCGGCGACCGCCGCTCTTTCAAGCCGGCGCCGCTAGGCGATCTGCTCGATTCGCGCCTTTTGGCAGAGCGGATAGGAAGAGAGCAGCGGCTCGATCGCATCCTTCATCGCGGCGAATGACGTTCCGTAGCAATAAAGCGCGGTGTCGCGCGAGCCTTCCCAAAAGCCCTTGAACTTGCCCTTGTCGCCCATCAGGCGATCAAGCTCTTCAATGACATGGTTGATGTCGCAGGACGCGTACACGTCGTCCGGCAAATCCGCGCCGTTCATGTAAAGGGCGAGGCCTTCATGCGTTCCGAACGGAATTTCGGCGCCGGTCGACTCGACGATGAGTTTTGATCCCTTCGGCGCGCCAAGCTGTTCAAGCCTCGCGATGATCGACTGCAAGGTCGTCTCCCCCGAATCGGCGACGAGGATTTCGAGATCGCAATAGGCGATGCCGGCGGGTTCTTCCGTGAGCTGGGTGCCGCCGCCGGTGACGGCGCCGAGACCAAGCTCCTTCAGCGCCTCGTCGAGCGGGTCCTCGAAATATTCGCCGCGATCGATCGGCTGCACGCGCGCATTAAGGCGCGCGGTGATGAATTCGCCTTCGACCGCTTTCTTCTTCGCGCCGAATTTCAGTCCGAACATGATCTCGCCTCCCGGTTTTTTCCCTCGAAAATCTCGCGCAAGGGCGCGAAAATAGGGTGGCGGAGACCCTTAAAATTTTATCGAAAGACGAGGACGGCCGCGAGAATGAGCGCGGCAAGCCCGGCGAACCACAGCGCGGCGCGCGTCAGCCGGTTCTGGCCGGCGATCGCGCGCGCGAGATTTTCCGTCGCCTGCTGCGAGGCGCTGAACGCCGGATCGGAAACCCTTTGCGACGCCGCGGCGATGAGTTCGACATAGCGCGGCAGGTCGGGCGCGATGTCGAGCGCCTTTTGCGCCGCGCCCTTCAGCCGCTCGAACTGGCGGCGCGGGCCGATGGCGTCGGCGATCGCGGCGCTGACGACCGGCGCCGCCGCCTCCCACATGTTGATTTCGGGGTCGAGCGCGCGCGCGACGCCTTCGACCGTGACCATCGTCCGCTGCAGCAGGACAAGCTCCGGCCGCAGATGCATGTCGAAGAGGGCCGTCACGTCGAACAGCTGCTGCAGGACGCGGCTCATATCGACATTGTCGGCGCTCCGCCCGAATTGCGGCTCGCCGACGGCGCGAAGCGCCTGCGCGAAGGCGTCGACGGAATGCGTTTTCGGCACGTAGCCGGCGTCAAAATGCACTTTCGCGGCGCGATGATAGTCGCGGGTGATGAAGCCGTGGATGATCTCGGCGAAAGTCCGCCTTGTCGGTTCGTCAAGCCGGCCCATGATGCCGAAATCGACGAGCGCGAGGCGCCCTTCGCCGTCGATCATCAGATTTCCCTGATGCATGTCGGCGTGGAAGAAGCCTTTCACCAGCGCCTGTGTCAGGAAAACGCTGATGATCGTCCGGGCGAGGCGCTTCTTGTCGACGCCTTTGGCGGCGAGCGCGGCGACGTCGCTGACCGGCGTCGCGTCGATCCATTCAAGCGTCAAGACGCGCCGCGCGGTCAGATTCCATACAATGTCGGGAATGAAAACGCCCGGCGTCGCCTTCAGGTCCGCCTTCAGCGCCGAGGCGGCCGCGGCCTCCATCCTGAGGTCAAGTTCGACGGCCGCGGCCGCTTTCAGCGTATCGATGAATTTCACCGGCTCCATGCGCTTCGTCGTCGCGGAGAGCCCTTCGATGAGGCGCGCGGCGCGCGCGAAGGCGCGAAATTCCGCCGCGACCTGCGGCTCGATCCGTGGGCGGAGCACTTTGACGGCGACCTGGCGGCCGTCCTTCAACGTCGCGCGGTGAACCTGCGCGATCGAGGCGGCGGCGATCGGTTCGGAAAAATCGTCAAAAATGTCGTCAAGCCGCTTGCCGAAGGCGCGCTCGATCTCGTCGACCGCCTCGGCGCGCGGGAACGCCTTCATCCGGTCCTGAAGCCGGCCGAGATCCTTCGCCATGTCAAAGCCGATGATGTCGGGCCGCGTCGCCATGAACTGGCCGAGCTTCACATAAGCGGGGCTCATGCCCTCAAACGCGGCGGCGAGCCGCTCGCCGGGCCTCAAATGCGTCCCGTCCGCCGCTTTTGTCCTGGCGCCGATGCGCGACAGCGCGCCGATCAGACGCGCCGGCGCCGGCAGATGATGCGCGACCTCGCGCGGCACAAGCGCGTCATGGCGCGACAGCCGCGCCCCGGCGGCGATGAGGCGCGCGAAATCGGCGATCGCTTCGAGCACCCGCGCGCCCCCTAAATCCGCCAGCCGGAATGAATGGCGACGACGCCCGCCGAGAGGTTTTCATATTTGACGCGCGAAAAGCCCGCGGCGCGGATCATCGCGGCGAAATTCTCCTGGGCGGGAAAGCGTCGGATTGACTCGACGAGATATTGATAGCTCGCCCGGTCGCCGGCGACTTTTTCGCCGAGCCAGGGAATGACGCTGAATGAATAGGCGTCGTAGAGTTTTTGCAGGCCTTCGGTCGCAAGGTGCGAAAACTCAAGACAGAAGAAGCGGCCGCCGATCTTCAAGACGCGCCGCGCTTCGACGAGCGCCCGATCGACATGCGTGACGTTGCGGACGCCGAAGGCGATCGAATAGGCGTCGACAGATTGATCCGGGATCGGAAGATTTTCAGCATCGGCGCAAACGAGCGCCAACCGCCCGGCGACGCCTTCGGGGCGTTTGCGTCCCCTTCCGGCGGCGAGCATTTCGGCGTTGATGTCGGCGACAATCGCGCGGGCGGGCGCTCGCTCGCTGGCGCGCGGCCCGCGGTCGGCGCGCGCCAGGAAGGCGGCGGCGATGTCGCCGGTGCCGCCCGCGACGTCGAGCAGGAGTTCGCCAGGGCGCGGGTTCGTCCGGTCGATGAGGACCTGTTTCCACAGCCGGTGGACGCCCGCCGACATCAAATCGTTCATCAGGTCATATTTCGGGGCGACCTTGTCGAAAACATCCCGGACGAGGCCGGCCTTGTCGTCCGCCCGAACCTCGCGATAGCCGAAAGACGCCTTGCCGGGATCATTTTCGCGCATCAAAGGGGCTTATCTTCTGCCTGGGGCGGCGAGAAGCGCCTTGACGCCGCAGGAATGGTTTGAGAGGGTCAACCCCCTGAATTCAGGCGGCTTTCATCAATCGGCCGCCTGCAGTCCGGACTTCGGGGGAGGTCGTCGGACGCATGGCGCGGGACGGCCGAGGGGCGGGTGACCAGATGATCAAGTCGGAACTTGTGCAAAAACTTGCCGATGAAAATCCAAATCTCTTTCATCGCGACATCGAACGGCTGGTGTCGATCGTGTTCGATCAAATCGCGACCGCGCTGGTCAAGGGCGAGCGCGTCGAGTTGCGCGGCTTTGGCGCTTTTTCGGTGAAGCGGCGGCCCTCGCGCGTCGGCCGCAATCCGCGCACCGGCGAGCCGGTGCCGATCGACGAAAAGTTTTCTCCATTTTTCAAACCCGGCAAGGAATTGCGGGACCGGCTGAACGGCGAAAAGGGATGATGTTGGACCTTGCCGGCATATCGGCGCGACGGCGCGTCAGGGCGTAAATGAAGAAGATCCTGCGCTGGTTGATCGTCTTTCCGGTCGGCGCGATCCTCGTTCTTTTTCTGATCGCCAACCGCACGCCGATCGCGCTGAGCCTTGATCCCCTGTCGACGACGGCGCCGGCGATCGCGACGCCGGCGCTACCCTTGTGGTTCTGGCTGATGCTCGCCTTGCTCACGGGTTTCCTGCTCGGCGCCGCCGGCATGTGGGTTTCCGACCGCGAGTTGCGCATTCGCGCCAAGGCCGATCGCCTTGAGCTTCGCGAGATGAAAAAGGCGGCGGCCGCCAAACCGGCGCCGACGCAACCGGACGATTCGACAATGGCGACGCCCTGATGGCGACAGGTCTGGTCAAAATCTGCGGCGTCAAAACGGCTGATCAGGCGGTCGCCGCGGCGCGCGCGGGCGCGAGCTTCATCGGATTTGTGTTCGTGCCGAAAAGTCCGCGGGCGATTGCGGCCGACGATGCGTCCGAAATCGTTACAGAACTGAAACAGCTCTCCTACGACGAGGGTTTCGAGTGCCCGAAATTCTGCGGCCTTTATGTCGATGCGGGTGAGAGATTGCTGGGGGAAGCCGCGCCCTTTCTGACGCATTTTCAGTTTCACGGCCATGAAGACGCCGAACGCATCGATGAGATCCGCCGCGCGTTCGGCGTCGAGATCATCAAGGCGGTCGGCGTTGGCGCGCCGTCGGATTTTACCAACCTCGGCGCGCTTGCCGAGGCGGCGGACATCCTTCTCTTCGATTCGCGCCCGCCAAAGGGGGCCGCGCTTCCCGGCGGCAATGGCGCGGCGTTCGACTGGTCGATCCTCTCGCACTACCGCGAGCAAACGCCCTTCCTGCTGGCCGGCGGCCTCACCCCCGACAATGTCGGGGCCGCGATCGGCGCTGCAAAAAGCCATACCGCTTTTGGCGGGGTCGATGTGTCCTCGGGCGTAGAGGTGAGACCCGGCGAAAAAGACGAAGCGCTGATCGAAGCGTTCGTCAAAGCGGCGAAGGCCGCGTTCTGAGCAGCGAGGCAATCCGTTGAAAATCAAAGCCATATTCGCCGCGTTCGCCATCGGTATGGCCGCGGCGGGATGCGCGCATGCGGGCGACGCGGCGTCGCTCGCCGCCGCGATCGAGCAATTGCGCGGCGGCGGCAATATCATCGTCCTGCGCCATGCGACTTCGCCGTCAGGCCAGAAAGCGGCGGTCGGGATGACTGACGGTTGCACGCTCGCGCCGGGTCGCGGCCTCAGCGCCCAGGGGTTTTACGAGGCGCGCTACATTGGCGAATGGTTCGCCGAAAACGGCGTCAAGATCGACAAGACCTACAGCAGCGACATGTGCCGGTCCTACGACACCGCGCGGCTCGTCGCCGCCGCCGGCAACGGCCCGGTCATACCGCGCCCGGAGATGAAATCGGACGACGCCGGCGTCGCCGAAATGTTCAAGACGGAACTCGCCGCCGAGCTTGCCGCTGCGCCGACCGCGAACATCCTCCTCGTCAATCATTCAAACATCGCGCCGCTTTACTGGTCCGGTCCGCTCGAAGGCGAAGAGGAAACGCCGTCGGGGCGCGTTCATATCGTCAAGGACGGGACGGTGATCCGGATCGACGTCAATCCGCGCGTTTCAGCGACGCCGACGCGGCAGTGATTTTGACCGCATTCCGCTTGCGGCGTCCCGGTTCCCGGCTATCGATCGCCGGATGACCGTCCCTTCTTCCCGCCCCGTCATTCCCCGAACGGTATGGGCGCTTGGTCTTGTTTCCTTTTTCATGGATGTGTCGTCTGAATCCATTCACGCGCTATTGCCGCTGTTTTTGACGGCGACGCTCGGCGCCAGCGTCGCGCTAGTCGGCCTCATCGACGGAATCGCCGAGTCAGCCGCGTCAGTCTCAAAAGTGTTTTCAGGACATCTTTCCGATCGGTTCAGGCGGCGAAAGCCGCTTATTCTCATCGGCTATGGCCTCGGCGCCTTGAGCAAACCGTTCTTCGCGCTCGCCGGATCGCCCTTCATGGTATTCGCCGCGCGGTTCGCCGACCGTGTCGGCAAGGGGATCAGGGGCGCGCCGCGCGACGCGCTTGTCGCCGATGTGACGCCGCCGGCGATTCGCGGCCGCGCTTATGGTTTGCGTCAGGCGCTCGACACGGCGGGCGCCTTTGCCGGTCCGCTGATGGCGATCGCGCTGATGGCGCTATTCGCTAACAATATGCGCGCAGTCTTTTGGGCCGCCGCAATCCCCGCCGCCATCGCGGTTCTGTGCGTCGTGTTCGGCGTTGACGAGCGACAGGAGACGGCGGGCGGCGTCGATCCTGCGACGCCGCCGGTGCGTCTGACAGATCTCGCGGGCCTTGATCGCGCCTTCTGGACGGTCGTCGCGATCGGCGCCGCTTTCACCCTCGCCCGCTTCAGCGAAGCGTTTCTCGTCTTGAAGGCCAATAGCGAAGGACTGCCGCTCACTTTGACGCCTGTCGCCCTTATCGTGTTGAACCTCGTCTATATGCTGGGCGCCTACCCTGCCGGCGCGCTTGCTGATCGCGCATCGCCGGCGCGCCTTCTGCTCTGGGGGCTCGCCATGCTGATCGCCGCCGATCTGACGCTCGTTGTCGCGCCCGGACTTCCAGGCGTATTCGCCGGAATCGCCCTCTGGGGCGCGCATATGGCGCTGACGCAGGGATTGCTCGCAAAAATGACAGCGGACGCGGCGCCGCCATCGCTGCGCGCGTCGGCCTTCGGCGTCTTCAATCTTGTCACCGGCCTTTCGCTTCTCGCCGCGAGCGTTCTCGCCGGGCTGCTCTGGGACTGGCGCGGGCCGTCGGCGACATTTCTCGCCGGCGCCGGTTTCGCGCTGGCAGCCGCGATGTTGACGTTTAGGTTTTTTGGTCGGCGTTAGCGCTTTGCGGCGCCCGCGCGAACCGCTAGTGCTCTTTCGCCATGACGACCGCGAGATCCAATTCCTTCCGCAGCGGACCCGATTCCGAAGGGCGGTTCGGCATTTTCGGCGGGCGCTTTGTCGCCGAGACCTTGACGCCGCTCGTTCTCGATCTCGCGGAAGAGTATGACCGCGCGAAGAAGGATCCGAAGTTCAACGAGGAACTTCAGCACTACCTCACCCATTATGTCGGGCGCCCGTCGCCGCTCTACTACGCCGAACGGCTGACCGAACATGTGCGGAAAAAGGCCGGCAAAGCCAAAGGCGCAAAGATCTACTTCAAGCGCGACGAGCTCAACCACACCGGCGCGCACAAGATCAACAATTGCATGGGCCAGATCCTGCTGGCGCGGCGCATGGGCAAGACGCGCATCATCGCCGAGACGGGCGCCGGCCAGCACGGCGTCGCGACGGCGACGGTTTGCGCGCGCTTTGGCTTGCCCTGCGTCGTCTATATGGGCGCGACCGATGTCGAGCGGCAGATGCCGAACGTCTTCCGGATGAAACTGCTCGGCGCCGAGGTGCGGCCCGTCACATCGGGCAGGGCGACCTTGAAAGACGCGATGAACGAGGCCCTGCGCGACTGGGTCACCAATGTCGACGACACCTATTATCTGATCGGCACGGCGGCGGGACCGCACCCCTATCCGATGCTGGTGCGGGACTTTCAGTCGGTGATCGGAACCGAAGCGCGCGCGCAGATGCTCGACGCCGAAGGCCGCTTGCCCGACGTCGTCATGGCCTGCATCGGCGGGGGATCGAACGCGATCGGCCTTTTCCATCCGTTTCTCGACGATCCGGACGTCGAAATCATCGGCGTTGAAGCCGGCGGCAAGGGCCTCGACACGCCAGATCACGCCGCATCGCTGTCGGGCGGGCGGCCCGGCGTTCTCCACGGCAACCGCACCTATCTGCTGCAGGACGATGACGGGCAGATTCTCGAAGGCCATTCGATCTCGGCCGGGCTCGATTATCCGGGGATCGGGCCCGAGCACGCCTGGCTGCACGATATCGGCCGCGCCCAGTATCAGTCGGCGACCGACGCCGAGGCGCTTTCGATGTTCCAGCTTTGCGCGCGCCTTGAAGGGATCATTCCAGCGCTTGAGCCCGCCCACGCGCTCGCCCGCGCGGTCGACAAGGCGGCGACCCTCGATCAGGGCCGCATCGTGCTGGTCAATCTGTGCGGGCGCGGCGACAAGGACATTTTCAGCGTGATGCCATTGATCGACGCCGGGATCGACGCCGGAAAATAAGCCGGCGCGGCTCGCCGATTCTTAATGAAGCAATCGTTAACGGCGGTGCTAGCCTTGTCGAAGGTGGGGCGGACATGGAGGAGAGCCATGAAGTTTCTGGCCGTTTTCACCGCGTGCCTTTTGGCCATCGCCCTGCCGACTTCGGCGGCGGCGGCTATACTTACCTATGTCGGCCTGTTCTCGGGCGGCGCTGAAGTCCCGCCTGTCGCATCGCCCGGCAATGGCGAGGCGGCCGTCACCATCGATACGACGGCAAAGACCATGCGGGTGCAATTCGATTTCCAGAATCTGATCGCCGACACGACCGTCGCCCACATCCATTGCTGCGCCGCCCCGACGGCGAGCCCAGCGACCGGCGTTCCTTCGTTCGCGGGTTTTCCGGTCGGCGTGAATTTCGGAATATTCGACCGCACCTTCGACCTTAATGATGCGGCGACCTGGAATCCGGCTTTCGTCGCCGCCAATGGCGGAACCTTGTCCGGCGCGTTGACGGCCTTCCTCGCCGGCCTCAACAGCGGCCTTGCCTACGCCAACATCCACACCAAGTCGTTCCCGGCGGGCGAAATCAGGGCGGACCTGACCGTCATCCCCGTCCCCGGCGCGATTTACCTGTTCGCGGCCGGTCTTGGGCTTTTGTTCAGCCGCAAAATGGCGCGCCGGTAGGTCCGCCTTCGGCGCCGCAGCAAACCTTTTGAAGAATTTACAAGCAGATGTGAGCGCCGCCGCTTGCGGCGGCGCTTCAATTTTCATTAAAGAATCAGCGGTGAATTGAACCAAAGGCGTGCGCGCCCTCGCGCGACCGTCGAATATGCGCGCCGCAGCCACAGGGGCCCCTTTGTCTCAGTCAGTAAAAGCCGCGGCGATCGCCGCGACCATCGCCAAACCTCACCCCGCCGCCGATGACCGTCTCGCCGCGCTCCGGCGGATCGTCGACCATTGCAAGCTGTTTCAGGGCGCCGATTTGAAACGCTCGCTCGCGCAGGCGGCGATGTCGCTTGCGATCTATGTCGCCCTGGTCGGCGCGATGATCGCGTTCGCGCGCGCCGGCGCCTTCGGCGCGGCGCTGCTCCTCGCGCCGCTCGCCGGCGGGCTCCTCGTCAAGATCTTCACCATCCAGCATGATTGCGGCCATGGCAGCTATTTCAAGAGCCGTCGCGCCAACGACGCGCTCGGATTCGCCCTCAGCATACTGACTTTCACGCCCTATGGCTTCTGGCGCGACGCGCATAACCGCCATCACGCCGGCTCCGGCGATCTCGACCGGCGAGGCATCGGCGCGGTCGACACGTTGACGGTCGATGAATATCGAGCGCTGCCGAAATGGGAGCGCATCGTCTATCGCGCCTATCGCCACCCGGTCGTGATGATCCTGATCGGCGCGCCTTTTTACTTCTTTGTCCTGCAGCGCCTACCGCTCGCCGACGCGCCCGTCTTCGCCAAGACCTATACGGGCCTTCGCATGTCGCAGATCTGGAAGAGCGTTACGGCGCTCAATCTGGCGCTGGTCGCCGTCTATGGCGGGCTCGCCCTCGCTTTGGGCGCGGGACCGGTCGCGCTCGCGATCATTCCATCGGTGACGATTGCGGCCTGGGTCGGGACCTGGCTGTTTTTCGTCCAGCATCAATATGAAAACGCCTATTGGGCGAGAAAGCCCGAATGGACCTATGCGGAAGCGGCGATCTACGGCTCGTCGCATTTTCATATGCCAAAGCCGCTGCGCTGGCTGACCGGCAATATCGGCCTGCATCACATCCACCATCTGGCGAGCGGCATTCCGAATTACCGCCTTCCGGAATGTTACCGGGCGAGCCGGGATCTTCTCGCGCTGCCCAAAATGACGATCCGCGAGAGCTTCAAGAGCGCGCGCCTCGCGCTTTGGGATGAGGCGCAGCGGCGGATGATTTCGTTCAGCGCGCTGAAGGCCGCGGCCTGACCGGTTCCAATCTTCGATCTGAGTGAGTAAGGAAAGCGCGCCGCTTTTAAGGGGTGCGCTTTTCCATGTTTCGACGATTCGCCTTCGCCCTTGCCTTGTGTCTCGCCGCCTGCGGCGCGCCGGCGCCGGAACCAGCCGCGCCGCCAAAGCCCGCGCCGGAGACATTGCGGACGACGGCGGAGGGCGATGTCGTCGGTTTTCTCAATGACGATGGCGTCCAGATCTGGCGCGGCGTTCCGTTCGCGGCGCCCCCGGTCGGCGATTTGCGCTGGCGCGCGCCGCGCCCGCCGGCCGCCTGGAAGGGCTGGCGCGAGGCGCTCGATTATTCCGCCAAATGCCCGCAGCTCACCAATGTCTTCAACGCCGCCGACGGCGTCAAACCCGGCGCGCTGCAGGGCGCTGAAGACTGCCTCACCCTCAATGTCTACGCGCCGCCGAAATCGACCGGATCGTCAAAGCTGCCGGTGATGGTCTGGATTCACGGCGGCGGCAATGTCTGGGGATCGGCCGACCAATATGATCCGTCCAATCTCGTCGCCAACGAAAATGTCGTCGTCGTCACGGTCCAGTACCGCCTCGGGCCGCTTGGATGGTTCGCCCACGAAGGAATTCGAGGGTCCGCCAAGACCCCGCTCGACGCCGGCGCGAATTTCGGCACGCTTGATCTCATCGCCGCGCTGCAATGGGTGCAGGGAAATATCGAGACATTCGGCGGCGATCCCGCGCTGGTCACGATTTTCGGGGAAAGCGCCGGCGGCCAGAATGCGGCGAGCCTTGTCGCCTCGCCGCTCGCCAAGGGCCTCTTCCACCGCGCGATCATCCAGTCGGGGCTTTTTGATTCAACGCCGGCCGCGCGCGCGGAGAACGGCGCCGAGGAGCCGAACGCGGCGGCGAAGATCGCTGAACGGCTCGGCGCGAAGGACGCCGACGCGCTGCGCGCCTTGAGCCTTGAGGCGCTCTACGGCGCCTATGAACTCGACGCGCAGGGCTATCTGACCTTGCCGCTCGTCATCGACGACGGCGTCGCCCTGCCGGCGGCGGGCCTGCGCGCGGCGATTGCGACGAAGGACGGCTTTAACGCCGTTCCCGTCATCACCGGAACCAATCGCGACGAGATGAAACTCTTTCAACTCGTCGATCCAAGGCTCGTCAATCGCTGGTTCGGCGTCCTGCTGACGGCGAAGAACCAGAAATTCTATGACCTTCTCGCCGCCTATCAAAGCCGGCTCTGGCGCATCCGTTCGGTCGACGAGCCCGCATCCGCGATGACGGCGGCCGGCCATCTCGACGTCTACGCCTACCGGTTTGATTGGGACGAGGGCGGACGATTTCTGCTGACGGATCTGAAGAAACTGCTCGGCGCCGCGCATACGATCGAGATCCCGTTCGTGTTCAACCGGTTTCAGCTTCTGGGCCGCCTCGATAGGGTGATGTTTCAGGAAAAGGACGCCGCCGAGCGCGACAGGCTCTCGCGCGCTATCGGCGCCTATTGGGCCGAGTTCGCGCGCAGCGGCGATCCGGGAACCGGCGGCGATGCGGCCCTCCCGCAATGGCCGCGCTGGCGGACAGGCGGCGGCACGCTGTTGCGCCTCGATGATGGCGCAACCGAGCTGCTCACCGGCGCCGACAGCGTCGACGCGCTTGTCGCCGATCTCGGCGCCGACAAGGCTCTTTCGCCGAAAGAGAAGGCGATCGTCGCGGAAGCGCTCGGGCTCTGGCTCCCGGCGCGCAGGACGGATTTCCTGGCGGCGGCGGGGCGCTGACGGCGCCGCATTTTCGCCGCAACAAAACCCTGAAAAGACCGCCGCCGGCGCCGACGGATTTCGCCGCCGCGCCGCGTTTCCTTGCATGTCGGGCTTAAGGGGCCGAGAGCACAAGGAAACATCCAATGAGAAAATTGATCGCCGCATTGATTGGGACAGGGTTCGCGCTTGGCGCGGCGCCCGCTTTCGCCGGAGAATGGCGGCTCGACGCGCGCCGCTGCGCCGACATCCGCGAGGACTGGCGGGACGCGCGCGAAAGCCGCCGCGACGAGCGCTATGATCATGGCCGCCGCGACCGCGCCGAGGATCGTTACGACCGGCGGGAGAGCCGCCGCGACCGGGCGATCACTGTCTGCCCGCGCAGCGCCTTTTACTATGCGCGAAGCGACTGGCGCGACAGCGATCGCGACTGGAGAGACGGCGATCGGCGCGGCGAGCATCGCTATGGCCGCGACAATGACCGGACCCCGGAATTGAAGCTCAGCTATGACCGCCGACTTCGCATGCGTTACACTTTTGATCATGGCCGCAAGATCTACATTCGCGGCTGATCGCGGCGGCGCGGCGCGGGCCATCTCCGGTTCGCGCCGCGCTTGCAATGCGCGGCGGGCGATGTAGGGAGGGCGCCTTGACCAATTTAGTCGCGCCGCCAGTGCAAAGCCCCTGAACGCGGATCGGGCGCGCGCGGCTTCCTGATGAGGCGCCCGTGTCCCGCATCGCCGAAACTTTCGCTGCGCTGAAGGCCGAAGGCCGGGCCGCCTTCATTCCATTCATCATGGGCGGCGATCCGAGTTTTGAGGCGTCGCTGAAACTCCTCAAAGCGCTCCCCGCCGCCGGCGCCGATCTCATTGAGATCGGCGTCGCCTTCACCGATCCGATGGCGGACGGGCCGGCAATCCAGGCGGCCGGGCTTCGCGCACTTGGCGCCGGCCAGACGCTTCGAAAGACCCTCGATCTCGTCGCCGCGTTCCGGCAGGACGACGCCAGAACGCCCTTGATCCTGATGGGGTATTACAATCCCTTTTATGTCTATGGCGTCGACCGCTTCCTGAAGGACGCAAAGAACGCCGGCGTCGACGGGCTGATCATCGTCGACCTGCCGCCTGAGGAAGACGCCGAGCTTTGCCTGCCGGCGCGCGCCGCCGGCCTTGATTTCATTCGCCTGGCGACGCCGACGACCGACCAGAGGCGGCTTCCGGCGGTTTTGAAAAATACGTCCGGATTTCTCTATTATGTTTCTGTCGCCGGCGTCACCGGCGCGAAGACCGGGGCCGCTGGCGCGGTCGATCAGGCCGTCGCCGCTATCCGGGCTTCATCGCCCTTGCCAATCGCCGTCGGTTTCGGGATCAAAACGGCGAAAGCGGCGGCGGAAACCGCCCGTTTCGCCGACGCGGTCGTCGTCGGGTCGGCGCTTGTCGAGCGATTGGCCGCCAATTTGAAGGGCGGCGCCCTTGAGGATCGGGCCGGCGAGGCCGATATTGCGGTGGAAGCGGTTCTGGACCTTTCGCGAGCGCTTGCCGACGCGGTCCGCCTTGCCCGCCGGAGACCGCCGGGGGCTGGAGAGTAGAAATGAGCTGGCTGTCCAATCTGACGCCGCCCGGCATCAAGAACCTGTTCAAGCGAACGGACGACGGATCAGACGCGCTCTGGATCAAATGCGGCGGCTGCGGCGAGATGCAGTTCGGCAAGGATCTCGAAGCTTCGCTCTATGTCTGCAAGAGCTGCGGCTTCCATATGAAGATGGCGGCGCCGGACCGGCTGAAATCGGTTTTCGACGAGGGCCGCTACAACGAAGTCGCGCTGCCCGAGCCGCCATTCGACCCGCTCGGGTTCAAGGACGAAAAAAAATATGCGGATCGGCTGAAGGACGCCCGCCGCAAGACCGGCCGCCAGGACGCGATGCTGGTCGGCGTCGGCCGCATTGAAGGCTCGACCGCCGTCGTCGCCGTGCAGGATTTCGAATTCATGGGCGGCTCGATGGGCATGGCGCTCGGCGAAGCGCTGATCCGCGCCGCCGAAACCGCCGTCGGCGCCAATGCGCCGTTGATCGTCTTCACCGCCTCGGGCGGCGCGCGCATGCAGGAAGGCATCTTGTCCTTGATGCAGATGCCGCGAACGACGATCGCGGTGCAGATGATGCGCGAGGCGCGCCTTCCCTATATCGTCGTCATCACCCATCCGACGACCGGCGGCGTCACCGCCTCCTACGCCATGCTCGGCGATGTTCATCTCGCCGAACCGGGCGCGCTGATCGGGTTCGCGGGCCCGCGCGTCATCGAGCAGACGATTCGCGAAAAGCTGCCCGAAGGCTTCCAGCGCTCGGAATTCCTGAAGGAAAAGGGAATGGTCGACCGCGTCACGCCGCGCGGCGAGTTGAAAAAGACGCTCGGATCCTTGATCCGTGTCCTGATGAAGCGCGGCGTGCGCGCGGAAAGCCCCGGCGTCTACGCCGAGCAGGCCGCCGAATAGCCCGCCCGGCATGACGCCCCAGAGCGCCGTCGAAGCGGCCCTTGAAAAAGTCGCGCGCCGCAGGCCCATCATCATCGACCTCGGGCTCGATCGCGTTTTGCGGACGCTTGCGCGCCTCGGCGATCCCCATCGCAAATCGCCGCCGACCTTTCATGTCGCCGGCACCAACGGCAAGGGTTCGACCGTCGCTTACCTCCGCGCGATCATCGAGGCGGCGGGCAAGAGCGCGCACGCGTTCATTTCGCCCCATCTCGTCCGCTACAATGAGCGGATCATTCTCGCCGGCGCCGAAATCTCGGACGAGGCTTTCCTCAACGCCATCGCGCGCGTCGACGCCGCCGCCGGCGACGACGATCTCACCTTCTTCGAGACGATCGCCTGCGCCGGGTTTCTCGTTTTCGCGGAAACGCCCGCCGATTTTCTCGTGCTTGAAGTCGGCCTTGGCGGACGCCTCGATGCGACCAACGTGCTGGCGCGGCCGCTCGCCGCATTGGTGACGCCGATCGCCCTCGACCACCAGAATTTCCTCGGAGAGACCTTGGCGGCGATCGCCGGCGAAAAGGCCGGCGTCTTTCGCGCCGGCGCGCCCGCGGTCGTCGGCCGGCAGACCGCCGAAGCGATGGCGGTCCTCGAGGCCGCGGCGGATGCCCAAAACGCCCGGCTGTTCGCCTTCGGGCGCGAGTGGACGAGCTGGGTCGAGAACGGGCGGCTCATCTATCAGGACGAGAACGGGCTCTCCGATCTCGCCGCGCCGCGCCTTGTCGGCGCGCACCAGTTCGAGAACGCCGGCCTCGCTGTCGCCGCGATCCGGGCGGCTGATCTTCCGTTCTCGGATGAAATCCTTTCGGCGGGCCTGCGGGCGGCGCGTTGGCCGGCGCGGCTGCAGCGCCTCAAATCAGGGCCGCTGGTCGCGCTGCTGGCGGGCGACGAGGAGACCGAAATCTGGCTCGACGGCGGCCATAATCCGCACGCCGCGCGCGCGCTCGCGCAAACCATGGCGGACTTTGAGGAAAAGAGCGCCAAGCCGCTCATTCTGATCGCCGGCATGCAGGAGAACAAGGACGCGGAAGGCTTTTTCGCGGCGTTCGCAGGCCTTGCCGCCGCCGTCTTTACGACGAAGGCGGATCATTCCGGCGCGCGGTCCCCTGAGAGCCTCGCCGAAGCCGTCGAGCGCGCCGGCCTTCCGGCGCATCCTTGCGCGTCGCTTGAGGAAGCCGCCGCCCTTGCGCGCGGGACGGGGCGCGGTCCCTTGCGCGTCCTCCTTTGCGGATCGCTCTATCTCGCCGGCGAGATCTTGAGGACGCACGCCTGATTATAACAAGTTGCGTTGAAGAAGACTCATGATGTTCCGGTTTCCGGGACCTCTTCAAGAGAGAAAACCGTGTCATCCCGGGTCCGCGCCGCAACACTACGTGTTGCAGCGCGCCGGGCGTGAAAGTGGAAACCGGTTTCGCGCCCGGCGGTCCAGCAGTCAGGGTCGCGCCGCGTCGTAAAGATAGGCGGCGGTCTCAGCGACCGCGTCCATGATGCGGCGCTCCGATTCGGCGTCGTTGAAAACCAGTTCGATCGCCGTTTCATCGCCCGAGAAATCGAGCGCCGGGCCGCCGGCGAACAGCGCCGACGAGACGATGCGGCCGCTCGGCCCCAGATGGTGGCAATTGACGCTATTTTCCGAGTCGGGGACGTAGACGCAGCGCACCTCGATCGGACGGTGATCGCTGCCCGTGAGATCGAACGAGACGGGCTCGACCATCGTTTGGGTGAAGTTGCGGTCGAGCTTGCCGCGATAGGCGACGGCGTTCGCTTGTTCGTCGAAGACCAGATAGGAAACGAGCACCGTTTTGAAAGGACCGTCCGGCGCGTCAAGGACGAGGCCGGCGGCGCCGGCGATCCCGTCGGCGGCGGCGTTCGCCGGAAGGTCTGTGATCTGTCCGTATTCGGACGGACGGTAGGGAAAATCAGCGGCGTCAAAATAGCCGCTTGCGCCGGCGCCATGGCGATAGGCGTCGATCGCGGCGGCGATTTCAGCGCCGGAGCGCGCATCGGCTGCCGCATCGAGCGCGCGGAGATCGTCGCGCACGACGTCAGCCGCGTCGCCCTCGAGTTCAACCCATCCCTCGCCGGCTCCGTCGGCGCGCGCTTCGTCCAGCTTTCGGATGACGTCGTCGGCCGCTTCGTCGAAGGTCGCCCCCTTGCCTTCGATGATCCGCGTTCCATCATCGGCGCTTTCGTCATTCTTCTTCGACCCGCCGCCGCAAGCGGCAAGCGCCGCGGCGGCGATCAGCAGGGCGGAGATGTTTCGGATGCTCATGGTCGCCTCCCCTCCACAATGGCGCGGACGGCGCCGCGCATTGATAGGCCGTCCGGATGTTATCCTCACAGGGCCGCCGGATCAATTTTTGCGTCCCGGGCGGCGGTCAAGACCGCGGGGCGAGGCTCCCCGCCGCAAAGCGCCAGATTAGCGGACCCGGCACGGCGTCTATCGTTGAACGGAGCGCGCGTTTTCTCGCGATGCGCGAATTCGTCACGCCGTCTTCGGCGCGCCGATCTCGCTTTTGATCCACGCCGCGAGCGTGGATTTCGGCGCCGCCCCGACCTTGGTCGCGGTGAGCTTGCCGCCCTTGAAGATCATCAGCGTTGGAATGCCGCGGACGCCGTATTTGCCGGGCGTTTCCGGATTGTCGTCGATATTGACCTTGGCGATCGTCAGTTGCCCCGCAAATTCCGCCGACAGTTCTTCAAGCGCCGGCCCGATCTGCTTGCAGGGCCCGCACCACTCCGCCCAGAAATCGACAAGCACGGGTTTTTCCGCGCCGAGAACATCCGCCTGGAACGATGCGTCAGTGACTGGTTTGGTCGCCATGATTTTCCTTCGCCGCGAGCGCGGCCGATTCGACTGATCAGTGAAGATAGGGCCCGCCGGGCGAAGATCAACCGGGTCTCACGCAAGCGTCATGGCGAACGCCCGATCAAGCAACGCGTCCGGCAGCGCCATCAGCCGCGCGTCGAATGTCCACAGCAGGGCGGCCTCGATCTTACGGCCCGGATAGATTTCCTGAAGCAGCCCGCGATAGGCGGCCATCTGCGCGAGATAGGCGGCGGGCGCGTCTTCGACCCGCGCCGGCGGCGGGCGATTGGTCTTGTAATCGACAATCAGGATACGGTCGCCGAGGATGGCGAGACGGTCGATCTGGCCCGACAGGAGAAGTTCCGCGCGCGCGCCTTTCGGCCGGCCGCCGATCGCGACCTCGGCGAGACTGCCGGGCGCGAAGATTTCGGCGAATTGCGGATCTTCAAGGACGCGCATCGCTTCCTCGCGCAGGGTCCTGCGATCTTGATCGCCGAATGCGCCGCCATGATGCGCCAGCAGACGATCGGCGGCGGCGCGGCGATTGTCGGGCGCGACCGACGGCAACAGCTCCAAAAGCCGATGCAGGATGCGGCCGCGCAGATAAGGATCGGCCCCGCGCAATGGCGAAAAAGCCGGTCCGGCCTCCGCCGGCCCGAGGTCGGACGGCGAGAGGCGGCGCGCGCGGCCTTCGGGCGCCGCCGCGCGGAAGAGATAATCCGGCAGCGGATGATCGGCAGGCGCGAGGCCGGCGACGCGCCTTTCGTCCTTCGCCGGCGCGGTTTGCGGCGCAAAGAGGCGCCGCGCCTCGCCGCCGAAGCGCGGGCCGGCGCTGACGGTCCTGTCGCCAAGCGCAGCGAAAGCGTCTTCAGCGAGCGCGTGCCAGCTCTTTTCCGCGAGCGGCTTCTTGTGCGGATCGGCGTTTTTCCCCTGCGCATGCCCGCAAATATAGAGGCGGTCGCGCGCGCGCGTCGCCGCGACGTAAAGAAGGCGGCGATATTCGTCGCGCATCAGCCGCTTCGCGCGATCCCTGGCGGCGGCGAGAATTGAGTTTTCGCGCGCGTCGCCCGCCGCCAGCACCGGCGAGGGATCGCCATGCGGCCCTTCAATCATCACGATGTCGCCGATCTGGTTCGTCGGCGGATGGCGATGCGCGTCGAGGAGAAGGACGATATTGGCCTCAAGCCCCTTCGCCTTGTGCGCGGTCATCACGCGCACGGTCTCGCCCGCCTCGGACGCCTCGCGCGAGACTTCCGCCCCTGATTTCCCGATGGCGTCGAGGAAGAGGCGCAGGCTGCGCGGGCGGCGGCGTTCGAATTCATGCGCCTGACGCAAGAACTCCTCGATCGGCTCGCGGCAGGGCGCGCCGAGCCGCGCGGCGAGCCGCCGCCAGCCTGAGGGCGCGCCGGCTTCCAACAGATGCGTGAAGAAAGCGACAGCCCCCTCGCCCAGCGCGATCGCGCGTGCGGCGGCGATGTCGTCGAAAGCGCGCCGCCATTCCTCGCGCTCGTCGCAGCGCGCTTCGAGGGCGTCCCAAAGCCGGGCCGTCTGTCGCCCGGCGGCGAGATCGTAAAGGCTGTCCTCATCGATCTCGAAGAACGGGCTCTTCAGCGTTTCGGCGAGCGACAGATCATCGCCCTCATAGAGCGCCGCGCGCGCATAAGAGACGAGATCGAGGACGCCTTGATCCTCCATCAGCTTGATCTTGTCGGCGCCGGCGACCGGAACGCCCGCCGCGCCAAGCGCGCGAATCGCCTCGGTGAAGAGCGCGCCGCGGCTCTGCACGAGAATGAGAATGTCGCCCGCTTCGATCGGGCGTCCCTGTGATTCAAGGATTTCCTTGTCGTTCAGCCATTGCGCAATCATATTCGCCGCCGCCTCCGCGAGAATGCGGGGCCGGCTTTGCGGCGATGTCGCGTCGAGCGGCGCGTCCCAGGGATTGATGTCGCATTTTTCCGGCATCGGAACGAGCGGCCAGAGTTCGACAAGGCCGGCGGCGCCCTCCCGCGTGCAGAGGTGACGCAGCGGCCTGTCGGCGCTGACATTTTCAATGACGTCATCATGCGCAAAAAGCGCGTCGACGAATTCGAGAATCGGCGCGGTCGTGCGGAATGAGGCGCGCAGCGGCAGGTTTTCATAGCGCTGGACCGCCGCGATTTTCTTGCCGAGGTCCGCTTCCTTCTCGTTGAAGAGCGCGGCGTCGGCGCCCTGAAAGGAATAGATCGACTGTTTCTGGTCGCCGACCGCGAAAAACGTCCGGAGGCGCTCCTTGACGCCCGCGCCGGAGAAGAACTCGGCGAGCGGGGCTTCGATGACGTTCCAGGCGTCAGGGCCCGTATCCTGCGCTTCGTCGAGAAGGATATGCGCAAGCCCCATGTCAAGCTTGTAGAGCACCCAGTGCGCGCCGCCGTCCGATCGCAGCAGCCGGCCTGTCGCGGCGATCAGATCGTCGAAATCGAGCGCCGCCTGCGCCGCTTTCATCGCGGCGTATTCGGCATGGCAGCGCTCAAGGATCGCCAGCAGCGCGCGCGTGTCGGCGACCGCGTCGGCGGCGCGAAGCCTGTCCAGATAGTCGAGGAAGATCTGCTGCGCGTCCTTGAGAAAAGCTTCGACGGAACGGTCGATTTTCTCGGTCGCCTTCGTGCCGAAGGCGTTTCGCGGCTCGCCTTTTGAGTCAAGAAACAGCGCCCGGAGCGCGTCAAGCCGCGCTTCGCGCGTGACGGCCGAAAGAAAGAGACGCAGCGGTTTTGCGCAGAGCTTTTGCGGATTGCCGCCGCTCGCGTCGAGCGCGCCATGCGCGTCCTCAAGGCGCTCGCGCGGCAGAAGGTCGAAGAGCTCATCCGCGAGCGCATTTGCGTCGGCGCCGCCTGAAACCCCGAGCCGCGCCGCGATCTCGTCGCCAAGCCCGTCCCAGCCGACTGTCTCGGCCCGCGCGAACTTGCGGCGAGCCGTTGTCACCGACGCTTCGAGCAGCGCGCGCAACTCCTCTCCCTTCTTGCGCGAGAGCAGGCGGGCGAAAGCCTCCTCGGATTGGCTGCCGGCTCCGGCCGCGACGCGCGCGACGCTGGCTCTGGCGAGCGCCGCCGCTTCGACTTCCGCAATGACGGCAAAGCCCGGCGCGACGCCGGCTTCGAGCGGAAAGCGCTTCAGCACGCTTTCGCAAAAGGAGTGGATGGTCTGGATTTTAAGGCCGCCCGGCGTTTCGAGCGCGCGCGCGAAGAGGCGGCGCGCCCGCTTCAATTCGTCCTCGCCGCGCGCGCGACGGTCGCCGTCAAGATCGGCGAGCGCCGCCCCAAGGCGCGCATCATCCGCGAGCGCCCACGCGCCCAAAAGCTTGAACAGCCGGTCGGCCATTTCCGCCGCCGCCGCCTTGGTGAAAGTGATGCAAAGGATCGTCGACGGATCGGCGTCTTCAAGGAGCAGCCGCGCGACCCGGTTCGTCAAGACGCGCGTCTTGCCGGAGCCGGCGTTGGCCGAGACGAAAGCCGAGAGCGACGGATCGGCCGCGAGGCGCTGATTTTGCGTCGTCTCGTTGATGGCGGCGGCCGCCTTCATTCGCCGCCTCCATTGTCGCCGTCTTCGGCGGCCGCCCATTCCTTGCGGCGGGCGAGCTGGTCATAATCGCCATAATCGTCGGTGAATTCCGGACGCGGCTGCGAATGATAGATCGCGTCGGGGCTGTCATAGGCGGCGACAAGCGCGCGCAGTTTTTCCTCGGCAAGGATGATCGCCGACGCCGCCGCCTCGTCGGCGCGGCCCCAGCGGTTGGCCTTTTCCTCATCGGCGCGATTGGCGATCTTCAGATAGTCGTAACGGGCGACGCGCACCGCGCCGAGATCGGCGAAGGCGCCCGCCTCGACCATCGCCGCGGTCAGCGCGAGCTGCGGCGAAAACGTCGCGTCCTGCTTTTCGGTCGGCACGCGCCCGCTCTTGTAGTCGAAAATCGCCGCGCGCCCGTCATTCAAGATGTCGATCCGGTCGGCTTTCGCGGTCAAGGTGAAGGGCGGATCGATCCCGGCGAGCGTCCAGGCGCCGTCGCTTTCGACGGCGGCGACGCGCCCCTCGGCTCGGCGTTCGGCGTCGAAGGCGACGAACCAGTCGAAGGAGTCGGCGATCGCCGCCGACCAGAAGCGGCGATCGGCGTCGCCGAGCGCGAATTCGGCGGCGGCGGCGTCATAGAGCGCCTGCAGGGATTGCGGTGTCGGCGCCGCGGGCGACAGGGAAGCGCGCTCAAAGACCTTGTGGAGAAGCATCCCCATCTCGCGCCTGCCGAATTCGGCGCCCGGCTCTTCGAGCTTGCGCAGGCCAAGGAGATGCATCGCGTAAATGCTGTAGGGATCGCGCAGCCATTTCTCGATTCGCGTCACCGAAACGCGCGCCGGCCGCCGGCCGGGTCCTCCCTTCGGGCGCGGCCGCTGCGCCGGGTTGACGTTTTGGGGCGCGTCGAGGCGCCGGACGAGCGCCGTCCATCGCTCGGACCGGTCGACGGCGGCGAGCGCGTCGGCGCCGGTCAGGATATTCTTGAGACGGATGATCCAGCGCGCGGCGTCCGCCGGCCTTCCCCCGGCGCGCTTGGCCCGCGTCAAGGTGACGACGGGCTGCGCGGCAAGGCCCGCGAAATCATGGGCGGAAAGGCCGATCTTGCGCTCCGGCGAGGAAAGGCCGAGCTTTTCGCGCATGGCGCGCGACAAAAACGGGTCGCCCGCCGCGACGGACGGCCACACGCCCTCGTTGAGGCCGCCGAGAATCATATGGTCGGCGCGCTGCATGCGGGCCTCAAGCGGGCCGAGAATGGAAAGTCTTGGATGCGCATTCGACCGCGCCCGGACGGCTTCCCCGGCGATCAGCGCGTCGAACACGTCGCAATAGCGCCGGCCGCCGACCGCGTTGATGTCGTCGGCGGCGCCGCTGAGATCGGCGAGCAGCATCGCGCCTTTCTCGCCGTCGTCGCCCGACCAGAGAAGTTCGGCGCCGCTGAGCCGTTCCGCCGCGGCGATATGGCCGGCGAACAGCGCGGCGAAGGCCGCGTCGGCGTCGCGCGGGAAATCCGCGGCGGCGCCAGCGAGCGCGGCGAGAAGCGCTTGCGCTTCCGGCGACAGCGCGCCCCTGTTACGAAGCGACTCTTCAACGCTGAAGAGGCCCTTCGCGGGGCGAACGCCGCGAAGCGCGCGATCGACCGCATCGAGCGCGCGGCGCCGTTCGTGACGCCCAAGCCCAAAATGCGCCAGCGGATGGCGCGCCAGCGCGAGAATGCGCGCCGGATCGCCCGGGTCCTCCAGAAAAAGCGCGACCAGCCGCAGGAACATGCCGCAGGACGTGTTGGCGAAAGGAACGCCGGCGCTGTCGTCGACGATGACGCCCCAGCGCCGCATTTTGAGCGCGACGCGGCGCGACAAGGTCCGGTCGGGCGTCACCAGGATTGCGGTCTTTTCCGGCGCCTCGAGCGTCTGGCGGAAGAGCGCGGCGATCGCCGTCGCTTCGCCGTCCTCGTTTTCCGCCTCGATCAGCGTGAGGCCGGCGGTCGAGGCCTCAAGGCCGCGGTCGCGCAAGGTCATGGCGGCGACGAGCGACAGCCAGTCGTCGGTCGTCTCGGCGGGCCGGAGCGCCAGGGTCAATAACGCCGTACGCGGACTTTCAGCGCCCGACCCCGCCCATGGCCGGACATCAGCCGGCGCCAGCGCCATGGCGGCGAGCAGCGCCTTCAGCCCTGACTGGGGATGCGCATCGTCGATCTCCTCGAAGGCGCGCGCGTCCATCGCGCGGTCAAGGCCTGGAAGAATGACGGCGCCCCTTGGCGCCTGCGCGATCGCGCGGGCGAGGCGCGCGACGGCCGGCGCGCTCGCGGTCGAGCCGGCGATGACGAGCGGATGCGCCGGCGGTTTTTCAAGGATGCGCGCCGCCGTCGCGGCGATTAGTCTGGCGCGGCGATCGGCCGGGTCCGTGCGGCCGATCCTTGCGAGATAATCCGGCCAGATGTCGGTGATGACCCGGAGGAAGTCGAGCGACTTCGCCCAATGGCCGGCGCTGTCGCCGACGTCGAGGGCCTTCAGCGCTTTGGGATCAATTTCCTCCGTATAGAAAGCGTCGAGCAGCCTGCCGAGTTCGCGGGCGGCGGCGATCGCGGCCGGCCAGTTCTCCTGTCCGGCGAAACGGCGCTCATGCTCGGCGACAAAGCGCGCCAAAGTCGCCAGGCGCTCGGCCGGAGAAAGCGCCGGCGCGAGCGCGATCTCGTCGGCGGCGTCGCCGGAGAAGGCGAACAGTTCGTCTTCGTCGATATCGCCGATCGCGCGAAGGCGCGGCAGGAGCGCGGCGCGGCGGCCGCTCCGCGCATAGGCGTCGAGGACGGCGTCGGCGGCGGCGCGCACGGCGCGGCGCGTCGGCAGAAATATTTCCGCCTGCGGGAGATCGTCGCCGAGCGCCGCCGTCAGCCCTGCGGCGAGATCATCGAGAAAAGGCCGGCCGGCGTCGATTGAAAAGACGCGCGGCGCGGCGGCGTCAAAGGGACCGGTCGGCCATTCTTTTCTCGACATCGATCATCTTGTCGAAAAAAGCCTCGGCGAGCGCAAGCCCTTGCGGGTCGCCGACATGCATCCAGGGGCCGGTATGAGCGATCGCGAAGAGGCGGCCCGTCGCCATCGCGCGCTCCCAGAGAAGGCGCATCGAGAAGGGACCCTCCGGCGCGCCGTCGAGCAGCGCCGGGCGAATGATCTGCAGCCCTGTAAAGACGAAGGGGGCCGACGCGAAGCGCCGCCAGGCGGGCCGTCCGGCGCCGTCAAGATCGAAATCGCCGGCGCCGTCATAGCCGCTGGCGCTCTCTTTCGGGACCAGCAGAAGGAGCGCGTCCATGTCGCGATCGCGCCACGCATCAGCGAGCGCCGCGCAGGCCTCCTCGCCCTCGTCGACGAGGATCGCATCCGTGTTGGTGCAATAGACCGGCGCCTCGCCGAGAATCGCGCGCGCTTTCTTGAGGCCGCCGCCGGTCTCGAGGAGAAGCGCGCGCTCGTCGGAGATCGCGATCTCGGGGCGAAGGCGCGCGGCGAGATGGGCTTCCATCTGGTCGGCGCGATAATGCACGTTGACGACGGCGCGGCTGACGCCCGCCGCGGCGAAGCGATCGAGCGTCCAGTCGATCAGCGCCTTGCCGGCGACGGGGATCAACGGCTTTGGCATATCATCCGTCAACGGACGCATCCGCGTTCCGAGGCCGGCGGCGAGCACCATCGCGGCGGAAGGGACAGGGGTCAGAAGCGGTCTCCGAAATGACGGCGGAAGAACGCGGCGACCGGCGCGAGATCTGGATGCGCGAGGTCGCGCCGGAAATGGGCCTCGACGCGCGGGAAGAATTCCGCATAGCGCGGCTTCCGGTCGCGATTGATGAGGCGCGCGAAGACGCCGAGGATCTTGGCGTTGCGCTGCGCGCCGAGGATCGCATAGTCGCGGCGGAAGCTTTCTTCGTCAAAATCCCCAAATGACGCGGCGCGCGCCGCGTAGCGGCCGATCATCGCCGCCGCGAGGTCGCCCGCGACGTCGCGCCTTGCGTCTTCGAGAAGCGAGACAAGATCATAGGCGGGATTGCCGACGAGCCCGTCCTGGAAATCAATGATGCCGGCGCGCCGGAACCCTTCGCGATCCGGCAGCCAGAGCAGGTTCTCCGCGTGATAGTCGCGCAGCACGATCGTCGAGGGCGCCGGCAACAGCGCCAGAACCGGGGCCCAGGCGGCGCGATATTCGGCCCTTGCGTCGTCGCCGGCCGGCGCGCCTTTAAGGTGCGGCCAGTACCAGTCGGGGACGAGCATCACCTCGGCTTCCATCGCGGTCGCGTCATAGGTCAGCATCTCGTAGCCGGCGCATTTCGGCGCGGGCGCTGACGCGGCGCGCAGCGCGATCAGCGCGTCAATCGCGGCGCCGTAAAGTTCGCCCTCCGGCGCGCCCGCGGGAACCGCGCGCGCGTATAGATCATCGCCGAGGTCCTCGATGATCGCAAAGCCCGTCGCCGGGTCCGCGGCGATGATGCCGGGTGCGGACAATCCGGCCGCCCGCGCCGCGTCGGCGATCGCGATAAAAGCGTTGAGATTGGGACCGGCGAGGCGCGCCATCGCATTATAGCCGAGCCGGCGGCGCTCTTCGGGGGTCGCCTCCGGCGGACAGGCGGCGCCCTCGGCCGCCGGCGGCGCGTTCATCAAGATCGCCTTGCGGCCGTGAAGATTGAGGCGCTCATAGCTCCGCGTCGAAGCGTCGCCCGTCATCGGCGTCGCGATCGCGGCGGCAAAGCCGGCGCGGGCGAGAAAGTCATGCCGTTCTTCAGCGCGCGGGCGGGCGAAATCCTGTTGCTTCATGCTCAATGACATCGGTCGAAACTACGCGGCGGCGTCCTTAGGCGGGGTTAAGACCGGCGAGCCTTTGCCGCCAATCGCCGGCGCCCCGGACTAGGGCGCGCCGGGCGGCGCCGTCCATGGCGAGGCGAATGACCAGCGTGTCGGCGGGCAACAGCCGTTCGATCCGCTCCGGCCATTCGATGAGGCAAACCCCGTCAAGCGCGTCCTCGTAGCCAAGCTCGAAGACATCATCGGCCTTTTCAAGGCGGTAAAGGTCGAAATGATGGAGCGCGAAATCCTTCGCCTCATAGGTCTCGACAAGGGTGAAGGTCGGGCTCGGCGCCTCGCTCGCCGTCGTCAGTTCGCCGATGATCGCCCGCGCCAGCGTCGTCTTGCCGGCGCCGAGCGGCCCCGACAGCGCCACCACATCGCCGGCGCGAAGGCGCGCCGCCAGCGCGCGGCCGAACTGCGCGGTCGCCGCAGGGTCGCCCAGCGCAAGGGTAAATTCCACCATTGCGAGAAAATAGGCGCGCCTTATCGCCGCGCAATAGGGCCGCATTGACCCTTTTGCTGCGCTGCGTCTACGAGGTCCGGGATGGGCGGACGGATGATCATCATCGGCGCGGGCCAGGCAGGATCGCAAGCCGCCGCGAGCCTCCGGCAAGCGGGATTTGACGGCGACATCGTCCTGTTCGGCGCGGAGGCGGAACTCCCCTATCAGCGCCCGCCCCTGTCCAAGGCCTATCTCCAGGGCGATCTTGCGGCGGAGCGGCTGCAACTTCGGCCGGCCGCCTTTTACGAAAAGGAGAGGATCGACCTTCGGCTCGGCGTCAGGGTGACGACGGTCAACCCGGCCGCCAGGATCGTCATCGCCGAGGACGGCGAGGAATTCCATTATGACAAACTGCTCCTCGCGACCGGCGCGCCGCCGCGACGGCTGGATTGTCCGGGGTCGGACCTTCCCGGCGTGCATTATTTGCGCACCATCGCCGACAGCGACGCTCTAAGACCCGTTTTGGCGGCCGGCGGACGGCTCGTCATTGTCGGCGCCGGCTATATCGGCCTTGAGGTCGCCGCCTCCGCGCGCAAGGCCGGCGTTGACGTCACGGTGCTCGAAATGGCGGACCGCGTTCTGGCGCGCGTCGCCGGCAAGGAGATTTCGGCGTTTTTTGAAGCGCTGCACCGCGCGCATGGCGTCGATCTGCAGCTCGGCGCGGGGGTTCGGGCGTTTGAAGGGAACGGTCGCGTCGAAGCCGCGATCCTAGACAGCGGCGAGAAAATTCCCTGCAGCGCCGTGCTTGTCGGCGTCGGCGCGCGGCCGTCGACGCGGCTCGCCGAGGAAGCGGGACTGACCCTCGCGAACGGCGTCTGGACCGACGATCACGCGCGCACCTCCGATCCGTCGATATACGCGGCCGGCGATTGCGCGAGCTGCCCGTCGCCGATCTACGGCCGGCGCATGCGCCTTGAATCGGTGCCGAACGCCCTCGAACAGGCGAAGGTCGCCGGCGCCAATATGGCGGGCGGCAACGCCGTCTATGACGCCGTCCCCTGGTTCTGGTCCGATCAATATGACGCCAAGCTGCAGACGGTCGGCGTCTCCGAGGGCGCCGACCGGACGATCGTCCGCGGCGACCGCGCGGCGATGAAATTCTCCGTCTGGTATCTGAATGGCGCGCGCCTCCTCGCCGTCGACGCGATCAACGAGCCGGCGGCGTTCGCGGTCGCCAAAAAACTCGTCGCGGCGAAAGCGCCGGTTGATGCGAAGGGGCTTGCCGATCCCGAAACAGACCTTAAATCACTCGTCCTGTAAGCCCCGAGCCCGAGCCATCGATGCCAAAGATCACCTATATCGACCACACCGGAAAAGAGCACGTCGTCGAGGCGGAGCCCGGCGTTTCCGTGATGGAGGCCGCCGTCAAGAACATGGTGCCCGGCATCGACGCCGATTGCGGCGGCGCTTGCGCCTGCGCGACCTGCCACGTCTATGTCGATCCGGCGTGGGCGGACAAAGTCGGCAAGAAGGAGCCGATGGAGGAATCGATGCTCGATTTCGCCTATGAGCCGAAGGAGAATTCGCGCCTCTCCTGCCAGATCACGGTCAGGAAGGAACTCGACGGCCTCGTCGTGCGCCTGCCGGAATTTCAGGGATAGGCGGCTCGCAAAGACGTTCCCCGCCTTAATCCGTTTACGGACGACAAATCGCCGCAAGCGGCGCGCGGCCATCCTTCGCGACGCGCGCGTTCCGCGCGCTCCTCAGGATGAGGCCTGTTTTTCTCTATAGAATCAAACTCCGCCTCATCCTGAGGAGCGCATCGAAGATGCGCGTCGCGAAGGATGGCGCGCCCTATCATCGCTTGTCGCCCTACGGCGCCATCAGCGACGGCAGCCGCCCCAAATCCGCGCCCGCCTGTTTCATGAACATTCGCCGGAGCGGCGGCGCGGCGTTGACGGCGCCCATGCCGAGATCGCGCGCGAAGCGAAGCGGCGCAAAATCGTTGGAGAAGAGACGGTTGAGGGCGTCCGTGCCGAAGGCGAGCGAAGCGGAATCGAAGCGCCGCCAGCGTTGATAGGTCTCAAGCGTTGAAAGCGACCCGGTGTCGAGCCCGACGCCGCGCGCGTCGACCAGAATTTCGACCAGCGCGGCGATGTCCTTGACGCCGAGATTATAGCCCTGCCCCGCGATCGGATGGATCGCATGCGCCGCGTCGCCGATGAGCGCGAGGCGCGGGGCGATGTAGGACTGGGCGAGATGGAAGGCGAGCGGATAGGACCAGCGCGGGCCGGCAAGGCGGATCGCGCCGAGATAATCGCCAAAGCGCGCGCGGACCGCCGCCAGGAAATCATCGTCCCTGAGCGCCAGATAAGCGGGCGCCGCCGCCTTCGCCTCGGTCCAGACGAGGTTCGATCTGTTCTCCGTCATCGGCAGGATCGCAAACGGGCCGGTCGGAAGGAACAATTCCTGCGCGACGCCTTGATGGCCGCGTTCATGCGCGACGGTCGCGACAATCCCGATCTGATCATAGGACCATTGGTTGACCTTGATCGCCGCTTCTGCGCGAAGCGGCGAATGGCGCCCGTCGGCGGCGATCACGAGCGGCGCCGACAGCGACCGCCCATCGGCGAGATCGACGAAGGCGGCGGCCTTGCCGAAATCCGTCCGCATGCGGCGCGCCGGCGCAAGAAGCGCGACGCCCTTTTCATCCGCCAGCGCGTCATAGATCGCGCGCCTTAAATGGCGGTTCTCGAGAATGAACCCCAATGGCTCGCCGTTTTCGAGCTCCCTGCTGTCGAAATGGAGGTGGAAGGACGAGACAAATCCCTTGCGCCCCGGCGCGGCGCGCCGGCCGTCGGTCACCAGAATATCGCGGATCGGTTCGGCGTCGGCCCCAAGCGCCGCCCAAAGGCCGAGCCGGCGGAACATGCGCGCCGCCGCGTAGGCAAGCGCCGTCGTGCGGCCGTCGAACGCTTCTGCCTGCATCGCGGCGGGGGATTGTTCGTCGACGAGCGCGACGGCGAAACCCTCACGCGCGAGCGCGAGCGCCGCAAGCCCGCCGGAGAGCCCGCCGCCGATGATGACGATGTCCTGGGCGTCGTAATGGGCGTCGATCATCCGGCGATTGTCGCGGCGCCGGCCTCCGCCGTCCATCCCGCGCCGGCGATCCGCGACGATCAGCCCCTGCTCAAAAGCGAGTCGACAGGCCGATCCCCCGCCAAAAGCCTGTGGGCGCTCTCTTTTGTCGGCGGCGAAGCAGCGTAAGGAGCAAACGCCCTAACGGATCTTTCCGCCTCGCGATGAAATTGCGCCGCCGCCTCGCCATCGCCGTCGCCTTGCTCCTCCCTTCCGCCGCGCTCGCGCAGGAAGCGGCGCCGGCGAGCGAGACGTCGGTCTATCTCTTCAACACGCTGTTCCTCCTTTCTTGCGGCGCGATCGTGCTGTTGATGTCGGCGGGCTTTTGCATGATCGAGGCGGGGCTGGCGCGCGCCAGGAACGCCGCCTCGGCCGGGCTGAAGATCATCGCCGCCGTCGCCGTCGCCGCGATGATGGTCTGGCTTGTCGGCTACAATCTCCTCCACGGCGTCGAACCGGGCGGATTTCTCGGAACCGCCGGGTTGTTTGCGCCGACCGACCTCGACCCGGTCGGCAGGGGGCGCGCGTCCGCCGCCGACTTCATCTTCCAGACGGCGTCTGTCGCGATCGTCGCGTCGATCGTGTCGGGCGCGCTCGCCGAGCGGGTGAGGCTTTCCGCCTTCATGATCTTCAGCGCGGCGCTGGCGGGGCTCATCTATCCGATCGCCGCGTCCTGGGACTGGGGCAAGGGCTATCTTGAAGCCGACTGGAAATTTTACGACTTCGCCGGATCGACCATTATTCACAGCGTCGGCGGATGGGCCGCGCTCGCCGGCGCGCTGATCGTCGGCGCGCGGCGCGGGCGCTTTCAGGGAAAGCGCGCGACGCCGATGCCGGGCTCAAACCTGCCGCTGTCGGCGCTCGGCGCCTTCATCCTCTGGATCTCCTGGTTCGCCTTCAATGGCGGCGCACAGCTCGCCTTCGGGTCGATCGGCGATGCGATCGCCGTCGCCAATGTCATCGTCAACACCAATATGGCGGCGTCCGGCGGGGTCATCGCGGCGATCATCATGACGTCGATGATCTACAAGCGCATCGACCTCACCATCGTCATCAACGGCGCGATCGGCGGGCTCGTTTCGATCACCGCCGATCCCTTGTCGCCGGCGATCTGGCAGGCGGTGCTGATCGGCGCCTTTGGCGGGGTCATCGTGACCGCGGGCGTTCCCGCGCTCGACCGGCTGCGGATCGACGATGTCGTCGGCGCGATCCCGGCGCATCTCTTCTGCGGAATCTGGGGCACGCTCGTCGTTCCCTGGACCAATGCCGACGCGTCGATCCTCGGCCAGCTGGTCGGCGCCGCGATGATCGGCGCATTCGCCTTCGCGATGAGCGCGCTCGTCTGGATCGCCGTCAAATATTCGATCGGCGCGCGCGTCAACTCCGACCAGGAATATGCGGGGCTCGACAAGTCGACGCTCGGCCTTGAGGCCTATCCCGAATTCACCCGCGCCTGAAACGAAGGGGTTAACGCGCGTTAACCCTTTCCCGGGCGCCCCATGGCATGATCGCGCCCGTCGATTGTCAGCAGTTCCGGATCCATGATCTCTCGCTCCTCGCGCGCAAAATCCTCGCGTCACCGCCTGACGATGCTTGAACGGCTTGACCGCTGGCGCCGGCAGGCGATCGCCCGCTCGGGCGGCGCGGCGATGATCGCGCTCGGCCTGTGGCTGACGCTCGCGCTGATGTCGTTTTCGATCAGCGATCCAAGCCTTAACAACGCAACCCCGCGCGCCGCCTCAAACCTGATGGGCGGGCTCGGCGCCCTGACCGCCGATCTGCTGCTGCAGATTTTCGGCGCCGCTTGCCTGCTCGCGGTCCCCCCGCTCGTCATCTGGGGCGCGCATGCGGTGATGCGCGGGGCCGACGATCTGCCGAAGGAGCGGACGCCGCGCGACGTCGTCATTCGCTTCATTCTGGGGCCGGCGTCTTTCGTCATCCTCGCCGGCGCGCTGTCGCTGGCGCCGACGCCCGCCGGCTGGCCCTTCGCGGCGAATCTCGGCGGCATGATCGGCGACGCTGTCGCGCATTTCGGCGTCTTTGTGTTTTCACTGGCGAAGCTGCAGGCGCCGGGCGTTTTCGCCGGCGCGCTTTTGTTCACCGCCGGGATCGCCGCGTATCTCTACGCCTGCGGCCTCACCTTGCGGCGCATCGAGGCGGCGATCATCGAACTTGAAGCGCAGGGCGCGGCGATCCGCGATTTCGCGGCGGCGCGGTTTGACGCGATCTCGCGCCAGGACGCCGCCGACAGGCCCGGCGATCTCGTCGACCGGGAAGAAGACTACGACGCCGAGGATCATTCCGAAGACGGCGACGAAGAGGACGAAGACGGCGAGCCGCCGCTCGTCGCGCCGTCGCGAAAGCGCAACATCATCCGCAAGGACGAAAAGAAAAAGCAAGGCAAGCGCGAAGCGCGCGAGGCGCAGCCCGAACTTCCCGTCTTCAAGCCCGGCTCCTATGAGTTGCCGGCCTTGAGCCTGCTCGCCAAACCCGTCCAGAAAGCAACGAAAGTCGTCTCCGACGAGGCGCTCGAACAGAATGCGCGCATGCTTGAAAACGTCCTCGCGGATTTCGGCGTCAAGGGCGAGATCATCAATGTCCGCCCTGGTCCCGTCGTCACGCTGTACGAATTGGAGCCGGCGGCCGGCGTCAAATCCTCGCGCGTCATCGGGCTTTCGGACGACATCGCGCGCTCGATGAGCGCGGTCGCCGCGCGCGTCGCCGTGGTGCCGGGCAGGAACGTCATCGGCATCGAACTCCCCAATATCGACCGCGAAACGGTCTATATCCGCGAGCTTCTCGGCGCCGAGGAATTCGAGAACAGCCGCGGCGATCTGACCCTCGCGCTCGGCAAGTCGATCGGCGGCGAGCCGGTCTACGCCGATCTCGCGCGCATGCCGCATCTCCTGATCGCCGGCACCACGGGCTCGGGCAAATCCGTCGGCATCAACACGATGATCTTGTCGCTGCTCTATCGGCTCTCGCCGGACGACGCCAAGCTGATCATGATCGACCCGAAGATGCTCGAACTCTCCGTCTACGAAGGAATTCCGCATCTTCTGGCGCCGGTCGTCACCGATCCGAAAAAGGCGGTCGTCGCGCTCAAATGGACCGTGCGCGAAATGGAGGAGCGCTATCGCCGGATGTCGAAGCTCGGCGTCCGCAATATCGAAGGCTTCAACCAGCGCCTCGCCGAAGCGAAAGAAGCGGGCGAGACGCTGACGCGCCGCGTTCACACCGGCTATGACGAGGATTCGGGCGAGCCGATCTACGAGACGGAGGAGCTCAAATACGATCCGATGCCGTTCATCGTCGTCGTCATCGACGAGGTCGCCGACTTGATGATGGTCGCCGGGAAGGACATCGAGGGGATGGTGCAGCGCCTCGCCCAGATGGCGCGCGCGGCCGGCATCCATCTCATCATGGCGACGCAGCGCCCGTCGGTCGACGTCATCACCGGCACCATCAAGGCGAATTTCCCGACCCGCGTTTCGTTCCAGGTCACCTCGAAAATCGACAGCCGGACGATCCTCGGCGAACAAGGCGCGGAGCAACTTCTCGGCATGGGCGACATGCTGCACATGGCGGGCGGCGGGCGCATTCGCCGCGTCCACGGCGCGTTCGTCTCCGACGAGGAAGTGCAAAAGGTCGTCGATTTCCTGAAGAGCCAGGGCTCGCCTTCCTATGTTCAGGAAGTCACCGAGCTTCGGGACGAGGACGAAGACGGCGCCTTTGACGGCCTCGACATCGGCGGCAACACATCGTCGGGCGACGCGCTCTATGACAAGGCGGTGGCGATCGTCCTGCGCGACCGCAAGGCCTCGACCTCCTATATCCAGCGCCGCCTTCAGATCGGCTATAACCGCGCCGCGACCTTGATCGAGCGGATGGAGCAGGAAGGCGTCGTCGGCCAGCCCAACCACGCCGGCAAGCGCGACATTCTGGCCGGCGAGGACGCGGCGTAATCAGGGGTTCGTCGCGAATTCAATCGGCGTCGGGCTAGCGCCTTGACATCGGCTGACTATTTCTTCAGAGGATCGCCGCATCGGCGCGCCTTCAAATTCTTTGACGAATCATAGTCAAATCAGTTAGTTAGCCTCATTCGTCGGGAGGCGGGCGGTGCGAGGAAGGGTCGGGGACGCGCTGAGGCGCACCCGAGAGTTGCTGAGATCAATTGATAGGGACGTTGAAATGGCGGCGACAGCGATGCGTGCGAAGGCGCGGCCGGATTCGACCGATGGGCGGTCCGACAGATTGAAGGAAATTATCCGTTCGCGCTCTTTTAGCGAAGGAGAATCCAAACTCGCTTCCGGACAAACGAGCAATTTTTACTTCGATATGAAGATGACGCTTTCTCAACCGGAAGGCCTCTTTCTGATCGCCGAGTTGATGCTCGACCAAATATATGGCGAGAATTGCGACTATGTCGGCGGGCTTGAAATGGGCGCGGTGCCGGTTTTGAACGCCGTCGCGTTGCGGAGCTATGAGCGGGGCAAGCCGATTCCGCTATTTTGGATTCGCAAGAAGGCCAAAGAGCACGGAACAATGAAACTGTTGGAAGGCGAACAGATTGAGGCGTTGCGCGGAAAAACCGCGATTATGGTCGATGACGTCACAACGACGGGCGGATCGGTTCTAAAAGCCATTGAAGAGGCGCGCTGTTATGGCGTTATCATTGATACGGCCTTAACGGTCGTCGACCGCCTTGAAGGCGCCGTTGAGAATCTCGCGCAGCACGGCGTCACGCTAAAATCGCTGCTGACTGCGGAGGATTTCCGGACGGTCAAGTGACTTTGAACGACTGCGCCGCCGCGGCGAAATCGCTTGTCGAAGCGGGTTGCCCGCCTAATTCGTCGATGATTTACAAAATTGCGCGCAGTTGCTTCGCGGCGACCGAGTTCGTGACGACGGATGCGGCTCGAACCGCTCTGGTCGTGACATACGCCGTCGCGACGAACATCGCCGCCAATATCGACACTGAGGGACCGCCGACCCCAGACGCATGGGAAGAATTTGACGGCTTGTTTCGTGAGGTCGAGCAGCTAATGAAGGCGATTCAGCGCCCGCATTCGCCCGCCCAGATTGCAATCCGCTGCGGGAAAATCATTGGAACGTGGGTTGAGCTTCGCGCAAACCTGTCGAATAAAAACCGTTGAACGCCGACGCCGGCAAGCGCGACATTCTGGCTGGCGAGGATGCGGCGTAAGAGGCCTAAAGACTGCATCGACGCAATTGGCGTCCGGCGCTAACGTGGCCGGCGTGCCGTTTTGATGCGGGTGCGGGGGACTGACGGTCAATGCTCAGCCAGGGGGCCTTCAAACTTCAGGCGGACGCCGCGCCGCCGCGGAAGCCGACCGCGGCGGCGATCGCGGCGCGCGCCTCGTTCGTCGACATCGCCGCCGCCGCCGCGCTCGGCCCGCAATGGAGCGACCTCGCGGCGGACGCCGCCGAGCCCAATCCGTTCTATGCGCCCGCGCTGCTGCTTCCCGCGTTCGTCGCCTTCGGCGCCGATGATCTGCGATTGGCAATCATTCGCGACCAGAATGAGCGCCTCATCGCGCTGGCGCCCGTCGCGCCGCTGCGCGGCTATTCGCGGCTTCCGGTCCGTTATCTCGCGACATGGATGCATCCCCATTGTTTTTTCGCGGCGCCGCTGATCCGCAAGGGTTGCGAGAAGGAAGCGCTCGCCGCGCTGTTCGATCTGGTCGAGAAGGACGGCGCCTTTTTCCGCCTCGCCCATCTCGACGCTTCGGGGCCGATTTTCGCCGCCGCGCGCGACGTCGCCGCGGCGACCGGCCGGCGCGCCGCCGACTCAAACCCTTATCAGCGCGCGCTTTTAAAGGGCGGCTTTGAGACCGAGGCCTATCTTCAAAATGCGCTGCGCGGAAAGAAGCGCAAGGAGCTTCGCCGCCTGCGCAACCGGCTTGAAGAGGACGGCGCCGTCGCCTTCGAAACGCTCGCCGACGGCGCGGCGCTCGCCGCCTGGACGATCGATTTTCTGGCGCTCGAAAGCGCCGGCTGGAAAGGCCGCGAAGGAACCGCCCTCGCCTGCGACCCCGCCGCGGCGACTTTCTTCGCGGACGCGCTCATCGCCGCTTTTGACCGCGGATCGCTGCGCTTTCATCGCCTGACGCATGGCGGCAAGCCGATCGCGATGATCGTCAATTTCATCGAAGGCGGCGCCGGCTATTCCTTCAAGATCGCCCATGACGAGGCCTATGCGCGCTATTCGCCGGGCGTCATGCTCGAGATCGAGATGATGAAGACGCTGGAGCGCGAGTCCGGTTTGTCCTTCATCGATTCCTGCGCCAGGCGCGACCACCCGATGATCAATGCGCTCTGGCGCGAGCGGCGGACGATCGCCGCGCTCAATGTGAGCCGTCGCGACGCGCCGTCGAAGCTGTTATTCCGCCTGCTGACGGGGCTTGAGAAAGCCGGCGAGGCCCGCCGCGCGCGCCTGTCGCCGCCGGTGAGAAAGGAAGCCGACGATGGCGATCTTTGAAAATCCCGCCGCCGCCATCGACGGCGCCTATCCGCATCAGCCGGCGAGGCTCCGTCACAATTTCGCGGGCGATCCCTTGTTCTCGCTCGAAGCGCTCGTCGACCTCGCAGCCAAGCTCCCGCCCTCCTCGGTCGAATACAACGCCGGCGAAATCCCGGTCGATCAGGACCCGGCGAAAACCCCGTCGAACGGGCTTTCGATCGAGGAAACCGTGCGCCGCATCAAGGAGTGCAAATCCTGGATGGCGCTGAAAAACGTCGAGCAGGTCCCCGCCTACGCGGGCGCGCTCGAGCGCTGCCTCGCCGAAATTGACGGTCCGGCGCGCGCCGCGACCGGGCCGATGGAGAAAAAACTCGCCTTCATCTTCATCAGTTCGCCGGGCTCAGTGACGCCCTTTCACATGGACCCCGAGCACAATATCCTGATGCAGATCGAAGGCTCGAAACGTTTCCACATTTTCCCCGCCGACAAAGGGCTCGTCACCGACGAGCAGCATGAGCTTTACCATTCGGGCGACGCGCACCGGAATTTGAAGCACAGGCCGGAATTCGACGCGCACGCCGTCGCGCATGAGCTGCATCCGGGCGACGCGCTCTATGTGCCGGTGAAGGCGCCCCATTGGGTGAAGAACGGGCCGGAGCCTTCCGTCTCGTTCTCGATCACCTGGCGGAGCCGCTGGTCGCTTGATGAAGCGCGCCTGCGCCTCGCCAATCATCTTGTCCGCGCGCGCGGCGGCGACCCGCCGCCGCCAGGCGCCGCGCCGCTGCGCGACGGCGCCCTCGTCATCGCGCACAAGCTGGCGACAAAGCTCGGCCGGCGGGCCTGATCCACCGCTGCGCCGCGCTGGCCATGCAGCCCTCTTGCCTGCATCGCCGCCGCGCTGGGCCGCTGGCGCAGCGGCGCGGCTGGTTTTTCCGGAAATGCTGCTTTCCAAAAAACACGCTTTGCGCAAAGTTGGGTCATGAACACTGAGGACAAGATTCAGGTCTTGCTGGAACATCCCGACGAGTCCCCGGAGATTGTCGGCGTCCTGCCCTATCTCATTGACCCGCCCAGCAGGCTGAGCAGCACCGCGCGTTGGCGGGCGTTTCGGGACAAGACCTTGTTGCCGGCGATCGCGGCGATGCCCGACGACCCGGATTTGCCGCGCTTTCTTGAGCAGACCGAAAAAATCCTGGCGTGGCGGGCGACCATCGCGCCGGAGCGGCGTATCTGGAAAGCCGACTAGCGCCGGGAACGGATCAGGGACGCGCTGCAACGTCGTCCATCGAGCCGGGAACGCGCTTTGCCCGCCGACTTCCGGCGCTTGCGAACTCCGCTATGGTCCTTCCCAGCGCCTAAAAACCTGGAAAAGACATGAGCCCAAAACCGCCAAAATCCCCGCCGACCGGCGCGCCCGCCGACGACCTCAAATTCTGCGCGACGCCGCAGGCGGCGGTCGAACGGCTGACGGCGCTTTACGATGAGGCGGTCGGCGCGGTCGAAAAGCGGTTTCTTGATTATGCGGCGGGCAAGCTGAAGATCGGCGCCGTCGACGCGCCGACCTATCCTTATCTTTGCGCGGAAGTCCCCGCCGAACGCTCGATCCAGACAGGGAGCCTCGCGCTCGGGCGCATCGCGGCGACGAGCCTGCACGGCGCCTCGATCACCGCGCCGCGGCTGTTTTCAAACTACCTCCTCGATCAGCTGACGCGCGTCTGCGAGAGCTTTGAGGCGAAACTTTTCGTCGGCAGATCGCGGACGCCCATTCCGCTGACCTTCGCGCTCGAACAGGCGACGGCCAACCTCACGCCGCAGCAGCGCGAAGAGCTGCAGCATTATTTCCACATGCCGAACCTTATCGCGACGAACGACATCATCGTCGACGGCGGCATGATTTTGGAGCGCGGCGGCGCGCTTCCCCTGTCGCTGTTCACGGCGGAGCGCACCGATTATTCGCTGCACCGCATCCAGCACTATACGGCGACGAAGCCCGAGCATTATCAGAACTTCATTCTGTTCACGAACTATCAGCGCTATGTCGACGAGTTCGTCGAGCTTGGCCGGCAAAAAGTCGAGACGGGCGAGATCGAGGCCCTGATCGAACCCGGCGACCGCATCACCCGAAAAGGCGCCGAGCCGAGCCGGCCGCCGCTCGCCAAACAGCCGCAAATGCCCGCCTATCATTATCAAATGGGCAAACACGAGGGCGTGACGCTGGTCAATATCGGCGTCGGGCCGTCGAACGCCAAGACGATCACCGATCACCTCGCCGTCCTGCGCCCGCATGTCTGGCTGATGATCGGCCATTGCGGCGGATTGCGAAGGACGCAGCGCCTCGGCGACTATGTCCTCGCGCACGCTTATCTCCGCGAAGACAATGTCCTCGACGACGCGCTCCCGCCCTCGATCCCCCTGCCGACGATCGCCGAGGTGCAGCTCGCGATGACGGCCGCCGTCGAACAGGTCGGCGGCATCCCGAAAGGTCAGCTCAAAGAGCAGCTCCGGACCGGCACGGTCGTCACCACCGGCGACCGCAATTGGGAGCTCGATTTCGAAAAGATCGCAGTCCGCCTCAATCAGAGCCGCGCGATCGCGATCGACATGGAATCAGCGACCATCGCCGCGAACGGTTTTCGCTATCGCGTCCCCTACGGCACGCTCCTTTGCGTCTCCGACCGCCCGCTCCACGGAGAGATCAAACTCCCCGGCATGGCCGACGCCTTCTACCAGGCGCGCGTCGCGCAGCATCTGGCGATCGGATTGCGGGCGATCGAGCTCCTCCGCGCGGAGGCGGAAGCGGGGACCTTGCATTCGCGGAAATTGCGCAGTTTTGATGAGCCGTTTTTGCGTTGACAGCCAAGGCGCGCTAAAAAGAAGCATGGACCGTCAAGCAGCAACTGCGATTCTCAGCCGCCTCCGGCCGCAGCTGGAAGCGCGCGGCGTCGCGCATGCGGCGCTGTTCGGCTCGGTCGCGCGCGGGCGCGACGAAGGCGAGCGACATTGACGTTTTGCTGACGCCGGCCGCGGACGTCGCCCTCAGCCTGTTCGACCACGGCGCGCTGCAGACGATTCTTGAAGAAGCCTTTCCGGGCCTTGCCATCGACATCGTCCTCGCGCCGGTGAAGAAGCCCGCGCTTCGTCAGTCCATTGAACGAGATGCCGCGCATGTCTTCTGAACGGCTGATTGCGGCGTTTGACGATATTGCCCGCGCCATCGACCTGGTTGACGCCTGGGTGAAGGAGGCGGGCGGGTCGGCAAAGGCGTTGCGCGCCAATACTCAATCGCGGAGCGCCATCGAGCGCCGGCTTCTCATTATCAGCGAAGCGGCGATCCGTAGGCACAAGATCGACCTCGATGGGGCGATCATCGCGGGCGTCGTCGATGAAAAGCTGGCGGAGCTACGCAGAGCCTGCTTCTCAGCAATCGAGAGCCTTCAGGGGAGCGAATAAGGGCCGAGACTTTCTGTCAGGCGCGCGTCGCGCAGCGTCTGGCGATCGGCCTGCGGGCGATCGAGCGGTTGCGCGCGGAAGCGGACGCCGGGACCTTGCATTCAAGGAAATTGCGCAGTTTTGATGAGCCGCCTTTGCGGTGATCGCGAAAGCTCGGCGAGCGCCGACATAAGACTGCCGCTACGGATCGGTTACGCCCCTTCGCCGAACATGAACAAGAATCCGAGCGCGGATTTTTTCGTGTTGTTGATGAATTCATGCGAGACGCCCGCCGGCACGAACATCAAGGTCCCGGCCTTGAACGTTGTTTCGACACCGCCGACCAGTGCGGTCAATTCTCCCTCGATCAGGATGAACATTGACGGGAACGGGTTTTCACGGCTCTTTTCATTTTCGTTGACGTGCTGTCCGGGCCTCACTTCGAACCACGCGCTGCGAAGGCCGCGTTGGTAATAAAAAACGCCCGCGTTGGCGCCATGGGTGAAACGGGTCATTTCCGCACCGAACGGCACGATTTCCGGAGATCCCTTTGTCCAGAAGTGGAACGTGAACGGAATGATCTCGTCGCCGAAATTCTCGGGCGGCGCGAATCCCTCCATCACGTCGATGTCCATCGGCGCGGAATCGGTTTCGAATGCTTTCGCCATCGAGGTCAAAGCGTTGATCTCGCCCCGGTGCAGCTTGCCGAGCCACTCGCTGCTCTCGATCTTGTAGTAGAATGACGGGGTCGCCGGCGCGCCAGAACGCGCCTCAGCGTGCGCAGCGGCCCCGTTTGTCGCGGGCGCCGCGTCTATGGTGAAAAAAGCCTCCCCGACTGTGACGCCGAAAACGACCGGTTTGTCCAGGCTCGGATCCTTCGCGAAATCAGCGGCGTAGGCCTTCAGAATTGCGAGGTCGTCGGGAGCTTTTTTAGCGACGGCGGCGCTGGCGATGAAGGCGAGAGCGAGGGAAGAGACGAGCGCGCTGGCTGGCCGGCGGCGGCGCGGAGAAACAAGGATCGGCGTCGGTTGCATCGGTTTTCCCTCCATCAGGCGCCGCGTCGGCGGCCCAGCTGCCCGCAAGTAATTAACCGATTAGTTAATTAGACTCAAGTCGGCCCGTCGCGCCCTGTCAGTCCGTCCGTCGCAGGCCGTCGAGGGTCAGGGCGGCCAAATGGCGCGCGAATGATTCCGCGTCGGGGCTCGAAAGACCGTCGATCGTCCTGCCGAACGTCTCTTCGCGAAAGCGCGCCGTCAGCGTGAAATGAATGATCGGTCCGATGATCGAGAGATGCAGCAAATGCGGGTCGATCTTGCGAAAAATCCTGGCGCGGCGTCCGGAGTCATAGCGCGCCGCCGTCATCTGGTAGAATTTCAGGATCTCCTGCGCGGGCCGCCGTCGCGACTGCATTGAGCCTGCGATATATTCCCGCATCAGGATCGAGGTGAATGTCGGTCTTGCGGCGACCGCGGCCGCGAGCGCGGCCACATATCTCTGGAAATCCGCCGCCGGGTCGCCTTTCGGTTCGAATCCGCGCGTGACGGCCGCCACAGTTTCGCCGACGAGCGTGGCGATGACGACGTCGTAGAGCCCTTCCTTCGATCCGAAATAATAAGAAACGAGCGCCTTGTTGGCGCCCGCCGCCGCGGCCAGCATGTTGAGCGTCGCGCCGTCGAAGCCGCGCCGCGCGAACACCTTTTCTCCCGCCGCGACAAAGGCGGCCTTCGTGGCGTCCGCGTCTCTGCCGCGGCGCGGCGTTGCCCTACGAGGTCGTTTTCTTGAAGTCATGCTCGTTTAGTAAGAAGCGTTGGGCGGCGTGAAAAGGCAAGCAAAGCGTATCGCTTCTCCAAGAGAGGGAAAGCCGATAATTTCGACGAGCCGTTTTTGCGGTAGGCGGCGCGACAACCTTGATGGGGAAGAAAGAAATGGCGGGTTGTGCGGAGCGACGCCCGCCGCTCTTGAGATCACGCGGCGTGGTTGATCTGATGGTTCATGCTGAACTGCCGCCGGCTTTTTGTTCCGGGGGCGACGTATTTCTTCACGGACAATTTGCGCGACCGGCGCCGCCGCCTGTTGACGGACGAGATCGTGGCTTTTCGCGCATCCTGGGGCGATGTCGCGCCGGCGCGTCCGTTCGAGACGCCGCCTTCGGCGGCTCCTCACGGTGAGGCGGAACGACGAGCCTTGCGACCTACGCTTACGACAATCTCGGGCGGCGGACGTCGCTGACGCGCGGCTCACGGCGCGATCGCCAGCTTGTGGCCGATCAGCTGCCGATCGACGGTGAGCAGTTTCAACCCCTCTTCCTGCGCCTGCATGAGGAGCATCTCGTCGAACGGGTCCTTGTGCTTGATCGGCGGGTCGAGCTTTGCGGCGGCGTGAGACACGGTCATCGGCAGGAATGTGAAATCCTGATCTTCAAGAACGGCGACGATGTCCCTTGGATCAAACTTGCTCTTGCGCGCGCCGGAACAGTGATGCGCCGCGAATTTGAGGCGCATCTCCCAGATTGATACCGCGCTCACAAAGAGCGTTATGTCGGGGTTCGACAGGATGAGGCGTTCCGCCTCCGACAGGCGGCCGGGCGCATCCGCCAGATTATAGAGATAGGACGTATCAAGAAGAATGCGCATGCGGGCGCTTATTCGAGCCCGAGAACGCGGCGCGACAAATCCGACTCGTCGAAGGCCGCCGGCCAGCCGGCGCCGTCGCCCTTGAGGCCAAGCCGTGCGCGCGCGGCCTTCAGCCGGTCGAAGTCGACGCCGCCCCGCCGCTGAACCCGCACAAGCTCGGCGGCGGGCGTTCCGTTCCGGGTGATGACGACACGCTCGCCCGCCTGCGCGGCGGCGATCAGTTCCGAAAGGCGGGCCTTGGCGTCTCTAACGGCGATTTCCATTGCGGAAAATGTAGTCTCTTATGTGGTCTCAGTCAAGACCACGACGTGACTACAGCTCACAACCCCCGCTCATAAATCCGATAGGTCTTGTGAATCTCCCCGCCATATCGGTCAGCATGCCCTTGGCGATCGCGGCCGCCTCGGCGCCGACGGGCGCGGCGGCGTTGACGGTTAATCCCGATGATGCGCGGGTTTTGCCGGCTTTGAACGCCGATCGGCGGCGTGCTATGATTTGTTGATGGCCCACCAGCGCATTTCGATCGACGCAAAGGTGATGGGCGGCAAGCCCGTCATCGCCGGAACGCGCGTCACCGTCGAGCAGATCGTTCGCGAGTGCGCGCGTGGGCTCGCTCCTGCGGAGGTCGCGGACCAGTATCCGCGGCTGAAGGTTGACGACGTGCTGGCGGCGCTCGTTTTTGCGGCGGATTATCTCGCTGACGAAATCACGACCGCCGCCGAATAAATGCGCTTTCTCGTCGATGAGTGCTGTCCGCGAGCGATCGTCGTCGGGCTTCGCGCCGCCGGCCATGACGTTCGCTATGCGGCGGAGAGCGATCACAGCGCTGATGACCGAGCGCTTTTGTCAATCGCGCTCGCCGAGAAACGGGTCGTCATCACTGAAGACTTCGATTTCGGCGAATTGTTGATCCGGGATAAAGTGGCGTCCATCGGCGCGATCATCCTCTTTTTGCCGGAGATGAGGCCCGCGCAGCGCGCCGCCCGGCTCATCGCGGCTCTCGCCGACGGCCGTATGAGATTCGAAGGCGCAATCACAATCATCGAGGAGCGGCGGATGAGACAGCGCAAGCTTTCCGATTGGCGGGCGAGCTCAGAGCCCCCGCTCGTAAATCCGGTACGTCTTGTAAATCTCCGCGCCGATGTCGGTCAGCATGGTCAGCATGTCCTTGTTGATTTCCAAAATCCACGACAGTTCGGAGGACGTGATCCCGTTGTCCATGTTCGCCGAGTTCACCATCTCGATGATCTTGTAGGCGAAAGCGGCGCCGATCGGTTTGCCGTGGAGTTTCTTCCTGACGCCCATCAGCGGCATGCGCGCCTGGCTCGGTTTTTTGACCTTCAGCCGCCACAGCAATTTCGCCCAGTTGAACGGCAGTAATTTGCCGTCGAAATCGCGGATCAGCTCCATGACGTTCGGCAGGACGAGGCCGAAGGCGACGGGTTCGCCGTCAAGCTCGCAGAAAATGATGTTGTATTTTTCGATGATCGGGCGAAGCTCGCGCGCCATATGGGCGATCTGCGCTTCGGTCATCGGGACAAAGCCCCAATTGTCGCTCCACGCGTCCTTGTAGATGTCGACGAGGGTCGCGATTTCCGCATTGAAGCGGGCGAAGTCGATATTGCGGATCTTGACCCTTGGCGAGGAGAGCGCGCGTTCGATGAACTTCATGCGCTTTTCGGGGATGAACTGCCGGCGCGGAATATAGCGCAGCGCGTACATGTCCATCGCTTTTGAATAGCCCGCCGCCTCGACATGGCGCCGATAGAAGGGGCGGCCGTGCGGCATCATCACATAGGGCGGCGCATCAAAGCCGTCGATCAAGAGCCCGCATTCTTCATTGACCGAAAACGAGAACGGCCCGGCGATCTTCTTCATGCCCCTCGCGCGCATCCAGTCTTCCGCCGTCTTGAGCAGCGCCGCGAAAACCTCGGCGTCGTCGATCGCGTCGAGAAAGCCGAAATGCCCGGTCGCGTCATTGTAGGTTTGAAGATGCAGCGGGTTGATGAAGGCGGAGACGCGGCCGGCGACGGCGCCGTTCTTTTTCGCGATGAAGAGCTGAACCTCGGCGCCGGAAAGCGCCGGGTTCGCCTTCGGGTCGAGCCGTGCGGCGACCTCGAATTCGAGCGGCGCGACGTAATTGGGATCGTCCGCATAGGGAGCCTTCCCCGCCGCGATGAAGGCCTTGCGCCCGGCGGGACCCAAGACCGGTTCGACGATGATATCGGACAAGGCGGCGCCGTCGGCCATGCGTAGGGTCCTGCAAATTTGCGCCGGGGCTCGCCCGGCGATTGACGATCCGTCTACGGATCACCCGCCGGCGGTTGCGAGCAACGCCGCCCGCCGGTTGTCTTTTTCGCCAGAACCCGGCAACCCCCGGTCGAGTGAAATCGTTTCGGATGCGGAATTCTAGATCGCTGATTTTACTGACAAAATCCGATTTCGTTCCGGCCCTGTTCTGAAGTTATCCCCCACCTTATCCCCCTACTTATCCCCCACCTTATCCCACACCCCCGCGCGCTTCTTATCGTCATCATCAGGCGTCGCATCAGGCGACCCCAAGGACACGGCGTTGAAGGCGGGAGGCGAGGAATTGGCGGCGGCGCGGCCCGATCGGCGATACGATCGACGAAGCGATCGGCCGCGCGCGCAGCCTTCGTCACCAGCCGCACTGGCGCCCGGCGTTTTCCTTTTCGAGATGCTCCATCAGCGGCCTGAAATACGCGACGATCGCCGAGCCGTCCATTTGACGCGAGCCGGTGAAAGCTTCGAGCGCGTCGGGCCAGGGCCTCGACGCCCCCATTTCCATCATCGCGTTGAATTTCGCGCCGACGTCCTTCGATCCGTAGAAGGAGCATCGGTGCAGCGGCCCCGTCCAGCCGATCTGGTCGCAGGCGGCCTTGTAGAACTGGAACTGCAGGATGCGCGCGAGGAAATAACGGGTGTAGGGAACGCTGTTCGGCACATGATATTTGGCGCCGGCGTCAAAGCCGTCCGCCGGCCGCGCCGAGGGCGGGCGAATGCCCTGATATTGCGTCCGCAGCTTCCACCAGCCGTCATTATAGGTCGCCGGCGCGATCTCGCCCGAGAAGATCTTCCAGCGGTATTTGTCGACGATGAGGCCGAAGGGCAGGAAAGCGATCTTGTCGAGCGCCTGACGCATCAGCAGCGACAAATCCTCCGACGCCGGCGGAACCGCGTCGGTGAGGCCGATCTGTTTCAGATATTCCGGCGTGATCGACAAGGCGATCATGTCGCCGATCGCTTCGTGAAAGCCGTCATTGGCGCCGTTCTGGAAGAGGACCGGCTGATCCTTGTAGGCGCGCTGGTAGAAATTGTGGCCAAGCTCGTGGTGGACCGTCGTGAAATCCTCCGCGCCGACGGTCGTGCACATCTTGATCCGGAGATCGTCTTTGAGATCAATGTCCCAGGCCGAGGCGTGGCAGACGACTTCGCGGTCCTTCGGCTTGGTGATCTGCGAGCGCTCCCAGAAGGTTTGAGGGAGCGGCGCAAAGCCGAGCGAGGTGAAGAAATTCTCGCCGGTCTTCACCATTTTGACGGGGTCATAGCCCTTGGCGACGAGCAGCTTGTCGAGATCGATCGACGGGCCGCCATTGCTGTTATTGGCCGGGCCGACGGAGACGATGTCGCCGATCGATCCCCATTCCTGCGCCCACATATTGCCGAGAAGATCGGCCCTGATCGGCTGGTCGAGCGGGACGACGGCGTCGCCGTATTTCTCGTTCAATTCCGCGCGCACATAGCAATGAAGCTGGTCGTAGAGCGGCTTCACCTGCCCCCAGAGGCGGTCGGTCTCGGCTTCGAACGCTTCAGGGCTCATGTCATAGCCCGATCGCCAGAGCGCGCCGGCGTCCTTGTAGCCGAGCTCCTTCGCGCCTTCATTGGCGATCTCAACAAGGCGCGCATAATCGCCCTTCATCACCGCGGCGTAGTCGTTCCATTTGGTCCAGACTTCCGCGAGCTTTGCCGGATCGCGCAGCTGGCGCATCAGGAGTTCGGTTTCGTCCTGGCGGACTTTCGCGCCGGAAAGATCAGACCCCTGATCGCGGATCGCGGTCAGCGCCGGCCGATAGGCGGCGCTGTCGAGGCTGATTGTTCCGGTCGAATAGGTGGAGCCAAGCCGCGTCGCGATGTCGGCGAGTTCCTTCGCCGCGCCCTCGCGCGAGGGCGCCGGCAAGACGATGCCGAGCTTCATGAAATCGAGCTTGCGGCGGATGTCGGCGGGAAGATCGGCGCCGTCGAATTTCGCCGCCTCATTGGCGAAGTCGACCGACATTTTCGTCAGTTCGGCGGCGCTCTTCGCGGCGAGCCAGTCGGTGTCGTAATTGATGTAGGTGGCGTTCACCCACTGGATGCGGCCCGCCTCCTCGAAGACGTCGCGATAGGTTGTCTCGACCTTGTCGACGAAGGCCTTGGCGTCTTCAACGCTCGCCGACGCGGCCGGCGCCGGCGCATCGGGTTCGGCGTCATGCTTCTTTGCGGATTTGCCGCAGGCGGCCGCGAGCGCGATGAGCGACACGGCGCCGAGAACGCGGACAAGACCGCGCCGGGTGGATTTTTTCATGGGAGCTTCCCGCTGGCTGACTGCTCACGCGAGCATAGAGCGCCGCGCAAAAAAGGGGAAACCGGTTTTTGCGGCGTCACGCGGCAAATCAAAGCGCCAGCACAAGAGCGCTCAGATCTTCTCCGAAAGGCGGATCGCCGCGCGGCAGCCGGCCTGGATGACCGCCTTCAACAGCGGAAAGCCCGGCGCATCCTCGGCGCCATGCGCTTGCGCCGTCGATTTGTGCGCGAGCTCGTCGTCGCGAAAGCCGCGCAATTGCGCGGCAAGCCCGGGTTCGGTCGCGTCGAGCTCCTCGGCCTGGGCGGCATAATGCTTTTCGATGACGTCCTCGACGGCGGCGGTCGCGGCCATCGCCGCCTTCTCGCCCATCAAGGCGGTGACGGCGCCAAGGCCGAAGCCGGCGACGGACCACAGCGGCGACAGCAAAGTCGGCCGAACCCCGCGCTCGGCGAGGAGGCGGTCGAAGGTCTTGAGGTGCTCGGCCTCCCCCGCCTCCATCGCGCGGATCGTCGCGGCGACATCGCGCTTGCGCAGGGCGGCGCCGAAGACCGCGCGCTGGCCGCGATAGATCGTGACCGCGCCATATTCCCCCGCATGGTCGACGCGCAGCATTTCAGCGAGGCGAAGATCGCGCGGGCCCGGCCGCAGATGATGGATCGGCGCGTCGGTCACGCTGGCGGCTTTCCGGCGGCGCCCGCGCGCGAAGCGCGCCGCGCGTCGCGCGCCGCATGCGCGGCCGCGATCAGGCAGACAGCGAAGAGCCCGGCGGAGGCGAGAAGATTGTATCCCGCCATCGAAACGCCAAGGAACCGCCAGGCCGCTTCCGAACAGGACGGCGCGTCGGGCTTCTGGTTCAAGATGTCGGCGAGCGATCCGTTTCCAATCTCGACCGGGCCGCCGCCCGAGCAGGTCGCGGGGCCGGGCCAGAAATGATTTTCAACGCCCGCATGATAGAAGGCGAGACCGGCGCTGACGAGATAGACGAGCGCGCAGGCGCCGACGGTCGCGGCGGCGGCGCGGCGCCATTTGAGCGCGATCGCGATCGTGACGCCGGCGAGCGCCAGCGCCAGCGCGGTCCAGTGCGCCTCGCGCTGATCAAGACAGAGCGCGCAAGGCGCGAGCCCGCCGACCCTTTCGAAAAGATGCGCGCCGGCGAGCAGCGCCGCGCTGGTCAGCGCGGCGAGGGTCAGGGCCTGATCGACCAACGGCCGGGATCGGATGGCGGCGAGCATCGACAAAAGCATAACGAGGCCGGCGCGCCGCATCGCCGGGCGGATCGTCGCGGCCTGTCACGCTGTTGCGAGCTTGCGCATCGCCTTGACGGGGCGAGGACCGCCCCTATGATCCGCGCGCCGTCGGCGAGGGCGCTGGCGGTTCTTGTTCAAACGCCTGTGCGGGCGTGGCGGAATTGGCAGACGCGCCAGACTCAAAATCTGGTTCCGCGAGGAGTGTCGGTTCGACCCCGACCGCCCGCACCAGCCCCTGAAATTGTCATCCCGCGCGCGCCGCAACGCGCCGTGTTGCGGCGCAGACGCGGGATCGTGTCCGGCGAAGGTGCTTGCGCCGCAAGGGATCCCGCGTCTGCGCAGCGGCATTGCATGCCGCCGCGCGCGCAGGATGACGCGGCGGCGCGCCCGAACATGGAAACGCCCCCGTTTCCGGGGGCGCTTCCAAGTCGTTCAGCGATGCTGCGTTTAGAGCGGCGCTTCGCAGGAGGCGAATTGCGGCACGGGCCTGCGATCCTCGTCGCGATCGCGGCGGCTCTTCTTGCGCTTGTTGTCGATCTTGCCGTCGCCGGAATTGTTGACGGCGTTGTTGGTGCCCTCATAGACGACCTGCGGGATGAAGTCGCGGAAGGCGACCACCTTGATGTCGGCCCGGTTGAGGACTTTCTGCTCGGCCGAGAAGAACTGGATCGTGCAGCCGCCGTTTTCGGCGAAAGTGTTGCCGCCGACCGCGCCGAAGAAGCCGCTCGACACGCGCATCGCGTCCGAGAAATTCTTGGCGACGAGGTTGGAGGAAACCGTCGCCATACGGACTTTCTCCGAAAGGTAGATGCCGTTCTGGTTGCCGGTGATCTCGTTGGCGATGATCTTGACGCCGTCATAGACATCCGCGCGGACGCCGTCGCCGGCGTTGTAGCGGATGGTGTTGCGCGTCAAGAGAAGGTCGGCCGCGCCGCCGGCGGCGGCGATGCCGACGCCGTTGCCGATGATGACGTTGTTGGTCATCGAGCCCTTGATGAAGGCGTTCCGGTCGCTGGTGAAGCTGACGGCCGTCCGCGCGCCGACAATGACGTTGCCGTCGAGGCGGACGTCGCCGGCGGTGACGCGGACGCCGGATTCAGGACCCGTCAAAAGCCCCGCGCCGCGCGCCGTGCGCGCGTGGAACATTTCCTCGATGCGCGTGCCGCCGGCCGCGACCTGCCAGCCCTGATTTTCCGCGCCCACCGGCTGCGCATGGCGCTGAATATAACCTTCAAGACGCGCCGCATCGTCGCCGGAGCCGATCGGGATGAGATCGGCGCCGCGGCACCACAGGTCGCGGCCCTTCTCCTTGCACTCAAGCGAGCCGCGCAGCGCGAAAGACGACTGGCAGATCAGCGCCCCGGACATCTGCTCGACGCAGGTCGACACCGACATCCGCGACGTCGCCTTGCACCAGACGCCTTCGCGCCGGTCGTTCTTGCACTTGCCGAAGGCGTCCTCGACGCGCTCGTAAAGGCCTGGATCGCGCGCCGGGCGGGCGACGTGATCGAGATATTCCGGCCGCATCTGGCCGCTGATCGGGCCATAGGCGGCGCGCAGCGGAATGTCGGAATCAGAGGGGATGATATAGCTGTCGGTGACCGACACGGTGCCGCCCTGGACGTCGACGCAGCTCCCCGAAACGGCGGCGGCGTCGAATTCGATGATCAGCGAGGTGAGGCTGACGCTCGCCAGCGCCGAGTCCGGCCTGATCGACACGCATGGCGCGTTCGGGGCCGGACGGATGACGGCGCTGCGGCCGTAATCGCCGGGAACGCCGCGGATCTCGACCGGCTTCGTCACGACGACGTTCTCGTTATAAACGCCGCCCTTGACGAGAATGGTCCCGCCCGGCCGGACGAGCTTCATCGCCTGCGCGATCGTCTGCACCCCGCCTTTGCCGTCCTGGCTGACGACGACTTCGTTGCGCGAGGACGCCGCGGGCCCCGCCGCGGCGCCGCCGCCGGGCGTCGAGGCGCCGGGCTCGCGGATCGGGAAGCCGCCGAGGCTCTGCGCCGCGGCGACCGAGGAGAGCGCGATTGCGGCGCTGCTCGCCGCCGCCAGAAATGTCAGTACGCGTTTCATGGGACTTGCTCTCCTACTATTCGATGCTGCGCGGCTTTTCGAATTCAAGCTGGCGGAGCGCTTCCGCCGCCTGCCGATAGCCGAGCGACTGCGCGCGCGCGAAATGGATCGCGGCCTTCGCCTTGTCCGGCCGAACCGGGTTCAGCCCCGGCGTTGAGTCGCGATAGACGACGCCGAGCGCGTAATGCGCGATCGCAAGATCGGCCTTCGCCGATTTGCCGAGCCATTCGAGCGCCTTGTCGCCGTCCTGCACGACGCCGATTCCGCGCACATGCATGACGCCGAGCACATATTGCGACATCGGGTGGCCTTCCTTGGCGGCCGCCTCGAACAGCTGCACGGATTGGCGCGCGGTGAGAACGCCGGTCCGGACCGCTTCCTTTTCCTCGTCGGTCAGCTCGGTGTCGGCGCTTACGCGCGAATATTGGAAGCGGCGGATCGCCTCGCGGGTCTCAAGCCCCATCTCGTTGTCGATCGTCCCGTAATACATGCCGAGCGATTTCAGCGCGCGCTGGATCAGTTCGACATCGATGTCGGCGATCGCGGTCAGCGCCTGCTGGAGGCGAAGCTCTTCGAGCTCTTTCTTGGTGCGCTCGAGTTCTTTTTGCTGCGGCGTCTGGCCGGTGTGCTCTTCCGGGAGCGGCGGCTGCCAGCCGACGACGGATTCGCTGGCGAGTTTTTTCTCCTCCGGCGTCATCAGCGGCTCAAGCTCTTCGTAAGCGATCGACGCCGCGCCGACGCCGCGCGCCTTGGCGAGGGCGTACATCTGCAGCGACTTGGCGTTGTTCTTGTCGACGCCGGTGCCGCGCCGGTACATGTCGCCGAGCGTGTAGAGATCATAGGGGCTGCCGCGCTCGAACGTGTCGGAGACGAGCTTTTGCGCCTTCGTCACTTCCGCGGTGCTCATGCGGAAACGGATTTCGGGGAGCCGCTCTTCGGCGAGGATCTGCGCATTGCGCTCTTCCGCCGACGGCATCTGGAAGCCTTCATTGAAGCGGTGATAGGCGGCGAGCGTGTACCAGCGCAGCGATTCGACATTGTTGATCTTGCGGCCGGTCTCCAGCGGGATCTTCGCGCCTTTCGACCCTTCAAGGACGGCGCCGGAATAAACGTCGCCGAGCGCTTTCATCGACCGGACGTCGCCGGCGACGGAAAAGCGCGCCCAGATGTCGACCGCGACATCATACTGGCCCTGCTCATAGGCCTTAAGGCCGATATCGTAATTGGCGTGCGCGACGCCGCTCGCGCCAAGCGCAAGGGCGGAGGCCGCCGCGACGCTGACAAGCGCCCGGCGCAGTCCGGATTTGTGCATAAGCTTGAATTTCCTCATAACCCCTCGACTCCCCAACCCTTGGCGCAACCGCGCTTGACTGACCGGGCGTTCCTCCCCCGAACGCTTGCTCCAGCAGGCCGGACCCGGCCGCCGGGGCCGCCTTCCGACTTGAATAGACCACGCACGGGCCTCTTGCGCCACATTAACCTTTACCATGGCCAAAGACAATTTGGCGACTGGCCGGCGGCCGGCGGCAAGCCGTCAACCCCGCCCAGTCACGGTTTTTCGCCGCGCGTGACCAGAAAGACGCAAGTCCCCGGCGGGCCCTCCCGCCGCGCGCAGCCATGGCCGCCTTCCGCCGCGAAATGCGGAATATCGACCGCGGCGACCGGATCGTCGGCGATCACAAGGAGCCGGTCCCCGGGGGCGAGCCGGCGCAGCATCGCCTCCATCCGGATCACCGGCAAAGGGCAGGAAAGCCCGGTCGCATCAAGCATCTGGTCTTGCGCCATCGCCGGCTTTTCGGACCCCGCCCGCCAAAAGAAAAGCCCCCGCCGAAGCGGGGGCTCGATCCTTGCGGCGAGGTCCGGCCTAGAAGCCGACCTGCAGTTCGACGCCGACGCGCCTGCCTTTTTGCAGCGGCGAGAACGTGCCGCCGCCGATATTGGCGACCGGCAGCTGGGTGTCGCCGCCGAAGTTCACTTCGTTGGTGAGGTTCTTGCCGTAGACCGAGAGGATCGCCGAACCGAAATTCAGCGCGATCGCGGCGTCGATCAGATCGACCTCGTTGAGGAAGCCGAGATTGTTATCGGTGTAGAACGCGCGATCCCGGTGCGAATAGTTGAACCTGGTGTCGACATTGACGCTGTCCGAAAGCGGCAGCGTATGGACGAAGCCGATTCCATAGGTCCATGGCGCAAGGCGCGGAATATCGAGGCGCAGATCCGCGTCGTTGATGACGCCGTCGCTCGAAATGTCGAACAGCACCGAGTCGTAATTGCCTTCGGTGTGGCCGACATTGCCGAGCACGACGAAGTGGTCGGTGAAGGCGATCTGCGCTTCAATTTCGACGCCCCAGATCGTCGCGTCCGCGGTGTTGCGGATGACCTGCACGACGCCGGCGAGCGGATCGGCGAGATTGATCTCGCGCTGCATGTCGCTGACGTCGTTGACGAAGAACGCGGCGTTGATCGTCGCCTTGCCGTCGCCCGGCTGCACCTTGAAGCCGAGTTCGTAGGCGTTGACTTTTTCCTCGTCGAACGGGCCCGGCGCGAACGCCAGCGACGTGTTGCGGAAATTGTAGCCGCCGGAGCGCACGCCCTGCGTCCAGTGGGCGTAGAGATTCATGAAGTCGACGACCCGCCACTCGAAGCCGGCCTTCGGCGTGAAATTGTTCCAGCTGTCGCTGCTGACAAAGTCTTCCGTGCAGTCGCCCGCGATGCGGACGTCGCAGGCGGGCGACGGATTCATGAACGCCGGAACATTCGAATTGAGGAGCAGGTTCGAGATGACGACGTCTTTTTCTTCATGCGTGTAGCGCGCGCCGAAATTCAGCGTGAAGCGGTCCGAAAGATCGACATCGATCTGGCCAAAGCCGGCGATCGTCTTTTGGTCCTGCACGCCGCCGCCGAAGAAGCGGCGGAAGCCGCCGACGATCGTCCGGTTCTCATTATAGGCGATGTCCTGCGTGAAATAGTAGAAGCCGAGCGTCAAATCCGCCGCGTCGAAGATGCGATTGTTGTACCGGAGTTCGTTCGAAATCTGGTCCTGGTCGGTCGTCGCGCCGGCGTGGAAAAGCGTCAGCGGCGTCGCATCGATGTCGCTGTTGGTGTCGGATTCATAATCGCGCCAGCCGAAGATGTTGGTGAAAACGCCGCTGTCGCCGAGATCGATCCGCGCTTCGGCGCTCGCGCTATGCCATTGCTGGTCCGCAAAACCCCGCTCGTTGACCGAGAAGGTGAACGAGTCGCGCGGCGCCGAAAAGAACGCGTTCGTGACGCCGAGGCCGTTGGTGTGATTTTGAGCGGCCGGGCCGTCGCTTTCGACATCGCCATATTCATAGCGCAAGGTCAGTTCAAAGCTTTCGCTCGGCGTCCAGTAGATGGAAGGACGGATGAGCAGCGTTTCGGCCTCGCCGAAATCCTCGAAGGCGTCGGTTCCGGGCCCGACGACCAGCGGCGCGAGCGCGCCGAAAGCAACGCCCGCGATCGCGTTCGGGACCGGCCCGCCGAGGTAGTTTTTGAACCAGCCCTCGTCCTTGTTGTAATAGACCGCGACGCGCGCCCGCAGCACGTCATCAATCAGCGGGCCGCCGACGCCGCCCATCGCGTACCAGTTCATGCCGGTGCCGCGCATGCCGCTTTCGGCCGCGAGCTTCAGATCGCCTTCCCATTCGTCGCCGGGCTTCTTGGTGTTGATCAAGACCGCGCCGCCGGTGGTGTTGCGGCCGAACAAAATGCCCTGTGGGCCGCGCAGGACTTCGATCGATTCGAGGTCGAAAATGTCGAGCACGACGCCGGCGTTGATGCCGAGATAAACGCCGTCGACGAAAGTGCCGACGGTCGGGTCGATCGACGGGATCGAGGAGTTGACGCCAAGGCCGCGGATCGCGAAATTGGCGACGCCGGGCGCCGTGCCGACATCGTCGAGCGACACGTTCGGCATCGCATAGCTGAGGCTTTCAAGATCGCGGACCTTCAGCGCGTCGAGCTGGTCCTCGCCATAGGCGGTCACCGCGAGCGGCACGTCCTGGACGTTCTCCGCGTTCGCCTGTTTCGTCGCGGTCACCAGGATTTCGTCGCGAAGAACGTCGGCGGCGCCTTGCGCCATGGCGACGGTCGGCGCGGCGAGCGTCAACGCAATGATCGAGGCTTTCGCCCAAAGGCGCTTCTTCATACTTCCTCCCTGATCGGCCCCCCATCGGCGGGCGGCCTTCCTTTTATTGAGACGATGCCTAGGCGATTTCTTCCGCGCGGACGAGGCGCAACGCGCAACTTTCGGCCTTATTTCGCGCGGCGGCGGCCGGTTTCCACCACCTGTTGCGCCAATTCAACAGCAAGTCCTGTCATCCCGCGCTCAGTGCGTCCCGCGGATCGCGCGGGCGAGATCGGCGAGCGAGAACGGGAAGACGATGGTGTTGGTGCGGTCGGAGGCGATTTCCTGGAGGGCGCCAAGATAGCGCAGCTCCATCGCGCCGGCGGACGTCGCAAGGATCGTCGCGGCTTCCGAGAGTTTTGCGGCGGCCTGCTGTTCGCCTTCGGCGGAGATGATCTTGGCGCGCCGCTCGCGTTCGGCTTCCGCTTGCTTGGCGATCGCGCGGATCATTTCCGGCGCGACGTCGACATGCTTGATTTCGACATTCGAGACCTTGATCCCCCAGGCTTCGGTCTGATGGTCGAGGATCGCCTGGATGTCCTTGTTGAGCTTGTCGCGCTCTTGCAGCATCTCGTCGAGTTCATGCTTGCCGAGGACGGACCGCAGCGTCGTCTGCGCGAGCTGGCTGGTCGCCGCCATGTAGTTTTCGACCTGAACGACGGCTCTGACCGCATCGACGACGCGGTAATAGATGACCGCGTTCACCTTCACCGAAACGTTGTCGCGGCTGATCACGTCCTGCGCGGGAACGTCGTGGACGAGCGTCCTCATGTCGACCTTGCGCATCTGCTGGATGCCGGGAACGAGAAGGACGAGGCCGGGGCCCGCCGCCGTTCGGCCGACGCGGCCGAGCGTGAAGACGACGCCGCGCTCATATTCGCGAAGGATCTTGACGACGTTCGTCAGCACAAAGAGCGCCACGAACGCCAAAATCCCGAGGAGGCCGAAATCAGGCATGTCATTCTCCATTGGTTGCGGGCGTTTCCGCCTCGATCGAACGCCGCGCCGTCAGCCCTTGCGGACTTCGAGCGTCAATCCCTTCACTTTCTGGACATAGACGCGGTCGCCGGGCGCGAGCGCGTCTTTCGAGACCGCTCTCCAAAGCTCGCCGCCGGCCAGCACATAGCCTTTCCCGCCTTGCGCCCATTCGGTCACCTCGACCGTCTCCTCGCCCCAGCGGTCGCCGACGCGGTGCTGGGGCTTTTTCGCCCATTGCGAGACGCCCCAGAAGAGCTTGACCGCCGTGAACGCGATGATCGCGCCAAGGACACCCGCCAGCAGCCAGGGATTTGCGCCGGTCTCAGTCACAAAGAACTTTCCTCATGCGGGGCGGACGCCTCATGCGGGACGCGGGGCGAACGCCTCAAGCAGGCCCGAAGCCTTGGCCTGTTTGACGATGAGGACAAGGCCGTCGATCTCGACCACCTTGATCTTGTCGCCGGGGTGCAGCGGCCGGTCGGAGCGGGCGCGCCAGCGCTCGCCCTCGACGATCACCCAGCCCTCCTTGCCGTCCCAGTCGTCGACGACCCCTTCGCGCTTGCGGATCGCTTCGCCGCCGATCATCGGCCCATGGCTGCGCGAGCCGACGACGGCGACGAGCACGAGCGCGAGCAGCGCGCCGACCATCGCCAGCAAGATTCCGATGACGGAGGTCGACACGCGAAATTCCTCCGGGAACAGAAAATACATGCCGACCCCGATGAGCCCGAGCCCGGATATCCCCGCGAGCCCGAAGGTCGGCGAATAGGCCTCAACCGCGATCAAGATCGCGCCGACGCCCATCAAGGCGAGCGGCAGCCAATTATAAGGAAGCACCTGCAAGGCGTAGAGCCCGAGAAGCAGGCAGATGACGCCGACCGCGCCCGGGAAGATCGATCCCGGATTCCACATTTCGATGATGATCCCGGTCGTCGCCAGCGACATCAAGATGACCGCGACATTGGGATCGGCGATGAAGCCGAGAATGCGCTCGATCAGGGTCGGCTCGACCCGCTCAAGAACAAGGTCTGCGGTCCGCAGCGTTTTCTCGCCGGCGACGGTTTTGACGACGCGCCCGTCGATCTGCTTCAGGAGATCGTCGAGATCGTTCGCGATCAAGTCGATGACGCCGAGGTCAAGCGCCTGGCGGCTGGTCACAGAGGCGGCTTCCCGAACCGCCTTTTCAGCCCAGTCGGCGTTGCGGCCGTGCTCTTCGGCGAGCGCGCGGATATAGGCGACGCTGTCATTGATGATTTTGGCGCGCATCGCGTCGGCGTTGGCGAGCGGGGGGGTTTCTTCGGGCGCGGCGGCGGGCGCCGCGGTTTCGTCCGCAGGCTGAGCGTCCGCCGGCTGGGCGTCTGTTGGGGCGGCCTCGGGCGCGGCTTCAGGCGCGGCCGGGTTTTCGTCTTTCCCGCCCTTTTCCTCGAACGGGTTCTCCTCGCTCGGCGGCCCGCCAAGTTCGACCGGCGTCGCGGCGCCCGTATTGGTGTTCGGGGCCATCGCCGAGACATGCGCGGCGTACATGATGTAGAGCCCGGCGGAGGCGGATCGCGCGCCCTGCGGCGAGACGAATGTCGCGACCGGCGTTTCAGACGCCAGCACCGCCTTGATGATCGTCTTCATCGAATCGACAAGACCGCCCGGCGTGTCGATTTCGATGACGATCAATTCCTTGTTCGCCGCCGACGCCTCGCCGATCTCCCTTGCGAGATATTGCGCATTGGCGGGGGTGACCGGGCCGTCGATCCGCAAGATCACCGCCTGGCGCGCGGCGTCCGCCTGTTGCGCCTTCGCCGCAAACCCGAACAGCGCGGCGCCAAAGGCGGCGATCGCGGCGAGGAGGGTCAGCCTGGCCGCTTTTCCCGAGATGTCACGCATGCCCCGCCCCTTTCGCGAACTCATGCTGAAAATAGGCGTCGATGGGCGCTAATCAATCGCCAATCGGCGACCGGCGCCGCTTTTCGGCGCGCGCGCTCAATCGTCGGCGATTTCAACGGGATAAGCGGCCGCCCGCGGATTTTCGATGATCCGCGCGGGTCCGGCGGCGGCCGCGGTCTGCGCCGAGAGAGCCGCGTCTTGCGCCGTTTGCGCTGTCGGCCGTTGCGCCATAAGCCATTCGAACCCTCTTTCCGGGGCGTTGTGCATGCTTGAAAATCTTCGCGCGCGCAACATGGATTTGGCGGATTCAGCCGGGATTGACGCCTGTCCGGGGTTGAAGTCGGCAGAGAAGCCGGTTTTTTGGAGTTTTATGCCAAGCGTTGGATACAGGCCCGACCCAAGATTTGCCGCGCTCGGCGGCGCGCCCTTCTTCGATCCGGTGGAGCCCGCGTCCTTTCCGAAGGCGGTCTTGCGCTACCGCAATGACCTTTGGGCGCGCGCGGTCGGGCTCGGCGATCTCTCCGACGACGCGTGGCTTCGCCATTTTGCGCGATTTGATCCGCTTGCGGATAATCTGCCGCGCCCGCTGGCGATCCGCTATCACGGCCACCAGTTCCGCAGCTACAATCCGGACATCGGCGACGGGCGCGGCTTCCTGTTCGCGCAATTGCGCGACGATCAGGGGCGCCTCCTCGACCTCGGCACGAAGGGCTCGGGCAGGACGCCCTATTCAAGGACGGCGGACGGAAGGCTGACGCTGAAGGGGGGCGTCCGCGAAATTCTCGCGACGGAAATGCTGGAAGCGCTCGGCGTCTACACGTCGAAGACCTTCAGCCTCATTGAGACCGGCGAGGCGCTTTTCCGGAACGACGAGCCCTCCCCGACGCGCTCATCCGTTCTCGTCCGGCTCGGCCACAGCCATGTCCGTTTCGGCGCCTTTCAGCGCCTCGCTTATGAGGGCGACGCCGACGCGATCGCGCGCCTTGTCGATTATTGCGTCGCCGAGTTCGATCCCGATCTTGAGCCGCTTGCGCGCGCCGAAAAAACCGTCCGATTTTTCGACCGCGTTGTCGCCCGCACGGCGCGGCTCGCCGCGCAATGGATGGCGGCGGGTTTCGTGCACGGCGTTCTCAACACCGACAACATGAACGTCACCGGCGAGAGTTTCGACTACGGCCCCTGGCGCTTTCTCGGCGAGACCGACTTTTCCTTCACCGCCGCCTATTTCGACGAGAGCGGCCTTTACGCCTATGGCCGCCAGCCCGAGGCGGCGCTGTGGAATCTTTCAAGGCTCGGCGGGACCTTGATCGCGCATGCGGCGGAAGACGCGCTCAACAGGGCGCTGCAATCTTTCACGGCGCGGTTTGAACAGGCGATGACGGAAGCGTTTTTCGCGCGCTTGGGTCTTGTCCGGTCGGGCGCGACGGATTTCGATTTCACGGGCGACCTGCTGCAATGGATGGAAGCGCGGCGAATCCCGTTCGAGCGGGTCTTTTTCGACTGGTTCTGCGGGTCCGCGTCGGCGGCGCGCGCCGCGCAAAGCCCGGTCGCGCCGCATTACGCGGACGCGAGTTTCGCGCCGCTCCGCCAGCGTTTTCTCGCGTTCGAGCCGGCGCGGCCCGAGCGCCTCGCCGATCCCTATTTCGCCGGCGCGCCCTCAACCATGCTGATCGACGAGGTCGAGGCGATCTGGGCGCCGATCGCGGCCGATGATGATTGGTCGGCGCTTTGCGCGAAGCTTTCGGAAATTTCGCGGATGCGCGACGCGCTCGCGCTCGACGCCTCGCGCTGGATCGCTGAGCCATGTCCGTAATAGCGATCCGTCACGGCGGCGGCCATTGCGAGAAGGCCGATGATAGCGGCGCCGAACGCCAGCGCCTCGCGCCGGCCGGGCGCCGCCAGAAGCTCAAGACGCAGCGGCGCGAGCGCAAGAACGAACGGCGCCGCGGCGAGAAGATAGCGTCCCTGAAAACCGGTGATCGTTTGCGCGCCGACGCCGTTCCACTGGAAATAGACGAGCGTCAGAATAAAGAGCGCGGTCGCCGCAAATACCGAAAGCTGCACGAAAGCCGCGAAGGGCCGCGTCAACGGCTTTGGCGCCGCCTCGCCGCTCATCCAGACCAGAACGAGCGCGACCGTCGACAGCGCGAGGAAGAGCGGCGGCAGCGGAATGTTCGTCCAGCCGGCGGTCCCGATGAACGTCTTCCACGCGATCGTCGGCGCGTCGGAAGCGAAGATCGTCCTCGCGACGACGGCTGCGTAGCCGAGCGGATCGGCGAGTACGCCTTTCAGTTGCGCCGCCGGCTCGACATGATTGCCGTCAAGCGTCGAATAGACGAGATCGCCGAGGATCGCGTCCTTGACGATCATCGCCCAGCCGAGACTGGCGACGACGCCCGGCAGAATGATCAAGGCGAGGATCAGCGCGCGCGACGGGAGACTGGCGAATTTCGTCTTCGGCAGGACCAGCGCGGCGGCGGGAATGAGAAGATAGCCGGTCTTGAACTGCCCGAGCAGGAAAGCGACAGCGGCGAGCGCGATGATGTCGCCTCTTGCAAGCCGCTTGTCCGGCTCGGCGCAAAGGCTCGCGATCAGGGCGAAAAAATAAAAGCCGAGGCCGACAAGCAGCGATTCAATATTCAGCCCGGCGAAATAGACGATTGTCGTCGGCAAGAGCGCGACCGAAGCGAGCGCCGGCCGCAACGCCGACGGCGCCCGCGCGATCGCCGCGGAAACCAGAATGACGCCGACCAGAAGCGCGGCGAGGCGCCCGAGATAGAACTGCCAGAGCGGCGGCAATCCGAACGCCGCGCCGACGGCCGAAACCGGCGCCAGATGGAGATAGCAGAGCGGGCTGTGAAGCCGCATCACGACGCGAATGGGTTCCGGCCATGGCGTGATGTCGGCGCCGTCGAGCGGGATCGCCGCCCAGCGCTGATAGTCTTCGGCGCTGACCGCCTCGCCCGACTTCACCTTGCCGAACGCGTCGTCGATCAGCGATTGCATGCCGGCCGGGACGCCGTCGGCGCCGAGGAAGGCGCCGGTCGCGATTTCGTAGGACCGCTCAAAATGCGCGGTCTCGTCGCCGGTCCCGAAAGGCGGGGTCGAAGCGAGAAAGAACGCCCCGAAGATGAGGGCGATCGCCGCGTAAGCCTTCGCGATCGAAATTTTGTTGAAGAGCGCCATCTGGCCGTCGTCGCGGGGTTCGCGAAAACCGGCAAGGCTCTGGAGCGCGTTCCCGAAAAGTGTCAGCGGTTTTCGGACAGGAACGCGCGACTAATCAAAAGACTAGCGCTCGCCGTCCCCGGGCGGTCGCCGGCCAAAGGCGTTTTGAAGGATGAACGCGAGGCTCGCGAGCGTGACGAGGCCGATAAAGGCGATCAGCAGGAAGGCGGCGGCGCTCATGGGGCAATCCGGACTCCGCAAGGCAGGGGCATTAGACGCCCGCAAGCTGAACAAAGTCCGACTTTTTCAGCGCCCGCGCGGCGATCTGACGGCGCCCCTGACGGCCTCTTCGATCGAATAGGTCGCCGCAAGCGCCGAAATGAAGCCGACAAAGGCGATGATGATGATTCCGGCCGGTCCAAGAACTGTCATTTTGGTCTCTCCCACCGCCGGCGGGGTTATTTTTGTCCGTCCGGCGTCCTTCAGATACGGCCGAATTAGGGTCGGGATGCGCGATTTACATCACACAAAACCGCACTTTTCCGCGATTTTGGACGAACCGACGGGGTTTTGGGGCGAGCCGGACGGGCTGTGGCGCGGGGGCGACAAGCGCCGTCCGCGGCGACAGGCGGCGTTTCCAAGCCGGGCTTTTATCGTTAACATCGCCCGCTGGACCCTCTCGGGGATGGGTTCGCCGCCGGCGGCCTCCCGCCCCCGGTCGGATGTCGGGGTGTTGGGAGGATGAGGGGCGAATGACCTCCGAAGTGGTGTTGATGAACCGCCAGGCGGTGGCGATGGCCGCGGACAGCGCCGTCACGATCACCGGCCACCAGTACCTCAAGACCTATCAGTCGGTGGACAAGCTGTTCCCGCTGGTCGAGGGCCAGCCGGTCGGCGTGATGATCTATAACAACGCCGAAATCATGTCGACGCCGTGGGAGACGGTGATCTCGCTTTACCGCGACCAGACGCGCGGGCGCTCGCTCGACACGGTGCAGGACTACGCCGAAGACTTCATGAATTTCCTGTCCGGCAATCCGGACCTCTTCCCCGCTGATCATCAGGATACGGAGTTTTTCAAGCTGATGGCGGTCGTCTTCACCGTCATCGCCGAGGATTTCGACGCGCAGATCCAAAAGCTCGCGCAGGCGCCCGGCGCGCGGGTCAAAGACCATCTCGCGGCGATCTTCGAATTCGTCGTCGGCCAGCTCCACGCCGACTATCAGCGCTATCCCGACGACACCCAGCGCGGCGATCTCGCCTGCTTCCCGGGCGGCATGGCCGAGCAGGTGCGCCGCCGCTACCGCAACGAGATCGAACAGCTGATCCAGAGCCTTGTCGCCTCGCTTCGCAATGATTACGGCGCGTTCGCCGTCTCGGACGCGACAATCGAACGGCTTCGCGAGATCGCCGTTTTTTCGGCGACGCGCGACGCCTTCTTCGAGCATTACACCGGGGTCGTTTTCGCGGGCTTTGGCGCGCGCGACAAATTCCCGGCGATGCGCTCCTACCTCACCTCAAGCGTCATTCTCGGCATTTTGAAGCGCAAACAAGATCGCGCCGCCGACATGACCTCGGACGGCGGGCCGGTCGTTCAGCCCTTCGCGCAGGACCGGATGATCCGGACCTTTCTGACGGGCATGGACCAATATCTTCGAATGTTCATGTATGGCGAGACCTTGAAGCTCTCGATGAACCTCGTCACCGATCTCGTCAGCCGCGCGCCGATCTCGGACCAGCAGCGCCAGCAGCTGTTCCGCGATTATTCCGAAAACAACATGGGCCACGCGCTCCGGGAATTCTTCAAATCGATCGACGCCTATCAATACGCCGTCCACACGCGCCCGATCTATCGCGCGATCGGATCGCTTCCCAAGCGCGAACTCGGCGAGACCGCCGCCTCGCTCATCAAGCTGAATTCCTTCCAGCAGAAGGTCATGCATTCGATCGAAACCGTCGGCGGGCCGATCGATGTCGCCGTCATCACCCGCAATGGCGGGCTCGAGATGAAACGCGATAAGCCGGATTTGTAGGAGAGCGTCATGGCCGAACGGCTAAAGCAGATCTGGGGCGGGTTTGAGCGGGTCACGCAGCGCAATCTGACGGGGCGCGGGATCGAGAATATCGAAATCCCGAACCGGCGCGAATTTCGCGCCCATGACGCGGAATTCCTGCCGAAGAATTTCGCCGCGCCGGCGGACGCCGCCTTCGCCGCGCTGAAACATCGCCTCTCCGCCGCGGAGCAGCGGCAGATCAAGAAGGAAGAGCGCCGCGCGCGCGCCGCCGGACGCGGCTTTTCCGCGCCCCCGGCCCCGTTGTCGGCGGACGCCGCGGAATCGAGCGCGCCCGAAGCCGTTCGCGATCTGATCCGCGGCCTCAAATCGACGGAAATGCGCACCGAGCGGCGCGATTTCGACTACGCCGCCTTCGCCGCCGCCAACCCGAAATCGACGCCGAAGCTGAAGCCGCGCCGGAAGATTTTCGGGCTGTTCTGATATAGTCTGTATACGGAAGAATCGCGGTCTTGTCATCCCGCGCGCGGCGCAGCGCGAAGCGGTGCGCCGCAGATGCGGGATGACAAGTGCGGCGGCGCCCTTCGTGACGCCTTGCGCCGCATGCGGCGCAAGGCTCCTTCGGGTGAGGCGACCCGACTCGCACCGCCGCTCACAAAACCAAAGCCTCATCCTGAGGAGCGCGCGGAACGCGCGCGTCGCGAAGGATGGCCGCGCGCCCGGATCAAAGTCCGAACCGCTCCTTGAGCGCGCGGACGACCGCCCTCACCGCGCGCCGCGTCTCATCAAGGCTTGCGCCGGTGTCGATCACATAATCGGCGCGGCGGCGCTTTTCCGCGTCCGGCGTCTGCTTCATCAGGATCGAGCGGAATTTCTTCTCCGTCATGCCGGGCCGCGCCATCACCCGGGCCTTCTGAACGTCGGCGGGCGCCGAGACGACGACCACGGCGTCGAAGAATTTTTCCGATCCCTTTTCGAACAGCAGCGGAATGTCGAGCACGGCCATGTCGGCGCCGTCGCGCGCCGCGCCGTCGAGAAACGCCGCGCGGTCCGCCGAGACGAGCGGATGCACGATCGCTTCAAGCTCGGCGAGCGCGCAAGCGTCTTCGAGAACGAGCCTCGACAGAACAGCGCGATCGACAGCGCCGTCGATGATCGCGTCGGGAAAGCGCTCGCCGACAGCCTTCGCTCCGGCGGCGCCCCTTTGATAAAGGCGATGCACGGCGTCGTCGGCGTTCCAGACGACGGCGCCTTCATCCGCGAACATGGAAAGAACGGTCGATTTTCCCATGCCGATCGATCCGGTGAGGCCGATCGTGATCATTCGCCCCTCGCCTTCAGGGCCGCCTCAAGCCGCGCGCGCAGATCGGCGTCGACGACGGCCGTCGTTCCAAGCCACGCAAGATAACCCGGAACCGCCTGATGCATCAGCATCGAAAGGCCGTCGACGATCATGCATCCTTGCGCCTTCGCCGCTTTCAGCAGCGGCGTTTCAAGCGGCGCATAGACGATGTCGCAGACGATCGCGTCCGGCGAAATCCTGTCGACCGCCAATTGAAGAGCGGGCGAGTCTTTCATGCCGAGCGATGTCGCATTGACGATGATGTCGACGCCCGCGAGCGCGTCATTGCGGTCGTCCCATCTGACGGCGACGCCGTCGACCAGCGCCGCGACTTCCTTTGCGCGCGCCATGCCGCGGTTCGCGACGGCGATGCGCCGGACGCGGCAACGGCGCGAAAGCGCGATCGCGACGCCGCGCGCCGCGCCGCCGGCGCCGAGGATCAGGGCCGACAAAGTCGCGCCGTTGATCGCGCCGAGCGCCGCCGCAAGACCTGCGACATCTGAATTCTCCGCCAGCACCGCCGCGCCGTCAAAGCTCAGCATGTTGGCGGCGCCGGCCGCCCTCGCCTCTTCGCTCGCTTGCGCGGCGTAACGGATCGCATGTTCCTTGTGCGGAAGGGTGACATTGACGCCGCGATAGCCCTTCGCCCGCAAATCGTCGATGGCGCGGCGAAAGGAGGCTTCGTCGGGCTCAACCGCAAACGCGTCGTAACGGACCGCGATCCCTTCCCGCCTCGCCCATTCCGCGTGAATGAGCGGCGACAGGGAATGCGAGACCGGCCAGCCGACGATTCCGGCGAGGCGCAAAGACGCGTGAGACCGGTTCGCCATCAAAACGTCAACAGCCCTTCGCGGCGAAGAAACCCGAGCACCGGCGTCAAGGAGAGGCCGAGCACGGCGAAATAATCCCCGTCAATTTGATCAAAGAGGCGGCTCCCTAGCGCCTCAACCTGATAGGCGCCGACGCTCGCCAGAATCTCTTCGCCCGCCTGATCGAGATAGGCGTCGATTTCCTCCGCGCTCATCGCCCGCATCCGGAGCTTGGGTTCGTCAAGGTGACGAAAGGCGATCCGCCCTTCCTTCGCGATCGAGACTGCGTTGATGAGCGTGTGCGTTCTGCCTTGCAATTCGATGAGCCGCCGGCGCGCCTCGCCCATGGTTTGCGGCTTGTCGAACCCCCTGCCCTCAAACGCCATCATCTGGTCCGATCCAAGGATGATCGCGCCTGGCGCTTCGACCGCGAGCGCTTTGGCGTCAGCGAGGCGCTGGGCGATGTCGGGAAGCGCAAGTCCTTCGCGCGCCGCAATCGCCTTGATCGCGCTTTCATCGACATCGGGCTTTATCGCCTCGAACGGCACGCCGGCGGCTTTGAGGATCCGGGCGCGGATCGCGCTGGTCGATGCGAGAATGAGGCGGGGCTTCATTGGGTTTCATTCCGCCGGGCGGAGAGCTTCGTCAGGATCGCGGCGGCGGTTTCCTCGACGGATTTCCGGGTGACGTCGATCATCGGCCAGCGGTGTTTGGCGTAAAGGCGCTTGGCGCGAAGGACTTCCGCTCTGACGATTTCAAGGTCTGAATAGTCGTCGGCATGATCTTCGGCGTTCATTCCGCCAAGCCGGCTCTGGCGAATCTGGACCAGCCGTTCCGGACTCGCAATGAGCCCGACGACCAATGGCTTTCGGACCGAAAAGAGTTGCTGCGGCGGCTCCGTCCCCGGCACCAGCGGAATGTTCGCCGCCTTGATCCCCCGGTTCGCGAGATACATGCAGGTCGGGGTCTTCGACGTCCGGCTGACGCCGACCAGAATGACGTCCGCCGGCTCCAGATCCCAGGTCATCTGGCCGTCATCATGCGCCAGCGTGAAATCGACCGCGGCGATCCGTTTGAAATAGGCCTCGTCCATTTCGTGCTGGGCGCCGGCGCGCCGCGTCTGTTCGAGCCCGAGATAATCGGAAAACGCCTCGATCAGGGGATCAAGCACTGAAATCGCCGGCGTCTGCAGTTCCGAACAGCGCGCTTCGAGCAAGCGGCGAAGCTCCGGATTGACGACGGTGTAAAGAACAAGTCCGGGCGCCGCCTCAATATCAGCGAGGACTCTTTCCATCTGCGGACGCGACCGGATCAGCGCATATATGTGCTCGAACGCGTGCGCCGTCGCGAATTGCGAGGTGACCGCGGCGAAAACCGTATTCAATGTCTCGCCGGTTGAATCCGATACGAGATGAACATGAAAGTAGCTCGCCAGGATTCTCGGTTGGGCAGACATCAATGATCCGGTTTGAGAGCGGGCGCGTTTTACCCAGCGGGCGTCATACCCTGTGTAACGCATGGGGAATTGCTCTCATAGATGACGCGGAGTCCAACCATTAGTCCGACCTTGCAATTTTGCGCCCCAACGACCCCCACAATGAGGAGGAGGGAACTCAATGGGGATCGTCGTCAATGGGCGCGGGTTAGTGCTGGGGATTACCGTTGAAGGCGTTCTCCGCGGTGGATCAATCGTCCGGTCCATTCAACCCCTTAGGCTGATTGTCCAGAGGCGCCGGGGACGGTATGGCCATGTTGGCAGTCTCTGGGGAAAGCCGCTGGAGAATTTGGGGGCGAACGAATGAGCGTCAGTTTTCCCCCGCATCAAGTCCTACTCTTAGATTCATTCTTTTTTAAGAGTCTCAGAAAGGAGAAGGGCAGGTGACGATCGGCGCTGAAAACATGAAGGGACTTTTTGCTTCGACGATCGCGGGCGAAGCGTCAGCCATACCGCCGATCTGGCTGATGCGTCAGGCGGGGAGGTATTTGCCGGAATACCGCGCGGTCAGAGCCGAAGCGGGCTCATTTCTCGATCTTTGCTTCAATGCCGAACTTGCCGCCGAGGCGACCTTGCAGCCGATCCGCCGGTTTGATTTCGACGCGGCGATCCTCTTTGCCGATATCCTCCTCATCCCGCATGCGCTGGGACAAGCGCTTTCTTTTGTCGAAGGCGAGGGGCCGCGCCTCAATCCGCCGGTGTCGGTTGGCGATCTTGACCGGATGCGCGGCAGGAATATCGGCGCTGTATTGTCGCCGGTCTATGAGACCGTCAGGCGCACGCGTCAGGAACTAGCGCCAGCCAAGTCGCTGATTGGATTTGCCGGCGCGCCCTGGACTGTCGCCACCTACATGCTTTCCGGCGGTCCTTGCGATGACCCCGCCGCTCTTCGCCGGATCTGGTACGGGCAGCCGGCGTTCATCAGCGGGCTCATCGACATCCTCGTTGATGCGACGGTCGACTATCTGTCGGCTCAGATCGATGCCGGCGCTGACGTCGTGCAATTGTTTGACAGCTGGGCTGGCGGATTGCCGGAAGATGTTCTTGCGGAAGTCTCGATCAAGCCGCTGAGGACGATCGCTGAGCGACTGAAATCCGCGCGGCCGGGCATTCCCATCATTCTGTTTCCGAAGGGCGTCGGCGCATCCTTGAGCGATTATGCGCGGCTTCAGGCATGCGATGCGGTTGGGATCGATTTTGCAACGCCATGGCGGTTCGCGCGCGACGCGGTATCGCCGCACGCCGTCGTTCAGGGCGGCCTTGATCCGATGCTGGTCGTCAAGGGCGGGGAGGCGATGGATAAAGCGGCGCGCCGTCTCGTCGAGACGTTTCGCGGGGTTCCCTATATCTTCAACCTCGGCCATGGTCTGACGCCGGACACGCCGCCCGAAAACGTCGCCCGGCTCGTCGAAATCGTCAGGGCGGGGTAAGGCGGTGCGGGACTTTTTGCTGTCGATTTATCCTTGGATCAAAGCGCTTCACATTGCGGCGGTGATCGCGTGGATGGCTGGCATGATGTATCTGCCGCGCCTCTTCATCTATCATCATCAGGCGGCGAAAGGCGGCGAAGCCGAGCGCTTCTTCGTCCAGATGGAGCGGCGCCTTTTGAAGGGCGTCATCAATCCGTCGATGATCGCCGTTTGGCTGCTCGCAGGTCTCATGCTCTACGCCAATCCGGCGCTTTTCAGCGCCGGCTGGTTCATGGTGAAGTTCCCGATGGTGCTCGGAATTTCGGCGATCCATGGCTGGTACGCCAGAGCCCGCAGGGCGTTCGAACGCGGCGAGCGGCCGCGCACCGAACGGTTCTGGCGGGTGATGAATGAAATCCCGTTCCTGATGATGCTGATCGCCGTATTCATGGCGGTGGCGAAGCCGCTTTAGCGAGGGCGAACGCCGCAACCCATTGACTAGGGGATGGCGAAGACTATATCAGGACCGTCTCTCCCACCTTGCGGGCGGCGCCGGATTGACGGCAGCGCGCGCGCATCCGGATCAACCTCCAACGCACGCATCGCCCGGCTTTCGCCGGGAGTCCCCTCGCGTTCAAAGGCAATCGCCATGTCCATTCCAACCCAGATGTCCCTCGATGATCTCAAGGCGAAGACGCCGGGGGATCTTCTCGCCTTCGCCGAAGAGCTTGAAGTCGAAAACGCCTCGACCATGCGCCGTCAGGACATGATGTTCGCGATTTTGAAAGAGCTCGCGGATCGCGAGGTCGAGATCAATGGCGGCGGCGTTCTCGAAGTGCTGTCAGACGGCTTTGGTTTCTTGCGCTCGCCGGAAGCGAATTATCTCCCGGGTCCCGACGACATCTATGTGTCGCCCTCGCAAATCCGCCGCTTCGCGCTCCGGACCGGCGATACGGTGCTTGGCGAGATCCGGAGCCCGAAAGAGGGCGAACGCTATTTCGCGCTGCTCAAGGTCTCGACGATCAATTTCGAAGATCCCGAGAAGACCCGCCACAAGGTGCATTTCGACAATCTGACGCCGCTTTACCCTGATGAGCGGTTCCGCCTCGAAATCACCTCGGTCGAAGATTCAAAGAAGAAGGACCTGACGGCCCGCGTCATTGATCTCGTCGCGCCGATCGGCAAGGGCCAGCGCTCGCTGATCGTCGCGCAACCGCGCACCGGCAAGACCGTCATCCTGCAAAACATCGCGCATTCGATCGAGGTCAATCACCCCGAATGCTTCCTCATCGTCCTTTTGATCGATGAACGGCCCGAGGAAGTGACGGACATGCAGCGATCCGTCAAAGGCGAGGTCGTCTCATCGACCTTCGACGAGCCGGCGACGCGCCATGTCGCGGTCGCCGAAATGGTGATCGAGAAGGCCAAGCGCCTTGTCGAGCACGGCCGCGACGTCGTCATCCTCCTCGACTCGATCACGCGTTTGGGGCGCGCCTACAACACGGTCGTGCCGTCATCCGGCAAGGTTTTGACTGGCGGCGTCGACGCCAACGCGCTGCAGCGGCCAAAGCGCTTCTTCGGCGCCGCGCGCAATATCGAGGAGGGGGGATCGCTCACCATCATCGCGACCGCGCTGATCGACACCGGCTCGAAAATGGACGAGGTCATTTTCGAGGAGTTCAAGGGCACCGGCAATTCCGAACTCGTGCTCGACCGCAAGGTCGCCGACAAGCGGACCTATCCCGCGATCGATATCGCCAAGTCCGGCACGCGCAAGGAAGAACTCCTGGTGCCGAAGAACGAGCTGCAGAAGGTCTATGTTCTGCGCCGCATCCTCAATCCGATGGGAACGTCCGACGCGGTCGATTTCCTGCTCGACAAGCTCCGCCAGACCAAGAGCAATCAGGATTTCTTCGACTCGATGAACACCTGATCGCTGCGCAAAGCGGTTGCGGATGACGGGCCGTCGCCGGATAATTTCCTGGCGAGGCCGCCATGAACATCATCGACGTCTGGACGCAGCTTCCGACCGCGCGATTCTGGCGGGAGAAATGGCTGGCGAGTCTGATGCGCTGGAACCGCGAGGAAACGCCGAGCGAGGCGATCCCCCCGGCAGCGCTTATTGCCGCGATGGAAGAGGCTGGCGTCGCCCTGTCGCTGATCTCCGGCTGGTCCTCGCCCAAGGGCGACCTCATCTCCAATGACGAGGTCGAGGCGGCGGTCGATGCGGCGCCGGCGCGTCTTAAAGGCCTCATCGGCGCTGATCTTTCCGAGCCGATGGCGGCCGTGCGGGAAATCAGGGCGCGCGCAAAGACCGGCAAATTCGTCGGCGTGCGCGTCATCCCCTGGCTCTGGGATCTGCCGCCGAACGACCGGCGCTATTATCCGGTCTATGCCGCCTGCGTCGATGCGGGCCTGCCCTTCTGCACGCAGATCGGCCACACGGGGCCCTTGAAACGCTCCGAGACCGGACGATTGATCCCCTACCTCGAAGAAGTGATGATCGACTTCCCGGAGCTTGTCGTCGTCGGCGGCCATGTCGGCTTCCCGTGGATCGACGAAGTCGCGACCATGATCCGCAAATTCCCGAATTTCCACGTTGATACCAGCGCCTATGCGCTGCACCGCCTGCCGGAGGATTTCGTCAGGCTGATGAAAGGCGAGGGGCGGGGCCGCATCATGTTCGGCAGCAATTTCCCGATGCTGGCAGCGAAACGGTGTCTTGAGAAGCTCAATGCGCTGGGGTTGGACGAGGCGGGGAAAGAGGCGTTTCTGAGCGGCAATGCGAGAAAAGTCTTTGGGGTTTATACCAAGTCGCACTGAGTCCAACTCATTCGGCGAGGACCCCTTCTGCTGATGAAAGTGTCATCCCGGGCGCGCTGCAACACGTAGTGTTGCGGCGCAGACCCGGGACCCCGTGCAGCCGAGGGCCCGAAACTGCGCGGGATCCCGGGTCTGCGCAGCGGCATTGTCATGCCGCAGCGCGCCCGGGATGACACGGTTTTCTCCTTTGAAGAGGTCCCGGAAACAGGAACGTCATGAGTCTTTTTCAATGCGATTTTGTATTAGTATCCCGCCACCGTCCCGTCCTTCCGCATCTCCGTCGCGCCGACGTAAACGCCGTTTGCATGGTCGCGCAGGATGGCCTGATAGCCGCCGAAGGGGATGCCGCTTTCCTCGACGACGACGTTGTGGCCCATTTTCTTCAGCTTCTCGCGCGTCGCTTCGGGCACGCCGGGCTCGAGTTCGAGCTTGCCGACGGGGTCCTGATCGATCCCCGTCGATTGCGATCCGCCGTCATGGTGGAAGCGCGCGGCGTCGCCCGCTTCCTGCAAATTCATGCCGTAGTCGATCAAATTGACGAGAACCTGCACATGACCTTGCGGCTGCATCGCGCCGCCCATGAGGCCGAAGGACATGAATGGCGCGCCGTCCTTCATGACGAAGGCGGGGATGATCGTCTGGAACGGGCGCTTCCCCGGATGATAGGCGTTCGGGTGATCCTTGTTGAGATGAAAGAGCTCGCCCCGGTCCTGCAACATGAAACCCAATCCGTCGGGGACGAGGCCCGAGCCCATGCCGCGATAATTCGACTGGATGAGGCTGACCATCATGCCGCTCTCGTCGGCGACGGTGAAATAGGTGGTGTCGCCTGGTCCTTCGAGTTTCGGCGCGACGCCGGCCTTGGGCGCCGGCATCGCCTTTTTCATGTCGATCAGCGCGTAGCGCTCGCGGCCATATTCATCCGACAAGAGCCACTCGACCGGCACGTTCGAATAATCGGGGTCGGCGTAATATTTCGCGACATCCTCGAAGGCGAGGCGTTTTGCCTCGACCATCAGATGAAAGACTTCCGCCGAGCCGCGCGAATATTGCTTGAGATCGGCGTTTTTCAGGATGTTCAGCATCTGCAGCGCCGCAAAACCCTGTCCGTTCGGCGGCAGCTCGCAAAGGTCATAGCCGCGATAATTGACGCAGCCCGGATCGACCCATTCCGACTGATGCGCGGCGAGATCTTCATAACGCAGATCGCCGCCGATGCGCTTCATATAGGCGTCAATCGTTTTCGCGATGTCGCCCCGGTAGAAGGCGTCGGGGCCGCCCTTCGCGATCTTTTCATAGGTTCGCGCGAGGTCGGGGTTTTTGAAAATCGATCCGGCTTTGGGCGCGCCGTTCGCGAAATACGTCGCCCGCGCATTGTCGAATTCATCGATCATCGAAAGGCGCGATTCAAAGCCCTTGAAATTGCGGTCGAGATACATGGCGATGACGGGCGAGACCGGAAAGCCGTCCTTCGCGTAGGAGATCGCCGGCGCCAAAATCGTCCGCATCGGGAGCTTGCCGAATTTCCGATGAAGTTCGAACCAGGCGTCGACGGTTCCGGGCACGGTGACGGGGAGGTGGCCCAAGGGCGGAATGCCTTTTCCTTCGCCGACGATCGCGGCTGATTTGGCGATCGTCTCCTCAAGACTCCGCCCTATCGGCGCGCGCCCCGACCCGTTGAGGCCGTAGAGCTTTTCAGTCTTCGGGTCCCAAACGATGGCGAAGAGATCGCCGCCAATACCGCAGCCGGTCGGCTCCATGAGACCAAGCGCGGCGTTGACCGCGATCGCGGCGTCGACGGCCGTGCCGCCTTTCTTCAGGATGTCGATCGCGACTTGCGAGGCGAGGGGATGCGCCGTCGCCGCCATGCCGTGCTCCGCGATCACCGGGCTCCGCGACCAGTCGGCGCCGATCGGCCGTGCCCCGGGCCCCAAATCTTCAGCGGCGGCGGCGGTCGCCATGGCGAGGGAGGCGATCAGGGCGCCGAGGACTGTCATCCCGCGCGCATTGCAGCGTGAAACGCTGCGATGCAGACGCGGGATCTCGGGAGGCGACAGGACGCCCTCGCCGTACTGGGCTCTGGCGGCGAGAGCGTTCGCGGTCGCATGGGTTCCCGCGTCTGCGCCGCAACACTTCGTGTTGCAGCGCGCGCGGGATGACACTTGGTGGGGGATCATCATTGCGCCACCGGCGTCGGCGGGCCGGTGAATTCTGCATCGATTTCAAACGAAACATCATCGCCGACGCCGACCGGCGATTCGGGCGTCGGAATGCCGATGATGACGCCGAATATTGAGCGCTTCAACGTTCCTTTCGCCGAAAAGCCGATGCGGGCGTTCGGGTCATAGGGCGGAAACCCGGCATAGCCGCCATTGAACGTCGCGTCGAAGGCGACCGGCGCCGCGACGCCGCGGAACGACAGCTCGCCGTCGACGCGGGCGGTGTTCGGGCCCGTCAAATAGACGCTGGCCGATCGGAACGACATCGTCGGGAATTCGACGGCGTTGAGCCATGGCGCGCTCTTCAATTCGTCGAGGAAGCCGGCGGGCGGGGCGGGAATGTCGAGCGAGCCGACATCGATCGTCGCCTCGACCGACATTTTTTCCGGCGCCTGCGGGTCAAAGTTCAACGACGCGTCGAAAGCGTCGAAAGCGCCAGTGTAATTCGAATAGCCGATGTGGTTGACCTTGAAGACGAGGCTCGCATGGCTCTTGTCGAGCGTATAGGCGCCCGCGGGCGCTTGCGTCAGCGCGGGTTCGATCGGCGCGGGCTTGGACGCGGCCGCGGGGTCGCTCGCGCCGAGCGCCGCTTCCGTCGCAGCGCGCTCTTTTGCGGGTTCTTCTCGCGCGCAAGCGGCGGCGAGGGCGATAGCGCCGGCGAGAAGGAGGATCTTTTGCATGAAGAGGGTCCTTCTAAAGCTTGTTGACGCCGCAAAGGCCCGGCGTTGCGGCGCGGCCGGCCTTGTCGAGGGCGGCCTGCGCAGCGAACGGTCGGTCGGTCGCGATGATGTCGACGCCCATGCCGGCGAATTGCGCGTATCGGGAGTCGTCGCCGGCGGCTTCGATCTGGTCGTCGATCGAGTCCCGGCCGCCAAGCGTTCCGAATATGACCTCGACATCCTGATTGTTGAGGATCGAGAAAAGCCGCGGCTTTGGATCGTCGATGCCGGTGAACCCGAGAAGGCGGTCTGTCGGCACCCCGGCGGCGACGGTGCGGTTGAGATCGGACTGCGTCGACACCGACAGCGAGATCATCGTCTCCGGCGCCAGCCGATGGAGACGCTGCGCTTGCGCCAGCGTGTAGGCGATGAGAATGACGCGATCCTCCGCGTTCTGACGGTTCACTTCGCCGATCACGTCTTCGTAGCGTGTCGTTCGCTTGAAATCGATCTCGAGAATCGTTCGGTCCTTCGCCCATTCGAGCGCCTGCGCGAATGTCGGGACGGCGAAATCAGTCTCGCGGCCGCTTTGGTCTTTCAGCCGGAGTTTTGAGATTTCGGCGAAAGTAAGCGCGTCCGTCGGGCCCGACCCCGTCGTCGTTCTGTCGAGCGTGTCGTCATGCATGAGAAAGAGGACGCCGTCGGAGGAGGTCGCGACGTCGATCTCGAGAAGCGCCGGGGCGTCCGAAAGCGTTTTTTCAAATGTCTCGATGGCGTTTTCCGGAAAACCAAGGCGCGGTCCGCCGCGATGGGCGGCGACGAGCGCGACGTTTTCTTCTTCGAGGCAGTCGAAGAACTGATTGAGATCGCCCGCCGCGGCGATCGCCCAGCCGGAAGGCGCGTCCCCCGAAACGACGGCGCCGGCCGCCGGCGACGGGGAATCGCCGGTGCAGGCGCAAAGGGCGAGGGCGCCGAAGATCGACAAAAACCGCATGGCTGAAGCCCCGACCGCGAAAGGACGCGGTTGTACCGGATCTGAGCGCTTGCGGCTACGCGACAGGGTCATGGCTTGAGGATGATCGCGCCGACAGTCCTGCCGGCTTCGAGAAGGCGGTGCGCATCGGCCGCGCGCTCGAGCGGAAAAGCCTGCGCGATCGTCGGCCGCAAAATTCCGGCGCCGATGAGGTCGAAGACTTCCTTGGCCATGGATGGCAGGCGATCCGGCGTCGCATAGTGAAATAATGACGGGCGCGCGAGCGTCAGCGACCCGCGCCGCGTCAATTCGAGCGGCGCGATCGGCGGAACCGGCCCCGATGCGTTGCCGTAGGTGACCATCGCGCCGCGCAGCGCGAGGCTGTCGAGCGAGGCGTTGAACGTCGCCGCGCCGACCGAATCATATACGACATCGACGCCGCGCCCGTCGGTCAGCGCGCGCACGACGCTCGCGGTTTCGGGCGTCGCGCTGCGGTCGATGACGTCATGGGCGCCGTTGGCTTTGGCGGCGGCGACTTTCGAAGCCTCGCCGACAATCGCAATGACCCTCGCGCCGATATTCGCGGCCCACTGCGTCAACAGCGAGCCGACGCCGCCGGCGGCGGCGGAAATCAGCGCCGACTGCCCAGGTTTTAGCGGGAAAACCTGCTTTAACAGCATTTCGGCGGTGAGGCCCTTGAGGAACGCGGCGGCGGCCAGATCGTCGGCGACGCCGGCCGGGATCAGGGCGGCGCGCGCGGCGTCGACGAGGATTTCCTCAGCGTAGGCTTCTCCGCCGGAGAGATAGGCGACGCGATCGCCCGGTCTGAACGACGCGCCGGCGCCCGATTCCACGACGACGCCCGCGCCCTCCTGACCGAGGACGCACGGCGTCGACATCGGATAGAGGCCCTTTCGCTGATAGATGTCGATGAAATTGACGCCGACCGCCTTATTCCGCACGCGGACGAAACCGGGCGCGAGCGGCGCGCGCTCTCTTTCCGTGAGCTGTAAGTTCTCCGGCCCGCCGATCGCCGTCAAAACGACGCTTTTCATCGCGCGACGACCTCGATCTCGACCTTCGCGCCGAGGGGGAGGGCGGCGACGCCGATGCAGGTCCGCGCCGGGTAGGGCGCTTCAAAGGCTTTCGCATAGGCGACGTTCATCGCGCCGTAATCGGCCATGTCGGTGAGATAGACGTTCGCCTTCACGACGTTCGACAATTCCTTGCCTGAAGCCGCGAGGACGAGCGCGATATTCTTGAATATCTGCTCGGTTTCGGCCGCCGCGCCGCCCTTGACGAGCGATGCGGTCGTCGGGTCGAGCCCGACCTGACCGCTGACGAAAAGGAGTTTCCCAGCGCGGACGGCCGGCGAAAACGGGAGGTCCTTCAGGGCGGCGCTGTTGATCAGGATCGCTTTACGAGCCAAGGGCTTGTTCCTTTCGGGTTTAGAGCCTGTCGATTTTCCTTCGCATTGACTATGGTCTTCGCCAAAGGAGTTTTGCGGATGCGCTTTACCATCAATATCGACTGCACGCCGGAAGAGGCGCGCGCTTTTTTCGGAATGCCGGATGTTGCGCCGCTGAATGCGATGATCGTCACGGAAATGTCGAAGCGGGCGAAAGACCAGATGGACACGCTGGCCGATCCGGAGCGGTTCGTCGCGCGCTGGATGGAGATGAGCGGCAAGGGCATGGATGCGTTCTCCGGCATGCTGAACGCGGCGATGGCGGGGTCCGGGGCCGGCCTTGCGTCCGGCGCGGCGCCGAAAAAGAAGTGACGGCCGGCGATTGTGAGCCCTAATCCGCGATCCGGCCGCGGCGGCGCAATCGGATCGCTCGCAGACGATACGATTTTCGCCAGGGCATCCGGCGCCGGCCGCGCCGGGGTGGCGGTTTTCCGCCTATCGGGACCGCGCGCGTTCGAGGCCGCCAAAGCGCTGGTTGGGAAGCTTCCGGCGCCAGGGCGGGCCGCGCTTCGCTCGATCCGGGACGCCTCGGGCGAATTGATCGACAAGGGCCTGGTCATACTATTCAAGGCGCCGCGCAGTTTTACGGGCGAGGATGTCGCCGAGTTCGATGTGCACGGGTCCGCCGCCGTCGAGGCGGCGCTGATTGACGCGGTCCTGGCGCTTGGGTGCCGGCTTGCCGAGCGGGGCGAGTTCACCAAACGGGCGCTCTTGAACGGCAAGCTCGATCTTGCCGAAGTCGAAGGGCTTGCTGATCTTCTTGACGCCGAAACGAGCCTACAAAGAAAGCAGGCTTTGGGCCAGCTCGGCGGCAGGCTTTCGACGGCGGCGGAAGGGTGGCGAGCCCGCCTTCTGGCGGTCATGGCGCCGCTTGAGGCGGCGATCGACTTCCCCGACGAGGAAGATATTCCGGCCGCGATCGCGGCGCGGGCGGGCCCCGTGATCGAGGCGTTGATCGGCGAGCTTGAGGGGTTCTTGAAAACCGCCTCGGCGGCGCGAGCGATCCGTGAGGGCGTCAAGGTCGCGATCATCGGCGCGCCGAATGCGGGGAAATCATCTCTCCTCAATCGTCTGGCGGGATCGGAGCGCGCGATCGTCTCGGAGACGCCGGGAACGACGCGCGACGTCATCGAGGCGCGGCTCGATCTCGGCGGGATTCTCGTTTCCCTTTTCGATACGGCCGGACTGCGCGCGGAAACATCGGATTTTATTGAAGCGGAAGGGATGCGCCGTGCACGGAGTAATGCCGAGGACGCCGACATCCGTTTACTGATGATCGATGTTTCACGTGAAACACTACCGGCGCGAAACGTTTCACAGGGAACAATGGCGTCCTTTTTACAACCAAAAGTTGAAGACGACGCCGCGTATGGCCTGATGCGCGAAGGCGATGTCGTCATTTTCAACAAGACTGATGTCGCCGGCGTCGTTTTCACCCCTGTTGCGCCTGCTGGTATGACGGCGTTCGCCGTTTCGGCGAAAACCGGCGACGGGTTCGCGCCGCTGGTCACGGCGCTGACGAGCGAGGCGGCCCGCCGTTGCGGTCGCGCCGAGGGCGCCGGGCTTTCCCGCGTCCGGCATGTCGAAGCGGTCGAAGCGGCCATACGCCATCTCTCCCGCGCGCTGGACCGTCTTGGCGCGCCGGAACTCGCGGCGGAGGATGTTCGGCTTGCCGCGCGCTCGCTCGGCGCCATCACCGGGGCTGTCGGGGTGGAGGAGGTGCTCGGCGCCATCTTTTCGAGTTTTTGCATCGGGAAATAGCCGGCGCGCCGCGCCGGCGGCGAGCCTTTGCAATCGTCTCGGTCGCCAGGATCAAGCTTTGATGGGTTCACTTGCCTTGAAGCTGGCGTATAGGAGCGCCGATGAAATCCTTCGATGTCATTGTCATCGGCGGCGGACACGCCGGCTGTGAGGCGGCGGCTGCGGCCGCGCGCATGGGCGCGCGAACGCTTCTGGCGACCCACAAGGCGTCGACCATCGGCGAGATGTCCTGCAATCCGGCGATCGGCGGCCTCGGCAAGGGGCACCTTGTCCGGGAGATTGACGCGCTTGACGGGTTGATGGGCAGGGTCATTGATCGGGCCGGCATCCAGTTCAGGATGCTCAACCGCTCCAAGGGGCCGGCCGTCCGCGGCCCGCGCGCCCAGGCAGACCGCAAGCTCTACCGCCAGCACATGCAGGAGGCGATCGCCGCGACGCCAGGGCTTGAGGTGCTTGAAATGGCGGTCGAGGACCTGATTGTTCCACATGGAACAATTGTCGAGGGCGTCCGCGATGGCGCCGGCAATGAATATTTCGCCGGCGCGGTCGTTCTGACGACGGGCACCTTTCTCAAGGGGGTCATCCACATAGGCGACAGGCGCATCCCGGCGGGCCGCGCCAAATCCGACGGCGTCGAGCCGCCGGCGATCGGAATTTCCAACCGTCTCTACGGGCTTGGTTTCCAGATGGGGCGATTGAAGACGGGGACGCCGGCGCGCCTTGATGGACGCACCATCGACTGGCGGGGCCTCCAAATGCAGCCCGCCGACGCCGAGCCGGTCCCGTTCTCGTTCCTCACCGACCGCATCAGCGTCCCGCAAATCGAATGCGGCATCACCCATACGACCCGGGCGACGCACGCGGTGATCGAGCGTAACCTCAAAAAATCCGCGGTTTATTCCGGGAGCATTGCGGGCAGGGGGCCGCGCTACTGCCCCTCGATCGAAGACAAGATCGTGCGCTTTGCTGAAAAGCAGAGCCACCAGATTTTCCTCGAACCCGAAGGGCTCGATGATGACACGGTCTACCCGAACGGCATTTCGACCTCTCTGCCGGAAGACGTGCAGGACGAATTCCTCGCGACGATCCCCGGCCTCGAAAAGGCGCGGGTGATCCGTCACGCTTATGCGATCGAGTATGACTATGTCGATCCAAGGGAACTTTACCCGACGCTTGAGACCAAGCGCCTCGGCGGGCTTTTTCTCGCCGGCCAGATCAACGGCACGACCGGCTATGAGGAGGCGGGGGCGCAAGGCCTTGTCGCCGGCGCCAATGCGGCGGCGAAGGCGGCGGGGTCGGGCCCGATCCTGATCGATCGCGCCGAAGCCTATATCGGCGTTCTTGTCGACGACCTGGTGACGCGCGGCGTCACTGAGCCTTATCGCATGTTTACGAGCCGCGCGGAGTACCGCCTGACCTTGCGGGCGGACAATGCGGATTTGCGCCTTACCGGGCGCGGCGAAAAGCTCGGCCTTGTCGGCGCCGAGCGGGCGAAGGCGTTCCACGTGAAACACCGGCTCATGGATGAGGCGCGCGACTTTGCCCGCGCGCATGATTTGACGCCGAACGAAGCGGCGAAGGCGGGGATTTCGATCAATCAGGACGGACGGCGCCGCAATATTCTCGAACTCCTCGTGCTGCCGGGCGTCACACTTGCGGACGTCGCGCGCCTTTGGCCGCAGTTCCGCGATTTGCGGGCGGATGTCGCCGAGCAGCTTGCGATCGAAGCGCTCTATTCCGGTTATCTCGACCGGCAGGAAGCGGATATTGTCGCCTTCAAGCGCGATGAATCCCTGCGACTTCCTGCTGATCTCCCCTATGCGGAGATCAGGGGCCTCAGCAACGAGGTCCGCTCGAAGCTTGCGGCGACAAGGCCCGCGACCCTCGGCCAGGCCGGCCGCGTCGAAGGGGTGACGCCGGCGGCGATGGCGATCGTCCTCGCCTTCCTGAAAAAGAACGACCGCGCCGCGGGATGACTTCTTCGCTCCCCAGTCTACGGCCGAGCGCTCAGGCGGGGCCTGCCCGAGAGAGGTTGCTGTTTCCGCGGGCGCGGCTTTCATGGTGAGAGCCTGCTTCCTCGGCTCCGCCGACATTTCCCGGGCAAGCGGGCGAAGAAAGTGCGGCGCGGCGAATCGCGGTGTATGGCGGCATGACTTACTCTGCTTATGATTTCGGCCGCGAGTATGACGTTTCACGTGAAACGTTCCGCAGGCTGACGGCCTTCGACGCGCTGCTGACGGACTGGGCGTCCCGGCACAATCTGGTCGCGCGCTCGACGATCGAAGACCGCTGGGGCCGGCATTACCGCGACAGCGCGCAGCTCTACGCATTGCTTCCTCCGGCGGCCAGGACGCTGGTCGACATCGGCAGCGGCGCCGGCTTTCCAGGGCTGGTGCTGGCGGCGATGGGGGCGGAGCGGGGACTTGCCGTCACCCTTGTCGAATCGGTCGGCAAGAAAGCAAGGTTCCTCGCCGCCGCAGTCGAGGCGATGGCGCTGCCCAATGTCCAGGTCATACCGCAACGGGTTGAAAGCATTAGTCTTTCAGCGCCGGATGTAGTGACCGCCAGGGCCCTCGCCCAACTTGATAAGCTCCTCGGATACGCCCATGAGATTGCGGACGAAAAGACGACCCTCATCTTCCCGAAGGGACAAGATGTTGAGGTTGAATTGACCCAAGCCGCTAAATCTTGGCATATGGATCTCGAAAAGCAGCCGAGCGTGACGAGCCCCGGCTCTACCATTCTCGTCATCCGGCATCTGAGACCGAAGGCCGCCTTGAAGGGCGCGCAGCACCGAAAGAAGCCGTGACCACTCGAATTCTCGCCATAGCCAATCAGAAGGGCGGCGTCGGCAAGACGACGACGGCGATCAATCTGTCGACAGCGCTCGCCGCGGTCGGCGAAAAAGTGCTGCTGATCGATCTCGATCCGCAGGGCAACGCGTCGACCGGGCTTGGATCGGAAGCCGCCACGCGCGCGGTGACGACTTATGACGCGCTGATGGGCGAATACCGGCTGGAGGCGGCGGTCGTCGAAAGCGGCATCCCGGGATTGCGCCTTGCGCCCGCCGGCGTCGATCTCGCCGGCGCCGAAGTCGAACTGATCGACGCCGAGCGGCGCCATCACCGTCTCGCCGAAACGCTCGCCGACTATCTTCAGGGCGCGCCGGAGACGACCTATGTCCTGATCGACTGCCCGCCGTCGCTTTCGCTCTTGACGATCAACGCGCTCGCCGCGGCCGACGCGGTCATCATCCCGCTGCAGGCGGAGTTTTTCGCGCTCGAGGGCCTGTCGCAGATCCTGCGCACCATCGAGACCGTCCGTGGACGGATCAATCCGCGGCTTGAACTGCAGGGGATCGTCCTCACCATGGCCGATACGAGGAACAACCTCGCCAATGCGGTGGAGGCCGACGTCCGCGCGCATATGGGGGCGAAGGTCTATGAGACGGTGATCCCCCGCAATGTGCGGATTTCCGAAGCGCCGAGCCATGGCAAGCCGGCGCTTCTCTACGACATCAAATGCGCGGGGAGCCAGGCCTATATCCGCCTTGCAAGCGAGGTCATCCAGCGCGAGCGCGACGCGAGGAAGGCGGCGTGATGAGGAGGGCTCATGAACGCTAAAAAGCCCAGAGGCCTCGGCCGCGGTCTTGACGCGCTTCTCGGCGACTCGTCGGTCGCGCGGATCACCGGCCTCAAGCAAGCGGAAGCAGATCGCGGGCGCCCGGCGGGCGATAGCGCGCTCGGCGCGGCGGGGCGGCTGCTCCAGACCCTGCCGATCGAGCTTGTTCGCCCGAACGCGACACAGCCGCGCCGTCATTTCAACGAGGATGCGATCGAGGAGCTTGCAAGCTCGATCCGCGCGCGCGGCCTCCTGCAGCCGATCCTTGTGCGCAAGACCGGTCATGAGGCCTATGAGATCGTCGCCGGCGAGCGCCGATGGCGGGCGGCGCAGCGGGCCGGCGTCCACGACATCCCGGTCGTCATCCGCGAGCTTGACGACGCCGCGGCGGCGGAAATCGCCCTCATCGAGAACCTGCAGCGCGTCGATTTGAACCCGATGGAAGAGGCCGCCGCCTATCAGCGCCTCGCTGAAACGCACGGACGCACGCAAGACCAGATCGCCGAGGCGGTCGGCAAGTCGCGCAGCCACGTCGCCAACATGATGCGCCTCACCGCGCTGTCGGCGAAATGCAGGAAGGCGCTTGAAGACGGCGCCTTGACCATGGGCCATGCGAGAGCCCTGCTTGGCGCGCAGAACCCGGACGCGGCGCTCGCCGTCGTCCTCAAACAGGGCCTTAACGTCCGCGACACCGAAGCCTACGTCAAAAAGCTCAATGAGGGCCCGGCGGAAAAGCCGGGCGGCGTCGGCCGCGAGCCGGGGAAATCCTCCGTGCCCGGAAAGAAAGACGCCGACACCAGGGCGCTTGAAGCCGACCTCGCCGCGGCTCTGGGGCTTGAAATCGCGATCGACCACAAGCCGAAAGGCTCGGGCGTCATCACCATCGGCTACCGCTCGCTCGACCAGCTTGACGACGTCTGCAAGCGGCTGATGGGGACGGGGATTTAGGCCGGCTAGAACACCGGGCGCGATAGGGGAATCGCGCCCGATGTTCCAGCCTGTTGATTTGGCGCGCCTTTGCGCGCGAAACCGGTTTCCACTTTCGCGCCCGGCGCTAAAGCCGCCAATGTCGGACCGGCGCGCCGATTCTTGCTGCCGATTGTCCGGAGAATGCGGCTTGTCCGACGCCCCCCGCTCTTGTTGATCCCTGATTTCACGCGGGGTTCAGCGGTTTTGTCTGTATTATCCGCATTATCCGCACTCGCCTTCCGGGCGAATAATAACAAGTTGCGTTGAAGAAGACTCATGATGTTCCGGTTTCCGGGCCCTTGGCTGCACGCGGTCCCGGGTCTGCGCCGCAACACTACGTGTTGCAGCGCGCCCGGGATGACACTTTCAAAAGCACAAGCTGTCCTCGCCGAATGCGTTGGACCCCGTGCAACTGCGTATAAGCGGCCCGCCGGCCCGCATTCGCCCGGCTTCTATCGCGAGGCTGCGGTTCGTTTTTCGGTCTTCCACATGCAAGCCGAGACTCTAAAAGCCCTGCCCTGCGCGCGTGGAGGAGCTCGGCGCACGGCTTGGCGGCCGCCGCACGCGCCATGCGCGGGCGTTGCTTTCCTGCGAAACGGATCGCGAGACGAATTCCGCTTCACACCCGCGACGGACAGTTCAGGGAGCCGAACCGCCGCGTCCATCCAACTTGTTAAAGAGCCGCCGGCGCGTCGCCGCCCCGGCGTCGTATCAATGTTTCAGGTGGCGATTTCCGCCGCTCGTTCAAGAACCGATTTGCGCGTATTCGCCAACGCGATTTCGCGTGCGGCGGGCGTTCGTCCGACTACGAATTAACCATAAGGCGCCTCTTTGCTCCCCCGCGCGAGCGGGGGAGCTGTCAGGCCGCTGCGCGGCCTGACTGAGGGGGAACGCTCGAATTCGGTGAGGCTGGACTCACCCCCTCCGTCGGCTTCGCCGACACCTCCCCCGCTGAAGCGGGGGAGGAAAGAAGCCCCCTTTGCTCCCCCGCGCGAGCGGGGGAGCTGTCAGGCCGCTACGCGGCCTGACTGAGGGGGGCGCGGTCTCGCCGCGCGCGAAGGCTTTGTGATTCATTCCTTCCGTCAGCTTCGCTGCTGCCGCCCCCGCGCGGATTTTTCCAGCAGAAGATAAGCGGCAAGGCCGGCGAGGATGAGCACGGCCGCAAACGCGATTTCGACGGGGCGGCTGAGGGCGGTGTAATAAAGGGTCCAGCCGGTCAGCCCGAGATAGACAAGCGGCGTCAAAGGATAGAGCGGCGTCCGGAACGGGCGGGCGAGCATCGGCTTTTGAATGCGCAGGACCATGAGAGCCAGCACGGTGAAGAAGCTGTTGAGGGCGGTCAAGAACCCCGCAAAGACCAGAATTGACTGGAAACTCGAGGTCACGATCAACAGGGCGGCGACCGCCGTCTGCGCGTAGATTGCGCGCGCCGGGATCGCGTCGGCGTTGGTCGCCGCCAGCGGGCGAAACGCGGCGTAGTCCTCGCCGATCGCCTGCAAGACGCGCGGGCCCGCGATCGTCATCGCGCTCACCGTCGAAATCAGGAGGCTCGCCATGACAAGCCCGGCGGCATTGGCGACGGCGCCGCCGAACAGGCTCTGAGCGGCGATGAAGCCGATCTCGACCTCGCCGACGAGCGCCTCGCGCGGCGCAGCGGCAAGGAAGGCGGCGTTGAGCCCGACATAGAGCGCGGTCACGATCAGCGATCCGGCGGCGAGAATGCGCGGCAGGTTTTTCGCCGGGTCTTCAATCTCGCCGGTGATGTAGGCGGCGGCGTTCCAGCCGGTATAGGCGTAGCTGACATAAATGAGCGCGACGGCGAAGGCGCTGCTGGCGATGACGCCGCCATCGCCCGCGGCGGGCGCAAGGCTGGCGGCGGGACGATCGATCACCAGGGCCGCCCCCGCGCAGAAAGCGAGAATCGCGGCGATCTTGAAGGCGGTCAGCGCCGACTGCATGCCGCCGCTGACAGCCCGGCGGGACGCGTGAATGAGGGCGAGGGCGCCGATCAGCGCCAGCGCGACCGCCTGATGCGCCGGCCCGGAAGCATCCGGCGCCGACACGGATAATCCGTAGGCGGCGAAAGTGATCGCGGCGAGCGCGGTCGGCGCGGCAAAGCCGATCGTCGATGAAATCCATCCGGAAACGAAGCCGGCCGCCGGGTGGTAGACTTCGCGCAGGAAGTGATATTCGCCGCCCGAGCGCGGCAGCGCCGCGCCAAGCTCAGCGTAACACATCGCGCCGGCGAACGCGGCGACGCCGCCAAGCGCCCACAAAAGCAGGATCGGAAAGCCCGCCGGCAAGTCGACAAGCTGGAATCCAAGACTCGTGAAAACGCCCGTTCCGACCATATTGGCGATGATGACGGCGGTGGCGGCGGTGGGCCCGTAGCGCGTGCTGGGAGGGGGCCGCATCCGCCCTACCGTCCAGCCAGCGCGGCGATCCTCATCGCCGCGCGCTCGACGATTTCCTCATCGGGAAGGCCGGTCGACTTCGCGCCAAGCTCGGCTTCAAGCAGGATGTCGAGCGCGGCGTCGATCTTCGGCGCTGTCCAGCGCTGAAGGCGCGCGGCGAAGGCGCGCTGCTCCATGAAAAAAACCGGCGGGCGGAGCTTGCCCATGGCGCTCTCGGCCGACGCGCCCTCCGCCATATGGCCGCGGGCGGTTCTGAGGCGGGCGAATTCCCGCTGCAGCGCGCGCACCGTCCCGATCGGAGAGGCGCCGGCCCCGGCGATGCGGTGGAGCGCCCGCGCAAGCTCCTTTTGCGACCCGTCGGCGGCGGCGCCCGCCGCCTCGCCGGCCGCGTCCGAGACCGTGTCGACGAGCATCGTCCGGACATCTTCAAGCGTGATCGTCGCCGGGCCTTCGCGGACGGCTTTCGGGCCCTTGTAGAGGATAAGCTTGTCGATTTCCGACCGCGAGACGCCGCGATCCTCGCCAAGGAGCGTGACGAGAAGGTCAAGCGCGTCGGCGTCGAATTTGAGGTCCTCGGCCCTCGCCGCGGCCTCCGCGAGGGCGCGCACTTCGGCCGGCGCGTCGGCGTAGCAGGGGAGGGCGACCACGGTCCTTGCGCCCTCAAACAGCTTTCGAAGGCCGGAGGATTTCGCCAGATCCCCCGCCTCGATGAGGACGATCCCGGTCGGCTTCAGATGTCCGTTCTCCAGCCCCTCGACGAGGAGTTTGGCGGCCGGCGCCGCCGTCTCGCCGTTTGTCCGTAGTCGGACGACCCGCTCACCGCCCATCATCGAGAGCGCCGCCGCCTCGTCGGCGAGGCGCGAGGGCTCGCCCTTCAAATCGGCCTCGCCGAGTTCGAGATAATTGAACGGGTCCTTGAAATCCGGACAGACCGCCCGCGCGATCTTGTCCGCCCGCTCGCGGACGAGCCCGAGATCGGGCCCGTAAACGAGGACCGCCGCGATCTTCGGGTCGCGCCTCGCGACGAAGGCGTCGATCGCCTTTCCCTTCAGCGCCGTCACTTTTTCTTGCCGGATTTCGCCTTTTCGGGCCGGTCGCCGGCCGAGGCGAGTTCAAGGAGGATGTCGCGCTCGATGTCCTCGGCGAGCTGGTTTGCGGCCTTCTCGCGCGCCGCGTCCTCCGCATGGAGGGTCGAATATTGCGAATTGACGACGTTGAACGAGGAGATCGAGGTGACCGCGCCTTTTGTCTGCTTGCCGGTCGCGCGATTGACGAGGGTGTAGCGGCCGACGATCCGGTAATTATAGCGCGTCACCGACGCGTCGATCTGCACGGCAAGCCGCTCGGCCTGTTCGCTCGCGGTGATCAACAAGTCGTATTTCGCGCCGTCCGGCGCGGTCGCCATACGTCGCTCGAAAGCGCGCGTCACCACCGGCGCGATGTCTTCGGGCGCGTCGACGCTCTTCAGGGCGATATGGCGAAGGCCCGGCGCCGCGGCGCCCGCATTCGTCGCGTAAAGCGGTTGAAAGCCGCAGGCTGGGAGGAGGAGGGCGGCGAGCGCCATGGCCAATCTGCGGATCATCTCGTCCTGTCTTTCGCGTTCAACCGCCCTGCCGTCCCAGCTGGAGCAAAGCGGCGAGCCGGGACCTTGTAGCGGAGGCCGCCGCGCGCCGCGCGGGGTCCCGGATAAATCGCCTACGGCGATTTTCCGGGATGACAAGGCGGCCCGCTAATTCGCCACGATATTGACGATCCGCCCGGGCACGACAACGACTTTCCGGACGGTGAGCCCTTCCGTGTAGCGCTTCACGTCGGCGTCGGCGAGCGCGAACGCCTCGACCGCCTTGGCGTCGGCGCTCGCGGCGACCGTGATCTCGGCGCGGCGCTTGCCGTTGACCTGCACGGGGAGGACGACCTCGTCCTTGACGAGGAGCGCCTTGTCCGCCGCCGGCCAGGGCGCGTTGCAGACGAGACCCTTTCCGCCAAGATGCTTCCAGCATTCCTCGGCGAGATGCGGCGTGAACGGCGCGATCAGGCGAACAAGCGCGGAAAGGGCTTCGGCGAGCGACCAGCTTGCAGTCGACCCCGCGGTGTCATCCCGGCCGGAGCCGCGCGGCGGCGGAGAGCCAGGACCCCCTGAAGTCGGCGCGCCGCTTTCCGAACGGGGTCCCGGATAAATGCCTTCGGCATTTTCCGGGATGACAGGATGGGGCGCGGCTTTCCGGATGGTCGCCAGGAACTCATAAATCCGCGCGATCGCCTTGTTGAAGCGGAAATGCTCGATGTCCTCGGTGACGCCATGGATCGCCGCATGCGTCGCCCGGCGAAGGTCGGCGTTTGCTCCCCCGCTTGCGGGGGAGCTGTCACGCGCAGCGTGACTGAGGGGGCCCCCTCCGTCGGCTGCGCCGACACCTCCCCCGCTTTGCGGGGGAGGAAAGGCCAGCAGCAGCCCCTGATGCGGCTCGACCGTCTCCCAGATGCGCGCGACGAGCTTCCAGGCGCCGGCGGCCCCGGCGTCCGTCCATTCGACGTCGCGCTCGGGCGGCGAGTCCGACAGGATGAACCAGCGCGCGGCGTCGGCGCCGAATTTCGCGATGATGTCGACCGGCGAGACGACGTTCTTCTTCGACTTCGACATTTTTTCGATCGGGCCGATCAACGCAAACTCGATCAATCCCTCAACCCGAAGTGGTGAAAATTGCGGGTCACGGAAGAAGAACCGCCCAGTGCTTTGCGTCTGCTCCCTATACGCATCCCAAAACTCCCCGGTTCGATTATTTAGTTGAGCTTCGATCAGGCCGCGAAGCTCATCCGGAAAACAATCTTCGCCGCCAAAGCCAGCGGATTTTGAGGTTATTTCTTCGGGCAAGATCCAATTGCCGTCCTGATCACTATACGTCGCGTGCGTCACCATCCCCTGCGTGAAGAGATTGGCGAAGGGCTCCTCGATCGACAAATGCCCGGTTTCCTTCATCGCGCGGGTGACATAGCGCGCATAGAGAAGATGCAGGATCGCGTGTTCGACGCCGCCGATATATTGATCGACGGGGAGCCAGTAATCGCAGTCGCCCTTGTCGACGGGCCTGTCATCACGGGCGGCCGCGAATCTTGCGAAATACCAGCTTGAATCGACGAAAGTGTCGAAGGTGTCGGTCTCGCGCCTTGCCGGGCCCTGACACTCCGGGCACGGAACATTGCGCCATTCCGGCATCCGGTCCATCGGATTGCCGGGAACCTTGAAGGCGGAGGCGGGAACCTCGGGCAGTTTGACAGGGAGGTCCTTTTCAGGAACCGGAACGACGCCGCATTTCTCGCAATGGATCGCCGGGATGGGACAGCCCCAATAGCGCTGGCGCGAGACGCCCCAGTTGCGGAGACGATATTGCGTCGTCGCCTTGCCGGCGCCGATCGCCTCAATCCGGGCGATCGCCGCCTCAATGGCGTCATCGACGGACAATCCGTCGAGAAAGCTGGAATTGTAGAGCGTCCCCGGCCCGACATAGGGCGCCGCGGCGACGGAATAGGTCTTCGGGTCCTCGCCCGGCGGCAGCACGACAGGGATAATATCGAGTCGATACTTTAACGCGAACTCATGGTCGCGCTCGTCATGCGCCGGGCAGCCGAAGATCGCGCCGGTCCCGTAGCCCATGAGGATGAAATTCGCGACGTAAACGGGGAGTTTGCGACCCTTGAGAAAAGGATGCTCAGCCTCTAACGGCAGGCGAAAGCCCTTTTTCTCGGCTTTGTCGATCGCTTCCTGCGAGGTGCCCGTTTTCTGGCACTCGTTGATGAACGCCGCGACCGCCTTGTCCTTAGCGGCAAAGCGCTGCGCGAGCGGATGATCGGGCGCGACGGCGATGAAGGACGCGCCGAACAGGGTGTCGGGGCGTGTGGTGAAGATTTCAATGCCGCCGTTCCCCTCTTCCGCCGGAAAATTAGTGTCATCCCGGCCGGCGCGGGGCGCAGCGCCGCGCAGAGCCGGGATCCCATGAGGTTGACGCCCGCCAGCGTCACGGGGTCCCGGATAAATCGCTGCGCGATTTTCCGGGATGACAGGACCCGTTCCGTCCATCAAACGGAACGTCATCGACAAGCCCTTCGACTTGCCGATCCAGTTCTTCTGCATCAGCCGCACATTGTCCGGCCAGCCCTTCAGCCGCCCGTCGTCGAGCGCGGCGAGGAGGTCCTCGGCCTTGTCGGTGATCTTCAGGAACCATTGCGAGAGCTTTTTCCGCTCGACGGCGGCGCCGGAACGCCAGCCCTTGCCGTCGATCACCTGTTCATTGGCGAGCACGGTCATGTCGACCGGGTCCCAGTTCACGTAAGATTCGCGCCGCTCGACAAAGCCGGCCTTCCAGAAATCGAGGAAGAGTTTTTGCTGCCAGCGGTAATACCCAAGGTCGGACGTCGCGAATTCGCGGCTCCAGTCGATCGCGAGCCCGATCTGTTTCAGCTCGCGGCGCATGTGGTCGATATTCGCGTAGGTCCACTCGCGCGGGTGAGCGCCCGTCTGCATCGCGGCGTTTTCAGCGGGCAGACCAAAGGCGTCCCAGCCCATGGTGTGCAGAACGTTGAACCCGCGGGCCCGCTTGAAGCGCGCGATCACGTCGCCCATCGCGTAGTTCCGGACGTGCCCCATATGGATGCGCCCCGACGGATAGGGGAACATCTCAAGGACGTAGTATTTCGGGCGGGACCGGTCGGTCGCGGTCAGGAACGCCTGTTCGTCGTCCCAGCGCTTGCGCCATTTCGGCTCGATGTCCTTGGGATTGTAGCGGGCCATACCGGTCAGATTCGTTGCGGACGCGACCTTTAACCCGCGTTGTGCGCTGCGTCATCCCCGGGCGCCCTGTTCGGTGACGCCCAAAATCATGCGGACGCAACCAACGATCATGGCGAGGCGCGCGCGCCCCTGCGATCCTCATTCGATGAAAATGGACAAGGGCATGACCAACGCCGCCCGGCGCGCGACCCTGATGGGCGCGCTGTTGTGGGCGCTCGCCGCCCTGCCCGCTTTGGCGACACGCCTTGAAGCCGGGCCCGACGCGCCCGCCTGGGCGCATTGGGGCGCCGATGCGCTGCTCATCGCCCATATCGGCGGCGGCGCGGTTGGCATTCTATCCGGCGCCGTCGCGCTCGCCTCGCGCAAGGGCGCGCGCATCCACCGGGCGGCCGGCGCCGTCTTTTTCGCATCAATGCTCGTTTGCTATTCGGTCGCCTTTGCGGTCGCGCCGTTCCTGACCGACGGCCCGGTCACCAATACGATCGCGGCCGCATCGGCGCTCTATCTCCTCATCAGCGGCGTTGCGAGCGCGCGAAGCCGCGTCATCGCCGCCAGCCCGTGGCATGTCGCGGGCCTCGCGGTCGCCCTGACGATCGGCGTCGCATGCCTCTATTTCAACTATCTTGGTTCGCTGACCCCGGAAGGATCGATCGACGGCTCGCCGACGCAGGCGCTGGTCATTTTCATCGTCGCCTCCGCGATCGCGGCTCTTGGCGAACTCCACGTCCTCCTGCGCGGCCGGTTGCCCGAAAACGCGCGGATCGCCCGGCATCTGTGGCGCATGTGCTTTTCGCTCTTCATCGCGGCGGGATCGTTCTTTCTCGGCCAGCAGGCGGTGATGCCGGCGTGGATGCGCGGCTCGCCCGTCCTCATCGTCCTTGCGCTCGCGCCGCTCGCGGCGATGGTCTTCTGGGTCATCCGCATCAGGATCGGCCGCCGGTTCAAGGGGTAGAGGGCGGCTCCCTTGTCTTTCGACCGCCAACCGGGCGATGCTCCGCCCGCAATGGAGGGAGACAATCGATGCGCCTTACTCAGATGGTCGCCGTGATCGGCGGCGCCTTGTTGCTTGCCGGCTGCGCGCCGCCGCCGGAAAAATCGATCGCCAAGGATTGCGTCCGCCTCAACATGTTGAGCGAGGTCGCGGGCGGCGCCGACCAGAAAAAGACCTGCGCCTGTTTCGGCGACAAGCTCAAAGCCGACATGAGCGAGGACAATCTGAAAGCGCTCGCCAAGGCGCTGAAGAAATCCAAGAGCGATGGCGATTTCGACAGCGCCGCGCGCGACGCGGGGCTTAGCGAAATGACCCAGCTGTCGATGGTCGGCGCGGCGAAGAGTTGCGCGGCCGGGTCGTAGTCCTCGCCGGTCTGGTCGCCGCGCTGGCGACGGCGAGCCCGGCAAGGCCGGATCGCGAGACGGTCGCGGCGTCGCCGCCGGCGTTTGTCGGCGCGGCGCTCGCCGCCGCGCGGCCGGGCGACGTCCTCTTCAAGGCTGAGCCGATGTTTTGGGCGCGCCTCGCCGCGCGCTTTAACGCCGACGGCGAGGGCTTCGGCCATGTCGGGATCGTCGCCGACGGCGGCGACGGCGCGCTCATCGTCATTCACGCCGGCGGCGATCCCGCGCGCGCCGACGGCCGCGTGCAGGAAGCGGATTTCGCCGTGTTTCTCCGATCGGCGAGCGAGGCCGCGCTCTATCGTCCGCAGGCGGATGAAACCGGGGTCGGGGTCCTGATCGCCTACGCGGCGGCGCGGGCGGCGCAAGAAGCGCCGTTCGACCGACGATTCTCGCTCGCGAGCGCCGACGCGCTTTATTGCACCGAGCTTGTCTGGCGCGCGCTGTCGCTGGCGGTCGGCAGGGATCCGGTTCCGGAAAAGACGATGCGCGGCGCCGACGCGTATATCGCGCTTGATGATCTCGCCGAAAGCCCCGATCTCGTGCCGGTCTGGCGGTCGGCGCCGGGCGCTCAATCCTCGATCTGATTGAGCCGAAGCTGTCTTGCGCGCGTCAGGATGGCGTTTTCGATCTCGCGGGCGGTCGCCGGGTTGACGCTTGCCTCGGTCCATTGGCCGCCGGCGTCCTTGGTCTGACGAAAGACCGAGACGCGAAGCGCGTCGGCGCGGAGCGCCGAGTCGAGGATATAGACCGAGACCTTGAACTGCTCGGCCGGGGTCTCCGGGTTTGAATACCAGTCGGTGACGATGAGGCCGGCGATCGGATCGGCCTTGAACACCGGCAGGAAATCGAGGGTCTCGAGCGAGGCCGACCACAAATAGCGGTTGACGGTCGTTGCGCCCTTGGCGCCGACGAGCGTCGCATCGCGCGCGACCTGGTCCTTGTCGCCGCCGCCGCAGGCGGCCAGCGCGCCGGCCGCGATCGCTGCGCCTAAAACATTGATCAGGCGTCGTTTTTCGAGACTCATGAGGGGAACTGTTCCATATTGGGGCGGCCGAGAAGCCGCGAACGTGGCTTTCCTACCACAAACCGCCGTCGTGACAACTCTCAGGGGTGTGGTTTCCTTGACCATGGGCGCGGAGGGGCCTTAACTCGCCTTGTAAGCGTATCGCGCCCCGTCCAGGTAAAACGGGGCGATGGCGGCGTGCCGACAATATTCCGCGCCTTGAATTGCGCGCATTGACCATGGCGCGGACCATGGCGCGACAGGGAATGGATGGGACTGTGACCAAGCGGCCGCATTGGCTGGCGTATCTGGCGACAAGCGCAACGGCGCTGGCGCTGACGCCGGCGTTCGCCGCAGAGGCCGGCGATGGTCCGGTCAAGCTGGAAGTCGACGGCAAGGCCTCCGCCGCGGTCGGCGTTTCCGACGGCGAGGGACGCGCCGACGCCGACATCGAGATCGCGGTCAAAGGCTCGACCGTTCTTGGCAGCGGGCTTGAACTCGGCGCCGTCGTCGAAGGGCGCCTCGACGGTCAGCAGCCGAACCAGATTTACGGCGGCGGGCGCTATTCCTCGATGCTGATCGGCGGCCCGCGCGGGATCGCGCCGCTGACGAGCGACGCCTATCTCCAGGGCGCTTACGCCTATGCGCGCGGCGGCTTCGGCCAGGTGATCGTCGGGCGCGATCACGGCGTCGGGCGAACCTTCGCCGTCACCGCGCCGACGATCTTCCAGTCGGTCAACGTCAATGATTGGCGTACGGATCTTTCCGGCCTCAACGACGTGCACACCGTCAATGATTTCTCCGGCTATTCGACCAAACTCACCTATATGCCGCCCGCGAATTTCCTCGGCGGCGCGCTCGGCGGGTTGCAGCTCGGCGTCTCCTACAGCCCGTCGCTCGCGCATTGCGGCGAGGATCTCTGCTCGCCGGAAGACCGGCTGATGATCGCGCCGGACGGCCAGCTCCTCGGCGACGCCTCGCGCTGGGACGACGTCGTCGAGGCGGCGATGTATTACCAGAAAAAAGTCGGCGGCCGCGACGGCCTTCTGCTCGGGCTTGGCGCAAGCTACGTCTCGGCCAATGAAGACGCGCGCGTGCTGACCGAGGCTTATGACGATTACCGGGCCTATGCGCTCGGGCTCAATCTTGGGTTCCGCGGCCTCACCGTCGGCGGCTCCGTCAAGACGACGAATTCCGGCCTCGCCAATCTCGACGAGGACGGCTATCTCGCCTTCGACGCCGGCATCACTTTCAAGACCGGCGAGGACAAGGGCGACTGGGGCGTCATGCTCGGCTACGGCCAGGCGGAAGCCAATGTCGCCGCGCCGCCGAACCCGGTGTCGCCGACCGTTTTCCGCGACACCCAGACGGCGCAGGCGGGCGTCACCTATTTTGTCGGACGCGGCATCACGGTCGGGGCCGCCGCGCAATATGTCGAATCCCAAAAGCCGGCGACGGCGGGCGGACCGGAAGAAGCCGCCACCGTCGTCATCGAGAGCTCAATAAAGTTCTAGGCCAAGGTTCTAAAAGCGCCTGCTGCTTAGAGGGGATATGAAATCGGGCGGTCTCAGCGATGAGATCGCCCGTTTTTTTGTCATTGAGTGAGTGGGCAGTGGGCAGTGGGCAATAGGCAATGGGCAATGGGCAATGGGCAGTAGAAAGCGCGACACTCGTTGAATACGGCGCGCGGAAGCAAAGGAATTTCTGGTCGTTCCGACCCCCATCGACTACCGCCCATTGCCCACTGCCCATTGCCTATTGCCCACTGCCTATTGCCCATTGCCCACTGCCTCGGTAACGGAGAGCCCAATGCCTTCCCCCAAGAACTGCCGCATCGACTATGTCGAATTCGCCGCCGCGGACCTTTCGATCTTCAAGACGTTCTACGGCGAGGCGTTCGGCTGGACCTTTCAGGACTGGGGTCCCGATTATGTGAGCTTTGAGGGCGCCGGGATCGACGGCGGCGTGCGCGGCGGCGAGGCGCCGCGCGCCGGATCGACGACCGTCATTCTCTATGCGGACGATCTTGACGCGACGGAAAAGCGCGTCGTCAAGGCGGGCGGCGTCATCGGCGCGCGGCACGAGTTTCCGGGCGGGCGGCGGTTCCATTTCACCGACCCTTGCGGCAATGCGCTCGCGGTGTGGACGAAAGCGCAGGCGTCGGCGGAATAGACGCCTCCAAGCCTTGAAGATTAGCGCGGCGAGACGCGCCGTCGCGCCAGGTCCGACGAAGTCGGTGAAAGCAGCATCGCGCCGCACCGCGTTCCCGCGAGCCCGACGGAGGCAGGGGCAGGGGGGCCGATCAGCCCCGGCGGTTCCCGGCGCCCTTCGCGAAGCCGAAGGCCGCGATTGCGGTTGTGAAGAGGAACAGCGCCGGCGGCAGCGGGATTGGCGTCACCGGCTGGAAGACAAACGAGAAAAACGACGCGGACGTCCGGCCGGGTCCGATGATGACCCCGCCATTGCCCGGCGGCGGATCGCCGAAGCCGGAAAGCGCGAGCGGGCAGTTATAAGCGACAAGCTTGCAGCCGAAGCCGGCGGCGGTCGCGACGCTCGCCGAGACGAGAAAAGTCAGGGTCTTCGTCTCGCCCGGCGCAAAAACGCCGAGGCTGACGCCGCTGATCAGCGTGTCGGCCCAGCTGAAGAGATTGGCGTTGGCGGCGTCAGGGCCAAAGCCCGTCAGCGAAAAGCCGTTTGAAAAGGTTGCGGACTTGCCGGCGCTGTTGACGGCGATAGAGCCGCCGTAAAGCAGCGCGCCGTCAAGGAGCGCCGAAAAATCGAGCGAGGCGGCCTCCCCGGGATTGATTGACGTCGTCCCGGACAAGAATTTCCCGCAGGATTCAATCGCGGTCTTAGCGCACGACGCGCTCGTGAAGTCCGGATTGGCGACGCCGACCGCGCCGGCGAAAATCAGCGCACTGAACGATCCGTCGCTGGCGACGCCGGTGTCGTTGGTGATGTCAATCGTGACCGTCACGCTGGCGTCGGCCGACGCCTTGCCGGCGGACGCCGCGCCGACCGCGAAGATGAACGGGTTCGCGGCGCCGGCGCCGACCGTTGCGGCGTAGTTGAAACTCGGATCGGCGACGCGGGCGACGCCGCCCGCGGGAAACCCAGGAAGCAAAATGCCGTTCTGGCCGGCGCTGGCGCTCCCCTGAAAGTCAAAAGTCGTCACGGTCGCGGCGTGCGCCGTCGCGCCGGCAAAGATCGCGGCCGCCGCGAACAATGAACCCAGAATCGCCGATTTCAACGTCATTGTGCGCCTCTCCCACGGATCGCGGCCGCGACCTTAGGCGGGCGAGCGCATTATCTCAATGCTGACGGCGGCGCCGTTTTTGGGTTGCAAGGACGCTAGAGCCTCGCGCATTTGGAGGCCATGTCGACAAAATAAGGATCGTCCGCCGCAAGGTTCGCCTTGAGGATCAAAAGGCCCGCCGCGCAAAGGGGCGGCGCTTCGGCGCGCCGGCCGGCCTTCGCGTAGACAAGCGCGCGATAGACCTTGAGATCGCCGAAGTCGAAGCCGTCGGGCTCGAAGTTCTTCCCGTAAATCGCCTCTGCGCGGTCGATGGCGGCCAGCGCCTCGGCCGGCATGCCGGCGTCAGCATAGGCGGCGGCGAGATAAACCAGCGAATAGCCGGCGTCGTAATAATTTAGTCCGTAGGCCGCCTGAAATCCGGCGACGGCGGCCTTTAGCGGCGCGATCGCTTGCGCCGGCTCGCCCGCCGCCGTCAGCATCGTTCCAAACAGCTTGTGCGCTGTCGCGAGATCGGGATGGTTCGGGCTCAGCACCCGCTCATAGACCGCGAGCGCCGCGCGCATTTCCGCGATCGCGCCGTCGTAGCGTTTCGCCTCGAACTCCGCATAGGCGATGTTGTGCGTCGCTTGCGCGGTCAGCAGATGCCCTTCGCCATAATGGTCGGCGAAGAATGCGCGCGCGCGATCGAGATCGGCCCTGCCGGCGGCGAAATCCTTGCGCGCGACGAGAATCATGCCGCGATTGGTCGCGAGTTTGGCGCCGCGACGCGCAGCGTCCGGCGCGTCCGGATCGATGAGATCGATTGCTTGCGTGTAGAGCGCGATCGCGTCATCAGCCTCGCCCGAAAGATAGGCGTGATAGGCCCGGTGTTCGCCGAGGCTGATCGCGAAGTCGCGCGCTTCGGCCGGGCTGATCGCGCCTGCCTTGGCGGCGGCGGCGACGCCGACGTCGAGCGCGGCGAGCCGCGCGCCCGCTCTTCCCAGATCGCGGCGCTTCAGCGCGATCCAGGACAGCTGAAGGTCGGCGGCGAGCCGCTCACGCGCCGGCGCGCCCGAAACTTTCGTCGCGCGCGTCAGCAGGCGCTCCGCCTGGTCGATGTCGCCGAGATTATGGTAGACGGCGCCGAGCGCGCTGAGCAGTTTCGCTTGCACTTCCGGCTCGCCGACAAGGTCCGTGTCGATTTTCTTCTCGCCGCGCTCGAGAATCGAGAGCGCTGTGACGGTTTTCGGATTCTCGGTCGCGGGATTGGCGAGTTCATAAGTCGAAACGAGGAAGTCGAGCGCGGCGGTCGCCGTGTCGCGCTCTTTTTCAGCGACGGCGCGCTGGGCGCGCGCTTCGTCGCGCTGGTCGACCGCGTAAAGCGCCAGCGCGCTCATCGCGAGCGCGATCGAACTCGCGGCGCCCAGCGCCAGGCGCATCGCCCGCGCGCGGCGCTGCGCGTCGCGCCGGACGAGATCGTCCAGGCCGACGCTGAGCATCGCGGCGGCGATCTTCAAGAGCGCCGGACGCGCGCCGTCGCCGGATTTGCGCGCATCGGCGGCGAGCGGGGCCTCGATCGCCGCGCCGGTCGGAGTCCCGTCCTCGCCCGTCTCGACGCGCATCGCCTCCGGGAAACACTCTTCCGCCATGCGCTCCGGCGCCAGCGAGGCGAGCGGTTCGCCGCCGATGATGTAAGGAAGCACTTTTCGGGGATCGCGGCGCTTCCTGAAATAGGCGATCTCCTTCGTAACCCAGCGGCTTTCGACGGCCGCCGGCGAGCAGATGACGATCAGGAACTCGGAATTGTCGAGCGCTTCTTCAATCGCGCCGCGAAGACTTGCGCCCGCCGCCTCTTCCTCACGGTCCTTGAAGATCGGGTGCAGCCGACGGGGCGCCGGGCCGTCTGGCGTCGCCCGGCCGACGAAATCCTTCGGCGTCCTGAATGTTTCCAGGGCATGATGGAGCCGTTCGGCCGCGCGGCGATCCTTCCAGCTGTAGCTGATGAAAGCCTTGTATCGGAAGGCGCCGTCCATGGGCGTTTGGCCCCGTTTCGATGGGATCGGATTTGGATTTCGGGTATTGGTTTTAGGGCTTGGGCGGCCGGGCGTCACCCCGGATCTCGACATGCGAAACCTGTATCCTTCCTGCAAAGGCGCTTATCGCCGCGATTCCCGAGATATTGCGACCAGCGAGCAGCGGCGCATTTGTTTCATCGACGCCGCCGAGCGCGAGCACGGGGACGGGAGACGCCGCTGCAAGCGCCTTGAACCGGTCAGCGCCCAAATGCTCCGCGCCCGGATGGCTTGGCGTCGCGAAGACCGGCGACAAGAGCGCGAGATCGGCGCCGGCGGCGCCGGCTCTGGCGAGCTCGGCCGCATCATGGCAGGCGGCGGTTAGGAGAAGGCGCTTTTCTCTCCTATATGCGGAAGAAGAAAGCGTTCGCGCCGGCAGATGCAAGCCGTCAGCGCCGATCGCGCAGGCGAGGCCGATATCGCCGGCGACCAGGAACAAGACACCCCGCGCGCCGCAGATCGATCGATAGCGCGCCGCGACGCCGGCGCGCCTTGGGTTGTCATAATCGCGATAGATGACGGCGGCGCCTCTGGGCAGCGCAGCGAGGATCGGCTCGGGATTTTCGATCCGGCGCCGGTCGGTCAGAAAGGCGAGCGAAAATGGCGCGGCGGACGAGGATCCGCTTCGTTTGAGTGCGGCGGCGGCGGCTGCTAGCTTCGCCGCCCTGTCGCGCAGTCCCTCATGAACGCCGCTCATCCGCCAACCGATTTCCGCTCAAATCTCGCCGCCATCCGCGCGCGGATCGCCGCTGCGCTGAAAGAAGCAGGACGGACGGCGCCTGTCGAGATCGTCGCGGTGACAAAGACTTTCCCCGCCGACCGCATTCGCGAGGCGCTCGCCGCCGGCCATCGCGTTTTCGGCGAAAACCGCGTGCAGGAAGCGAAGGCGAAATGGCCGGCGCTGCGGCTGGAGTTTCCCGATATTGAGTTGCATCTCATCGGCCCCCTGCAGTCGAACAAGGCCGCCGAGGCGGTCGCGCTCTTTGACGTCATCGAAACCGTCGATCGGCCGAAGATCGCCGCCGCGCTCGCCGACGAAATGGCGCGCTCAGGCCGGCGGCCGCGCCTCCTCGTTCAGGTCAATACGGGCGCCGAAGCGCAAAAAGCGGGCGTTTTGCCGGAAGACGCCGACGCCTTTATTCGCGACTGCCGAGACAGGTTCGGACTCGCTATTGACGGCCTGATGTGCATTCCGCCCGCGGACGACCCGCCGGCGCCGCATTTCGCGCTGCTTTCAAAGCTCGCCGCACGAAACGCTCTTTCCGTCTTGTCGATGGGGATGAGCGGGGATTTCGACATTGCGGCGGGGCTTGGCGCCACCCATGTGCGCGTCGGCTCGGCGCTGTTCGGGGCCCGGCCGCGGGACGCGGTTGCATAGGGCGCTCACGCACCCGTGACGCAGTTTTGATTTTCCCAACCGTCGGCGATAGTCCTATGCCGCAGACGGGGTGAGAGAAAGAAAGGCGCCATCATCATGGCAAGAGCCAAACGCATTCTGCTGGTTGATGACGACGATCTCCTGCGCGAGACCCTCGTCGACCAGTTCGGCCACCATGACGAATTCGACGTCGAAGCGCTGGCGAGCGCGAACGCCGCGATCGCCAAGGTGAAAGACGAAGCGCATATCGATCTCGTGCTGCTCGATGTCGGCCTGCCTGACATGGACGGGCGCGAGGCCTGCCAGGTGATGCGCAAGAACGGCTTTAAATCGCCGATCATCATGCTGACCGGCGCCGACACCGACGCGGACGAGGTCCTCGGCCTCAATTCCGGCGCCAATGATTATGTGACCAAGCCCTTCAAATTCGCCGTGCTGCTCGCGCGCATCCGCGCGCATCTTCGAAGCCATGAGCAAAATGAGGATGCGGTCTTCCGGATCGGGCCTTATGAGTTCCGCCCCTCAGTCAAGATGCTGGTGTCGGAGACCGACAAGAAAATCAGGCTGACCGAGAAGGAAGCCTCGATCCTCAAATTCCTCTATCGCGCCGGCGGCAAGGCGGTGACGCGCGACGTCCTCCTCGACGAGGTCTGGGGGTATAATTCGGGCGTCACGACGCACACGCTTGAAACGCATGTCTATCGCCTGCGCCAGAAAATCGAACCCGATCCCGGCGCGGCGTCAATCCTTTTGACGGAGCAGGGCGGCTATCGCCTGGCGACGTGACGTCGACCGGTCGACGGCAATGAGTGTCGTCATCTGGCACAATCCGCGCTGCTCGAAATCGCTTGAGGCGCTCGCGCTGATCGAGGCGAGGGGCCTTGCGCCGAAGATCATTGACTATCGCGCGACGCCGCCATCGCCGGCGGAGATCCGCGCGGCCGCGAAAACGCTCGGCCTCAGCGTCCGCCAGATGATCCGCACGAAGGAAGAAGCTTACTCAAGGCTCGGCCTTGACGACCCGTCGCTGGACGAGGCGCGACTTTCGGTTCTGCTGTCGGAAAATCCCGTCCTCATTGAGCGGCCGATCGTCTTCTCGAAAGGCAGGGCGGCGATCGGGCGGCCGCCCGAGGCCATCCTCGCCATCCTCGACCGGTAGGGCCGCGGCCCTACCGCAAGATGCCCTTGTAGGAGACTTCGCCTTTGCCCTTTGGCGGCACGGGGCCTGCGAGCGTCCAGCGGATATGGGTGATTTCGTCGCCGCGCGCCGGACGCGCCGCGCCGCCTTCGATGACGGTGAGGCGGCCGCGCGCGACATAGGTCTTGCCGCCGTCGGCGGAGAAGGAAACGCTGGAATCGTCGCCGGAAACCGAGCCCTCGACATAGGCGACTTCTTCCGGCACCGGCATCACGAGGGTGATGTCGGAGGCCGCGGCCGCGGCGTCATTCTCATATCTGATCGAGTAAACGACCGTTTCGCCCGGCGCGACTTTGTCCGCCGCCTGACGTTTGGCGGTCTCGGCGCCGTCGGGCGCGCGCACGATCACTTCCTTCTCGACGATCTGCGTCGCTTTCAGCGCCGCCGCCGCCGGCGAGGCCGCCAGCGCCGCGATCGCGGAAAAGAGCAAAAGCGAGCTTTTCATCGGCTGATTCCTTATCCCTCACCGTCTCGCTCCTAGCGCGGGCGCGGTAAACGCCGCCTTAACGGCGACGCGAAAAACGAGGCGGTCGTCCGCGCGCGTTCATTGCTTCGAAGGATTGGTGAATTCGCCATTAAGTAAAGAAGACATTAATTCAATTTATAGTTGTGTCTATGATCTCTATATTCGCGATCAACTTTATCAATTTCTTTACGCCGGAATGTCATTTCTCAGGGCGGCTAGTGTCCAGGGGACTGAGTATGAATGGATTTCTGCGCGCATTGCGCAACATTGCGATTATGGCGGCGGGCGGCGCGGCCCTTGCGTCCGCGAGTTCCGCGCTCGCGGCGGGAACGACGGCCGGCGCGTCGGTCGCGAACAGTTTCACGCTCGATTACAGCGTCGGCGGCGTCGGCCAGCCGCAAATCGACACGTCGGGAACGCCGACGACGTTCACCGTCGACCGCAAGATCGACCTGACCGTCTCGACGGCGGTCAGCGCGACGGTCGCGCCTGGCGAAACCGGCGCGGAGCTTGTCTACGGCGTCGTCAACAACGGCAACGACGCGACGGCCTGGCGGCTTTCGATCAAGGATGTCGGCACCGACAGTTTCGACATTGGAACCTATACGGCGCGCTATTACGCGGACGCTGGCGCTGACGGCATCTTCACGCCGGGCGTCGACGACGCGGGGGCCGGCACGGCCTACACCCTCGGGGCCGGCGTCACCGCCGACGTCGCGCCGGATGCGACGATCTGGGTGATCATTTCCGGCGACGTTCCCGGCACGCAGACGAACGGCGACACCGACGATGTCATCCTGATCGCCAACTCCTTCTATCCGGTGACCTCGCTCGACGGTGCGAACACCAACACAGCGGGCACGGAAGTGACGCAGGACGCCGCGAACACGATGGGCGGCGAATCCGAAAGCGTTCTTGCCGACGGAACCGGCACGGCCGGCGCGCCGGAAGACGTCGCCAATGACGGCGCGCATTCCTCGACCGCCACCTACACGGTCGCCGCCGCCGCGCTGACGGCGTCAAAAACAGTCGCCGTCGTCGCCACCAATCCGGTGAACTGCGCGACGGATGCGATCGCCGGCGGCTTTGCGACGCCGGGCGCTTGCGTCGAGTACGTGATCTCGGCGGCGAACGCGGCCGGCGGCGCCGCGGCCACCAACATCGACATCAACGACGTGCTTCCCGACGAGGTCCAGTTCGTCGCGGCGACGCAAGGGGGCTTTTCGGTCGCCGGCACGCTGACGACGCCGGCGGTCGGCTGCACGACGGGCTGCACGGTCGCGCTGACCGGCGCGACCTTGAATGCGAGCGCGACCGGGACGGTCACGATCAGGGCGCTGGTCCGCTAAGCGCTGGACCAACGCCTGAAGACGGACGGGCCGCCGTGTCGGGAAATCCGATGCGGCGGCATCGTCGCACTAAAGGGGCCTTTTTGTAACGAGCTGAGAGCTCCGGGTTGAGTGGATAAAAGGGGCGACATAAGGGGTGTTTCGCGGCGACTGGCCGCCATCGCCGCCCTCGCATTGGCTGCGATGGGGGGCGCCTCAGGACGCGCCGACGCCGCCGTCCTCGGCGCGCAGGTCGATAATGTCGCGGAAGTCTCCTACACGCTCGGCGCGACCAGCGCGACGGTGACGACGCCGCCGGCGAGTTTCATCATCGAAGCGGCGCGGACGCCCTCAACCATTGAATTCTTCCGCTACGCGCCGAGCGCGCCAGGCGCGATCGCGGTCCGCCTCAACGGGTCGGACTATTTGCCGGCGGCGGGCGGCGCCTACCAGGCGGTCGGACCGCTCGTCGCCGCGGGCGGCGCTGTCGTCAACACCGGCGGCCCCGTCAATATCGCGCCGGCGACGGCATACTACACCGGCGAGCCGGTCATCGTCCGCGTCACCGACGCCGGACAGAACGGCGATCCCAATGTCATTGAAACCTTGGTCGCAACGATCCGCACCGCCAATGGCGATCTCGTCACCTTGCGGCTCTACGAAAGCGGTCCCGATACGGGACAGTTCTATGCGTGGATTCCAAGCGCACCGGGGGCCGTCGTCCAGAACGACGCGACATTGACGATCGCGCATGGCGCCGTCTTGATCGCGCGCTACCAGGATCCGTTCGACCTCACGGAAATTTCGACCGACACCGCGGGCGTCGATCCGTTCGGCCGCGTTTTCGACAGTCTGACCGGCGCCCTCATCGACGGCGCGACGGTGACGATTGTCGACGATGCGACGGGCCTTCCCGCGACGGTCTTCGGGATTGACGGCGTTTCGGCCTACCCGTCGACGATCGTCAGCGGTCAGACCGTCACCGATGCAGGCGGCATGGTCTACGCGCTCTCGCCCGGCGAATTCCGCTTTCCGATCATGTTTCCAGGGTCATACCGGCTCGTGGTGACGCCGCCTTCCGGCTATACCGCGCCGTCAACCGTGCAGGCGCCGTCTTTTGTCGGCCTTGCGAACGCGCCGTTCACCATCATCCCCGGGTCATACGCGCAGGTCTTCACGCTGAGCGGCGTCGGCGACGTCGAGTTCGACTTCCCGCTCGATCCGATCACCGATCTTGTGATCCTGAAGACCGCCGACGTCGCATCCGCGTCGATCGGCGATTTTGTGCGCTACAAGATCTCGATCGAGAACCGCGCCGCGACCGCGAGCCTCGTCCGCATCGCCGACTCGCTGCCGGCGGGCTTTCGCTTTCAGGCGGGATCGGCCCGCACCAACGGCGCCGCGCTCGCCGATCCGCAAATCCTGTCGAATGGCGAGACGCTGATCTTCACGCTCGGGCTCACAGCGCCCGGCGCGGTCTTTGAACTTACCTATGTCGCGGAAATCGGCGCCGGCGCGAAAAATGGCGCCGCGATCAATCGCGCCAACGCCGTCAGCCAGAACGGCGTCGTCATCTCGAACCGCGCCGAGGCCTCCCTCCTCATCGAGGATGATTTCCTGCGCTCCAGCCTGACGATCCTCGGCCGGATCGTTGAAGACGGCTGCGACGCCGGCGGGAAAAACCGGCGCGCCGGCAAGGGCGTCGCCGGCGTCCGCCTCTACATGGAAACCGGCGCGACGGTCGTTTCGGATGAGAACGGGCTTTATCATTTCGAGGACGTGACCCCGCGCACCCATGTCGTGCAGGTCGATGAGGAAAGCCTCCCCGAAGGCTACGCGCTCGTCCAATGCGACGACAACACCCGTTATGCGGGGAGCGCGCGCTCGCAATTCGTCGACGCCAAGGGCGGCAAACTCTGGCGGGCGAATTTCTATCTGAAGAAGACCGCCAGCGCCTCTCCTCCCCCGCTTGCGGGGGAGGTGTCGCCGAAGGCGACGGAGGGGGGCCGTAACATCCCCCCTCAGTCCGCTTCGCGGACAGCTCCCCCGCTTGCGGGGGAGCAAAGTCAGGCCTTCAACGCCGACCGGGAGTACCTCGCCTTCGACAAGATCTGGCTGAACCAGCAGCCGGCGGGCAATCAATGGGCCTACCCCGCGGACGGCGTGACGCCGTCCTCGCCCTCGGTCAATCTCGGCCTCAAGCACGACGCCAATCTCCGCCCGACGCTGTTCCTTAACGGCCATGAAGTGCCGATCGAGAACTTCGCCGGCCGCGACGTTTCGATCATGCGCACCGTCGCGCTCACCCGCTGGAAGGGCGTCGACCTGCTTGAGGGCGTCAACCGGTTTGAAGCGGTCCTCAAAGACCAGAGCGGCGCCGAAATCGCGCGGGTCGCGCGCAGCGTCGACTTCATCGAACGCGCCGACCGAGCGGTCTTCCTCCCGGGCGAGACCGCCGCGTTCGCCGACGGCAAGACGAAGCCCGTCATCGCCGTCAAGATCACCGACGGCGCCGGGCGCCCGGTGCGCGCCGGCCGCATCATGCCGGTCGAGATCGCGCCGCCCTTCCGCGCCGCGACAAGAGAAGCGATTGAACAGCGCGCCCCGCTCGACGCGCCCTTGTCGGCGAAATCGGGCGCGCCGGTCGGCCAGAACGGAGTCCTCCTGGTCGAACTCGAACCGACCGTCGAAACCGGCCTTGCGACGATCAAGGTCGAACTTGATGGCGGCGTCACCAGGACCTTCACGACTTATGTGAAACCCGCCAGCCGCGACTGGATCGTCGTCGGCCTGGCCGAGGGCGAGGCGTCCTACGAGAAGGAAAAGGGCCCGGCCGCGACGCCGTCGGGCCGTGACCTGCTCGGCGACGGACGCGTCGCCGGTTTCGCCAAGGGAACGGTCAAGGGCGACTGGCTCGTCACCATCGCCGGCGACAGCAAGAATGAACGTTCCGCCGCCGATGATGAGCTGTTTGACGTCATTGATCCCGATGACCGCTATCCGCTTTACGGCGACCGGTCGAACCAGACATTCGAGGCGCAGAGCCGTTATCCCGTTTATCTCAAAGCGGAGAAAAACGGCTTCAAGGCGCAGTTCGGCGATTATGCGACCGGCCTCAACCAGTCAAAACTCAGCCGGTATGACCGCCGCCTTTCCGGCCTGCAGAGTGTTTATGAAGGCGAGCGCTTCGCGTTCACCGGCTTTGCGGCGGAAACCAACCAGGCCTTCGTCAAGGACGAGATCGCGGCGGACGGCACCTCCGGTCCGTTCACCCTCGCCTCGGCGCCGCTGGTCCGGAATTCGGAGAAAATCAGCGTCGAGACCCGCGACCGCTTCCGCCCGGACGTCATCCTCGCGTCGGTTCCGCTCATTCGGTACGCGGATTATGACATCGACTTTCAAACCGGCGAGATCATTTTCCGCCTGCCGGTCGCGGCGGCGGATGCGGCGTTCAATCCGAACGTCATCATCGTCGACTATGAAACCGCGGCCCCGGTCGATCGCAACCTGACCGCGGGCGGGCGCGGCGCGGTCAAATTCCTCGGCGGCCGGGGCGAGGCGGGCGCGACCTATATTCACGAGGAAGCGCCGGGAATCGCCGGTGAAAAGACCGATCTCGCGGGCGGCGATCTCACCCTTGACCTCACCGACAAGGACAGCGTCCGCGTTGAATATGCGACGACCTTGCACGACGGATCTTCAGGGCATGAGCGCGCCGACGCGATCCTCGCCGAACTCAGCCATACTGGCGAGCGTCTCGCCGCGAAGGGCTATTATTCGAGGGTCGAACCGAATTTCGGCCTCGCGCAGCAGACCTCCGCAAGCGTCGGCGTGACGCGATATGGCGCGGAGGCGAGCTACAAATTCGACGAATTTGAGAATGACGAAGGCACGATGCGCGGCGGCCGCTATGTCGACGCCAAGGCCTACCGCGAAAAGAACCTGCAAACCGGCGCCAGCCGCGATCTTGCGGAAATCGCGGTCCGGCAGGAATCGAACGCGACATCGGGGACGGTCGGCCTTCGAGGGGTTCGCGAACAGGCGGCGGCGGGACCGGAGCGCGAAGGGCTGTTCGCGGTCGCGGCGGCGAAACAGCGGTTCGAAGATCTCGGCCTGTCGCTGCGCGCCGCGCGCGAGCAGGCGATCGCCGGCGACGACGCCTCGGCGCTGTTCCCGACGCGCACTTCGCTCGGGTTCGACCAGCGCCTGTTCGAGGGTTTCACCTTGAGCGCGACCCACGAAATCCTCGATGGCGACGCCGTCTCGCAGTCGAACACGACGGTAGGGCTGACAGCCGAACCCTGGACCGGCGGCAAGATCACGCTCTCGGGCGACCGGCTGACGCAGGATTCGTCGGAACGGATCGGCGCGACGTTCGCGGTCGACCAGCAGGTTCGGCTTTCGGACAAATGGACGGGCTCGCTTGGATTGGCGCGGCGCGAAGATCTGAAGGAGCGGGGCGCCGTCGACGCCGTCGACGACATTGTCCCGGACATGCCGAAGTCGCCCTTCGAGGAAGCGGGCGGCGCCTATACATCCTTGTACGTTGGGGCCGGATATCGCGGTGAAGCGACATCCGGCTCAAGCCGTTTTGAAATGAAGAAGTCCGAAGTCGGCCAGCGTTACATGGTCGCCGCCGGCGCCGCGCGCGAGCTCTCCGAACAGCTCTCCTTCGCCGCCGCCGGGCGCTACCAGGCGGACAACAACGAAATCCTCGCCGACGAACGCCGGTTCGACGCAAGGATCGGCGCATCCTGGCGGCCTCACGATGAAGGGTTGATCATTCTTAACCGTTTTGACGTCAAACAACGGGAGACAGATCAGCAGTCGGAAAGCTGGAAAGCGGTGCACAATCTCGCCGTCAACGCCATGCTCGGCGAAAAGCTCCAGGTCGCCCTCAACCACGGATTCAAATATTCCGTGCTGACGGCGGACGGCGTCACCCATGCCGGGATCACCGAGCTTTTGGGCGCCGAGGCGCGCTACGATATAAAAGACTGGCTCGACATCGGCGTTCATGGCGAGGCGATTTATTCGTTCAACGCCGGAACGCTCGACTACGCTTACGGGCCGATGGTCGGGATCACGCCCGCCGACAATGTCTGGCTCTCCTTCGGCTGGAACTTCGCCGGCTTTGTCGATGAGGATTTTTCCGCCGCGGAATATTCCCGCGCCGGGCCATACCTCAAGCTCCGCGTCAAATTCGACCAGTCGACCGCGAAGGGCCTCCTCGACGCGATCTCGCCGGAGCGCGGCCAATGAGGGGGCTCGCCACTTTTTGCTCCCCCGCTTTGGCGGGGGAGCTGTCAGCGAAGCTGACTGAGGGCGCGCGCTCCATCCGCGCGCGCGGCGTTGGCGGAGAGAGCCCCCTCAGTCGCCTTCGGCGACAGCTCCCCCGCAAGCGGGGGAGCAGAGCAGGCGGCTCGCTTGTTTTCACCCTCCTCTTCGCCCTCTTCTCCCTCTTCGCCCCCGCTCAAGCGCAAGTCTCCGGCATCGTCGACTGGTCGACGCTCGGCTATTCGGACGAAGCTGAAATCTTCTCCGGCGACACCGCGACGTCGGCGGGCGTCACGACAACCGTCACCTGGTCGTCGGTCACCGACGGCGGCACGTTCAATCCCTATGAGGGCGCCGATTTCGTCAGCTACGAATCCGGCGCGCAGGGCGGGCTCACCGGCTTCATGCAGGTCGGTTTCGACAACAGCCGTCAGGACCGGGACGACAAGATCACGGTCACTTTCACGTTCTCGGAGGCGGTGACCAGTCTCGCCTTCACGATGACCGACATCGACCAGAGTTCATGGGACGATTTCGTCGAGATCTATTACAATACGGGTTCCGGCTTCGTGAACGCCCGCACGGGCTCTTTCGCCAGCACCAATCCCTCGCCGACCGTTGCGACCGACGATGAAACCTTCGCTGACGGCTGGGAAGGCACGTCAAGCAACTCGCCCAACACCAATATCAACGGCAATCTGATGCTGAATTTCGGAACGCTGCAGGTTACGGCGGTCCGGATCATCTATTATTCGGGCAATGACGGATCATCGACCGACCCCGGCAGCCAGCAACTTGGGATCTACGATCTCACCTACAACAAGATCATGCCGCTTTTGTCCTCGCTGAAGTCCGTCGCGATGGTCGGGACGAGCGGCAATGCGAGCTTCGCCATTCCGGGGAACGACGTCTATTACACGCTGACGGTGACGAACTCCGGCGACGGAACAGTCGACACGGATACGCTTTTCCTCGCCGATCCGCTCCCGACGCAGGTCGAATTCTTCAATGGCGATATCGACGGCGCCGGCCCGGCGACCGGGGCCGTCTATTTCACGCAAACGGGCGCCGGCCTCACCTTCACGCTGGCGACAGACGTCAAATACTCAAACGCCGTCTCGGCCCCGGCGAATTTCGCCGCCTGCGCCTACACGCCGTCGGCCGGTTACGATCCGAATGTCCGCTATCTTTGCCTCAATCCGAAGGGGAAGATGCTGGCGGGGAGCCCCGACCCGACTTTCAGCCTGCAATTCCGGGCGCGGATCAAATAGAGCGCCGGGCGAAAAAGTGGAAACCGGTTTTTCGCCAAACGGCGCGACCAAACAACTGACTAGAGCTTCGGGCGTGATTCCTGAACGACGCCCGATGAGCTAGGCGCGGCGGCGAGCGCGCGATCAAGCTCCTGCAGCAAACGGTCGGCCGCGGCGGCGTCGAAGGTCATTGGCGGCCTGATTTTGAGGACGTTGTCGTCGGGGCCTTCCGTGCCGAGAAGGATGCGCCGCTCCCTGAGCGCGTTCTTGACGTAAGAGGCAGCGCTGGTCGCCGCCTCGCGCGTTTCGCGGTCGCGGACAAGATCGACGCCGAGGAAAAAGCCCGAGCCGCGAATGTCGCCGATGATTTCATGCCGGCGCGCGAGGTCGCCAAGGCCCTGGAGCAGCCGGTCGCCGACTAGGCGCGCGTTCTCCTGCAGCGCTTCGTCCTGAAGGACGTCGAGCACGGCGGCGCCGGCGGCGCAGGACGCGCTTGATCCGCCGAAGGTCGAGAAGAATTCAGGGCCCGCCGAAAACGCTTCCGCGATCGCGTCGGTCATGGCGACAGCGGCGAGCGGGAAACCATTGCCGATCGGCTTTCCAAGGACGAGGATGTCGGGGACGACGTCCTGATATTCATAGCCCCAGAAATGCCCGCCGAGCCGGCCGAGCGACGTCTGCACGTCGTCGGCGATCGCGACGCCGCCCGCCGCGCGAATCATCTTGTAGGCGGCGGCGAGGTAGCCGTCAGGCAGGAAAATCTGTCCGCCGACGCTCGGCGCGCATTCATGGATGAAGCCGGCGACGCCGCGCCCGCCGACGCGCGCCGCCTCGATCGTGCGCGCGAAATCCTCGATATAAAGCGCGCCGGCGCCGTCGCCGCGGCGAAGCCCCCTGTAAATGTCGGCCTGCGGCGCGACATGCACCCAGGCCGGTTTTCCGCGTTTCGATTTCGGGTGGTTGAACTTGTAGGGGCTGATGTCCATCGCGCCCGTCGTGTTGCCGTGATAGCAATGGTCCATCACGACCATGTCTTCAGCGCCGGTCGCCGCGCGCGCAAGACGCAAGGCGAGTTCGTTCGCCTCGCTCGCTGAATTCAGAAAAACGATTTTCGAAAGCGTCGCCGGCATGCGGGCGAGCATGCGCTCGGCGTAGTCGACATGGACGTCCTGCAGATAGCGCGTATTGGTGTTGACGAGCGCCATCTGTCGCGCCGCGGCGTCGACGACGCGGCGGTGCGCGTGGCCGACATGCGGGACGTTGTTGTAGACGTCGAGATATTGAGCGCCGTCGGCGTCATAAAGGAAATGACGCTCGCCGCGGACGATCCGCAAGGGATCGGCATAAAACAGCGACTGGCTCGACGGCGCGACGCGTCGGCGGCGGGCAAGAAGGCTTGTTTTCGTCGCCGCCGCCGTCGCCGGATCGCGGTCGCGGCAGGCGCGGATGAGTTCGCCCGCGACATGCGCCGCGCCGACGTCTTCGAGATAGTCAAGCAGCCGCCAGGCGGGCCGCGCGCTCACCTGAAGATAGGCGTTTTCGGGCCTTTGTGCGCACTCGATCGCGGCGTTGGTGACGCTGACGGCGAGCCGCGTTTCGATCAGCGGCGCCAGCAGCGCAATATCCTCCTCGGCGAGCGGCGCGGCGCGGGCGAAAGCGGCGGCGAGCGCCGCCCCGCGCGCGAGCGGGTCGAGCGGCCCCATCATCAGATAGGCGCAAGCGACCGCAAGGTCGCAGACGCGGGGCGCGCGCGTGATGTCGCCGAAATCAATGAGGCCCGTCGCGGAATAGGCGCCGTCTTTTCCGCGCGCGACGAAAATATTGTGGTCATTGGCGTCATTGTAGATCGCGCCGCGGGGACGCGCTTCAAGGCGCGGGAGAATGTCGTCCTGAAATCGCGCGAGAATTCCCTCGATGCGCCGCCGCCGGCGCGGATCGGCCAGCGCGCCAAGATGGGGGGCGATCCAGCCCGCCTCCAGAAGATTCCATTTGAGCGGCCGGGCGAGCAGCGGATGATCAAAGCCGTCGAGCGCGACGGCAAGACGCCCCAGAAGGCCGCCGACAGACGCGGCAAGCGACGCCGGCCAGGGCTCAAGCGTCGCGAGAACGGCGCCCGGGAGGTGCGAGATCAGAAAGGCGACGCGAGTCGCGCCGCCCTCGCCCGCGACCTCGGTCGAAATCTCGCCGCTCCTTGTACGGATGACTTCAGGGATTTCGCGGGAGAGGCCGGCCGCGCGGACGCGCGCCATCGCCGCCGCCTGCATCGCGACGAAAGCAGGATCGCACCCCGCCCGCATGACCTTGAAGACGTAGCGCGCGCTTCCGGCGTCGACCGCGAAATTGAGATCGAACTCGCCGGGAAGAGGCGAAAGCCGTCCCTCGACGCCATAGGCGTCCTTGAGCGCGGCGGCGGCGTTCGTGATCATGGACAAGCTCCGTCGACAGGCCGTTCGTCATTTGGCGCAGCCGGCCGCGCCCGCCAAGACCGACCTGGCGGCGGGCGAAACAAACGATCAAGGATATAATGGAGCGGGCGAGGCGATTCGAACGCCCGACCCTCACCTTGGCAAGGTGATGCTCTACCCCTGAGCTACGCCCGCTCGGCTTTGCGCCACGGGAAGCCCGCGGCGGGGTGGGCCGCTCTATGCAACAGGGGCGCCGGTTTGGCAAGAAGGCGGCAGGCGGGATTGGGGATTAGGGATTTGGATTGATGCGCATCTTCACCGAGTGCAAGCAGTTCGAAATCCGGTCGCTTCGCGCGCCGCCAATTCGCCGGAGCCTTGGCGTCCAATCCCTAATCCCTAATCCCTAATCCCTAATCCCAAATCATGCTGACCCGCGCTGACCTCTTCGCCCTTCTCGATTCCCTTTCGATCGCGCACCGGACGGTCGATCATCCGCCGATTTTCACGGTCGAGGAGGGACGCGGCCACAAGGTGACAATGCCGGGCGGGCATTCGAAAAACCTCTTCCTCAAGGACAAGAAGGATCGCCTCTTTCTCGCCGTCGCGCATTGCGACACGGCGGTCGACATTGTCGGCTTTGGCCGCGCCGCCGGCGCGAAAGGGCGCTTGTCGTTCGGCAAGCCCGAGCTGATGACCGCGACGCTCGGCGTCATTCCGGGCGCGGTGACGCCTTTCGCGCTCGCCAACGAGACCGCGAAGGCGCTGACCGGCGTCGCGGTCGACGCCGCGTTGATGACTTATGAGGCGGTCTGGTTCCACCCGCTTGAAAACAGCGCCTCGACGGCGGTCGCGCCAGGCGATCTGTTGAAATTCATCCGCGCCTGCGGCTTTGAACCGCGACTGATCGACCTCGCGAGGCCGGAAAATCCGGCCTGAAAAGCGCGTCAGCCGGTTGCCTTCCGGCGCGCCCGATCTCATTTAGGGGGCGACAGGAACAGGTGGCTCATGGACCTTAAGGCCGGCGCGCAGAAAACCGGAAAAGCCGAACTCATCAAGGACGCGACGATCGAAACATTCGAGCGCGACGTGCTCGAAGCGTCGATGGCCCTGCCGGTCATCGTCGATTTCTGGGCCGAATGGTGCGGGCCTTGCCGTCAGTTGACGCCAATCCTTGAGAAGGCTGTCACCGCCGCGAACGGCGCCGTGCGTCTCGTCAAGATCGACATCGACAAGAACAAGATGCTGGCCTCGCAATTGCGCATCCAGTCGGTGCCGACCGTCTATGCGTTTTTTCAGGGTCGCCCGGTCGACGGCTTTCAGGGCGCCGTTCCCGAAAGCCAGGTGAAGGCGTTCATCAGCCGTCTCTCCGAAATGGCGGGTCCGCCGGCCGGCGCGGTCGATCTCGCCGCTGTTCTCGATGCGGCGGACAAGGCGCTCGCCGAGGGCGACGCGGCGGCGGCGGCGCAGGCCTATGCCGATGTCGCGCAAATCTCCGAAGAAGCGGCCGACGCGCATTTCCTGCGCGCCGTCGCCGGCCTCGCCAAATGCAGGCTCGCGACCGGCGATGTCGCGGGCGCCCGCGAAGTCCTCGCCCTCGCGCCCGAGGCGAAGAAGGACGATCCCGTCTTCAACGCCGTCCGCGCGCAGATCGGCCTTTCCGAGAAATCGGGCGTCGATATTGCGGATCTGAAACGCCGCGCCGGCGCGAACCCCAGGGATTTCACGCTTCGCATGGAACTCGCCGAAGGGTTTGCGGCGCGCGGCGACATGGAAGCGGCGATCGACGAACTTCTTGCGATGTTCGCCGCCGACCGCAGCTGGAACGAGGAGGCGGCGCGCAAGAAAATGCTGACGATCTTTGAAGCGCTGGGGCCGACGCATCCGCAGACGGTGCAGGGCCGGCGGCGCCTTTCCTCGCTGCTCTTTTCCTGATGAGCGCCGCCGGCGCCCCTCGCAAGGCGATCCGCGTTCATGGACGCGAGCAGCCGGGCGTCATTCCGGTCTTTCCGCTCGCCGGCTGCATCCTGCTGCCCAAAGGCCAGCTGCCGCTGAATATTTTCGAGCCGCGCTATCTGCGGATGATCGACGACGCGCTCGCCGGCTCAAGGATCATCGGCATGATCCAGCCGCGCGAGTCGGAGGCGCCCGCGCCGCCGCTCTATGGGGTCGGCTGCACGGGCCGCATCACCTCCTTCGCGGAGACCGGGGACGGGCGCTATTTGATCACCTTGAGCGGCGTCCTTCGATTTCATCTAGTCGCCGAACTCAGCGCGCCGACGCCCTATCGTCAGGCCGAAATCGACTACGCGCCCTTTGTCGGCGACGCCGATCCGGACAAGACCGCGGCGGCGGTCGACCGTGAACGCCTCTTCGCCGCCATGCGGATCTATCTTGAAACCGAGAAATTGAGCACCGATTGGGAAGAGGCGGCGTCGGCGCCGACGGACGCGCTTGTCAATTCGCTGGCGATGGGCTGTCCTTTCGCGCCGAACGAGAAACAGGCGCTGCTTGAGGCGCCGACGCTGGAAGATCGCGCCGACTGCCTGATCGCCTTGATGCGGATGAGCGGGAGCGACCCCGCCGACACGACGATCGTTCAATAGGGGCCGATGGACGCCTGGACATGACCAACGCCGAAATCATCAAGGAAGTCGACCCGAAGCTTCTGGAAATACTCGTCTGCCCGGCGACGAAGGATCGCCTCGTCTATCGGAAGGAAACCTCGGAATTGCTGAGCCGCAAGGCGCGCCTCGCCTACCCGATCCGCGACGGCATTCCGATCATGCTGGTTGATGAGGCGCGAACGCTCAGCGATGACGAGGTGAACGCGCTTGCAAACGCCCTGGCCGGCGCTGGCGGGGGTTAAAGGTCGCGTTCTCGTGACCCTGGCGGGCCGATCGCCACAATTGGGCCTTCAGGGCGCCTGCATTCGATCATTGCCTGGCGCCAGTATTTTCACTGTATAGGGCGGCGCGCGCCGCTCTGATTCTTGAGGAGCCAAGATGCTCAGCGTCCTGTTGTCGACCGTCGCTTTCGCCCTGGTGGACGCCGCCGGCGGCCCGCCCGCGCCAACTCCCGCGCCGGTTCGCGTCGCCGCCGCGCCGGAGAAGGCGCAGCCCTTGATCGTCGCGGCGGCCTCGCCAGCGACGGAAGACAAGGCGGCGCCAAAGCCGGTTTTCGCCGACCTCAGCGATCAAGCGGTCGCAGACGACGTGCTCCGATATATCGAAGGGCTGACGACGCTCGCGGGAACTTTTGTGCAGACAGCGCCGTCCGGCGCGGTCGTCTCCGGGAAATTTCACCTCCGCCGGCCCGGGCAGATCCGCTTCGACTATGACGATCCCTCGCCGATCACCATCGTCGCCACGCAAGGCATGGTCTATGTCGAGAACAGCGAGCTTGAGACGACGGATTCCTATCCGCTGAAGAAAACGCCGCTGCGATTCCTGCTCAGCAAGAAGATCGACGTTGGCGATGCGACCTTGAAGGCGGTCGAGCGGATGAGCGATTCCGTCGCCGTCACTTACGCATCGACCGATGAAGAGACCGAAGGCGAGATCACGCTGGTGCTTTCAGCGCCCGCGCTGGCGATACGGGAATGGGCGGTGCGCGACCCGCAAGACGGCGTCACAGTGGTCGCGCTTCAGGGCGTGACCGCGGGCGGCGCTGTCGACAACCGCCTTTTCCGGGCCCCGGACGCCGGCGGCGCCTTCATTAACGATTAGATAGGAATTCACGATTCCGTATGTACCGCCGTCACAGGCAAGCTTTTTTTCAAATTCCCTATTGAAAAGTTAGCGTGTGCGGCGTTAGAGTAACACTGCGTGGGTGACATTCTTTCGGACCGGCGTTGCCCCCCCGCTAGCAGGTCCGAGCGTCGCCTTCGTCACCGGAATATCCCCTCCCGGTGTAGGCGCAACAGCGCAGCTTAGCGCCCGGTCCTGTCCCAGGATCGGGCGCTTTTTTGTGGCCGGGCGGGGAAAAGGGAGGGAGAACGCTCCGATGGACGACCGCGACCTTCAATCCCTCGAACGCGAGCTTCCGGCGCTGTCGCGAATCCGCCGCTTCGCCGCCTCGCTCGACCGCATTCCCTGGTTCGCCAATCTCGGCGAGCCGCTGACCGCGGGCGCGCGCGCGATCGCTAATACGTATACGAATGGTCTTGGTTTTCCGGACGCCGACATCGCGATTCTCGTCGACTGGGAGGACGCCGCCGCCGCCGCCGAGCATGAGGGCTGGAATTCGCCGGCGTGGGAGGCGGAGGAATTGCTCCGCGCCGATCTGACCGCGCGCGCGCTCGAAGTCCTCTCCGAGGAAGCGCTGCGGATCGCGATGACCCTGATCGCCGATCGCATCGTCGAGCCCGCGAAAGAAGCGATGGAGCAGGCGAGCTTCATCTGGGACGTCGAGGACGAAGCGCAAAAACAGCTCGCGGTCGGCGCCGCCGTGCAGGCGGCGCACCTCGCCGCGCTGGTGCTCGTCGCCGCGATCGATCCCGATTTCGACGCGGACGATCATCCGCTTACGGCGAAATTCAGATTGTTCGAGTTCGGCCGCTGGCCGGTCGGAATCATCGGCGGGTCGTTTAATCTCTTTTAACCGCACGCGCGCTTGTCATGCGCCTTATGCCAATTTGCGCTGAGTCCAACTCATTCGGCGAGGATCCCTTCTGCTTTTGAAAGTGTCATCCCGGGCGCGCTGCAACACGTAGTGTTGCTGCGCAGACCCGGGACCGCGTGCAGCCGAGGGCCCGAAACTGCGCGAGATCCCGGATCAGCGCAGCAGCGTTGCACGCTGCAGCGCATCCGGGATGATGGTGTGGACGGCCCCTCCCTACGGCATTGATGTGCCAAGAAGGCG
>CADEDN010000004.1 GCA_902826095.1 uncultured Alphaproteobacteria bacterium | reverse complement strand
CGACGGAATCACAAATCGCCCGAAAATCCGAGAGGTTTTTGGAGGCGTCCAGCTGGCGAGATTCGTCGAGCCGGTGGACGCGACCTTGCGATGCTGAGCGAGATTGCGCCGGAGTTTCTGAGAAGTTGGCGCTTGTCCGAGGGGGAATGATCGCATGAGGATTACGAAAGGACGCAAGGGCGAATAGCCGAGAATTTCGCCTTTGCTCGCTCGTTGTGCGGTGTTGAAAAGATTTTTTGCAGGATCGTTACTCCCGAAATCAAGTGAAGTGACCGCCATTTTTTTTGGTGTTATTTTGGGCATCAATGATGACCGAATAACTTGTGCTACGGCCGCCGCCAGGGTCCTGCCGAAGCATTTCTTTTTCGATCAGGTCCTTGATGTCGCGCGCGGCCGTGTCCTGCGAGACCTTGGTCAGCTTCGCCCATTTTGAACTCGTGAGTTTGCCTTCAAAGCCGTCGAGCAGGCGGTTAAGAACTTTCCGCTGGCGCTCATTGATCTGATTGTCGCGATGGCGCTCCCAGAAGGCGGCTTTCGCCAGCACATTCGCGAGCAGTTCTTCGGCGTTTAAGAGCGCGCGGTCGAGGCGTTCGAGAAACCACTGAAGCCAATTCGTGATGTCGAGGTCGCCCTTCTGCGTGCCTTCGAGGATCTCGTAATAGGCATTCCGCTGAGCGCGGATCTCAGCCGACATGCTGTAGAAGCGTTGTGGACTGTTCTCGGCGCGAGCGAGCTGCATATCGGCGATGGCGCGCGCAATCCGGCCATTGCCATCGGCGAATGGGTGGATCGTGACAAACCATAAATGCGCGACACCAGCCTTGATGATCGGGTCTGCGCTCTTCTCTCGGTCGAACCACGCGAGAAAGTTCTTCATTTCGGCGGGCAGTCGATCGGCGGCCGGCGCTTCGTAATGCACCTTTTTCCGCCCTTCCGGGCCGGAGACGACCTGCATCGGGCCGTCAACATCATCCCGCCATTTGCCGACAACGATCTTGTACATGCCGCTATAGCCGGTCGGGAACAGGGCGGCCTGCCATCCGCATAGGCGCGCCGCCGTTAGCGGCGCATTGTACCTGCTGGTCGCGTCGAGCAGCATCTCAACCACGCCATCGACATTACGGTCGGAGGGGATGAGCCCGGCGATATCCATTCCGAGGCGTCGTGCGATGGAGGAACGCACTTCATCCGGGTCAAGCTTTTCGCCCTCGATGTCGCTCGATTTGAGGACGTCCTCGGTCAGCGTGCGTAGGACGGCTTCCTCGCGAAGTTTGAAGCCGAGGCCCTCCATACGCCCGATAAGCCGTCCCTGACGGCGGCTCACCTCGGCCAGAGGCTTTGCGAGAGACTTTTCGTCCCAGCGAAACTGTGGCCAAGCTTCCGACTCAGGGATATACCGGGTCATTCTCCGCACCTTTTGCGGAGATTATTATCCTCATTCTCCGCAAAGGCAAGAACATTCTCCGCATAATATGCGGAGAATACGGGTGCCAATCTCCGCATCCAGCGAAACGCCGGCTGGCCTCTGCGCTGATTGGACCTTCATTTGAAAAGTGAGTCTGCCAACCGCGAAAAATCCACGCCAACGCGGTCCAAAATTCGGGGCACCTCGCTGCCTAAAGCGGCGGGCCGCTATGTGGGCGCTGGGTTGCTTGATCGCTCTCCTCCGTCCGCTCAATCGCCGTGACTTCCGGCGGTGCCGCGGAAAAACGTTCAATCGCATCGTCGATGGCGGGATGAACGAGATAGGTCCAAAGAATTCGTACGATAAGGTTTGCGACCACCATCAGAAATAGTTGTTGCGCGGGCTTACCGTATTTTGCGCCGATCTCTTTCGAGCGCTGCCAAACCGCCGTCCAGAAATCGGAATCCGCCTCCGGTGCATCGGGAAGCGCGTCCAGCCATTCACTGACGGTCGCGGCGTCAAAAATCTCCCGTCCGAATCCAATCCGGTCTTGCTCAAGCCAGCGCAAGGAACGCGCGAAAGAATCGGCTTCGAGCGCCCGCATGGCGTCGGCGAGGCTGCGCGGCATGGCGCTTTCGAAGAGGCTAAGCGCACGGTCCAACTCCGACTGCGTGCCCGCCGCCCGCGTCAAGCTCTCAATGGCTCGATCCGCCTCCAAAGACTGCGCAAGACCTGCCGCGATGCTTTTAGCCCCAGCGAAAACCTCAAGCCCGTTAGGAAACGCTCGGCCTAGCACATCGTTGATCCCGGCGGCGGCGGGAAATTCGTCGAAGACAGACCGCCCTGCGGCCTTGAACACCGAATCGGCAATCGAAGCTGAAAACAGATTTTCCGTCGCGGCCCGCGCCTGCGCCGCTAGGGATCTTTCAAGCGGCTCGGAAAGCGCCCGCGTCGCTTTTGATGCCTCCTCAAAGGGATCGTGACCGATGATATCTCGAAGGCGCGCGGCGGGATCTCGAGGCAATAAATCCGTCAGGCGGCGAATTTCGGCGACGCCGCTCAATTCTTCCATTTTGCGGATTTCGTCCTGAAGGCGCATGGTCGCGCTGCTCAAGCCAAACGCCTGATCTACCATTCGCTGCCGCTGCAAACGCGCCTCCAGAATTTCTTCCGCGAGGCCCGAAGAGCGTCCGACAAGATCGCTAAGCTTCACTGTTTTGCATCCTTCCTATGGCGCTTAAATTCTGGATGTGGGCTTGCTCTTCACGCATGCAAGAGAACGTCGATTCGAGAACTTTTTTCTTCGAGGTCTCTTCCTCCTTGGGAAATTCCTCTGGGTTCTGGAGCATGATTTTTATAGCGCGAAACATTTTTTCCGAGATGGCGGAGGAGGCCTGCAATGGGCCCCGGGGCGCGCATGAAGGGCGTGGGAACTTGGCCCGCAAATACTAAGGTAAACTGGCGAGTTCGCGCCCCATTGGATGCTATTTGGATGCTAGCTTCAACTCAGCGTCGTTCTCAATGGGCATCAATTCAACTAACATGTTGATTTCATTCGCATACGAAACTGGTGCTGGACCGGCGACCCTCGCGGTATTCGCGCCTGAACCAGCCGCGGCAGCCTGTGCGCCCAATTGGCGCTCGCGGACGAAAATCTTGAGGCCGCCCACCTCAATTCCACCCGCCAAATCCGCCCGCGATTTCCCAGGTAAACCGGGAAGCTCCCGTGCTGCTGGATGCTATATGGATGCTGGAACGGATTTTGAGGCGGCCTGTGATGCCAATTGACATCTAAGTCATTGATTTTATGGTGGGCGCGGCAGGGTTCGAACCTGCGACCCCTACGGTGTGAACGTAGTGCTCTACCGCTGAGCTACGCGCCCGACGCCAATCGGTCGGAGCCTCTTAGGGGCTCCTGCGGAACGGTCAAGCGGGGTTGGTTTCAGGCCGCGGCCGCCGACGATTTCAGGCTGCGGATGCGGACGCGCGGGAGGATCAAAAAGGCGCTGGCGCCCGACCCCGGCTCGGAGACGATATGGAGCTTGCCGCCATGCGCGTTCATCACGGCGTTGACGAGCGGCAGGCCGAGGCCGAGCCCTTCCTTTGAGCGACGCAACGACATGTCGGACTGGCTGAAGGGCTGCGTGATCATCGACAGCCGGTCAGCCGCGATGCCGGGCCCGTTGTCCTTGACGAGGATCGCAAGATCGCCAGTCGCGGTCTGCGCGGCGCCGATGGTGATCTTCGCGCCCGGCGGCGAGAACTTCACGGCGTTGTCGACGAGCTTGCCGATCGAGCGCGCCACGAGGTGGCGGTCGCAGCATATCTCCGTCTCGCCGTGCTTGGTCGCGCGCTTGAGTTCCGCTTGCGCGGTCGACAGCGTCTTTTCGAGCGGCGCCAGCGCAAGGTCGATGAGATCGTCGAGCGAGCAGTCGACGTCGTTGAGGGAGATCGGGCCGGACCGCGCGTCGGAAGCGAGCAGCATGTCGGACACCGAGTTCAGCAGCCGCTTGCCGCCCTCGACGATGTAGTCGGCGTATTCCTTGTGCAGATGATCGTTCTCGCGATCGAACTGCTCGGCGAGGATCTGCCCGAAGCCGATGATGGCGTTGAGGGGCGTCCTCAGCTCATGGCTCATGATCGACAGCAAGCTGTCCTTGAACCGCGAGCCGGCTTCCGCCGCGTCGCGCGCGATCCGCAGCTCCTTTTGATCCTCGCTCGCCTTGAGGACGAAGCGGACGGCCTGCGTGAACAAGGTCCAGTTGATCGGCTTGGCCAGAAACGACGTCGCGCCGGCGGCGAACGCCTCCTCGACCGCGTCGGGCTTCTCGCTGCCGGTGACGACGATGACCGGCGCGGACGCGATCGACGCGTCGGCGCGGATCGCGCGCGTCAGGTCGTAGCCGCTCATCACCGGCATATCGACGTCGGAGATGACGAGATCAGCGCCGTCCGATTTAAGGCGCGCGAGGCCTTCAGCGCCGTCGCGCGCGACGATCGCGCAAAAGCCCGCCGCCGCCAGCTTCGCCGACGCCAGCTCCAGCATGATCGGATCGTCATCGATGACAAGAACGCGCGCCGCGGCCGTCATAGCAGGATTTCCCCTCGCGCGAGCGGAACGAGGCGATCGCGCCCCGCAAGCATTCGACGAACAATCACAATATCCGGTTAATGAACGCCGCCCCGCCCTCCGCAATCAAATTGCAATTAATTCCGGCTAACCATGCCGGCCGACGCTGGAGTTCGACGGGAAGTGGCGCAACGCAAGATTTCATTAAGGAACCAGCTGACCTTGCTGGTCGTCATCGCCGTGTTCGGCGCCGTCGCGCTGTCGACGGCGTCGTTCGTCTGGCGGGCCGTGTCGCATTACGGCGAAGAGCGCACGCGCGAACTTCAGTCGAACGCCGCGGTGTTCGCCGCGACGATCTCCGGCGCGGTCGCACAAAACGACCAGCGCGCGACTCTCGAAGCGCTCCGCGCGATCAGCGGCATGCCGCTCCTCAAGCATGCGCGGGTGGAGCGCGCCGACGGCTCGCTCCTCGTCGAGCTCGGCGACGCCGTCGCGCTCTCGCCGCGCACCGCGGCCGGGGGATCGCTGAATTTCATCGAACTCCTGCGCACACAGACAATTTCGGCGAGCGCGAAGATCATCAACGGCGGCGACGTTGTCGGCGTGCTGACCTTGAGTTCGGACACGTCGGAGCTTGAGGGCCGCGTTTTCGGCGTCTTGTGGGACGCGATCTCCGCCGCGGCGTTCTCGGCGACGGTCGGGCTACTTCTCGCGCTGCGCATGCAGCGCAGCGTGACGAGCCCGATCATCGATCTGGCGCGCGTCATGCGCGACGTCCGCGAACGCGACGATTTCGGCGTCAGGGCGACGCGGTCCAGCGCCAATGAGGCGGGCGATCTTGTCGACGCGTTCAACGACATGCTCGACAAGATCCAGGACCGCGACGCGCGGCTCTTGGCGCAGCAGGAGAATCTGCAAAAAATCGTCACCGTGCGCACGCGGGAGCTCAAGCTCGCCAAGGAGGCGGCGGAAGCGGCGAACAACGCGAAATCCGAATTTCTGGCCGCCATGAGCCATGAAATCAGAACGCCGATGAACGGCCTTCTCGTGATGGCGGAGCTCATCAGCAATTGCGACCTGCCGCCGCGCCAGAAGCGCTACGCCGAAGTCATCGTCCGCTCGGGACAAAGCCTCCTTTCAATCATCAACGACATTCTCGACTTTTCAAAAGTCGAGGCCGGCAAGCTCGAGATCGAAAAAATCCCGATGCGCCCCGCCGAAGTCATTTCCGACGTGATCAGCTTGTTCTGGGAGCGCGCCGCCAAGGCCAATCTCGATCTCGCCTCCTATATCGGCCCCGGCGTCCCGGAAATCATCGAAGGCGACCCGGTCCGGATCAACCAGATCCTGTCCAATCTCGTGAACAACGCGCTCAAATTCACCGATCGCGGCAGCGTCGTCGTCACGGCCCGCCGCGTCAACGACGACGGCCGCGAATGCCAAATCGAGTTTTCCGTCGCGGACACCGGCATCGGCATCGCCGCGGGCAAACAGGCGAAGATTTTCGAGGCCTTCTCGCAGGCCGACCAGTCGACAACGCGAAAATTCGGCGGAACGGGTCTTGGTCTTGCGATCTGCAAGAAGCTGGTGGCGGCGATGGGCGGCGAAATTGGCGTCGTCAGCCGGGAAGGCAAGGGGTCGCGCTTCCATTTCTCGATCGCCGCGAAGGAAATCGAGCCGGCGCGCCCGGTCGTTCGCGCGCGCGCCGACATGCGCGCCGTTGTCGCGGTCGGCGGCAGCGCGACGCCGATCATGATCGCGAAATATCTGGAGGAGGCCGGCGTCGCGGTTCAACTCGTCACCAATGACAGCCCGATCGAATCGCATATTGATTTCGCCAACATCATTTTCGCCGCGCCGAACCAGCTCGCCATTCTGAATTCGATACTCGCGGGCGATCCCCAGCACTGGATGCCGGCGCGCATTTGCGTCAGCGATCTCGGCGACAGCGCGCCGGACGCGCTGCTGAACGAGGGAATCGCCGAAGACCTGCTTGTCCGGCCGCTCAGCCGGCGGGATGTCTTCGACCAGATGGAGCGCATTCTCGAAGGACGCATGCGCGGGCGCGACGCGCTCATCGGCGTTCCGGCCGTTCGCAAGGACGCGCCGACCTTCGCCGGCGCGAGAATCCTCGCCGCCGACGACAGCGCGGTCAATCGGGAAGTCGTGAAGGAAGCGCTGATGCGTCTTGGCGTCGCGCCGGTCCTCGTCGCCGACGGCGCCGAGGCGGTGAAGGCCTACGGCGAAGGCGCGTTCGACCTTGTGCTGATGGATTGTTCGATGCCGACGGTCGACGGCTTCGAGGCGACGCGGCAAATCCGCGCGATCGAGGCGGCGTCGGGAGCAAAGCGCACGCCGATCATCGCGCTCACCGCGCATGTCGAAGGGGCCGCCGACGACTGGCGGGCCGCCGGCATGGACGATTTCGTGACGAAACCCTTCACCTTGCTGCAGCTCGCGGGCCGCATCGCCAAATATGTCAGGCCGACATCGACGCGTTCCGCGTCTGAACCGACCGCGCCAGGGCCGCTTGTCGCCGCTTTCCCCGCCCAGACGGTTCAGGGTCCCGACAAGTTCGATCCAAGAGTTCTTGAAGAGCTTGCCGGGATGCAGGCGGGCGACGGCGATCTCGTCCAGCGTTCGCTCGAATTGTTCCGCACGCATTCGAAGGAAGCGATGCTGCGGCTCGCGCGCGCCTCGCGCGCGCGCGACGGCGCCGAAATCGCCAGCGCCGCGCACGCCCTCAAATCGATGTCGTATAATGTCGGCGCGCGCCCGCTCGGCGACGCCTGCGCGAAGGTCGAGCGCCAGTCGACGGACATCGCGGGGCTGCCGGATCTCCTGCGCGCGGTTCGACGCGAATACACCGCTGCGATTGATGAAATACCGGCGGTCCTTAAAGACTACGCGCGCGCCGCCGCCTGAGCGGTTCAATGAATCCTGATCGACACGCGCACGCATCCGATAAAGTCGGGCGCCGCATTGAGATGGATGGGGCCATAGGCGGCGGTCGACGACGCCGGCTCAAGGCGCATCGGATTATCCCTGAATCGGCGAATGAGCGGTCCGTCCTCAAGGAGGAACAGGCCGAACGCCCCGTCGACCAGCCGCCGGTCGCCGTAATCGATGACCGCGATCGTATTTTTAGGGAAGGCGAGATCGACGGCTTCGTCGTCGACGAACACCGCGAAGATTTTCTCCGCGCCCGACGTCACCGGTATGTAGTCCTGCGCCGATGCGTGCGGATCCGAGGCGGGATCGGTCAAGAGCCTCGCCGCGTCGTCGAAACTGATAATGGGCGTATGGCGGAGCGGCCGCCTGATATAGGCGGCGGCCGGATGTTTGTCGGTTTCGGCGAGGGACCTTTCGCCGCCGGCGAGCCATTCCGTCGACACGTTGAGCGCTTCGGCGATCTTGGCGAGCATCAGTCGCCTTGGATCATGGACGCCGCTTTCCCAATTGGCGACTGCGGGCTGGGTGACGCCGACCTTCTCGGCAAGATCGCTCTGGTTAAGGCTCAGCCCTTTGCGTGCGGCCTTGATTCTTTCGCCGATCGAGACCGGTTCAATGCGATCGATGACGCCCGCTATAGCGCTCATAATGGCCCACTATATAAGATTTTCTTATATTGCATGGTCGCGCAGAATTGGCAACGATGCTGCGCTGCAACATAATAAGAGCAAAAACAGCCGGCTCGGACAAAACAATACGCTCAAATTTTTTCCCAGGTGCTTGAAAAAATCAGTCTGCCTTATAATGTTCGGCCCGCGAAGGCTTTCGAGGTAGCGATATGTCAGATCACTGCACGGACGACGGCGCAGCGCGGCTTGCCGCGAAAATCCAGGATTATTGGCGCCGGAAAGGCTTCGATATCGAAGTTGATCTGAAGCCCGAGGGCTTTGTGTCGACCATGCGTTCGGCGCGCACCGACGTCAGAAGCGACATGGTTAACGGGATGCCGCGCCGGATCGGCATTGCTGCAAGTTCCTGACCCGGCTCGCGCTCTATCGCGCCGCCCATCGCACCAGGGCGGGGACCTCTTCATAGGTCGAAAACAGCGCAAGAGCCTGCTCGCATAGATCAAGAGGACCATAGCCAAAGAGGGCGCCAAGGCAGGGAAGCCTTGCCGCCGCCGCCGCCCGGATATCAGTGTCGCTATCGCCGACAAAAACGCCCCGTGCGCAGCCGGTTTCGGCAAGGCAGCGCAGGACCGGCCGCGCGTCAGGTTTCGCGGCGCCGGCGGTGTCGCCGCCGACGATCGACGAAAAACAGTCCCTCAGGCCAAGCGCGTCGATCAGCGCCCGCGCGAGATGTTCGCGCTTGTTGGTGCAGATCGCGATCGCCGCGCCGTCGGCCTTGAGGGCGCCGATCGCCTCAAGAGCGCCGGGAAAGGGACGCGAGCTGTCAGCGATGTGCGCCGCGTAATGCTCAAGAAAGGCGCCGACCAGCGCGTCAAGCGCCGCCGGGTCCGCCTCGCCGGCGCCTGTTTCAGCGAGACCTTTCGCCAGCATCGCGCGCGCGCCATGGCCGACAAGATGCCGGACGCGCGCGAGCGGAACCGGTCGATGACCGGCGGATTTCAGCGCATGGTTCATCGACGCCGCAAGATCGCCGGCGGTGTCGATCAAAGTGCCGTCGAGATCGAAAAGGACCGCGACGCCGGCGAGCGGCCTTTGCATTTACAACTCCAGCGGCCGCCGCCAAAAGACGGTGGCGAAATCAAATCAACGCGCCTCCTACCAGATCAGCGAGGATCAATGAACAGCAAGGCGGTCGCCGCCGTCATTCTCGCCGCCGGCCACGGCACGCGCATGAAATCGGCGACGCCGAAAGTGCTGCACAAGGTCGGCGGCCGCTCGATGCTCGCCCATGTCATGGCGACAGCCTCGGTCCTGTCGCCGGCGCGGATGGCGGTCGTCATCGGCGATCATGCGCCCACGGTCGGCGAGGCGGCGCGCGCCGAACGCGCCGATGTCGCGGTCGCAATCCAGGCGCCGCCGCGCGGCACGGGCGACGCGGTCAGGAAAGCGATGCCGGCGCTCGACGGATTTTCCGGCGTCGTTATCGTGCTTTACGCCGACACGCCCCTCGTCGAAGCGGAGACCTTGCGCGCGCTTGTCGACAAGGTCGACGCCGGCGCGGCGGTCGCGGTTCTCGGATTCTCGCCCGACGATCCGGGCGCTTACGGCCGACTGAAACTCGCCGCCGACGGCTCGCTCCTCGCGATCGTCGAGGCGAAGGACGCGAGCCCCGAAGAACTCGACATCGGCTTCGTCAATTCAGGCGTCATGGCGGTCAGTTCGGATTTTCTCGCCCGCGCCCTGCCGCAGCTCTCCGACGCCAACGCCAAGCGTGAATTTTATCTGACCGACATCGTCGCCGTCGCGCGGACCGAGGGGCGGCGCTGCGACGTTGTCGAGGGCGACGAGGAGGAAGTCATCGGCGTCAATTCGCGCGTCGAACTCGCGGTCGCCGAGGAGATCTTCCAGGACCGCCGCCGGCTCGCCGCGATGGAAGCAGGCGTGACGCTGATCGATCCGTCGACGGTCTATTTCTCCCATGACACCGACATCGCCGAAGACGTCGTCATCGAACCGAACGTCTGTTTCGGCAAAGGCGTGACGATCGCGCGCGGCGCGGTCATCAAGGCCTTTTCGCATCTTGAAGGCGCGACGATCGGCGAGAATTGCGCGGTCGGCCCGTTTGCGCGGCTGCGGCCGGGCGCGCGCCTCGATGCGGCGGCCAAGATCGGCAATTTCGTCGAAGTCAAGAACGCCGATGTCGGCGCCGACGCGAAGATCTCGCACCTCTCCTATGTCGGCGACGCGCGCGTCGGCGCGGGCGCCAATATCGGCGCCGGCGTCATCACCTGCAATTATGACGGGTTCTCGAAACATAAGACCGACATCGGCGAGGACGCTTTTGTCGGTTCGAATTCGGCGCTGGTCGCGCCGGTCAGGATCGGCAAGGGCGCCTATGTCGGCTCCGGGTCGGTGATCACGAAAGATGTGGAAGACGGCGCGCTCGCGGTGGCGCGCGGGCGCCAGTCCGAAATCAAGGGATGGGCGGCGAAGTTTCGCGCGGTCCACGCCGCGAAGAAGAAAGGTGCGCCATGAGCGCCGACGATTTCAAGAGAGCGGCCGCCGCGGCGGCGGCCCAACTTGTCGAACCGGACATGGTGCTCGGCCTCGGCACCGGCTCGACGGCGGCGCATTTCATTTCGCTTCTCGGCGAGCGCGTGCGGGACGGGCTTTACGTGGCGGCGGTCCCGACCTCGGAGGATACGGCGAAGAGAGCCGCGCTCGCCGGTATCGAACTCGTCGAGCCCGATGAAGCGACGATCATCGATCTTGCGGTCGACGGCGCGGACGAAGTCGACGGCCGCAAGCAGCTGATCAAGGGCGGCGGCGGCGCGCTCCTGCGCGAAAAGATAATCGCCAACGCCGCGCGGCGCTTCGTCGTCATCGCCGACGCGTCGAAAAAGGTCGCCGAACTCGGGGCCTTTCCGTTGCCGGTCGAAATCGACCGGTTTTCCTACGGGCTGACGGTGCGAGCGGTGCGCGAGGCGCTGATCGCGCTCGGCTTTGCGGACGCGGATGTGCGCCTGCGCGCATCGACGGTCGGGCCCGCCTTCATCAGCGACGGCGGCAATTTCATCCTCGACTGCCGCCTGAAGCGCCTTCCCGACGCGCCGGCGGTCGATCGCGCGCTGAAGGCGATTCCCGGCGTCGTCGAGACCGGCCTGTTCATCGGCCTCGCGGATGTCGTGATCCTCGCCGGGCCCGCCGGCGTCGAGCGGATCGGCTGACGAAAGGCGCAAAATGGCCGGCGAGAAATTCGAAGAGCTGAAAGGGGCCATCCGCGATTACGGAACGGCGGCGTTTCAAAATCTCCTCAAATGCCGCGCGCTCGGCGACGCCGTCATCGGCGGGTTTCACGCTTTCGAGGGATGCCCGCCGGAAAACGTCGTCGCGGTGCCGGCGCAGGGCGTATTCGATCCGCACAAGGACTATGGCGACGAGGCCTATTCCTATGCCAGCCGCGAGGTCATCATCCTGGAGCCCGTCCGCTTCGGCCTCTGCCTCATCGTCGGGAACGCCGAGGATCAAGGCGCGCTCTGGCTGCGCACGGTCGTTTCCGCCGAGATCGTCGGCGAGCATTTCGACGTCTTCGTCGCCTCGCAGCCGGTGATCCGCGCGCCGATGGATTTCGAGGGAAAGCTCGATCCGATATTTGAGGCGATCCACGCCGAGTTTCTCGACACCTTCACGCTCGAAGTGAACGAATTCAACGACACCCGCTTCAAGACCGGCATCGGATTCATGCGGGGGTGAGGCGCTGTTGCGCTGCGGCGTGCGCCAGGGCCGTTTGATTAAATTCAGCGCAAGGCATAGCTTAGCCGTCCTGATTGCAAGAGGGGCGCGTCATGATTTTACGGACTTTTCTTGGTTTTGCGATTTTGGCGGCCTCGCCCGGCGCCGCCTGCGCCGCCCTTCTCACCGGGTCGAGCCCCGGCTTTCATTATTTCTGGAAACAGGGCGCGACGATCGAAGATCACGACGCGGCGGTCGTCGATTGCGCGGTGCGGCTGCGCGCCATGCTGAACGGCAGCGACATGACGACGGCGATCGCAGTGGGATCGGGCGGCGGCATACTTCCGGCGCTCGTCGGCGCGGTTATCGACAATTACGAGCAACGGCAGGGCGATGCGGCGAATATGGAAGGCTGCATGGCGATCGGGGGATGGAGCGTCGTCGGCATAGCGGGAAGCGAGGGCGAAGCATTGGCAACAGGCGACGTTCCCGCCGCCATCCGCGAACGCTTGAAGCCGTTCGTCGAAGCGCCGGCGCCCCTCGGCCCGGTTTTGCGCGGTCCCTTCAGCAATGAACTCGCCGTAGGCGACTTCGTCGTCGAGAAGGCGCGCGACCTTGAGGAAACGTCAATTAGCTACCGCGCGGCGGAGGATCAGATCAAAGCGGCGGTCTCCGCAGCGGGCAAGCTCAAGCCGAAAAAACCCGAGCTTCCGGAAGGCGTCAAGGCGCCCAAGCGCGGCAAGGTCGTCAAGCTGAAGGATCTGGCCGCCGCCGACCCTGAACGCGCATACATCGCGTTCAGATTGATCGGGCAGGGCTGGAGCATGGCGAAGGCGATCAGCTTGACGTTTCGTCGGCTCGACGCCGCCGGATCGGAAGTCGTGCATGACGGCGCGATGACGATCGTCGGCATCGGATCGCCCGCGACAGCCAAGGGCGGCGACGGCGACCAGAAATACCAAGACTTCGTGTTTGCGGTTGCGCCTGGGCTTTGGAAGTTCGCGGGGATAACAAAATACCAGTACGCGGCGTCCCTTTGCTTCGGCGCCCCTGCCTTCAACGTCGCTGCAGGCGAAGTGCGCTTCATTGGAACAATGACCAATCGAGAGGAAGGCGGTTATCCGATTGCTGCCGACGAGGCGGTCGCGCGTGAAATCCTCGCCGCAAACCCCGCGCTCGCGGAGAAAGTGAAGCCCGCCGAATGGACCAACGGTTTCACGTCCGATTGCTTCGGTTCTTACGCCTATGCCTATGAAATTCCGGGCGCGCCTTTCGTCGACAAGAGCGCGCTCGCCCGCACGGCGACGCAGTCGCAAGCCCCGGCGGCGGTTCCGGGCGACGCGCCGCCTGCAATCACCAGCGATGTTCCGGCGTCGGCGGATGCGCCCTCGCCTGACGCGCCGCTCCCCGATGCGCCGACGGACACAAATCCGTCAGAAAGCGTCGCGGACGAATAGCCTCGGTCGGCGGGGACCGGTAGCATGCGGCCGATTTCAGCGCGCATGGACGGTCTCGGCATGGCAAAGTTTGACTACGACCTCTTCACCATCGGCGCGGGCTCGGGCGGCGTTCGCGCGACGCGGCTCGCCGCGAGCTACGGCGCGCGCGCCGCGGTCGCGGAGGAATACCGCGTCGGGGGAACCTGCGTCGTTCGCGGCTGCATCCCGAAAAAGCTGTTCGTCTACGCCTCGGAGTTCGGCCACATGTTTCATGACGCCGGCGGCTATGGCTGGACGGCGGATGCGCCGCGCTTCGACTGGAAAACGCTCATCGCCAACAAGGACGCGGAAATCGACCGCCTCAACGGCGTTTATATCCGCAATCTGAAAAACGCCGGCGCCGAGATCTTCGACAGCCGCGCGACGCTGAAAGACGAGCACACCGTGCATCTCGTCGCCGAAAACCGCGACGTGACGGCGGCGAAGATCCTGATCGCGACCGGCGGCGCGCCATGGACCGACAATTCAATCGAGGGCAGCGACCTCGCGGTCACTTCGAACGAGGCGTTTCATCTTGAGGAATTCCCAAAACGCGTCGTCATCGCCGGCGGCGGCTATATCGCGATCGAATTCGCCTGCATTTTCCGGGGCCTTGGCGCCGAGGTGACGCTCGTCTATCGCGGCGACGACGTCCTCAAAAATTTCGATCGCGACATTTCGGTCGCCGTCCACCGCGAAATGCAGCGGCTCGGCGTCCGCATCGTCACCAAGACGGTGTTCGCCAGGATCGAACAGCGCGCCGGCGCGGAAAAGCGTGTTCATCTGTCGGCCGGCGGGCCTATCGACGCCGATCTTGTCTTCTGGGCGGTCGGGCGAAGGCCGGCGACGCAGGGTCTCGGGCTTGAGGCGGCGGGCGTCAAGACCGGCAAGGACGGCGCGGTCATTGTCGATGAATGGAACCGCACGAATGTCGCCAATATTTTCGCCGTCGGCGACGTGACCGACCGTGTGCAATTGACGCCGGTCGCGATCCGCGAGGGGGCGGCCTTTGCCGAAACGGAATTTCACCACAATCCGCAAAAGGTCGATTACGATTTCATCCCGAAGGCGGTCTTCTCGCAGCCGCCGGTCGGAACCGTCGGCTATTCGGAAGGCGACGCGCGCCGGAAGTTCGGCGCGACCGACGTCTACAAGACCGACTTCCGGCCGATGAAGAACACGCTGTCGGGATCGGAAGCGCGCACCTATATGAAGCTCGTCGTCGAACAGTCGACGCAAAGAGTCGTCGGCGTCCACATCGTCGGCGAAGGCGCGCCGGAAATGATCCAGTGCCTCGCGATCGCCGTCAAAGCCGGCGCGACCAAGCGCCAGTTCGACGAGACGATGGCCCTGCACCCGACCAGCGCCGAGGAACTGGTGCTGATGCGGACGAAATGGGCGGAGAAGGGGTGAGTGCGTCGGGCGGTCACGATGCGCCGAGGAAAAGGTCGGATTGATTGTTTTCGTCGAGTCGGATTAGACCTACCAATAACCACTGATTGGTCGCGCCGCGCGTTTGATTGCGCCTCTTGTGCGTGCTGAAAGCCAATGCGAGTCCGGCGGTGAAATACTGCAATTCATACTTTTCTCGAAGAATCTCAATTGCACGCGTTTCGCCGTGTTCACGGTTGAAACGCTGAAAAGCAGACGTGGTTTCCCAATCATCACACTCGTGCTGTCGAGTCTTTCCATCTGCATCCCGCCACTTCAATAAGAACTGAATTGGGCAAGGGTCGAGCGGCTTCGCTGTCTTGTCAAACATGGATAGTTGGTTTGCAAGCTCAGCGTGTTTCGCACGTTCGATCTCAAGCTGAGATTTCGACTTTCGTTCGTAGAGCAGTGTCACTGACTCTGGCCGCAACAACGTCAGAGATTCGTCTTGTTCGTCGGCAGCTGCGAAACTCTCGCGGATAAGAGGGTTTAGGACCCTCGCGCGCTCGCTTGCCTTGATTGTGCCGCTTACGACAATCGATTCGGGAACGACTTTTTGGCTCTCACGCCGCAGATCATCCGCACTCGTTGTGAACTCATACTGGATGAAATCCCAGCGCCTGAATTTTTGCCCGTCGTTTAAGATTCTAAATGGGACAGGATATTGTCGACGCCATCGACCGTCGCGCCCAATTCCAGCGCAGCACACGGTTTCAAAGTACTTGCTCGACCTGTGTGGCTGGGCCTTTACGAGAATGAAGCACTCGTCTTTTTGAGCCTTTTCCATGCTCAATGCGGTCTACCTCCAAATGGCGAGCCTTGATCGCATGTAGTTTTTCAATCATATCAGTTATGATTTTTCGATGGCAAGTGTTCGGATCACGCTCATAGCACATCAAGCAAACCGAATTTTCGGACGCTACTTTGATAATCGTGTCCACTGCTTCGCGGCCGGCTTTCGCGGAAATAACTGCGGCGTAGATTTGCTGGAATGCTCGAACATCTCCTCTTCTGGCGGCTTCTCTCCCCAACTTCGGGTCCCCAAGCTCACGAAGATGTAAGTAAGCGATTCCCTCAGACGCGAGTGACGCGGCTAACGCTGTTTTTGAGAATCCTTTTCGCCGGGACTGAGCTCGCTCGCGAACATCGATCAAGTACGAAATTTTTGAACGCTTCAGGGTGCGAACGAAAGCGTCAGAACTGACCCCTTCATAGCCAATGGTATTGATCATTTTTTTCCCGCGCATAGACATGTTCGACGATAGCTGAATTTGTTTGCTAGTGGTTAACATGAGCCGCGGGTCGTGGATCAAGGCAAATCACTAACTGGCGCGTAGTCATCGACTTGCCTGGCGGAAGCAGCGGTTGGCGCCGACAAGGGTGCGATTTGGCGGCAGGTTCGGCAGAACTGAAAATCGGCCGATTCCATTGGTTGTGCTGCCGCCTTCAGGCCTTATCCCCGCCGAACCGTTCATACAACCCCGGCAATATCTGCGCGAGGTGGTTCATCTCCTCGGCGCAGTGGCGGAGGAGATAGAGCCCCGAATCGTCGCGGATGGCGCGGCGGCGCTGGCGGCGGGTGTTGGCGAAGAGGGAGAGCAGCGGGCCGATCGCCGGCGCCGTGAAGCGCATGTCGCCGAGATAAAAACGGCTCAGCATTTCAGCGCCGTCATTCGTTCGCCGGACGAAATGGACAAGCCTTGCGATTTCGATGCCGCGTTCGCGCAGCGCGACGCGCCCGCAGATCGCGGTTCCGGCCTGATCGACGCGCGCGGGATCAAGGCTGAAGTCGGATGGCGCGAAGAACGCGATCGCCAGTTTCATCAGATCCGGACCGATCTGCGCGTCGACATAGGCGACATTCCCGACATAGCGCGCGCGGGGGTCGCGTTCGCGCGCGCGATCAAGGGCCGCCGCGCTTTTCCGATGCGCCTTGGGATGCGCGAGGCGGAAGCGTTCGCTTGACGGCAGGCGCCAGCCGAACCACCAGTCGACCATCTCCGGCGAAACGCCGGGCATTTCCGTGAGGCAAGCGACCGTCATCGTGCCGTCGCGATTGCGGATGACGCCGTCGACGCGCCCGTCCGCGTCCGGACCAAGCAGCAAGGGCGCGCCTTCGAAGGTCACGTCCTGATTGCGGTCGACGCCCTTCGCAATCGCCTGCTCGACCCGCAGCGGGATCGGCTGCATGGGCAGGCGAAAATCCGACAGGTCGAGCGTTTCCGTGATCGAGATCGGCTTGGCCATGCCCCCTGACGCCCCGGTTTTCGCTGGGTTTTGGCGCATGATAGCGCGGCGCGTCAGCGCGGCGAAGTGAAATGACCGTATGCGCGAGGGTGAGGCGAGGGCGCCGGTCGGCGCGGCGGCCTTCAATATCCGAATGTGAGGCTTGAGAAGACTGTCTCGAAATCAGCGCGCGCCCCATCCGGCTCTTCATCGGCGATGGCGCGCGTCCAGACGACGTTGAGCTTCCAGGCGCCCCGGCGCGGGAAGCTGAATTCGGCGACGCCCGCGGCGTCCGTTCGGCGGCGCAATTCGGGCCAGAGGCCGACGTCAAGGTTTTCGAGCGAGACCGTCGCGCCGGGGAGGGGCGCTCCGTGGTAATCGATCCGTACACGGAGTGCATCGCCGTCAGCGAGCGCGAACGGATTGTCAAGCGGCACGATCTCAAGCGTCTGGCCGATCGCCGCCGGCGCTGGATCAGCGCCGGCGGCGCCGACGCGGATGAGCGCTTTGGCGCGTCGCGAATAGAGCTCGCGTCCCGGCTCTCGATCGCGGCCGGCGCGGCGGCGCGCCTTCAACACAAGATCAAGCCCCTCTTCTTCAAGATAGGCGTTGAACTTCCGCGCTTCGAGTTTGCTGTAGGTCTCGTCGGTTTGAAAAGCGATGACGTGAAGCCCGTCGCCGATGAGCACCATCGCCGCGCCCGAATCTTCGCCGGCGGTCGGGTAGACAAGCGCGTCGCGCTGGTCTCTTTCGCCCTCGGGTCCGATCGATGTGAGGCTCACCTCGCGGGCGGGATCGAGCCGCCAGGCTTTCGCATCGGACGCATGTCCGACGCGAAAATCGATCTTGATCTTTCGCCCGTCAGCGACCGCCCATCGGTCAGAGTCCATCCAGAAATCATGCGCCGCGGCGGCCCCGCAAAGGGCCGCAGCGAACGCTGTCGCGGCGACGAAGAAACGACGCATCCCGCCCCGCCGCGATTTCTAATGATGCCGATGATTGCGCCCGTTCAGCGGCGTCGCCGCATAGGGGAATACGCAATTATAGGTGATGTCGTTGCGCGTCACGCGATCGGCGTTGACGGTCGAGAAATCCGGGCCGGATCCGGCGATGCCGAGCGCGATGATCGCGATATCGACGACGTCGTCGCCGAAGCGACGCCCATTGGGCCAACCGCCGGGAATGAATCCGCCATTGCCGAAGGGGTCCTGGACAGCGCTTTTCAGCACGTCCCCGCCGAAGACGGAGAGCCGATTGAAACCTTGCTGGCAGGAAAGCTTCGCTGGACCCGTCGTCAAATCGACCTTGATCATGTCGGGGATGAATATCGACCGCAGCAGACCCGGAATCAGCGGCTTTGCGCCGAGCAACGCCGACAATTCCGGCGCGTCGGCGAATTGCGCCAGAGACGCATCGCTCGACGGACCGCTTTCATTGTAGCGGTCCTTCTCCCGGATCGGCAGCAATCCTTCGACAAAGAGCGGATTGCCCTGACGGCCGACCTGACGATATCCGCCGCCGTCATTTCTAGATGTCGTCGCATAGACGCCGGCGATCTTCGCGCCTTCTCCAAATTCGGCGAGCGGAATGTTGAGCGCGATCGTGTGAACGTTAAAGCCGCGCTGGCTGTCGAAGGGTTTGGTCGGCGTCGCGCGGTCGGCGCCGAAACTGAAATCGAGATCGAAGATCGACTGGATGTCGGCGTAAAATCCGTCGTCGCGCTGGCCGGCGAAGACCTGGTGCCCGCGCTTGGCCGAATAGACGGCGGCCTTGGTGTAGGGGTCGAGCGCTTCAGCGACCGTGACGCCGGCTTTCGCCTGCAGATCGCCGTCGCTTTGCCGGTTGTAGAGCGGCGTGACGCGCCCTTGATTGTTGGGCGGCGTCACGAGATTGTCCGCAAGGACAATTCGCCGGCCTGTGCGGTGGTTTGTCAGCGTCACGCGATAGGTCTGCCGCAAATTGCGGTTGGCGCCGTCCGATCCGACGACGCCGAGATAGGATTGAAGGATGGTGTCCTGGTTCGGAAAGATCGTCCGGAAATCAAAATCGTAAGTGAGGTCCGGCGCGCCTTTCGCGATGTCGCCGTCGAGCGCGACATGGATCGAGTAGCGAACGCGATCGTCGAAGCGATAGGCGTTTGGGCCGATGCCCGGCTCTTCGAAGGGAAAAACCGCGAGCGCGGTCGTGAGGTAAGTCGAGCCGCGCGGGCCTTTGCTTAGAAAGGCGTAGACGTCCGTCGTGTTGGCGGCGTCATCAAGGGTGATCTTGGGCGCATCCATATGGCTCGACGCAAGAGCAACAGACGGTAGAAATGCGGCGAACGCCGCAATCAGACTGCGAATCATAGGGAGCTCCCTTGTGCGAAACGCGGCGTTGCCAAAGGCGACGAAACGAATGCGCCGATCCCGTCGGCGTCCCTTCGCCGGCATGCGCGTTGATTGCCAGCTTAATACGCGGTCAGTCGCGCAGCAGATCATTGACGCTGGTTTTCGCCCGGGTTTTTTCATCGACGCGCTTGACGATGACCGCGCAATAAAGCGCCGGGCCGGCTTTCGCCGAGGGCAGGGAGCCGGCGACGACGACCGAATAGGGCGGGACTTCGCCATAGAAGATTTCGCCGGTCTCGCGGTCGACGATTTTTGTCGACTGGCCGAGATAGACGCCCATGGAGAGGACGGACCCCTCGCGGACGATGACCCCTTCGGCGACTTCGCTTCGGGCGCCGATGAAGCAATTGTCCTCGATGATGACAGGCCCCGCCTGCAGCGGTTCGAGGACGCCGCCGATGCCGGCGCCGCCCGAGATGTGGCAATGTTTGCCGATCTGCGCGCAAGAGCCGACGGTCGCCCAAGTGTCGATCATCGCTCCCTCGCCGACATGGGCGCCGATATTGACGAAGGAAGGCATCAAGATAACGGAAGGCGCGATATAGGCGCCCCTGCGGACGATTGAGCCAGGGACGGCGCGAAAGCCGGCGCGGCGAAAGTCCGCTTGGGTCCAATTCGCAAATTTCAGCGGGACCTTGTCCCACCATGGCGAAGACGCGCCGCCGATGACCGCATTGTCGTTAAGACGGAAGGAAAGAAGCACGGCCTTCTTCAACCACTGATTGACGCGCCAGCGCTTATCGCCGTCGCCAGCGTCTTGTTCGGCGACGCGCGCCTCGCCGCGATCGAGCAGCAAGAGCGCTTCCTCAACGGCGTCGCGCGCAGAGCCCCTGGTCGCGGGCGAGAGGTCGGCGCGTCCTTCCCAGGCGTCTTCGATGCGCTGTTCAAGGGACAAAGCTGCGGTCATCGGCGGCCTCCTCAAGCCCGCGCCGACGCGGGCGGCGTTGGCGCAAGGATGGCGGCGTTCCGGGTCAGAAATCCGGCAAGATCGTCGGTCACATGGTGAACGTGGCCAGGCCTTGCGTCGCCGGGTCTTGCCGGGCGCTTGCCCGCCGGCTCGTCGGCGAACCAGCGTGCTTCCTGTTCGACCAGCACCGTCGTCATGCCGAGCGCGTGCGCGGCCTCGAGATTGTGCGCCAGATCTTCAAACATCGCCGCGGCGTCGGGACGAACGCGGTGCGCGGCGAGGAATTTCTCATAAGTCGCGCGGTGCGGCTTCGGGGTCCAGTCGGCGGCCTTGATGTCGAAAATATCGTCGAAGAGCCCGTCAAGGCCGACGCGTGAGAGCACCTTGTCGGCATGCGCGACCGAGCCGTTGGTGAAAATGTAGCGACGCCCCGGCAAAGCGGCGATCGCCGCGCGAAGGCTCGCGTCTTCCGGCACCACGGAATGGTCGATGTCGTGGACGTAATCGAGAAAGTCGCCGGGGGAGGCGTCGTGCTCGGCCATCAGCCCGGCAAGCGTCGTCCCGTATTTGACGTAGTAATATTTCTGCAGCCTTCGCGCCTCGTCCTGATCGACGCGCAAGCTCATGCGGATGAAATCCGTCATGCGGGCGTCGATCTGGCTGAAGAGATGGCACTCCGCCGGATAAAGGGTGTTGTCGAGATCAAACACCCAGGTCTCGACATGCGCGAGGGGCGCCACTCTATTGCTGCGGCGTTTCGGAAGGCGGCGCGACGAAGCTGTCGGCGACGAAGTCGAAGGTCGATGAGGCGACGCCGCCGATCTCAAGGCGGCGGAATACCGCCTCGTCAAGCTCCTGATCGGCGCAGGAGGTGTCCGTCGTCGCGGCGAACCTCACCGCGTTGACGCAGAATTTCTTGTCGCCGCCGGACAGGCGCCGCTCGCCGCGCGGATCTTCGGTGACGCCGTAGACATAATAATGATCGGCGGTGAGCCCGCCCTTGATCACCTTGGCGCAGTCGCCTGCTTCAAGCTTCCACCAGCCGCGCGATTCATACCGCGCTTCGCCCTTGGGTTCGGCGATCGCCGACCAGACCGGCTGCTCCGTCTTGTTGCAGAAGAAAAGGCCGAGCTTGGCCTCGCGGGCGTTCGCTTCTTCGATCATCGCGTCGATCGTCGCGTCGTCGATGATCGGGCCGTCGCCGATCGCCTTTTCCTTCCGGTAAATCGTCAAGAGGCGTTGCGTGTCGCGACCAAGCGAGCCGTCAATGCGGGAACTGGCGAGATTGAGGTCATTGAGCAGGCGCTGAACGCCGGCGACTTCGGCGCTGTAGACGGTGTAATTGGCGGCTTCCGCGAAATCCGTCTGCCAGTTTCCGTTCGCCGCCGCCGTCACTTCGACATCGAAGAAACCGCGCTGTCGCCCCGGTTCGTCGCGACAGACTTCCTGATTGCGCAGATTGAAAAAGCCGTTGTTCTCGACGCAAAGCGGCGTGTCGCCCGACCAGGACCGCAAAGGACCCTTGTGGCCGGGCACCGCCTCCGCATAGACGAAATAGCGGCCGGGGTCCGTCGGCTCGGTCAGCACGACCTTGCATTGGCCGGGTCGCAGCCGCCACCAGCCGCGCGTCGCCAGCCGGTCGCCGTCGACATAGCCGATCGAGGCGGAAAGCGCATAGCTTGTCTTGTTGCAAAGGCTGTATTTCGCCTGCGCCGACGACGCCGTCGCGACGCTTGCGCCGACAACAAAGAAAAGGAAAAGAGAAATGCCACGCATTGCGCCAGGACGCCCTTTGATACTGAGGCCGCAAGGTCCGCGCGGCGCGGCGTAATTCACCCGAAACGGCATGAAGGATCAAGCTTGACAGAGGAACCGCCCGATCTGAGCGCCGGCGAACGCGTTCCAGAAGCGGCCGCCGGCGGCCTCGAACGGGTCAAGGTTCTCTTTCCGCTGCCGCTCGGCAAGGCCTATGACTATCAGGCGCCAGCCGGCTTGAAGACGGGAAGCTGGGTTGAAGCGCCGTTTGGCGGCGGGTCCTCGATCGGCGTCCTCTGGCCGGGCGAGGCGGACGATTTGCCGCCCGGAAAACTGAAAAATGTCGCGCGCCTCTTGCCCGCGGCGCCGCTCGCGCCCGCCATGATCGACTTCATCGCCTGGGTCGCCGGCTACACGATGTTCCCGCTCGGCGCTGTTTTGCGGCTCGTCATGCGCTCTGGCGACGCGCTTGATCCGCCCGCCGGCGCGACCGCCTATGTCGCGTCGGGCGCGCCGCCGCCGCGGCTGACGCCGGCGCGGAGCGCCGCGCTGGCGATCGTCGCCGCCGCTTCATCGCCGCTCGGCGCCCGCGACATCGCAGAAAGAAGCGGCGCGAGCGACGCGGTCATTCGAGGGCTCGCGAAGGCCGGCGCGCTTTCGGCCGTGACGATCGATCCGGATCCGCCCTTCGACGCGCCTGATTGCGCGCGCGCCGGAAAGCTTCTGTCAAAAGACCAGCAACGCGCCGCTGACGACCTTTGCGCTGCGCTTCCGCGAGGCGGCGTCACCCTGCTCGACGGCGTCACCGGGTCCGGCAAGACCGAAGTCTATCTTGAAGCGGCGGCGGCGATCCTTCGGCGCGATCCAAAGGCGCAGGTCCTCGTGTTGCTCCCGGAAATTTCCCTGACCCTGCCGTTTCTCGAACGCGTCGGTGCAAGGTTCGGCGCCGCGCCCGCCGCCTGGCATTCGGACCTCACCCCGGCGGCGCGTCGGCGGGTCTGGCGACGCGTCAATGAAGGCCAGGCGCGGCTCGTCATCGGCGCGCGCTCGGCGCTGTTCCTGCCGTTCAGAAATCTCTCGCTGATCATCGTCGATGAAGAACATGAAGGCGCCTACAAACAGGAAGACGGCGTCATCTATCACGCGCGCGACCTTGCGGCGGCGCGCGGCGCGCGCGGCGGATTTCCGGTTATCCTGGCGTCCGCGACCCCGTCGCTTGAAAGCGTCGTGAATGTCGAACAGGGCCGCTACGGCCTGGTCAGGCTGGCGTCGCGATTCGGCGCGGCGCGCCTGCCATCGGTGTCGCTGATCGACATGCGCCGCGACGGGCCGCAGGACGGGCGTTGGCTGTCGCCGACGCTGGTCGAGGCGGCGACGCGGCGCCTCGCCGCCGGCGAACAGAGTCTCCTCTTCATCAACCGGCGCGGCTATGCGCCGCTGACGCTTTGCCGCCGATGCGGCCATCGCATGAAATCGCCGCACGCCGACACATTCCTCGTCGAGCACCGGTTCGACAATCGACTTGTCTGTCACCTGACCGGCTTTTCGATGCCCAAACCCGCCGCGTGCCCTGAATGTCGCGCCGTCAATTCGCTCGCCGCCTGCGGACCGGGCGTTGAACGCGTCGCCGAAGAAGCGGCGCTGCGCTGGCCGCAGGCGCGCCGCGGCGTGCTCTCGTCCGACACCGTGCAGTCGCCGGCCCATATGCGCGCGATCCTCGAAGCGATGGCGGCGGGCGAGATCGACATCCTCATCGCAACGCAGATGGCGGCGAAGGGCCATCATTTTCCCAAGCTGACGCTCGTCGGCGTCGTCGACGCCGACATGGGGCTTGCGGGCGGCGATCTGCGCGCGGCGGAGCGCACCTATCAGCTCCTCGCACAGGTCGCCGGCCGCGCCGGGCGCGAGTCCCGCCCCGGCGAGGCGATGCTGCAGACTTACCTTCCGGAGACGCCGGTCTTCCGTGCACTGAAGGACGCCGACCGCGACGCGTTCCTCGAAGCCGAGGCGCGCGGCCGCGAAGACCTCGGCTTTCCGCCCTATGGAAGGCTCGCGTCGATCATCTTGCGATCAAGCGACGAGAAGATGCTGAAGGCAGCGGGCGAGGCGCACCGCGCCGCGCTCATCAACGCGGACGGCGTCGTCGTCTGGGGGCCCGCGCCGGCGGCGATCTATCGCATCCGCGGCGAAGCGCGCCTGCGATTCCTCGTCAAGACGCGCCGCGACGTCAACATCCAGGCGTACCTTGGCGCATGGCTTTCGAGGACAAAGCCGCCAAACGCCGTGCGGCGGACGATCGACATCGATCCCCACAGCTTCCTATAAAAACGCCGCCCGGAGGCGGCGTTTTTCGGCAAAGTTCGTCCGCGGTCTTAATTGACCGTCACGGTCACGGTCGCTTTCGAAACGACCCCCTGACGATTGCGGACCCAATAGTCGAATTTGTCCGATCCTCGATAATCCGGGAACGGCGTGTAACGGAAATCGCCGTTTGCGAGCTGCGCGACATTGCCGTTGCGCGCGTGGCCGTAGCCGGAGGCGAACAGTTTCCCGTCATTCGACCGGTCATTGGCGAGCGCGGCGATGACAACCGCGCCGTTCGCGGACACCGACGCTGAATCATTCGCCGCCGAGGGCGGCGCGGCTTTCGGGTCAAGCGAGCCCTGATCGGCGGGCGAGCCGTCGAGCAGTTTGCTCGGCCAGGCGAAATAGGCTTGCGGCTTCGCGATGAAGGACGTCTGGAAGATCTCGCCGGTCAGTCGGTCGGAATAGAATTCCGGCACGACGAAAGCGCGCCCGCCCGTCGTCAGCGTGTGCCAGCCGCGCTCAGCTGAGAGCCCTTTGAAGTTGGTGTAATTGACGAGGAATTCGTCCTTCGCGATCGGGTAGGCCGTTTGACCGGAACTGTCGGTCTTAATGCCTGTCACGTAGACATAAAGCGCGTTCGACGACGGAATCGCCGGGCCCGCGCCCCATTTGAACGCGACCGAGGCGGGAACCGGCGCCGGCATCGACGCCAGAATCTGGTCGGTCGCGTCCTGGTTGAGCAGCGGCTTGATCTTGATGCCGCTGAAAGTGACGCCGGCGATCGTGAAGCGGCTGTTGGTCGTGAACACCCGCGTCGAGGCTTTCGACAGATTCACGCCGTAATCGAAGCCGACGATTTTCGTATTGGCGACCGCGAGGTCGTAGGTGTTCATTCCGAAGGAGACGCCGATCGTGTCGGTCGCCGCCGGCGACGCGATCAGGAGGCTGTTCTCGACCGTGTAGCGCGACGTGTAGGTGAGATCGACGCCAAGCGCCACCTCCCACGCCTTGAAATTGTCGAGCATCGAGCGGATGTCGTGCGGCTCGATCGGGCGCGGCTTCACGACATGGAAGCCGATTTCCGACGCGATCACTTCATTGTCCGTGAACTGAGCGATTTGCGGCGCCTCGATCGGCTGCGGCTTGAAGCGCATCGTCGCCGGCGTGCAAAGCGCGTTCGCCGAGAATGAGGGAACAATCGGCAGGGCGGCGCCAAGATCGTTGTTGCGGTGGAAATAGACAAATCCCATGCCGCCCGTCATGCCGACGGCGAGATTCTTGTGAAGACGGATCGACCGGCTCTGCAGCCAGAAGCCGTCGCCGGTTCTGCCCAAATCAAACGCCGAAACGTCGCCGGCGTCCTTGACGATATGATCGACGCCGATCGCTTTGACCGCCGTGTTTTCAACCCAGGCGCCGGTCTCATTGCCGCTTTCCGCGACGAAACCCGCGCCGAACGTGTTCCAGGCGTTATTCTGGAAGACGAAGGCGTTGCCGGCGTGCTGCGCAAAGCCCCAGCCGGGCGAGCCCCAGATCGCGACGCCGCGCACGACCGGCGCGACGTCGTCTTTCGGGAATCCCGCCTGATGGAGATGCAGCGGGTAGCGCCCCTTGACGTTCGAGGTCGGCGTCGGCGAGCTCAGCTTCGCGGCGTCGATCGCGCGTATCGATTTGTCGGTGCGCCCCATTTCGAAGAATTCAACGCCCTCGACGGTCGTTTCCGTCGACATGAACATTGAATGCGCGCGCTGCGTCTTGGCGATCGTCGCGCCGTTCTCCGTCGCAAGACGGATGTTGCGCGTGTAATTGACGAGATAGGCGCCGACCGCGGCGTCGGGCGAGAGATGGTCGAAGGCGAGCGGCGAATCGAGCGTGACGGAGGAGCCGCTGATCGCCTTGATGAAGCGGATTTCGTCCTCGGTCGGGCTCTTCAGAACGACGCCCTGCTTGGTCGTCTGCCTGATCCACCGCGTGCCGGTCAAAACGACCCGGTCGCCGACGCGCCAGCCGTTCGGCGTCGAGACAAGCTTGACGACCGACTCGCCCCGTCTCGGCGCGGCCGAGACTTTAGCGCGCGGCGATTTCAACGCGCCGTAAAGGCGAACGCGCGAGGTTGAGACGAGCCCCTTGCCGATCAGCGTCGGGTCGGCCTTGACGTCGATCGGGCCGAGGTCCGGAAAGACGATTTCGGCGGAGAGGTTCGCCGGAATCGGCGCATTCGCGGCGCCGGCGAGCAATTCGCCGCCGGGAGCGACGTACAAAAACTCCGTATTCAGACGGTTGTTCACGCGATTTGAAAGCTCAAGGCATCCCTCGACGCGAACTGACTTCAGTCTGGCGCTGTTGGGCTCGTCAAAGACGACGCTGACGCCTTTCGGGACGAAGGCGCGCGTCGTCGGAAGTTTGCCGCCCCAGGTCCCTGCGTCGGACCACGCGCCGGAGCGAACCGCTCTCACCGCCGACGCCGCCGGCGCAAGCGCGTCATATTTCGGCAAGGCGGCCAGATGCTGTGAGGCGAGCGGCGTCACCGGCGGGCGAACGCCGGCGCAGGCGACCGGTCCGGGCGCCGCGGCGAACGCCGATGACGACGCGATGAAGATTGAAAAAAACGCGCCGACGATCGTCGCGCGATTCGAAATTCCCCCCGTTGGAAAAAGACTCACCTAAAGACCCTCCATGCGGAATTTGCGCGAGGAGGTCTATGAACCGGGTTCCAACCGCACACCTTACAAGTCGTAAAATCTCAGGATGGTAATATTCGCGTTAACGGTTCGCGTTACGGATTTGATAGTCAGTCTACGGAAGAAATTGATTCGCGCGACCCAAACCGCTGAAATCGCAAGGAATTGGCGGATCAAGCGCCGCCGCCGCGCGCGCCGCCGCGGCGGCGTCCGACCTTTCCGCGTTTTCATGAAGCGGCGCTCCGCGAGCCCGCCGCGACTCAAATCCGGGGAAAGTGATTCGCCTATTCCGTGAAAAATGCGCCGCGACTCGCGCTGCTGAATTTCATTTCGGCCGGAAATCGACGCGTCAGCGCAGGCGGATGGTTTCGTTGGCGAGCCTTTCGACGCGCCGCGCATTCTCGTCCCAGGTGAAGCCCATTTTAAGAATGGTTTCGCGCCGACGCGCCTCGTCGCCGACAAGCGCGTCGAAGACCGACGCCGGCGCAAGGTCGTCCTTAGGCGGAATAAATATCGGCGCGCCCGGGCGGCAAGAGAGACTGCAGCGATTGCGAAGCGCGCCCGCCGGCTTGATGGTCGACGCGGAGAACGCGGCTCGTTCCGATGCCGTCGAACAGCGCCTGGCGCCGCCGGCGTTTATCGCTCTCCGATATGTCGATTGACGAATTCAAGAGACTTGACGAGCGTCGTCGTTCGCGACGGTCCGCGCGACAGCCAGTGATCCTCGCCTTTCAGTTCGACGAGTTCGACCGGCTTGCCGGCGGCCTTCAGCGCATCGTGCATTTTTAGGCTGTGGCTGAACGGAACGACCGTGTCGTCGCGGCCGTGGATGAGCATGATCGGCGCGATCGCTTTGTCGGCGTTTTCCGTCGGACTGACTTCCTCGAGCGCTTTCTTGTCGCGAAACCGGCTTCCAAGCCGCACGTCCCAATAATCTTCGGCCCAGTCGCTCCATCTGGCGGTTCGGCCGATGAGCGCCGGCAAATTCGAGACGCCGTTGACGCTGACGGCGCAGGCGTAAAGGTCAGGCGTCAGCGTGGCGCCGGCGAGCGCGGCGTAGCCGCCGTAACTCGCGCCGATAATGCAAATCCGCTTTGGATCGACGACGCCGTCCGCGATCAGCTTCCTGACGCCGAACGTGATGTCGTCCTGCATTTTGCGGCCCCATTCGCCGAACCCCGCCGACACGAAATCGGCGCCGTAGCCGTCCGAGCCGCGGAAATTCGGTTGGTAAACGAGATAGCCGTTGGCGGCGTAGAAAAAGGGCCACCAGTCGAAAGTCATGTCGTCGCGCCCCTGGGGGCCCCCATGCGGAAGAACGATGAGCGGCATGTTCTGCTTGGACGCGTTCGCGGGCGCGGTGAGATAGCCGGGAATGGCGCGGCCGTCCGAACTGAGGTGATCGAATCGCTCCTTTCGCGCGACGACCTTGCCGTCGATGGCGGGATAAGCGGTCGCAATCATATTGAGCGCTTTGGCGGCGCGGTCAAAGAGGAAATACTGCTCCGGATGATCGGTATACAGTGCTTTGACGATCATTTTTCCGCCGTCAGCGGTCTTTGAGACGATGATCGGCGACGCTCCGGGGAGCGCTTTTTCGAGCGAAGTCTGAATTTTCTGCTGGTCAGCGTCGAAATGGACGTATCTTGGAATGTCGTCGGTGAAGCGGACGCCGGTCGCTGTCGCCTCCCTGTGATCGTAGATCACGCCGTCGAGATCATATTGCGGATTGGAAAACAGCGTGGATTTTGACGCGCCCGTCGCCGGATCGACAGCGATCAGCGAGCGCCTGTTGCCTTCGCCGGAAATCGACGCGATGAAATTCGTTCCGTCCGGCGCAAGCCCGTAAAAGCTGATGCTCGCCGCCGCGCCTGGTTTGTCCGCGAATTCGCTGACCCGCTGAAATTCGCCCTCGCCGTCCTTGCGGACGTACAAGATCGTCTCCTTCTTCAGTGAATCGTAGTCGAGCCGCGCCAGCGGATTTCCCGACCTCGAGACCAGCCAATCATAAGTCTTCGCTGTTCCCGCTTCGACGAGCTTCTCGTCGCCGCGAGTCAGATCAGCCGAGAGCAAATCAAAGGACGCCGGCCCGGCCTTCTGCGTGAAATAGCGGGCGAACAACGAGCGACCGGGATTATCCGGCGTCGTCGCAATAAGGCTCCCAGCCGAGGAGATGTAAAGATTCCCCTCATTCCCGAACAGCACGACCGCCTTCATTTTCGACTTTGACACCGAAAACCAGCGGAAGAACTCGATCGTCTCGAGGCCGGTCGTCACTTGCATGCGGCCGGTCTGCGAGGCGAGGACAAGCACATGATCGTTGTCCGCCCAGACGATGTCGCGCGCCTTGCCGCCGCCGACTTCAATGCCGGCGGGCTTCGCATCAGGATTGGCGAGATTGTAGAAAACGACCGACATCTTGTCGTTGGCGGAGCGCAGCATGGCGACAGTCGAACCGTCCGGCGAAATCTGGACTTCGGAAACGGCGGGCAAGGCGCCGTAGACCGCAGCGTCGCCTTGCGCCCGCGCCGCCCCGATCAGCAATGCTGACGCCGCGAACAAGCATGCGGTCAATTGAGCTTTGATCATGGTGAGCCCCCAAGCGTGATATCGCGAATGTATTCGCTATTTGATGTCCAAATATAGCGCAATCAAGGCAGCCTCGCCAGCCGGATAAGAGGTTGGAAAGCGGGCGCTGCGCCGCGGCGCTCCCTACCGGACGCGCACGGTGACGAAGGCGCGCGCGACGAAGCCCTGGCCGTTGCGCACAAAATAACTGAAACGGTCGACGCCAGTAAAATCCGGGTAGGGCGCATATTCGAAGGCGCCGCTTGCGAGTTGGCGGACATTGCCGTTGCGCGCGTAAGTGTGTCCAGAGGCGATGACGACGCCATCGACTGACGTGTCGTTCGCAAAAGCGTCAATCAAGACTGGCGTGTTGGCGGGGGAACTTAGATAATCATTGGCGGCCGCCGGCGCGCCGACCAGCCGCCGGTAACGGCCAAGATCGGCGGGCGAGCCGTCAAGACGCGTCGCCGGCCATGGGAAATAGGACGCCGGTTTGACGACAAAGGACGTCTGGAAAATCTCGCCGGTCAGCCGGTCGGAATAGAACTCCGGAACGATCATCACTCTTTCGCCGGTGCTGAGCGTCATGAAGCCGCGTTCGGCGGCGAGCTGCTGGAAATTCGTCCAGTTGATCAGGAACTCGTCCGTCGCGACGGGATAAAGCGTCCGCCCGGAACTGTCGTATTTTGCGCCACGCACATAGAGATAAAGGGCGTTCGCGCTTGGAACGGCGGGCCCTGATCCCCAGACGAAGGCCAGCGTCGGCGGCTTTGACGTCAACGGGCCGGCGAGGATCTGGTCGCTCGCATCGTGGTTGATGAGCTTGCTCTTCCGGATGCCGGCGTAGGCGACGCCGACGACGGAATATTGGCTGGAGCGGCCGAACGTCCTCGTCGTCGCTTTGGAAAGATTGATCCCGTAATCGAACGCCGAAATTCTCGTGTTGACGACCGCGAGATCATAGGTGTTCGTGCCGAAATTGACGCCGATCGTGTCGGACGCCGCCCATGTGCCGATGAGGAGCCCGCCCTTCACCGTGTAGCGGGACGTGTAGGTGAGATCGACGCCGATCGTCACTTCCCAGGCGCGGAAATTGTCGAGGACGGAGCGGATGTCGTGCGGCTCGATCGGCCGCGGCTTGACGATATGGAAGCCGACGTCCGACGCGATCGCTTCATTATCCGTAAACTGAGCGATTTGCGGCGCGTCGATCGCCTGCGGCTTGAACCGCATGGATCCCGGCATGCACAGCGTTTGGGCCGCGAAGGCCGGCGTCAGCGGCTGCGTCGAGCCGAGGTCGCTGTTGCGGTGGAAATAGACAAAACCCATGCCGCCGGTCATGCCGACGGCGAGGTTCTTGTGGAGCCGGACGGACCGGCTTTGCAGCCAGAACCCGTCGCCCGTCCGCCCGAGATCGAAAGCGGCGACGTCGTCGGCGTCCTTGACGATGTGATCGACGCCGACTGACTTGATCGCCGTGTTCTCGACCCAGGCGCCGATTTCATTGCCGCTTTCAGCGACAAACCCAGCGCCGAAAGTGTTCCAGGTGTTGTTCTGGAAAAGAAACGCGTTGCCGGCGTGCTGGGCTATGCCCCAGCCGGGCGATCCCCAGACCGCGACGTCGCGGATGAGCGGCGCTGCATTGTCCGCCGCGAAGCCGACCTGATGAAGATGCAGCGGATAGCGGCCCTTGACGTTCGACGTCGGCGTCGGCGCCGTCAATTCGGCGGCGTCGATCGCGCGAATGGATTTGTCCGTCCGGCCCATTTCCCAGAATTCAACGCCCTGCAGCGTCGTTTCCGTCGACATGAACATCGCATGCGCGCGCTCGGTCGTTGCGATCGTCGCGCCGTTTTCAGTCGCGAGGCGGACATTGCGCGAATAATTGACGAGATAGGCGCCGAGCGTTGGATCGGGCGCGGGATGGCCGTAGGAGAGGCCCTTGTTGAGCGTGACGGTCGAGCCGTTGATCGCGGCGACATACCGGATCTCGTCCTGCGTCGGGCTTGAAAGGACGACGCCGTTCGCCGTGTCTTGCGGAATGAAGCGCGTTCCAGTCAGGATCACGCGGTCGCCGACCTGCCATCCTGTCGGGGCCGCCGACAGCTGGATGTCGACATCTCTTTTGGCGGGCGTCGCGGCGACCTTGACGCGCGCGGTTTTCAGTTCGCCGTAAAGGCGCACGCGCGAAGCCGCGACAAGGCCCTTCCCAAGGAGAGCCGGATCGCTGACAACATCAAGGGGCCCAAGATCGGGAAAGACGACTTCAGCCCGAACGCTTGCGGGCGTCGGCGCCTTGGCCGTGCCGGCCAGGAATTCGCCGCCGGGCGCAATGTACAAAAGCTCCGTCATCAGCCGGTTGGAAACGCTCGACGACAATTCGAGGCACCCTTCGACGCGGACGGATTTCAGCGCTTCGCTGCGCTTTAGATCGAAGACGACGCTGACGCCGGCGGGAATGACGACCCTTCCGGAGGGCGTCAGCCCGCCCCAGGTCGCCGGATCGGACCATGCGCCGGACTGGATCGCCTGCACGCCGACCGACGGCGGCGCGATCGCATCGAGTTTGGCGAGCGCGCCGAGATGGCTGCTCGCCGGCGGCGTGACGGGCGGGCGCGTCCCCGCGCAGGCGAGGAGTGACGCCAACGCCGCAGACGGCAGCGTCACGGCCGAAAGGAGAATGAAGGCGGCAAGGCTCGTTTGTCGGCGAAAGCGCCGGCTGTCCGGCCGATTGTTGACAATTGAATGGGGCGGCCGGATCGGCGCAAAAACATTCTGCGTCGCACCGCGCCCTATGGCGCGAATGCGCTGAAATCCCCAACAAAAACCCGCCAGCGGGGCGCCGCAAGCGGACCCCGTCAGCCCCAAACCAACCACAACGCCAGCCCTCACAAACGCAACTTGAGGAGAAGCGCGGACACTATACCGCAAAACCTGCCGACTTACGCATTTTGCATGCCGAATTTTCGGGAATTTCAGCGCCATTCCGGACGCGATCAAAGCGTCGCCAATCCGCCGCAGGGGCGCTATTGTTGCGTCGCGGCGAGGCGCATGCTAACCCCACCCGCGATCGCGTCGAGGGGCTCATGGCGCGCGCCGTTCCGGGCTCCGAAATTCGCTGTAAATTCAATTCGTTAGGCGGCGTTCGCCGCCGGACCGGACGGGAGCTTTAACGCCCTCATGTCTTCGGAAGCCGCCGCCTCGCCGACCGTTTCGGGTCCCGCTTTTCGCTACGCCGAAGCGCTGTTTGACCTGGCGCTTGATGAGGGCGCTCTTGAAAAGGTCGAAGCCGATCTCGCAACGCTCGGCAGGGCGATCGACGCATCGGCTGATTTTCGCTCTTTTCTGACAAGCCCCGTTTACGATTCCGACGAGAAGGCGGGCGCCATGGCGGCGATCGCCGGCAAGGCGGGCGTTTGCGCGCTGACCCGGAATTTTCTCGGCGTCGTCGGCAGGAACGGTCGGCTGTTCGCGCTTCCCGGCATGATTGCCGCGTTCAGGAAGCGGCTCGCCGAACACCGCGGCGAGGTGTCGGCGGAAGCGACGGCGGCGGCGCCCTTGAATGACGATCAGACCAAGCGACTTCGAGGCGAGATCGAACGCGTCGTCGGCAAGGCGGTCAATCTCTCGGTGAAGGTCGACGCCGATCTTCTCGGCGGCATGGTCGTCAAAGTCGGCTCGACGATGATCGACTCGTCGCTGAAAACAAAACTCAATCGACTGAAATCCGTGATGAAAGAGGCGTGAAGCGATGGAACTCAACGCGGCTGAAATTTCGAGCATTTTAAAGCAGCAGATCAAGGATTTCGGCAAGGACGCCGAAGTCTCCGAGATCGGCCAGGTGCTCTCGGTCGGCGACGGCATCGCGCGCGTCTACGGCCTCGACAATGTGCAGGCCGGCGAGATGGTCGAGTTTTCGGACGGCGTCAAAGGCATGGCGCTGAACCTTGAAAGCGACAATGTCGGCGTCGTCATCTTCGGCGAAGACAGGAACATCAAGGAAGGCGACACCGTCAAGCGCACGAAGTCGATCGTCGACGTGCCGGTCGGCAAGGGGCTTCTCGGGCGCGTCGTCGACCCGCTCGGCAATCCGATCGACGGCAAGGGGCCGATCCATGCGACCGAGCGCCGCGTCGTCGACGTCAAGGCGCCGGGCATCCTGCCAAGGAAGTCCGTGCACGAACCGGTTCAGACCGGCATCAAGGCGATCGACGCGATGATCCCGATCGGCCGCGGCCAGCGCGAACTGGTCATCGGCGACCGCCAGACCGGCAAGACCGCGATCTGCATCGACACGATCCTCAATCAGAAGGCGATCAACGCAAGCGGAGACGAGAAGAAAAAGCTTTATTGCGTCTATGTCGCGATCGGCCAGAAGCGCTCGACCGTCGCGCAGATCGTGAAAACGCTCGAAGACAACGGCGCGCTTGAATATTCGATCGTCGTCGCGGCGACAGCCTCTGAACCGGCGCCGCTGCAGTTCCTCGCGCCCTTCGCCGGCTGCGCGATGGGCGAGTATTTCCGCGACAACGGCATGCACGCCTTGATGATCTATGACGACCTCTCAAAACAGGCCGTCGCCTATCGCCAGATGTCGCTCCTCCTTCGCCGGCCGCCGGGCCGCGAAGCTTATCCCGGCGACGTTTTCTATCTCCACTCGCGCCTTCTTGAGCGCGCGGCGAAGCTGAACGAAAGTCACGGCGGCGGGTCGCTGACCGCGCTCCCGATCATCGAGACGCAGGCGAACGACGTCTCGGCCTATATCCCGACCAACGTCATCTCGATCACCGACGGCCAAATTTTCCTTGAAACCGATCTCTTCTATCAGGGCATCCGCCCCGCGGTGAACGTCGGCCTCTCGGTCAGCCGCGTCGGCTCCTCGGCGCAGATCAAGGCGATGAAGCAGGTCGCCGGTAAGATCAAAGGCGAACTTGCTCAGTATAGGGAGCTTGCCGCCTTCGCGCAGTTCGGCTCCGACCTCGACGCGACGACGCAGCGGATTTTGAACCGCGGCGACCGCCTCACCGAACTGATGAAACAGCCGCAATTCTCGCCGCTTCAGGTCGAAGAACAGGTCTGCGTCATCTTCGCCGGCGTCAGAGGCTATCTCGACAAGATGCCGAAAACCCAAGTGCAGGATTTCGAGAAAGAGTTCCTCCGCCATCTCCACGCCGATCACGGCGCGCTTCTGAAAACGATCCGCGACACAGGCAAGCTCGACAAGGCGGAAGAAGACAAGCTGGTTTCGATCCTCGACGCTTTTGTGAAGAAGTTCGCGTAGGCTTTTACCACTTAGGCAAACCAGTGATGCGCGCGACGAATGCAATGATTTTTGCGCTAGGGGTGACCGCGATGGCGGCCCTCTCCGCGTGCGCATCCACCAAGGCCGACGGCGTCGCGGGTGTCGTCGGGGCCGACGAGACGTGTTCGGATCCAGACGGGTGCCGGGTGGACCTTCGGCCGGACCCCTCATTCACGGAAAACTTTAGGCGCCAGTATCATCGCTTTCTGCTTGGCAATTTTGGTGAATTTGAAATCGATCATGGTCGTCGCCCAAAGACTTCGGAGCGCCGCCAGTATCTTCGCGTAGTGATTTCCCCTTCGTTTCAATCGCCGCTTCTCGTGTCGGCGAATTGGTATGATTACGGCGTAGACAATGAAACCCCCGAACCACAGGGCGCTTTTGTTTATGCTAAATCATTCGGTCCAAGCGAATTCGGGCCGAGCGAAGACCGCGACATGGCGCTGATTTCATTCAGCGGCTATTCCATTCCCAAAGAATATGGGGTCGTCACCTGGAGCAAGGACCAGCGCGAAACCTATGCAACCAAGCTTCATGTCGAAGAATTCGAAGCTATCCTAACCTCTGAACACAGGAAAGCGATTAGCAAACAGCCTTTCGTCCGAACTGGCGACGGGTTCTGCGCCGACGGAACGACATATTTTGTTGATGCGGAATTCGATGACGAGCGCTTCTCGTTTGCGCGACATTCATGCGATCCCGGTTTCGTTGAAGACTTTGCCTCCGTTGTTCCGCTAATGAGGGCGACGGCCTCGAAATTTCCCGCTTTCGCTGAGATTATCTCTACATACGATCGCGGGATAATCAGCAATACGATTGATCATTGAGCACGTAAGACATGCCCTCCCTTAAGGCCCTCAAGAACCGGATCGCTTCCGTCAAGTCGACGAAGAAGATCACCAAGGCGAAGCAGATGGTCGCCGCGGCGAAGCTGCGTCGCGCCGAAGAGGCGGCGAAGGCCGCTCGTCCTTATACGGAGCGGATGGAAGGCGTTCTCGCCAATCTCGCGGCGTCGGCGAAAGATAACCCGAACGCGCCGGCGCTCTTGCGGGGAACGGGCTCGGACAAAACGCATCTTCTGATCGTCGCGACCGCGGACAAGGGACTTTGCGGCGCGTTCAATTCGTCGATCGTGCGCCTTGCGCGCGAGCGCATCGTCAAGCTCCAGGGCGAGGGGAAGACCGTCAAGCTGATCACCGTCGGCCGCAAGGGCAATGACCAATTAAAGCGCCTTTACGGCGATCAGATCGTCTGGAGAACGAACTTCGTCGAAATCCGGCAGGTCGGCTTCGCCAATGCGCAGGAGATCGCTGAAAAAGTGCTCTCGATGTTCGACGCCGGCGAATTCGACGTCGCAACGCTGTTCTACGGCAAGTTCAAGAACGTCGTCAGCCAGATCCCGACCGCGCAGCAGATCATCCCGGCTGTCGCGCCAAATTCTTCAGAAAACGGGGGCGTCAAGACGCCGGACTTGAAGGGCGCGGTCTATGACTACGAGCCGGAAGAGGCGGACATTCTGAAGGCGCTCTTGCCGCGCTACGTCGCCGTGCAGGTCTTCCGCGCGCTACTCGAAAACGTCGCGTCGGAGCAGGCGGCGTCGATGTCCGCGATGGACAATGCGACGAGGAACGCCGGCGACATGATCGACAAGCTGACGCTCCAGTATAACCGCGCCCGTCAGGCGCAAATTACGAAAGAACTGATCGAGATCATCTCCGGTGCGGAGGCGCTGTAGAAATGCGGGCAATCATCCTTCGAGACGCGATGCTTTGCATCGCTCCTCAGGATGAGGCCAAAATGGAATCTGAGACTTTTCTCGCCTCATCCTGAGGAGCCGCCGAAGGCGGCGTCGCGAAGGATGAAACGCGGGGATTAATGGTTGGAAGGAAGGATAAAATGAGCAAAGAAGGTCGCATCAGCCAGGTCATCGGCGCCGTCGTCGACGTTGAGTTCGACGGCGAACTGCCGGGCATTCTGAGCGCGCTCGAAACCGACAATCACGGGAACCGCCTTGTTCTCGAAGTCGCGCAGCATCTAGGGCAAAACATTGTCCGCACGATCGCGATGGACAGCTCCGAGGGCCTCGTGCGCGGCCAGAAGGTCAAGGACACGGGCGCCGCGATCTCGGTCCCGGTCGGCGACGGCACTTTGGGGCGCATCATGAACGTCATCGGCGAGCCGGTCGACGAAGCAGGCCCCGTCGAGCACAAGACGCGCCGCGCGATCCACCAGGAAGCGCCGCCCTTCGTCGAGCAGTCGACGGAAGCGGAAATTCTTGTCACCGGCATCAAGGTCGTCGATCTTCTCTGCCCCTACGCCAAGGGCGGCAAGATCGGCCTCTTCGGCGGCGCCGGCGTCGGCAAGACGGTTCTCATCCAGGAGCTCATCAACAACATCGCGAAAGTGCATGGCGGCTATTCGGTATTCGCCGGCGTCGGCGAGCGGACGCGCGAAGGCAACGACCTCTATCACGAGATGATCGAGTCGGGCGTCAACAAGGATCCGAAAAAGGCGGGATCGGCCGCGGGCTCCAAATGCGCGCTGATTTTCGGCCAGATGAATGAGCCGCCGGGCGCGCGCGCCCGCGTCGCGCTCTCCGGCCTCACCGTCGCTGAACATTTCCGCGATCAGGGCCAGGACGTTCTCTTCTTCGTCGACAACATCTTCCGCTTCACGCAAGCCGGGTCGGAAGTGTCGGCGCTTCTCGGGCGCATCCCGTCGGCGGTCGGCTATCAGCCGACCTTGGCGACCGACATGGGCCAGCTGCAAGAGCGCATCACGACGACGACCAAGGGGTCGATCACCTCGGTGCAGGCGATCTATGTGCCGGCCGACGATCTGACCGACCCTGCGCCCGCGACCTCGTTCTCGCACCTTGACGCGACGACGGTCTTGAATCGCGGCATCGCGGAAAAAGGCATCTATCCCGCCGTCGATCCGCTCGATTCGACCTCGCGCATTCTCGATCCGCGCATCGTCGGCGAAGAGCACTATCAGGTGGCGCGTTCGGTCCAGAACATTCTCCAGCGCTACAAGTCGCTGCAGGACATCATCGCCATTCTCGGCATGGACGAGCTTTCCGAAGACGACAAACTCGTCGTCGCGCGCGCCCGCAAGATCGAGCGCTTCCTGTCGCAGCCCTTCGACGTCGCGCAGGTCTTCACGGGCTCGCCGGGCGTGCAGGTGCCGATCGCCGACACCGTCCGCTCGTTCAAGGGCCTCGTCGCCGGCGAGTATGATCACCTGCCGGAGGCCGCCTTCTACATGGTCGGCACGATCGAACAGGCGATTGAAAAAGCGCAGCGATTGGCGGCGGAAGCGGCATAGAAAGGGAATAGGGATTGGGGATTAGGGATTAGGGAATTGAGAAAGTGCTCATCCCTAATCCCTAATCCCTAATCCCCACGAAATATGGCTGACAAACTCCACTTCAATCTCGTTTCGCCGGAGAAGGAACTGATCTCCGAGGACGTCGACATGGTCGAGGCGCCGGGCGTCGAAGGGATTTTCGGCGTTCTCCCGAACCACGCGCCGTTCATGTCGGTGCTCGCGCCCGGCGTCGTGAAGGTGAAGAACGGCGGTGAGGAACAGCGCATTTTCGTCCGCGGCGGCTTTGCTGAAGTGACGCCATTGGGCCTCACCATCCTCGCCGAGGAGGCGATCCCGGTCGCCGACCTCTCGCGCGACATGATCCTGGAGCGGATCAAATGGGCGGAAGAAGACCTCGCCGCCGCCGATGCGACGTTTGAAACCCGCATGGCGGCCGAGACGACGCTCGCCCGCATGAAAGAGCTTCAGGCCGCGCTCTAAGCGGTTCGCCGGAACAGCCACAGCGTCGCCACGGCCGTGAAGGCGTAGAGCGCCAGCGCAGGCGCGAGCCCGGCGAAACGACTGTCGGAAAAAGTCGGAATGAGCGGCGCGAGCCAGAGCGCGCCGGCGCCGGCCTGCGCCATGACCGGCCATGCGGGGCGTCCCGCCAGAAACGCCATCGCGGCGATGACCAGCGGCCAGTCATAGATCCACGCCGACGGCGCCGCCGCGAGCGAAAAGAGCAAGGTCAGCGCCAGCGCATCGTTCGCCGGGAGCCGCCTCGCCGCGAACCAGACGACGAGCGCGCCAAGGCCGATCCCGGCGATCTGGGCGACCACGCGCGCCGCATCGCCCGCGCCAAGCTTGGCGGCCGTCTGCGAAAACGTCGCCGTGCCCTCGAGAATCTGTCGCGCGAACGGTCCGTGCACGGTTTTCAGCGCCTCGAAGAAGGCGCCCCAGCTCTCCGCGCCGAATAGGGCGGCCGACAGCGCGACCAGAATGGCGCTTGCGATCGCCGTCGCGAAGATCGCGCGCCATTGTCCGGTCGCAAGGAGAAAGACCGGCGCCATCAACCCATATTGCGGCTTCATGGTGAGCAGCGCGAGCAGAACGCCGGCGAGGATCGGCCGCCGAGGCGCGATCGAAAGCGCCGCCGCAAGGCCGACCGCGATGAATGCGCCAAGCTGCAGCAGCATGGTCGAAATCAGCATGGCGGGCGAGACGAGCGCGAGCAGAAAGAAAGGGCGTGAACAGAATTTCGCCGCTGCGAGAATTCCCGCGAGCGACAAGGCGCCGAGCGCCATCCAGACGAACTTCGCCGCCCCATAAGGCAGCATCGCCAAGGGCGCCATGACGAAATAGGCGTGCGGCGGGTTGAGCCAGAGTAAGCCTTTTTGGTGGTCCGCAAGGCCGGCGCGAAACGCCGCCGGATCATAAGCGGCGCCGGCCTCGCCCCTCAGCGCCATTTCGCCCGCGCGGTGAAACGCGACAAGATCTTCCGCGATCGCCGCGTCGTCGCGACCCGCCGGAAAGCTCGTCAGGCCGCCCGCGAAGGTCGCCGCCACATAGAGCGCGAAGACGGCGCCAAGCGCCATCGCGCTCGCAAGGAGCGGTCCGCCGATCGCGAGGCGCGAAAGGCTGAAATCAGGGCGCTGGAAGGTCGCGTCCATGCCGATCGGAATGCTCCTTGCGGAATTGGGCGAAAAGAGACGCGAGTCTCAGGCGAATTTCCTAATTTTTTACGATGTCGCACTGGCGTCGACGCCGAGCGCGGCGAGCCTTTCCGCCATCCATTCGGGCGGCGGCGCAACGACGACGACAGGGTCCTTGGTCGCCGAAATCGGAATGATCACCCGCCGCGCATGCAGCATCATCGGCTGCGCGCGATCTTCCGCGCCAAGATCGCCGTAGAGCGGGTCGCCGATGATCGGCGCCCCGATCGACGCGAGGTGGACGCGGATCTGGTGGGTGCGGCCGGTCTTCGGCCTGGCTTCGATGAACGAGACGCCGTCTTTGCTTTTCAAGGTCCGGTAGGTGGTGACCGCGCTCTGTCCGTCCGGGGCGATCGACATTTTCCAGCCCGACTTTTCGGCGCCCTTCTTCAACGGCGCGTCGATCGTTCCGGAGAGCTTCTCCGGCGCGCCGCGGCAGATCGCCCAATAGGTCTTGTCGACCCTGCCCTCGAAAAAGAGCTTGTGGAGCTTTCTCAGCGCTTTCGGGTGCCGGCCAAGGACAAGGCAGCCCGTCGTATCGCGATCGAGGCGATGAGCGAGCGCAGGGCTGCGCGGCAGGCCGAAACGGAGCGCTTCGAAATAATCTTCAAGGCTTTCGCCGCCTTCGCCTGGCTTTGTTCCGGGCTTTGCGTGCACGGGAAGGCCCGCCGGCTTGTCGATGACGAGCATCAGCCCGTCGCGGTGAAGGATGCGCGCCGCGAGGAAATCCGGCGCATGCTTCATGCGCGCTCGCGCAAAAAGTCGCGCAACGGGCGGAACGAACTGACAAGTTCGGCGTAAACGTCGCGCTTGAACGGCACGATCAGCGAGGGCGCCTCCTCAAGCGCCCCCCAGCGCCAGTCGTCGAATTCCTGATGGTCGTCCGCCTCAAGATTGATTTCGCTGTCCGGGCCTTCAAACAGCATCGCCGCCCATTTCTGGCGCTGGCCGCGCCAGTTCTTCTTCTTGTAGGCCTTGGGAAAATCATAAGCGAGCCATCCGGGCGTCAGGGCGAGAAGGCGCGCCGAAACGACGCCGGTTTCTTCCTTCAATTCGCGGAAGGCCGCCTCGACAATGTCTTCGCGCCTGTCGATTCCGCCTTGCGGAAACTGCCAGCGCCAGGCGTCCTTGTCCTCGCCGAGGTCCGCGAAGTCGCCAATGCGGCGGCCGTAAAAGGCCTCGCCGCGCCGGTTGAACAAGACGACGCCGACATTCGGCCGATAGTCTTCGAGAATTTCTTCAATGGTCATGATCGCGGGCGAGAGCGGCGTCGCGCCGTCTTTAGCGGTCGCCGGCGCGCAAGGCCAGCACGGCGGAAGCCGGCGCGAGGGTCAGCCCTTTTCCCTCAAGCGAAGCGGTCCATTCGACGATATCGTCGAGCGTCGCGTCATAGACATAGGTCTTGCCGAGCGCGTCGCCGCCCGCCGCGGCGGTCTTTTCGAGCGCTTCAAGATCGCGCCTGGTCTGCGTCGCATTCTCGCCATAGCCCGGGTCGACCAGCCGGTCGACGCTCGCCGCGGCGCCTTTTTTCGCGTCGCGATCGATCCCGCCGGTGTCGTCGACATAGGAAAGGCCCGCCGCCTCGATCCGCGCGAGCAAGGGCTCGATCGCATCGCGATCGCCGGAGAATTTCGCGCCGAGATAGTTCGTCGCGCCGAAATATCCCTGGAAGCGCGACAAGATCCAGTCGAGCCGCTGCGCGTTCTCCTCCGCGCTGCGCGAGGTCAACAGCGCCGCCGGGCCGAGCGCCTCGACGTCGCTCGACCGGTTTTCCATCGGAATCTCGATCATGATCTCATGGCCGGCGTCGCGGGCGCGCTTCGTCCAGAAAATGAGGTCCTTGGCGTAGGGCGCGAAGGCGAGCGTCACCTGCGGCGGCAGATCGTCGATCGCGCGTTCGGTCAGCGCGCGATTGAGGCCGAGTCCGCCGACAATCAGCGCGACATGCGGGCCTTTGCCGGGCGCGAAGTTCTTCGCGTAGATCTTCGAAGGGCGCCGGCCGTCGGCGCCGATGCGCGGAATTTGTCCGTAGGCTGACCGGCGAAGCAGCCCTTCGTCGGGCGCCGAAACCGGCGTCATCGCCGCAGCGGATTTCTTCGCCTGCGCCTGGCCGATCGCCCGCGCGGGAACGCCGTCGACGGTGATGATCACGTCGGCGGCGGGGTCCTCATAGGGCGCGGCCGCGTCGCCGACGCCGCTGAGCGCGTCCTCGGCGTCCAGCGCGTAAGGGTCCAAGGGAGCGTCGGCGGCGGCTTCTTCAGCGACGATCGCCGGCGCTCCCGCCGCGAGCCGCTCGGGCGGCGCTTCGACGGCGTCGCGCCGCTCCGGCGGCGCCAGCCGCTCGATCCCTTCGACCGCCATCGCGACGGCGGCGCGCGTTCGCCCGCCGTCATTGGCCGAATAGACGGCGACGCCGAGCCCGAGCGCGGCGAAGCCGAGCCACGCCCAGGAAAGGCGGCTCAAGACCGGCAGTTTGAAACGGCGCGACGGCATTTCCAAAGGCAGCACATTGGCCGCGCGACTGGCGGCTCCAGGATTCTGGCCAGCACCCTAGAAACATCAGGGTTAACGGAACGAAAATTTCGCCTGTTTCCGCGCGCGCCCTCAAAAAGAAAACGCCCCGCCGAAGCGGGGCGTCTTTGGTCGGATCGCCCGGCGCCTATTGCTGTTTCGCGCGGCCGGCGGAGGCGTCGGCGAGCGCCGAACGGTAGGCGGTCGTGTCGGCGAGGATCTCAAGCGCCCGGTCGAGCTGGCAGTCATGCGGGTCGGTCAGGTTTTCCTTGCCCGCGGCGTCCTTCTCGAAAAAGCATTTGAACGGCTCGACGGCCGGCTTGTCGTTGGTCTTCGCGCCTTCCTCTTTGCGGACGTCGAGCGCGCCCGGCAGGCTCGCCTCGGTCGGACGTTCGGCGTCTTCATCCTGGCCCGGATAAATGATCGGCATTTCGATGTCGGGATCGATGCCGTGCGCCTGAATGGAGCGTCCCGACGGCGTGTAGTAGCGCGCGGTGGTGAGACGCAGCGCGCCCTGCAGACCGTTCTGCAGCGGAATGACCGTCTGGACGCTGCCCTTGCCGAAGGATCGCGTCCCCAAGAGCAGCGCGCGATTGCGGTCCTGAAGAGCGCCGGCGACGATTTCGGACGCGGACGCCGAGCCGCCATTGATTAGCACGACGACCGGCTTGCCTTTGACGAGATCGCCGGGCGTTCCCATTTCCTTCAGCGTGTCTTTCGGGTTGCGCCCGCGCGTCGAGACGATTTCGCCGCCCTCAAGAAAGGCGTCGGACACCGCGACCGCCTGGTCAAGGAGCCCGCCCGGATTGGAGCGCAGGTCAAGAATATAGCCCTTCGGTCCGCCGGGGACCTCCTTGTCGAGCGACTTGATCGCCTTGACGAGGCCTTCTTCGGTCTGCTCGCTGAAATTCGTCACGCGCACATAGCCGAAGGCGCCCTCGGCGCGGTGGGTGACAGCCGGCACGCGCACAATGTCGCGGACCAGCTTCACCTTGAAACTCGGCTTCGTCCGGTCACGGACGACCGTGATTTCGACCGGCGTTCCCTTCGCGCCCTTGAGCTTGCCGATCGCGTCGTCGATCGTCATGCCTTGCACGGCTTCGCCGTCAATCTCGGTGATGAGATCGTTGGTCTGGATGCCCGCCTTCTGCGCCGGCGTGTCGTCGATCGGCGCGACGACTTTGACGAAGCCTTTGTCCGGCCCTTCATTGTCCATCACGACCTGAATGCCGAGGCCGGCGAAACTGCCGCGCGTTTGCTCCTGCATACGGCCGAAATCGTCCGCCGAGAGGTAGGACGAATGGGGGTCAAGCTCGGACAGCATGCCGTCGATCGCGCCTTTGACGAGCTTGGCGTCTTCCGGCTGTTCGACATAGTTCTGGTGGACCTGCTCGAACACTTCGCCGAAAAGGTCGAGCTGGCGGAACGTGTCCGCCGAGATCGTCGACCGCGCAAAGCCGGCGGAGAGGATCGCCGCGGTGACCAGCGCGCCGCCGATCGCGGCCGCCGTCAAGGCGCCGACCGAGGCCGCGCTCTGCATCATCTTTTTGCGGACCTTCGCCGGCTCGCTCGTTTTCGACTTTCGCATTCGAACTCCTGTCATCCTACAGCTTCAATCCGAGGGGTCGCTTTTCCGCGCTAAGAGGCGGGTTCGGTCCCAGCATTATTCGAGAGCCACAATGATGGGTTAACGGGGTCGCCGTTTTTGCGGATCTCAAGGTCAAGTTCGGCGTTCGTCCCATCCATGGCGGCGACCGGTTCGCCGGCCTTAACGCTTTGACCTTCCTCGACCAGAAAGGCGCCAACGCCCATCAACAATATATGGTAGCCTCCGCCGACGTCCAGAACGATCAGATTGCCGATCGGGTTCCAGGAACGGGCGAAAGCGACCTTGGCTTCGTAAGGGGCGGTGACGAGCGCCTTGTCGGACGCGGAAAATCTCAGCCCTTCAAAGCGCCCGCCTTCCGGCCGCGCCGCGCCGTAGTGGCCGATCACGTTTCCGACAACCGGTGCCCTAAGGGCGCCCTTGGCGGCGGAAAACGCCCTTGCGGGCTTGAAGGCCTCAGGCCTTGCCGACCGGTCGAGCGGGGTCGGCGCTGGCGGCAGGCGCCCGGACGGCGCCCGCGGTTTCAAGCGCGGGGCGACGACGCGCGCGAGGCGCTCAAGCCTGCCAAGGATGTCGCGCAAAGACGTCGCGCGCGCCGCGAGGGCGGCCGTCTCGCCTTGCGCCGCCGCGGCGAGGCGCTCGGCGACGCGTCGCTCGCCCTGCTTCTTCGAGAGGAGTTCGGCGAGAACCGTCCGCCGCGCCGAAATTTCCTCATTGGTCTTCAAGGCATTCGCGCGCTCCTGATCAAGCGAGGCGCGCACCGTCGCGAGCGACGTCAAGGACTGCCGCAGCGTCGCCGCGCGCGCTTCGATCTGCGGCGTCACATCGGCGAGCAGCATGGCGGTCCTGGCGGCCTTTGAGGCGTCTTCAGGCGAAACGAGGAGGGCGGGGGGCTTTGCGCGCTCGATGATCTGCAAGGCGCCGAGGACGTCGCCGAGCGATTCCTGTTGTTTCCTGAGCGAGGCTTCGAGCGTCTTTTCCTCGCCTTCAAGCGCCGCGGTTTCGCGCTTGATGTCGCTGATCCGGCGTTCGGCGTCCTGCAGGGCGTCGGCGGTTTCGATCATCCGGCGGCGCAGGGCGGCGACTTCCTTTTCGCGCTCCTTCGCCTCGTCCTTGAGGCGCGCTTCCTCATTGCGGCGCTGCTTCAGCTTTTTTTCGATGTCGGCGAGTTCGCGCTCCTGCCGCGCGATTTGCGCCGCCGCCGGCGTCGAGACCGCCGCCAACCCGAGAATCGCCAGACAGAGAATTCGCTTCATGCGCGGTGGTATGGATGTCCTGAGAGTATCGTGACGGCGCGGTAGATCTGCTCGACCAGCATAACTCTGACAAGGAGATGGGGGAAAGTCGCCTTGCCGAAAGCGAGGACCAGATCGGCGCCGTCGGTCAGCGAAGGATGATGGCCGTCGGCCCCGCCGATCAGAAAGACGATGTCATCCGCGCCGTCGTCGCGCCATCGCCCGAGGCGGCGCGCGAAGGCCTCGCTTGAAAGCGTTTCGCCGCCTTCGTCGAGCGCGACGCGCCGCGCTTTGCCGGCCGCTTCAAGGAGCATTGCGGATTCGCGTTCCTGGCGTTGCAGGCCGGAAAGGCCCTTCGGCGCTTCGAATTCCCGGATGTCAAACTGCGTGACGCCGATCGCGCGGCCGGATCCCCGGATCCGCTTTGCGTAATCCTCGATGAGATCGAATTCAGGCCCGGCGCGCAGACGGCCGATCGCCGCGAGGCTGAGCCGCATCGCGACCTAATTGTCGGTTCGAACCGGCGCGCGCGCGGTTTCCGACCAGATGCGCTCGAGATTGTAGAATTTGCGGACCTCGGGACGGAAGAGATGAACGATGACGTCTTCCGCGTCGATCAGCACCCAGTCGCAGGCGGGAGCGCCCTCCATCCGCGCGTGGACAAGTCCCGCCTCCTTGAGGCGCTTGACGACCTTGTCGGCCATCGCGCCGACATGGCGCGCCGAACGGCCCGAGGCGACGATCATCGCGTCGGCGATGTCGGTCTTGCCGCCAAGGTCGATGGTGACGATTTCCTCGGCCTTGTCGTCTTCAAGTTCGCTCTGGATCAAGGAGAGGATGGCTGTGCTGCGGTCTTCGGGAGAAAGCGCGTCGCTTCGCGCGGGATCGCCCGCGTCGCTGACGGGCGGCATTCCCATGAGGGCGGCTTTGCCTCGCGCCGCCGGGCGGTTTTCGGAACTCAGGATTTGTCTCCTCTTGGCCGCGGGCGCTTCCCGCCGGATCAATGTAGTCGCGATTGGCGGACGCGCCAACCGGCCTTCGCGGAATTAACCCTACGAAAGCCCGACCGAAATCAACGGCTTGCGATTGACTTTCAGCCTGTTGCGCTTTTGCGGCGGTTGCGGATCGCGGTCGCCGACGCCGGATTCATCGTCGATTCGACGAATGTCCAGACCGGCGGCTCGGCGCCGACAATGTCGGCCGCCCGGCCCGACGGAACGCGAAACAGCGCAAGCTCCCTTGCAGCCTCGCTTGACAGCGCCGCCTCGGCGTAGCCCGGACGGTTGAAGACGGCGAGGGGAACAAGGCCCGCGATGCGCCGCCAGTTCATCCAGCGGTGAAAATCGACAAGGCTGTCTGCGCCCATCAGCCAGACGAAGTGAATTTGCGGCCAGAGATCCGACAGCGCCTCCAACGTATCGACCGTGTACTGAAGACCTTTGCGGTCCTCGAAATTCGAGACGACGATGCGAGGATGATCGGCGACGCTTCGCGCTTTAGAAAGGCGCGAGGGATAGGGCGCGTAGTCATAATCGCCGGTCTCCTTCAGCGGATTTCCCGGCGAGACGAGCCACCAGACCGCGTCAAGGGAAAGCGCCTTCAGCGCCGCGAGCGAGATTTCGCGGTGCCCGCCATGGGCGGGATTGAACGACCCGCCAAGGAGGCCGATGCGGGACGTGTCATGGCGCTGCGGGATCATCGGCGGCTGTCGTCTCCTCGCCCTCCTCTTGGGGCGGGCGGCGCGCGAAAACAAGCTCGCCGGCCGCGATTTGCGCCGATGCGGCGCGGAAGCGGCGGCGAGGGGTCTTTTCTTTCCTCGCCGGTTAACCCAAAGACAAGGCTGGCGGCCCAATGTCGGTTTCTCCCGCCCCGTTCAAAAGTGATAAATGCTCGACGCGCAAAAAAACCGGATGCTCAACCTTGTCCGCAGTCCGCATGCGGAACGCTCGCTGTTCGCGATCTCCTTCGCTGAAAGCTCGATATTTCCCCTGCCGCCCGATCTGATGCTCGGGCCGATGGCGGCGGCCGAACCCTCGAAATGGGCGCGTTACGCCTTGAATTGCACCATCGCTTCGGTCCTCGGCGGGCTCGCCGGCTATGCGATCGGCTATTTCCTGTTCGAATCCGTCGGCCAGTGGATCATCAATCTCTTCGGCTATGGCGGCAAGGAAGCGGCGCTGCGCGCCTTTTACGCGCAGTGGGGCGCCTGGTTCATCTTCCTCAAGGGCCTGACGCCGATCCCGTTCAAACTGGTGACGATCGTCTCGGGCGCGATGCAGTTCTCGCTGCCGATTTTCGTCGGCGCCGCGATCGTGACGCGCGGCATCCGCTTTTTCGCGGTCGCCTGGATTTTCCAGAAATTCGGCCCGCAGATCGCGCCGATCATGGAAAAGCGCATGGGCCTCGTCCTCGCCGGCGTCGCCGTCGCCATCATCGCCGCGCTCGTCGCCGCGCATTATCTGATGTAGGCGAGGGGCCGCGTCTCCGCGCAGCTGGTCGATCCCGGGCGGCGGTCGAATTTCATCGGCGCGAGGGTTGGCGCGATTTCCGTTGCTGGCACAATGCTTCGCACATCCGCGCGAAGCGGACCATCCCGCGAACAGCACGATTGGCTTCGGGGGACGAGCCGACCAAATCGTGCCCGGTCTTCGCGGCGAAAGCTGACGTTAGTATCCGGGGAAACCGACGCGGCCCGGATCTGCCGGACGGTCCAGCCCCAAAGCCGCAGCTGAAATCGCTTGAGGTCCGGAAGGTTCGGTGAAGGTTAGGCGCACGCGCGATCTTGCGCCGCTCAACTTGGCGAGCCGCAACCCTGTCAGGTCCGAGCGCTACCGCGCCGATTTAACCTTCTAACCAGTTGATGCCTGTCTCGACGACTTACCCCTGGCCGCATTTGCTCCGGGTTTCAGTTGTTCAAGCGCCGCCCGGATCCTCGGCGCTGCGTAGTCGATGAAGGCGCGGACCTTTGGAGCGACGAGCCGGCTTTCCGGATAGACAAGCTGGACGGGGACGGGGGGCGGGCACAAGTTCAAGAGGACCGGCGCCAGGCGCCCTTCGCGGATGGATTTTGCGACCATGTATGACAATGCGTTCGTAATGCCGTTTCCAGCCTCAGCGGCGGCGATGGCGGCTGTCGCATCGTTGATCTCGAAGCGCGGCTGAAGCGCAACCCGTTGGGCGCCCTTCTCGCCGACATAAGCCCACTCGCCATTCGGCATCAGCGCGGTGAAAGCGATGATTGAGTGAAGCTTGAGTTCAGCCGCGGTCTTGGGCGCGCCGCGTTTTGCAAGATAGCCGGGGCTTGCGACGAGTATTCGCCGGACATCGCCAACATGGCGGGCGATCAACGTCGAGTCCGGCAAGTCGCCGATGCGCACGGCGACGTCGATGCCTTCCTCGATGAGGTTGACGATGCGATCGAGCAGCAGCGCCTTGGCCGTAATGCGTGAATGCGCGTTGAGAAAACCCGCCACGATCGGCGGCAAGATCGTACGCCCAAGCGTCACCGACGCCGTAACGCTCAGATGCCCCGTCGGCAACAGATTTTCGCCTGTCACCTCAGACTCGGCCGTCTCAAGATCTGCGAGGAGGCCGCGCGCACGCTCCAGAAACAACTTGCCTGCTTCCGTCAGGCGGACGCGCCGCGTTGTTCGGGCGAAAAATTCGACGCCGAGGCGCTGCTCTAACGCTGCGACGACGCGCGTGACAGCGGGCGGCGAACTGCCGAGCCGGGCTGCGGCCTTTGCAAATCCGCCCGTCTCAGCGACAGCGACGAAGACCTTCAATTCGTGGAACCGGTCCATCCTATAATTCCAATAAGTGGAATAGTCTCTTGTTAAAATAGCATATTCTTTCATTCCTCTCCAGGGCGCATCTTCGCGGCGTCGGCAGCTCAGGACCGACCGCAACCATCAAATCAGGAGAAGCGCCCATGCCCCGCATCAATGCCCCGACGATCGAAGCCGCTCCCGCCGCGTCGCAGCCTCAACTGGCCGCCGTCAAGAAGCAGCTTGGCGTCGCGCCGAACATGTTTCGCACGATTGCTCACAGTCCCGCCGCGCTTGAGGGCTATCTCGGCCTCAATGGCGCACTCGCGAAGGGTTCGCTCGACGCCGCCACGCGCGAGCGCATCGCGCTCGCGGTCGCTGAGATCAACGGCTGCAATTATTGCCTGGCGGCCCACACCTATCTCGGCAAGAACGTCGCGAAGCTGAGCGATAGCGAGATCGATGCCAACCGGCGTGGGCGCTCTTCGGACGCCAAAGCCGATGCGGCGGTGGCGTTTGCGGCGAAAGTCGTTGCGACGCGCGGGCAAGTCAGCGACGCGGACATTTCAGGCGTTCGTTCCGCCGGCTTCACCGAAGCCGACATCATCGAGATCATCGCGCACGTCGCGCTCAACACCTTGACCAATTACGTAAACAAAATCGCCGGCACTGACGTCGATTTCCCCGAAGTTCGCGCCGTCGCGGCCTGAAACGCTGACGTCGTCGCGACGCAACTGACTTGCTCATCATTTTCACTTAACGCGAAGGAATTCCTGTCATGAAACGCTCTCGCCTTCTCGCTTTTGCCGTCGGCCTGTCAACGGTCGCCGCGACGGCGATCTTCGATTCGACCGTCGCTTTCGCCGCACAACCGGCGACTTATTCGATCCCATCGGCGCCGATCTACTACCGGACCGTCAAGATCGACGGGCTTGACGTTTTCTATCGTGAAGCTGGACCCGTTGACGGCCCGGTCATCTTGCTCTTGCACGGGTTCCCGTCGTCGAGCCACATGTTCCGCGATCTCATCCCGCTTCTGGCCGACAAATACCGTGTCATCGCGCCGGATTACCCGGGCTTTGGCTATTCGAGCCAGCCGAGCCGAGAAGTCTTCAACTACACCTTTGATAATCTCTACGGCGTCATCGACAAATTCACCCGCGCGGTCGGCGCCGAAAAGTTCGCCCTGTATGTGCAGGATTATGGTTCTCCAATCGGCCTGCGCTTTGCGCTGAACCAGCCTGGACGCGTGACGGGACTGATCGTTCAAAACGGCAACGCCTATGATGTCGGGCTTGCGCCGATCTGGGATCCGATCAAGGCCTACTGGGCGGAGAACACTCAAGAGCGCCGTGATGCGCTGCGGGACTTCGTCAAGGAGCGCACGACCGTTTTCCAGTATAGCGAAGGCGTGCCGGCCGAGCGGCGCAATCCGGACGCTTGGCGCTACGATCAAGCGGGTCTCGACCGGCCCGGAAACGACGAGATCCAACTCGATCTCTTTGGCGACTATCGCAACAACGTAAAGCTCTACCCGGCCTTCCAGAAAAGCTTTCGCAAGCATCAATTCCCGACGCTCGTCGTCTGGGGCAAGAACGACCCGATCTTCACGACTCAGGGCGCAGAAGCCTTCAAGACGGACTTGCCCAAAGCCGAAGTTCACTTGCTCGACGCGGGGCACTTCGCCCTCGAAACAAACGCTGGCGAGATCGCGGGATACATGCGCGAGTTCCTCGCTCGGACGGCGAAACCCCTCAAAATGTAATTTGTCGGGCCGATTCCTTGGGCCAGGCCTGCTGGCAGGCCTTTTTGCCTGGCCTGGTCCCACACCACCCCCCCCTTCGCTGGCGAAATTTGACGTTATTCGCATTCGACAGTGACGACTTCGGCCGGAGATCCCAAATGAACACGAGACCGCCCGTTCCGCCCTTCACGCTTGAAACCGCGATCCAGAAGGTCCGCATGGCTGAGGACGCCTGGAACTCGCGCGATCCTCATCGAGTAGCGCTCGCCTACACGCCCGACAGCCAATGGCGCAATCGCAGCGTGTTCCCGAGAGGCAGAGAAGCGATTGTCTCGTTTCTCGCCGCCAAATGGGCGCGTGAACTCGACTACCGCCTGATCAAGGAGATATGGGCGTTCACGGACGATCGCATCGCCGTCCGGTTCGCCTATGAGTGGCGCGACGCCGACGGCCAGCGGTTCCGGTCTTACGGCAACGAGAACTGGGAATTCGATGCGGACGGACTGATGCAAAAGCGTTTCGCCAGCATCAACGATCTGCCTATTTCAGGCGCCGAACGAAAATTCCATTGGCCGCTGGGACGCCGGCCCGACGACCATCCCGGGCTCAGCCAGCTCGGTCTTTGAACCCAAAGCAGGAAAGGCGCCGATCATGGGACACAAGTTCGCCGAACTCGCCTTCACGCCGAACGTGAAAGCGGTGCAGGAACAAAACGGCAGTCGCCGCTCCTATGCGCAGATGGAAGCGGGCGAAGATCATCATGACGTGCTCGGTCCCAATGAAGCCGCCTTCATCGCCGCTCGGGACAGTTTTTACATGGCGACCGTCAGCGAGACCGGCTGGCCCTACATCCAGCATCGCGGCGGCCCGGCCGGGTTTGTGCGCACACTCGACGACAAGACCATCGGCTTTGCCGATTTCCGCGGCAACCGTCAGTATGTCAGCGTCGGCAATTTGCAAAGCGACAACCGCGTATCGCTCTTCCTGATGGACTATCCCAATCGCGCGCGGCTGAAGATTCTCGGGCGTGCGCGCATCGCGGGCGCTGATGATCGCGGAATTCTCGAGCGCCTCTCAATGCCGGACTACAAGGCGCAAGTGGAACGGGGCATTCTCATTTCGGTCGAGGCCTTCGACTGGAATTGCCCGCAACACATTACGCCGCGTTTCACCCTGGCCGAAATCGAGGAAGCGACGGCGCCCTTGCGGCAACGCATTGCCGAGCTGGAGGAGGAGGCATTGCTCCGGAAGTCCAAGGAATAGCCTTAGAATCGCTCACGGATGAAGGTCCGCATGCAATCACGGCCCCGGCCGGCGATTTTGCGTCTATGCATCGGTGCGAACTCGGCCCCCTCCAATCGGTGCAGTGAATTGATCGGATTGGATAAACATCAATTTGGACGCGCCACCGCTTTGAGTTGCGGCGACCAAGTCGCGCCGCCGTCGGAGGTTGCTTCAACAAGCCAGACCCATCCGCCATCGCTGTCCTTCTTGAACGTCATCCGATTGTGGTATCGCGCGCCTCCGCTGACGTAATGAGTGCCGCTTTCAAGGTTTGAAACGGCAAGCGATCCGTTCGCTTCGAATGCGCCTTCGTAAACGTCGATGAGTCCTGATTGATCGTCGCGCGATGTAACTCGATAGAGATCCTGCACAACATCGTACGAGAAAACGATCTCATAGAGGTACGGTCCGGACTGAACCTCTGTCTCCAGGTAAAGATCGTTCATCGAAGCCGCGACGCCCATCGCCGTTTCGCCGGCTTCCCGCCAGCCGCCCTCGGCGCTTGGCGCGAAAAGCGACGCATGCCAGTCGCCGCGCAGGAAAGAGAGGCGATCGACGCCGCCATGCAATCTGGCGCGCGTCTCAGCCGCGGCGTCCTGCGCCAGGCCGCGCGCGGGCGCTGCAAGCGCCAATGCGGCGACGGCTAGCAGGATCGATCGGTTCGCGGTCATAACGGCTTACCGTTCACTTGGACGGCGCCGGCATAATCCGTGTAGTCGCGGTGTTCGCTGACGCGGCCATTCTCGATGGTGATGATCGTCACAATTCGGTACCGGTACTGCGCCGGTCCCTCGGCTGTCGCAACAACAGGGTTCACCGCGCCGACGAACACGACGCGGCCGGACGCTTCGTAGACGTCATCGATGTCGTATCGAAGCGATGAGATGCTTTGAGCCCAATTGCGGATTCCGGCGAGAATCTTCTCTCGTCCCCGCCAGACAAAAGGACCGCCGATCCCCTGAACCAGAAGAGACGTCGGATCATCAAACGTCGCGTCTTCGGCGTATGAATTTTCGAGGCTGACGAGATCGAGTTTCTGGTAGGCGTCAAGATATCGGATCGCAGCTTCAATTGTCGCCTTGTCGCCGCGCGAATCGGGGCGAGCGACCGCAGGCGATGCGCTCGTCAGCGCCATGATGACGATCAAGACAGGTCGCAAAAAATTCACGACTCCCTCCAAGTTTGTCCGGCGCAGCCCGCACGGCCTTCGACAAGCGTCGCTGAAACCGAATGTTCAATTCTCGGCCGCTTCGGCGGGGCCTCGATGAAGCGTCGTCACATGAGAACGAAACAACCGCCATTTTCCGCCGACGCAGCGCTCAAGACTGACGATCCGGCCCTGGAAGATGGTCCCGTCATTAAAGTCCTCCTGAATCTCATATCGCGCGAGCGCCAATTCCTCGAAGAACTCGACATGGGCGTTGCTGAGCGCGGTCCGCGTCGCGCGGTTGCCGGCGCCGAACCATTCGCTGACGCCGCTCAAGAATGCGTCTCGGACAAGACTGCGCCCGTCGATCCAGAGAGTGAAATCCGGTACGAACAGCGCTTCATAGGCGTCGAATCCCTCGCGCGCCAGCACCATCGCAACGTCGCGCTCCTGCGTCAGCAACGCCTGATCATCTCTTGCGCAGCGTTCCGCTTTCGCCTGCGCGCCCGCGGCCAACACGAGCCATATGTGCGCCGTCATGAGCAGCGCGCGCATCAAATCAACCGTTCAGGAGTACGTTGACGATGCGCCACTCGCCGCCGACGCTAAGCGCCTGCAGCCAATAGGAAGACCCGGCGTGCTCGACGCGCCCGACCGCGGTGCGTGAGGTCACGTTGAACACCTCGACTGACAGCGGTCCGCCGATCGATCCCAGCCCGCGGAACACTTGATCGCGCGTGTAGGCGCTCAACTCCCCGCTGGCGCCGACTTGCCTTATCTGCGACTGCGGATGCAGGAGGCGCGACAGCTTAGCGTCGTCGCCGACGCCTGACGCTTCGACGAATTCCCTCATCAATGCGGCGAGCCGCGCGGCCTCGCCGGCGTCTTGCGCAGCCGGCTCGTACTCGTTCAACACACCCCACACGCAATCGAGAATGCGCCAGCCGTCTGGAGTGCGTATCGCGGTAAACTCATCATACCAGTCGCCAGCGATGAGTTCGAGGGCCGCCACGTCGCCTGACACCGAGAACACGTTGACGTTGCGCTGGGTGGATTCATCAAACTGATCCTCAAGATCATAATTGCCGCCCATGAAGCGCAGCATGTCGCCTTCGAGCCAGGTCAAGACCTCAACGCCGTCCGGTCCGACGCGAGCAACTCCGCGCTTCGAGAGGTCGCGGTGCGTCGTCGCGATCATCCGCTCCGAATCGCCGAGGTGAAAGCCCAACGCATATTCGGACCCAAGGCGCTGCAACGCCTCGACATCGCTTTGTCGTTCGTTGGCGTTTGCGCTGGCGAGCAGCGAAAGAAATCCGGCGGAGAAGAAGAGCGTCTTTAGCATTTCCGACAATTCCGATCCCGTCGCTTGCGAATACCGCGTCAATCACGTCAAAAGGGCTGGAGGCCCGATCCAGATGCGGGGCTTTGACGCCCAAGCCAAGCCTCTTGCGATGAAATGCGCAATTCTGTCGACAAAAAAGGGCGTAAAGCCCATCTGTGCTGCTAAGTATGGCCATGACGCAGCTGAGGCCGCCATTGGCGCTGACAACTCCCCTTGCGCGCGGTCTTCTCGCGTTCCGCGTCGGCGTGTGGCTATTTTCCTATACGCTCTTCTTCACGATGCTGGCGGCAGGCGGCGCCATGAAGCCGTCGACGCCGCTCTATCTCATATTTCTGGCGCTGGTCGGCATGGCGCTGAGCGGCGCGACCGAGATGGCTGTCAATCGGACGAAAGGCGTTGCGACCCCGCTGCGGCTTTTGTTCGTCGCGCTCGCCGTCATTGCGGTCACGGTCCTGAATGCGGCGGTTGATGTTGCGACGCTGGGCCGCGCCATGGCGCCGTCCGCCGCACACGACGCTCGCTTCTTTCTTCTCAATGGCGTTGCGTCATTCACATATCTGATCTGGATTCACGCCTTTTACGCCGCGTGCGTCTGGCTAATCGGCGCCTCGACGGATCTCGTTGAAAAGGAAAAGCGCCTGGCCGAGGCGGAGACGGAAGCGCAGCGCGCCACGCTTTCGGCTTTGCGCTCCCAGGTAAGCCCTCACTTCCTGTTCAATTCCTTGAACGCCGCAGCGGCGCTCGTCGCCACAGGGCGCAACAAGCAGGCGGAAGAGTTGATTGTGCGGCTGTCTGAATTCTTCCGCTCGTCGCTAAACAGCGAGCGGCCTTCATCGATTCCCTTGATCGAAGAATTCGACATCATCGACGCTTATCTTGAAGTAGAATCCGCCCGCTTTCCGAACAGGCTGGACGTCAGGATGGAATGTCCGGCCGACCTTGCTGGGACGCTCGTGCCGAGTTTCCTGTTGCTCCCGCTGGCGGAGAACGCCGTCAAGCATGCGGTCGCGCCGTCGACGACGCCGGTTCGTCTTCGCATCAGCGCAATCTCCAACGAGGGCCGGTTGCGCTTGGAGGTCGAGGATTGCGGCGCCGAGAAGTCCGGCGCCGGCGGCCGGCAGGGCGAAGGCGTTGGTCTGAAAAACGTCAGCCAGCGCCTAAGGGTCATCTACGGACCTGCCGCAACATTTTCCGCCAGCGCGACGGAACAGGGGTTTCTGGCGCGCATCGAGCTTCCGCTGGCCGAGACGGGGCCGCAATGAAATTGCGCGTTCTGATCGTCGACGATGAGCCATTGGCGCTCGATCGCCTTCGCTTCGAGCTTGAGCGGGCGGCGGATGTCTTGGTGGTCGGCGAAGCGCAATCGGGGGCCGAAGCGCTGAAAAAATGCGGCTCCGCGAGACCCGATGTCGTGCTGCTGGACATACAGATGCCGGGCGGAAGCGGCATCGAGGTCGCTCGAAAGTTTCAAACCATGCCGGCGGCTCCGGAAGTGATTTTCGCGACGGCGTTCGATTCCCATGCTGCGGAGGCCTTCAACCTCGACGCGTCTGATTATCTGCTAAAGCCGATCCGGGCGGATCGTCTTTTATCGGCGCTGGAGCGGGCGCGACGCCGTATTCAAGCGCGCCAGGCGGGCGAGCGTATCGCGGAACTGGAGCTGGTTGTTGAAGCGCTACGCCAGCCGGCCGGGTCGTCGGCGCCGCAATATGACGGCGAGATCTGGGCGCCGCGGCCTGGCGGCGTCTCTCGCATTCCGATTGAGAGCGTCATCTGGATCGAAGCGGCGCGCGACTATCTCCTGGTTCACACGGCGCACCGAAGCTTTATCCTGCGCGAGACCATGAACGGCATGGGTCGAAGACTCGATCCAGGAAACATGCTCCGGGTGCACCGCTCCGCCTTCGTGAACAAGACCATGGTCGATGCAGCGTCGCGATGCGGCCGGGACGGCGTCACTCTCACCCTTCGAAACGGCGCTATCATTCGCGTGGGCGCCAGCTATCGCGAAGATGTGCTCGCCGCGTTAGGGATGTTCATACCGAACCGAACACCCGGCGTTCAGGAGTGCGGCTAGGACATCGGGCGCGATATGGGAATCGCGCCCGATGTCCTAGCCTATTGATTTGGCGCGCCTTTGCGCGCGAAACCGGTTTCCACTTTCGCGCCCGGCGCGCTAGTCTGGCCATTCCAGCTCGCGCGCGCTTTCAGCGCACAATCGTGTAGCTCGGTTTGTAGCGCCTTTCGTCCTGCACGGTGAGAATGACCGCCGTTTCTCCGAACGGCCGATTGAGGATCGTGCCGCCGCCGAACCGCCAGACGCCGTCCGAACGCGCGGCGACGATGAATTCAGGCTGCGCCGGCGTGGCGATCTCGTATCGCGTCTCCACCAGCGCGATCACGTAATCGACGCCCTCCCTGAAGCAATGCCCCATCTCGGTGCAGGGAAGGTCCGCGGAAGAGGCGGCGGAATAAGCGCCGATTTCATAAGAAAGCAGCGCGCCGTCCCGCCGCCGCGCGCGCTTCATCTTGTCGCGCCAGCGATCGCGGTCGAACCACTTCAGCATGCGCGGATCTGTCATCCGCCGTTGCGCCAGATAGTCGCCGGCTTGATAGGCGGCGATCCACGCTTTCATCGCTTGCAGAGCGTTCTCAATGTCCGCCTCGGTTGCGCCGCTCGGCCATGCGTCATCTTCCTTCGCCAAGGCGTCGCTCGCCCACGGCGTTGCGGCGAAAACGAGGGCGGTCAGAAAGTCACGACGCAACATCACTCATGCGACCCTGGCGCCGGGCGCGGCAGTCGCGTCGTCGTCGCCCCGCCGTAGTTTGCGAAATCCTCGTGGCGCACTACTCGCCCGCCTTTGACCGTGATCACGCTGACCTGCTCCGCGCGCCATCTATAGGCGAAGTCGACGCCCGGCGGCGCCGCGTGCACATTCACAAAGCCGGAGAAGACGACAATGTCATTGCTCTCGAACACCACCGGAAATTCAAAGCCGAGCTCAATGACGCCCTGATCGCGCCCGAATGCGCGCAACATCTGCAACGCCGCGTTCGGCCCCTTGTGCTCCGGCTCGAACGACGGATCGGGATTCGTCCGGTCGACCAGCATGTAATCGTCGGCCATGTAAGGCGCCATCGCATCCCAATTCGCTTCTGAATAGGCCTGCATATACGCCCGCGCGATCTTCTCGCTTTCATTTGGACCCGATTGTCCGGCCAGTGACGGCGCCGCCGCGCCGAACGCCAATATTAAGACAAACGCCAAATTGCGCAGCATCAGACACCTCGTCAGATAAAAACGTGCTGAAAAGAAGCACGCCGGCCGCGCCAAGTCCCCCTGTTTGCGACCAAACCCGGAATTCCCGGGCCAAACCCGTGGTCGGATATCCGCAAAGACTCCTCTCCTTCGACCTTGGCGTGGAACTGTGCCAGAAGACGTGGACAACGCTGGGCGGACCGGGGGCGACTCTTAATGATCGCAGCGCTGACAGGCATGGGTGCGGTGCTATGCGCGTTCCTGCTGGCCCTGCTGATGAGGAAACCGAAACACGTATTGGGGGACGCTTGGCTTGCGGCCTGGCTTTCAGTCTTTCTCGCCTACTTCTTCACCTTCGCCGCCATGCAGATTGTATCAAATGCGACAGCGCTGACGGTTCTGGCATTGGCGAGTCAGTGCGCCGCCGCCTTGCTCGCGCCGGCGCAATTTCTCCATGCTTGGACATTTACGGCGGGACCGCCGCACAAGGGGCCGCTGTTCGCGGCGCCGGCGCTGGCGATTATCGTCGCGACCATCGCGCTGCCTTTGTTGTTTCCGCTGAGCGTCGAGTCGGGAGCAATTCTGGCGGATGTTCCACGCTGGGTCGCGCTCGTTCCGCCGTTGGCCCTGCTGTTGACGCTGGCCTACCCGATTGCCGCATTGGCGCGCCTTCGCGCTTATCGGGCGCGGCTTAAACAACGGCTTTCGAACCTTCAATCCTCGGGTCTCGCATGGACGCGGATCTGGGCGTTGTCGACGATCGCCTTGCTGGTGGTGCAAGGAGCCGTATTCCTGCTTTCGCTCACCGGCGCCTTAACCACGCCCTTTCATGTCGCCCTGCTGATCAGCGCCCAGGTTGCGCAGGTCGCCTATGTCGGGTGGCGGGGGACCTTGCAGACGCAGGTCTTTCTCCTTGACGGCAGGGATGACGATGCGCCGGACAAGGTCGATCTGGCGGATGCGCGCGCCGACTTCGCGCGGCTGCGCCAATTCGTGGCCGCCAACGAGCCGCATGTCGATGGCGGCCTGACGGCGGCGGACCTTGCCGACCGCATCGGCTGGGCGCGCTTTCGTCTGACGCGCGCGCTGCAACTTGGCGGAGAAACGAACTTTCATGACTTCATGAATCGCGCACGGGTCGAGACCGTGAAGCAGCTCGCGAGGGACCCAAAAAATTCGCGAGTCACCCTGCTCAGCCTCGCGCACGACGCGGGCTTCGGGTCAAAGAGCGCCTTCTATGCGGCGTTCCAGGCTGCGGAGGGCGTCTCTCCGGCCCGTTGGCGCGCTGTTCATCAGGCAAGCTAACTGCTTGTAATCACTCGAATTGTGCGTCCAGACTATTAGTCTGGCGCGTTCCGGACGACATGAGGACGCGACGCGTCGATGCACAGGGGCGAAAACTGGAGATCGCCCTCATGACCGAGACTGCATTCACGCCGCCCAAACACCAGCGCCACTGGCTGCTGGCGATCTCAGGCCTGCTGGAGACCACTCTGGTGGTCATCGTGAGCATCGTCGCCGCCGTGATGGTCCAGCAAGTCTGGACGCCAAGCCTTGGTGAGGCGCTCGGCCTCGCCGGCAATGCGACCCAAGACTTTGTCGCCGCCAGCGCAGCCATCGGGGTGCAGTTCGCGGCGCAATATGGCGTCATGGCGGCGCTGATAATCGTCCTGGGGCTGGCGCGCGGCCGCAATCGACTGCGCCATTACGCGATCGCTGCTCCGCAAGGCGGCTGGCGGCGCGCTATCGGTTCAGGCGTGATCGCCGGCCTTCTTGTCGGCGTTATTCCGGCCCTTGTCTTCATCCTTCAGGATGTGGCGCCGATCGGCGAGGACACGCCGATCTGGGCGGCGCTGCGCGGGGCGCGCTGGGACTGGACTTTCTGGCTCTTCATGGCGGTCGGCAGCTTCGCGGTTCCGCCGCTTGTCGAGGAGCTCGCCTGGCGCGGTTACGTTCTCGGCCGTCTTGGCGAGGGATTTGCGCCCGGCGCGGCGCTTGTCATGACGACGCTCGTGTTCTCCGCGCTGCATTTCCAGTATTTGCGCCCGGACGCCGCGATGGCGCTGACGCTTGTCGGCCTTGTTCTCGCGAGCCTCGCATTCGGTTTCCTGACGCTGCGATCGGGGTCGCTCGCGCCCGCCATCATCGCCCACGCCATCATCAATTTTCCTCTCCCCACAGAAGGAAACGTCGTCAAAATCGCGCTCGCCCTGATCGCGCTTGTCGCGTTCCGCCGCTCCATCGGCGCGGAGGCGAGGGATTGGGCGCGCATCATCTGGCGCGCATCCACATTGACGGTCCTGCCGGCCGTAACCCTTGTCGCCGCCGCAGCGTACGCAGCGATCAAACTCCCGAATGGACCATATTGGATCGGCGGCGGCGCCGTCTTGCTGCTGCTCATGCTGCTCATGCTGAAGCGATCGGCGTGGCGGTAAGATCGCCGCCTGCGGTTTCGACGTCGAAATTCCGCCGTTTGTCGCAAGCCGCTTAGGGGCAAATGCGCCGTCGCTTATGCATCCTCGTCGATAAAACGCAGCTGCCAGTCATGGCTGCGCCGTATTCAGGTCCAATTGTGAACATGCGCAGGCAGGAGAAAATGACACTGATCGAAGGAACGCGTCGGTTCGGCGGGATCTTGGCCGCCGTTCTCGCGCTCGCCGTCATCGCACTCCTTGCGAGCATTCCATACGCCATGGTCGAGCGGTTCGACCCGGGAACGCATGGCGCGCCGGCGGAAAGCGTGGTGATCGCCAACATCGACGTGCTGACGATGGCGGACAGCGAGATTCTTCCGCATCGATTCGTCGTGATCGAAGAAGGCCGCATCAGCTCGATCTCAGAGTCGCCGCCGGAAAATGCCGAGGGCCAAGCGGTCGTCGACGGCGCCGGGCTGACGTTGATGCCGGGGCTGATCGACATGCACACTCACATCTTCGATCGCTCGGATCTCGTGAACTATCTCGCGAGCGGCGTGACCACCGTCAGAAACATGATGGGCATGCCGATGCATTTGCGCTGGCGCGCGGAAACCGCGAGCGGCAAATTTCCTGGACCGCGGCTCGTCACCGCGTCACCGACGATCAATGGCGGCGAATTCGCGCCCTTTCACGTCTTTCCGCGCGACGTCGCGGACGCGCGGTCTCTCGTGCGCAGGTATCGCGACTGTGGTTACGACTTCATCAAGGTATATGATGGCGTTCAACCCGACATATTTTCCGCGGTGGTCGACGAAGCGCGCAAGGCAAACTTTGATGTGGCCGGCCATCTGCCGCGCGCCATGTCGCTCGATGACATCCTGGGCGCTGACATGGTCTCGATTGAACACGCCGAAGAATTCTACAGCGTCTTCATGACCGAAGACGGCGCGGAGGCGCGCCTCGACGGCGTCGTCGATCAGTTAATCGCGGCGAACACCACGATCACGCCGACATTGGTCGCTTATCGCAACTTGCAGCTGGCTAACGCTGATCCGCAGGGCTTTCTCGCCTCGGTGGACATGGACCGCATTAACCCGGTCGTGCAATTTTTCGATCATCGCGCCGCCGATGATTTTATCCGTAACGGCAAGCCCGATCGCATCGCCCGGAAAATGCGCCTGATGACAGAACTGACTCGCCGCATGTATGATCGCGGCGGCGCCGTGCTGCTGGGGACCGACACGGGTCCCGCTTTTACGGTCGCCGGCCGTTCCCTTCACGACGAAATCGCCTTGAACGCGGGCGCCGGCGTCGGGCCGTATCAAATCCTCCATAGCGGTACAGCCGCAGCAGCAGCCGCGCTGCAAATGTCAGGAGAAATCGGCGTCGTCGCGCCCGGCGCGCGCGCCGAATTGGTCGTCGTCGCAGGCAATCCACTTGAAGATCTCTCCACCCTTCGCCGCCCGCTCGGCGTGTTTGCGAACGACCGTTATTATGATCGCCATGCGCTTGACCGACTGGAGCAAACAGGCGCCCGCACCTCGAACGCCTATGCGACGATTGGATGGCTGCTCTGGCAACATCTGACGCGCGGAGAAGTCTGTCGCGTGGGGGCCGACAAGCTTGTCGATCTCCAAGACTGAAATTGACTGGACAGACATATGAAATTTTTCGGGGTCGAGGCGTTGGCGGGACTTTATATTTTTGCCTTCTCGCAAGGCGCAAGCGCGCAGCAGGATCGTGACTTCCGAGCCGCCTCCGTTCCGGAAGACAAGAGCAGCGCGTCGCGCTCATGCGCCGACGCCGGGAATGATGGCGACGACGCATTGCGCCAGTTATTTCCCTTTCTCGGCGAATGGCGATCGATATCGACATACAAACAGAAGAACGGGCCCGACCTTGTGGGTTATGGAACTGAAAGAATTCTTCGGACGATGAGCGGCAGGGCGATCGAATTTCAAAGTGACCTGGAGGATCCGTTTTCGCCCGGCGCGCCGAATTTTGTTAGCAGCGCGGTCTGGATGGTTCGCCCCTCGACCGGCGCTTTGGTCGGCGCGGCGGTCAACAGCCTCGGCAATCGCAAGTTCCTCGACGGCGCGATCGACAATGGCGACCTCGTGGTCACCGTCCAAGGCGAAATGTTCGCCGGAGCCGACCAGATAGAGCGCTACCGGTATCATCTGGCGGCGGACGACCGGATCGAGGTCAGCCTGCAAGTGTCGGCCGACGAAGGAAGATCATGGAAGACCGGCGGATATGAGGCGATTTACGAACGCGCGCGTCTTGCGACGGAATTCAAATGCCAATGAAGTCATCGCCGCAGCGCGGGCTTCCGCCTGCATTATCCGTCTGCGTCAAAGGCGCCGCCATGTTGATCGATCTCATGCCTGTCGCCAACCCTTTGCGAACTCGCAACGCGCATGGTTTGTCAATCGGCTTCGAGCCCTCGACAGATCACGCGAGGTCCGCTTTCCCGGCGGTACCGCCTCAACTCTCGTAGAATCGCAATTAGGGGTTGCAAGAATGTTCAAGAGAAGCAGGGTCAGCGTTCTGACGGCGATAGCGGCGGCGTTGTCGACAAGCAGTCTCGCAGAGACGCCGCCGATCCAGTATCAGCCAAATCCTGATTCGCCGATCGGCGTCCGCAATCCCGGCGCTCCCGCCGAACTGCAGCAACTTGAATTCCTGATCGGGGATTGGAAGGCCGCCGTCGTGCTGCATCAACCTAATGGCGATCTCGCCTATGAGGCGCGCTGGCACAATACGTGGATCGTCAATGGATTTGCGATCATGCAGGAATGGCGGGACGCTTATTCCACGGGCGCCGAGTTGCGGACCTACAATTCGAAGACAAGAAGCTGGGAGGGCCGAAACTACTACGCCGGTTGGGATACGTGGACCCAGTCCGAGGGCGCGTTTGTCGAAGGCGAGTTCGTGGTCGAAACCCCATCGACCGGCGCTGAAGGCGCTATCCTCAGTCGCGAGCGCTACTTCGACATTCGGGCGAATTCTTTTCGAATGGCCGCCACGCGCTCGACGGACGGCGGAAAGACCTGGTCGGCGCCTACCTATGAAATGGTTTGCACGCGAGTCGATTGATGATCCGAAAGCGGACCGTTCCTAATGGGCCGCCGCCGGCATCTCGCAGGTCGTCTTTGCAAAAGCGAAACTTGGCTTCTCGATGAGGCATTGCTGCCGAAAAATGACTCGCGAAAGCCGGCAACATAGAAGAGTTAGGGTCTAAACCCAAATCTTCGCTTGTCGGGTAGGCCGAACGTTGATTCAAACTCCCATTCACGGGAGCTTGCGCCATGCGATTTGACCTGACCGATCAAGAATGGGCTGTGATTGAACCCCTTTTGCCGCCGACCCGTCAAGGCGGAGAGCGTAGCGACGACCGGAGGGTGATAAGCGGCATCTTTTACGTACTGCGCACCGGCATGCCTTGGGACGATCTGCCTGAACGGTATGGTCCGCATACGACGGTTTACAACCGGTTCAACCGCTGGTCGAAGCAGGGCATCTGGCAGTCGATCTTCGAGCAATTGCAGGCCCGCTTTCCCGCTAGCGCCGAGATGATCGACTCGACGAGCGTCAAAGCCCACCGCGCCGACGCCGGCGTCAAGGCGCCGAGAGAGCAAACAGAAATAGAGCCGCCTGAAGAATTAATTGAGGCCCTTGATTGCGATCCTGAACTTGCGGACGCCTTCGGCGCCCTCACGCCCGGACGGCAAAGGAGCTATCTCATCAACCTCGCCTCGGCAAAGTCGCCGGCGACGCGGATTGCGCGCATCGCCAAATTCAAACCCAAAATCCTCGCCGGCAAAGGCGCGACCGAGCGCTGACCGTCATTCGCGCGGGTCTAACAATTTGCGTTGTTCGCGACAAACTCGCGGCGCGCCCGCCTTCACCTCTCCCATTGGGAGAGGTCGGAATTTGCGAACGCAAATTCCGGGTGAGGGTTCCGGTCTGGCGGTCGCGCCCGATGGTGGACGACAGCACCCTCATCCGGCGCGGAGTTTAACCTCGGGCCGGCCTTCGGCCGGACCCGGGGGGCGTTGCCTTCTCCCAAAGGGAGAAGGCGGCCTCCCGCCGCCGCATGGCTCATGATCAACGCAAGTCCGAATTCGCCGGCGCCTGTGCGGATCGCCGAAATTTTGCATCAGGCTGCGTTGCGCGCCGTTGGTCATGTTGCGCGCGCGACGGCGCGCCGCCGCCGCCGACGCAGGTTCGAGGGTGCTCGGTTGTTTGATGCGGGCGGCGAGTTCAGCCTTTCAGGATGTGATTGGCCGGAATTTGCGGGTGAGATTTCGTTTCGTGGATTTTGAGTTGCGCCCGCAAACGGTCGAAAGGCCGAACGCGATGTCGTGAGGCCGAATGCGGACCGTTCAGTGGAGAGGAGCTTTGGCTCGGGGGCAGACGTAAACGAAAGCGATTCTTGCGATAGTATCGTGGGCGGATGTTGGCGATGATCTTGCTGGAAGGCTGAAATCCCAAAAACCTGCCCAAGACGCGTCCATCGAACTATGTTGCGCGAAGCGGACATTACCGCGCCGCGCGCGGCGCCGGGCGTCGCGACTTGCCAAGGCCGCCGGTCGCGATGGACCACGGCTTCGCTGCAATTTCCGGCGAGAGAAGCGCCTCGGAGATTCCATCGAGCGCGGCAGCTTCGGCTTTCATCTGATTGACCGCCATTCGAACAAGAGCGCGACCGACGGCGGCGTCGCGTCCAGGGACGCCCGCGAGCGCGGCGAAGGTTGCTTCCTCGCGCGCAATCTCGGCGCTGAGCCTGTCGCGACGCCGAGACAGCTGACGCTCGATCGCTTTCGCGTCTGCGTTGAGGGCGAGCGCGCACCATGTGACGAAGGGGGCGGGCGGCGTGCGTTCTGTCCAGCGCTCCGAACGCAGCGCTTTCTTGAGCGCCTGGATTGCGGTGGGCGTTGCCCGAAACGTCGCTCGCTCAGGCCCTTTGGATGGTTCTGCTTCGTCCGTCCGTTCGAGATGATCCGTCTCTGCTAGCTTGCGCAGCGAGTAGTAGACCTGAGGGCGAGATATGCGGGCCCAGTCCCGAACGTCGCTTTCCTCCAAACGTCGCCAGACCTCGTAGCCGTGCATCGGTCCCGCACGCAGGAGCACGGCGAGCACCACGAGGTCCGAAGTCGTCAGCGTCATTGGTCGACCATAACCAACACGGCTCCTTGCGCGAGCGCCGCCCATCTAGTATCAATGAGACTAGTGATGGGGGCGTCGATGCGCCAGGTCATTTTTGCGGTGTTGCTAGCCCTGCAGGCTTGCTCTGCAGGTGCGCCGGGCGATGCGCCAAAAGCGAAAGCGGAGGATGCGGCTGTGACGAACTTCAAGAAGATCACCCCCGTGCTGCTCGCCGAGGATGTGGGCGCATGTCTTGCCTTCTGGAACGCGCTCGGCGTGGCAACGAGCATGTCGGTTCCTTTCGAGCGCGGCATAGGCTTCGCGGCCGTCGCCGCCGGCGACGTCGAGCTGATGTACCAGTCCGTCGCGATGGCGCGCGCGCAGGATCCAAAAGCAATCGAGGGCGTGCAGCGCGCTGTCGTCTATCTCGAAGTTCGGGCGCTGAACGATGTCCTCGCGCGACTCGGCGACGCCGAAGTGGTCGTGCCGGTCCGTGAAACCGGGCACGGCACGCGCGAAATCTATGTCCGCGATCCCGCCGGCAACCTGATCGGCTTCTCTGAAGCGCTCGAAGCCGAAAAACAAGAAGCAGATGCTAACAATGCCGGGCCGCAAAGGTCGTAGGCGCGGCCTCGTCAACGGCGCCGCGCGAGGAAACGCTTGACGCTTGCTCCGAAAGGGGAGTTTCCGATCGACGGTGGCAGTCGCCGCCAGCGCCAGCTTTCCACTTTTGACGCCGCCCGCCCCGCGCCAACCCATCCCGCCCGCGTTCCCTCCTCACGCGAAGCCCCGTCCCAAAATACAATCAGTCCGATGCTTGAATGCGCGACGGAAATTCCGATGTCGGAGGTTGAATGATTTGTCCGCGCGCGAGACCGATGAGGCGATGCGCGCGGCGGCTCTTTGACAAGTGAACCCATTATCGCCGTTGCGGCTTTGCGCTGCGCGGTCGACGCAAATCCTCGATCCTGCGGAGACGGGCGATGCGGCCGCGCGCATGGCCAATTCGCCGGGCGAATCCGGACCCCCGAAAGCAGGGCTTTTCGCGCTGCCGCCCGCGGAAGCGGCCGAATTCTCGCGAAGGGGAGCAATAAAAAGCCCGGCGTTTCGAGGGGCGCGAAGGATCGACCTCGACGCCGACGGCCGGCTTACGGCGTCCACTCGCCGGCGGCGTCTTCCTTTTTTTCCGCCGGCGTCGCGCGGCCGAGCTTTAAATTCATGAGGTCGCGCATCAGCGCCGGAAGGCCGGCGCCGGAAACGCCGGATATCGCCCGCGCCGGGCGCCCCGCCGCTTTCGACAGCGCGGCGAGTCGTTTTTTCTTCGTCGCCTCGTCAAGCGCGTCGACCTTGTTGAGGCAGGCGATCTCCGGCTTTTCCTCGAGCCCGCCGCCATAGGCGGCAAGCTCGCTTCTGATCGTCCGGTAATCATCGGCGACCGTCGCCGACGTGCCGTCGACGAGATGCACGATGGCGGCGCAGCGCTCGACATGGCCGAGGAAGCGGTCGCCGATGCCCGCGCCCTCATGCGCGCCTTCGATGAGGCCTGGAATGTCGGCGAGGACGAAGCTCTCGCCGTCGCCGAGGCGGACGACGCCGAGCCCTGGATGAAGCGTCGTGAACGGATAATCGGCGATCTTCGGCCTTGCCGCCGTCACCGCCGACAGCAGGGTCGACTTGCCGGCGTTCGGCAGGCCGACAAGGCCGAAATCCGCGATCAGCTTCAGTCGCAGCCAAAGCGTGCGCTCCTCGACGGGCTGTCCGGCGTTGGCCCTTGTCGGCGCGCGGTTGGTCGAGGTCTTGAAATGCGCGTTGCCGAACCCGCCATTGCCGCCGCGCGCGAGCAGCGCGCGCTCGCCGGGCGCTTTGAGATCGGCGACCAGCGTCGCCTCGTCCTCCTCATAGATTTCGGTCCCGACCGGCACGCGAATGACAAGATCTTCGCCGTCGGCGCCAGTGCGGTTCGAGCCCTCGCCGGGCCGGCCGTTCTTCGCGGTGAAATGCTGCTGGAAGCGGAAATCGATGAGCGTGTTGAGGTTAGGGACCGCCTCCGCGAACACATGCCCGCCGCGCCCGCCGTCGCCGCCGTTCGGCCCGCCGAACTCGACGAATTTCTCGCGCCGGAACGACAAGCACCCGGCCCCGCCGGCGCCGCTCGCCACATAGATTTTCGTGCGATCGAGGAATTTCATGGGGCGTATATAGAGGCTTTTGGGGTCCGCGCCATGCTGCGCGGCGCAGGTGCGAAGAACCGGCAAAGCCGCTAGCGTCCGCCCGATTTTGCAGACCCGGAGTCCTCATGCCGAAATCCGTCGATTTCCTTTTCACGCCGTTTCGCGTCGGCAAGCTCGTCCTGCCGAACCGGATCGTCATGGCGCCGATGACGCGGTCCTTCTCGCCGGGCCATGTTCCGGGCGCCAATGTCGCGGATTATTACCGGCGGCGGGCGGCGGGCGGCGTCGGGCTCATCCTGTCGGAAGGCGTCTCGCCGAATGAGGTGACGGCGGTCGGCACCCAAGATGTCCCGAATATCGTGACCGCGGCGGCCAAAGCCGGCTGGAAAAAAGTCGCGGCGGACGTCGCGGCGGCGGGCGGCCTGATGGGGCTCCAGCTCTGGCATGAAGGGCCCTATCGCAATCCGGCCAAGAGTGAATTTCCGGATGTTCCGTCCTGGTCGGCGTCGGGCGTCAAGGTCCCCGGAAAGCCGCTCTGGCCGGCGATGAGCGAGGCTGAGATTGAAACCGCGATTGAGGAGTTCGTCGCCGCGGCGGTCGCGACGAAATCGCTCGGCTTTTCCTGCGTCGAATTTCACGGCGCGCACTCCTATCTCATCGACAGCTTTTTCTGGGACCAGACGAATCTGAGGACCGACAAATGGGGCGGCGACTGGCGGGGGCGGACGCGCTTCGCTTGCGAGATCATCAGCCGTACACGGAAGAAAGTCGGCCCGGATTTTCCGCTCCTGATACGCCTTTCGCAGTGGAAGCAGCAGGATTTCGCGGCGCGCGCCGCCGCCGATCCAAAAGCGCTCGAAGCGTGGCTCGCGCCGCTCGTCGAAGCCGGCGTCGACGTCTTTCATTGCTCGCAGCGCCGTTTCTTCGAGCCGGCTTTCGAGGGCTCCGATCTCAATTTCGCGGGCTGGACGAAAAAAATCTCGGGCAAGCCGACGATCTCGGTCGGCTCGGTCGGGCTCTCGGGCGAATTCACCGCGACCTATGGCGGCGAGGTGTCAAAGCCGGCGTCCCTCGACAATCTCGTCGAATTGATGGAGCGGGGCGATTTTGACTTGATCGCCGTCGGCCGCGCGCTCCTCCAGGACCCGGAATGGGTCCAAAAGGTCAGGGGCGGACGTATGAGCGCGTTGAAAGAGTTTTCGCGCGAGGCGCTGGCGACGCTTTATTGAACCAGAGAAGGGCCGTTCATGATCACCGTCCACCATCTTGAAAATTCCCGCTCGCAGCGGATCCTCTGGCTGCTTGAGGAACTGGGCCTTCCCTATGAGGTGAAGCGCTATGAGCGCGACAAGAAGACGAGCCTTGCCCCGAAAGAGCTCTTGAAAATTCACCCGCTCGGCAAGTCGCCGGTGATTGTGGACGACGGCGCGGTCATCGCTGAAACCGGCGCCATCATCGAGCATATCATCGAGACCCACGGCGCGGGGCGCCTCGTCCCGTCAAAGGGAACGCCCGATTATCGCCGCTACAAATACTGGATTCACGCCGCGGAAGGCTCTTACATGCCGCCGCTCGTCATGGCGCTGTTTCTCAATCGCATGGAGACGGCGCCGATGCCGTTCTTCGCAAGGCCGGTCGCCAGAAAACTGACGCAGGCGGTGCGCGACGGTTACCTGACGCACACGACGAAAGCGCTTTTTGACTATCTCGATGCGGAATTGGCGAGGGGCGACTTTCTCGCCGGCAAGGATTTTTCGGCGGCCGACATCATCATGAGTTTCCCGGCGGAGGCGTCGCTGCAGCGCGTCGACGCCGCGAAGACCGCAAAAAACCTCAAAGCCTATGTCGATAGGCTGCATGCGCGGCCCGCCTACAAGCGCGCGCTCGAAAAAGGCGGGCCTTACGCTTACGCCTGAGGCGAACTCAGTCGTCGGTCTTCTTGATCGACGGCGCGGGCGCCTCTTCTTTCAGGAGCGGCGTCGGCGCCGTCGCCGAGGCGCTGGTCGGCGTCGCGGCGCCTTCTTTGAGGGCGACGGGCTTCGCCGGCTTTTTCTCTTCGGCTTTCGGCTCGACGTTCAGCGCCGGCGCCGCCTCAGCTTTCGCCGCCTTCTTTTCCGCCTTCGGCGCGGCCGCGACGGCCTTTGCGTCAAATGACGGGATCTCGACATTGTCGGAGGCGGTCTGCCAATAGGCCGGCTGGCTCATCAGCGCGCGGAAATAGTCGATATTCTGGTCGGCGATCTGCGGCGGCAGGTCGGATCGCGCAAGCCGCTCAGCCTCGCGCATCTCGCCTTTCATGGCGAGAACGAGCGCGAGATTTTGGCGGATGCGCGCATCGGCGCCGCGCATCGAGGCGGCGGCGCGCAGCGACTGCTTGGCCATGTCGAGATCGCCGTCGAGCGCAAAGGAAAGGCCCTTGTTGTTGAACAGCATCGGCTGGTCCGGCGAGAACATCAGCGCCTGATCATATTTGGTGCGGGCGAGATCGTGCTCGCCGATCTGGTCGAGGGCGACGCCGAACGCCGAAAAGGCGCGCCAGTCTTGCGGGCTGAGTTCAACCGCTTTTTCAAGATAGCGCACGGCCTCGAAAGCGCGGCCCGCCTCGACGAGGGTTTTCCCCGCCTCCATATTGGCGCCCGCGTGCTCCGGATTGGCGTTCGCCGCCCGCGTCATCACTTTGACCGCTTCCTCGTTCGAGCGGATCTTGCGCAGCGCCGCTGAATAGGCGATCGCCGCATTCACGTCATTCGGGTTGCGGTCATATTGCGTGCCCCAATAAGCGGCCGCGGCGACCGGATCGATATCGCCGCCCGGCGCACCGGGGTTGGTGAAGACGCCGATTTCTTTTTCATAGTCGACCGATTTGCCGTCGACGCTGAGGTTTTTGCCGCCGGAAGCGCACGCCGACATCAAGACGGCGATGAGCAGGGCGCCGGAAAGGCGCGCGGCGGAAGGCGAAATCGCGGAAATGCGGTCAGCCATGGATCAACCCTCGGAAGCTGCGGAAATTCGCGGGGATCATTGCGAAATCTCTTCAATAAAGGCTTAACTGTCCGCGCTAGGACGGCGCTAACATCATTCAACGATGCGTTAACGGAGCGTTTCATGACCGCGGACCTTTTGATCGATCACGACGCCGCGCGCGCCGCCAGGGCGACGCCGATCCATTTCGTGCGCGAAAAATCTGACGATCTCGCCGCGGCGCCGGCCTCGCTGCAGGCGCTGGCGCGCCTCAACGGATTTTCCGGCGAGAGCGCGTCCGTTCTTTCAGGGCCTGAAGGCGCGCTTCTCGGCGTCGGCGATGCGAGCGATGCGTTCATTCTCGCGGCGGCCGCGGAGAAATTGCAGGAAGGCGATTATCGGGTCGATCGCGCGGACAACGCCGCGCTTTTCGCCTGGCTTCTCGGCTCTTACCGGTTCGACCGCTACAAGAAGGGAAAAATCCCGGCGGCGCGGCTGATCGCGCCAGCGGGCGCTGATGTCGCCGGCGCGCGCCGGCTGGGAGAAGCGGTCGCCCATGTGCGCGATCTCGTCAACACGCCGGCGAGCGACATGTCGCCCGATGCGTTGGAATCTGAGGCGCGAAAGCTTGCGACATCCTTCGGCGCCGATATCAAGGTGACGAAAGGCGACGCGCTGCTCGCGGAGAGGCTCGCGATGATTCACGCGGTCGGCCGCGCCTCCGCGTCGGCGCCGCGGCTCATCGACATCAGCTGGGGGCGCGCGGACGCGCCGAAACTGACCCTGGTCGGCAAGGGCGTCTGTTTTGATTCCGGCGGCCTCGACATCAAGGGCGCGGAAGGCATGTCGCTGATGAAGAAGGACATGGGCGGCGCCGCCAATGCGCTTGGCCTTGCGCGACTCATTATGGGCGCAAAGCTCGACTATCGCCTGCGAATCCTCATTCCCGCCGTCGAGAACGCGATCGCCGGCAACGCCTTCCGGCCGGGCGACATTTTGACCAGCCGCAAGGGGCTGACAGTCGAAGTCGGCAATACGGACGCGGAAGGGCGCCTCGTTCTCGCCGATGCGATGTCGGTCGGCGGCGACGACAAACCGCGCTGCATGATCACGCTGGCGACGTTGACGGGCGCGGCGCGCGTCGCGCTCGGGCCGGAGCTGCCGCCTTTTTACTGCGACGACGAGCCGTTCGTCGCGTCGGTTCTCGGCGCGGCCGCCGCCGTCAATGATCCGGTCTGGCGCATGCCGTTGTGGAAGCCTTATGCGCCGATGCTTTCCTCGCCGATCGCGGACCTCAACAATTCGCCGGCCGGCTCGTTCGCGGGCTCGGTGACGGCGGCGCTGTTCTTGAAGAAATTCGCGCCCGACAACGCAATCTTCGCGCATTTCGACCTTTACGCCTGGCGCGCCAAAGCGGCGCCCGGCCGGCCGGTCGGCGGCGAAGCGCAGGCGATTCGCGCGCTCTTTGAATCGCTGCGGTCGCATCGCTTTCAATAGGGGGCCGACGCATGCCCGGAATGAGCGCCCGCCGCGGCGCTTGCCCTCATCCGGCGAACGGTTGCAGGGTCCACCCGCAACCGGCCAAGGGCGGCCCGTTGCTATCGGAAACAGGGCAGACCGGAAGATTATGGCGGCGCCGGGAATCTTGACGACATGGCGGGACGTGCTTGCTGATTCGGTGCGCGCCGACGCGCCCGATCTCACCATGCGGCAGTGGGCGATCCTTCTCACCGTCTATCTCAACCCTGGACCGCATACCGTGCGGGGCCTGTCGCGCGACCTAAATGTTCCAAAGCCGGCGATCAGCCGCGCGCTCGACGCCTTGTCGATCCTCGGCTATGTGCGGCGCATCCGCGATGACGCGGACCGGCGCATCGTCCTTGTGCAGAAGACCGCCGAAGGCGCGATCTATGTCGACGATTTCGCCCGCATCGTTCAGGACCGCTCAAGCGGGCCTGAAGTGGGCGCCGCGCTTTACGGCTGAACGAGCCGCTCCAGCCTTGCGATCTTGACGCCGCCGATGCTGATCTCGCCGCTTTCGATGTCGATCGGCGCGCTGATGGTTTTTCCGGACGATGGGGAGAGCGTCGAAAGACCGGCGACGGCGATTGCGGTCTCTTCCGGCTTCAGCAGAGGCGAGCGCGCGATCAGTCTTGAAAGTCCGGCGGTCCCGTCGATTTCCGCCTCAAGCCTGCCCGACGGCGCGCCCGCGGCGTCAAGGAAAACCGTTCCCGTCGCGGCGATGATTGCGCCGTCGAACGCCAATTCGGCGCCGCGAATGTCGATCGGGCGCCGACCGTCCGCCGCGCTGACGGCGCCGATCAAGGCCGCCGCGTCGAGCTGCTCGAACAGATACCGCTCGCCGGCGGGCGAAAGAACGTCGACGGCCATGATCCGCGCGCTGGCGTCGAGCGCATCGTTCTTGTCCGCGCTCGGGGCGAGGTTGATGAGAATCTTGCCGATCGAGAGCTGAAGAACGCCGTTGGTCGCTGAAAGGGGCCCGCTTTCAACTTTGACAAGCCAGCCGCGCTTCTTATCGCGCTCGGCGCTGCCGCGCATGGCGTCGGCGCTGATCGCCCAATCCTGGCCTTTCGACGCGACGCGCAGCGCGCCCTTGGGCGACACGATGAGCCGGTTCGGCGCATAAGGCAGCGCGTCGACATAAAGACGCTTGGCCGCAAAGCGGTCGTCGCCCTTCGCGATCGACAATTCATCGACGACGCCGCGCAGGAAGAACGGGAAGCCGCGCGTCGTGAAGGCGGCGTAATCGACGCTGACGCCGGCGTCCGCCTGTTGGGCGGCGAATTCCGCAAGGCCGCGGCGCATCGCCTCGCCGCCGGCGCGCCACAGCAGGAACCATCCGAGCAGCAAAAGGGCGGCGACAAGATAAGGGCCGTACAGGAACCAGCGATTGGCGCGCTTCATGAGCTTGCCCCAGCGACGGCGTCCTGTCTCAACGCGGCTTCGAGCGCCGCCATGAACTGGCGCCGGGGAAGGCCGGACGGGATCGCCGGCAGAAAACGGATGGTGATGATTCCGGGGGTCTTCATGTCGGAGGGGTGACGCCAGAAATCGCCGGAATTATGAACGACCGGCGTCACCGGCGCGTCGGCCGCGAGATACATGGCGGCGACGCCGGGCTGCAGCGGACCGAGCGCGCCGGGCGGACCGCGCGTGCCTTCTGGGAAGACGACAATCTGGTCGCCGCGCGCGATATGCAGCACGGTCTCCTTGCGCAAAAGCCGGATCGCCTTCGCGCCGGCGCTGCGGTCGATCGGAACGCCCGTCCGCGCCGCCCACCATCCATATACGGGGACGCGCAGCAATTCCTTTTTCAGCACCATCGCCGGCCGCCTGAGCAGCGCGATCAGCGCGATTGTCTCCCACATCGACTGATGATTGGCCGCAACGATGGCGCCGCTCGTCGGAATGTTTTCGGCGCCGAGGCAACGGAAGCGAAGTCCGCAGATCGCCGCGAGCCCGGCGAGGATGGTCCTGGCCCAAAGCAGCGTGATCGTCCGCGCGGCGCGGCGATCGATCAGCGCCGGCAGGAACAGCATTCCCATGACGCCGGTGACCAGTCCCACATAAAGGCTGAACAACAAGGAACGCGCCGCAACCATCGGATCGTTGTCCATCGCGTTCAGGGCGATTGTGCGGTCAGGTGACAATCGTCTTCGCCCGCGCGGCGAGATATTTCGAATATTCGCCGCCGATACGCTTCCAATCCGCCTTCGTCCTTGGGCGGCCTTCCGGGCCAAGCAGGCCGGAAGACACCGCGAACGGCGTGACCGTCACTTCGGGAAGCCGGTCGCGGACCTCGACAAGGGCGCGCGGCATATGAAAGTCGGAGGTGACGAGAATGAGCGACTTGTAGCCGTTGCGGCGGGTCCATGCGTCGAGTTCGCTGGCGTTGCCCTGAGTCGTCTGGGCCTCAAGGCCGAGATCGACGCAGCAATCAAAGAGCGTGGGATCGCCGGTCCAGAGCGCCGCGAGTTCCTGCCGGGTGACGTTTGGATTGACCCCGGAAATCAGGAGGCGCTTGCCGACGCCGTCATTGAGGAGCGCCATCGCGGAGGTGACGCGGTCGTCGCCGCCAGTGAAAACCACGACGCCGTCAGCCGGCGCCGGACGCTTGGTCGCGGGCCTTGGCAGTTCTGAAATGAACACGAGCAGTCCCGCGCCCCAGGCGAGCGCCACAAACAAGACAGCAAACAGCAATCGCCGCACGTCGGCTTCCCTCGGCATCCCCGCGTTTTTCAACGATAGACCAGTTGGCGCGAGCGGGTCCAGCCTGCCCGTCAATAGGTGTCGCGGAGGGTTTGAAGGACCGTCTGTCGCGCGGCGACCGCGGTGACTAGGCAGATGGCGATCGGCACCGCCAGCAAGGGCAACGCAAGGCCGGGGCCGATCGTCAGTCCTGGGAGCAAGAAGCCGTCCGCGCCTCTTGCGCGGGTCGCCATCGCAAAAAGGCTCAGCATGAACAAGGCCGCGGCGAGCCCGATGATCGAGCCGCGAAGGCCGATGATCGTGAAGCGGCGTTGCACCTGATCGGCGATGAAGCCGTCGGTCGCCCCGACAAGGTGCAGCAGCGACACGACTTCCGCATTGGCGGACAGGCCGGCGCGGGCGGCGAAGATCGAAATCGCGGACGCAGCGCCCATGATCAGCGCGAAAATCGCGAAGGTCAGCGCCTGACCCGATCGCGCGGCGGAGGCGAGGCGATCGTTCCAGCCGCCATGATCGTCGAGCGACAGGCCGGGCGCGACGCTTTCAAGCTGCCTGGACAGCGCCGCGATATTCTTGCGGCCCTCCTCGCTCAGCTTCAGCTCGATCAGCGCGGGAACGTTGAGCGAATCCGCGTTGCCCTTGCCGAGCCAGGGTTCAAGCAGTTTGCCGGCTTCTTTGGATGAAAGGACTTCGAAGTCGATGACGCCCGGCGCATTCGACAAGATGGCTTGCGCCGCTTCGACCCGCTGCGCGATCTCGGCGGCGTCGACGCCTTTCACCTGCACAGTCAGCGACGAGCGAAGTTCCGTCGTCCACGCATCCGCGGCCGACGCGATGACGAGGGCCGCGGCGAGCGCGAGGCAGGCGAGCGAGGAGATGACGGCGATGACGGCTGTCAAAGGCGCGCCGCCTGCGCCCGCTTCCGGCAGGAGAGGGGAACGGCTGAAACGCGGCAAGAGCGGGTCCTGGCCGCGACGGCCGCGCTTTTCGGCGACCGGTCCGTCGGGTTTGGTCTCGCCGATCGAGCCTTCGATGCCGGAGACGCTGCTCATCTTGCCCTTCCGCGCTTTCGAGCCGGCATCGGCTCGTCGTGAAGCCGCCCGCCTTCAAGCCGCATCGTCTTCTTGCCGAGCGCCTCGACCAGTTGCAGATCGTGCGTGGCGACAATGACGGCGGCGCCGAGTTTGTTCAACTCGACGAAGAGTTTCATGATTTTTTCACCCATTTGCGGGTCAACATTGCCGGTCGGCTCGTCCGCGAGGATGAGGTCCGGTTTCGACACCAAAGCGCGCGCCAGCGCCACGCGCTGCTTTTCGCCGCCCGAGAGCGTCTGCGGCAGGGCGTCCAGCCTTGAGCCAAGCCCGACCCAATTTAAGAGTTCCCTTACGTCTTCCCGGTATTGCTGTTGGTTAACGCCCGCGACTTTCATGGGCAACGCGACGTTTTCGAAGGCCGTAAGATGGTCGAGCAGGCGGAATTCCTGAAAGACGACGCCGATCCGTCGCCGGAGCGGCGGCAGCGATTCGCGCGCGGCGTTGGTCACGTCCTCGCCGAACAGCGTCATTTTTCCGCGCGTCGGCTTCAGCGCCAGGTAGATCAGTTTCAGGAAAGAGGTCTTGCCGGCGCCGGACGGGCCGGTGAGAAACCGGAATTCGCCCTCCTCGAGCGTGAAGTTGACGTCCTTCAGACTCTCGACGCCGGCCTCATAGGCGAGACCGACCTGTTCAAAACTGACGATCACGGCGTCCTGTCCGTCAATTGGGCGTTAGTCGCGCGGCGCGCGACCAGTCAGCCAAGGCATGATTCTCGGGCCCCATGATAATCACCTGTCCAAGTTGCGCCACGCGCTATGATGTCGATGACGACCGGTTTTCGCCGGACGGGCGGTCTGTGCGCTGCGCCGAATGCAATGAGAGCTGGTTTGTGCCGGCTCCCCAGCCGATCGAAAATCTGATGCCTCTAAAGGCGAAGTCCCGCAAGGCCGCCGCCGGGGACGATCGCCAGGAAACCCGCCGGTCGCACCGGCGCGACGACGCCTATGAAGAAGGCGTCGACGAACCGTTGTTCGAACCGCCGTCGAAATCGGCCCGTTTCCGCATTGAAGATGAGGAAAGAAGCGATCCGAAGACCACGGCGCGCGGCGAAGAAGACGGCGATCGACGCAGCCGCCGGGATCGGGCGGACGCTGAGGATCGCGATCATTCCGACGGCCGTCGCCGCAACGAGCCGGCGAAGGGCGAGGCCCGCGATGAGGACAAGAGCCGCAGCGCGCGCGACGATGACGGCGCCGACCTTCGCGCATCGCGCGACCGGCGCGACGCCAAGGTCGTCGACGCCGACTTCGAGGACATTGATCGTCCGAACGCCGACTACCAGAACGACATGCTCGGCGCCGGCTTTGGGCGCAAGGTCCGCGAGGACCGCCGCCGCGAGACCGCGCTCGCGCGCCTTGAAGATCTCGAGCCGATCGCCGAGCGCGTCTTCAACGAAGAGTTTTTCACCGCGCTTCGCGTGCAGCCGAAAGAACTGGAGCGCGCCATCAGGAAAGCGCGCCGCCGCGCCGAAGCGCGCGAAAAAAACCGGCTGACGCCGCTCCGCGCGCTCGGCTGGTCGGCGTGGCTCGGCGCGATCGCTGCCTGCGCCTTCGTCGCCTATTCCTATCGCAACAACATCGTCGCGATGTTCCCGAACGCCAAGGGCGCCTATGAAGCCGTCGGCATCGAGGCGAACCCCTACGGCCTCAAGATCGAGGGCGTGACGCACCGTGTCGCGATGTCGCCCGAAGGACCGGTGATTGAAATCCTCGGCCGGCTTCGCAACGAAGAAAAGGCCGACGTCGCCCCGCCGATGCTGCAGGCCGAGGCGCTCGGACCGGACGGCGAGGTGCTTTCCCGCTGGACGTTTCCGGCCCGCGCCGAAAAGGTCCGCACCGGCCAATCCGTCGATTTTTCGACGCGCGCGCCGGCGCCCGACGGCGTCAGCGAAGTGCTGCTCTCCTTCGCGCCGGCGGAAGGCGTCAAAGTGTCGGTCGGCGACCTTTTGAAGACGCCGTCGAATTAAACCGCGGTTGAATGTCCCGGCCGCTCCGTCGTAAGCAGCGCCGATGCGAACGCTTCATTCCGAACAAACTGTCCGCGCGAGGATCGACGCGCTCGCCGCCGACATCGCGCGCGCGATGCCGGCCGACTTCCTGATCGCCCCGGTGCTGACCGGCGCTTTTGTCTTCGCCGCCGATCTCCTGCGCGCGCTCCATGCGCTCGGCCGCGACCCGCTCGTCGATTTCGTGCAGCTCTCAAGCTATGGCGGCGCGCGCGCGTCGTCGGGCGTCGTCACCTTGCTCAAGGATTTCTCCGTGCCGCTTGAAGGCAAGTCGGTGCTGTTGATCGACGACGTGCTCGACACCGGCCGCAGCCTGCATTTCGCCAAGAACATGGTGCTCGACCGCGGCGCGCGGGAGGCGAAAATCTGCGTTCTTGTCCGAAAGGCGACAGGCCGCGGCGCCGACATCGACGCTGATTTCGTCGGGTTTGAAGCGTCGGCGCGGGACTTTATCGTCGGCTACGGCATGGACGACGACGGCAGAAAGCGCGGCGCGCCGTTCATCGGCGTCGTCGACTGACCGGCGCCCTTATTCCTGACGGCGCAGGCAGGCGTTCCGCTTCGTCCGCATGACGAGGAGAAAGCCCGCGCGTTCGGCGAGCTTCAGGGCGGAGCGATCTTCTTCCGCATGCGACGTTTCAAGAATGAGAAGGCGCGGCCAGAGGGATTTCGGCGCCGCCGCGAGGAAGGCGTCGAGCATCGGGTGTTCATGCCCTTCAATGTCGATTTTCATCGCGTCGATGCGGTCAAGTCCGGCTTCAAGGACGATCGGCAGCAGCGGGCGCGCAGGAACGATCAGCGCGCCGGCGGCGTCCACCCGGCTGAGGCCGCGGCTCTCCCGGTTGACGGAGAAACGAACCTCGCCTTCCGCGTCCGACGCCGCGCACTCAAATAGGGCGACATCCCCGCTCGCGCCCGAGGCCTCAAGATTGAAGCGAAGGCGCGCCGCCATGTCGCCGTCCGCCTCGACGCAGACCGCCTGCAGCGCCGCGCCGGCGCGCAGCGCCTCGGCGCGTGCGAACAGGGTGTAGAGTCCGACATTCGCGCCGACATCGACGAAACGAAAAGTCTGACCGCCGAAGTCTCGAATGGCGGCGCCCAGCAAAGCCCGCTCGGCGGGATCCCAAAGCTGCGGCGTCAGGAAGACGCGCTTCTCGCAGATATTGTCGTGAGGGTGGAGCCGCGCTTTTTGCGATCCGAATAAGGTCACGTCGAAGGCGCGCCCCGAGCGGCCGCCGGCGGCGCCAAGCAACGCGGACGCCGCCTTGCGGCCGAAATCATTCGCCGGCAGACGATGCGCGGCGGCGCGGACGCGCTCTTCAAACGGCGAGGGCGCGAAAGCGCCGAAAGGCGCGCTCACTTCTCGTGCTCCAGGAAGCGCCTTTCATACATTTTCACGTCACGCATCCAGCGGCCGAAACCCGACATCACCGAGAACGCGAAACCATAGACGCCGCCGCGGAAGAGCCCGTCGAGAAGATAGCGCTTGGCGACATAGAACGGCAGTCCGAAAAAAATCCTCAGCACCAGGACCGGCGCGGGCTTGGCCGGCAGCAGGCGCGCGCGCGTCGACGAATTGCGGTTGAGCTTGTCGATCAGATGCGCGGTGTCGCTGAAGACGTGGTGAAAGATCGGCGCCTTCAGCGATCCGGCGGCGACGCCGTCCGGAATGTCGAACTGATCCCAGGCGGCGTGATCCGGCGCGCGCACGGCGCGGCGATCATAGAGCTTGTGGCGGATGACGCCGCCGAATCCGACCCAGGGCCCGCCGATCGGCGGCGCGATCGCGACCGGCGTCCGGTAGACCCTCGACGACGGCTCGCCCGATGCGAAGAGATTCCTGATTTCCGCCGCCAGCGCCGGCGACACCACTTCATCCGCATCAAGATCGAGCAGCCAGTCATGGCGGCATTGGCCTTCGGCGAAGCGCTTTTGCCGCCCTCCGCCAAGCCAGTCCTGGTGAACGACGCGCGCGCCCGCTTTCGTCGCAAGCGCGACGGTCGCGTCGGTCGAGCCTGAATCGACGACGACGACTTCGTCTGCGGCCTCCAGCGCCGCCCTGACGACGGCGTCGATCATGCGCGCTTCGTTCTTTGTGCGAATATAGGCGGAAAGCGGCGGTTTGGCGTTCATCGCCGCTTCATGCCGCGCGCGCGCGCGACTAGTCAAATCGCGCGCCCCTTGTTTGCGCGGCGGGGGAAGCGCCCTAGGGTCAGTCGCGGGAGGGCCTCGTGACCGCCGGAAAATCCGAAAGCGCAGAAAATCTTCGTCGCGACATCGGGCCGCTTGGCGCCGCGATGCTGGCGCTCAACGGCATGATCGGCGCCGGAATTTTCGCCCTGCCGGCGGCGCTCAATGCGGAGTTCGGGGCTTTCAGCCCCTGGCTTTTCCTGCTTTTCGGGGCGCTCGTCTTTCTGATCGCCGCGCCGCTGGCGGAGCTTTCCGCATTGACGCCCGAGACCGGCGGCCCGATCGCCGCGGTCGAGCGCGCCTTCGGGCGGTTCGTCTCGTTCGAGGTCGGCTGGGCCTATTATGTCGCGCGCGTGACCGCGCTCGCCGCCAACGCCGTCATCTTTGCCGATTACGCGGCGCGGATCGCGCCTGTCGCGCAAACGCCGTTCGGCCGTTCGGCGCTCATTATCGTGATCATCGCCGCGGTGACGGCGCCCAACATTCTCGGCGTGCGCCGGGCCGCCGCGGCGCTGAACGTCATCAGCGCGATCAAGGTCTTGCCGCTCCTCGCGCTTGCGATCGCCGCGCTCGCCGCGTCCGGAGGGTTTTCGCCCGCAGCGCCGCCGCCAGCTGAAAAATACGGTCCAGCGGCGCTGCTCATTCTTTACGCCTTTGTGGGCTTTGAAGCGATCTTGATGCCGGCCGGCGAGACGAAGCGCGCCGAATTTGTCATCCCCCGCGCTCTTCTCGTCGTCATCGGCGGCTCGGCGCTGTTCTATTTCCTGATCGTCGCCGGTTATGTCGCGATGATCGGCGATCGCCCGAAACCGGACGCGCCGCTCGCAGCGCTCGCGGAGGTTTTGTTCGGGCCCGCCGGCGCGATCGTCATTCTGGTCGTCGCGCTTTTTTCAATCGCCGGGAATTTGCTGTCGAATTTGCTGTCGACGCCGCGCGTGACGCTTGCGCTCGGACGTTCGGGCTCGCTGCCGCCCTGGTTTGCGAAAATCGGCGCGCGGCGGGCGACGCCCGCCAATTCGATCGCCTTCATGGCCGCCGTCGCCGCGGCGCTCGCGCTTTCTGGGACTTTTGTCGAACTTGCGGTCGTCTCAACGCTTGCGCGCCTCTTTGTTTATCTTGCAAGCCTCGCGGCGCTGCCGATCCTTAGAAAGCGCGCGGGCGCGCCAGCGAATAACGCCGCCTCGCGCCTCGCCCGCGACGCAGTCTGGCTCGGCGGCGTCATGTTCTGCCTGTGGGCGATCAGCCAGTCGACAATCGACGCCTGGAAGACGCTCGCCGCGCTCTTCGTCGCCGGATCGGCGCTTTACGTCATCGCCCGCCGCTCATCCGCAGTCTCTCGCTGAGGTCTTTCTTCGGCGCGTAGAGTGACGTCGCGCCGCGCTTGCGTTTTGAGAAAAAGCCTTCCTTGACGAGATGCTCAAGATCGGACCTCGCCGTCAGATAGCTGACGCCGGTCGTTGTCTGATGCTGATTGATCGTGATCGTCAGGCCCGGCGCACGCGCGGCGCGATTGAGGAGCGCGAGCTGACGATGATTGAAGCGCGTCTTCATCGACCGATCGGCGAAAGCCTTTTCGAGCGCGGCCACCTCGGCTTTTTTTCCTTCGACGAAGACGTAGAGCGCGTCGATCGCTTTCAGGATCATCTCGAGCTGATTATTGATGAAATAGGTGAGATCGCCGCTGTCGCTTTCTGTTTCAAGGAACGCTTTGCCATACTGGATCGGCGCATCTTTGATCTGCTTACTGATCGAAATGTATTCAAGCAGCCAGTACCCATGCTTCAGCACCGACCAGTAAAATATCGCTCGCGCCGTCCGACCGTTGCCGTCGACGAAGGGGTGATCATAGGCGAGCATGAAATGAAGGATGATCGCGCGGAGAACCGGGTGAATGAACGCGTTTTCAGCGCCGTCGTCATTGGCGAAACGGCACAAGTCATCCATCCGGTTTTTGAGCGCGCCGGCGGGTGGCGGATCATGCAGGATTTCTCCGCTCGCAAGGTCATCGACCACGATCCTGTCGCGCGAATCCCGGAAAACGCCGGCCTTCCTTGGATCGTCCAGCGTATCATGCGTGATCAGGCGATGGACTTCCAGGACGAGGGCCGGCGTCAGCGGCTCGCCTTTCTTCGTCTTTATGAACTCGATGGCCCGATAATTATTAATGATCATCCGCTCGCCTGGCGTTCTTGGCGTGCGCGAGTCCCGGATGAGCCTCTTCGCCTGGTCGCGCGTTGCGACGGCGCCTTCAAACACCGAAGAGCTGAACGGCTCCTCAATCAACGACGTGACAAGAAATGACTGCGCTTCGCCTGACGTGGGCGCGGGGCCGTCGAAGCGAACGCCCCCGCGCGCACGGCTGTCGATCTCATGGAGCGCGCGTTCGATGAAGTCGGTCTTTACGAGGAAGAACTTGGCGCCGGATTTGTCCCGGAACGGCGCGTCGATGCGGCGCGCCTCGCGAGCGCGCCGGACGAGCGTCCAGCGATCGACGGCGCTCGCGCCATCGTCCGAAGGCTTGAACCGAAATTCGTCCCAATGGAGGTATCGTCCTTTCTCGTCGACCGGCCTGACAGCCGCCGACCGGCGGGCGAGATCGAAGAGGGCGGCTCGACCTCCTTCGGCCGCCTCACGCATGAGGCGCTCAAATTCCGCCGAAAGGTCCGGGGGTGCTGCAGGGTGTTTCATTATAGGCTATAAGAACAAAAAGGGGGTTACTCCAAAAAGCTAGTTCATTCAAGCAATTAGGGGTTCATAGGTGTCATGAGCAAGGGCTGCGGTCAAGGTGTTTTATAGCCTATAAATGAAATTCTCGATAATCTTATATTATAAAGAAAAAACAATAAGTTACGGATTTATAACGCCCTTAATCGAAGGCGAAGCTGAACGGCGCCGCTAGGCGCCGATGCTCGTCGACGATGAGGCGGCGGCGGAGCGGCGGGTGGGCCCTTGCGGCGCAGTCCGGCCTTTCGCAGAGGCGGCAGGTGACGCCGACGGGCGATGCGGGCGCCGCTTCAAGGTCCAGTCCGCGCGCATAGACGAGGTCGCTCGCGTCCTTGAGCGCGCAGCCGACGACGACGACGCGTTCGATATGCGGCGCCTGATAGCCGCCCGTCCCGGATGTCACGGTACGCGCGATCGAGAAATAGCGGCTTTGGTCCGGAAGCTCGATCAGCTGCGTGACGATCCGGCGCGGCGTCCTGAATGCTTCGTGTACGGTCCATAAGGGGCACGAGCCGCCATAGCGCGCGAAAGGAAAGATGTCGCCCGAAAACCGTTTCGACACGTTGCCGGCGGCGTCGACGCGCAGAAAGAAAAAGGGAACGCCCCCGGCGCCCTCGCGGCGGAGCGTCGTCAGCCGGTGCGCGACCTGTTCAAAGCTCGCCCCGAACCGGCGCGCCAGCGCCTCGATGTCATAGGCGAGATCCTTCGCCGCCGCGAGGAAGGGGCCATAAGGCAGCATGATCGCCGCCGCCGCGTAATTGGCGAGCGAGGCGCGCGCGAGGCGCCGCCCCGCGTCGGTCGCAAATTTCGCCTCGTTGACGAGACGGTCAAGCGTCGCGCTCTGCTCGATCAGGGCGAGCTGCAGGGCGAGATTGAACGTCCGGCTCGCCTGATCAAGCGCCTCTGAGATCGCGATCTCGCCGGCGTGCTTGTTAAGGCGCCGCCAGGCGCCCGCCATCACCTCGGCGGGAAGGACGCGCGTCTTGAGGCGATGATCGCGCCTGAAACGCTCCGTGAGCGCATCAAAGAGCGCGCCGGCGCTTCTTTCCGCCGCGACGCGCTCGCCGGCTTCGTCGATTTCCGGGAAATGATTGCGGCTCGCGTGAAGAAACGTGCGCGCTTCCTCGAGCGGGTCTTCGCCCGCGCGATTGCCGGCGATGCGCGCTTCGTTGAGTTCGTCTTCGGCAGACCGCCAGGCGCGAAAGAGCGAGGCGACCGCCGCGCCGAGGACCGGATTGCCGGCGGCAAGATCGAAGGCGTCCTCGCGGCTGACGCCTGCTTCCTGAAAGAGCGGGTCGGCGAAGGCGGCGGCAAGGTCGGCGAACAGCGCGTCCGTCTCTGCGCCGCCCATGCGCGAAACGTCGAACCCATAGGCCCTTGCGAGGCCGACCAGCAGGTCGGCCGATACCGGCCGCTGATTGCGCTCGATGAGGTTCACATAAGAGGGCGAAACGCCGAGCTCGGCCGCCATCTCGGCCTGCGTCAGCCCCTGCTCGCGGCGAAGCCGGCGAATCTGGGGGCCAAGGTAGAGTTTGCGCTTGCCGCTAGCCATTTTGAGGTCAAAACGATATTTATCTTTCAATAGGATAGCACACAAGAATGACAAAATCGACAAAAAGACAGAATCGTTTGTGTCATGCTTTACATTGCGACGCATCATCGCTCGCTTCGCAGCTGCAAAAATGGTCTCTTCAGAAAATTCTGCGAGAAAACGCGGTCGCGGCGTTTGGGGGCGACGGGTCGCCGGATTCAGTTTGCCGCCGCATCATTGGAGAACCAGATCATGACGACTTTCGACGATCTCATCCCGTCCGCGCCGAAGGGCCGCTTCGCCGGGATCAAGCGCAATTATTCGGCGGCCGAGGCGCTTCGCCTCAGAGGTTCGTTCCCGATCGCCTACACGCTCGCCGAACGGAGCGCGGTGAAGCTTTGGGACCTTCTGAAGACAGAACCCTATATCAACGCGCTCGGCGCGCTCTCCGGCAATCAGGCCGTGCAGATGGCGAAAGCGGGATTGAAGGCGATCTATCTCTCCGGCTGGCAGGTCGCTGGCGACGCCAACACGGCGGGTCAGGTCTATCCCGACCAGTCGCTCTATCCGGCGAATGCCGGACCTGAACTCGCCAAGCGCATCAACAACGCGCTTCGCCGCGCCGACCAGATCGAATGGTCGGAAGGAAAAGTGAAGCGCGATTATTTCCTGCCGATCGTCGCCGACGCGGAAGCGGGTTTTGGCGGGCCCTTGAACTGTTTTGAGATCATGAAGGCCTATATCGAAGCGGGCGCCGCCGGCGTTCACTTCGAAGACCAGCTCGCCTCCGAAAAGAAATGCGGGCATCTCGGGGGCAAGGTCTTGATTCCGACCAAAGCGCATGAGCGCAACCTCAACGCGGCGCGACTCGCCGCCGACGTTTGCGGCGTGCCGACCCTTGTCGTCGCGAGGACCGACGCCGAGTCTGCAAAGCTTATCACCTCCGACGTCGACGAGCGCGACCACCCGTTCATCGATTTCGACCAGGGGCGGACGCCCGAAGGCTTTTATCGCCTGAAAGACAAGACGGGCGTCGACCACTGCATCGCGCGCGGGCTTTCCTATGCGCCCTATGCGGACCTCATCTGGTGGGAGACCTCGCATCCCGATCTTAAGGACGCCAAGCGCTTCGCCGAGGCGATCCAGAAAGCGCATCCGGGCAAGATGATGGCGTATAATTGCTCGCCGTCCTTCAACTGGGAAGCCAATCTCGACAAGGCGACGATCGCCAAATTCCAGCGCGAAATCGGCGCGATGGGCTACAAATACCAGTTCGTGACGCTCGCCGGCTTCCACGCGCTCAATTACGGCATGTACACGCTCGCCCACGGCTACAAGGACCGCGGCATGGCGGCCTATTCAGAACTTCAGCAGGCGGAGTTTTCCGCCGAGAAGATCGGCTATGAGGCGACGCGCCACCAGCGCGAAGTCGGCACCGGCTATTTCGACCTCGTCGCGACGACCTTGTCGGGCGGCCAGTCCTCGACGACCGCGATGAGCGAGTCGACGGAGCAGCACCAGTTCAAGGCGGCGGAATAAGAGGCCGAGCCTATCAGGGAGGAAACGGCCCGAAGCCGCCCCCGAAAGGGGGCGGTTTTTTCTTTACCGCCACGACGCATCGTTCTTCGGCAGCCGGTCTTCGTCGTCGATGACGCGCAAGAGGTGCGGCGGCTCGCGCGACCAGCGCCAGAAGACGAGATTGAAGTCGCTTTCGCGCGCGCTGCTCGCAAAGCTCGGAACCATGATTCCGGCGCAGCCGGCCTTGCGCAGGCGCTCAGCGATCGCCCAGCTTGGCGGCGTCGTCCGGCGGTCGGCGAGGTCTTCCCAGGGGCAGGCGAGATCGGCGAGCGGCGCGTCTGCGGCCGCGCGCGTTTCCTCGTCGGCGAGATTGATCATGTCATCGCAGTCGACCTCATAAGCGCAAAGCGTCAGAGGCTGCGCCTTGAACACGAAGCCTTGCTGCGCTTCAAGCCAGGCCGTCTTGACGCTGAGCGACATATAGAGGGCGGCGACTCCCGGCGGATTGAATCGCCCGCCATGACGCTTGGCGCCGTCGCCCGATTCCGGCGCGAACGACCAGCGCGGATGATGCGCGCGATAGCAGCGCCCGACGAATCGCCGGAACGGCGGCTTCAAGCGTAGCCGCCCTCAGCGATCCGGCTCAAATAGGCTTTGACCGCTTCGGCGCGGCCAGCCTGCACCAGGTCTTCGGCGGTCATATCGCCGAAGGAGGGAAGAGACTGCGAGCGATACCATGCGTAGGCGGACAATTCCGCTCCGGTCCACGGCAGAACGCGGTTCAAGATCTCGACGAAGTCGCGAAGGCGGCCTTGCGTTGAGGGTGAATTGACGCGCGCGGTCTTCGAGACGGAATCGCGCGAGAGCCCGAGCGCGGCGGCGAGCTCCGCCTTGGTGACCCTCAGCCTTTCCGCAAGCTGATCCGCGGAAATGAGATTGGCCGGTGTCACCACTTCCGAAAGGAGGCTTGTCGCTGACATTCTTGCCCCAAATCATGACCCTAATCAGGTCATAATATGGGTCATCTTCGCTTGACTGTCAAGCGATCACAAACCCGCTCACCCCGGCCGCCGGCGTCCGCCGGGCGGGCGGGCGCCGTCCGGGCGTCCTTCGAACGGGCCGCGCTCGCCCTTCTTGTCTTCGCGTTTCGGGCCTTCGAACTTCGAGAGCGGCAGCGGCGCGAAGTCCTTCGCGAAAGCTTCGGCCTCGGCGGCGTCCGCTTCGTTGAGCGACGACCTCAGCCCGGGAACAAGCGTCGCCGGCAGCGCCTTGTAGCCGTAAAGATCCGCCGTCGGATTTTTCCCATAGATGAGCGCCCACATCAGCGCGCCCTTCGGATTGTGGAGGGGGCTCGCCGGCGAGGCCATTTCGATGACGAGCTTCCTCTGCGCGCGGGCGTTGCCGGCGAAGGCGGCCCTTGTCAGCCAGAATTCGCCCTCCTGCCGGAAGAGCGCTGTCTCGACGTCGGTCGCGCCTTTGAGTTCGAGCAGGCATTCGCCAAGCTCGTGTTGCGCCGCCTCTTCGCCCTCGCCCATCGCGGCGACGACGCGGAACGCCGGCGCCGCACCGGCGCAGCCTTTTTCTTCGCGCAAGTTCCGCGCGAAATTCATCAGGCGCCCGGCGTCATCTTGATGGGGCGAGTCATCCTTCGATGATTTCCGGTCAAGCGGCGCGACCGCGTCTTCGACCGCCGGCGCCGGCTCTTCGGCCGCAGCAAGCGAAAAGGACAATGTCGCGGCGAGCGCGGCGAGCGACCATTTTTTCAAGGCTATCTCTCCAACCCGATTTTCAACGCCCGCCCTAAGGAACTCCAACGCGCAAGGCGCAGAATTCCGTCGCGCTGACCTCTATATAAACTGCGGCGGAAATGCGACTGGCGCGGTGCTCCATGGGCGCGCGATGGCGCGCGCGACCGCAAAGCTGCTATAGACGCGAGGGAAGGACCCCGATGGCCGTCACCGATTTCACCCATGCGATCGTCAGAAAGCCGGCGCGCTCGGTCGTCGCCGGGTTGCGCGCGGGCGGCGGCCTCGACCCGACTTTTGACGGCGTCGCCTCGGAACACGCCCTCTATGGCGCGGCGCTCGTCAACGCCGGGGTCGCGGTGACGGTGCTGCCGGCGCTTGAGGCGTTTCCGGATTCGATTTTCGTCGAAGACCCGGCGCTCGTCTTTCCGGAAGGCGCGATCTTGTTGCGTCCGGGCGCGAAATCCCGCGCCGGCGAGGTCGCGCATCTTGAGGGGGCGCTTCGCGACAAATTCGAAACCGTGCTGACGCTCGACGACGGCCATGCCGACGGCGGCGATATTTTGTGGACGGCCGAACGCGTGATGATCGGCCTTTCGGCGCGCACCGACAAGAAGGGGGCGGAGGCGCTGATGCGGCTTCTCGCAAGGCTCGGCAAGCGCGCCAGCGTCGTCGAAACGCCCAAGGACGTCCTTCATTTCAAGACCGATTGCTCGCTGATTGACGAGGAAACCGTGCTGACGACGCCGCGGCTGTCGCGCTCGGGCGCCTTCGTCGGCTTCCGCGAGATTTTGACGCCGGCGGGCGAGGATGCGGCGGCGAACGCGCTGCGCGTCAACAAGGCGCTCTTCGTCGGCGCGGGATTTCGCCGCGCGATCGACCGTCTTGCGGGCGCCGGCTATGATGTCATTCCTCTGCCGACGGATGAAATCGGCCGGATCGACGCCGGCCTCTCCTGCATGTCGCTGCGCTGGCGCTCGCTCACATCTGCGTGATCGGCCCGATATTGCGGTCCGACGGTCGAAACCCTAGTCTGCCGCGCGTCATCGAAGACGCCAATTACGGAGAAAACCATGGCCGCAATCAAGATCTACGGAGTGCCGCTGTCGCAAAACGTCAGAAAGCCGCTCGCCGTCGCCGCGCATCTCGGCCTTCCAGTCGAAAATGTCGCGGTGCGGCCGATGGATCCCGTGGTCAAGGAAAAATACGCCGCCGCGCGCGTCCCTTTCCTTGAGGAAGGCGATTTCATCCTCGGCGAATCGAACGCGATCATGAAGTACCTCGCCTCGAAAAAGCCGAATACTCTCTATCCTGACGATCCGAAGGCGCGCGCCGAAGTTGACCAGTTCCTCCTGTGGGACGTCGCGCACTGGACGCCCGCCTATCAGCCGATCCAGTTCGAGCGCCTCGTCAAGGGGTTGCTGAATCTCGGTCCGGCGGATGAGGCGATCGTCGCGGCGACGCTCGAGAAATTCGCGCGCGAGGCGGGCTATCTCAACGCGCATCTCAACGGCCGCGAGTTTCTCGCCGGAACCGCGCCGACGCTTGCGGATTTCGCCGTCGGCTGCGGCCTGACGCACGCCAAGGCGATGGACCTTCCGCTCGGCCAATACCCGAATATCCAGGCGTGGAACGCCCGCGTCATGGGGCTTGAGGGCATGAAGAAGACCGCCCATTGACGCCCGGCGCCGATGGCGCGGGGGTTACTCCGCGTCGTTGACGTGAACGTCCTCTTTGACGCTGACGAGGTTTGCGAGGAGGAAGAGGCAGGTCGCCGCGCCGGTCACGGCGAGCATGAACGCGCGCCGGCGTTCGGCTTCCGCGTCGGCCTTGTCCCTTTCTTCCTGCGCTTTCCAGTAGCGATCCTGCAGCGCGTCGTGCTGCGCCATCGCTGAATCGAGGATGACTCGCTCGAATTCGCCGACCGCCATATAGGCTTCATAGGAGAGATCGGTCATCGCGGTTGACCGCAACGCGTTATACTGGTCGTTGACCGGCTTGAACTCGATGGCGCCGGCGATGGCGAGCTCGCCGAGGATCGACCGGAACGGGAAGGCGCGGTCGAGCAGCGCCAGCTGATAGAGATTGGCGACGATGCCCTTGTTGACGGATTTGTCCGCGGGGTTGAGGGCGAACAGGAGATTGCCCTGGACTTGCGAATTGAAATAGGCGGACTGCGCCGTCCGCAAACTCTCCGTCCGCGTTTCGATGCCGCGCATTTCCTCGGCGCGCGCGTCGGCGATGTCTTTCACCTTGTCGACGAAATAGAACTGCCCGACCGTGCCGAGCAGCGACAACGAAGTCGCCAGAACGAGGATCGCGCCCTTGACGACGTTTCGTCGGCGGCGGAGAAAAGACACGGCCGGCGGCGGCGTTGCGGCCGGCGACGCCTCGGCTAATGGCGGCGCCGGCGGCGCCGACGGGGCAAGGGGCGCTGACGCGGCTTCTTCCGGCTCAGCCATTGACCTCCCGCATCATCATTCGCGGCGGCGCAATCGTCAGCGCGCCGCCGCCGGCGCCGTCAGTCTTATTGCTGCGGCCAGTTTCCGCCCTGCGGCTGTTGGGGCTGCTGTTGCGGATAGCCGCCGGGCTGCTGCTGGGGGTAGCCGCCCGGTTGCTGCTGGGGATAGCCGCCCGGCTGTTGCTGGGGCTGTTGAGGATTGCCCTGCTGCGCCGGCTGCGTCGGCAGGCCGGCCATCTTCCAGGCTTCGATGCCGCCGCGATACCACAGGACATTCGTGTACCCCGCATTGATGGCGCGGAGCGCGGCGTTGTACGACATCCAGCACTGGTTCGACAGGCAATAGAAAATCAGCGGAATATCCTTGCGGCCCTGCGTTCCCTGCTGGAGCATCTGCGAGAATTGCTGCTGGGTCTGGTCATTGAATGATCCCGCCTGCGCGAGCCAGGCGGCCGGCATCGCGTTCGGCAGCGTCTCAGGCCCGCCGAGGACGTCAAACAGGAAATAGGGCGCCTGTTTTCCCTGGACGAGCGCGACGAGACCTTTGGTCGTCACCACTTGTCCGCCGGGAATGCTCGCCGGCGTTGGTCCGTGCATCTGGCCGTTATGCAATTGCGCCGTCGGCTGCACGCCGAAATCCTGGCGCTCCATCTGCATCAGCTGGTCAAGATTGGCGCCGCCGGCGCTCGGGCCGGGCTGCGGCTGCTGACCCCATTGGCCGCCGGGGCCGGGCTGCGGCGCGGGCGCCGGCTGCTGGCCCCATTGGCCGCCGGGACCGGGCTCTGGCTGTTGGCCCCAGCCGCCCTGATCGGGCTGCTGCGGCTGCTGCGGTTGTTGCTGCTGGCCGCCGCCGCCGAACGAATCTTGCGCCGCCGCCAGCGTCGGGATCAGGGCGACCATCGCCGCCGCCGTCAGTTTCATGATTGTCGTCATTGCACCGCCTCCAATTTCCGGCCTTCGACCTGAAGGTCTCTCCACGGATCAAAATTCGGGTTGTCTGTCATCACATAGGTGCCGTCATTGAGGCGCCAGGCGTGATTGGTTTGCGAAAGCTCGACCGAGCCGCCCGGCGCGTCGGCGTCGCGCCATGTCTCGACGCCCTTGATCAGTTCGCCGAATTCGCGCGCGCGCCGGTCGGCGCTCTGCTGCTGATTGTCCCACACCGACTGGCGGATGCGGGAGATATCCTCATTCGACTGCGCGATCATCGCCGCGCGCTTCTTGCTCTCTTCGATCGCGACCCTGCCGATCCGCACATTGTGGCCGGCGATCGCCGACCACCATTCCTGATTGGGCTTGATCGTCCGCCGGATCGCTTCGAAAAAGGCGACATTAAACTGGCCGTTCGGCGCGTAAGCGGCCCAGGCGGGATGTGCAAAAGCGTTCAGCGCGGTCATCGGCTGCTGGCCCATGCTCGACATGTCGGTGATCATCAGATTGAACTGAACGGCGGCGGCGACCGAGCCGCGCATGTCGCGCCCGTTCGCGGTAAAGGCGATCAGCGCCTCCCCCGCCTCGGTCCAGCTTCGCGATTCGCCCATCGGCATTTGCTGGCGCTGCGGCGCAGCGCCGATTTGCGCGACGAGGTCCGGGCGATCACGATAGTCGACGACGCGCGCGCCCGGAAATGTTTGCGCGGCGAGCGCCTCGATCCAGGCGCGCGCCGTCGCATAGGGCGCCGCCTGACATCCCGGCGAGGACGAGGCCGCGCCGTAACTGCTGTTTTCCCATTTCGCCTGCGGCAGCACCATGATTCCGGACGCGCCGTCTGGCGCGGCCGCGCTCCATTCAAAATTATAGCCGTTGGTGCACATGAATTGCTGGCCCCAGAAAACGCCGCCTTGCGTCCGCCAGCCATAGGGGATGAAGAGGGACGAGACCGCCATCGGCTGCGCAAAGCCGGTCGGGTCGACGATGACGCCGCGTTCAAACCGCATGATGTTGCGCGGCGCCGCGCGCTGCGTCTGCGGCGCCGCCTCTGCCGCCATCGCCATCTGCTGTGGCGGAACCGCTTCGGCGTTGGCGTCGTAAACGTATGAACCGGCGGGCGCTGCGGCGTTGTCGCCCGCATCCGACTTCGAACAGCCGGCGACGCCGAGCGCGAGCGCGCAGAAAATCAGTTTTTGCACAGAACGTCCCCCGTTCCCCGAGAGATCGACATTACAGAGTCTCGGCGACGCCGCCAAGCGGGCGACGCGCTGGGGCGCCGTCGCCGCGCCGACCGTCTTTATTTTGTATTTATTTTTCGGGAATGAAATAGGCGCGACCGTCGTCGCGCCGCCAGAGTTGCCGAATTCCAAGCGGCGCGAAGGCGCTGCCGCATTTCGCGGTCGGCGCGCCGGCCGCCCGTTCAGGGAACGCCGCGTCTGGCGCTTCGCCGCCGCTTTTGCGCTGATCGGCGGCCGCCCATGCTGGATTGACGATCGCCGAGGCGCGCACCGCCTCGACCAGTTCCCGGTCGAGCGTTCCCAGCGGCGCCGTCGCGATGAGCGCCGGCAGCGCATAGGCGCGCTCCTCGTTTTCGGGGATGCCCATGCCCGGCGCGCTGATCGCGATCGCGGCGATCGCCAGCATGTCGGCGCCCGCCGCGCCGTCGGCGGCGGGTTCGGTCCTGAAGTCAATCTCGACGGCGTCGGCCTGCGTCTCGCCGGCGGCGGTCAACGGCCGGCGCCAGGGCGCGGCGATATCCTCGCGGGCGCGCACTTCGGCGATTGTCGCCTTGACGCCGCGCTTCTTGAGCAGATCTTCCGCATACGCCGCCGCATGAAAGACGGCGCGCGAGGGACAGCTTGAAAACTGCGCCTTCCACCGCGACGCCGTCCATGCGTCATCGGGAACGACTTCAATCGTCGAACGGCCGTCGGGCGAGGCGGCGCGCCAGCCGAGCGCGGCGCGAAGGCCGCAAGGGTGGTCCTTGCGCGGCGACAGCGCGCCTTCGGCGATCCAGTCCGCCGGCGCGAGCAGGGCGATATAAGGAAACAGCCGGTCTTTCGCGGACAACGACAAATCCGGGATGACGAATTCCTTGAACAGGACGGCGCCGGCGGGAACGCCGTCGGCGCCGCAGCGTTCCGACGCGCCGGCGCCGGTCGACGCCCAAATGAGCGAGCCCGCGGCGATGGCGATCACGCCGCGCATGTCGGCGCCTCCGCGGATTTCTGGCCGCATGCGCCCAAAAGCGCCGCCGCCGCGACAAATACGAGCAATCTCATCTGGCTCCCCCAAACGACTATTCGAGCGCGAGAGTAATACAAGAACGCGCGGGTCCGGCAACCGCGCCGGATCCGCGGGGTCGGGACGCGACTCCCTGCCGCTCGTTGACGCTGACCCAGACCGCTCCTATCCACCCGCCATGACCGCCGCCAAAGCGCCGCTCTCCTTTCAGGACCTCATCTTGACGCTCCAGACCTATTGGGCGGAAAAGGGCTGCGTCATCCTGCAGCCCTATGACATGGAGATGGGGGCGGGGACCTTTCATCCGGCGACGACTTTGCGCTCGCTCGGGCCAAAGCCCTGGAACGCCGCTTATGTGCAGCCCTGCCGGCGCCCGACCGACGGGCGCTACGGCGCGAACCCCAACCGCTTCCAGCATTATTACCAGTTCCAGGTCGTCTTGAAGCCGTCGCCCGCCGACATTCAGGATCTTTATCTCGGCAGCCTCGACGCGATCGGCGTTGATCGCTCCGTACACGACATCAGGTTCGTCGAGGACGACTGGGAGAGCCCGACCCTCGGCGCCTGGGGCCTCGGCTGGGAGGTCTGGTGCGACGGCATGGAAGTGTCGCAGTTCACTTACTTTCAGCAGGTCGGCGGCTTCGACTGCAAGCCGGTGACGGGCGAGATCACCTACGGGCTTGAGCGCCTCGCCATGTATATCCAGGGCGTCGATAACGGCTTTGATCTCGTCTATGGCGGCAGCAAGCCGGACGGGACGCCCTTCACCTATGGCGACGTCTTCCACCAGCAGGAAGTCGAGTTTTCCGCCTATAATTTCGAACTGGCGAATACGGACGTTCTTTTTGACCAGTTCCGCGAAGCGGAAGCCGCGTGCCTCGCGATCATCGCGGCGGGCGATCGGGCGATGAAATCCTACGCGCTCCCCGCCTATGACCAGTGCGTCAAGGCCTCGCATCTTTTCAACTTGCTCGACGCGCGCGGGGTTATTTCCGTCGCCGAGCGGCAATCCTACATCCTGCGCGTCAGGACGCTCGCAAAAGCGTGCTGCGAAGCGTGGCTCAAATCCCCGCAAGGGCGCACCGAAGGCGCCGGGATCGTCGATTTCGCCGCGTCGTAGCGAGCCTGTGTAATGTAACCGTCGTCACGGACGGCGCCCGCTTGAATTGTAAACTCCCGCTCCGCAGCCGATGCCGGCCGCGAGGCCCCTTTATCGCCTCGCCCGACCCTCGGCGGGGACGGGGGTTCTAATGCGCGGCATTTTCCGACGTCGATTGATTGATTTGCTTCCTGCTCTGGCGGTCGCTTTCCTGTGCGTCGGCGCCGAGGCGAAACTGCCGATTCATGATCCCGAGACGGAGGAATTGGCGAAACAGGCGCTGCAGCTCTACGGCGAAGCGGATCTGGAAAGCGGATTTGCCGCCGCCCGCGCGAATCTCGACGCGCTTCACGGCATGGAGATGGAATCGATCCTCCTCGGCGCGGAATTTCAGGCGAGTCAGGCGCTGCGCACCGTGATCGAACCCGGCGGCGCGGGCTTTAGCCCTGAAGTCCGGACCTTCGAGATATTGGATGGCGCCATTGGCGTGGATTGCGACGACGTTCCCGATAGATTGCTGGCAGACTTCCTTGGCTGCTCGCTCGGCGTCGCGACGACAAACGAGCTCAGCAGCCTCCGAACGTATATGGACGCCGTGATCGGCGCCGTCGCGGGCTCGGAAAGCCGAACCAGCCGGCTCGCGGTCGCGACAAGTAAACTTCCCAAAGACGACCAAAAGGTCGAGGACCGCGTGTTTGACGTATATAATTTCCGCGTCAATCGCGCTCTGACCTCGATCGGCGACCGCCCGCCTAAACGCAACGTCTCTTTGGCGCCCGACGTAGGCGCTGGCGACATCGCGCCTAAATTGCGGTCGCCGTTGTCAGTCTTTGTCAAGAAGCGAGGGAAGGGTCCGGGCAAGTCGACGATCGATGTTTCGAGCGCGTGGACGCCTCCTGATCCGAAGACATTCGCCGCTGAAAGTTCGAGTGAAACCGACTTGGAGAAGAATTCCGCTGCCGAATTCGACTGCTCGGCGATTCAATTGGCGTCCGGCGTTATTACGATTACGCGCGCGGAAGACAAGCCCTCGGAAGACGTTCTTCCCAACTCAACGATCCGCCGGAAATTCGACAGCGCCGTCACTTGCTGGCTGCAGCAATCCGCCGCGACGGCGGCGCAAAAAGAACGCATCAGGATTGAAAAGGCGAAGTACGCGGCGATCGAGCGGTGCCTAGCGGGCATCGCCGGCGGCTTGATCGAAGGGCCGATCGGCCCGTCCAGGAAAAGCGACGCCGCAACCGCGTCGCCCGGCGCGCGGATTTTGCTCGCGGGCGCGCGCGTTGGTCGAAATTCGCCGAAGGCCGAGAACCGACCCGAGATTGATTCAACCACCGCGCTCGCCATGGTCTGCAGCGGCGACGCGGTCGCGGCCTATCTCGAATTGCTCAGGACGCCGCCTTTGACCTGGCCGTCTCCTGCTCCCGATTGCACGCCGGCGGGTCTCGCGGCGAGCCCTTCGCGAGCCGACAATTGCGCGCTCCAGGATTTGATGACCGCGTTGTTCGTGACGCCGATCCCTGCGGGCGGCGAGTGCCTTCTCAAGAAGGAGTGCATGAAAAAGGACATCGCGATGCTGATAGCGGATTCGAATCTGGTAGACGCTAAAGAATTCGCGCGATCGCTCGCGAATTGCGGCAATCCAGTCGACTGCGATCAAAAACTCGCGCGACTGACGGCGGCGATCGACGCGATTGAGAAGGCCAGGCTGAAGAGAATCGACGCCGAGCTTTACGCGAGACGGAACGACGGCGAGAAAATCAAGTCGATCAAGGAAAAATTGAAGTCGCACGCCGAATTTTTCGACGGCGTTCTTGAGACGATCGCCTCCACGGCGTCGGACCTCGGCGTCGAACTCGCCGCGGTTGAAGCGCAGTTGGACGCGGTCGACTTCGTCCTCGATTCAGCGATCGCCGGCGAAGTTCCCGAGTTTGACGCCGACAAAGCCTGCAAGGACAAGAAGGACGACGACCTCGCCGCTTGCCTTGCGCTGCATGAAAGCCTGACGCCGCGCTACAGGGCGGCGGCGGCGATCGCCGGGTCGGTCCCCGGATTTCTGGACGCAATGGGCAAGGTCATCGACGAACTCGCCGAGCCGCCGCCGCTGCTTCTGGTGATCGCGCGCGACCAGCTCAAGGTGCGTTCCGACTCGCTGAGGAAGCGCCTGGCGCTGCTTGATGCGGAAGTCGCGACCTGGCGTGATCTTGCGCTCAACTATCGCGAGCTGGTCGGCGAGGCGGACGCGCTGGTCAGGCTGATGCCCGGTCTTTGCGCGGCGTATGGCGCGCCCGAGGGCGCGTCCTGCGCGCCGGTCGCCGCCGCCGCCGAGTACAAATCGAAGCCTGATTCGCCCGAGAAGCAGCTTCAACGCCGGCTCCTGCTTCGCGCGACGGCGCGGCAGGCCCACCTGAATTGGCTCAACCGCTACGGCGAGAGCGCCGCGTTCAACAAGCTCATTCACCTTGGGCACCTGAACGTCACGCTGATCGACGAGGAAGCCGTCGGGATTGCCGACGCCGCGATCGGCGCGATGCTGACTGAAATCGACTTTCGCGGGAAGCGCGGGCTGAAGCCGGAGACGGTCGCGGACTTCGTGTCGCGCCTCGCCAATCTCGGCCTTTTGACCGCAATCGCCGTCCGGGGAGAATAACGATGCGCGCGCTCGCCCTGCTGCTTTCGATTGCCGCGCTCGCCGGTTGTTCGACCGTCGGGCCCATCAACCGGGTGTCGGCGGATGCGCGCCAGGAAGTCGGCGTGCTCGCCGCGACTTACGCGTCGTTCGCGGCCAACAGCAAGGCGATCTCCGACGCGCGCATCGAAGCGGACGCGGGATACCGCCTCGGCCAAGCCGAGCTTGCCGGCTATGAAAATGAGACAGCGCTGATCGACAAGGTCGCCGCGAGTCCGACTGTCGCCTTCGCGACTGATATTGAGGCTGTGCGAGCATCGCTTAAAGGCGCCCATCTCGATCCGCCGCGCAAGGAGGACTTCACGAGAGCCGCCGCGGAAAAGCTGAAGGAAGTCACCGCGCCGTCGGCGTCGCTCGCCAAGGTGAATGCTACACTAAAACAGCTCGAAAGGGAGAAAAGCGCGATCGAGGCCTTTCTCGATTACGCGCAGTTCTTCGCCGAGACCGCCGCGCTGATCGACGAGAAAATCAAGGAGGCGAAGGCGACGAGCGACGATGCTGTGAAGGCGGCGACGGAAAAACTGAATCAATGAATTGATCAATGCGGAGAATAATTAAGGGCGGAGGAAGAAACATGTCTGACGAAATCGATCGGCTGGAACGTCGCCGAGAAGAACTTGTCGCGGCGCGTCGTCGGCTGAGGGGAATGCTCGCGGACCTGCCGCGCGGTCATCCGAAAGCGCCGGTAATCATGGCGAAGATCGACCAAATCGATGAGGAAATCAGGCGCATCGACAGCGTCATTGCCCTCCTGCGCGCGGAGGCGGCGGCTCGGAAGCGCGCTTCCGCTTATTCGGCTATAACCTCGGGCATGCGCCGCGCCGGCGCGGGCGACGATGCGGCGGCGGACGCGGCCCTCGCCGAAGCCGATCGAGTTCTTACCGCGGAGGCGGCGCTGCCGCCGGAATGGGATTGGTGAGAAAAAGCGACGTCGCGATTTTGCCTTCAAATGTGACCAAAGTGACGCTGGGCCCTTTGCGCGCGATCTATGGTGAAGGCGTCATCACGCCGTTCGACCAAAAGGGGATATCCGATGGCTTTGAAACTTCTTGCCACAACAACGTGCCTCGCCTTCGCCGCGCCCGCCGCATTCGCGCAATCGGACAGCGCGACCTGCGATCCGGGGACGATCAACGAAAATGGTCACTTCACCTGTGATTTCGACATGGCGATGGAGGAGGCGACAAGCCCGACCGTCGTCCAGGCGAACTTCACGCTGCCGGGCGCTGGCGAATATCGCGACACCAATCTGAGCTTTTACCGGAACGGCGAGCGCGTTCTCGACATGAGCACCTATTCAATCACTTTCGTGCGCGAGGGCGATCACGTGCGCCTCAAGATTTCAACCATCGACCGCAAGAACAAACGCGGCAAGTTCAGCCATCGCGTGACGGGGACGCTCTATCTGCAGCCGGACCCGGCGCCTGCCGCGCAATAGGCCCGCCTATTTCGCGCCCTTCACCTCGACCTCGATGATCCGGCATTCCTCGACAAAGGTGTAGCGAAAGTCGCCATGCGTTTCGGCGGGCGCCCAGAGGACGTCGCCGGCGGCGAATGTCCTCTCGACAATCTCGCCCTTGCCGTCCGTGCGCCGGTCAATGCAATCGTCGAGTAAGACGGCCGCTCGGCCCGGATGGGAATGCAGCGGCGTCATCTCGCCCGGCCGCGCGGTCGTTTGAATCGCGCGCACATAATCATTCTCAAGCTTGGTCGCATAGATGTCGGGCGCAACGACGACCGGGTCGAGATCGGGCTTTGGCGGCTCCGGCGCCGGCTCTGGCGTCGAGGCCGAACCGCACGCCTGCAAAAGCGCTAAGCCCGAGACGCCCGCCGCCGCATATTTGACCATATCGCCCTCACGCAAGCTGCGCCGGCGATGCTATAGGCGGCCGCGCGCCTTCTCAATCGAAAGGATCAAAGACCCATGGCCGGCGAAGTCACCTTGCCTCAAACCGGCGGCTGCGCCTGCGGCGCCGTCCGCTATGAACTCTCCGCGCCGCCGCTGATGATCTACAATTGTCACTGCGCGAATTGCCAGAAGATCACGGGAAGCGCGTTCACCGTTGCGGCGACCGTGCCGGAAGCGTCGCTCGCCTTCACGAAGGGCGATCCTGCGCGCGTCGAATGGAAAGCCGATTCCGGCAATCTGCGGTTTGGGATTTTTTGCGGCGCCTGCGGCTCGCGCATCGCCAACGGCCAGGTTCCGACGATCGGCATGCTGTCCTTGCGCGCCGGCACGCTTGACGACACGTCCTGGGTCGAACCCGTCGGCGACATCTGGACGAAGAGCGCGCAGAAATGGCTGAAATTCGGCGGCCTCGTCGCCGAAGGTCAGCCCAAGGATTATACGCCGTTCATCGAACGCTATCGAGCGCAGGGAAGGTTTTAGGGCAGTCAAGCGCCGGAGATCGGCCGCGGCGCGATCGCCGCGGCCGGGGGAATGGCTATCGCCGCATATATTCAAGGCCCGACTTGTCGCGTCCTGCGACGCACAGATTGGTGAAGCCATGGCGGCGAATGATGTCGAGCGCCGCCGCCGCCTCGTCTTTGCTTGAAAAACTGCGGAGGACCTCTTTGCCGGACCGCAGGACATAGGTCTCGCCGTCCTGGTCGAGCGACAAGCGCTCCGGATCAAAAGCCTTGCAGCGCTCACCCTTGATTGCGCCGGCGGGCGCTTTGCCGTCGACGAGCAGATAGCTCATCGAGCGGCCCTTCGGACCGACATAGCAAAGGTCGGTCGCGCCATATTTGTTGAGCATCGACAGCGTGAACATGACGCTCTCGCCGTCGCCGCCGAAATCGAGCAGCGAGACGTTTTCGTCGGTGAGGCGCCAGCTCTTGCCGATGAGGCGCGGCTTCAGCAGCGCGCGGCGCAGCGGCACGCAATTGTCCTTTACGTCCGATTTCGGCGGCGCCGCCGTTCGCGGCTCGCCCCGCTCGCACATGTCGGGGACGCGGTTCTGGTTCAAATCCAGTCCCTTTTCGACGGAGTCTGGAATCTCGTCGCCGTCCGAATCGGCATCGTACCAGTTGGGGCGGCCGTCCTTGTCGATGTCGCTGCCGAATTTGCGGCATTCCTGCTTGTTCGGGACGCCGTCGCCGTCGCAGTCGTTCCTGTCGCCGCTGGCGCAAGGCCAGTCCTTGCCGTTGATGACGACAAAGCCGGCCGAGCCGTAGCGCTTGAACGGCGTGACCGCGACCGGCGGCGCGGGCGGGCCTGAAAAGATCGCTTCGCCTTCGGCGGGCCTCGCCGACGCGTCGACGTCGAGGGAAAGGACCGCGCGGTAAAAACCGTTATAGGGGAACGGGCCCTCGCTCGCTCCCCATGCGCCGGTTTCATTCACATCCATCGAGAGCGGCGCGGTGAAGCCGGCGGGCCCTTCGATGCGGCCGCTGATCGCGACGCCCTCGCGCGCAAGGCGCGAGACGAAGCTTGGATTGGCGGCGATCGCGACCTTGTCGGCGCCGGTGAGGATCGACGGCCGCGCGCTGACGAAAAAGTCCGGTTCCGGATTATCGATGAAGGCGAGCGCCGTCGCCTCCTGGATCGCCGGGCCGGTCGCGTCGGCGACGAGCGTCCATTCGCCAGGCGCCGGATTTGGCACATTAATGAAGAGGTAATAGGGGTTGACCGTCAGTTCGGGAGAGCCTGGCCCGAACAATTCCCCGTTCGGCCCGCGCAGCGAAATCGCCATCGACCAGTCGCTCATGCGCTGGTTGCGGCCCGATACGAAGGCGACGAGCGACTTGGCGTTTTTCTCGACGAAAATCGGGAACGGCATTTGCCGCGGCGGGAAGTTCGCCGCGAAGGTGCGGTTCTCCTGAACGCCGCCGACGCCGCCGCGCATCGACAGGCGGAAATTGACGCGCGGCAGCGCCATCGCGGCGCCGCGATGACGGCCCGCCATTTCGGCGTAAATGGCGGTCAGATCGTTCATCGTTCCCGCCGGGAAGAGATCGCCGCCGGTCGCCGCCGCGACGCCTGAAAGCGTGTCGGGGCTGACGTCAGAACCCGCCGGGATGACGTGAACGCGCACGCCGATATCGCGCAGCTCGTTCGCTTTGACGACCGGGTCCGTCCCCGACGTGTTCTCGCCGTCGGTCATGAGATAGGCGGTGCGCGAGCGGCCGAGCGTCGCGACGCGGATGAACTCGATCTTCGAGGTCTCCATCGCGTCGCCGATGCCGGTCGAACCGCCCGGCGACATGCCGTCGACGATCGCCTTATAGGCGGCGATATTGCCGGCGTTCAGCGTGCCGATCATGCGGTCGATCGCATTGCCGGTCGCGAAAGTGATGATCCCGACATCGACATTGCGGTCGCGCTGCAGGTCGAGATAGGCGTTGGCGGCGGCCTTGACGAAGGTCATCCGCGCATTGCCGCAGGTCGCTTCGTCGACGGTTCCGTCGCCGTCGTCATCGACGCCGTTGCCGCAAACGTCGTCATCGGCGGGATTGGACGACCACGACATCGATCCCGATTTGTCGAGGATCAGCATCACCTGATCGGAGCCGACGACGTCTTCCTGATATTCGACCGCGCGAAAGCAGGTCGCGCCGGCTGCGGCGACCGGCAGCCCCGCGGGCGGCGTCACGAACGGATAATTCTCGTCGAGCGTCTCCCAGTCGGAATCGTCGCTGTGAATCTCGGATTGCTGCGTTTGTTCATAACGCGTAGTCCCGGAGTTCCAGGCGCGCATGCAATAAGCGTTGTCGGGGCACATGACGCCCGGCGCGGCGACGGCGGGACAATTATTGCCGTCGCCCTGCAAGGGGTCGTTGTTCGTCGCGACCGAAAGTTCCGACATCAGCACGAACTGGCAGGTTCCGCCGGCGCCGCATTGCGAATTCCTGAAACAGCCGGAGCCGGGCGAGGGGCCGCCGACGCATTGCGCGCTGCCCGTTTGCTGCATGATCGAATGGTTCTGCTCGTCGGTCGTCCCCGCTTCAAAGCCCGGTCCAATGCCGCAGGGGCCGCCGAAGCGGCTCTGCTCGTCATATTCGTCGCCAAGCCCCCAGGCGTGATGGCCGAATTCATGGAGATAGACGTCAGGCATGGTCATCGCGCCCGAGAACATGTCGACATGACTGCCGAGATTGCCGAGATTGGCGCCGCTGAAAAAGAACGAGAGGCCCGAGCGTCCCGGCAGCGCGTGCAGCCAGAAATCGCCCTTGTCCTCATTCGCCTGACCCTGCGACAGCGTCACTTTCTTGACGCGCCATTGCCCGTCGCTCGCATCGCATATGCCGAACGCCATCATGTCCATCGTCGATTTGACGTCGGCGATCTGCTGCGGCGTCGGCGGAAAACGGAAATGCACGTTGAAAAACGTGTCGCCGTTGGTCGCGTCGACGCGGCCTTCTCCGGCGACCGCGGCCTGCGGCGAAAGGACGGCAAATGCGCTCAAGACTGCGACGGCCGCCATGCGGCGCGCCGATCCGACTATGCTCATGATGTCTCCCCGTTCTTGCCGCGAAAAATGTTCTTGCCGCGAAAAATTCGGCTGCGATCAATTGGCGACAATTATCGGGCGACCATTTCGGCCCCACCGTCCGGCTTTCGCATCTGGCGAACAGGGCGGGCGCAATGACTGCATGTGCGATTGTCGTTTCACGATCGCATTACGACGCTGACTGGATCACGCGTACGCAACAGTCTATCACTCTACGCCTTGCGCGGACGCGCTGCAAATGAATTCGTCCGCCTTCGGAAGGGACACGGCCATGATCTTGCCAAAACTCAATCCGGTTGGAATTGCGCTCGCGTCGGTTGCGTTCTTCTTCGTCGGCTTCCTTTGGTATGGGCTGTTGTTCACTGACGCCTGGATGGCCGCGCACGGCCTTACTGAAGAGGATGCGGGAAGCCCCGCCTGGATGCTTCTCGGCCTCGTCCTGACAGTGATGCAGGTTCTGGGGCTTGCGATCGTCATGAAATGGAAGGGGATCGCGAATGTCGGCGACGCGGTCAAAACCGCGGTCTTTCTCTGGGCGCTATTCGCGCTGCCGTTCAATCTCTACGCGTTCACCTATCTGACCGCGCATAACGTGACATTGCTGGCGATCGACGCCAGCCACATGCTTGTCGGCTGGGTCGCCGCGGCGGTCATTCTGGCGCTGTTCAAATAGCCGCCGGCTTTTGCGAGAGCGCCGGGCGAAAAAGTGGAGACCGGTTTTTCGCCAAACGGCGCGACAAACCAAAAGACTAGATGATCGGGCGCGATTCCCATATCGCGCCCGATGAGCTAGAAGTCCGCCATGGCGGGGCGAATGATCAACCTCAAGCTGCCGAAGCTTGCGGCGGCGGACGCAAGGCGCGCGGGGCTGTTTGGCCTGCGCGCGCTTGGCTGGGCGTTTGTCGTCATCGTCCTTTCGCCCTTCATCGGCTCGGCGGTCTATCGTTTCGCGCCGCCGCCCGGGACCTGGACGATGCTCGAGCGCAAACTCTCGGGCGATGTCATCATTCATCCCTGGACGCCGCTTGAGGACATCTCGCCGCAGCTTGTGCGCGCGGTCATCGCCGCCGAGGATTCGCGCTTTTGCCTTCATGCCGGCATCGACATGGAGGCGGTGAAGGAAGCCTTCGAAGACAATCGGAAAAACGGCGGCAAGAAGAACGGCCGGCGCCGCGGCGGCTCGACGATCTCGCAGCAGACGGCGAAGAACGTCTTTTTGTGGAACGGCGGCGGCTGGGTGAGGAAAGGCCTTGAGACCTGGTTCACGCTGGTCTCGGAGACGATCTGGGGAAAGCGCCGCACAATGGAGCTTTATTTGAACGTCGCCGAATGGGGGAACGGCTATTTCGGCGCCGAGGCCGCCGCGCAAGGCCGCTTCGGCAAGAGCGCCGCCGATCTCACCAAAGGGGAAGCCGCTCTTCTCGCCGCGGTGCTGCCGAGCCCCAACAAATGGCGCGCGGTCAATCCGGGGCCCTACGTCAAGCGCCGCGCCGCGACCATCCGCAAACGCATCGATGTCGTCCGGAGCGAAGGGCTCGATGCTTGCGTGCTCGGCGAGGCCGGCGCGCGCAAATGATCACGCTGTTCGCCTGCGTCGGCGGCGCACTGGTCCTTCCCGACAAGGGCCGCGCGCTGCTGTCGCGCGAGGACGGCGGCAATCTCGTCGTCGATCCGCCGCGAGCGGTGTGGGAGCGATGCGAACTTTCGCCGTCCGAGCTGTCGCGATGGGGATTTCTCGTGGCGGCGGCGGGCGCCGCGATGATCGAAAGCCTGCCGCAGCTCAAGGACGGCTGCGTCAATTATTGGGAAGCCGGCAATTGGGCGCTGCATGACGACGCGCCGCCGGTTGGGCGAAAGACCGCGCGCGAAAGCCGGCGCGTCCATCTTCATCTGCTTGGCCGTTCGCCAGCGGCGCGCGATCCCGATTGGCGCTGGGGGGAGGCGCCCGTCTTCCCGCGCTTTGGCGAGCGCGCGGCGCGGCTTGCGGCCTATGAGCGGCTTTCGGCGGCTGAGGCGTCTGCGATCGTCGACCGCACGGAGGAATTGCTGCGCGCTCGGTATGGTTACGCGCCAGATGAGATTGCGCCGCGCAGCCGCTGCGCATCCTGCGCCTATCCGTTCGCGCGGGGACAGACCCTCGACGCGCGAATGTGCGGCGAATGCAATTGACCGGGTCATGGCGGCCGGGATCATCGCGATCGCAATTAATTTCATTGCCCGCGGCCGATCCATGTGACAGGCAAATCGTCGGCGCCGCGCGCGCCGATGCGAATGCATGGAGGGTTTCATGACAATTATGGTGATCGCTTGCTACCGGCCGAAAGCCGGCCAGGAAGCCGCCCTTCTGGCGCTGATGCCGGCGCATCTGCCGACTCTGCGCGCCGAAGGCCTTGTCGGCGACGAGCCCTCGCTCGCCGGGCGCGCCAGCGATGGCGCAATCGTTGAAGTCTTCTGCTGGAAATCGCAGGCGGCGATCGACGCCGCGCACAAGAACCCGGTCGTGACCGCAATGTGGGAGAAATATGGCGCGGTCTGCGACTATGTGTCGATCGGATCGGTCGCCGGCGCGTCGGACATGTTTTTGCATCTTGCGCCGCTGTCGCTGGCGCCGGCGATCGCCGCCAGGGCCCCGATCGGCGTCGATGTCGAGCAAGGCAAGAGCTATTTCTGGTGCGCCTGCGGCCAGTCGAAGGCGCAGCCCTTCTGCGACGGCTCGCACAAGGGCTCGGCCTTCACGCCGGTCAAATGGACCGCGCCAGAGTCGAAAAAAGTCTTCTTTTGCGCCTGCAAGCAGACGAAGGGCGCGCCGCTCTGCGACGGCAGCCATAAGGGATTGGGGACTGGGGATTAGGGACTGGGGATTAGGGATTAGGGACTGGGGATTGGGGACTGGGGACTTGCGATGAGGGACGAGATACTGGGGACTAGGTTTCGAACAGCGCGCTGTCTAAAAGCCCCAAATCCCCAATCCCTAATCCCCAGTCCCTAGTCCCCAAGATGCCCGATCTTCTCCTCGAACTCTTCTCCGAAGAAATCCCCGCCCGCATGCAGGGCAAGGCCGCGCGGGATCTTGAGCGGCTGATGAACGAGCGTCTGCTCGCGGCGGGCTTCCTGCCGGAGGGGGTGAAAGCCTTCGCCGGGCCGCGCCGCCTGGCGCTGATCGCAACGGGACTCCCTTCGCGCCAGCCCGACCGCAAGGAAGAGAAGAAAGGCCCGCGCGTCGGCGCGCCCGAGCAGGCGATCGCCGGCTTCCTGAAATCAGCGGGTCTTTCCTCGCTCGACAGTTGCGAGATCGTCGAGGACAAGAAGGGCAAATTCTACGTCGCGCGCACGCTTGAGAAGGGGCGCGAGACCGCCGACGTGCTCGCCGAAACTATTCCCTCGATCGTCAGGGAATTTCCCTGGCCGAAATCGATGCGCTGGGGCGATCCCGACAAGAAGGGGGGCGATCTGCGCTGGGTGCGGCCGCTGCAATCGGTGCTCTGCTGCTTCAATGACGAGATCGTCCCGTTCGAGATTGACGGCGTCAAATCGGGCGATCAGACGCGCGGCCATCGGCGCTTTTCCTCAGGCCCGATCCATGCGCGCAATTTCGACAAATATGTCCTCGGCCTGACGAACGCCAAGGTTATTCTCGACGGCGAGGCCCGTGCGGCGATGATCGCGGCGGACGCGAGAACGCTCTGCGAGGCGCAAGGGCTGCAGCTTGTCGAAGACAAGGGCCTTCTCGCTGAAGTCGCAGGCCTTGCCGAATGGCCGGTCGTGATGATGGGGTCATTCGACAAAAAGTTTCTCACGCTCCCTGACGAGGCGCTGACCGCCTCGATGCGCGGTCACCAGAAATATTTCTCGGTCAGGGACCCGAAGACCGGACGCCTCGCCAGTAAATTCGTCTACGTCGCCAATATCGAGGCGAAGGACGCCGGAAGCGCGATGCGCGCCGGCTATGAGCGCGTGCTGACGGCGCGCCTGTCGGACGCCTGGTATCTCTATCATCAGGACCTGAAAATCCCGCTTAAGGAACGCGTGAAGGATCTGGACCGCGTCACTTTTTTTGAAGGGCTCGGATCAATCGGCGACAAGGCGCGGCGGATCGCAGCGCTGGCGAGGGAGATTGCGCCGCATATTAAAATCGGGGGCGGCGCCGATCCGGAAGCGGCGGCAAAAGCCGCGCTCCTCGCGAAAGCGGACCTCACGACCGGCATGGTTTACGAGTTTCCTGAGCTGCAGGGACTGATGGGCCGATATTATTATCTGGCGCAGCAAGCTTCCCCCCTCTCCCGCATGGCGGGAGAGGAGGATAAGGCGATCGCCGACGCGATCCGCGACCACTACAAACCTCTGGGGGCGGACGATGACGTCCCGACCGCGCCGGTCTCGGTCGCGGTCGCGCTGGCGGACAAGATCGACACGCTGACGGCGTTCTGGGCGATCGGGAAGAAACCGACCGGTTCGAGCGATCCGTTCGCGCTGCGAAGGGCGGCGCTGGGGGTGATTTTAACAACTCTACGATCAAAAACTAGAATTGGGCTGGACAAAATCACACGTTCACACGTGCCGTGGTTGTCTGTTGATGACCTGTCTGGTCTGAGCGGATCAGCGATTGTCGAGGCGGAGCTTAGTGGCGGCGATCTGATTTTTGATTACGATTCGTTGATTGGATTCTTCCACGATCGCTTGAAGGTACACCTCAAAGACAAGGGCCACAAATACGACTTGGTCGACGCCCTGCTGACGAAAGCGGACGGATCGCTTGAAGACGATCTCGTCCTCATCGTCATGAAGCTCGAAGCCCTCGAAGCCTTCCTCAAGACCGATGACGGCGCCAATCTGGCGGCGGGCTACAAGCGCGCCGCGAACATCCTCAAAGCCGAGGAGAAAAAGCATCAGGTCATCGCCACCGCGAATGTCGACGCGGCGCTTCTTCAGCAGGCGGAGGAAAAAGCGCTGTTCGCGGCGCTGACGCCCGCCGAGGAAAAAGCCGAAAAAGCGGTCGCCGCCGAGAAATTCGCCGAGGCGATGGCGGCGCTCGCCTCGCTGAGGGCCCCGATCGACGCTTTCTTCGACAAGGTGACGGTCAACGCCGATGACGCGAAGCTCCGCGTCAATCGCCTCGCGCTGCTCCAGCGCTTCATCGCCGCGACGGCGAGCGTCGCCGATCTGTCGAAGCTTGAAGGATAGTTGAGGTTCTTTCCTGCCCCCTTGGAAAGCAGGGCGATCGCATATGGCGCTGCAATGCCTCCCCCTCTCCCGCTTGCGGGAGAGGGGCTGGGGGTGAGGGGGCGTCAACGAAGGGAATCCCTCGTTCAGACGACCCCTCACCCTGCCCTCTCCCGCAAGCGGGAGAGGGTGGCGCACCAAATGCGATCGCCCTGCATTGGAAAAGGATCCCTGCGACACTCGAAAATTGCTGTCATCCCGGGCGCAGCGCAGCGCGAAGCGGTGCGCTGCAGACCCGGGATCCCGCGAAATTGTCGGAGATGCCGTGTCTGCGATGCAGCACTTCGCGCCGCAGCGCGCACGGGATGACACCCCGGAGCGCGCCGATCATCCGTATCAAGACCACCTCCACTGAGAGGAAGGGATTCAGGCGGCTCGCTCAGAACGGCGACGCGAACGCGGCGAAGGAGATCGCCTGCGCGTCCTTGTCGGAGAGGACGGCAAGCGCCGGATCGACGCCCCAGTCGATCGCGAGCGAGGGATCGTTCCAGAGAACGCCGCCGTCATGCGCGGCGGAATAAAAATCGGAAACCTTGTAGGCGACTTCGGTATGGGGCTCGAGCGTCGCAAAACCGTGCAGGCACCCGACCGGCGCTAGAAGCTGCACGCCGTTCCCGGCGGAAAGGACGGCGCGGACATGCTTGCCGAATGTCGGCGAGCCCTTGCGCGCGTCGACCGCGACGTCGACGATCGAGCCCCTCAGCACCCGGACGAGTTTTGCCTGCGCGCGCGGCGGCGCTTGATAATGCAGCCCGCGCACGGTGCCGGCGAGGACCGACTGCGAGTGATTGTCCTGAACGAAAATCTCGTGAACGCCGGCGCCGCGGAAACGCTCGGCGTTATAGCTCTCGACGAAAAAGCCGCGCGCGTCGCAAAAGCGCTTCGGCGTGATCAGGAGAACGCCCTCGATCGCAGTTTTTTGGACGTCCAGCATGGGTTCCCCCCAATTCAGGCGAATTTCAGCAGCAGCGCCGCCGCGCCGATCGCGACGAGCGCCATCACGCTTTCGCGCGCATAATCGATCTTGATGAAAGTCGAGGCGAATTTCCAGTTGAAAGGAATGGCGAGGATCGGCGTCAGCGCGGCGAATACGATCGCCGCGTCAGCGCCGAGCCGCGCATAGATGAACGGCGTCGCGCCGAAAAGGGCGACGCCCGGCAGGATGGCGATCAAGGTGAAGCGCCTGCTGTCGCCGCTGGTCAGCAGAACCGACGACAGCAGGCGATAAGGGACGAGGAGGAGCGTCACCGAGAGCAGCTTCATGTAATGCGCGACGCCCTGATAGGGGTCGGTGTAAAGGAGGCTGACCGCGAGATCGGCGAAGAGAACGACGCCAGCGAACAGCCCGAAACACCCGACCTGATAGACAAGGCGCATCCGCCGATAGACGCGCGTCAGATCATGCGCGCGCTCGCGATGAAGCTCGGCGAGCGTCGGATAGGCGATCCGCCGCTGCACGGTCTCGACAAGCGTTCGACCGGCCATGATCCAAAGCGTCGCGATCGAATAGAGCGAGAAGGCGGTCAGATCGAAGAACCAGCCGAAAAGGACGCCGTCGCCGCGCTGCGCGAGATAGCCGAAGGTCGAGGCGATCAACAGCCATTTGCCGTATTTGAAAATCTCGTCGAAATGCTCGCGCTTGAAGGCGAACCGCGCCGGCGGGCCTTTGAGAAAGTAATGCGAACCGGCGCTTTTGACGATTTCGGCGACGATCGCGCCGACGGCGAGCGAATAGACCTCCGCCCCGGCGAGCGCCGAACCGGCCATCGCGGCGAGCGCGATGATCTGCGCGGCGAGTTCAAGACGGATCACCGGCGCAAGATCGAGGCTTCGGTTGTGGAGCGCGATGCGCATCGCCGAAAAGCCGGAAATCGTCACCGAGAAGGCGACGGCGAACAGAAAGACCGGCAGACGATGATCGGCGTAAACCGAGCCTTCGGGAAGGGCGCCGTTCGCCGCGAGCAGGGGCTGGGCGAGGCCGGCGATGACAAGAACGCCGGCGATCAGGATCGAGCGTCCGAGCTGCATGGTGCGGGCGGTCGCGAGGAAATCGGGTTCAGTCCCGCGTTTGGAGCGGATGATCGAGGCGTCGAGCCCCAGATCGCTCATCATCGCGATCCAGATCTGCAGGGCGAACGTCACCGCCATCAGGCCGAAGGCGTCCGGCGCGAGAAGGCGCGTCATGATGAGGTTCGAGACGAGGCGGATCCCTTGCGCCGCGCCGAATCCGGACAGCGCGACGACGCCGCCTTTGAGGGCGCGCGATTTCAGCGTCGTTCCCTTGAAAATCTTCGGGATCATGCGGCCGACCATCGGGCTCGCCTGGTTAACAAAACGCGGAAGCAGCGCCCCGGCCGCCCCGATAGACCGCCCGGCCCGCCGCGAGAAGTGGCGATTGGCCGCGAGCGGCGCCGCGCCGCGCGTTTCGCGCTAGGCGCTGGCGCAAAACTTGATAAGGATCGCCGCCTGTTCCCGTTTCGCCCCGATGGGCCCGAACCCGACCCCCTGCGCGCCCATGATCAACCGTTACGGACTTATCATTGGCGCGATGAAGGCGGGGACGACGACCCTGTTCGATCACCTCGCACGCCATCCCCATATCGCCGGCTCCAATCCCAAGGAGCCGGGGTTTTTTGCGTTCGACGACGTCTATGCGAAGGGCCGCGACTGGTATGAGGGGCTCTTCTCTTTCGACCCCAAAGTTCACCGGATCGCGCTCGACGCCTCGACCGATTATTCGAAATTTCCGCATTGCGGCGACGTGCCGGCGCGCCTGCGGGCGTTCGGCGGCGAGTTCCGTCTTCTCTATTCGCTGCGCCATCCCTTGCGACGCATCGAAAGCCACGCCCAACACGTCCAGCACAAAAGGCGCGAGGTCGGGCGCGCGGAGTCGGACCGCCCCGATCACAGTCTCGACGCCGGAATCTCGCCGGTCTCGCTCGACATTTCGCGCTACGCCGCGCAGCTCGATCAGTATAAGGATTACTTCGACAAGGGCGCGCTGATGATCGTCTCGCTCGAGCGCCTGTCGCGCGACCCGGAAGGCGTCGCGCGCGCGGCCTCTGCGCATCTTGGCGTCGATCCGGACCTGCTTCCCGCCGAGGTTGAGCGGCGCAATGACGGCGGGCGGACCTGGCGCGCGCGCGACATTCACCCGCTCTGGCGCGCGGCGCGCAACGTCACGCCGCTGCGGGCGGCGGCGAGGGCGATCGTGCCGCAGGGGCTTCGCGACCGTCTACGGCTTGAAACGCGCGCCGCGACCGAGGCGCCGGGGCGGTTCAAGCTTCACGCCGCGGAGGAAGACGCGCTCATCGACGCGCTCCGCGGCGACCTTCAGCGGCTTCGCGACGTCTATGGTTTTGACTGCGCCGCCGAATGGGGGATCAAATTGTGAATCACCGGCCGGCGACCGTCCGAACATCGGGAATTCGCGATGTGGTTTGAAACGATCAAGGCGCTGATCATCGTCGGCCCGCTGTCGCTTTGCGCCTTCATCTACGCGCGCCTCGCCTTCGCCGACATCATCGGCGCCGCGATCATCGACCGCTGGCGCAATATTTATCTTGTGACGACGGCGGCGGCGTTCCTGATTCCGAATTTCTGGATCATGCTCGGCGCGCTGGCGCTGATCGCGGTGATCATGGGCGCGGCGGAGAAGTTCAAGCCGGCGCTCTATCTCCTGCTGTTGTTCGCGGTCCCTGCGGCGAGCGCGATCGTGCCGGGCTTCGGCGGCATCCAGAATTTCCTGGCGCTTTATCCGTTCAACATCCTCGCGGTCGTCGTCCTGTTTCCGCTGCTGCCTTTTCTCAACGAACAGCGCGGGCGGAGCAGTCTCGGCGCGCTCGCGGATTTCTGCTTCATCAGTTTCTCGCTGCTGACCCTCGCGCTCGCTTTCCGCGACACGACGATGACGGACGGATTTCGCCGGGCGACCGGCTTTATCCTGACGGCGGTCGGACCCTATCTTGTCTTCAGCCGCGTCAACTGGACCCTTGACCGGCTAAAGCTCGCGACGCTCGCCTATGTCATTCCTTTCGTCGGGCTCGGCGTCATCGCCGCGGCCGAGGTCGTGCTCAACTGGCATGTCTACCGGAACGCGGTCGAGCACTGGAACATCGACTTTTTCTCGCGTTATCTCGCGCGGTCGGGCTATCTTAGAGCCTATGGGTCGGTGTTCGGCCCGATTTCGTTTGGGCTCTTCACCGTCATCGCTCTGGCGCTGTTGCCGGCGCTCATTGAATCCTCGCGCCGGAAATTCCTGCCGCGCCTCGGCTATATTCCGCTCGGCGTCGGGCTTCTCGCGACATTCTCGAGGGGGCCCTGGGTCGGCGCAGGGCTCGCCGTCGCGGCCTTCTCGGCGACAAGCGCGCATCCTCTCCGCAATCTCCTGCGTCTCGGCCTCATCGGGCTCGCCGGGCTCGCGGGGCTCGCGGTGACGCCGTTCGGCGCCGAATTGATCGACATGCTGCCGCTGATCGGCGAGGTCGGCGACAACACGATCGACTATCGCCAGCAGCTCTTCGATGTCGGCTGGAAAGTCGTCATGCAAAATCCCTGGTTCGGGTCCGAGCATTATCTCGAGACGGAGGCGATGCAGTCGCTGGTGCAGGGACAAGGCATCATCGACATCGTCAATTCCTATCTGCAGGTCGCGCTCGACAAGGGCCTCGTCGGTCTTGCGCTTTTTGTCGGGGTTTCGTTCTTCGCCGCCCTTAGCCTTTATCAGTCGATCGGGCGCGCGCGCCGCATCGATCCTGAACTCGCCGCTTACTGCCAATCATGGTTTTCGGCGCTGGTCGCCGTCATGCTGGTTCTGGCGACGACGACCAATGTCGTCGCGCAGATCGCGGAAGCGCACTGGCTCCTCTGCGGCGTCTGCGTCGGCCTCGCGCGATCGGTCTTGCTGCTTGCCGCCGCGGCGCCCGTCGCTGCCGCCCCGGCCGCGCCTACCGACGATCAGCCGCAGTCGCCGCCGCCGGCAAGCGGCGACGACGGCCCGCCGGCGAGCCGGCTGCCCCCGCATTTGCGGCAATACGCCAAGCGCTGAACCTCACGGGGATTTCACGCGGCCCCCGCTCCATGGTTAAGAGTTTGTCTACCGACTGCGCCTAATCCTCGTCATTCGTTAACCATGGGGAGCCTTGGTGAGGGCGATGGCGCGGCGATACATGCGTGTTTTGATGTCGGCGGCGGCGGCGCTGTCGATGGTTTCGCCCCTGAGCGCGGCCAATCAGGGATCGCTCTATCCAAAAGACGAGATTGCGGCGAAAGCCGGTCTCGCCCGCTCGCTCGGGCAGGCGTCCTATGTCGTCGACGTCGACGGCGCCAATGACGACTTCAACCGTCAGGTCCAGATCGCGGTCGCGCGCCACCCGGTTCTCGCCGCGCAGACCTCGCAGGCCGCGATCGCCCGCGCTGAAACCAAAGCGGCGCGCGCCGCGCTCTACCCGCGCCTTTCCGCCAATGTCGACGCCGATTACGTCATCGCGCGGCGGTTCAACACCGGGACGACCAATGTCGTCGAATCGCTCCGCCCGGACGAGCAGGTGAATGTCGGCGTCACCGCGAGCCAGCTTCTCTTCGACGGCGGGGCGACTTTCGCGCGCATCAAGAGCGCGAAAGCGAGAGGCCGCGAGGCCGCGCGGACGATCGATGCGCGCATCAACGAACTCGCGCTCGCCGCGCTTTCCGCCTATCACGATGTCGCGGTGCATCAGGCGATCCTGGCGCTCGGCGCGGACTATGTCCGCAATCACGAAACGCTGCTCGCCAATGTGAAAGAGCGCGAACGCGCGGGCGCCGGCGCGCGCGCCGACGTGTTGCGGGCGCAAGCGAGACTCGCCGCGGCGCGCTCGCGCGTCGCGCAGATCGTCGAAAGCGCGCGCATCGCCGACGTCCGCTACGCCGAATATTTCAGGACGGCGCCGGAAATCCTGAAATTCCCGAATTACGAGCGGCTCGCCGTTGCGACGCGCGAGGAAGCGATCGCGCTCGCCATGCGGAAAAATCCGGTCATCGCCGCCGCCGCCGCCAGAACCGACAGCGTCGAGGCCGAAAAGAGCGCCGCCAAGGCGAGCCGCCTGCCGGAGCTGCGGGCGAGCGTCACCGGATCAAGCTTCGACGTGTTGAACGGCGCTGAAGATTATGACGTCCGCGCCGGCGTCAACATGAGCTATGACATTTTTGCGGGCGGGGCGCGCGGCGCCGCGATCAGCCGCGCGAAAAGCGCCGCCGAGCAGCAGCGCTTTGAAGAAGACCGCGTCCGGCTCGAGATCGAGCGTGACGCGGCGATCGCGTTCGAGCGAAGAAACTCCGCCAACGAACGTCTCGCCGCGCTTCAATCGGCGCTCGTCGTGAGCGCCGAAGCGCGCGCCCTCGTCGCCGAGCGCTTCAAGGCCGCGCGCGGCGATCTGATCGACGTCATTCAGGCCGAGAACGACTGGTTCGAGGCGGGCGTCGCGTATCTCGCCGGGCTCGCCGACCGCGACATGGCGTCCTACGAGCTGATGGAGTTCACCGGGGACTTGCTGCGGTTCTTCTCGCCGCGCGAGGAAGACAGGGTCGCGCCCCATGAGTAGCGTAACCTCGATCTTCAAAGAGATCGCGTCGACGAGGCACTGGCTTATCGGGCCGCTGCTTGCGAACTCGAAAGTCTACGGCCAGACGATCCTCGCCGCGTTCTTCGTCAATTTCCTCGGCCTCATCTCGTCCTTTTTCATCATGACGGTCTATGACCGCGTGATCCCGAACAATGCGATGGAATCGCTTACGGCGCTGACGATCGGCGTTCTCTTCGCGCATATTTTCGACTTCATCCTGAAATCGCTGCGCGGCTATTTCATCGACGTCGCGGGCCAGCGGCTCGACGCCTCGGTCGGCGCGAAGGTCTTCGACAGTTTAATGGCGATGCGGCTCGACGCGCGCAAGGGCGGCGTCGGCGCGACCGCGGGCCTCGTCAAGGAGTTTGAGAACCTCCGCGATTTCTTTTCATCGGCGACGTTGACGGCGATTGTCGATCTGCCGTTCATCCTCGTCTTCATCGGCGCGATCGCACTCATCGGCGGGCCGATCGCGCTCGTCCCGCTGATCGGCGTTTTCGCCGCGATGATCATCGCCCTCATCACGCAGCCCTTGATCTTGCGCAACACCAGGGAGGCGATGAAGGAAGGGCATCTGAAACATTCGGTGCTGATCGAGACTTTGTCCGGCCTTGAGACCGTCAAAAGCGTCGCCGCCGGCGATCTGATGCGCCGGCGCTGGAAGACCGGGGTCTTGAAGCACGCGCGCCTCGCGACTGTCGGCCGCTTCATCAATCAGCTGGCGGTGAATTTCTCGGGCTTTGCGCAGCAGGGCGCGCAGGTCGGGGTCGTCGTCGTCGGCGTCTTGATGGTCGGCTCGCAGGCGCTGTCGATGGGCGGGCTCATCGCCTGCGTCATCTTGACGGGCCGCGCGATGGCGCCTTTGGCGCAGGTCGCCGGCCTTCTCGGGCGCGTTTCGGGCGCGATGTCGTCCTACAAGGCGCTCGACGAATTGATGGCCGCCCGTTCGGAAGTCGATCCCGCGCGCAATTATCTCCGCCGGAGCGAGCTAGCCGGCCGCATCGAGTTTCGCGACGTCTCATTCTCCTATCCCGGCCAGAAGGCCAAGGCGCTCGATCATGTCAGCTTCACGATTGAGGAGGGCGAGCGCGTCGCCGTGCTCGGCCGCAATGGTTCGGGCAAATCGACGATCATCCGCCTCGCGCTCGGCGTTTACGAACCGACCGAAGGACAGGTGATGATCGACGACACCGATCTTCGCCAGATCAACCCGACGGATCTGCGCGCGCATCTTGGCGCCGTCCTGCAGGACGTCTGCCTCTTCACCGGGTCGATCCGGGAGAACATCGCGCTCGGCCTCGACAGGATTTCCGACGACGACATTCTCGAGGCGGCGAAAATCGCCGGCGTCCATGATTTCGTCGGCGCGACCGAGGCGGGCTACGACCAACGGCTCGGCGAACGCGGCGAGGGGCTTTCCGGCGGCCAGCGTCAGGCGATCGCGCTCGCCCGGGCGCTGGCGTCAAAGCCGTCCGTTCTGCTGCTCGACGAGCCGACGTCGGCGCTCGACAGTCAGGCGGAGGCTGAAATGATCGCGCGTCTGCGCCGCGCGACCGACGGGCGAACGCTGCTCCTCGTCACCCACCGGATGTCGATGCTGAAGCTCGTCGACCGCATCATCGTGCTTGATCGCGGCGCGATCGTCCTCGACGGCCATCCGACCGAGATCATCCGCTCCATGACGAATGGCGCGCCGAAAACCATCGAAGCTGCGCCGAATGTGCGCGAATTGCCGTCGCCGAAGCAACGACGCGTGAGGGCCGCCGAATGACGCTCGCCATAAGTTCGGACATCGACATCGATTCGGAACTGCCGATCGAGCCGTCGAAGGCCGCGCAATATCTCCTTTATGCGATCGCCGGCCTTCTTTTCATCGCGCTCCTCTGGGCGGCGATCGCCAAGCTCGACCGCGTGACGCGGGGCGACGGCAAATTCGTGCCGTCGAACCATCTCCAGCAGGTGCAGTATTTCGAGGGCGGGATCATCAAGGAAATTCTGGTGAAGCCCGGCGCCAGCGTGAAAAAGGGCGATGTTCTCGTCCGCGTCGACCCGACCCAGATCAACGCGCAGATGACCCAGGGCAAGGACGGCTATAATGCGCTCGCGGCGCGCATTGCGCGTCTTGAAGCTGCGGCCGCCGGCGCGCCGCTGGCGTTTCCGGCCGGCCTTGAAAGCGCGGCGCCCGATATCGCGGCGAATGAGCGAAAACTTCTTGATGCGCGGAAAAGCGAATTTGAAGCCGCGCTCGCGGTCGAAGCCGGAAAACTCGCGGAAGCCGGGGCCGCTCTCGATTATGCGAACGAGACGCACGCGCTCGCCGCGCAGGAGCTCCAAATCGTCGAGCCGCTCGTCCGCAAGGGCATCGAGCCGAAGCTTGAACTGATCCGCGCCCGCCAGCGCGCCGCGGCGGCGCAGGGCGAAAAGCAGCGCGCGGAAATCGCCCTCAAAAGCGCGACCAGCGAAACCGACCGGATCAAATCGACCTATTTCGCCTCGATCGCTGACGAACTGGCGAAAGCGAAAGCCGAAATGAGCGGCGTTTCGGGCGAGCTTCCCGCGCTCGCCGACAAGGTCGCGCGCACGGAGGTCAAAAGCCCGATCGACGGCGTCGTGCACCGCGTCCTTGTCGCGACGATCGGCGGCGTCGTGCAGCCGGGCCAGACGATCGTCGAGGTCGTCCCGCATGGCGCGACGCCCCTCGTCGAAGCGAAAATCAAGCCCGCCGATATCGGGTTCTTGCGCGTCGGCCAGGACGCGCGCGTCAAGGTCAGCGCCTATGATTCGTCGACCTATGGCGCGATCGACGGCAAGATCGAGACGATCAGCCCCGACGCCATCGAAGACGAAAAGGACGGCCAGCGCCACTTCCTGATCACCGTCCGCCTCGACGACCCGACGCTGGCGACGAAGGACGGCGCGCTTCCCCTGATGCCCGGCATGGCGGCCGAGGTCGACATTTTGAACGGCAAGCGCACGGTTCTCGCCTATCTCCTGAAACCAATCGCCGAGGTTTCGAACAAGGCGCTGCAGGAGGATTGAGGGTGCCCGACTATCCGCCTTCTTCCGCTGTTGCGCGGCGTCATTCCGTTTTCGGAATCTCCTCGTCTGCTTCAGCAGGAGGTGTGGGCGCCGGAGGAACGCCGAGCGCCGCTTCCAGTTGTCCAATCGTTTTCTCTATCGCGCTGCGCGTTTCGGCGTCGTTGATCGGTCCACGGATCGCGACGCGCAAATCGTCGAGCGCGCCAGCGTAATCGCCAGCCATTATTTTGGCGCCGCCGCGCAGTTGAAGAAACGCCGTTGTCTCGGCTCTCGTAAATTTGTCGCCATACTCCGTCTCGAGCGCAGCGAGGTCTTCGAGGATGGTCGCCGGCGCGCGCTCTTTCAGCAACGCCGATCTGATGCGCGACAGCTTGAACCATACGGTGCGCCTGACGTCGTCCTCCGGCGAAGGACTGACGCCGCCGCCCGAGAGCTGGAATGTAATCGCGGTCTGAACGCCGGTTCGTCGCACGGGGACGCCGCCGACCGTCTTGGGCGTATAGATCCAGCCGGCGACCGAAGTCTTCGCGGACGTTTCAAGGCAGCGATTGGTCGAATCAATGACCGTCACGTTTTCTGTCTTGCCCGCCTCGTTCACGTCAAATTCGACGACGACGACCTCGGTGCTGCGCGCCCCGCTCATGCAACGCTCCGGATAACGCGGCGGGATGCGCTTGACGGGCCGGGCGTCGAAATCGGAAACCAGCGTTTCGCCCGCCGGCGCCTCAAGCACGAAGGTGAATGTCGTCTCAAGATCCTCCTGCTTGACGGTCTTGCCGTTCGACCGGCGCGGACTGAACGTTGCGCCGCGGATGGCGGCGATTGCGACATCCTCAAAGCACGGGTCGGTCGAAGTCCTGACGCGCACGTTTTCCGGCAAGCCGTCGCTTGTCACGTCATAGACGACAACAACTTCCTGTCTCCGCGCCGGTCGCTCATCCGATTTGACGCATTTGACGGGATAGTCCGGGGCCGTTCGTCGCAGCGGCGCCGCCGGTTCGTCGTAGGCGGACCCTGCAAGGAGAAAAGCGACGGCGATTATCGGCGAAATCATCATGAGCCCCCTCATTCGCTTCAGGCGACTCTAACAAGCGGGTGGGCGTCGCAACAGTGGGCACGCAACAATCGGAAGCCCGCAAGCGGCGGTCCCCGGCTTCAATCGACAGCGTGGAGACGGCGCGTCGCCATTGCAACGAGCGTCATCTTGATGCGGCGCAGCATGAAATGACGCGCTGCTGGTCCGGGATCGGGCGCACCGCATCTCCATCAGGGCGGCTTTTCCCACGGCTTCCCCAGCCTGCCCGGCGAATCATGGTGTGGATCGTGGGGGAAGATCGCGGGCCTTCCCCGAATTGGCGCCGGGCGCAAACTGGTCCATCGAATGTGGTTCCGCTTCGTTCCTTTTCGATCGCCGTCGAGCCCGCAGGAGAGATCATGCCTGACGCATCCGCCGCCCCCCAAAAGACCGGCCTCCTGACGCCGTCCTACGCCTACAAGCCGTTCCGCTATCCGTGGGCGTATGATTTCTGGAAGCGCCAGCAGCAGATTCACTGGATGCCGGAGGAAGTGCCGCTCGGCGAGGATTGCAAGGATTGGGCGAACAAGCTCTCGGACGCGGAGCGCAATCTCCTGTCGCAGATTTTCCGCTTCTTCACACAGTCCGACGTCGAAGTGAACGACAATTACATGGAGCGCTACGCGCGCGTCTTCAAGCCGACCGAGATCAAGATGATGCTGTCGGCGTTCTCCAACATGGAGACGGTGCACATCGCCGCCTATGCGCTGCTTCTGGAGACGATCGGCATGCCGGAAGCCGAGTTCACCGCCTTTCTCGACTACAAGGCGATGCGCGACAAGCATGATTACATGCAGCGCTTCGGCGTCGAGACGAATGAGGACATCGCGCGCACGCTTGCGATGTTCGGCGCCTTCACGGAAGGGCTGCAGCTCTTCGCCTCTTTCGCGATGCTGATGAATTTCCCGCGCTTCAACAAGATGAAGGGCATGGGCCAGATCGTCTCGTGGTCGGTGCGCGATGAATCGCTGCATTGCGAGGGAATGACGCGGCTTTATCACGCCTTCGCGCGCGAGACGGGCTGCGTCACGAAATCCGTCGCCGACGACATCGTCGAATGCTGCCGGACCGTCGTCGGCCTTGAGGACAAGTTCATCGACCTCGCCTTCGAAATGGGCCCGGTCGAGGGGATGACGCCGGACGACATCAAGCAATATATCCGCTACATCGCCGACTGGCGCCTCGCGCAGCTTGATCTTCCAAAGCTTTTCGGCGTCGAAAAGCATCCGCTGCCATGGCTGACTGAAATCCTGAACGGCGTCGAGCACGCGAATTTCTTCGAAGCCCGCGCGACTGAATATTCAAAGGCGGCGACAAAGGGCGAATGGCACGGGGCCGATGGCGTCTGGGCGAATTTCGACAAGATGATCGAGAAGAGGCGGGCGACTGCGTCGCATCCTTCGTGACGCGGCCCTGCGAGCCGCTCCTCAGGATGAGGCATGCTCTTCTCGCCGCGTTGTCCGCCTCATCCTGAGGAGCCTCGCGAAGCGAGGCGTCGCGAAGGATGGCGTCACTTCCCGAACAGCCGGAACAGCAATGTCGCGACGATCGAGATGATGATCATCGTCGTGATCGGAAAATAGAAGGCGAACCCGTCGCCCTTGATCGCGATGTCGCCGGGGAGGCGGCCAAGGCCGAGTTTTGAAATCCACGGCCATAAAAGCCCGACCGCGAGGATCGCCGCGCCGATAATGATCAGGGCCTTTTGCATGTCCGCAGAATAGGGCGCCGCCGCGGGCGCGGCCAGCGCCGGAAATGGACTTTTAATCCGGCCCCGCGCATAGTCCGGCGCAACCGGACAAGGCCCGCTCGCGGAGGAAGAGACCCATGTCATCGAAAGACCCCGAACGCATCACCATCCTCGCCCGCGAATTCACGGCGGCCGCGCTCGAATTCCATCGCGGCAAGATGGCCGAGAAGGGCTATCGCATGGAAGGCTCGATCACGCCGCGCTCGTTCAAGATGATCGAAGGCATGGCGCCGCCCAAGGACCTCTTCGACGGCGACCCCTTGTTCGCGGTCACCTTCGTCAAGCGCGACACTGGCGGCTGACGCGCGCGGATTTTTCCCGGCATGAAAAACCCCGGCGCAGGCGCGCCGGGGTTTTTTGATCGTGCTCGACGCGGCCGCCTTCAGTTGTGGCCGCCAATGCCGCCATTCTGGCCGTCGGGATCGTCGACGACGGTCTTGCCGCCAAGGTCAAAGCGCAGGCCGTAGCGGTACAACACGCCGTCATCGTTTTCATCGGTGACGCTGAGCGTCAGGCCGTCATCACTGACGGCGAAACTGTGGAACTGCCGTCCCTGATAGGGTCCGCGGGGGCTGCCCGTCGCCGGATCGACGTCCTTCTTGTCGACAATCCACATGGCGTCGGCGGCGTTCGCCTTGAATTTGAGGCCGGGAATCGAGCCGTCGGCGATGGTGAAAGACAGGTTGACGCTGTTGTCGACCGCGCCCTTCTTTGAAAAGTCGAAATTTCCCTTTTCGTCGAAGAATTCGCCCGAATAAGCGAATTTATAGCCGCCAGCTCCGTCTATCGTCACGGCAAGGCTGGTCTGAACGACGATTTCGCCGCGCGGCGTTGAATCCTTGACGTGCTCGCAGCCCGCGACGACCAACGCCGCGGCTCCAAAGACAATTGCGCTCAATCTGGCTGACATCATCATTTCCCCTCTCAACGGTTAGGATTGAGGAATCCTACAGTCGATTCCGCCGCGGGTAAACCCGCGGCGCCGCCGCTATTTTTCAAGCAATGCGATCCGCTGATTGAACTCGCTGAGGTCAGGATGTGCGACGCCAGTCTTCGTCAGATCGGCGATGATGGCGCGCGCCTGGTCGAATTGGCGCTGCTCGATGTAAAGGCCGGCGAGCGCGATCCTCGCGGCGGCCGTCAACCGGTCGGAATAACGGGCGAGCGGTGCTGTCGCTTCTGTCAGCAATTTGGCGGCCCGACCTTCCTCTCCGGTTTCTTTCCAGTGACGCGCGAGCGCGAGCGAGGGCGATGCCGTAGACGAAATCGTGTCCAGGGATTCTGATATTCGCAAGTCCGCCAAAAGCGCATCGAGCCGCGCTGCGGCCGCGGCGAGTTCGGACGCTTGGCCGCCGACGGCGATAAGACGGCCGAGGGCGAGAGCGACGCCGCCGCGAAAAGTCTGGTCGCCCACGTCGGTCTGTCCGACCGAATCGGCGAACGACAAGGCGCGACCGGCCGCACGTTCGGCGTTCGCCCGATCGCCCTGCAGTTCGGCAAGGCGCGAACGAATGCGCTCAATATGCGACGCGTTGATGCTCCAATTGGCGTTTTCTTTTTCGCGCGCCAGCAGCCTGTCGGCGATCGCCGCTGCGGCGTCAGCGGCGATCGCCGCCCCCGCGAGATCGCCGATGCCGAGCGCCGCCTCAGCGAGGCGCCTTTGCGCGACGACAGCGTCTCCCAGCACGACGAAATTTTCCGATCGAGTTTCGCCGTCGGCGCCGTAAATGGCGAGCTGCTCGCGAAAAAGTGCCGCCGCCGCCGCATGATCGCCGCGTGCCAACTCCGCGAGCGCACGCCAGGACAAGGCGTATGCGTAAGACTGTTGGAGATTCCGGTTGTCCGGCGCTGATTGCAGCAGCGTCCGCCGCGCCTCGATTGACTTTTTGAACGCTTCGATCGCGCCTGCGTAATCGCCAGCGTCGAAATTGACGATGCCGAGATTGCTCGTCGCATAGGCAAGTTCGAGGCGCCATTTCGGATCATTCTTGTCGATCGCGACCAATTCCTGCGCGAGACGGAAATATTCCCGCATCTGCCGCTCGGCGATGACGAGATCGCGGCGAGAACGCGCCGCCTCGCCGACATAAAACACCGCCTGCGCGTGGTCGAAGATGCGGTCGGGGTTGTTCGGAAGGCGGCGAAGCTGCTCGCCGGTCGCGGCTTCGGCGGCGACATAGGCCTCCTGCGCGGCGGCGAGATCGTTGCGGCGAAAGTCGATCTGGCCGAGGAGGAGCATCGCTTTCGTGCGGCGGGCGAGTGCGTCGTCATTGAGAGCCTTGAGATGCTGGCCCTCATAATACGCCATCGCGCGGTCGCCGACGGATTCAAGGACGTCGAGGCTGCCGACCGGTTCGAGCTTGTCCTTGAGGTCGGTCAGCATGAACTCGATGAGATTTTCCGCGTTGCCGCGCATCAAGGTCGCTTCATTGCTCTTGACGATCGCGACGAAGGCGAGCGCGCCAGCGCCCGCCATGCCGGCGAGCGAGGCGCCGGTGATCGCCCACAGATTGCGCGCGCGCCGCGCCGCGTCCCGGCGGACAAGGTCGTCGAGCCCGACGCCGAGCATCCCCGCCGCGACTTTGAGGAAAGCGAAGCGCTTGCCGTCGCCCGCCTCGCGCACATCCGCCGCGAGCGGTTCGGCCGGCGTCGCGGTGATCTCGCCATCGGCGTCGAGGAGAAAGCGAAGCGCGGGCGGGAAGCATTCCTGATCCTCGCGGCCAGGAATCGCCGCGGCCCCGGGCTCGCCGGCGATAATGAGGGCGAAAGTGCGTCCTGGCCCGTGAAGCCGGTGGAAAAGCTTGATCTCCTCGTTGACCCAGCGCGATTTTGCGGCGTTCGGCGAACAAAGGACGATCTGATAGTCGCTGTCGGCCAGCGCCGCCTGGATCGCCGCATTGAGATTTCCGGCGACGGGAAGGTCCTCGCGGTCGCGGAAGACCGGCGTCAGCCTCCCGGCGCCCGCGCCGGCCCCGTTGTCGCGGACAAGCGCCGGCGGCGGGCGGTAGCGCTCCAATGAGCGCTGCAGCCACGCGCCCCACGCCTCGTCAGCGTGGCTATAGCTGATGAAAGCCTTGTATCTTTTGTCGCCCATGGGTTCAGCCCCGGCGCGACCCTAGCGATGTCGCATCAGAACCAAAAGCCGTGAACCCGAATTTTTAATGTAGGCGCGCCGTCAGTTGCGGCACGCTGCGGCGATCGTCGCCCAGTCCGCCTCGACGATCGGCGGCGGACCGCCTTTCCGTCCGCGAGCGCGCGCCGCCCCGATCCGTTCCTCGGTGTTGGGGTGGCTCGACAGCCATGAGGGGATTTCGTCGTCCCCTTTGTCGTTCGCTTTGTCTTTGTCGGGGTCGACGATCCTGATCGCGTCGAAGGCTCGTGCGAGCGCAGCGGGATCGAGGCCGGCGGCCAGCATTATTTCGGCGGCGATCGCGTCGGCGCGCGCTTCCTGCTTTCGCGTGTGGCGAAGCTGGCTCACCTGTCCCGCCAGAATGACCGCCTGTTGCGCGGCGCCTGATCCGCCGGTGATGATGTCGAGCGCGACCCCGATTCCGGCGTTGCGGTAGATGGCCTGCAATCCGTCGCGCGCTTTCACATGGCCGAGTTCGTGCGCCATCACGGCAAGAAACGCTTCCTGGTCATTCCCAAGCGCCGTCAGAAGGCCGCTCGTCGCCATCACCTGCCCGCCCGGCAGCGCGAAGGCGTTCGGCGACGACGAGCGAACGAACTTGAAGTCGATCGGGAAGCCGACGTCATTGTCCGCGGCGAATTGGTCAAGCGTCGGCTGCAGGGCCGCGATCGCGGCGTCGGCCTCCGCGCAGGGACGCAAAATCACATTGATCTGCGCGGCGAGATTTTCGCCCATGCGCATTTCAAGGTCGCGCGAGGTCGCCTCCGCCAGCGGACCCGACGCCGCCGGCGCGCCGATGAAAATTCCGGCGGCGACTGCGGCGGCGCCGACGAGGAGAGCGGCGATCAACGCCGTCATGCGTCGCCGCTCGCGCCTGCCGCTCAAGAGGTCCGGCCACAGGGTCGCAAGGGGACCGGCCGCATCCTCGGCGTCGAGGATCAGGCGCGCATGGTCGTCCGTGCGATCGCCAAGGCGGATCTCCGAGGCGGTCCGCTCAATGAGAACGAGCCGCGTCGCCGGCCAGAACACGCTGAGGTCTTCATTGTCGATGGCGACGCCGTCCGGCATGAGGCGCACGGAAACCTCATGCGCGGCGGCGGTGCGTCCGTCGAAGTAACGGCCGGCGAGGGTGAGCGGCGCGCCCATCAGAAATTCGACACGAGGTCGAGCCCATCCGCGAGGCCCTCGCCCTGTTTCGGCGCGTCGACCGTCGACTGCTCGACGGCGGCGAAGTCGATCGACCCTGAGAGAACGAGCCGGTTGGCGAGGCGCTTCCACATTCGCATCTGCGCCGCCATTGCGCCGATGCCGAGCGTGAAGACGACAAGCAAGGTATTGGTGATCGCAAGCTCGATGATGTCGAACGCGCTGAGGCGGGAGCTGAATTTCACATCGCCGACGCTGAGGCTCTTGGTGATGCGCCTGGTGATGACGGCGAAATGCCAGGCCGATGCGAGAGCGACGACGACGATCAGCGGGATCATCGACAGATAGAGTATGCCGATGGCCTCAAGATCAGGCTGCACGGCGTCCATCCTCGAGAAGACGCCGCTGGAAAAAAGAAACGCCAGCCACCCGCCATAGGCGAGGAAGCCGCCGACCCAGGCGAGGGCGAAGCTCGCATAGACGGGCTCGCGCGTCGCCTCCGGGGTGTCCTCAAAGCGGAATTTGAGCCCGCCGTAATAGGCGTTCGACCACATGCGCCGCGACAGACGTATCTGCGCGGCGGGCCCAAACCAGCCGAGCGTCAGCCCGGTCAGCAGGAGATAGCCGAAACTGGCGAACCCATAGCTCCACGCAGACCCCGTCTGCGCGAAGCGGACGCCGCGCAGGCGCGTTCGCGAAAGATGATATCGGCGCGCGAGAAAGATCGCAACGCCGACGATGATGAACAGGAAAAGGTAGATCGGAATGAGGACAAGAATGAAGAGCTGCGGGCCGAGAAGAAGCTGCGCAGCGAAAATGGCGCCGATTGTCGGAACCATGAGCGTGAAGATCGCGATCAGAAATCCGATGAAAAGTTCAAGGCCCTTGCCGGTGTATTCGAGCGGCTCGCCCCCGACGCTGGTGTCCGCCCATAATCTCCGCCGGAAATGCGAGCGGCCCCAGAAGCGAAAAACGGTGAGCGTCAGGATGTTGAGGAGGAGGGTGTAGAACCCGATCCACATCATCGCGCCCATCCGCGACGAGTTGCGGACGGCGAGGTCGGCGGCGGGCGGGCTCGCCCGGGCGGCAAGGCTTTGCGCCGGCCCAGGCGCCTTGATGTCATCAGCGATCAAACGACCCCCCAATAATTAATGGACGTTAAGGATCGTCTTTTCTCTGATGGCCGTCAATTGTACTGTATTTTTGCAACGCAACATTCGGACGATGCCGGAACTCCCAGAAGTTGAAACTGTCCGCCGGGGTCTTGCGCCGGCGATGGTCGGCGCGACTTTCGCCAAAGTCGTTGCGCGCCGGCCCGATCTGCGGTTCCCGCTTCCGGCGCGGTTCAGCGAACGGCTCTGCGGCGCCCGCGTCGACGCGCTCGGGCGGCGCGGCAAATATCTGACCGCGGCGCTGTCGACCGATGAGACGCTGATCATGCATCTCGGCATGTCCGGACGGTTCACGGTGACGGCGGAAAAAGCGACGCGTCGGCCGGGCGATTTTCACCATGCAAATGCGACCGATCCGGCGCATGACCACGTCGCCTTCGTCCTTGAGGGACCGGGCGGGCGCTCGCGGATCGACTATAATGATCCGCGCCGGTTCGGATTCATGGATCTCGCGCCGACGGCGTCCCTTGAAACCTCACCGCATTTCAAAGGCATGGGGCCGGAGCCGATGAGCGACGCGTTCACGCCGGCGGCGCTGGCGGCAGCGCTCAAGGCGCGATCCGCGCCGATCAAGGCGGCGCTGCTCGATCAAGGGGTCGTCGCCGGCCTTGGCAACATCTATGTCTGCGAGGCGCTCTTTGATGCAGGGGTTTCGCCGCGCCGGCGCTCATTATCCGTCGGGCGCGGACGCCTTGAGCGGCTGCATCAGGCGATCCGGGCGACGCTCGCCGCGGCGATTGAAGCCGGCGGCTCTTCCTTGCGGGATTTCGCAGCGTCCGACGGGGCGCTCGGCTATTTCCAGCACAGATTCAAGGTTTACGACCGCGAGGGCGCGCCGTGCCCCCTGTGCGCCGCGCCGGTCCGCCGCATCGTCCAGTCCGGCCGGTCGACGTTTTATTGCGGGAAATGCCAGCGCTAGAACATCGGGCGCGATATGGGAATCGCGCCCGATGTTCTAGCCTGTTGATTTGGCGCGCCTTTGCGCGCGAAACCGGTTTCCACTTTCGCGGCCGGCGCGCTAGCAAGGCTCGCCGCTGCTGCGGCGATCGGGCCAGGGATCGTCGTTGACGGCCCGCGGCCCCATGGCTATAAGCCGCGCCTCGCTCGCCGCCCGAGCTTTCGGCGTCGCGCGATTATCGAGAAATTCCGCCGCTTTCGCGGCATTGAGAAGGCCGCTTTCGCGGCAATTGAGAAGCAGGATCCATGGCGAACACCTCGTCGGCGAAAAAAATGGTGCGCAAGATCGCGCGGCGCACGGAAGTGAACAAGGCGCGCCGCGGCCGCGTGCGCACCTATGTGCGCAAGGTCGAGGAAGCGATCGCCGCCGGCGACAAGAAGGCGGCGGCGGAAGCGCTCAAGGCCGCGCAGCCTGAACTTCATCGCGCCGTGACGAAGGGCGTCGCGCACAAGCTGACCGTTGCGCGCAAGCTTTCGCGCCTCGCCGCGCGCATCAAGCGGCTTTCGGCCTGATCTGATATAACATTATCCGGTTTCGTCGCCCCGCATGCGCGTCCCGCATTCGGGGCGATTTTTTTTCCGTCTGTCGCGCCGCGCATTGAAATTCGAGTTTTCGGGGCGCAAAAACGCGGGCGCAGCGAATGCGCGCGGCCGCGCTGCGAATTAAATTTTCCACGGTTTGTCCCGCGCGGCGCCGTTAAGTTTTTGTTTTGGCGCGATGTGTCGAGAGTCAATGCCGCCGGGCGCAAAAATTGGGGGAAGAATCGCACTCAATGCACTTGCAACGCGCAATTTGCGGCGATACTATTTTCGAATAAGACGGACACGGATGATTTTCGTTTGCTGTTGCGTCAAACTGTCTGAGTGATGCTGAATTCTTTCCCGCGCTTTTCGCGCGGGGTTGCTGAAAACAAGGCGCCGCAGCGCGCCGAGGAAGAATGAGGGGACGCAGATGCGCCGAACTGACGCCAATAGCATTGTTCAATCGGTCAGCGGCGCTGCGTCTCATTCAAATTCGGAAGTCTTGTTGTTTTCAGTCTTGGCTTCTCAGTAACTGAGGCGCCGCCCCGGGACGGCGGCGTTTGGCGATCGTGGGGTCGGCGGACCGGATGCGATTGTGTCTGGCGTTTCGTCGGCCGATGGGCGGACTTCAAGAATTGGGGCTTCCAGAAATGAGAGACGAAAACGCCAACGCGGCGAGAGATAATTTTTTGCGATTTCAGGAGATGCTGATCAAGCGCTACGGCGGGGCGGTGTACAAAACCTGGTTCTTCGATCTTGAGCTTTACGAAGCGAAAGAGGATTGGATCACGCTGTCGACGGAATCGGAACTTCGCCGAGACCGTCTCGACCAGCAATTCAAGCACGGGCTGATCGGCGCGTGGAATGAAATCGGCGTCCCGATCAAGAGAATGTCGATCGTCAAGCGCAAGCTGAGCGAGCACGCCTCGCGCGTCAATGCGCTTGCGCCTTCGCCGCCAAAAGCCGCTGGTCGCGCCAGCGCGTCGCCGATCTTGAAGATCGGTCTTGACCCGATGAAGACGAAGCATGCCGGCAAGCCGCAGCCGCGGGGCGAGCGCTGGGCGCCGACCCTTGATGAAATCGCGACGCCCGTCGATCCGCGCCTCACATTTGAGAATTTCGCGGTCGACGACACGAATAATGTCGCCTTCGCCGCGGCGCGCCAGATTTTCAGCCCGGAATTCTCGCGCGACATTCTCTATATATATGGCCAGTCGGGCGTCGGCAAATCGCATCTCCTTCAGGCATGCGCGAATGAATGGCTGAAGCGCCATCCGGGCGGGAAAGTCGCCTATCTTACGCACAACAACATTCAGAACGGCTGCGTCGGCGCGATCTTGTCGAACTCGACAATGGACCTGCAGCGCGATTTCCTCTCCACCGATCTTGTCATTATCGACGACCTTCATCTGCTCGCCGGCAAGCTGCGGACGCTCGATGAAGTGCTCAATTTGATAAACGCGCTGATGAGCGCCGGCCGTCAGGTCGTCGTCGCCGGCGAATTGCCGCCGGCGGCGCTCGCCAAACAGGGCGTCAATGACCGTCTCGCCGACCGTCTCGCCGGCGGCCTTTCGGTGAAGATCGCGGCGGGCGGCGAAAAGCTCCGCAGCGAGGTCTTGAAGAAGCATCGCGACAGCGCCGATCTGCGCTGCTCGATCCCCGATGAGACGCTCGATCTCGTCGCCCGGCTTTTCGGCTCGTCGATGCGCGAATGCATCGGGGCGTTCAAACAGCTGGTCCTCGTCTACCGCGACCAGCCGGTCGTCGTCGGACCGACCGAGGCGATGGCGGCGCTGCAGGCGCGTCTTGGCGACCGCAAGCGCAAGGCCTCGCTGGAAGAAACGCTGGCCGCGTCAGCGGAGGCCTTCAGCCTCCAGCCGGACGAAATCAGGGGGCGCGCCCAGCCGCAGCGAATTGCGCGGGCAAGGCACGCTTTCGTCTATGTGGCGCGGACGGTCCTTTCGGAGAGTTTTCCGCGCATCGCCCGGGTCCTCGGCCGCGACCACACGACCGCCATTTCGTCGCTCCGCCGCGCCGAGGCCCTGATCACGCGGGACAAGGCGTTCATCGCCGCGGTCGCCGCCATCAAGATCGCGATCGGCGCGGAAATCGCCCTCAGCCAGATCGCCGCTTCGGCGGCGTGACGACGCGCGCCGCGAGGCGTCCGGCGCGCCCGAAAGGCGCGCCGTTTGGCGGCCGGTAGCATCTCAGTTTAAGTTTTCGCCTATGCGCTTTAACACCGCCTGCTGAAATGCGATCCGCATCCGCCTCATCTCTTCCCTTTCAAGCATTCTTCCAAGAGCTTTCCCACAAGCCGGAAGAAGCCTTTTGTCGAGATCTGGCGGTACGCCGCGCGCAGACTTCCAATACGCTTGGATTCCCTTGAGATCGGCTTGGGTAAGGCTTTCTACAAAAGTCTGAACACTAATCTCGATCTTGCCGGCCACGAAAGCCGGATCGGACGGCGCACCTTGCTGTTTTTCGATCTTGTTTACCGAACGAACCGCGCTCTCGACTGCGGAGGCCGGTTCTCTAAGCGAAAGGAACATTGAAATAGTCGCCGCCGACCATTCGGTGGTCGTATCCGCTTCCTGGAGGAGCTGGCTAGATTGCGAAGATCGCGCCGGTGAGATTCCGAGCAAATGGACTCGCACGCCATAATTTTGCGCGATTTGAACGCCGATTCGAACGTCTTCGTCGCCCGACAATAAGATCGCGTCACTAACCGATTTAAGGCGCGCCAGCTCTATCAAGTCTGTCACTATGAGCGAATCGACGCCCTTCTGTTGGCCGTGGCTGTTAACGAAACCGAGGCGCAGCTTAACATCATCCAGGTTCGCCACCAGAGCCTGATCCGAAGTCGAACGAACCCCTCCGATTGCGCCATCGTACCAATAAACGCGGAGGAGTCTGCAATCAGGGGCCTTGGCGAATGCGATGGACTTCAGTTGCTGGATTGTTGCAGGCGCATCAAGAACCAACTCAGTTCTGGGCTTCTTGCTGCCCGCGAGCGCCGTACTGCCTTGAGCGAATAGATAGCCGGCGTCAACGAATATCGCGCACCGATCCATGCCGCAGCCCCAAAATAGCAAGGGCTCCCGCAGGAGCCCTTATATGCCGTTGTGGCCTCAAAAACGTAGCGGGGCACAACGGAGTAAGCCTTAGATGGCATAGCCACCCGCCCCCATCAAGGGGCGAGCGCTGGCTATATTGGGAATGAATGTGTTCACAATCGGTTAGTTCGCCGTAATATGGGCGCTAAGGGCGCTTTCTATAGAGCCGTCGACGCGCGCCGCGAGGCGTCCGGCGCGCCCGAAAGGCGCGCCGTTTGGCGGCCTCGTCGCTGGCCATTGACCGGCGTTTCAGCGTATAATCCCTGATCGATTCTGCGGCCGGGAACGCAGGGTCCGGCCTCGCCGCCGCGACCTTGCCGCCTGTCCGCTTCTCGCATCCGGCGGCAAGGGCTGAAGGCGTCCGAAAAAGCGCCTCGATCCCGCGCCGCCCGCTTATTTGGAAGAGCAAGGTCGCATGAAGGTCACGATTGAACGCTCCGCCCTCGTCAAGGCGCTTGGCCATGTTCAAAGCGTTGTCGAGCGGCGGAACACGATTCCGATTTTGTCGAACGTCCTCCTCCAGGCCGAAGGCGGCGCGCTGACCTTGACCGCGACCGATCTCGATATCGAGATTTCGGAATCCGCGCCCGCCGACGTCGCGCGCAAGGGGTCTGCGACCGCGTCGGCGCTGACGCTTTATGAAATCGTCCGCCGCCTGCCCGAAGGCGCGCAGATTCGCCTCGAACTGCTGCAGGAGGAGGGGCGGCTGCAGGTCTCCGCCGGGCGCTCGCAATTCGCGCTCGCGGTCCTCCCGGAAGCGGATTTCCCGACATTGACGACGAACGACCAGGGCGTCCAGTTTTCGATCGCGACCGCCGATCTCGTGCGTCTGTTCGACAAGGCCCGTTTTGCGATGTCGCAGGAGGAAACGCGCTATTACCTGAACGGCGTTTATCTGCACGCCTTCAGCGACGGCGCCGTGAAGCAGCTGCGCGCCGCGGCGACGGACGGGCACCGCCTTGCGCGCCTTGACGCGCCGCTGCCGGCCGGCGCGGACAAGATGCCGGGCGTCATCGTGCCGAGGAAAGCCGTCGCCGAGATCGGCCGGCTGCTCGCCGACGCCGAAGAGACGGTGAGTGTCGCCGTATCGGAGTCGAAAATCCGGTTCGGCTTCGGCGCCGGCCATCTCACCTCGAAACTGATCGACGGCACATTCCCCGATTACGAACGCGTCATTCCAAAGAACAACGCCAGCGTGATGCGCGCCGAGACAAAGGATTTCGCGCAGGCGGTCGACCGCGTCGCGACGATTTCCGCCGACCGCACGCGATCGATCAAGCTCGCGGTCGAAGACGACCGGCTGCGCCTCACCGTCAACAATCCGGAAGCCGGCAGCGCGCTCGAGGAATTGTCGGTCGACTATTCCGGCGAGCCGCTCGAAATCGGTTTTAATGCGCGCTACCTCCTCGACATCGCGGGACAGATCGAAGGCCAGTCGATGACCTTCAGGCTCGCGGATCCGGCGAGCCCGTCGATCGTCCTTGATGAAGATGATCCGCGCGCGCTTTACGTTCTGATGCCGCTGCGCGTCTGACAGGAAAGCGACGACAAATTTGAGAGAATCGACCATCCGCGTCCTTGACGGCGATGCGTGGGCAGCGCCCGCGCCGCGCGCGCGTTTGCGCCGGCTGACGCTGACCGATTTTCGCTCCTACGACCGCCTTGATGTCGCTCTCGACGGACGGCCGGTCACGCTCTTCGGGCCGAACGGCGCCGGCAAGACGAACCTGCTGGAGGCGATTTCGCTGATCGGCCCGGGCAGGGGCTTGCGCCAGGCGCGGCTCGATGAATTGCCGCGCATCGGCGGCGCCGGCGGCTGGGCGGTCTCGGCGCGCCTTGACGCGGGCGGCGACGAGACGACGCTTGGCGTCGGCGGCGCATCGAACGGCGCAAGCAAGGATGATCGCCGCGTTTGCCGCATTGACGGGCGCGCCGCATCGGGGCCGTCCGCTTTCGCCGACCGATTGCGCCTTCTCTGGCTGACGCCGGCGCAGGACCGCCTGTTCCTCGAAGGCGCCGGCGAGCGGCGGCGCTTTCTCGACCGCATGGCGATGGCGCAGGATCCCTCGCTGGCGCGGATTTCCTCCGACTATGAAACCGCGATGCGCCAGCGCCAGCGGCTGCTCGACGAAAAGAGCCGCGACGACGCGTGGATTTCGGCGCTCGAACTCGCGATGGCGGAAGGCGGCGTCGCGCTCGCCGCCGCGCGCCGCGCCATGGCGAGCGCGCTCGTCGCCGCCGCGGTCGAGGACGGCCAGGCGGCGTTTCCCGCCGCCGACATCGCGCTTGAGGGCGACATCGAAGCCGCGCTCGCCTATCAGCCCGCCGCCGAGGTCGAGGAGGACTTCGCGGCGAAGCTGAAAGCCAACCGGCGCGCTGACGCGGAAGCGGGCCGCGCGCTCCTTGGCCCGCACCGCAGCGATCTCCTCGTCACGCACCGCGCCAAAGGCCGCGCGGCGCGGGTCTGCTCGACGGGCGAGCAAAAGGCGCTCCTCATCGGGCTCGTCCTCGCCAACGCCCGCGCGCTCGCCCTAAAGCCCGGCGGCGCGCCGCTCATCCTTCTCCTCGACGAAATCGCCGCGCATCTCGACGAAGACCGCCGCGCGGCGCTGTTCGACATTCTCGACGATCTTCAGTTCCAGTGCTTCATGACCGGCACGGACGCCGCGCTGTTCAAGGCCTGGGGCCCTCGCGCCCAGGGCTTTGAGGCGCGCGGCGGCGCGGTCAGGCCGATTTAAAGTCAGGATACGGATTATGGCGAACCCCGCCCCGAAGGAAGACGACGGCGCAGAAGCCTATGGCGCCGACTCAATCAAGGTCTTGAAAGGCCTCGACGCTGTCAGGAAGCGCCCCGGCATGTATATCGGCGACACCGATGACGGGTCCGGCCTTCATCACATGGTCTATGAAGTCGTCGACAACGCGATCGACGAAGCGCTCGCCGGCCATTGCGACGACATCGCGGTCGTCCTCAACGAAGACGGCTCGGCGACGGTCCGCGACAATGGCCGCGGCATTCCGACCGACATCCACACGGGCGAGGGCGTTTCCGCCGCCGAAGTGATCATGACGCAGCTCCACGCCGGCGGAAAATTCGACCAGAATTCCTACAAGGTCTCAGGGGGCCTGCACGGCGTCGGCGTCTCCGTCGTCAACGCGCTTTCCGAATGGCTGGATTTGCGCATCAGGCGCGGCGGGAAAGAGCATTACATGCGCTTCCGGCACGGCGTTCCCGAAGCGCCGCTGAAAATCGTCGGCGACACGACCGCGAAAGGGACGGAAGTCACTTTTCTCCCCTCGAAACTCACCTTCACGAAGACAGAGTTCGATTTCGACACGCTCGAACATCGCCTGCGCGAACTCGCCTTCCTCAATTCCGGCGTGTCGATCCGCCTCAAGGACGCGCGGCATGTCGAAGTGAGGGAGGAGCACCTCCATTACGAAGGCGGCCTCATCGAGTTCTGCCGCTATCTCGACAAGTCGAAGACGCCGCTGATCGACAAGCCGATCGCCTTCACCATCGAGCGCGACGGCGTCACCGTCGATGTCGCGATGTGGTGGAACGATTCCTACCACGAAAAAGTGCTCTGCTTCACCAACAACATCCCGCAGCGCGACGGCGGCACGCATCTTCAGGGCTATCGCGCGGCGCTGACGCGCATCATCAACAAATACGCGGCTGAGTCGGGCGTCGCCAAGAAGGAGAAAATCGCCCTCTCCGGCGACGACGCGCGCGAGGGACTGACCTGCATCCTTTCGGTGAAGGCGCCCGATCCGAAATTCTCGTCGCAAACGAAAGACAAGCTCGTCTCCTCGGAAGTGCGCCCGGTCGTCGAGGGCGTCATCGCCGAAAAAGTCGGCGCGTGGTTCGAGGAAAACCCGGGCGAGGCGCGAAAGGTCGTGCAAAAGATCGTCGAGGCGGCGATGGCGCGCGAGGCGGCGCGCAAAGCGCGCGAATTGACGCGAAGGAAATCCGCGCTCGACGTCTCGTCGCTTCCTGGAAAACTCGCCGACTGCCAGGAGCGCGACCCGGCGAAATCCGAAATTTTCATCGTCGAGGGCGATTCGGCCGGCGGCTCGGCGAAACAGGCGCGAAACCGCGAAAATCAGGCGGTCCTGCCGCTGCGCGGCAAGATTCTCAATGTCGAGCGGGCGCGCTTTGACAAGATGCTCGGCAGCCAGGAGATCGGCACGCTCATCACCGCGCTCGGCGCCGGCATCGGCCGCGACGATTTCAACATCGAGAAGCTCCGCTACCACAAGATCGTCATCATGACCGACGCCGATGTCGACGGCGCGCATATCAGGACGCTGCTGTTGACGTTCTTCTTCCGCCAGATGCCGGACGTGATTGCGAAAGGCTGCCTCTATATCGCGCAGCCGCCGCTCTACAAGATCACGCGCGGCAAATCCGAGCAATATGTGCTCGATGATCGCGAGCTTGAAGATTACCTCTATCGCGAAGGCGTCGCCGACGCGCAGCTGTTGCTCGACGGCGGCGAGACGATCGCCGGCGCCGATCTCGCCGACATCGTCGCGCGCGCCCGCAAGGCGCGCGAGACGATCGACGAATTCCCCGCGCGCTTCTCGCGCGACGTCATCGTGCAGGCGGCGCTCGCGCGCGCGCTGCATGAGGCGCCGGCCGACGCCGGCGAGGCGCAAGCGCTCGCCGAAGCGACGGCGGCGCGCCTCGATGCGATCGCCGACGAGTTCGAGCGCGGCTGGAAGGGCGCCCCCGACGGCGAAGGCGGCTATCTGTTCGAGCGCGAATTGCGCGGCGTCGCCGAGCGCCATCTCCTGCCGCGCGAAGTGCTGGTCAGCGGCGACGCGCGCCGCACGCAGGAAGTCATGAACGACCTCGCCGACATTTTCGGCAGGCCGGCGATCTGGAAGCGCAAGGACGCCAGCGAAACCGTGACCGGTCCGAACAGCCTGCTTCGCGCTGCGCGCGCCGCCGGCGAGAAGGGCGTCTCGATCCAGCGCTACAAGGGCCTTGGCGAGATGAACCCGATCCAGCTCTGGGAGACGACCCTGGACCCCGCCGCGCGCGTCCTCCTGCAGGTGCGCGTCAAGGAAGCCGACGACGCCGACGACATCTTCACCAAACTCATGGGCGAAGTCGTCGAACCGCGCCGCGATTTCATCCAGGAAAACGCCCTGACGGCGGAGCTGGATGTTTAGTTTTCATAAAGAGATTGGAAAGATTCGAATAAGAACAGATTAAGGCAACGCAAGCTCATTCTTGCATTCTTTGCTGAGAAAAAAGCTCAGCGCTCCGATCGATGGAGGAATGCATGAAATGGATGACCGCGCGGCGAAATCCAGAAACGCCGAAGGAGTATGACGCACGCGGACCGTATGACGTGGATTATGGGCGCGTCATCCATTCGAGCTCCTTTCGAAGACTGCAAGGGAAAACTCAAATCTTGAATTTGGGTGATTCCGATTTCTATAGAACACGACTTACCCATACACTTGAGGTGGCGCAAATTGGCGTAGGCCTGCTTCTGCAACTCAGACGTAAGCGCGAGACGGACAAGCGCCTGAAGAATGTCTTGCCTGACGCGGCGTTGATGCATTCAATCTGCCTAGTCCATGACCTTGGACACCCGCCATTCGGACATGGCGGCGAGGTCGCTCTGAACTATTGCATGCGAGATCACGGCGGTTTCGAAGGGAACGCGCACACGCTGCGCATACTGACTAAACTTGAGAAATTCTCTAGTGAAGATGGATCGAATTTGACGCGCAGATGCCTGCTCGGCGTGCTTAAATATCCGGTCGCGTTCAGCAACGCACACAACCGCTCTATAATTCCCCGCCTTCACGATTGTTCGTCAGCGCGCATAGTAAGTAGCCGCGATTCAAAGCCGCCAAAATGTCATTTTGACACGGAGAATGAGGTCGTGAGCTGGCTGTTAGAGCCCTTCAAAATCTCCGATCGATCGGAATTTCAGAAAACAGAGTTGCGGACCGAAAAGCATGCTGAGTCGCGTCACAAAACCTTTGACTGCAGCATTATGGAATTGGCCGACGACATTTCGTATGGCGTTCACGACTTCGAAGATGCAATTGCAATCGGGTTGATTCAGCGTGAACAGCTTGAAGACGAACTCAGTAAGAAGGATTGCGTCGACTTTTTAAAGGTCTGCTTTGACAAAACGGCCTCTTCCAAACGCTACCCAGAATTCATTGCGTGGTTGTTTGGCGATAGTTCCAAGCGAAAGCACGCGATTAGTCGACTGGTGGGGTACTTTGTCAATAATATTGAAATTCGGGAGGAATCCGCATTCATCTCTCCATTGCTTCGATTGCGCGTTGGTCTCGCCAAAGCCGAATCTGATCTGCTTGAAAACCTCAAAGGCATTGTTCGAAAGTATGTAATTGAATCCCCAGAAGTGAGGCATCTCGAAGCCAAGGGTCAGAACATGGTCCTTGGCGTGTTTGAGGCTCTCGCCGCGGAACCGCAGAGATTTCTCCCGGTCGATTGGCGAAAGAAATTCGATGTGGCTGATGACGGGAAACGTGTTATCTGCGACTATGTTGCAGGCATGACCGACAATCATCTCATGCGATTTTTCGAGCGCCTTTATAGCCCTCGAATGGGATCCGTATTTGATCGCCTTTAAATCTGTTGCATGTAACAAACGCATGCACGTTCGTTTCCCCAACGGAGGCGCCCTTGTCGACCGTGATCACCGTTCGCGACATCGATCCGGCCGACAAGAATTGGCTGAAGGCCGAGGCTCGCCGGCGCGGCGTATCAATGGGGGAATTTGTGAGACGCCTGATCCGGGAAAAGCGTGCTGCAGACAAGCGCGAGAAAAAGCCGTCGGAGATAGCACGCTGGTATTTCGGGCCCGAGCATGGCGTCAGCCTCGCGCGTCCAAAGGTTATGCTGCGGCCGAAACCAATCAAATTCGAGAAATGAGCGACATGCTCGCAGGCGTGCGTTTGTGCTCGACACCAATCCCTTGCGGAAAGCGAAATAGGCCGTTCGAATTGTGGCGGCTGTCGTTGCTTGAGGCGGGGCGCGACCCTACCGCATCCACCGTTCGAGCGACGCAGCGCAGGCTTGCCGCAGCGGGGCGAGATCGCCTTTCGCCGTCGCGAAGATGATCTCTGGCGCGCTGCCGAAATAATCATGCGCAAGCCTGTCGCGCATGCCCATGATCTGTTTCCACGGGAGGTCATGTTCGGCGCGGGCTTTTGCGCTGAGTTTCTTGCACTCCTCGCCGATCGCCGCGAGGCGGTAGGCGATTGCGTCTCTCAAAATGTCATTGCTTGCGAATGACTGGAGGGCGACGCCGTCAAGCGCCGCGGTCACGCTGTCGCAAAGCTCGATAATGCGTCCGAAGCGCTCTGCGTCGCCGGCGCGGGTTTTGTCCTCGGTCAAAACACGCGGACCGCGTCTTTCGACGCGCGATCCCTGATTTCAGGTTTCAGGCTGCCAAGGGGCGCAAGATCGACCGGCGCGCCGAGATAGGCCGACAGCTGATTGGCGAGCGTCCCGAGTTTGATGAGACCCATATTGCGGTCTCGCGCTTCGCGAAAATAGAGATCGATATCGGAATCAACGCCCGCCTCGCCGCGCGCGACGGAGCCGAAGAGATAAAGCTCATCGATACCGTCGCGCCGCAGTTCGGTTTCGCGGCGGCGCAACGCTGAAACGACATGGTCGCGATTGCGGCGGCGCAGCGCCCCGTCGAACGGCTTCAGCCGCTTGCGGCTTTGCTGGGCCATGCGGCGCGCCCGGTCGAGATCATGGTCGACCTGGCGATCGAGCCATTCTCGCGCGTCGATCCCAAAGACGGCTGAGAGCCGCAGCGCCATTTCCGCGGAAAGGCCCGATTGGCCGCCGAGCAGGCGCTGCAGCTGCGATCGGCTGACCTGCAGCCGCGCGGCCGCTTCGCCGACGCCGAGGCCGGTTTCGGCAAGCAGTCGGCGCACCCTCTGGCCGGGATGTTCCTTGCGCTCCGACGGCATGGCGACCTCCACGCGATCCATGTAGCATGTCGCGCGACGCGCTACAAGCGCCGCCGCCGACCGCCCCCTTCGCACCTGCAGCAAACCCGTTTCCCGGCCAAAACTGTCGACAATTTTTCATTGGCTCGGGCCGGTTCCCCGCTTAAACTCAATCCTGTCGGCCGGACCTGTCCGGCCTGATTTGTATCCGGGGCTCGGTTCGAGGGCGTGAACAAGGGCGTGAAGAGGGGCGTTGCTGTGAGGCATTGGGCGTTTGGGGCGATCATTGCGTTTTCCCTGATGAGCGGGCGGGCGATGGCGGGCGAGGAGACTTCCTGCGCCGCGCAATATGCGATGGAAGACCATCTCCTGCTCGAATGGGCGGCGCTCGGCGGCGACCCGCATGCGCAGATGGCGATCTCGCAATGCGCTTTTCCGGCGAAAGCTGACGAAACGAAGATGACGCCGGCCGAGCGGTCCTACGCGATCCGCTGGACGACGATCGCGCTTTGCGAAGCGGAGCCGAGCGGGAGTCATGACCGCCGCGACGCGCGTTTGCGGAAACTGAAAGAGAACGCCTCGATTTCCTTCCGCCGCTTTGGCGGCCTCTCCAAGGACGAGAAGCTGAACTGGCGCGAAAAGGATTTCATGGAATACCGCAAGGAGCAGACAGCGCTCCTCGCCGAGCGTCATCAGCGCCTCCTCGCCGCGATGAGCAAACAGGATCTGGGCGAGGCGCGCGGCGATCTTTCCGATCAATTGTCGCGCATGGGTCCGACCGGACTTTTGAAACTCGCCGAGCTTTCTTCCTGCGCGGCGTTCGGCGCCTCGAAGGAATTTGAGGCCGCGGCCTGGAGCGCGGCGTCGGAAGTCTGGCGCGGCGCGGAGGTCGCCGGCGTTTATGCGGCGCCCGACAGCGAAGATTATGATCTTCCGAAGATCGCGATGGAGAAGGCGAAAAAGCTTTCCGGCCCCGAACGGCGCATCGCGGCGATCGAAAAAGAGCGGCTGCTCCGCACCGACCCCAAACGCATCGCCGAGCTGGAACACAAGGTCGGCGAATTCGAAGGGCGCCTCGCGACGGAGCGTCTCGCGAATTTCACGCTTCCGGTGAGGCGCGCCGACGCCGGGCTCGCCGACGCGTCGGAAGGCCAGGAGCCGGCGCTGACGACGGCGCTGCAATTTGCGCTTGAATCGCTCGGCTATGTTCAGTTCATCAACGGTCCGGACAATGATTACGGCCCGACGACGCAAGGCGCGGTCCAGCGCATGAAGACGGCGGAAGGCGCGCGGCCGACGACAATTCTCACCAATGAGGAAACCCGCGCGGCGATCTGCAAGGCGGCGGCGAATGACGATCCCGTCTCGCTCTATCACGTCGCGATCATGTATCAGAACGGCTGGGGCTTCCCGAAAAACGCCGCGAAAGCGGCGGCGGCGATCGCCCGATCGGAAACCGCGATGATCTCATCGCTCGGCGGCGGCGATCTCCCGCTCTGGAAACAGGCGGCCTACAACGCCTATGCCGGCAAAATCCGCGCCGCCGCGCAGGATCTGAAAAAGCCGGAAAACGGCGCCGACGCGGCGCTCTGTGAATAGCGCTCCCCGGGATTATTTTCCGGCGGGCTCGCGGCTCCGCTTTTCGAGCGCCTCGAGCCAGAGTTGGTGAAACTTGCTCATGCGCCCGGGCATGAGCGCGGCGGCCAGACGCGCGATCCCGCCATGTTGCGTCTCCTCGGTGACGACATAAGCGCCGCGCGCTGACGGTCGGATGAGCCAGGCGTGATAGACGTCGACGCCGAAGGCGCGCCCGTCCCAGGCGATGCGCTCGTTCGGCGAAAATTCCTTCACCTCGGAAATGATCCGCACGCCGAATGTCGTCCATCGAAAACGCGCGCCGGCCTCAAGCCTTGCGCCGCCGTCCAGCATCTCGACATTTTTCGCGTTCGGATACCAGTCGGGCCAGTGCGGCGCGGCGATCAGCGTTGCGAAGACCCGCGAGGGGGCGGCCGCCATGTCGAGTTCGTTGCGGACATGAACGGGCGCGACGCCGGGACGAAACCGCGACGGCCAGACGATGCCGTCTTTTTCGGCCCGGATCGTCACGCGGCGATCAGTTTCGATTGCAGCGCCTCGCGCGGGGCGGGCGGCGGCGGCGGCGAATAGCCGAGCCGCGCGAGCATCTGCACGGTCGCGCCCGGCTGATGCGCGAGGAGTTCATGCGCGCGGTCGTAAGCGGGCGCCATTTCCGGAAATTCCTGCAGCGCCTGGCTCAACGGGTGAAACGCGACGCCGAGAAGCTGCGCTTGAAGCTGCATCCTGACCCACGCCCTGCCGGCGGCGAGCTGGTCGGCTCTTGCATTCGTCGCAGTCGACGTCCACACGAAGGCCTGCGCCGTTTCAGCCGCCTTGTTGTAGAACGCAATCGATTGTGCGTAGGCGGATTTTTCAGGGTCGTCCATGTTCTCCGGCGTCAAGACGCCGGCGATCTTCGCCGCGTCCATCATCGGGCCGGCGAGCGACAGGCCCCAGGGCGCGGCGTCGATCGCCGCTTTGCCGACGCGCGTCACCGCGATCGACTCCCGCCGCGTGCGGTCGAGCGCCCATTCGATCTCCCAGGCGTCTTTGGCGAGCGCGCGCAAGGTCTTGACGCGTTCGGGATCGCCCGTCGATCCGGCGACGACGCCCGGAGCGCTCGCCGCCATGATCTCGTTCAAGGCGCCCTGATAGACGGCGCGCGCTTCAAACGGCGCGCGATTGGTGCGGCGGTCAAGGACGGCGGCGAAGAGGATGTCTGCAGGCGCGTTCTTCTGTTCACGGAATTTCACCGTCGCGATCGGCCGCGAGTCGAGCAGCGGCTGCGGCTCGCCCTCCGGAAACGGCTTCTCGTCGAGACTATAGCCGCGTTCGAGCGCCGCCTGGCGGAGAAGTTCAAGGAAACAGCCGAACCCGACCGTGATCTGGCGGTTTTGCGGGTCGGTCTGCGGCAACAGGCGATCGAGGTCGCAATAGAGCGTGAGCGCGTCCTCGCCGTCCAGCCGGACGCGCCAGGGCTGCATGTTGTGCGGGCTCGGCGCAAGGATCGCATAGGCGAGACAGTCAAGGCGCACGTCGCCAAGGCTCGTCCCGGTCTTCAGCCAGGGCTCGCGCGCGATCTTCGGCGCGCGCGTCAGCGACCAGGCGGCGGCGCCGGCGCCGAGGACGACAATCGCGGCGGCGCCGGTCGTCAAAATGCTACGTCTCGATGCGCTCATGGCTGGACCCCTTTCCCGCGATCACCATCTCACTACTCGGAATCATCATTGGGTGACACACCCCCCTCCGTCGGCTTCGCCGCTGCCTCCCCCGTTTCGCGGGGGAGGAAAGTAGCGGCGGCATTTCCTCCCCCGCATAGCGGGGGAGGTGGCGAGCGCAGCGAGCCGGAGGGGGGCCGTCATGCCATCGCAAAAACGGATAAGTCGCGGCGGTTGCCGGTTCGCCACGACTCATTTCGCTATTGGAGTCGCCGCTTGCGCCTTGATCCAGGCGTTGACATCCGCCTCGACGATTTCAAGCGGGCGAAGGCCCGGCGCGACGATCACGTCGTGAAACGCCTTGATGTCGAATTTGTCGCCGAGCGCCGCCTTCGCGCGCGCCCGCGCCCGCAAGATGACGTCGGCGCCGAGTGAATAGGAAAGGGACTGTCCCGGCATTGCGAGATAGCGGTCGATCTCGATGGCGATTTCGTCGTCGGGGAGCGCAGTGACGCGGCGCATGAAGGCGACGGCGTCGTCGCGCGACCATCGCCCCGAATGGAGGCGCGGTTCGATGATGAGCCGGCTCGCGGACCACAGATGCTTGGCGTGCATTCCCTCGCGGTCGAGCGTCGAGCCGTAAAGCCCCATCTCGTCGGCGAGCGTTTCGGCGTAGATCGCCCAGCCCTCGGCGAGGCCCGCATTGAAGGCGCCGTCCTCGTTTTCGCGGGGGTAGGCGAAAAACAAATGATGGCCGGGAACGCCTTCATGAAAGGCGATCGCCTCCGCCATCAATCGTCGCTCGGCGGGGCGTGAGGGATTGATCACATAGGCGGCCTTGCCGCCATCGGCCGGCTGATAGAAGCCCGCGGGGAACGACGCCTGCATGTGCTCGGCCATCGGCGCGACGTCGAGCGCGGCCGGGGGCGCCTTGAGGAACGCGGCGCCGATTTTTTCATTCGCGCGCGCCAGGGCGGCGGCGGACAACGCGATCAATTTCGCCTCGTCGATCGGCGATGTCGCCGGCGTCGACCGCAGCCGCCTCAAAATCTTGGAAAAGCGCTCGCGCTTGGGCGACAGCGCGACAAGGCTTTGCCTTGCGTCGCCGAGAATGCGCTCGCCCGCCGCTTCGATTTCGCGGTCGGTCATCGACAGCGTCGTCCACCATTGCGTCGCGCCCCGAAAACAGGCGCCGTCGTCCTTGAGCGAGGCGAGCGCGCTGTCGTCGCCGGCATTTGGAACATAGTCCTTAACGAGAAACGCCTCATAGCGGTCGATCGCCGGCGCGATCTCCTCGCGCAACAGCGCCCGCCAGTCGGCCGCGAAGGCGCTGTCGGTCTTCGGAAAATAGTCCGATGACGGATCTTCGAGCCGCGCGCGCAGATCGCGCGCCTGCTGCAGCACCCGCCGGGCGACGGCGCGCGGCGCGGCCCGTCCGCTTGCGACGCCCTCCTTCAGCGCGGCGATGTCGGCGTCGAGCGCCGCGTGCGCGGCCCGCCAGCGCAGGATCGCGGCGTCCTGCGCCTTCGCGTCGCCCGGGTTCGCCGCGATCGCCGCCCATTCGGCGGGCCAGGAGGTCTGCCAGCCGGTCACTTGGTTGAGATAGGAAAGGTCTGTCTTGCAGCCGGCGACAGGCGCGGCGCCGAAACCCGCCCCCGCGACCGGCGGCTCGGCGCGCGCCGGCGCGGTCAACAAGGCGCCGGCGAGCAAAGCGAGGCGGACAATCGTTTTCATCGGGCGTCCCTTATGCGAACATGATCAGCACAACGCCGATCGACAGGATGGAGAGCGCCGTCGTCACGGCGATCGCCGCCGCCGTCTCATCGACATAGCGGCGGTTCTGGCTCGCCATCACGAAGGCGGCGACGGCGGTCGGAACGCAGGTGAAGAGCGCGAGCGCCCCCCGATAGGCGGGATCGGCGACCCCCAAGGCGGAAAGCGCGAGGAGCGATAGCGCCGGCAGCGCCAGCATCTTCATCGTCGCGATGGCGAGGGAGCGGCCGAGCGTCTGCGACAGCGGCGGCATCGCGCGCGTCGCAAAGAAAAGCCCGAGCGAGAAGAGCGCGACCGGCCCCGCCGCGCGGCCGACCAGTTCAAAGGCGGACCGCATCGGCGCCGGCAAGGTCAGCCCGAGCGAGGCGAACAGGAAGCCGGCGATCGCGGCGGCGACCAGCGGATTGCCGAGCGGGCGCAAGATGAGCGCGCGCGCGCGATCGGCGAGCGGCTTCTTTTCGCCGCCGCGCGGGCTCATGATCGCGGCGCCGACGGCGATGATCAAAATTCCCTCGACCAGCATCAAGGTCACGAAGGGACGCGCCCACCCTTCAATCCCCATCGCGATCGGCAGGCCGAGGAAGACGGCGTTGCCGATGACGGAGGCGAAGGCGTGCGCGCCGGCGTCCTCCGGCGCGGCGCGGAAAATATTCCGTGCAAGGACATAGGAGAGCGCCATGACCGCGAGCGCCGAGGCGCCATAGGCGAGCGCCGCCTTGGCGTCCTTCGCGGTCATGCCGGACGCGCCGGACATCAGCGCGAACAGGGCCGCGGGAAAGCCGAAGCGGAACACGAAGCGGTTGAGCGCCGCGCTGTCTTCCGCGCCGGCGAGCGCAAGCCGGCCTGCCAGAAATCCGGCGGCGATCACGGCGAAGACCGGAAAGGCGACATTGAGGACGGCGTTCAAAGGCGCGCAAAGGAAACGGCCCCGCTCAATCGCGCGGACAGCTTGGCACGGTCAAGCGGGCGGGAGGGCGGTCGATCGGGAATTGCGCCGACAGCCGGCGCTCGCCTTTGCAATTGGATGACTGCCCCCCTCCGGTCGCTGCGCGACCACCTCCCCCGCTTCGCGGGGGAGGAAAAAGTTCGCGCGAGCCTTTCCTCCCCCGCTTCAGCGGGGGAGGTGTCGGCGAAGCCGACGGAGGGGGGGGGGGCAGTCATCCGATGATGAAAGCGAGCGCCAGCGTCGGACAGGCGGATCGCGCCTGATCTCCCGGGGGCTGGGGGCGATGATAGAACCGGAATTTCGACGGCTCGCCCCGCCTGTCCGACGGAACCAAAGCTCGACCGCGATTGCGGCGCCGGCGCGGGCGAATTGCGGCGAAAGCGTGGTTAATACTAAGTAGCACTCAATCCAACTCATGCGGCGCTTATGAAAGTGTCATCCTGGGTCTGCGCCGCGGCATTGTCAGGTCGCAGCGCGCGCGGGATGACACGGGTTTCTCTTTTGAAGAGGTTGGTATGATGCGGACGGGCGCGCGCCCGTCGACGCACTATGTGTCGCCGCCCTATGAAAAGAAGGCCGCGGCGGCGAACAAGGCGAGCATCAGCGCGCTGACGCAAAGGCCCGCGCGGCCGGTCGCCGTCGTCCTTGAAAAGAATCCGAGAATGGCGGCGGCGGCCTCGCCGAACAAAAACAAGGGCGGGCCCGCGGCGCCGCCGTCCTCGCCGGCGAAGGGAAGTACGCCGAAAGAGATCGCGGCGACGGCGATCGCGACGGCGAGACTTGCAATCCCGAGCCGCCCTTTGTCGCGATCCGTCGCCGGGGGCGGCGCGCCGGAAAAAGCCGTAGGCGGATCGATTGATCGCAGCACCGCCTCGACCGAGGCGCCGTCTCCCGCTTCGCCAAGCGCGTCCTCGATCTGTTCGGCGAGGGCGGCGCTGACCGCGGCGACTTCCGCGTCGGCCGCGCCCGAGCGGCGCATGTCGCCTTCGACGGCGGCGAGAAATTCGGCGATTCTCTGGTCGTCCGCGCGGTCTTTGGTCATGGCTCTTCTCCGACATGGGCGTCGACATCGTCGCGCAAGGCCCGCCAGTTCGCCTGCAGCGCCGCGAGGCGCCGGCGCCCTTTCGCCGTCAGCCTGTAATATCGCCTGACCGGCCCGTCGGGGGATTGGGCCTCGCGCATGACGACGTCTCCCTCTTCAGCGAGGCGCGCGAGAACGGGATAGACCGTGCTCTCGGTGAATGACAGCGATCCGGCGGCGGAAAGCTTTTTCAGGATGGCGTAGCCATAGGCCTCCTCGCCCCGGAGCGCCGCCAGCACGCAAAGTTCGGCGAGGCCCTTGCGCGTCTGCTGAAGCCATTTTTCGGTCATGGCGCGCGCTTACCATGATGCGGCCGCTTGCGCTATATCACTGTCCGAGGTACGCTATATCGGTATCTTATATAGCACGAGGAGGCTGCGTCCATGCCGCGATCTTTACTGTTCGGCGTTTTCGCCGCGGCCGCGCTCGCCGGCTGCACAAGCGGCGATCCCGCGCCGCCGCCGCCGCCCCCGCCGCCCGCCGCGGCGCCGCTATGGGGCTTCGTCCCCTTTCCCTATGACGCGACCGCGGCCGCGCAAGACGCGCTTCACGACATCATTCTTCCGAACTCGGAGCTTTACGCGCTCCATCTCGATCTCGCCGGCTGCATCCCATGGTCGCAAGCGATGAGCGGCGCGCCCTTCCCCGCCTGGTTCGAGGCGGGTTTCGACGACGCCCTCGCGCGCGTGACGCCGCGCCACAGGATTTACGTCTCGACAACGCCGACCGACCAGTCGCGGGTGGACATGGTCGGACAATGCGGCGACGCCGAAGGCGCGCCGGCGCCGATGCCGCCCGCCCTCGCCGGCAAGGATTATGACGATCCGGCGATCATCGACGCCTATGCGGCCTACGCCGACCGCGTCATCGCGAAAATGAACCCGTCATTCTTCCTCGTCGGCATCGAGATCACCGGCCTGTCGCTGAATGCGCCGGCGCGCTGGCCCGCCTTCGAGCGCTTCTACTTCGCCGTCTATGACAGGCTGAAGGCGCGGCATCCGGCGTTGCCGATCGGCGTTGAAATGGAGGCGCAGGGGCTGATGCTGAAGCGGGTCGGCGACCAGGTGAAGCCGACCGTCGACAAGGCCGACTTTCTCGGCGTCAGCTTTTATCCATACAGTTCGGAGTTCGGCGAGTTTTTCGGTCTTGCGCCGCTGCCGCCGCCGCCGGCGCAATGGCGAACGCCGCTCGCCTTCCTAAAGACCTATACGGACAAGCCGATCGCCATCGCCGAGACCGGCTACACGACGCGCGACGTCACCTTGCCGAACACCGGCCTTCATTTTCCCGGCGACGAATTCCTGCAGGAGCAGTTCCTGCGCGATCTCGTCGCGACGGCGCACAAGGACCGCTATTTGTTCATCGTCTGGTTCGTTCCGGTCGACTATCCAGCGCTCCTTGAAAAGATCGGGATCGCCGATGAAGCCGTTCACATCTGGGAATTCGCCGGACTGCATGATCGCAATCTCGTGCCAAAGCGGGCGTGGGGCGTCTGGCTGAACAGGAATACGCCGCCCTGACGCGCCCGCCTTGACGCGCCCGCCCTGACGCGCCCACCCCGAAGCCGCCGCCCGCATCTTCCCCCTTGCTCTCGCCGCCGACCCGTCGGATGCTCGCCCTCGCATGGTCGCAACGCCCGGACAGGTTTGGGCGGGAGCAAGGACGGACGCTGTCGCCTTCTCCCGCGAAGAGTTGTCGAGGATCCTCGGCCTTTACGGCCGGTTCGTCGCCGCCGGCGAATGGCGCGATTATGCGATCGATCATCTGAAAGACGCCGCGGTTTTTTCGGTGTTTCGCCGCGCCGCGGAAACGCCGCTCTATCGCATCGAGAAGCGCCCGGCGCTCGCCCAGCGACAAGGCGCCTACGCCGTCGTCTCGATGACCGGCGTCATTTTAAAACGCGGGCACGACCTCGCGCAGGTCCTGCGCCTTTTCGACCGGCAGAGACTAAGGCTCGCCGAATAGTTTGGGGCCGGATCGCCTCGCTTCTGCCGATCTGCTAGGCTGGCCCTGGAGCGCTCGTCGTGCGCGGAGCAGGGGTTCCTTGTGGTTCTTGAGTTGCCGGAGCCGGAACGGCTTTTCGCGCTCGCCAATTCTGCGGCGCTGATCGGCTGGATGATTCTCATCATTTTGCCGCGCCGTTTCGACGTCATCTTTTTCATCCCGCAATATTTGATGCCGTTCGGTTTCGCGCTTCTCTATGCGGGCCTCATTTTCGCGAATGTCTACACGGTCGACGGCGGCTTCTCGTCGATCGCCGACGTGCGCGCGCTGTTCGGCAAGGACGAACTCTTGCTCGCCGGCTGGCTGCATTACCTCGCCTTCGACATGTTCATCGGCGCCTGGATCGCGCGTCAGTCGGACGCAATCGGTCTGCCGCGCCTGTTACAGGCGCCGATTCTGGTCGCGACCTTCATGTTCGGCCCCGTCGGCCTCGCGCTCTTCTTGACAATGCGGAGCCTTTATCGGCGACGCGCTGACGGGGCGGCGTCATGATGCGGTTTCTCGACGCGATGCGCCGCCGCTCGCCGGCCGTGCCGGGGCTCGACGATGATCATGTGACGCGCGCGCTCGTCGCCGCCGCGTTCTTTACGGTCGCGATGTTCGTCGTCACCTTGCCGGCGTTGCTGATCGACACCCGAACGGTCGACGGCGTTTCAGCATGGCTGAAGCCGCAGAAGTTCAACATCTCGCTGACGATCCATTTCCTGACGCTCGCGATCCTCGCGCAGCAATTGCCGCGAAAGGTGCGGGCCGGGCCGACGCTCACGATCTTCGCTTACGCCGCGCTCGTCTCGATGGCGTTTGAAATCATCTATATGTCGATCCAGGCGGCGCGCGCGCGGCGCTCGCATTTCAATTATGAGACCGTGTTTGAAAGCCAGCTCTACTCCCTGATGGGGCTCGGCGCGCTGTTTCTCGTCATCGTCGCGATCGTTCTCGCGATCGAGATCATGCGCAAGGGCGATCCGGCCGCGCCTGGGTTGAAGCTCGGCTCAAGTCTCGGTCTCCTCCTCGGCGCCGCCGCGACGATCGGTTTCGCCGGATACATGTCGATCAGCGGCAGCCATCATGTCGGCGTTCATCCGGCAGGCGGCGCCGAGGTCCCCTTTTTAGGCTGGTCGCTGGAGGCCGGCGATTTGCGCCCGGCGCATTTCGTCGCCCTCCATGCGATGCAGACCTTGCCGATCGTCGGTTTTTTGCTCGACCGGATGCGCGCGCCGGCGAGCGCCGCGATGATCGGCGCCGCGATCTTGCAGATCGGCCTTGCCGCCGCGCTCTTCCTTCAGGCGCTCGCCGGCAAGCCGATCTGGCCGCCCTTTTCTTGATAAGCGCCCGCGCGGCCGTTCGGCGCGCGCGGAGCAAGCCGCATTAATCCTCGCATAAGTTGCGGAGATTAACCTTGCCTTTGCGGAGAATGCGGCGGCTACCCGACCCGGTCGGCCGGCCGCGATGCGGATTGCGCCGCGGCGAACGCCAGCGCCACATCGGCGGCGGCGCAAAAGGCCGGCCACCAGGAAGGCGCGCCGGCCGCGTGAAGGGCGTCAGGGCGGACGAGATCGAATGCGCCGTGCGCCAGCAATCCGCCGGCGACGATGAAGGATCCAAAGCGTCGCCCGACGGCGGCGACCGCGAAAAACAACAGGGCGATCATGGTTTCGACGCCGATCGCGCTTGCGTTTCCCGCCATCGCCGCGAAGAGGACATAATAGAACGCGATGAAGATCAGAACCGTCGGATAAAAGGAGCGATCCCGATCAAGGCCGACAACCCTTGCGGCGATCGCGCCGGCAAGGCCCACAACCGCTCCCCAAAGCGCCGCCTGCATGATGTCACCGCTTCGCTCTCCGGATCAACTCGGCCAGTTCTGAAAACGCCGCGCACTGATCATCGGCGTTTGCGCTTTTGATCGCCGCCGCGATGCGCCGTCACAGAAGTATTGCGCCTACATGGGCGGCTTAACGGCCCCGTTCAATGAGATTGCGATTGTCTCAGCGCCAAGGAGACAGCGCTATGCGAAAGGTCGGCCTTCTGGGCGCGTGAATCGGACCGGCGAAATTCCATCATTTGCACCCCAAGGCGGTAGAGTTTCCAAACGGTCTCTAAAACCCTTCCTCGTCGCCGAGGATGCGGCCGCCGTCGTCTGTCTTGCGATAGGGCGTCTGACATTCCTGGTAGCCCTGGCGCCAGCCGGAGCGGTAGGCCTTGTCATTATCGAACTGGTAATCATCCTTGACGCGCTTGGTTGAAAAACTCTTTTCAAGCTCATGCGCGGTCGCGCAGCCGTCGCCGTAACCGGCGAGGAAACCCGGCTCCTCGTTGAGGCCGGGATCGCCGGCGCAGGCGGAAAGGACAAGCGCGCCAGCGGCGCAAAGGAACTGTTTCAACACGATCAACGCCTGGAAGGTTGGGGACTGGGGACTAGGGACTGGGGATTAGTAGGCTACCGGACCGGACTTGCCAATCGCGCACAGCTTCGGCCGCCAGTCCCAGTCCCCAGTCCCCAGTCCCTGTCTTTAACCGACCTTAACCCTGCCGGGCCTAAAAGCGCCTGTCAAAACGGCGAAACCGCAGGGCATTGATGTCGACGCAAGATCCGGCAATGGAAGAAGAGGATGTCGCGCCGCAAAGCGATGTCGGCCTGACGCCGCCCTCGACGCGCGGCCACACCCCGCGCGAGGTGCTGGTCCGGAAACTCTCCGACATCGTCGTCCTGCCGCCGGCGCGTCTCACCGCCAACCAGCGCTCGCTGGTCGCCGACATCATGCTGCAGGCGCTCGACAAGGTCGAGGAAGACCTTCGCCTTGAGGTGTCGCGCCGCATCGCGCGCGTCGCCGAGGCCCCGAACTCGCTGCTGCGCATGCTGCTGCTTGACGAGCCGCGCGTCGCCGAGCCGGTGATCCGCCGCGTCGAGCCGCTCCCCGAAGCGCTGCTGATCGAGTGCGCGCGCACCGGCACGACCGCGCATCGCGAGATGATCGCCCGCCGCCTCGACCTCACGGCCTCGCTCGCCGACGTCGTTCTTGAATTCAACGAACCGGAAGTGACGAAGCTGCTGCTCCGCCGCGAGGAGTTCCAGTTCTCGCCGTCCGCCATCGATCTGCTCGTCAGCCGTTCGACCGCCGATACGGAGACGCAGGCGCTGTTGCTGCGCCGGCGCGAGCTTGAGCCCGCGCATGGCTTCATGATGTTCTGGTGGGTCGACGTTGAAAGCCGCAAGCGCATCCTCGCGCGCTTCGCGCTCGACCGCACGATCGTGCAAGACAGCGTGCAGGAGCTTTACGCGCGCGTCTTCCGCGGCGAGGGCGCCGATCCGCTCGTCAAGGAAATCCTCATCATGCTCGACCGCCGCCACCGCCCGCGCGGCGTCAACGGCGAGCCGGTCACGATGGACGTCGTCATCAAGACGCTGGCCGCGGCGCGCAAATATCCGGCGCAAGAGATCATCCACGCCTGCGCCATGATCGCCGGCGTCAGCCGCGAACTTGTCGCGCGCATCCTGCGCGATCCGGGCGTCGAGCCCTTCGCCGTTATGGCCAAGAGCCTCGGCCTGCCGCGCGCCGAATTCTTCCAGATCGTCTCGCGCAAGGACGCGGAAAATCCGCTCTCGCCGGAACGCGCGGAGAAAATCCTCGGCGTCTTCGATTCAATGGCGCGCGATTACGCGAGAGCCGTCCTTCGCTATTGGGACTGGGACGGCAATCCGCGAATAGCGCGCATCACCCGCCTCCTAGGATTCGACGAGGACGACGTCGCGTAAGGGCTCGTCCCGATTTGCGCTGATGAAGGCTCATCACCTGTCATCCCGGAAATCGCCGAAAGCGATTATCCGGAACCTCCTGCCGCGCGCCATGCGGCGACGCCCTTGCTGCAAATCGCCGAGCGCGGACGCGCGAACCTGATCGCGGGAATGACCGGATTGGGGGCAGAAGCGGACTATGCTACCCTCGTGTGATCGGAAGCAAGACGGAATAAGTTTGGACGGATCCAGCGAGGGCACGACCTAATACAGATTTGACACGTTACTTTCGCGGTCGCGCTATCCGCTGCACCCGGCTAATCTGCCCCTGCAAATTCGGAGCTCTCACATGCTGGAGAATGAGATTGAGATCGCCACGCGGCTTGTGAAGACCGACGCATATCAGATGTCCGTCGGTGAGCTGATCAACATGTACAAGGATAACGAACTCATCATCAATCCTGATTTCCAGCGGCTCTTCCGCTGGGAGATTGGGCAGAAGTCGAAGCTCATTGAATCCATCCTTCTGGGTATTCCGGTTCCGCCCATCTTCGTTTTCGAGAAGGAGAACTCGAGATGGGAGCTCATAGACGGGCTTCAGCGTGTCTCAACTCTCCTCGAATTCGTTGGTGTCTTGCGTAATTCGGAATCCAACCAGCTCGAGCCGCCGACCGCGCTCGTTGCCACTAAGTATCTGCCGTCACTAGACAAGGCGGTATGGGAGGCATCGAACGATATTCCGGGTGTCCCATTGGATGAACAACAGCCGTTCACAGGACCATTTCAGCTCGCCATCCGGCGGAGCAGGATAAGCGTCGAAATTCTGAAGCGGCCAAGTTCAAATGAAACCAAGTACGACTTGTTCCAGCGCCTAAATGCAGGCGGTACTTTGGCCAACGCACAAGAGCTTCGAAATGTCATCGTTATCATGGTGAACCCCGCGTACCACCAGATGATGCGCGTGCTCTCGCAGAGGCAATCCTACCGTTTCGTTCTTTCGGCGAGCGAGGACCAGCTCGAAAAGCAGCGCGACATGGAATACGTGTCGCGTTACCTCGTCCACAAATACATAGATTACGACAACAAGCTGGACGTAGAGGAGTTCATCGACAAGAGTATCGTCGAGCTAGCATCGGCTGGTGTGACTCAGCAGGTCGCCGAGACTTTTAACGGCACTTTTGACCTCCTCCACGCGGCGTACGGCGAAAACGCGCTTCGTCGCTTCAACAATGGGCAGCCAACTGGACGTGTGCTCCTCGCGGCCTATGAATGCATCGCGATCGGCATCGCGCGGAATCTTCCTGCCATCCAGGCCAAGCCCGATCCGACGCAATACGTCCAACACCGCATCGCCCAGTTCTGGCAGTCGCCCGATATCGATACCTTCTTTGTAGCCGGTCTTCGTGGGACCGTCCGCATCCAACGGACGATTCCGTTCGGCACTAACTGGTTCGCGCAGTGAGCAAACCCTATACAGACCAAGACCTCTCGGACCTTTTTGACCAGGACCTTATCTGGCGCCGCAAAGAGCTTTCCGATTTGAAGGCCGCGGTGAAGGCGGCAGACGCCGCTGCGAAGCCTGTTTTGCTCCGCGCCATAGTGACGATGAGCTATGCGCATTGGGAGGGCTATGTTCGCAACTGCGCGAACCGATATTTCGAATACCTCACAATCCGGCGCCGAACCTACGCGAACCTTGAGCGGCAAATTTACGTGAACACGTTCCTCGCCAGGATCGATGCGCTACATCAGAGTCGTGCGAACCTGGAAGCGCGATGCAAACTAGTCAACGACATTCTCGATGGAATGACCGGCACGTTCAAATACGTAAACCCATCACTGATCGACACAAAGTCTAACCTCAATACGGACATCATCAGGGAAATCTGCCTTATCTGCTCAGTCGATTCTTTGCATTTTGAAACCAAGCGCGTGTTCCTCGACCAATTCATTCTTAAGCGTAGGAATGCCATTGCGCACGGCCAGAACGAATTCATCCAAGAAACGGGCGTAGACGATTTAATCGCCGAAATCCTTGGGCTGATGCAGCACTTTCGATCGCTGCTCGAGAATAAGGTCTACCAAAAGCAGTACGCCGCATAGGGTGCGATTGCTGTACGAATTTCTTTTTCGTCCTAACCGGAGTGGGCCGGCGGGATCGTGACGCGGGATTCTTCTCCCGGCGCCTCCTTATCTGATGTCTGCTAAGTCGCGCGATCGTGTGCGTAAGAGTCCGCCTTGCGGATCAACCAGCCGTTCGCCGCGCGCGTCGTCTGCGTCGGCTTCGGGCCAAATCCCAACCCGTCTACTCTTCGACAACGATCGTCAGCGTCGCCCCCGAGCGGCCCTTCAGGGCCGCGACCAATCGGCGGATCGCGTCCATTCAAAATGAGACATCGCCGTCCCTGCGGCCGGCCGCAAAATCCGCATTCGCCGTCACATCCATCCGCCCGCGCGCGGCGCTTGATGACGCGCCTGCAATTAAGCGCGATTTAAAACATCTCTGTCATAGCTCGCGTCGCGTCGGTCGCGGCCTTGCGTATCTAGGCTGCTTCCGGCGCTCTTTTTTTTCGCGCGGTCTTCGCGCCGTCCGCCAACCCTCACTTTATGGTTAAGGTTTTCAGACAATTCGAAGCGCGTTCTGCGCGCGGCTTTAACGCCTCATGCGCGAAGATGGCGGCCGGGGCGACACGCCCAGGGAAAAGATTCCGGGAGGACGCATGCTGGCGTCGATGCGCGTAATAGTCTTCGCGTCGCAAAAGGGGGGCTCGGGCAAAACAACGCTCTCGGGCCACATTGCCGTCGAAGCAGGGCGAGCCGGGGCGGGCCCCGTCGCGCTCATAGACACCGATCCGCAAGGATCGCTGGCGAAATGGTGGAACGTCCGCGAGGATCCAAACCCCGCCTTCATCCAGTCGGTGTTTTCAAATCTCTTTCAGGACCTTGATCGCGCGCGCGACGAAGGCTTTCGCCTGGTCGTCATCGACACGCCGCCGGCGGTGACGCGGGCGATCTCGGAGGTCGTCAATTTCGCCGATCTCGTGGTCGCGCCGACGCGGCCCTCGCCGCATGATCTTCGCGCCGTCGGACCGACCGTCGACATCGCGCAGGCGCGCGGCAAACAGCTCGTCTTTGTCGTCAACGGCGCGACGCCCAAGGCGCGCATCACCTCGGAAGCGGCGATCGCGCTCTCCCAGCACGGGACCGTCTCGCCGACCGTCATCCATCACCGCGTCGACTACGCCGCCTCGATGATTGACGGACGGACGGTGATGGAGATCGATCCCTATTGCAAATCCGCGCAGGAAATTTCCGAGCTCTGGCAATATCTCGACCGGCGCCTCAAACGCGCGGAGGGCGGCATAAGGTCGCCCGAAGAGCAGGCGGCCGCCGCGGTCGCGGCGCAAAACCGCGTTTTCGGCCGCAGAGCCGCCCAATAGCGGCGGGCGAACAGGGAAAGTCCCGAACGCGGGATGCTCGGCATGAAAAAGAACGGCGCGCGCGAAGGCGAGGGGAAGCTTGAAGCCCGCTTCGCCGCCCTGACATCGGGCCTGCTCGCCCGCAAGGGACAGGCCGCGCCGTCGAACGCGCCGATCGTCGATCCGGCCGAAGAGACCGACGCCTTCAATCTTGAGCCCAAAGGCAAGCCCAAATCAAAAGCGCCGCCGCTCGATCTGAAAACCGCGGCGAGGCCCCCGGCGAAGGAGCCGGCGAAAGAGTCCGCGAAAGAGCCGGCGCGCGATCCAAAAGCGAAGGCGCCGGCGCCTGCTGTTCCGCCCGCCAGCGCGCCCGCCGCCTCGAAATCGCCGAGCGTTCCCGACGTCAAGGCGCAGCCGGCGGCCAAAGCCGCGCCCGCGCCCGCGGCGAAAGCCGCCCCCGCCGCCGCTACGGCGCCGCCGCGGCCGATGACCGTCATCAACGAGCGCAGCCTCGACGCCGGCTATCCCGATAATCCGTCGCCGGAGGAAATCGCCGCGCTCGAAGCCGAAGCCGACGAAGTTCTCTCCTATTTCGAGAAATTCGGCGACACCGAGACGATCGCGCAGGAAAAAAGCGCCTTCTACGGCGACCGGCGGGAAGAGGACGACGTTCTCGACAGTTTAGAGGATGATGACGATCCGCCGGACGCGCTTGATGACGACGCGCCGGCGCCGCCGGCGGCCGCGCCCGCGCCGGCGCCGCAGACAAAAGAGGTCAAGGCCGGCGTCACCGTGCATTTGTCGGCGCGCGAATTCATGCGCCTCGCGCTCGGCGCCGCCGAAGCCGACATGAGCGCCGACGATCTCATCGCCGAAGCGATCGAGGAATATCTCGACGCAAGAGGCGTCCTCTCCCTCGGCGGCTGCTCCTGCCTCGCCGCCGCGACGAAAAAGCCGGGCGAGGCGTAGTTTTCATCCCGCAGCGCACCCTGGCGAAAGCCGAGCTCCAAAGCACTTACGCAGCAACCTGCCGAAGGGTAAGGCGATTATTCGCCAATGACGTGTGGCTTCCTTCGAATCTGGTACCGGAAAATCTGACTGCGCTAAATTGCATGTAAATGCGGTCTGTGCGGTAATGTCTGAGTGGTCACTCAGTTCGATATCGCAATGGCGCTTCGACGAAATGCGCTTCAATGCGCGGCAAAAAGCGCCTCTGGCGGGCCGAGCGTCACGGCTCCCTCTGTAGAGCAAAATCATGGTGGCGCTGACTCTGGAGGCACCGCAGCCAGTTTAGTGTTTGGTCCCAATCTAACTGGGACGCAAACTAGGCGCCTGCAAGACGCAATGGCAGCACTGAATGATGCGGCAGCAAAGACACAGGGCATTTGGTTGTCGTTCATTTCATTTGCGACTTACTATCTAATCTCAATGGGGACAGTGACGCACACACAACTGCTACTCGAAACACCATTCAGATTGCCGATTATTGACGCCGAATTGCCGCTGGTGCCCTATTTCTGGGTTGCGCCACTGCTCCTGTTTTTGCTGCATAGCTACTCCCTGCTGCACATCTGGTTGCTGGCTGACAATGCGGCCCAGCTGAATCGCTTCTTGGCGGATCACGAGATTTCGGTTGATCGTCAAAACGAGACGCGTCTCCAAATTTCAAACTTTGTATTTGCGCAAATGCTCGCAGGACCGACTTGGAATCGGACGGGGTTTTTCGCCTACGTGCTCCGACTGATAGGATTCGTGACATTGGCGATCTTACCCATGTTCGGATTGCTGCTGACGCAAGTGCAATTCCTTCCTTATCACGGGGAGGCAACTCTCTGGTGGATTCGCGCCCTCATCGCATTCGACGTGCTTCTTCTCTCTATAATTTGGGTAAGACCGGAGCGCCGCTCAATTATGGCTCCCGCCCGACGTACACTGAAATCTATCACAAAGTACATCTTGATTGCGTTGCTTAGCGCGCTCCTGCTCGCAACGTCATGGATCTTGGTCGCCTTTGACGAGGAAACTATTTTTGCGCGCGTTCGCGAACTGCCATTTGTTGCTCGAGTGCGAGAGAAATTATTCGATCAATCTTTCGATGACATCTCGCGGCGGCCTGCAAGCCCGTTCAGTGACTCAATAATGTTGCCCTATTATGATTTTGCCGAGCATGCGGCGCAGGGCGATGGTGCTCCGAAACTATCAAGATTATCGTTGCGCAAGCGCCGCCTGGAAGGTGCGTTTCTTCGGAACGCATCTCTTCGTGGAATTGACTTGACCGGCGCATTTCTTCAAGGAGCAGACTTGATTGGTGCTGATTTGGAGGGTGCATTAATGGAGAGCGTATCTCTCAGCGCTGCCAACTTGACATCGGCAAGACTTCAACAAGCTGACATGAAAGGCGCAATATTGAATAAAGCCATACTCGATCGGGCAGACCTCCATGGCGCAATTCTCGTAGATGCCGAATTGAGGTCAGCGAGCTTGATGGATGCCGAGGTGCAAATGAGCATCCTCAGTCGTGCCGATTTGTCGGGCGCAGAACTGACCCGCGCAAAGTTGAAGCACGCCTTGTTGGACGGCGCGAGCATGCTGGGGGCAAATCTTCACGGCACAGACCTGAGCTGGGCGTCGCTCACCAACACTGTGTTGGTTGGCGCCGATCTAAAGGACGCCATTCTCCAAGGAACAAAGTTGGCCAATGCAAGTCTAATCGGAGTCAGTCTATTGGATGCTGATCTGGCCGCGGCGGATCTCAATGGAGTGGATCTTCGACGGGCAGAGGGACACCCAAAGACCACAGATTCCGCAATGCTTTTCCGCGCAAAATTCGGCTGCGCACCACTCGAAGTGTCGGAAATCGAAAACACATTGGGCAAATTCGCACAAGTAGTCAAAGATGGTTTCATCTCAACTGAGCGGGGCGCTCGGTTAAGAGCCGCGACCGATCCAAAATCGCTCGAAGGTTGCCTGAGTAATGAAGATTTTGACTTGGGATACACGGCAGAGTGGTCTCCTGCAATTGAATTTGAGGATGTTGCGGGCGGCATCCTGCCTCAGCGATTGACGGTCGTCGCGCGCTCTGCCTGCATGGAGTCCGATTCCGATATCGTTGAGAAGATCTTATTAGAGGCGCTTACGCCGATGATGGATGATGAAGGTCATCCAGATCAGCCATCGCCATTTATCGCACGCGAAGAATTTGCACGCAGGATGCTGGGTGAGAACTCTTGTGGTGCTGCCCGCCTATTGACGGACGAAATGAAACGGAAACTTCAGGACATAGTCAGGGTCGCTGAGTTTGATCGAGTGCAGCTTGCCGAAGAATAGTGCAGTACCTCAATTCCTTGAGCCGTTAAACGCTCGGACCAGCTTATGATTGATTGCGGTTAATTTCAGTGTCGACGCCCTTCGCAATGGCCTCCGCGGATCCTGATGGGGCGAAGCATTGAAATTGTTCCATGATTTGCGTTCCCGCAGTATTTTCCTAAGATGTCACGGCCGAGTTGTGATTCCATTCGTCCTCCGCGCGCGTCGCTTTCGGGCGTCGTGCGCTGTCTCTGGTGCGATCGCGCGGCGGGTGAGGGACGCCGCGCCGGCGCCGCCGGTCGCCGCGCCCGCGCCGGCGCCGCAGACAAAAGAGGTCAAGGCCGGCGTCACCGTGCATTTGTCGGCGCGCGAATTCATGCGCCTCGCGCTCGGCGCCGCCGAAGCCGACATGAGCGCCGACGATCTCATCGCCGAAGCGATCGAGGAATATCTCGACGCAAGAGGCGTCCTCTCCCTCGGCGGCTGCTCCTGCCTCGCCGCCGCGATGAAAAAGCCGGGCGAGGCCTGAGCCGTCCTTGTTCCCGCCCCTATGGTGCGAACCCTCTCCCGCTTGCGGGGTCGGACCATGCGTCCGACGGCAGGGTGAGGGGAGGTGAGACATGGGCGGACCTCTGCGTTGACGCCCCCTCACCCCCGACCCCTCTCCCGCAAGCGGGAGAGGGGGGAAGTAGCGCCCCGGCCGGAAATGGCGAGGCCGCGGAGATTGGTTTTTATACGGACGATCGGTCCCTCGCGGCGCCAATCCCCCCAAACCCCCTTTCCAAGGGGGGTGAAGGCAGGGGGCGCTTTCCAAGGGCTTGATTTTCTCTGAAAACTCCTAATGGTCGATCCCGAGGGCGCGCCCGCGTCGGAACGGGAGCTATAAGACTTGCTGGGAAGAGCGATCATCCTGACCGTTTCGCTCACGGTTTTGTGGCTATTGCTCTCGGGCTATTTCGACAAGCCGCTGCTGCTCGGCTTTGGCGTCATGTCCGTCGCCTTGTGCGTCGCGCTGGCGGTCCGCGCCCGCGTTCTTGATGCGGAAGGCGCGCCGACCGGCATGATGCCGCGCGTCTTCCTTTATTGGTGGTGGCTGTTCGCCGAGATCGGCAAGGCGAATTTCATCGTCGCGCGCCAGGCGCTCGCGGTCGAACCGAAACTGTCGCCAAAGCTTCTCAGGATCGTCTCGCCGACGAAAACGAAGGCCGGTCTTGCGACCTTCGCCAATTCGATCACCTTGACGCCCGGCACGGTGACGGTCGATCTTGAGCCGGGTCACATGGTCGTTCACGCCCTGACCGAGGCGCTCGCCGATGAGGCGGCGATCAACGACATGGGCCGGCGCGTCGCGGCGATCGAGGGGAGGGGCGGATGATGATCGCCGTCGCGACCGGCGCGATCCTCGTCGCCATGCTGCTGGCGCTGGTGCGCGCTTTCGCCGGGCCGACGCTTTATGACCGCGTCCTCGCCGGCAATTCCTTCGGCACCAAGACGGTGATTTTGATCGGCCTCATGGGCTTTTTGACCGGGCGGCCGGATTTTCTCGACATCGCGCTGCTTTATGCGCTGTTGAACTTCGCCTCGACGATCGCGATCCTCAAATTCTTCCGTTACCGGACATTATCGGCGCCGCTGCAGGGGCCGGAATCGGCCGCCCCGGCGATGCGGGAGCGCGATCTCGCATGATCACGCTCGACCTCATCCGCGATCTCTTGTCGTGGTTCTTGTTCCTGCTCGGCGGCGCCGGCGTCGTCGTCGGCGCGATCGGCATCGTCCGCTTTCCGGATTTCTACACCCGCCTTCACGCCGCCGGCATCACCGACACGGCGGGCGCGGAGCTGATCCTCCTGGCGATGATCCTTCAGGCGCCAAGCTGGCTCGTCGCCGCCAAGCTCGTCATCATCGGCTTCTTCCTGTTCATGACGAGCCCGGTTTCGACGCATGCGATCGCGCACGCCGCCTATGTCGTCGGCCTTCGCCCGATGCTCGGCCCCCTTCTGAAGCGGGAGGGCGAGGCGTGACGCCGACCGGGGAAATCGCCGCGCTTTTCGGCCGTGTCATCGATCTTTCGCTGCTGACGATGCTTGTCCTCGTCGCCTATCAGATGCTCCGCTCGCGCCATCTTTTTGCGATCGTGATGATGTCGGGGATTTACAGCCTGCTCTCGGCCGCGCTCTTCGTCTCGCTCGATGCGGTCGACGTCGCGTTCACCGAAGCGGCGGTCGGAGCGGGCGTTTCAACGGTCCTGATGCTCGGCGCGATGCTCTTGACCGTCCGCCGCGAAAGCCCGGCGCGATCGGGGCGCGCGGCGATCGGCGTCGCCGTGGTCACGCTTGTCGGCTCGGCGCTCATCTATGCGACGATCGACATGCCGGCCTTCGGCGACGCGGCGGCGCCGGCCAATTCCTATATCGGCGCCGCCTATATGGAGCGCACGGCGGCGGAGATCGCGGTTCCGAATGTCGTCACCGCCGTGCTCGCGAGCTATCGCGGCTTCGACACGCTCGGCGAGACGATGGTGATCTTCACCGCGGGGCTCGGCGTCATGCTGCTGCTCGGCGCCGGCGCGCCGCGCGGCGGGCGGGCGGTGAAGGACCGTCCGGCCGATGATCGCGGGGGCGAGGATCAGCCGTCATGAGAGACGAACATCTGATCTTGCGCGTCGTCATCAAGCTCATGTTCGCGCCGATCCTCTTGTTTGCGCTCTATGTGCAGTTCCACGGCGATTACGGCGCCGGCGGCGGCTTTCAGGCGGGCGTCATCTTCGCGGTCGCCTTCATCCTTCACGCGCTGGTCATGGGCCTTGAAGAGACGCGCCGCGTGCTGCCGATCGGCGCCTTGCGGATGATGATGGTCGTCGGCTTTCTGTTCTATGCGGGAACCGGCGCCGCGACGATGCTGCTCGGCGGCAATCTTCTCGGCTACGACGCGATCGCGCCGCACTCGACCCATCATGAAGGCCAGCATTACGGCATCTTGCTCGTCGAGTTCGGCGTCGGCATGGCGGTCGCCTCGACCATGCTGATGATCTTCTATCACTTCGCCGGCCGCGAGCCCGAAATCCGCGACGAGGACTGGTAGGGCCCCATGGACTTCGTGACATTCGCGCTGGAGCGCTACAATTACTGGATATTCATTACGCTGATGATGATGGGCCTCTACATCGTCATCGCGCGCGGCAATCTGATCAAGAAGATGATCGGCCTCAACGTCTTCCAGACGTCGGTCTTCATCTATTACATCTCGATCGGGAAAATCGACGGCGGCACGGCGCCGATCTACCTCCCCGACGATCTGAAGGCGCGGACCGCCCATGCGGGCGATCATGCGCCGTCGCTTGCGGGCAAGTCGGAGATGGGCGCGGGCGCCCTTCGCCCTGACGAGAGCCTGCATGACGGGTTCGACCTCGCCGGCAATGATCTTGCAAGCCTCACCGCGCCCGCCGAAAGGCCGGACGCGGCCGCAATTCACGCGGCGCCCGCCGGCGGCGCCAATGACATTCTCGCCGCGCCCGCCTTGACGATCGACGGGCCCGGCGCCGGCGCCGATCTCGCGCATCAGGCGGCGGACATCCTCTATTCGAACCCGTTGCCGCATGTGCTGATCCTCACCGCGATCGTCGTCGGGATCGCGACGACGGCGGTCGGCCTCGCGCTCATCGTCCGCATCCGCGAGGCCTACGGAACAATCGAGGAAGACGAGCTTGAGGCCGCCGACGACATCGCGGAATTCGGCCATATTCCGCACAAGCCGGGGCGCGCGGCATGAATCTGGCGGCGCAGCTTCCGGTCCTGCCGATCATCATTCCGCTGATCGCGGCGCCGCTGACCATTTTGCTGCCGCCGCGGCGATTGAAGGGGCTTTTGCCTTACGTCTTTGCGACGCTCGTTTCGTGGATCGTCTTCGCGGCGTCGGCGGCGCTGCTTCATTCCGTCGCGACGGCGGGGCCGATCTCCTATCATATGGGCGATTGGGCGCCGCCGATCGGCATCGAGTACCGGATCGATCTCGCCAACGCGCTGGTCCTGACGCTCGTCTCCGGCGTCGCCGCGCTCGCTTTCCCGTTTTCCTACGCCAGCATCAGGGCCGAGATCGACGACCGGCAATTGTCGATGTTCTACGCAATGGCGCTGATCGCGATGGTCGGCCTGCTTGGCGTCGTCATCACCGGCGACGCGTTCAACGTCTTCGTCTTCGTCGAGATATCATCGCTCTCGACCTACGCCCTCGTCGCGCTCGGCGCGGCGCGCGACCGCCGCGCGCTGACCGCTTCGTTCAACTACCTCGTCATGGGGACGATCGGCGCGACGTTCTTCGTCATCGGCCTTGGCCTTCTCTATCAGGCGACCGGCACGCTCAACATGGCGGATCTGAAGATCCAGCTCGCCGGCGAGAGCAACCGCATGGTCGAGGCGGGCTTTGCTTTCATTCTCGTCGGCATGGGATTGAAGGCGGCGATGTTCCCGATGCATCTGTGGATGCCGAACGCCTACGCCCACGCGCCGTCGGCGGTCGCCGTCTTCCTCGCCGCGACGTCGACCAAGGTCGCGGTCTATGTCGTCATCCGCTTCATCTACACGGTGATCGGCGCTGATTTCGATTTCGCGGGCGCCGCGTTCAACTGGCTGATCGCGCCGCTCGCCGTCGCCGGCATGATGTTCGCCTCGATCGTCGCGATCTTCCAGGACGATCTGAAGCGCATGCTCGCTTATTCCTCGGTCGGCCAGATCGGCTACATGCTGCTCGGCGTCTCCTTCGGCACCGAGCAGGGGCTTTCGGCGAGCCTTGTTCATCTCTTCAATCACGGGCTGATGAAGGGCGCCTTGTTCATGGCGGCGGCCTGCGTCGTTCTACGCCTTGGAACGCAGACCTGCGCCGGTTACGCCGGCCTTGCGCGGCGGATGCCGCTGACCGCGGCGGCGTTCATCATCGCCGCGCTGTCGCTCGTCGGCGTTCCGGGGACGGTCGGCTTCATCTCGAAATGGCAGCTCCTCGCCGCTTCGTTCGATTCAGGGCGCCCCTGGGCGGCGTTCCTCGTCGTCGGCGCGTCGCTGCTCGCCGTCATCTATATGGGCCGCGTCATCGAACTGATGACGATGCGCGAAGGCGCCGGCGGCCGAACGAAGGAGGCGCCGGCGACGATGCTGATCCCGCTCTACATCCTCGTCGCCGCGAATGTCTATTTCGGGCTCAACACCGAAATGACCGTCGACCTCGCCGAACGCGCGGCTGTCGCGCTGATGGGAGACGCGCGATGAGTCCGACGCAAGCGTTTGATGGCGCCGCTCTGCTCCCCCGCGCGAGCGGGGGAGCTGTCACGCGAAGCGTGACTGAGGGGGGCCGCCGCTGCCGCAAGGGCCGCCCTCGTTGCATCGGCGCGCCCCCTCAGTCGCTTCGCGACAGCTCCCCCGTAAACGGGGGAGCAAAGGCCGCGCCCTCTATGGCTCTGTCCCGATGACCCCCGGCCTCGCCATCATTCTCGCGCTCGCGGTTCCGCTTGTCGGCATGGCCGCGATCCTCATCCTTGACCGCGCGCCGAATTTTCGCGAGGCGGCGACCTTGGCGACCGGCGCGATCCTCATTGCGCTGACGACCCTTGTCTTCCTCAGCGTCGGCGAGGGCGCGCGGCCGGGCTTTGTGCTGACGACGGTCGTCGGCGGGCTGCCGATCGCCTTTCAGGCCGAGCCCCTCGGCGCGATGTTCGCGCTCCTTGCGAGCGTCTTGTGGGTCGTCAATTCGCTCTATTCGATCGGCTATATGCGCGCCGGCGATGAGAAGCATCAAACGCGCTTTTACATGTGCTTTGCGATCGCCATCGCCTCCGCCATGGGCGTCGCCTACGCCGCCAATCTGTTCACCCTGTTCTTCTTTTACGAAGCGCTGACGCTTTCAACCTGGCCGCTCGTCACCCACAAGGGCGACGACAAGGCGCGCCATGGCGGGCGGGTCTATCTCGGCGTCTTGATGGGAACCTCGATGGCGCTGCTGCTGCCGGCGATCGTCTGGGTCTATTCGATCGCCGGCACGACGGATTTCACGCCGGGCGGCGTGCTGGCGGCGCCCTTGCAGGATTCAGGTCCGCTGCCGGCGATCTTGATGGGGCTCTTCCTGTTCGGAACGGCGAAAGCGGCGTTGATGCCGGTTCATTCCTGGCTGCCGAACGCGATGGTCGCGCCGACGCCGGTCTCGGCCTTCCTGCACGCCGTCGCGGTCGTCAAGGCGGGCGTCTTCGCGGTCCTCAAGATCGCCGTTTACATATTCGGGATCGATTTCCTGTCGGCGTCCGGCGCGGCGACGCCTTTCTTGTGGATCGCCGCGATCTCGATCCTCCTCGCTTCGGCGATCGCCATGCATCAGGACAATCTGAAAGCGCGCCTCGCCTGGTCGACGATCTCGCAGCTTTCCTATGTGACCCTGGGCGCGATGCTGGCGACGTCGATGGGCGCGATGGGCGGCGCCTTGCAGATCGCCGCGCACGCCGCCGGCAAGATGACGCTCTTCATGTGCGCCGGCGCCATCTACGTCGCCGCCCACAAGACGCTGGTCTCGGAAATGCGCGGCCTTGGCGCGAAGATGCCGATCACCTTCATCTTGTTCTTCATCGGCGCGATGTCGATCGTCGGCCTGCCGCCCGCCGGCGGCTCCTGGCCGAAATTCCTGCTGATGCTCGGCGCGGCGGACGCCGGCGCGCTGTTCGCGATCGGCGTCCTCATTCTCTCGTCGCTGCTGAATGTCGTCTATCTGCTGGCGATCCCGGTGATGGCGTTCTATCTCGAACCGGCGGGGGCCGGCGCCCGCTCGCAAGGGTCCGGCGGCAAACCGATCGACTGGCGCGCGATGAAGGAAGCGCCGCTCCTCTGCCTCCTCGCCCCGGCGTTGACGGCGGCGCTGGCGCTCCTCCTCTTCCTCTTCGCCGATCCCTTGTACCGCTACCTCCTGCCGATGCTGGAGACGTAGCGGCGCGAACCCTCTCCCGCTTGCGGGAGAGGGGGGAAGGCGCCCTTCTTCTGCGATCTCACCGCGCAATCCAAATCTTCGAAGTTTATTGCGTGCGCCAAACGAGCCACCCTCTCCCGCTTGCGGGAGAGGGCAGGGTGAGGGGGCGTCGAACATGAGCGGCGCTCTCCTTTGACGCCCCCTCACCCCCGGCCCGTCGGACGCATGGTCCGACCCCGCAAGCGCGAGAGGGGGAAGAGAGGGCGCTTCAATTCCCGAGCACTCTCTCGATAAGATCAAGCAAATGATCCCGGCTCAGCGCGACCTCCGGTTTGACGCGAACGACGCGCCAGCCAAGGCCCTCAAGATGCGATTGCCGCAGCGCGTCGTCCGCAGCCTTGAGGCGATGAACGCCGCCGTCGATTTCAATCACGAGTTTGCGCGCGACAATGGCGAAGTCGACGACATAGGGACCAACCGGATGCTGGCGCCGCACGGCGAAACCGCGCTCGCGCAGCATGCGCAGTGCGGCCCACGCGGCGCGTTCCGGCGCATTCGCATCGCGACGAAGGCGGCGCGCAAGCTTGGTTTTTTGGTCGTCTCGCATATGTCAAGATTGTCTGCCGGATTTGCGGTCGACAAGACCAAATCCGCCGCCGCCCCCCCCTCTTCCGCTAGCGCAGGGCGATCGCATTTAGTGCGCCCCCCTCTCCCGCTTGCGGGAGAGGGCAGGGTGAGGGGGCGTCGAACATGGACAGGGCTCTCCTTTGACGCCCCCTCACCCCGGGCCCCTCTCCCGCTTTGCGGGAGAGGGGATGTAGCGGCGCGATCTCGCTGCAGAACCGGAAATTTCAGTTGTCGTGAGGCGCATGAGACGCGCCACCCTCTCCCGCTTGCGGGGTCGGACCATGCGTCCGACGGCAGGGTGAGGGGGCGTGAGACAGGGACGGATCTCTCCTTTGACGCCCCCTCACCCCCGGCCCCTCTCCCGCGAGCGGGAGAGGGGAGGTAGCGGCGCGATCTCGCTGCAGAACCGGAAATTTCAGTTGTCGTGAGGCGCATGAGACGCGCCACCCTCTCCCGCTTGCGGGAGAGGGTAGGGTGAGGGGGCGTCGAACATGGGCGGCGCTCTCCTTTGACGCCCCCTCACCCCCGGCCCCTCTCCCGCGAGCGGGAGAGGGGGGATGCGCCCCTTTCAAAAATCCCCCGGCGGTTGACGATCCGTCTACGGATCATCCGCCAGCGGTTGCAAAAATTGGAATCTTCTGCTCATCAAAAACAAGGCGAATGATCCGTTAACCAACCTTTTTTATTAATTATATAGCGCGCTGATTTTCCTCAATAAAAAAAAGTTATCCCCCTACTTATCCCCCACCTTATCCCCCACCTTATCCCCCAGTTTATCCCCCACTTTATCCCACACCCCTCCGGCGACCCTACATTCTCCGTCGAGTTTGAAATTAGACGAGGGCCGAGAGCCGATGACGGAGAAGAAGACAGCGCTGACGATCGCCGAATGCGAAGAGAGCCTTGAATGCATCTTCGGCTTTGCGATCGCCGAAACCAGGCAACGCCTCGCCGACGTCGCCTATGACGAGCGCGAGGACAATCGCAAATTCGACCGCATCGCGCGCACCGCGGTCGCCTTCATGCGCGTCGCGCAGGATGCGAACGCGCTTCTCGGCCGCATTCGAGAGGAAAAGAAGAAGAATGGAACAGACGGCGCTGACGCCGACCACAACGCCCGCATCGCCGCTGACGCGGCTGTCCTCAAGCGAGAGCTTGATGAGCATATATACCGACTCACAGGTCGCGGCGCTGCTGGGGGTCGCGAGGCTGATGGCGGACAGCACGGCGAAGGCTCGGGGGACCGAGCATGACTGGTATCGCCGCAACGCGCATGACCACCAGAAATGGCCGCTCACCGATGACTGGACCTTATGGCTTCTGCTCGGCGGGCGCGGCGCCGGGAAGACGAGAGCGGGCGCCGAATGGATCCGGGAATTCGTCCGTGATCGGACGACGCCGGCGCGCATCGCGCTCGTCAGCGAGACCTATGCCGACGGGAGGGAAGTCATGATCGACGGCCAATCCGGCCTCGCGCATCTTGGCCCCGACAATGAGCGCCCGCGCTATGAAGTCTCGCGCCGGCGCCTCGTCTTTCCGGCGAACGGCTCGGTCGCCTATGTGTTCTCCTCGGAGGATCCGGACGGGCTTCGCGGCCATCAATTCGACGCCGCGTGGGCGGACGCCAATATCGACTTTGTCGGCGTTGATTATTACCCGCCGCTCGCCGACTGGCGCGACGGCTTTGATCATGCGGATTTGAACGCCGGCTGGAAGAGCCCTTACGACCCTGCCTATATCGCCGCCAATATCGAGGGCGGCGAGCATTTCGACTGGCATTATGCGAGCGAGGCCGACCGCATCGCGCAGACAAGAACGCCGATCAGCGACGCGGCGCACAATGAGCCCTTCGTCTGGCGCGCCAAGGACATCCGCAATTGGTGGAAGAACGCGCATCACGACCGCCCGAATTTCGCAAGGGCGGCGGCGCCGACGGCATGGGTCCCGAAATCAAAGCCGATCCGCTTCACCGAAATCGGCTGTCCCGCTGTCGACAAGGGGGCGAACGCGCCGAATGTCTTTGTCGATCCGAAATCGTCGGAATCGGCGCTGCCGCCTTTTTCGAGCGGCGCGCGCGACGATCAGATCCAGCGCCGCGCGCTTGAGGCCGTGCATGATTATTGGCGCGCGCATAATGAAAGCGCGGCGGGCGTCGCGATGATCGACACCGACCGGCTCTATGTCTATGCCGTCGACGCGCGGCCCTATCCGTTCTTTCCGGCGCGCGGCGACATCTGGGGCGACGCCGGCAATTGGGAAAAGGGCCACTGGCTGAACGGGCGCCTCTCGCGCGCGCCGCTCGGCGCCCTCGTCGAAGCGCTCGCCGCCGAAGGCGATGTCGCGGCCGACGCCGGCGCGCTCAATGGCTCGCTCGCGGGGTTTGTCGTCGACCGGCCGCTCTCGCCCCGCCAGATGATCGATCCCCTGGCGGATGTTTTCCAGTTCGACATGGTCGAGACGCAAGCCGGCCTGCGGTTCCAGCCGCGCGGCGGCCCGAACGCGCTGACGATCGGCAAGGCGGCGCTTGTCGACGACGGCGCCGGCGGCAAAGGCGCCGCCGCCTTCACCTTGACGACCGGGCAGAAGGCGGATCTGCCGAGCGCCGTCCGCCTCCTCTATATCGACGAGGGCGGCGACTATCTCCCCGCTGTCGCCGAGGCGCGCCATCCGCACACGGACGAGATCCGCGAGACGGCGCTGGAGCTCCCCGCGGTGATGGACGAGGCGAGCGCGGCGGCGCGTGCGCGCTCGATCCTCGCCGACGCCGCCTTGATGCGCGAAACGGCGACATTCACGCTGCCGCCCTCGCTCGCCTTTCTCGAACCCGGCGACGCGGTCCGCGTCGAATTCGGGCCCGTCGCCCGCGATTTCCGCATCATCTCGCTGACCGACGGCGCGGCGCGCAAGGTCGAGGCGGTGCGCGTCTCGCCGGCCGTCTATGAAGCGCCGGTCGCGACATCGGGGTGGAAGACGCCGGCGAGCCCGCCGCAATTTGGAAAGCCGGCGTTCGAGCTGATGAATCTGCCGCTCCTCTCCGAGGGCGATGATCCGGCCGCGCCCTATCTCGCCGTCTATGCCGATCCCTGGCCGGGCGCCGTCGCGCTCTATCGGGGGTCGGCGCTCGCCGCAACCGCCGCGACGCGCGCGGTGATGGGAAGGCTTGACGCGGCGCTCGCGCCCGGCGTCGCCGGCCGCTTCGACGAGCGGACGCTCCGCGTGCGGCTCGCCTTCGGCGCGCTCGCGTCGCGCGGGGCCGAAGAGATTTTCGCCGGCGCCAACAGCGCCGTCGTCGAAACGCCGCAAGGGTTCGAGGTTCTGCAATTTCGCGACGCGACGCTCGGGCCGGACGGCGTCTGGACGCTGACGGGCCTTTTGCGCGGGCAGGCGGGAACCGAGCGCCAGGCGGCGGCGGGCGCCGGCGCCGGCGCGCGCTTCATCCTCCTCTCGCCCGCGATCATCCAGGCCGAGCTTCCCTTCGACCTGCGCGGCCTCTCCTTCGACTGGGCGGCCGGCCCGGCGGGCGATCTTCCGACCGAAGAGACCTTCCGTATAAAGACCTTCGCCGGCGCGGCGCGGGGGCTAAAGCCTCTCTCCCCGGCGCATCTGCGCGCGAAGGACCAGCCGAACGGCGACATCGCCGTCTCCTGGATAAGGAGAACGAGGGCCGGCGGCGACAGCTGGGAAGGCGAGGACGTCCCCTTGGGCGAGGCCTTCGAGCGCTACCGCGTCGAGATCTGGAACGGCGCCGCCCGCGTCCGCACGGCGGAAGTCTCAACCCCCGCCTTCGCCTATGCGGCGGCGATGATCGCCGCCGACTTTCCGCCGGCCGGATTTCCCGGCGGAAAGCCGCCGCTCGTCATCAAAGTCGCGCAGATCTCGGATTTGGTCGGCGTCGGCGAATGGGGGGAGACGGGGGCGTGAGCACAGCCGCCTCGGCCGCAAACAACGCCCGCCGATGTGACGCGCCGCCTGACGGTCCGGATCAGGCGGCGCGGGGTTTTGATTATTGCTGTGGAAGGTTCTCGATCTTTTCAAGCTGTCGCCGGTTAAGATCGCTTGCCGCTTCATCGTTCGGCGCGACCTCACCGGGCTTGTACAGGCGCGCCGGCTGGGCGACCGGCTCCCCAGCGATTTCATCGGTCGTTTCCGTCGCCGCCTCGCCGCTGGTCGCAGCGGTCGTCTCCTGCGGTGCGGCGTCTGTTGCGCTTTCCCGATCAACGCTCGCCGGCGCGGCGTCATCGTTCGCGGGCAAGTCCTCCGCCGACGGAGTATCGCTCGCAGCGGAAGGCGCTGGCTCACCGGCCGCGGTCGGCGCCGCGTCGTCGTCGATTTCCGTGTCGAGGACGCGCGATTCATTCGGCGAGTCGAGCGGCTCTAGTTCGGCGATCATCGGATTTGGCCGCAGATCGAGATTGGCGCCGGTTCCTGCATCAACGCCGACACCGATGAGGCCTCCAAGCAGCACATTGCCGGCGCCGGCCGCAACGCCGCCGCCAGTGACTTTCGGTCTAAGACGCCCCGAAGCCGGCTTGTATCCTTCGAGCGTAAAGTCGACCGCCCAAGTCCGTTTGCGCTTCAGTTCAAGACTGCAGGGCGTGACGCAGTCATACGGTCCGAGCTTGTCTTCGCTGACCGACTCGACCGTGACATTGGCGCCGCTAGGCCGGCTTTCAAATTCGGCCGTGTCTTTGGTTCCGCGCACGACTGTTGCGCATGAGCACGATAAGAAAATCGCGCCCAGCAATAACGCATATTTCATTGTTGTCGCCCCTAACCCCGATAGCAATTGGGTCACTTTATCGTCAAATAAAAGCAAATCAACATTATCAAATCGCCGAAGTCGCATTGTTGCGCCCGCGGGGCGGCACGTCGGCGCTCACCCTCAGCGTCGCGGAGATCTCGGACCTGGTCGGGGTGGGGGAAAGAGGGGAGGGCTCATTCTAAACTTTAGGAGGATCATCCACACAAACACTGGTTGCGAGCATTCAACGTCAGCTCAAGGGCGATTTACGATTATTGCATTTATTGCGTTTATTTCGTTTGACCACCAATGTATAGGACTTCAGGGCCGGTCTTGGAGGCCGCCCGCCAGGCCCAAGGGAGCCGCTTGAACCATGTTTGCGCTGGTGGACCAGACCGATCCGTTTGTCGCCGATGAGATTGAGGCGACAATCGCCAAAGCGGCTGTTCAGAAATTGAAAGCGAGCGCGGACGCGAAGCAAGACATTCGCCTCGTCGTGCAGGACGGCGCAAAGGTCGTCGTGCCGTTGCCGGCGCGCGCCGTTTCGCTGATCGTCAAAATTCTCGAATGCATGTCGGAACGGATTCCAATCTCGATCATCCCGAATGAGGCGGAGCTGACAACGCAGCAAGCCGCCGATTATCTGAATGTCTCGCGGCCCTATCTCACCGGCCTCATCGACCGCGGTCTCATCAGGCACCGGGTCGTTGGGCGGCATCGCCGGATCCGGTTCGGCGACCTTCTCGATTATGAGCGCCGATCAATGAAAGAGCGCGAGGCGGCGCTTGAGGAGCTTGCGGCCGAAGCGGAGCGGCTGAGGCTCGATTAGCGTGATCTCCACTTTCACCGCGTTCTTCGGTTCAAACGTTTTCTTCGGCGCGCGCCTTAGAAGTCTCGTAGTCTCTTTGGCGAAAACGGGCTTGTTCCGCGCGCGCTGGTCGGAATACGTGCATGAAGAATGGATCAGGGCGGTTCTCTCAAAGCGAAGCGATCTCAATCCGCCATCGTTATACCAAGTTGCGTTGAAGAAGACTCATGACGTTCCTGTTTCCGGGACCTCTTCAAAGGAGAAAACCGTGTCATCCCGGGCGCGCTGCGGCATGACAATGCCGCGGCGCAGACCCGGGATCCCGCGCAGTTTCGGGCCCTTGGCTGCACGCCGTCCCGGGTCTGCGCCGCAACACTACGTGTTGCAGCGCGCCCGGGATGACACTTTCAAAAGCAGAAGGGATCCTCGCCGAATGCGTTGGACCCCGTGCAACTTGGTATTAGTTGCAACTCGCGCGGCGATGGACCGCGCGGTCCCTGATTGCCTGGTCGAGGAATATGAAGAGCTGGCGAATTCGCTGACCTTGCCGGATGCGGGCGACCGGCCGATACTCGCCGCGGCGATTTGCGCGAACGCAAGCGTCATTGTCACATTTAATGAGAAGGATTTCCCTAAGGAGATCCTCGCGAAATTCGGGCTTCATACCCGCCATCCCGACGAATTCATCCTCGACGTCGCGAGCATTGGCGAGCTTGCGTTCCTCGCCGCCGTCAAATGGGACTTCGAGCACTATCGAAATCCGCCGATCTCATTTGACAGTTACCTCGCCGAGCTGCAGCGCGCCGGCCTTCCGCAAACGCCGGCCTGCTTGTCCGAGCTGCGCGCGCTCATTGTCGGCGACATATGATCGTCTCCGGTCTGCGCCGCCTTCTCCCTCCGATGATCCGCCTGCGTCCCTTATTCCCGCCGCCGGTAATCATAGTCGAAGACGGTCGTCCATGTCGCGCCGTCGTCCTTCGACATTTCAAGAAGGCGCCGCGCGCGGTCGTCGCCGGTTTTCGAGAGGGTCATGCGGAACCGCGCTGTCGTTCCGTCCTTGAGCGTCGTCTCGCTTCCAAGAACGAGCGGCCATTCGCCCGCCGCGGAGACCGGATCGAAGGCGCGCACGCGGCCGGTCGCGGCGACGAAGAGCTGGCGCCAGCCGCCTTTTTCTTCGTCGTTGACGAACCACAGGATTTGCGGGGCGCCGTCGCCGACTTTGCGCGTTTCCCGGATGACGGCGTCCGCCGCTTCCTCGATGGCGGCGGCTTCGCCGATTTCGGCGCCCGCCGGATCATGGATCGCGAAATCCCCGGCGAGGAAGGAAAGATCGACCGGATCGCTCGCCAAAGCGGGCAGGGCGAACAAGGCGAAAAGGGCGGCGAGGCGGTATTTCATCGATGCGCTCCGCGGATTGCGGCGCGATCCTCCTTATTGCGCGCTCGATCGGCAATCCGCCGGCCGATCACAAGATCGCGGGGCGAAATTAACCGCGTTCCCTTCATTTTGTGGCAGGATTGCCTATCTAGAACGCGGGGCCGTGGTCCCGCGATGAATGTTTTGCGCTCAAAAGGAGCCTTGTAAGGACTTGGCGAGGAACCCTTATAGCGTGCTTGGCGTCACCCCGTCGGCGACCGACGCGGAAATCCGCACGGCGTTCCGGACGCTCGCCAAAAAATACCACCCCGACCGCAACAAGGACGACAAGAAGGCCGAGGAGAAATTCAAGGAAATCTCCGCCGCCTTCGACATCATCGGCGACGCCGACCGCCGCAAGAAATATGACCGCGGCGAAATCGACGAACATGGCCGCGAGCGTCCGCAATATCAGTACCGGCAATGGACCGGCGGCCCCAACGCGCAAGGTCAAGGGACATCAGGTCAGGGCGGCGCCAATTATTCCGGCGGCTTCGCCAACAAGGGCGATTTTGACGATCTTGGCGACATTTTCGCCGATCTCTTCGGGCGCGGGCGCGCACCGGGTCAAGGCGGCGGGTTTGCGCCGGGCGGCGCAGGCCAGGGCGCAGGCCAGGGCGCGGCGTTTCGCGGGCGCGACGTCAAATACCGCCTTGAGGTCGATTTTCTCGACGCCGTCAAAGGCGCCAAGAAACGCGTGACCATGCCGGACGGGCGATCGCTCGACATCGCCATTCCGTCAGGGCTTGAGAACGGCCAGACCCTGCGCCTCAAGGGCCAGGGCGAGGCTGGAACCTCCGGCGGCCCGGCGGGCGACGTCTATGTCGAGATCGCGGTCAAGCCCCATCCCTTGTTCGAGCGTGACGGCGACGACATCCATATCGAGGCGCCGATCACGCTGAAAGAGGCGGTTCTGGGCGGCAAGATCACCGCGCCGACGATCGCCGGCGAGGTCTCGATTTCGGTGCCGAAGAATTCAAGCTCGGGCGCGGTGCTGCGCCTTAAGGGGCGCGGCGTCGCGCGCGAGGGCGCGCCGGCGGGCGATCAATATGTGAAGCTGAAGATCGTCCTCCCCGAGGGCGGCGACGCCGAGCTTGAAGAGTTCGTCAAACGCTGGAGCGGCGCGGACGCCGCCCCGCGCAAGCATTTCGCCGGCGCGTGAGGCGCTCTCCTATTGTCAGTATACTGACGATATCAAAGGCGCAAGGCGCGACGGGACGAGAACAAGGGCGGCGGCGCGCCGGACGCCTCCGGCGCCCGGAATCGCCGCGCTTGAGCGCCGCCCCCCTCCGGCTCGCTGCGCTCGCCACCTCCCCCGCTGAAGCGGGGGAGGAAAGGCAGGCGCCGAGACCTTTCCTCCCCCGCAAAGCGGGGGAGGTGTCGGCGAAGCCGACGGAGGGGGTGCGTCATCCAATTCGGATTCCGGCCGCCGGCGCTTGATTTGTCGCGCGTTCTTTTCCGAAAACCGCTTACACTTTCCGCGAACGCGTTCTAGCTTCTCCGCCCGATGACCGATCTTTCCGCAGCGTTTTCCTCCTCGCCGCCTGGCGTGCCGCCGAAAAAATGGGCGCGGCTTGAGGCGTTTTTGGGCGCCTTGCCGCCCGCCGCGGCGCTCCGCCTTTTTGAAACGCTGGAGGCGGCGGGCGGGGCTGGCGCCGAGGGCGTTCCCGCCGCCGCGATGCTCGCGGTTCTCCGTACACGGTTGATTGACGGCGGCGCGCGGCTCCCGGCGCGCCGCAAGACCGCCGCGCGGCTGTTCTTCACGCCGTTCGAGGATTTCTTCGTGACGCGCCGGCGCGGCCGCAAGCGCCGCGCGCGGATCGGCCGCGCTTCGCTTGCGCCGATCTGGTCGCTCATTCTCGTCGATACGGCGCTCGCCGGCGCGGCGGCGGCCGCCGCCGATCTCGACGCCGCGATCGCGCGCGGCGAGCGCGACCTTTCGCATGGCGAGCGCGCGCTCTATGCGCAGGCCGGCGCCGGATTTGCGCGGCTGATCGCGCATGCGGAAGAAGACGCGGCGTTTCGCGCCGATCTCTCGCGGCGGCTTGGCCCTGATGACGAACAGGCGGGCGCCGCCGCGCTCCTTGATCTTGCGGAGATCAACCACCTCTTACCGCTCGCCGCGCATCTTCGCGAAGCGCAGCGCCTCTTTCCGCGGCCGACATCGGCCTTGACCGAAGAGCAGCTTTACGACGCGCGCCGCCTTTACGCCGACGCCGCGGGCGATCATCCCGACACGGCGGCCTATGTGCTTCTGGCGATCGCGGCGCGGATGGACGCGCCCTGGCGCGGTCTTGCGCTCTATCGCCATTTCGCCGGCTCTGGCGACGAGCGCCTTCCTTATGCGCGCGCCGACGCGGGCTATATCGTTGAGGCGCTGTTTGAGGATCTGGAAAGCCTCGCGCGCGGCCTTGAGCGCGACGCCGATGATGATCCCGATACGGACGACGCGCCGGCGCGGCTCGCGCATCTCGCCGAGTTCGCGAGCGGCGTCATCAAGGAGGCTGAAAGCGCCGGCGACGGCGCGCTCGCGGCGCGCGCCGAGGCGAGCCGCGACGTCGCGGCGTCGGCGCTCGCGCGTTTCGCCGAACAAGCGCTCGGCGCGGTGCGGCGGGTTCATCCGGTCCGCCACGCCGGCGGCTCTTCCTTGCTGATGGGGCGCCGGCCCGACATCGACCGCCCGCTTGATCGCGCCGCCGACCGCGCCGCGCGCGCCGCCGCCGCCTTCCTGATGAAGGCGAACGGCCTTGCCGGCCTTCTCGGCCGGCCGGACGCCGCGCGCAGTCTCGTCGATGATGCGATCGCCGAGACGCGCCGCTACGCCGGCGATCTCGTCCTTGAAATCAGGGCCGCCGAAGGGCCCGAGCGCACCGCCGCCAAGAAGCGCTTCGACGCGACGCTCCTCGCCGCCGCGCCGCTCCTTCCGGAGAGCGAAATCGCGCTGTTGCGCGAGCGCGCCGCCGCCGCCGCGGTGTCGGCGTGAGCCCTCGCGCCGTTCACAGTTGCGACATTTGTCGCACAAGATTCCTTGATCTGCCTCGTAAGCGCCCTAAATCCTTGATAATTTTTAATTCGCCGCGCCGGGATTTCGTCGCCAAGGCGGGGCTTATGGTGAGGCGCGCAAAAGCGCAGGACTTTCGAACCAAATCGGGCGGCGCATTCAACGGACTGGCAAGGGACAAAAATGACCGAGGTGAAAGTGTACGGCTTCAAAAAGGGATTGCTGGCGGGGATCGCCGCCAGCGTCGCGCTGATCGGCGCGGGCGCGGTGATCGCGCCGCAAGCGAGCGCGCAGGCGCCGCGTCTTGTCGCGCCGCCGCCGGCCGCGATCGACGGGTCGCTTTCTTTCGCCGATCTCGTCGAGCGCGTCGCGCCGGCGGTCGTCAGCGTGCTCGTTGAAAAGGAAGTCGAGGCGCCGCGGGTTCCGCAGGCGTTTGAAGAGTTCTTCCGGTTCGGCCAGCCGCCCGAGGATCGCGAGGGCGGCGGCGGGAGCGACGGCTTTGACGGCGAACCGGGCCTGCAGCGCATGGAAGCGGAGGGCTCGGGCTTTTTCATCGACGGGTCCGGCCATATCGTCACCAACAATCACGTCATCGAGGACGCTGACGCGATCAAGGTGCGCCTCGCCGACGGCAAGGAGATCGCGGCGAAACTGATCGGCGCTGATCCGCTCACGGATCTTGCCGTGCTGAAGGTCGAGCCGCCGAAGGGCCAGGCTTTCGTGCAATTCGCGGACGGCGTGAATTTGCGCGTCGGCGACTGGGTCGTCGCGGTCGGCAATCCGTTCGGGCTCGGCGGCACGGTGACGAGCGGCATCGTCTCGGCGATCGGCGGCCAGAACCGCGAGGGGCAGTTCCTCGATTTCATCCAGATCGACGCGCCGATCAATCGCGGCAATTCCGGCGGCCCGACCTTTGATCTCAAGGGCCGCGTCGTCGGCGTCAACACGGCGATCTTCTCGCCGACCGGCGGCAGCGTCGGCATCGGTTTCGCGATCCCGTCGAAAGTCGCCAAGGAAACCGTCGCGCAGCTCATCGAGAACGGGTCGGTGACGCGCGGCTGGCTCGGCGTTTCGATCCAGCCGGTGACGACGGAAATCGCCGCCGCGCTCGGCCGCAAGGAAACCAAGGGCGCGCTCGTCGCTGAGGTGCTTGAAGGAACCCCCGCCTACAAGGCGGGCTTTGAAAGCGGCGATCTCGTGGTGCGGCTCAACGGGCGCGATATCGACTCGCCGCGCGATCTGACGCGGTCGATTTCGGCGCTGCCGCCGGGCGACAAGGCGAAAGTGACGGTCCTGCGCAACGGCGCGACGCGCGATCTGACGGTGACGCTCGGCCAGCGCGACAAGGACGACAAGATCGCCGCGACCGAGGAAGCGCCGTCGAAAGCCGAGGACCAGCTGTCGAAAGACATCGGCCTTCGCGTCGCCGACATCAGCGACGCGACGCGCCAGCAATTTCGCATCGACGACGGCGTCAACGGCGTCCTGGTGACGGCGGTCAAGCCCGGCAGCGCCGCCGAACAGGCCGGCCTGCAGCCGGGCGTCGTCATTTTGCAGGTGGACGGCGCGGCGGTGACGACGACGGCGGCGCTGAAAAAGAAGGTCGCCGACGCGAAAGCCGCGGGCAAGGAGGCGGTGTTGTTGCGCCTCCAGCTCGGACAGGCGAAACAGTTCAGCGCGCTGACGATCAAGAAGGGATAATGAGGTTGCGGGGAGCAGGCGGCAGGGCGCGGCAAGCGGATGTGCGTCGGGTTCCTGCGACCTTCAACCGGCAACCGGCAACCTAGAAGGAACGCCCATGAGAATCCTCGTAGTCGAAGACGACGCCGAAGCCGCCGCGCATGTGTCGAAGGGCCTGCGCGAAGCGGGCCATGTCGTCGATCATGCGCTGGACGGCGAGGTCGGGCTCAACATGGCCGGCGCCGGCGATTACGACGCCTATGTGATCGACCGCATGCTGCCAAAGCTCGACGGCGTCAGCTTGCTGTCGAAACGGCGCGCCGGCGGCGACGAGACGCCGGCGCTTTTCCTGTCGGCGCTCGGCGAGGTCGATGACCGCGTGAAGGGCTTCAAGGCGGGGGGCGACGATTATCTCGTCAAGCCCTACGCGTTCCCGGAGCTGATCGCCCGCGTCGAGGCTTTGGGGCGGCGGCGCCATCAGGCCCCGTCGGCGGTGACGACGCGCTACGCCGTCGGCGATCTTGAAATCGACGTCATCACCCGCACCGTCCGCCGCGCCGGCCGCAAGATCGACCTGCAGCCGCGCGAATTCCGCCTGCTTGAATATCTGATGCGCCACGCCGGCCAGGTGGTGACGCGCACCATGCTGCTCGAAAACGTCTGGGAATATCATTTCGACCCGCAGACGAATGTCATCGACGTTCACATCTCGCGCCTCAGGGCCAAGATCGACAAGGACTTCGACACCGCGCTTTTGAAAACGATCCGCGGCGCCGGCTACACCATCGGCGACGGCGAGTAGGTTTTGGGTTTGAGGTTTTAGGTGTTAGGGGGAGGCGCGCGACCCCGACGCCCAAGGCCTAATCCCAAGTTGCGTTGAAGAAGACTCATGACGTTCCTGTTTCCCGGACCTCTTCAAAGGAGAATACCGTGTCATCCCGGGCGCGCTGCGGCATGACAATGCCGCGGCGCAGACCCGGGATCCCGCGCAATTTCGGGCCCTTGGCTGCACGCCGTCCCGGGTCTGCGCAGCAACACTACGTGTTGCAGCGCGCCCGGGATGACACTTTCAAAAGCAGAAGGGATCCTCGCCGAATGAGTTGGACTCAGTGCAACTTGGTATAATCCCTAATCCCTTCAATGTTCCGCATCCTCCGAACGACGACTTTCAGCTTCACGATCATTTACGTGTTCGTGTTCGCGTTCGCCGTCGCGCTGCTCGGGCTGTTGTTCTACCAGGACACGTTCGGCGCGATGTCGAAGCAGACCGACCAGATCGTCGATCAGGAGCTCGTCGTCCTCTCGGAAGTGTTTTCCTCCGAAGGCGCAGGCGTCCTGCGGCGCGTCGTTCGCGAGCGCGCGGCCTGGCGCGACGACGGGCTTTACATGCTGATCGGCTCGCCCTCGGGCGCGGTGCTTTCGGGGAATTTGTCGGCGCTGCCGCCCGAGGCGCTCTCCGCCAGCGAGGGGTTTTTCAACTTCACCTTCGAACGCCCGCGCCTTGACGCCGCCGGGCGCGAGATCGGCATCGACACGCGCGAGGCGCGCGGCAAGATCCGCCGCTTCAAGCCGACGCCCGACGCCGAGACCTCGTTCCTCGTCTTCGTCGCCCGCGATATTTCGGCGCGCGAGGCGCTCCGCAAACGAAGCCAGGCGCTGATGACGCGCATCGGCGCGGCGACGATCGGGCTCGGCATCATCGTCGGCCTCGTCTTCTCGCGCGCGCTTTTAAGGCGGGTCGACAGCGTCAACCGGACGGCGAAAGCGATCCGCGACGGCGATCTTTCCAAGCGCATCGCGCTGACCGGCGCCGGCGACGAGCTTGAAAACCTCGCCATCAACCTGAACGCGATGCTCGACCAGATCGAGCGCCTGATGAACGGCATGCGCGAGGTCTCGGACAATATCGCCCATGATCTGCGCTCGCCGCTCAATCGCATCCGCGGGCGGCTGAACGACGCGCTGAAAAGCACGCCCTCGGAGAAGGAAGCGGCGCTGCGCTCGACGCTCGACGACGCCGAGAACATGATCATGACCTTCAACGCGCTTTTGTCGATCGCGCGCATCGAATCGGGCGAGGGCGCCGGCCATATGGAGGCGATCGACCTCGTCTCGATCGCGGAGGAGATGGCCGAACTCTACGAGCCGGCGGCGCAGGACGCGGGCTTCACCCTGCAGATCAAGACGGCGCCGACGCCGCCGATCCGCGGCTCGCGGTCGCTGATCAGCCAGGCGATTTCAAACCTTCTCGATAACGCGCTGAAATATGCGATCGGCGGCACGACGATCCGGATCGACGTCCGCAAGGGCGCGGAAAACCGCGTCTTGCTGTCGGTGCTCGATGACGGGCCGGGCGTTCCCGAAACCGACCGCGACAGCGTCGTCAAGCGCTTCGTCCGACTTGAGCAAAGCCGAACGACGCCGGGCTCGGGCCTCGGCCTCTCGCTTGTTTCAGCGATCGCGCGGGCGCACCGCGCGTCGATCGCGCTTGGCGATTCCTCGTCAAACGCCGAGCGCCGCGGCCTCAAGGTGACGATCGCCTTCCCGGCGTTTGAGAAGGTCTGATGGGGGCGTGTACGGAACAGATTCCCTCTCCTTGGATGGCGCCCACCCTCTCCCGCTTGCGGGAGAGGGCAGGGTGAGGGGGCGTCTGAACGGGGGATTCCCTTCGTTGACGCCCCCTCACCCCCAGCCCGTCGGACACATGGTCCGACCCCGCAAGCGGGAGAGGGGAAGGCATTGCAGCGCCAAATGCGATCGCCCCCCTTTCCAAGGGGGGTGAAGGAAGAGTTCCCAACTTCGCGCGCAACAGCCTAAAACCCGTCCAATGCCAGAGGACGCGTCCCTTTCGAAGCTGATCGCCTTTGCGCCAAAGCCGGTTGACCGGGCCGCCGGCGAGCGCGCGCGCGCCGCCCTCGGCGGCGCCGACGGCGCCAGTGATTTCATTCTCGGCGTCGCCGGCTGCTCGCCCTATCTTGCAAGGCTGATCAGCCGCTATCCGGAAACCGCGCGCCTCGCGCTCTCTTCTTCGCCCGAAGCGAGCCTTGCGCGCGCCGTCGACGCCGCCTGGCGGGCGGCCGACGAGGGCGAGGCGGGGGCGCAGATGAAGGCGCTCCGCCGCGCCAAGGCGGACGCCGCGCTTTCAACGGCGCTCGCCGAGATTTCGGGCGCGGCGACGACGATGGAATCGGCGGCGCGTCTGTCGCGCTTTGCCGACGCGGCGGTCGGCTCCGCGGTCAGAATGGCGCTGCGCCAGACGGAGAAAATGGGATTTCGCCCGGCGCAGGCCGAGCGTCCCGAGGAAGGCTCGGGCCTTGTCGTCCTCGCCATGGGCAAGCACGGCGCTTTCGAACTCAATTATTCGAGCGACATCGACCTTGTCGTGCTCTTTGACAAGGCGAGCCCGGCGCTCGGCGCCGGCGACGAGGCCAAGCGCGTCGCGGTCGCGGCGGCGCGCGCCATGGTCTCGCGCCTCAATGATCAGACAGCGGACGGCTATGTCTTTCGCACCGATCTTCGCCTTCGCCCCGATCCTGGCGTTTCGGCGGCGGCGGTTTCGGTCGGCGCCGCCGAGGCCTATTACGAATCGCACGGCCAGAACTGGGAGCGCGCGGCCTTCATCAAGGCGCGCGCCGCGGCCGGCGATATCGGGGTCGGCGAAGACTTCATCCGCCGCCTTCGACCCTTTATCTGGCGCAAATATCTCGACTTCGCGGCGATCGAGGAAGTCCACGCCGTGATGCGCCAGATCCATGCGGGAAGGGGCGCCGGCGAAGCTGACTTCTTCGGCGCTGATTTGAAACGCGGTCGCGGCGGCATTCGCGAGATCGAGTTCTTCGTGCAGGCCCAGCAATTGATCGCCGGCGGCAAAAATCCCGCCTTGCGCGCGCGCGCGACGCTGGAGGCGATGGCGGCGCTGACGCAGGCGGGCAATGTCGAGCGAGAGACCGCGGCGGCGCTTCAAGAGCGCTATTGCTATTTGAGGATGGTCGAACACCGGCTGCAGATGATCGCCGACGAACAGACCCACCGCATCCCGATCAATGAGGACGACGCGGCGCGGCTTGCGGCTTTTCTTGGCGAAGTAAGCCTTGAGACGTTCGAGGAACGCCTGACCGGCGTCTTCCGGTCGACACATCAGCTGACGGCGCCGCTGTTCAAGCCGGAAGAGCGCCAGGGGCCGAAAGCGCCTTCGTTCAGTTTCACCGGCGTCGACAATGATCCAGAAACGATCGCGGCGCTCAAGGCGCTCGGCTTTGAACGGCCCGAACAGATCGCCGACGCCTTTCGCCGCTGGCATGCGGGCGAAACCCGCGCCACCCGATCGACGCGCGCGCGCGCCCTCCTCGCCAGGGTGACGCCGCAGCTCATTGAAGCGCTGGCGCGCGCCGGCGCGCCGGACGACGCCTTCGCGGCGTTTGACGGTTTCCTGCGGGGGCTGCCGGCCGGCGTTCAGATCTTCTCGCTGTTCTTGAACCGACCGGACGTTTTCGACCGGTTGATCCGCATCATGACGGCGTCGCCCTATCTCGCGCGCGAGGTCGCGCGGCGGGCGCATCTCGCCGAGTCGCTGATCGAAAGCCGATGGCCGGACGCGGCGCCCTCGGCGGAAATGCTGCGGGGAAAGCTCGCGGCGAGACTCGCGGCGGCGGACGATCATGAGCAGATCCTCAATGGCGTCCGGCGCTGGGCGTCGGAGGAATCCTTTTCGATCTCGGCGCAGCTACTCGCCGACCTGATAAGGCCGGACGATGCGGCGGCGCGCTTCACCGCGGTTGCGGAAACCTCGCTCGCCGAGCTCTACGACGCGGCGGTCGCCGAGACCGAGCGACAATTCGGCCGGATCGACGGCGAGATCGCCATCATCGCGCTCGGGCGGCTCGGCGCCAAGGCGATGACGGCGGCCTCCGATGTCGATTTGATGTTCGTCTATGAGGCGGCGGAGAACGCGCGCGCGACGGGCGACGCAAAGCTCGACGCCGTCACCTATTTCGCCCGGCTGGTGCGCCGGTACCTCGCCGCGGTGACGACCCCGACCGAGGAAGGCGTCCTCTATGAAGCGGACATGCAGCTGCGGCCGTCCGGCGCCAAAGGCCCGGCGGCGGTCTCGCTCGCCGCCTTCCGCCAATATTACGGCGCCGACGCCTGGACATGGGAGCTGATGGCGCTGACGAAAGCGCGGGTCATCGCCGGCGGCGAAGCGATCGCGCGCCGCGTCGAGGCGGAAATCTCGGCGGTCATGGCGCGCCCGCGCGATCCGGCGACCTGCGCGCGCGACGTCGACGCTATGCGCGAAAGGCTGAAAAGCGCCAAGCCGGCGATTGGCCCCTGGGATCTGAAGGCGGTCGTCGGCGGCTTTGTCGAGATCGATTTCACGGTTCAGTATCTGATCTTGACCCATCCTCTAGCGATGGCGGGCGCAATCCGAAGCGATTTACCCTCGGCGATCAACGCACTTGAAGCGGGCGGGGTTCTCTCCGCCGCGCAGGCCGCGGATTTGCGGGAGGCCTCGCGTCTCTTTGAGGCCGCTCACCAGATGAGCCGGGCGGCGACCGGCGGCGTCTTTGCGCCCGGCGCCGCGGGCGATCAGGTCCGGCGGATGATGGCGGCGATCTTCGGCGGGACAAGTCTTGAGGCGGCGGAAACAAAACTCGTCGCGCTCGAAGCGGCGGCGCGAAACGTCTATGCTGACATCGTTCTGGCTTCGCGATCGAGGAGTTCGCCTTTGTGATGGCGCAACGAACGGCGATCGATCTTCTCGTCATTGGCGCGGACGCGGCCGGGATCGCCGCCGCCGCCTGCGCCGCGCGCACGGGCGCCAGCGTCGCGCTCGCGCCGACCGGTCTTGAATCGCCCGACGCGACCGCGACGTCAGAGCCGCCGAATTTCGTCTGGCGGCTGCTTGATCTTCACCAATATGACCTCCGCTTTGAAACGCTCCCGCTGCGGACGACCTTCTTCGCCAATGGCGCGCCGGCGCTGACGACGACCGACGACGTCGGCGAAACCGGCCGCCGGCTCGCCGCCCTCGACGCCTCGCTCGAGCATTTGTGGCCGGCCTTCATCGACGACATGAAACGATCGGCGCCGACGCGGGAGGCGGCTGGCGGTCTCGGGCCCGGGCCGTATCAGTCCGCCAACGCGGCGCTCGACGATTATTTTCGCGACGAACATCTGAAAACGCATCTCGTCGGCGCGCTGCTTGCGCCCTGCGGACTTGCCGGCGACGAGGCCGGGTCCGCGCAGGCGCTCGCCGCCGCCGGCGCCTGGCCCTATCGGCGGACCGCGACAACGCCGCTGATCGAGGCGCTGAAGGCGGCGGCGCAGGCGGCGGGCGTCGATCAGCTTGCCGGGCGCCTCGCGGCGCTCACCCGCGACGGCGGCAAATTCTGGAAGATCCGCATGGAAGACGGCCGCGAATTGCGCGCGAGGGGCGCGATGGCGTCGTCGGCGCTCCTCGCGGAGGCGGCGGGCGTCCGCGTCAACGCGGCCGGCTCGCCGCTGCTGCGTCGAAGCGGCGCCGAAGCGACGATCCGCATCCGCTATGACAGAAAGCCCAAGCTCTCGGCCAAAGACGCCGCCGCCGCCTATTTCACCGCCGCCGACCGACAGGCGATCATCCGCGCGCGCAACAGCATGATCGAAGGGAAGTTCGAAGAGGACGCGCCGCTCTCTTTTGAAATCCGCGGCAAGGAGATCATCGCGAAAGCGCCCTATTGCCCGGCGCGCCTGCGCGACAATGGCGAGGTTCGGGAGTGGACGGGACAAGACCGGCAAATTCTCGGCCGGCAGGCGGCGGCGCTGATTGAGCAGCGCCTCGGCGCGATGCTCGGAACGCCGCGGGAAATCACCGTGACGATCGGCCCTGACGTCGCGGCGGGGCTTGCGCGCCGTTCCTTCGACATCCCGCCGCTGCCGGCGCCGCCGCCCTCGCACGATTCGATCGGCGCCGCCTCGGCCCTTGCGATGGAGATCGTCCGCCGTGACTGAATTGCGGCGCAAGACGGGTCCGAAAATCGAAGGCGGCGTCGACGCGGTCATCATCGGCGCCAGCGTCGACGCGCTCGCCGCCGCCGCGATCCTCGCGCGCGGCGGCCTTCATGTCGTCCTGATCGAAACCGGCGCCGGTCGCTTTCGCGAGCGGGCGGAATTCGCGCCCCATTATTACGCCGCCGACGGCGATCCGATCGCGACGGCGCTCGACCAGCAGACGATCGACCAGCTTGACCTCTATCGCCATGGTCTCGCCTTCGCGCGCCGCCGGCTGGAAACATTCGTGCGCTTTTCCGACGGGGCGGCGCTCGTCCTTCCCGGCGATCCGGCCTTCGCGCATGAGGCGATCGCCGCGATGTCGGAGGCGGATGCGGACAGATTCGCCGACTACGCCGAGGCCGAGCGCAAGACCGCCCGGCAGTTCGCGGCGTGGTTTTCAGGCGGCGCCGAGCCGGCGATCGCGCCGGATCTGCGCACGGAGAAAGCCGCCGCGTCGATTGAGGAAGCGGTGACCGGGCGATTTCTCGATGCGCGCATCGCCGACTATCTGCGCGCGGAAGCCGCGCTCGGCGCCGCTTCGCGCCCGTCGGAGCCGTTCACCTATCTCGCGCTGCTGCGGCGGATGGCGGGCGATGCGGCGGGATTGCAGGGCGCTGTCGCCGCCATCGAAGGGGGCGGGCGCGGGCTTGTCCAGGCGCTCCGGCGCGCCGGCCAGGCCGCCGGCGTCGGCATCCGCCAGACCGATCGCGTCAAAAGCGTCATCGTTGAGTTCGATCGCGTCGCCGGCGTTGAATTCGACGATGGCGGGCAGATCCGCGCGCCGATCATCATCTCGGCGCTGCCGGCGCGCGAGACGTTTTTCGATCTCGTCGGCCGCGCGCGCCTTGATATCGAATTCGCGCGCGTCGTCGAGACGCCGTCTCCGGCGATCGCCAGCGTCCGCGTCAATCTCGCGATCAGCGGCCCGCTCGTTGATCCGCACGCCGCCGCGGCGCTTGACCGGCGCTTTCTTTACGCGCCGGCGCCGATCGAGCTTGACCGCGCCTTTCGCCTTGCGGGCGAGGGCGTCTGCGGCGCGCCGTTGATCGCCGAACTGATTTTTCCAAGCGCGCTCGAGGCGGGGCTCGCGCCCGAGGGCTGCGCGACGGCGAGCCTCCTTCTTCATCCGGTCGCCTTGCGTCCGCCCGGCGACGAGCGGTGGCGCGAAAGCGTCGACGCCGCTTCGCGCGTCGCCTTCGGACGGATCGCGCCCGGATCGGCGTCGCTGATCGAGGCGATTGATATCGGCGAGCCGGAGGCCGCGGCGCCGCCGACGCTTGCGGCGATTGAGCGGCGGGAAATTCTGACCGGCGCGTCCGGTCTTGAAGGCTATTATTTCTGCGGCCCGGAAGCGCTGATCGGCGGCCCGTTAAGCCTCGCGGCCGGCCGTCGCGCCGGCGAGCGCGCGCTCGCTTTTTTCAAGCAAGGCGGATTTGACTGATGCATTTCCCGCAAGGCGACGACGACTGCAAGACGCCAAGGCCGACGCCGCTCTACGCGGCGGCGGCGTCGCAATCCACCTCGAACAGCTGGACCGCGATCAATGGCTGGGCGGCGGCGCGCGTCTACGCCAAGGTTGAAGAGGAATACCGCGCGGCGAGCGAGGACGCGGCGCTCGTCGATCTTGGCCCGCTCTGCCGCTACACGGTCCGCGGGTTTGACGCGGCGAAAGTTCTCGCGCGGCTGACGACGACGCCGGTCAACGAACTCTCGGTCGCCGAAAGCGCGCGCGGCCTCATCCTCGACGCCGCCGGCGCGGTCGTCGATTTCGCGGATCTGACGCGGCTTTCCGGCGATCTTTATCTGCTGACGACGGCGACGCCCGCCGACCGGCGCCTTGATCTCGCGGCGCGCGGCTTTGAGGCGTCGGTGAGCAATGTCGGCGCGGAGGTCGCGGCGCTCGGGATTGTCGGACCCGGCGCGCGCGATGCCGCCGCCGCCGCGGGGATCGACGTCCTGTCGGCGGACGCGTCGGCGCAAGGGCGCGTGCGCGGCGTCGAACTCGCCATCCGCCCGATCAATTTCGGCGCGGCGCCCGGCGTTGAAATCATCTATCCGGCGGAGGACGCGCTGGTGATCTGGGAGCGGCTGAAGCGCAAGCGCCAATTGCCGGTCGCCGGCATCGACGCCCTCGACATTCTAAGGATCGAAGGCGGCGCGCCGCGCCCCGGCGTCGATTTCGTCAGCGCCGATCGCGCCGCCGCGGGCGCTGCAAGGATGCCGGACGAAATCGGCCTGCCGCATCTCGCCCCGCCGAACCGCGCCTGGTTCAACGGCCGGCGCGCGATGAAGAACGCCGCCGATCCGCGCCGCTATCTGGTCGTGCTGACGGTCGACACCGATCTTGCGCCGGTCGGGGCGACGATCCACGCAAGGGCCGAGATTGTCGGGCGCGTCACTTCCGCGGCGTTCTCGCCAAGGCTCCGCCGGGCGCTCTGTTTCGCCGATATCGACGCTGCGGCCCTCGACCGGCCGCTCGAAGCCGCGCTGCCCGAGGCCCCCGGCATGCGGCTCCCGGCCCGCCTCCACGACACGGCGGAAAGCCGGCTCGCCGCCGCCTTCCGGGAAACGACGCGCGCAGCGACGGAATCGCGCCGCTAGCGCGTTTAAGTTTCCAAGAGGACGAAAACCCGCAATCAAAGGACACATCGATGAAAGCCATTCTTGGATTAACCATGCTCGCCAGCCTCGCCGCCATCGGCGCGGCCGCCGCCGAAGGACGGCGCGGCGATTTTTCCCGCTTCGACAAGGACGGCGACGGCAAAGTCGCGATGTCCGAACTCGATTCCCGCCACAGGGAATTTCTCGCTGAAGCCGACGCCGACAAGGACGGCTTTTTGACCGAAGACGAAATGAAGGCGATGCATGAGGCCCGCCGCGCCGAACACGAGGCGCGGCGCTTTCCGGACGCCAACAAGGACGGTTCCGTCGACCGGCGCGAATTCGAAGACGCCGCGCGCGCCAAATTCGCCGACCTCGACAAGAACGGCGACGGCTTGATCAGCAAGGAGGAAATGGCTGACCATCGCGGCCATCGGCGCCATCATGGATCGAACAAGCATTAAAGGCGCCTCTGGAAGAGAACGGGCGCGTGCTTGTCAGGCGATGAGGAAAGCGACGAAGCGCTTGTCGCGCGGGCGGGCCGGGGCGACCGGCTCGCCGCGTCAGCCCTTATCGCCCGGCATTCGCCGCGGGTGATGGCCGTGTGCGTCAGAATTCTCGGCGATCGGTCCGGCGCTGAAGACGCGGCGCAGGAGACGTTCATGAAGCTCTGGGAAAACGCTTCGCGCTGGAAGCCGCAGGGCGTCCGGTTCGAGGCGTGGCTGTGCCGGATCGCGACCAACGCCTCCCTTGACCGGCTGCGACGTCGCCCGCGCGAGCTTGGCGCGGACGCGGCCGGCGACATCGCCGACGGCGCGCCCTCGGCGGTCGACCGGATTTCGACGGATGAGCGGCGACGGGCGGTCGAAGCAGCGCTCGCGGCGCTCCCCGAACGTCAGCGGATCGCGGTGACGCTCTGTCACTTGCAGGATCTGTCGAATATCGAGGCGGCGGCGGCGATGAATGTCAGCGTTGAAGCGGTCGAAGCGCTGCTGACGCGCGGCCGGCGCGCCTTGCGCGAGGCGCTGACGGGGCTGCGCGATGAATTGCTGGAAGGGGCTTCCGGATGAAAGAGGATATGACGAACGGCGAGGAGACAGGATTGATGCGCGCGCGCGCCGAAGCGATGGTCGACGCGGCGCTCGCGCATCTGCGCGAGGTCGACGCGATCCTTGGTCCTGATCTCGCGGCGCGGCTGCTCTCCGATTACGACACGCATCAGCGACGACGGCGCGAGCGTTTGTCGCTCGCCTCTTTCGCCGACGCCTTCGGCTGGCGCGCGCTGGCGCGGCCGATCGCGGCGGCGGGTCTTCTCGGTTCGCTTTGCGCCGGCGGTTTTATCGCCGGCGCCGCGGCGACGACGGGCGGCGCCGACGCCTATGCGGAATTGTCGACAGCGATCGACCAGTCATTGGATTTCACCGGGGAGGACGCGTCATGGGCCGCGGAGTGATCATCGCGCTCGGGCTGTCGCTCGCGGCGAATGTTTTCATGGGCGGCATGATCGCCGGCAAGATCGCCGGCGGCCCGCATCATCGCGGCGGGGCGCAGGGCTTCGGCTTTCATCATCGCGGCGCCGAAGACTTCGCCGATCTGCCGCCGGCGGCGCGCGAGGCCCTGAAGAAAGCCTTCGCCGAACGCCGCGACGCCGGCGCCGAAAGACGGCGCGCCGGGCGCGCGCTGCATGAGGAGCTCATCGCGGTCCTGCGCGCCGACGAATTCGACCGCGCCGCCGCCGACGAAATCGTCGCCAAGATCGAGACCGTCGAAATTGCGGGCCGGGCCGATCTTGCAAGGCTTCTCGTCGAGACGGCGGGCGCGCTCTCGCCCGCTGACCGCAAGGCGCTCGCCGATCACCTCGACCGCCGCGCGAAAAGGCGGCGGGGACCGCCGCCGCCAGATAGTCCGTAGGCGGATTGTTTTGCGATCTGATTGATTGTCATCCCGGGCGCGCTGCAACACGTAGTGTTGCTGCGCAGACCCGGGACCCCGTGCAGCCGAGGGCCCGAAATTGCGCGGGATCCCGGGTCTGCGCCGCGGCATTGTCATGCCGCGGCGCGCCCGGGATGACACGGTTTTTTTAGCCTTCCCCAACGCAACTTGGTCTTACTCCGCCGCCTCGATATGTTTCGGCGGCGTCGGCGCGGGCGATGTCGGCGCGGTCAGCACATGCGCGTCGTCGCGGATGAATTGCGGCAGGCGGACGCGCGCGTCGCGCCGGCGGGGGAAAGCCGCGCAGGCGACCGTGCCTTTCCCCTCCTGGCTCGCCAGCGCGAGGATGCCGCCCTGCAGCTCCATCAGCGACTTCGAGAGCGCAAGGCCGAGGCCCGAGCCCTTGCGCGTCTTTGAGAAATGATCCTCGATCAGTTCGAACGGCGCGCCGAGGCGGACGATGTTCTCGCTGGCGATCCCGGAGCCGTTATCGGCGACGATGATCGTGACGCCGTCAAGATCGGCCTCCGCCGTCAAGGTGACTTCGCCGCCCGCCGGCGTGAATTTGACGGCGTTCGAGAGAAGATTGAGCGTCACTTGCTTGACCGCCCGCGCATCCGCGAAGATCGCCGGCGCATGCGCGACATGTGCGGTCAAGGCGACGCCGGCGTCGCTCGCGCGCTTGGCGACGAGCCGCGCGCATTCTTCAAGGATGCGCTCCAGCTCGACGCGCTTGGGCTCGAGCTGCAGCTTGCCGGCCTCGATCCGCGACATGTCGAGAATGTCGTCGATGAGTTCAAGGAGATGCTGGCCGCTCGACAAGATGTCGCCGACATATTCGCGGTATTTTTCGTCGCCGAGCGGACCGTAGAGTTCCGACTGCATGATCTCCGAAAAGCCGTTGATGGCGTTCAACGGCGTCCTGAGTTCGTGGCTCATATTGGCGAGGAATTCGCTTTTCGAGCGGCTCGCGTCCTCGGCGCGGCGCTTTTCAAGCTCGTAATTCCGCATCGTCTCCGAAAGGTCGCGCCGCGAGGCCTGCAGATCGTTCACCGTCGCTTCGAGTTCGCGCTCCTTCTTTTTCTGGGCTCTGGTGCGGCGTTTCATTTCGGTGGCGTTCGAGGCGATGCAGACAAGGCCGCCTTCGCCGGTCCGCCGTCTTGAAATCAGAATCCAGCGGTCCTTCGGCAGCTCGACCTCGACCGACTGCTCCTCGACGGCGCTGTCCGGCGCGAAATAATTGGCGATCACCTCGCCGCCCGCCGGCGCGAGCGCGACGACCTCGGCGGCGGAGAGCCCCGCCTGCATGGCTTTGGGATCAATGCGGAAGATCGCGGCGAAACGCCGATTGAACGCCGCTAGTCGTCCGTGTCCGTCCCAAAGCACGAAGGCTTCGGGGATGCTCTCGATCGCGTCCTTGAGGCGCGCCTCGGCGATCGCGGCGCCCGGCGCGACGGATTTCGACCCCGAGAGGTCGACCGCCGAGCCCGAGCGATTGAACCGCGTCGCCAGCGACGACGTGCGAAAGAAAGTGCGCGTCCAGCCGCCGGCCGGCTGGCGAAGGCGAACGACCGCCTCGGCGACGCCGCTGGTGTCGCCGGTGATGACGGCGAGCGCGCCGCGCAAATCTTCGGCGTGAACGAGCGCGGTGATCTCGCGCATGGTGAAGCTGCGATCGCGCTGTCCAAGCCCGATCGCCTCAAGGAATGTTTTCGAGATCGTGACGCTGCGCTCCTTCGGGTCGAAGGACCAGGTTCCAGAGCGCCCCGAGGCGAGCGCGACGTTCATCGCCTGCAAGGCGTCGACGGCGCCGGCGGCGAGCGCGGCGGCCCGGCTCTGGCGAATGAACGCCGCCATCAGCGACGCGATCGCGACCGAGACCGCCGACAAGACCAGCAGATAGAACACCCAGGTCGGCGAGCGCGCGTAGATATCATTGACCGGCGCCGCGACGAGCGCGGCCTCGCCATTGTCGAGCGGTCGCCAGGCGACAAAGGATTTGCCGGTCTTCAGCGGGATGACGACGGCGCCGCGCTCGACAAGCGCAAGCCCTTGCGCGTCGGGCGCCTCGAAGCGCGCGCTCTTCACCGATCCAGCGCTCGACAGAACATCGCCCGCGGCCGACAGATGATAGACCGCCGCAAGGCCGTCCGGCGCGCAAGAAGCCAGCGCCTTCCTGACCGGGTCGCCGGTCATCAGCGCGACATTCGCCGCCGCGCCGCATTCGCCCGCCGCGCGATCGACCCGGAGCGCGGTTTCGACGCGGCGTCCGTCGTTTTCTTCCTGGATCTTGCCGAAGAAAAGAACGGCGATCGCAAGGACAAGCAGGCCCGTCAGGAGCATCAGCCGGCGCGGCGACAAGGCGTCCGCCTTTGCGGCCATCGCGCCCGCTCCTTTCTCCTGCGCCCCCATCAAACGCTATCGCCCTAATGTTCGCCGAAATGCCGGATTCAAGGGAAAGGCCCCGCAAGGGGGCCGACCGTTTACGAATTTGAAACTATTCCCATTCGGGTCCGGCTGTCACGCGCGAATCAGCGCGGCCGAACATTAATCGGCGATAAGGCGCGACGCCATTTCAAAGAGATTGGACGAGAGGTTCGGCGCCGCAACGACCCGCTTCAGCGACGCCTCCGCATGGCGCCGGCGCACGGGCTCCAGCCGCCGCCAGCTTTCGAGCGACGTCGTCAGCCGCGCCGCCAGCTGCGGGTTCGCCTTGTCGATCGCAAGGAGCTGGTCGGCGAAGAACTGATAGCCCTCGCCGCCGGCGCGGTGAAAGCCGGCGAGGTTCTGGGCGGCGAAGACGCCGATGAGCGCGCGAACCTTGTTGGGGTTTTTGGGATCATACGCCTCGTGATCGAGGAGCGCGCGCACTTCGTCGAGCGCGCGATCCGACGGCGCCATCGCCCGCCAGCCGAGCCATTTGTTGGCGACGAGCGTGTCGGCGCGCCATTTCATGTAAAAGCGCTGCAGCGCCGCCTCGCGGCCGGGCGCCTCGGATGTCGCGAGCGCGGAGACGGCGGCGGCTTCATCGGTCATGTTGGCGGCGCTCGCCGCCTGCGCCTCGGCAAGACCGAATTCGCCGGCGGCGACGAGAAGCGCCATCGCTCCGTTGCGCAGCGACCGCCGGCCCGCGCAGGGCGCCGAAGGATCGTAGGGTTGGTTGGTCGCGAGGTCGCGATAGATCGCCGCGAACTGGTCCTTCAGCGCCGATGCGACAGCCTCGCGCACGCGCTTGCGCCCGCTCGCGATCTTGGCCGGATCGATGACCGACGCGTGCTGGGCGAGTTCGGCCTCGCTCGGCGCCTTGAGAAGTTCCGCCGCGAAAGCGGGATCATGGCGGGCGCTGTCGATGCTGGCGCCGAGCGCCTTTGAAAAGCGGGCGAGCGTCGCCTCGCGGTCCGCCATCTCGCGATCGCCGGCGAAAGCAAGGCAGAGGTCGCGCCAGAGCGCGTCGGTCGCCGACCAGCGCGCGAAGAGATCGGGTTCGGATTTTGCGATCGCGAGGCGATCATCGAGGCTCAAGGATTGGTCGAGCGTCGCCGGCGCCGAAAAAAACCGCAGCAGCGAGGCGATGGGACGATCGCGGAACGGACCGAAATTCTTCGTCGTCTCGGCCTCGCGCAACCGGATGACGCCTTCCTCAAGCACAGCGCCGGTCCGCGCGCCGATCAGCGCGAACGCGACCGGAATGTCACGCGGCGGCTTTTCGGTTTGCCCCGGCGTCGGCTTCGTCGATTGCGACAGCGTCAGCCGATAGGCGCCGGCGCTGTCGAATTTCTCTTTCACGCGGATCGACGGCGTTCCGGCGTCCGAATACCAAAGGCGGAACTGCGCAAGGTCCTCGCCGCTCGCATCTTCGATCGCCTTCACAAACTGGTCGACAGTCGCGGCCTCGCCGTCATGGCGCGAGAAATAGAGATCGGCGCCCTTGCGGAAATTCTCCGCGCCGACGATCGTCCGGATCATTCGGCAAAGCTCCGCGCCTTTTTCGTAGACAGTCGCCGTGTAAAAATTGTCGATGGTGATGAAGCTTTCCGGGCGAACCGGATGGGCGAGGGGCCCCGCGTCCTCCGGGAATTGCTGCGCCCACAGGCGACGGACATCCTTGATCCGCTGCACGGCGCGCGAGCGCATGTCGGCGGAGAATTCCTGGTCGCGAAAGACGGTGAAGCCTTCCTTGAGGCAGAGCTGGAACCAGTCGCGGCAGGTGACACGGTTGCCGGACCAGTTGTGAAAATACTCATGCGCGACGATCGATTCGATCGCCTGATAATCGGCGTCGGTCGCGGTCTCCGGGCTCGCCAGCACATAGGCGGAATTGAAGATGTTGAGGCCCTTGTTCTCCATCGCGCCGAAATTGAAATGGTCGACGGCGACGATCATGAAGACGTCGAGATCATATTCGCGGCCGAACGCCTCCTCGTCCCACCGCATCGCGCGCTTTAGCGAATCGAGCGTGTAGCCGCATTTGTCGATGTTCTTCGCCTGTACGAAGACCTTGAGCGCGATCTTCCGTCCCGAGCGCGTCGTGAATTCGTCTTCCGCCGCGACGAGATCGCCGCCGACCAGCGCGAAGAGATAGCAAGGCTTCGGGTGCGGGTCCGCCCATTGCGCGAAATGCCGACCGCCGGGCAGATCGCCCTCGGCGAGCTTGTTGCCGTTCGAAAGCAGGACCGGATAGGCGCGCTTGTCGGCTTCGATCCGCACCGAGAATTTCGCGAGGACGTCGGGCCGGTCAAGATAATAGGTGATGCGGCGAAAGCCTTCGGCTTCGCATTGCGTGCAGAACATGCCGTTTGAAAGATAGAGCCCGGAGAGCGCGTCATTCGCCTCCGGCGCGCAGGCGGTCTCGACGTCGAGCGTGAATTCGGCGGGCAGGCCGCGGATCGTCAAGGTCTCGTCGGCGCGTTCATAGCGCGACGGCGGGATCGGGTCTTCATCGAGCGCCAGCGAGAGAAGTTCGATCATCTCGCCGTTCAGCACCAGCGGCGCGTCCGCCGCCGCGCCCGGCGCCCGGCGGATCGTCAGCCGCGATTTGACGGTCGTCCGTTTGGGGTCGAGCGAAAAATAGAAATCGGCGTGCGTGATCTTGTAATCGCAGGGGCGATAATCTTCGCGGCGAACAGGTTTGCGGTCGGCGTCAGTCCGCATGCGGGCGAGCCTCTCTCAGCGTCGGCCCGCTTCTAGAGCGTCGGCGGCGTCGGGTTCAACCGCTGTGAAAGAAACGCCGCGCCGACGGCGCCGCCGCCGCCCCCCGGCGCGTCCCATGGCGAAGCGCGATCTCATCTGATAAACGCGGCCGATGAGACATTTCCTGAACACCGCCGACTGGTCGAGAGCCGAGCTTGAGGCGATGCTCGCCGACGCCCGGCGCCTGAAGAAATCCCCGATCGGCGACGCCCTCAAGGACAAGACGATCGCGCTGCTCTTTTTCAACAACAGCTTGAGGACCAGAACCTCGTTCGACATCGGCGCGACGCAGCTCGGCGGCCATGCGGTCGTCCTTTCCCCGACCGGCGGCATGTGGCCGCTGGAGTTTGCGGACGGCGCGGTGATGCTCGGCGAGGCGGAAGAGCATGTGAAGGAGGCGACGAAGGTCCTCTCGCGCTACGCCGACTTGATCGGCGTCAGATCCTTTCCGAAATTCCAGAACTGGGCCGAGGATCGGGAAGACCGCGTGCTGAAGGCGATCGCCCGCTGGTCGGACGTCCCCGTCATCAATCTCGAGACGATCACCCATCCCTGCCAGGAGATGGCGCATATCCTCGCCTTGAAGGAGCGCTTCGAGCAGGCCGGGCGCGGACCGCTCGACGGCAAGAAATATGTGCTGACCTGGACCTATCATCCAAAGCCCTTGAACACCGCCGTCGCCAATTCGGCGCTGATGGCGGCGGCGAAATTCGGGATGAAAGTGACGCTGCTCTGCCCGACCGAGGACTACATTCTCGACGACCGCTATATCGAGCAGGCGACGAAGGATTGCGGCGCCAACGGCCATGCGCTGACGATCACCCATGACATCGAAGAGGCCTATGACGGCGCCGAAATCGTCTATTGCAAGAGCTGGGGCGCCTTGCCGTTCTTCGGAAACTGGGAGCCGGAAAAAGCGATCCGCGACCGCTTCCGCCATTTCATCGTCGACGAAAAGAAGATGGCGATGACTGATGACGCGCTCGTCTCGCACTGCCTCCCCATGCGCCGCAACGTCAAGATGACCGACGCGGTCTTCGATTCGAAGAACTGCATCGCCTATGACGAGGCCGAAAACCGCCTGCATGTGCAAAAGGCGATCATGAAGGCGCTGGCGGGGTGAGGGCGCTCGCGGCGATCGTTGCGACAAGGGGAAAGCCTCATCCTGAGGAGCGCCGCGAAGCGGCGCGTCGCGAAGGATGATCGATGAAGCACGATCTCTTCGTCTACATGCTGCGCTGCGCCGACGGATCGTATTATGTCGGCAGCTATCGGGGGCATGATCTGATGTGGCGCGTCGGCGAGCACAATGCGGGGAAACATCCAACCGCCTACACGTTCAAGCGCCGCCCGGTCGACCTCGTCTGGTCGGACTATTTCACCAATGCGTTCGATGCGATCCGGACCGAGCGGCAATCGAAGGGCTGGAGCCGCGCCAAGAAGGAGGCGCTCGTCCGCGGCGATGCGGCCGCGTTGAAGGCGCTTTCGCGGCGCGGGGTCCGCCCCGCAAGCATCCTTCGCGACGCCTCGCTGCGCGAGGCTCCTCAGGATGAGGCCGGTTCTGTTTCGCCTCACCCTGAGGAGCAGCAAAGCGACGTCACCAAAGGCGCCGCCGCGGGCATCCTTCGCGACGCGCCTCTTCGATGCGCTCCTCAGGATGAGGCGAAGCCTGTGGCGAGACCAGCCGAATGACCGCCCCCTCCCTCTCTACGCGCCAGACGATCGTTCAGCTTCTTTCCAACATGCAGGACGGGAAGGAGATCCGGAATTATCTCCAGCGTTTTTCCTCGATCGATCAGTCGCGCTTCGCCGTCATCAAGATCGGCGGCGCGATCTTGCAGGAGCAGCTGCAGGAGACGGCGGACGCGCTCGCTTTCCTGCACACGGTCGGCTTGACGCCGATCGTCATTCACGGCGGCGGGCCGCAGCTTGACGCGGTCTTGAAAGAGCGCGGGATCGAGACGCCGAAGATCGACGGGCTGCGCGTCACCGACGCGGCGACGATGGACGCGGCGCGCGACGTTTTCATCGGCGAGAACATCAAGCTGGTCGAGGCGGTCCGCGCCGAAGGCGTCGAGGCGGACGGCATCGTCGCCGGCGTCATCGAGGCCGATTATCTCGACAAGGCGAAATACGGCTTTGTCGGTGAGCCGACGAATATCCGCCTCGGCATGCTGACCTCGATCGTCAAATCGGGCGCGGTGCCGATCATGACCTGCCTTGGCATCGCGCCCGGCGGGCAGCTGCTCAACATCAACGGCGATTCGGCGACGCGCGCGGTCGTTGCGGCGCTGCAGCCGCTGAAGGTCGTCTTCCTCACCGGAACCGGCGGTCTCCTCGACAGGCACAAGCGGCCGATGCATTCGATCAACCTCGCGTCGGACTATGACAAGCTGATGAAGGCCGACTGGGTCGCCGGCGGCATGCGTCTGAAGCTTCAGGAGATCAAGAAGCTGCTCGACGCCCTGCCGCTCACCTCGTCAGTGTCGATCACGACGCCAAAGGGCCTTGTGCGCGAACTCTTCACCCATGGCGGCTCCGGCACCTTGATCCGCCAGGGCGAAGCGATCCGCACTTTCACGTCGAAGACAAGACTGGATCGCGACAAGGCGGAGGCGCTGGTCGAGACCGCGTTCGGCCGCAAGCTCAGACGCGGCTGGTGGGAAAACCTCGACATCCACCAGGTCTTCATGTCGGAGAAATACCGCGCCGGCGCGATCCTGACAAAGATCGACGATTTCGTTTATCTCGACAAATTCGCGGTGACGGAAGAGGCGCGCGGCGAGGGCCTCTCGCGCACGATCTGGCGCCAGTTCACCAAGCAGAACCCGGTCTTCTGGTGGCGCTCGCGCACCGTCAACAATTTCAACGCCTTCTACAATGACGCGGCGACCGGCTCGGTGAAGCGCGGGCCGTGGACCGTCTACTGGATCGGCGAGACGGATTTCGCGAGGATCGCCCGCATCGTCGATCGGGTGGCGGCGCTGCCGGCGTCGTTTGAGGATTAGTGTTCGGTGGTCGGTGGTCAGTGGCTAGCGGCCGGTGGCTAGTGGTCAGTGGCTAGTGGCTGGTGGCGGGCAACGCAGGCATGGCGAAGAGTTACGAGGAATTGCAGGTCTGGTGCAAAGCGGTCGACTTTGCCGAAGTCGTGTACGAGTCCTCAAAAGCCTGGCCAGCGGACGAGCGATTCGGCCTTACACAACAAATTCGCCGCTCCGCAATATCCATTGCGGCGAATATCGCCGAGGGCGCAGAACGAGACGGAACAAAGGATTTTCTGCGTTTCGTCTCCATCGCGAGAGGCTCTTTGGCGGAAACGAAGACCTTCGTGATCCTCGCCGCCCGTCTTCGGTATCTTGACGGCCAGCAATCTGACAAACTGCGCCATTCCGCGGACGAGATCGGAAGGATGTTGTCTGGTCTTTCGAAATCGTTGAATGCCCGTCTATGACCACTAACCACTAACCACTAGCCACCAACCCCCAGACCATGACCGAACCCTACCTCATCGGCCTTGTCGGCGCCCGCGGCCACACGGGCCGCGAACTCATTCGCCTGATCTCCGGCCATCCGGAGATGATGCTCGCCTATGCGGTCAGCCGCGAATTCGCCGGCCGGAAAGTCTCCGAGATCGCGCCCGAGGACAAGGATGAGTGCATTTTTGAAGCGCTCGATCCGAAGGAGGCCGCGCGTCGCCGGGTCGATGCGGTGATCCTCGCGCTCCCTGACGGCGCCGGCGGCCCTTATGTCGACGCGTTCGAGGCGTCCGCGAAGGAGACGGTCATCGTCGATCTCTCCGCCGACAGACGGTTTGACGATCAATGGGCCTACGGGCTCCCCGAGCTTCATCGCGCGAAGATCAGGGGCAAGACGCGGATCGCCAATCCCGGCTGTTACGCGACCGCGCTGCAGCTCGCGGTCGCGCCGCTCGTCCCCATGGTCGAGGGAGCGCCGGCGATCTTTGGCGTCTCCGGCTATTCGGGCGCCGGGACGACGCCAGGCCCGCGCAACGACCCAAAGCGTCTGGAGGGCAATTTGATGCCCTACAAGCTCGTCGGCCACAATCACGAGAAAGAGGCGACGCGGCATCTGGGCCTCCCCGTGCGGTTCTTCCCGCATGTTCATCCGGCGTTTCGCGGGCTCCTTGTCACCGCGCATGTCCCGCTCGCGGCGCCGCTCGACAAGGCGGGACTGAAAAAGCTCTTTCACGAATATTATGACGCCGAACGCCTGATCGATCTGCAGGACGAGCCGCCGGAACTGAAAGACGGCGCGAACCGCGCCGGCGTTCTCATCGGCGGCTTCGACGTCGGCGAGGGCGGCGGGAGCGCCGTCGTCGTCGCGGCGGAAGACAACCTCCTCAAAGGCGCCGCGGTGCAGGCGATCCAGAATCTCAACATCGCGCTCGGCCTCGACGAGTTTCTGGGGATTGTTGAATAAGGGCGGCGTCTTCCTTCACCCCCCTTGGAAAGGGGGGCAGAGGGGATTGGCGCCGCGATGGCCGTCAGTGCGTCGAGGATTTGCTTTCCAGAACCGGCGCCAATCCCCACCCTTACCCTCCCCTTTTCAAGGGGAGGGAATTCGAGCGCGCCAGTTGATCCGCACACCCGCATGACAAAAATCGCCCTCGCCCTCATCTGGCTCTACAAGCGCACGCTGTCGCCGCTGTTTCATTCGCTCGGCGCGCGCTGCCGGCATTTGCCGACCTGTTCGGATTACGCCGCAGACGCGTTTCGACGCCATGGCGCGATGAAGGGATTCTGGCTCAGCCTGTCGCGCGTTGCGCGCTGTCATCCGTTCGGCTCGCACGGATTCGACCCGGTTCCGGAGACCTTGCCGGACCATGGCTGGCGCCTGTGGCGCTATGGCGACTGGGCGAGGACGGAGCGCGGCGCGAAAGGCGAAACGGGGCGGCGATGAGCCGCCCCGTTTCCTATTGCTCTCTCGGCTTCAGGCTGATCAGGCGATCGACGATCGCGTTGAGGCCTTCGCCGGAGCTCGCATGCACGTCGATGCGGCCGATCTTCTCGGTGACGCGTTCGAGCGCTTCAAGCTCCTTCAACCTGAGCAAGGTCGGGCTCTCCTCCATCAGCCGGGCGGTGTTGAGGAGCGAGCGGGTCGCCGCCGTTTCCTCGCGCCGGCGAATGATGTTCGCCTGCGCCGTCTTTTCCGCTTCGACCACCCGGTTGATGAGCTCGCGCATGTCGCCGGGCAAGATCACGTCCTTGACGCCGAGTTCGGTGACCTCGACGCCGACATCGCCAAGCGCGCCGCGAACGTGCCGAACGATCTGGTCGTCGACGCTTTCGCGATCGTTCAGGACTTCATCGAGCGTCCGTCCGCCGACGGCTTCGCGCACGGCGAACTGCACGAGCTTGTAAATATGGCCCATGTAGTCCGGCGTCGACGCCGCCGCCTGTTCGACCGACGTCACCTTGACGAAAGCGGTCAAGGTGACGCGCAGACTGACGCGGTCTTTCGTCAAGATCTCCTGCGCCGTCACTTCAAGCGGCAGCGGACGCTTGTCGAGCGTCTTCGAGCGGACGCTGCGCCCGACCTGCCAATAGCCGTAACGGCCGGCCGCAAGCGTCTCGACAAGCGCCCCGTCGAAATAGACAAGACCCGCTTCGTGGGGCTCGACATTGATGATCGCGATCGCTTGCGCCGCGCCCGCCGCCTTTTCAAAGGCGACGAGATCGGCGCGGGCAAGTCGCGGCTCGGCGTTAACGTCGACGCGCACCGACTCGATCTTCGCGAGCGCCTTCCAGAAATAACGGACTTCGCCCGGACGCACGATCGCGCGCGCGGCGCCGTCGATCATCACGATCGCGACCTCTCCCTCCTTGACGCGCACGGTCTCAAGCATCCGCGCCGCGATCGCGGGGTGGCGTTTTTCGACGATCTCCGCCCACGGAGAGTTGAACTCGCCGCGCGCGTCGACGATCTCGGCCTTGAGACGGCCGAGCGGGTCGAAGAACTGGCGGCGGCCCGGTTCGAGCAGGCGGACGATGCGGCCGTCCTTGATGAGGAGGCCGCGCTGGTTTTCAGCGACGACATACGTTTTCAGCATGACTTCGCGCTCCTCTCTCTATCGCCTTTCCGGCCCAATGCCGAAAAAGGGGCGCGCGAAATACTGCAATCGGCGCTGCGTGTAAACAATAAATCGTCCGTTAGCGGAAAAAAAAGAGAAGCCGGGCCGTCTCCCCGAAAGCTGGGCGGTCCGGCGCTTGAGGCGGCGGGGCCGGCCGTCCGCGCCGCCCGCAGCGGCAAGACCCGAAAGTCCTGCCCTGGGAGGCGGCGCCTCGCGGCTTTTCCCGCCGCCGGCATCTGCGCCGGCGCGAAGCCCGTTCCCGGGCGCGGCTTGCGCGCCGCCGGCTAATGCCTTTGGCGCGGTCGCCGCCGAGACGGCCCGGCCTCCCCACACTTCGAAGTTGGCGTTGCAGGCCAATTTGGAGGGGGAGTCGAACCCCCGACCGAGAGATTAACAGTCTCCTGCTCTACCCTACTGAGCTATCCAGTGGTGTCCCAGATCGGAGTCGAACCGACCGCCTGCCGGCTTTACGCCGGCTGCTCTACCGCTGAGCTACTGAGGCGTGATCTTCGCCGTGGAACACGAAAGCGGCAGGGCCGCCCCGCGCCCGAAGGGTCTTCGAGCCCCAACGAAACGACGAAAATCGACCGCGTCGTTACACGGCGGCGCGAACGAAGTCCATCCAAACTTGACGTTTCGGCCGCGCTCATGGATGTCGGACGCCCGCAAGGCAGGAAGACCAATATGGTCGCGATCACACTCCCCGACGGCTCGGTTCGACATTACGACCGCGCGGTCACAGGAACCGACGTCGCGGAATCGATTTCAAAATCGCTCGCCAAAAAGGCGGTCGCGATGCGGGTCGACGGCGTCCTTTCCGATCTCTTCCAGCCGGTCGCGCGCGACGCAAGGATTGAAATCGTCACGCGCAAGGATGCGGACGCGCTCGACCTTATCCGTCACGATACGGCGCACCTCCTCGCGCAGGCGGTGCAGGAGCTGTTCCCGGGAACGCAGGTGACGATCGGCCCGAATGTCGAGGACGGGTTCTTCTACGACTTCGCGAGGCCCGAACCGTTTTCGACCGACGATCTCGCCCGCATCGAAAGAAGGATGGCGGAGATCGTCGACGAGGATCGTCCGACCCGCAAGGAGATCTGGGCGCGCGAAAAGGCGATCGCCCATTTCAAGTCGATCGGCGAGACCTACAAGGCGGAGATCATTTCCGATCTGCCCGCCGGCGAGGACATCAAGGTCTACTGGCACGGCGACTGGCATGACCTCTGTCGCGGCCCGCATCTGCCGTCGACAAGACATATCGGCAAGGCCTTCAAGCTGATGAAGGTCGCGGGCGCCTATTGGCGCGGCGATCATCGAAACGCCGTCCTGCAGCGAATTTACGGGACGGCGTGGAAGGACGAGAAAGATCTAAAGGCCTATCTGACGCGCCTTGAGGAGGCGGAAAAGCGCGACCATCGCCGCCTCGGCAGGGAGATGGATCTTTTTCATTTCCAGGAAGAGGCGGCTGGCCAGGCGTTCTGGCACCCGCATGGCTGGACGCTTTACCGGACGCTCGAAAACTACGTCCGCCGCAAGATCGCGGCGAAGGACTATGTCGAGGTGAAGACCCCGCAGCTGATGGACCGCAAATTCTGGGAGGCGTCCGGGCACTGGGAGAATTACCGCGAGAACATGTTCATCGCCGAAGTCGATGAGGGCGGCGAAGAAAAACGCGTGATGTCCCTAAAGCCGATGAACTGCCCGGCGCATGTGCAGATCTTCCGGCAAGGGCTTCGGTCTTACCGCGAGCTGCCGCTGCGCCTTGCCGAATTCGGCTGCTGCCATCGCTATGAGCCGTCGGGCGCGCTGCACGGCCTCATGCGCGTCAGGGGGTTTGTTCAGGACGACGGCCACATTTTCCTGATGGAAAGCCAGATCGAGGATGAAGCGATCGCTTTCGTCCGCCTGCTGTTCGAAATGTACGCCGAACTCGGCTTTGAGGAGCCGCTCGTCAAATTCTCGACGCGCCCGGAAAAGCGCATCGGCGCCGATGAAATCTGGGACAAGGCGGAGGCCGCGCTCGAAGGCGCCTGCAAGCGACTTGGCATCGAGCCGGAACTGAACCCCGGCGACGGCGCGTTTTACGGCCCAAAACTCGACTTCGTCGTTCGCGACGCGATCGGCCGAGAATGGCAGACCGGCACATTTCAGTGCGATTTCAATCTGCCGCGGCGCCTTGGCGCCGAATATGTCGGCGAGGACGGCGCGCGCCACACGCCCGTCATGCTGCATCGCGCGATCCTCGGCTCGCTGGAGCGTTTCACCGGCGTTCTGATCGAGCATTACGCCGGCAAGTTTCCGCTGTGGCTCGCGCCAGTGCAAATCGTCGTCGCGACCATCGTCTCCGACGCCGACGATTACGCGCTGAAAGTCGCCGCGGAGATGCGCGCGGCGGGCCTTCGCGTCGTGACCGATCTTCGCAACGAGAAGATCAATTACAAGGTGCGCGAACATTCGCTCGCCAAGGTTCCCGTGATCGCCGTCGTCGGCGCGCGCGAGGCGGAAGAGCGCAAGGTGTCGCTTCGCCGCCTTGGATCGGAGCGTCAGGACGTCGCCGCGCTCGACGAGGCGCTGGCGCGTCTTGGCGACGAGGCGACGCCGCCTGATCTGCGCGGTCGCTGACATTGGCGGGAAAACCCTCGACGCTCGACCGCGCGATCGATGCGATGGTCCTGATCGCCTTTGCGGGCGTCGCCTGGCTTGCCGTTTTCGGCCATCGCGGCCTTGCGCCGGCGGCGGGCTTCATCGCGCTGACGATCGGTTTGCGGCCTCAAATCTGGCGTTCGGGCTTTGCCCTTTTCGCGCCAGCAAGAATTTTCTCAACCCCATTGTCGGTCGCCGCCTTGTCGATGGGCGGCTTTGCCGTCTGGATCGCCGCGACCGCCTTCTGGTCGCCGACGCCCGGCGCCGAATGGCTCGGGCTGACGGCGTTCGCCGCGACCCTTGCCGGCGGCGCGCTGGTTTTCGAGGCCTTGCGGGCGACGCAACGGCGCGCGCGGCGGTTCGCGCAAATCTTCGCAATATCGGTCAGCGCCGCCGCCGCGCTGTTGCTGTTTGAGGGCTTGTCCGGCGGCTATCTCCGCAGCGTCCTGCCGCCGGAAGACGCCTCGCCCTTGCGGTGGAAGGATATGACCGCGCTGGCGCGCGGCGTCACCGCGATCGCGCCGCTTGTCTTTCCGGCCGCCGTGCTTTTGTTCAGGCTGACGGGATCCTGGGTCGTCGCGCTGACGCCGCTCGGCGCGCTGCTGGTCGCGGCGGCGCAGTTCTCGGTCTTTGCCAATGTCATCGCGCTGGCCGTCGGCGCCGGCGGTTTCGCCCTCGCCCTCGCCCGTCCCCGATTGTCCGCGATCCTCCTCACGGCTGCGTTCCTCGCGGGGTTATTCCTCTCTCCAATCGTCGCTGCCTCCGCGCCGATCAGCGCGCTGGTGTCTGACGGCGACTTGCCGGCGTCGTGGAGCCAGCGCCTCATCCTTTGGCAGGTCGCGGCCGCGCGCGCGCTCGGCGATTGTTTTCCGGGAGGGTGCGGCGCGGACTTCGCGCGGGCCTGGCACGCGCAAGGCGGGCTGATCGACGTCGTCGGCTTTCCGCTGCCGCTGCCGCTGATCCCGATCCATCCTCACAATGTTTTCATCCAGATCTGGCTCGAGCTTGGCCTTCCCGGCGTCATGTTCTTCGCGGTCGCGCTGACAGCCGGCGCCGCCGCGATATTTCGCAGCAATATCGACCGCTTATCGCTCGCCGCGATGATCGCGGCTGCATCCGTATCTTTCATTTCCGTAATGTTGGAAGCGAGTCTGTGGCAAGTCTGGCGGCTTGCTGTTTTTGCCCTTGCGGCTTTTGGCTGCGCGGTGTCATATTCCATAAACAAATCGAAGCAATAAGAGAGCGCCGCTTTAAGAGGCGCCGAAACAGTGGTTCGGGGGCGAGTTTTGCCGGCTAACAACACATCAGGCGTCGTGGTCTCGGCGATCGTCGTAACCTACTACACGGGTCCGGTGCTGGCGCGCTGTCTTGATGCGCTGCGCATGCAGGAAGGCGTCCGCGAGATCATTCTTGTCAACAACGGCAACCCGCTGGGCGCGGTCGAGGCCGCGATCGGTCCCGAGACCGACGGCCCGAAGATCCGGCTGATCAGCGGTCACGGCAATGTCGGATTTGCGGCCGCCTGCAACCTCGGCGCCCGCACGGCGACCGGCGATCATCTTCTGTTCGTCAATCCGGACGCCATCCTGCCGCCCGGCGGCGCGATGAAACTGGCGCGCGACGGCGCGATGCGCCCGCATCCCTGGCTCATGGGCGCAAAGATCATCGATCCCGATGGCGCCGAGCAGCGCGGCAGCCGGCGCGCGACTTTGACCCCATGGCGCGCCTTTGTCGAAGCGACGAGCCTTTATAGGCTTGCGCCGCGCCATCCCTATTTCCGGCGGTTCAACCTTCACGGCGACCCTTGCCCCGGAGAAGTCATCCCCGTGCCGGTCATTTCCGGCGCGTGCTTCATGACGCCGCGCACGGACTATTGGTCGATCGGCGGCATGGACGAGCGTTATTTCCTCCATGTCGAGGATGTCGATTTCTGCCTGCGTTTCGCGGACGCCGGCGGAACCGTCTATTTCGACCCTTCCGTTTCGGTGCTCCATTTCAAGAGTTCGAGCGAGGTCGATCCGATTTTCGTCGACATGCGCAAGACCTCCAGCATGCTGCGCTATTTCAAGGCGCATTTTTCCGATCCCTACCCGGCGCCGTTTCTGTCGCTTGTCGGCGCGCTGCTCTGGGCGCAGTTCGGCGTCAAGGCGGCGGTGACGCTGTTGTCGCGCGTCTTCGCGCCCGGGCGGATCGCGTTCCAGCCGACGGCCGCGTCGCCGGCGATCGCCGCCAATCGCCGTTAGATCATTGGTTTGGCGCGCCTTTGCCCGCGAAACCGGCCGCCGCTTTCACCAAAGAAAGCCGGATACGTTGTAATAATAGATCGTGCGCGTTCGGCCGCGCCCGATTTCCGCGTCGATCTTCCCAAGCAATTCGATTGTCGCAAATCGATTCTGGACATAGAGCGCGTCGCCATTTGTCGAGACATAAAGAACGCGCTTGTCGCGTTCGGGCTGATACGCATGGAACGCCTCGAAATGGCTGTCGATCGACCGGTTTGAATTCCACGCGACGATCCGTTGTCCGCCGCGCGCGTAATAGACGAGTTCGCCGGTCATTTCCCGGTCGTCGGTCATGATCGCGTCATAGCCCTCGCTCAGCCTGGCGATTTCAGCGCCTTGCGCCTCCCAGCCGCGCAGTTTCTTGAAGGCCGACGCCGCGCCGATCCTGTCCGCGAAAGAAGCGCTGGCGAAGGCTGCAAGAAATCCAAGCCCGACGAGCATGTGCAAGATGACGCTCGCTTTCGCCGCGACCATCATGCGTTTGTCGCGGAGGGCGACGATCGTCGCCATGATGATCGCCGAGGGATAAGCGACCGCCGCCCAGTTTCCATGCGCGCGCGACAGGAAGGCCTGAACGCTGACAATTGTCATCACTGGAATCGAGAAGGCGAGCAGCGTCCGCAGGGCGTCGCTGTCGGACGGGCGCCCGCGCCGACCGAAGAGAGCGGCGGCGATGACCAGCGCAAGCGCGATCGGGCCGGCGACGCCGAACTGGTCGAGCAGAAATTTCGCAAGCCGGTCCGGATGGCCGAAATCGCCGTTCCAGTCGGCGTTGGCGGCCGTGTGCGAAATCGTCTGGAAATCATGCGCCGCGTTCCACCAGATATTCGGCGAGAGCGTGATGAGCGCGATCGCGAGGGCGAGCGCCGCGTCGCTGACTTTCATCCGCCGGCGCCTTGCCGGCGACAAGATGAGCGCGAGCAGGGCGCCAAGCAGGAAATACGTCATCGCGTATTTGGCGAGGAAGCCAAGCCCGACGGCGAGCCCGAGCGCCGCTGCGCAATAAAGACGATTTTCCGGGGCCCTTTCATCGGTGAGCGCGAAGAAGAAATAGAGCGCCGCGCACCAGAAAAAAATCAGCGGCGCGTCGGTCGTGATCAACGCCGACGACAAAAAGACGCCCGGCAAGGTGAGCCACGCCGCGCCGGCCCAGAACGCTTCGCGCGCGCCGGCGAGACGCCGGGTCAGCAGAAAAATGAAAGTGGCGGCGCCAAGCTGATAAAGCGGCGCGCTGAGCCGCACCGCCCACTCGCTGTCGCCGAACAGCGCCGTCGTCGCGGCGATCGACCAGGCGATCAGCGGCGGTTTGGAGAAATAGCCGAAATCGGGCGTCTTGCTCCAGAACCAGTATTGGCCCTCGTCAGGCCCGAGATCCGGGTGCCCGACGATGAGCGTCAGGATGCGCAGCGCCGTCAATACGGCGGCGAGGACGGCGAAACGGCGGCCGGGCGTCGACAGATAGGAGGTCAGGGCGTGCAAGGAAAATCCTGTCAGGGACGGTGTCGGGGACGGTGTCGGGGGCGGTGTCAGGGGTGGGGCGCCGGCAAACGGTAAAGGGTCAAAGTCACATCGTCGCCGTTCGAATAATTGACGCCGTCAATCGCCGCAAAGGGTTCGGCGCTGAGACCAAGTTCGGCAAGTCGCGACATGAATGCGGCGTTTTCGCGGCTCTCGATGATGGCGGCGCCGCGCAGCGCCGCGAGTTTGTCGGCGGCGTCGCGTCCCTTCGCCATCGCCGTGTTCGTCCCGAGCAGGAAAACCGCCGACGGTTCGTAATAGCCGCTGAGAACGGCACCGCCCGCCTTGTCGCGGACCGGATGAAGGCCCGCGGCGTCGATGGCGGCGTTCGCGCGCGGCGACACGGCGAGCGGTTCAAGGTTGGGAAGAACGCCGGCGAGAAGCGTCCAGGCGAGACCCGCCGAGACCAGCGCGCCGCCAATCAGCGCTTCGACGGCGCGCCGGCGCCAGTAGAGAATGGCGATCGCGAGCGTTGCAGCGGCGAGCGCCGCCGCGCTTGTGATCGCGTAGGTCTTGATCGCGTCCGTCTGATAGATGATCGCCAGCGCGGCGATGAGCGCGGCGACGACAAGGCCGACAAGGCCATAGACGAGCGCGCCGATCCGCTCGAGGCGCGACGCAGGAAGCGCGCCGACCGCCGCCTGCGCCGCGAGGATCGCGAGCGCTGGATAGAGCGGGAGCGTGTAGTGCGGCAGCTTTGTCGCGGCGAGTTCAAACGCCGCCCAGCTCGGCGCGATCCAGGCGATCAGGAACCAGTAGCGCCAGTCCGACCGGTTGGCGATCGCGTTCCGCAGGCCGGGGAGGAGCAGCGCCGCCGCCGGCCAGAACAGGATAAAGACGAGGACGGAATAATAGCCGGGCGGGCCGCCGTGATGCTCCTGCGCCGCGCCGATCTTCGCCAGCATGTCGCCGCCGATCGCCTCCGAGAAAAAGCGCCCCTCGGTCGCTTCATGGATGGCGTTCGCCCAGGGGAGGATCATCACCGCCAGGATGGCGACGCCGATGAGCGGCCTTGTCGCCGCCATCCAGTCGGTGCGCGGGCGTTTGAGGAACAAGGCGGCGCCCGTCAGTCCGACGACCATGAGGATGATCGGGCCCTTGATGAGAATGCCGGCCCCGGTCGCGGCCCAGAAAAGCGCGGCCCAGCGCCGCCCTGGCCGCGTCGCATCGGCGATCGCGCCATAAAGATGGATGAGCGCCGTCTGCGCCGCGGCGATGCAGGCGAGCAGCATCGCATCGGTCTTGGCGATCGTCGCTTCGCCAGCGATCGCGGGCGATGAGGCGAGGAGGAGGGCGGCGAGGAACGCCGTTTTCGGCCCGAACAGTCGAAGCCCGGCGAAATAGGTGAAGAGCGCCGCGAGCACGGCGCCGACGGCGGAGGGAATCCGGTAGGCCCAGATGTCACGGGCCTCGACGCTCGAAAACGCGGCGACCGAGGCCGCCTGCAGCCAGTGGATGCCGGCCGGCTTGCGGTTTCGTTCGTCGTCCTGAAAGCGGATCGCGACATAGTCGCGCGTCTCCAGCATCTGCACGGTCGCCTGCGCGAATCGCGCCTCGTCGCGATCGAGAACCGGCATTGTGAAAACGCCGGCGAACGCGACCAGCGCCGCATAGGCGGCGATCAGCGCCATCGGCGCAAAAGGCGCCCGCCGCGCCGCGCTTGTTGGTGGTCCCATCAATGTCCCTCGACCGCCACCATAGGCGCCCGCGCCGGGACTGTCTTGCGCCAAGACTTTCAATAGAGGGCGTTTTCTGCGACCTAGCCCCGGCGGACGATCATCGCCTTGCGGAGCCTTGATGCCAAACATCGTGGGAAATGACGAGCTGGCGCCGCTGTTCGGCGTCAGGCGGTCCTATGGGCCGGGACCGGTGCTCAGCGTCGTCATTCCGATGCTCGACGAGGAGGGCGGCGCCGCGTCGCTTGTCGAGGAGATTGCGGCGAGCCTCTCCCATCTCGATTTCGAAATCATCGCCGTCGATGATTGCAGCCGCGACAAGACCCTGGCGGAACTTGCGGCCGCCGCGCGTCGGACACCCCAACTCAGAGTTCTGCGGCACGGCGTCAATGCGGGCCAGAGCCGCGCCGTCAGAACCGGAATCCTCGCCGCGCGCGCGCCGATCGTCGTCACCATCGACGGCGACGGCCAGAACGACCCTGCCGATATTCCTGCCCTCCATGCCGCCCTCACGCGGTCTGACGCGCCGGCGCTGCTCGCCATGGTTGCAGGGGAAAGGCAAGTGCGACAGGACGCGGCCGCCAAGAAGACGGCGTCAAGACTGGCGAATGCGATCCGCCGCCGCATCCTCGACGACGGCGCCGCCGACACCGGCTGCGGCCTCAAAGCCTTCTACCGCGACGCCTATCTGAAGCTTCCCTATTTCGACCATTCGCACCGCTACCTGCCAGCGCTGATGCGTCGGGAGGGGTTTCAAGTCGAGTTTGCGCCGGTGAACCACCGCGCCCGCGCCTTCGGATCCTCGAAATACACCAATCTGGGGAGGCTCGCCGTCGCCCTGTCCGATCTTAAGGGCGTGGTGTGGCTGAAAACCCGCGCCCGCTCGCCTTTGACGATTTCGGAGCTAGAGCCGGGCTGCGGCTATGATAGGGTGGACTGAATCAGACGGCCCGGGGGCCGGATAAAGGGAGCAGGGCCGGTATGGTTCTCCAGGTTTTTCCGCTGCTGACGATCAGTCTCATCATTTATACGGTGCTGACGGTCACCGGCATGGGCGGCGGCGCCGGCGCCGCCTGGCACGACCTCGTCGTTCTCAATCTGCCGATGTATTCCGGCGATGTCTGGCGGGTGTCGTGGGGAACGCTGTTTCTGCTCGGCAGCATGGGCCTCCTCTTCGTCGAACTCGTTCGCGCGACCAAGGCCGGCACCGCGTCGATCACCAACCACCTGTTGTCGTTTCTGCTTTTCGTCGTGGCGCTCCTCCTTTTCATCCTCGCGCCGGGCTTCGGCAATTCGACTTATTTCATCTTCCTGACGATGACCTTCCTCGACCCGATGGCCGGGCTCGTCGTGACGACGGTCACCGCGCGACGCGACCTCGCGGTCACTGACGTCGGCAAGCACTAGAGCGTCACGCAAATAACGCGAATCAATTTGGTTTGCGGTGAAGGCGAACC
>CADEDN010000003.1 GCA_902826095.1 uncultured Alphaproteobacteria bacterium | reverse complement strand
GGTTCGACAAGACGCCGACCACATAGACAAGCCCCAGCGCCGTTACGCCGGCGCGAAAGCCGCCGTCATGGCCGTAGCCGGCGTCGGCGAGCACGGCCCCCGGCGGAACGCCGGCGCGCTGCGCCGCGCCGATCTGATCGAGCGCGATGTGCGGCTTGGTCTTAAAGACGACATCGTCCGGAACGCCCGCCCGTCTCCGGCGCTCGGCGTCCGACGCCCAGCTTTCGGGAAGATAAAGCTGATGCGCGATCGGCAAGCTCGCCGCATCGTTCGCAATCGACAGCGTCACCGCCACCTGGCAGTTCTCCTGCTTGCCGAGCTGGCCGCAGTACTGGTGCGCCACCCCGACCGAGTGCTTGCCCTTTTTGGGAAACGCCGTGTCATCGATGATCCACGCGCGGACCGGCGCCTCGCGCGTCATCGCCGGCAGCACCAAGGCGCGCGTCTTGGCCAGAACCTTCTCGTCAGACCACGCCGCCTGTCCGACAAAATGCAGCAGAGATTGATGCTTGGCCGCCGTCCGCTCCGGCGAAAGCGCCGCCGCCATCGGCTCGACGCTCTTCCTTTCCACCGGGAGCAGCAGCCCCGCGCAGTAATCCCGCATCGGCCGGGCGCGATCCGCATGCCCGATCACCGATACAAGCGCCTCGACATAAGCCTCAAACCGCGCTGCGCTCGCTTCCTTGTCCATCGCCGCCCATCCTCCCTGATGACACAGCAACGCACCTTCAGCCGCTTCGCCAAATTTGACTCGCGACTTTCTGACTCAGTAAGATTAGCGCAGACGCGTGGAGCGAGGAACGCGATCGCGGCGCGGGCGTCGCGCGGCCTCTGTCGTTCTCGCTGGAGGACGGCGTCGCGACGCTGGTCATCAACGACTTCGAGCATGCGCCCCGCGAGTTTTCCGGATTCTTGAAGGCGTCGTTCAAGGAGATAAGGGAAAAGGGAGCAACGTCCGTCATCATCGACATCCGCGAGAACTCGGGCGGCGACAGCCGCCAGGCGGACGAACTTCAGTCGTACATTTCCGATTTGACGCTCCCTGCGCTCGAACGCGTCAGCGTTCATGCGACGCCCGAAGTGAAGGCGATCTACCGGACGTTATTGCCGCCGGGATTTCGATGGATACCGATTGGACGCGCCGTTCCGATGCTGCGGGGCGTCGCCGCCGCCGCTGACGGCGCATATTTTGAATTTACGCCCGGTCCGGACCGACCGCGCAAACGGCGATTCAAGAACAGGCTGTCATTCACAGGCGACGTTTTCGTTCTGATCGGAACCAGGACTTACTCATCCGCCGCGATCTTCGCCGCGCCATTGAAACATTGGGGCCGCGCTACGCTGGTCGGCGCGCCGACCGGCGAACCAATGATTTTTTTTGGCGATCGGTATGAGTTCGATCTTGCCAGAACCGGGCTTGTCGCCAGCGTTTCGCACAAGTCTTTCCGACTATTTGGAGCGCAGGATGAAACCGGCGGCGTCGTCCCCGACATCGCCGCCGACGACGCCATGAAAGCGGCAAAGGCGGAAATACGGGCGCGCGAGGTCAGAAAAAGCGCCGATGCGCGCCCCTGGCGATTTGATTTCAAACTCGAGGGCGGACGGACGCTCAGCGCGATTTTTCTTGTACGGCGCAACGCGCGATCAATTGTCGGCGCCCCGGCGAGGCAAACAAGCGCGCCCAGAAGCCTCGACGTCAAGGTCGGCGACGACGGCATCGTCGCGGGCGAACTGGCGATGCCGGATTTCTCCGGCGGATTTGTCGGCAAGCTTGACTCGAACGGGCGCTTGTGCGCGCGCCTCGCCGCCGACGGCGAATTTTGCGCGCAAGAATCGAACGGGGAATCGCTTCGAGACTTCGCCGCCCTTCTGGATCAGTTCGACGCCGCCATGGAGCGCTTTATATTCGATCCTCGCCTGCTGCGGGAGCGGGAATGGCGTGAGTTTCGCGAGGCGTTCGGCGCCGGCGCCTCGCAGTCGCTGGACGACGCTGATTTTCTGGCGGCGTTTCGAGCGGCAAGGCGGCAGAACTCCCTGTTTTCGCATTTCGATCTTCGGCGCGGCGACGGCGACATCGCAAGATTGATTAGGGATGCGGATGCGGCGGCGCAGCGCGACGCCGTAGCGACCTTTCGCGAATTTTCCGGCGACGTCGGCATCATTGAGATCCGATCGTTTTTCGGAGACGGGATCTCGGCGCAAATCAATGCCGCGTTCGACCGCGCCGTCGAACGCTCCGACGCGCTGGTAATCGATCTTCGCGGGAATGCGGGCGGGACGATCGCCGCCTGGCCCGTCGCCGCCAGGATCGTCAATCGGCCGGCATTGGTCGGCTATTTTCTCGCATCGCCTTGGTGGCAGTCGAATTCCGAACCGCCGACGCCGCAATTGCTCGAAGCGACTGCCTCGCCGTTGGAGCCGACTGCGCGTGCGTTTGGTGCGGATCTTTTTAGCGACGGTCTTGCCGTCATGCGCTTCAATCCTTCGCCCCCGTCGTTCAACGGTCCGGTCGCGCTGCTCGTCGACGAGCGGTCGGCGAGCACGACCGAAGTCATTGCCGGAGCGCTGCAACAACTGAGTAGGGTCAAAGTGGTCGGCCGGCGAACGGCGGGCGAAGTGTTAAACGCCGATCTGGTTCCGTTGTCGGACGGCTTTTCGCTTCTGATCCCGATGGCGGATTTTCGCCTCGCCGACGGGCGACGCCTTGAAGGGCGAGGCGTCATTCCTGATTTTACGGTCGACAAAGAGAATGACGTCGCTTGCGCGGTCGCAGACTTGAAGGGAGACTTGGTCGAAATCGCCGCTCGATGCGGGCAAACTCGATAACGGCGCAATTCGGGCCCGAACGCGCACTCTTTCCGCCCCCTCACCCCTGCTCTTTGATCTGGCGGATCGCCTCGGCCATGTATTCGTCCATGTGGCGGCGGATCTGGTGGTCTGACTGGTCGACGCCCGCGCCGGCGAGGTCGGCTTTGAGCTTGCGGAACACGTCCTCGTCGCCGGCTTCCTCGAAATCGGCTTTGACGACGGATTTGGCGTAGGCCTCGGCTTTTTCGCCCGACAGGCCCATCAGGCCCGCGGCCCATTGGCCGAGCATCTTGTTGCGGCGCGCTTCGGCCTTGAATCGCAGCTCCGCATCATGGGCGAATTTCTTCTCGAAACCGTCCTTGCGCTCGTCAAAATTTGCCATGTGCTTGATTTCCTTTAGCTTTAACCATCGTCGCCGCGTTGTTTTAGCCGTCGCGCGCCATTCCGGCAATGGCGGCGTCCCCTTATGCTGCACCGCGGCGATAGACGCCGTCCCTCGTATGGATGTAGGGGTTTTCTTGCCGGTTCCAAGCGCGTATAGCCGCGCGCTCCGGTCGGTCAGGGAAGACTCGAATCGACCCTCGCGACCCTTGAAAGGACCAGCCCTAAATGGCGCGTCGCAAGCAAATCTACGAAGGCAAGGCGAAGATTCTGTTCGAGGGTCCAGAGCCCGGCACGCTCATCCAGTATTTCAAGGACGACGCGACCGCCTTCAACAACCAAAAGCGCGCGGTGCTCGAGGGCAAGGGCGTCCTCAACAACCGCATCTCCGAGTTCATCATGCAAGGGCTCGAACGGATTGGCGTCCCGACGCATTTCATCCGTCGGCTCAACATGCGCGAGCAGCTGATCCGCCATGTCGAGATCATCCCGCTTGAGGTCGTCGTCAGGAACGTCGCCGCCGGCTCGCTGGTGAAGCGCCTTGGCCTTGAGGAAGGCTCGCAATTGCCGCGGTCCGTCGTCGAGTTCTATTACAAGAACGACGCGCTCGGCGATCCGATCGTCTCTGAAGAGCACATCACCGCGTTCAACTGGGCGACGCCGCAGGAAATCGACGACATGATGGCGCTCGCCTTGCGCGTCAACGATTTCCTGTGCGGCCTGTTCGCCGGCGTCGGCATCAAGCTTGTCGATTTCAAGGTCGAGTTCGGACGGCAATATGAGGGCGATCTCGTGCGCCTCATCCTCGCCGACGAGATCAGCCCGGACAGCTGCCGTCTTTGGGACATGGAGACCGGCGCGATCATGGACAAGGACCGCTTCCGCAAGGATCTCGGCGGCGTCACCGAAGCCTATCGGGAAGTCGCCAAGCGCCTCGGCGTTTTGAAGGACAATGGAACGGGCGGGCCGTCAGGCCCGGTGCTCGTCAGCGACAATGAAAAATAGGACGCGCTCGCGCGTCGCCGTCGCATCAAGAAAAGGGCCGGCGACGAGTCGGCCCTTCGCGTTTTGAGCGTCGAAAGCGCGTCAGAACTCTTTCTTGAGGCTCGCTGAAAGCTTCCGGCCGAGCGGGTAGACGTCGTATTGCGAGACCGATCCGTCGGGGAAGGTCTGCGTCGCCTCATAGTCGTCGCCAAGGATGTTGCGCACTTCGAGGCCGACTTCCCACAGGCCGCCGATATTCGCGAAGCGGCGGCTCCACACGAAGTCGAGCGTCAGCGGCGGCTCCTCAATGACGCGCGGGACGATGTCGTTGGCGCCGAGAACGAGTTCGACCTGACGGATGCGGCTTGACGCCCAGTTCACAAGGATCGTCGCCTTCGATTCGTGTTCGACATCCTCGACGCCGATCTGCAGGTTGAAGAGATGTTTTGACTGTCCCTGCAGCGCGCGGCCGTCCTCGAACACAGAGGCGCCGGGCAGCACCTGCTCCTCGACGATCCGCGTTTGCGGATTGATCGCCGAAGTCGAAACGTCGCCCTGGTTGCTGACCTCCGATTTCGAGTAGGTGTAGTTGGTCTTGAAGACGATGTCCTTCGACGAGAGAAAACCCCAATCGACGAGGTCTGCGGCGGCCCAAGTGTTTTCGAATTCAAATTCGAAGCCGTAGAGCTCGGCTTCCGGCGCGTTGATGTAGGATACGAATTCGAACCCGCCGAGATCGCGGTCGATCGCTTCTTCGATCGGCCCGTCGATCTTCTTGTAAAAGGCGCCGAGCGTCATGAAGCGCCCGCGGCCGAAATAATATTCGGCGCGCGCGTCGTAATTGTCGATTTCAGTGTTGCGGAGGAACGGATTGCCGCGATAGGCGAGATCGGTCTCGTCGTCGAGAAAGATAGCGGGCGTCAGTTCGCGGAACTGCGGCCTGGTGATCGTCTTCGAGAATCCGCCGCGAACCTGCACGTCGTCAATCGGGTTCCAGGTGATGGTCGTCGCCGGAAGGAGATAATCTTCCGCGATCACCGTTTGCGTGACGTTCGACGGCGTCAAGGTCGAGAAGGCGTTCGTCACCTGCTCGGCGTCTTCATAACGGCCGCCGACCGCCAGCCGCACATAATCGCCGAGCTGGATGTCGGCGCCGGCATAGGCGCCGTGCACTTTAAGCGCCGAGAACGAGTTGTCGAGGTCGATCGCCGCACCGACGAAGGTGAGATCAAAGATCGGCGTGCCGGTGACCGACGGCCCGAAAAGCTGGTCAGCGCGGCTTCCAAGAATGATCTGCGGAACCGGAACCCGCGACGCGTACTCATAATTGCGCGTCAGTGTCTCGCGGTCCTTGTCCGTATAGGCGTAGCCCGCCCGAAGGTCGACTTCGGTTCCGCCGATGATCAGCGGGGCGACGATGTCGATCCCCGCATCGATGTTCTTGTCCTCAACCTTGGAGAACGTCAGCGTGTGCGGCGTCGATCCGACCTGGCCGGTTGCGTCGAAAAGGAAGGGCGCGTCGGCGACGTTGAGATCGCGCACATAGGTGTATTCGCGCTGATAGGGCGCGTCGCGGAACGCCTCGCCATAGGCGCCGCGCCACTTGACTGAAAGGTCGCCGAGCGTCGGGAAGACGTGATCGCCGGAAAGCTGCGTCTGCCACACTTGGCGCTCGAAGAACTCAAGATTGGTGCGCAAGAACTCGGCGCCTGTCGGGTCGTTGCCGTCGCGGCCGACGGACTGGCGCGTGTCTTTCGACGTCGAGCGCAGCATGAAGTTCGTCGAGGTGATCTCGTGATTGTCGCCGAGTTCGACGCCAAAGGCGCCAAAGCCGTTCGCTTCGATCGTATTGGTCGTCGACAGGAAGTCGTAAGCCTGCGACGCGTCGACGTCGAACACTGTCGCCGATTGCCGGAACCCCTGCTCGCGGCGGCCGTCTTTCGTCTGCCAGTCGTTTGAATAGCCGAGAGCGATCGTGCCGCCGACACTGACGCTGTCTGAAAGATCGAAGCGCGAGCCGAACGCCGTGTCGATTCCCCAGTTCGGCGGAATGACGTTCTCAAGCGCGAGCAGGGTCTTGTCGCTCTCAACGCCGACGTCGACCTGATCCTGGATCGACGGCGGGATCGCGCCCGCGCCGAACAGCAACGGCGGCGTATTGCGCACGCCGTCGTCGAAGCCGAGCCAGTCGCGCTTGCCGCCGTCGTGAATGAGGCCGTTCCGCGCCGTCGTCACGAGGTCGGCGCCGATCGAACCGCCGATCTCGAAAAACGACTCATCCGGGATCGATTTCGTCCGCAGTTCGATGAGGCCGCCGCCGAATTCCGCCGAAAATTGCGGCGAATAGGTCTTCTGAACCAGCGAGCCCGAAAGAATCGACGTCGGCACGATGTCGAGCGGCACGACCCGCCGCAGCGGCTCCGGGCTAGGCAGCGGCGAACCGTTGATGGTGACGCTCGAATAGCGTTCATTGAGGCCGCGAACGATTGCGAACCGTCCCTGACTGAGCGAAATGCCGGTGACCCGGCGCAGCGCCTCGGCGATGTCGCTGTCGCCGGTGCGATCGAAGGACGTTTCGTCGAGCACCGCCGAAATCTCGGACGTCGCCCGCTTTTCGTCCGGGATGTTGACGCCGCGGACGACGATTTCGTCCACCGGAATGTCGAGGTCCTGCGCGTGCGCCGCGCCGACCGCGAGCGCGGAGGCGCCCGCCAGCAACGCAACCGAAAGTTTGTTCTGAGTTTTCATAGCCCCACCGTTACGCAATCTTGTTTGATGATCAGTCGGTTGAATGGCGAAGGAGCGCCGCGCGGCGGCGGCGCTCCCGCAAGGCCTAGAATCCGCGCGTCCAGCCGAGGTACCAGTCGTCCGCTGCGCCGTTCACCGCGCCGACGTAAGAGCCGGCCGAGAAGAACGGATCGAGCGTCGTCGGATCGACCGCCGGCGTCGCCTCGTTGGCGCCGGGGACCAGCGCCAGCGTCGCGCCGGCGCGCGCCGTTAGCGTGGAAGCGGCGTTCTGGATGTTGTTCGAACCGGCGGCGAAGATCGCCGGGCCGTCATTCGTCAGCTGGGCCGCATTGGCGGTGAGCGCGAACGAGTCGACGCTCGGGTCCGAGAGGCCCGCCGTCAGCGCGTAATCAAGACCTTCGGCGAAGCCCGTGACGATGAAGTTCGCGAGCGCGCCGTCAGTGCCGGCGCGCAGCTGCACGCCCTCGCCGATTGTGTTGCCGACGAGCGTCACGTTCGAGATGATCGGGTTCGAGCGCGGCGTCAGCAGCGGGTTCGATCCGCGGTTGTCGCCCTCGATGCCGTTGTCGCCAGCCGCGGTCTTCTGGACAATCGCGAATTGCACGCGGCCGTTCCAGCCGTCGGTCCAGTCGAGCGCGTCGTCATCGGCGCCGGAAACGATGACGTGCTTGGCGTCGACGCTGCCGCCAAACCATTCGACGCCGTCATCCGCGGTCTGATAGATTTGCACGAAGTCGATCTCGGTGCCGGCGCCGACGCCCTGGAGCGCCATGCCATTGAGCTCGTTCGTCGATGAGAACTGCTTGCCTGAAAACTCGACGCGCAGGAAATTGATGCGCCCCGAATTGTCGTTCGTCGTCGCGCCGCCGAAGCGGCCCGATCCGCCCTCGCCGTCCTTTTCGCAGGCGACGGTTCCCGGCGTCGCGAGCGGATCGACCGTGCAGTCGTTGACCGGCGCGCGGCCGTTGATCGCGATGCCGCCCCAATCGGCCGACGCGCCGGAATTGCTGAAGATTTCTTCACGGCTCGTCATGACGACCGGCGCGACCGCTGAGCCGTTCACGAAGAGTTGCGAACCGCGCGAGACGACGAGAAGATCCTCAACGCCCGTGTTTCCAGCGCCGGGAAGCGGGTCGCTCGTCGCGCCGCCCTCAGAGTAGATCGTGACGCCGGGATCGATTGTGAGCGAGGCGGCGACGCCGCTGGCGAGCGGCGCGGCCGGGTCCGGCCCGAGGTCGACGCCGACAAAGGTCGATCCTTCAAGTTCATAGAGATTGCCGCCGGCGAGCGTGACGCTCGCCGTCACCGGACGGTTGATGCGGCAGATTTGCGATTCGCTTCGGCCGGCCGGGACTGCTTCGCCGGTCGCTGTCGTGCCGCTCGGACATCCCGCGGCCTGCGCGCCCGGGACCGCGACGGTCCATCCCGTCGTCCAGTTCGACGCGTTCGTTTCTGTCGGGCCGAACGCGCCGGCATAGGTCGCGGCGGTGAAAAACGAGCCAAGCGTCGTCGGGTTCGTCGGCGTCACCGAGTTCTCGTTGACGCCGGCGATGACGCCATTCAGCGTATCCGCAGCGAAAATCTGATTATTCGCGCCGGCGCCAAGAAGCGCGACGCCTTCGGCGTCGCCGTCCGAGGCGTTGCCGCCGACGGCGAATGAGGCAAGCGAGGGATCTGAAAGCGTCGCCGTCTCGTCATATTCGACGCCCGAACCGAAGCCCGCGACGACGAAATTGGCGAGCCTGCCATTCGTACCGGCGCGCAGTTGCACGCCCTCATTGCCGGAGCCGTTGTTCCGCCCGATCAGCGTGAAATTCGACAAATTCGGATTGGAGCGCGGCGTCAAAAGCGGGTCGGAGCCGCGATTGTCCGCCTCGACGCCGTTGTCGCCGCGACCGGTCGTCTGCACCGCGAGGGCGAACTGCACGTTTCCGCTCCAGCCGTCGGTCCAGTCGAATGAGTCATCATCATTGCCAGTAAGAACAAGATTCCTGACATTCGCCGTCCCGCCGAAGAACTCGATGCCGTCATCGGCGTTGTTGTGGATCTGGATGAATTCAAGCGTCGTGCCGGCGCCGACGCCCTGGAGCGCGAGGCCGTTCAGTTCGTTCGTCGAGGAGAACTGGAAGCCAGCGTGCTGGATGCGGACATAGCGCATCACGCCGGAATTGTCGTTCGCCTGGTCGCCGCCGAACGCGCCCGAACCGCCCTCCCCGTCCTTTTCGCAGCCGGCAGAGCCCGGCGTCGCGCCTGGATTGATCGTGCAGTCATTGATCGGCGCCCGGCCGTTGATGGCGACGCCGCCCCACTGCCCGCTGCCGGCGGTGCCGTTGGCGCGACCGTCATCCGTCAGATCTTCCGCCGAGGTCATCACGATCGGCGAGGACGACGCGCCGTTCGCATTGATCTGCGAGCCGCGCGACACCACGATGAGATCGACCCCATCCGCGCCGTTGCCGAAGAGAACCGTGCCCGCGCCAATCTGGAGGTTGCCCGCCGCGCCGCCGTCAGCGCCGACGAAAACCGTATTCTCGATCAGGATCGGATATTGCGAGGCTTGCGTGATGTTGACGGGACCCGCCGCGACGGCCGCGTTGTCAAGAAGACAGACGACGAAAGTCGCCGTCGATCCGGGGAGGTTCGAGCGCGTCGCCTGCGTCGTGCCGGCCGAGCAGCCCGACGGCGGAACGAGATTCTGAGAGAGGCCCCCGCCGCCGCCCCCGCCGCCTGGCGGGATGACGATCGGATTGATCGGATTGCCGGCGCCCGGCGAGGCGATATCGGCGTTGGAGCAAGCCGCGACGCAGGCGGCGGCGCCCATCAGAAGTAGCGATTTGAAGTTTTTGGAAAAGCCCATGCTATTTTTACCCCCGCGGGATGAACGACAGTTAAGCGCCAGACCAGACGGACGCCCCACGCGCCGCCGAGCGAGGACGCACTTAACGATCGACTGCGACAGGCGCGTGATGTTTATGTCTCAGGATTATGACGCGTTCCGGCATATGCGCACCTAATGCGTATACTGATCAGACGCATGGCCTTTCAGCGCGCACCTGCTGCGCTTTTCAGGAAGCGCCTGCCGCGCGGTCGCGCGCTTGCGCCTCCATTTTCTCCGTATACGCTATAATGCGTTCGCGGGAGCGCCGTCGAATTCGATACTTTTGCGTCTCGAATCGCCGACCGCCCACCCGCCAGGGCGCGATTTGCGAGCCCAATCATGCCGTCAGAAAGCGCGCACGTCGTGCGCGATTTCATGGTTTCGTCGCCGAAGCGTCATCAATCCTTCATGGACGCCGCTTACGCGGGCGCAAAATCGCCCTAGGATGCACAAAATGCGCTTTGGATTAATCGTCTCGGCGGCGTTCGCTTCGGCCGTCGCCCTTGGTACCGCCGCCGCCCAGAGCGTCAGCGGCGTATCCGGTTCTGACGTGAAGGCTGGGGAGGATTCGGTCGAGTACCGGTTCGCCTTTTCGCCCGACAATGACGGGCGCGAGGAAGCCTATGTCCACCGCTTCCACTTCCAGCACGCCTTCAACGACAGCCTGCGCGGACGGGTCCTCCTGCTGATGGGCAACAGAGGCGGCGAGCCGCTCGACGTCCAGTCGGTCAGCGCCGAGGCGCTCTACCAGTTCCTCGAAAGCGAGGAAACGAACGGCTGGGACTCGGCGATCCGGGTCGACGGCGTGCTATCGACGGTCGACGGCAGGCCGGACCGCGTCCGGTTCGGCTGGCACAACGCGTTCGAACTCAGCAAGACGCTTGACCTTCGCGCTGTGCTCCTGCTCGGCAAAGAGCTCGGCGATAATCGCCGCGCAGGGATAACCATCGAAACCCGTGAAGAGCTGACGCTGAAAGTCCATCCAAAATATCGCGTCGGCGTTCAGTTCTTCAGCAATTTCAACACAACCTCCCACGTCGGCTCGTTCGATGAGCAGCGCCATCAGCTCGGCCCTGTCCTCAAGGGCAAACTGACGGATCACCTGAAATTCGAACTGAGCTCGCTCTTTGGGATTTCGGACGATCCGACCGATCTCGACGTCAGGTTCTTCCTGACCTACGGTTTTTGACCCGGTCCGTCGGACTCTGGTCCCGCGAGATCCTTCATGATGATCATCCAATGGTCGAGGCCGTCATAAAATGACGCGACCGGAATGCGCTCATTGAGGCCGTGAGCGAACATGTCGCCGCTCTTCATGAAGATCGGCGACATTGCGAGCGTCGGCACGCCGCCCTTGCGGAAATGCATGCCGTCGGTGCCGCCCGATTCCTGATAGGCGCCGATCGGCAGGCCCGGATAACGAGCATGCACCGCTTTTGCGAGCGCGGCGGTCACATCCGCGCGCATGTCCGAGACAGGGCTGACGGTCGGCTCGCCGCGCACCGCGATTTCCAGCGCCGGATCGCCGACCGCATTCGCCAGCGCGGCCTGCACGTCCTCGACCGACATTCCCGGGAAAATCCGGCAATTGATCGCCGCGGTCGCCGTTTGCGGCAGCGCGTTTTCCGCGTGGCCGGCGCTCGCCATGGTGGCGACGCAAGTGGTGCGCGTCTGGCCGACGAACGCGGGATCGCCGGCGAGGATTTTCTGCGCTTTCCGGTTCTTCGGGTTCTTTGCAAATTCGACCATCGCCTCGCCTATCTCGCCGCCGAGCGCCGGTCCGGTCTGCGCAAAGGACGCGAGCGTAATCTCGTTCCACATCGCCGGGAATGTGTGCGCCTCGATCTTTTGCAGCGCATGCGCAAGCTGATAGATGGCGTTATCCTTGCGCGGGCGCGAGGAATGCCCGCCCTGGTTTCGCACCGTGATGTCGAACGTCGCAAAGGTTTTCTCCGCGGCCTGCACGCCATAGGCGACCGGCGCCCCGCCGGGTCCAATTTCGCCGCCGCCGGCGTCGCTGTTCAGCGCGAATTCGGCGTCGGTCAGGTCCTTGCGGTCATAAGCGAGCATCCGCGTCGTCAGCATGCCGCTTTCCTCATCGCCCGAAAAGGCGAGGACGAGATCGCGCGTCGGCGTGAAGCCTTCCTACTTGAGGCGGATGAATGTCTGCGTCAGCGACAGGACGCCGTATTTGTTGTCGTCAACGCCGCGGCCGAAGAAATAGCCGTCCTTCTCGGTCAGCTCGAAGGGATTTAGCGCCCAGTCCTCGGGAAGCGCGTCGACGACGTCCATATGCGCGAGAAAAAGGATGGGCTTTTTGCCGGACGATCCGTCGCCGCGATAGCGGACGACCAGCGCCGCCGTTTCGTCTTTCGGCAGGATGTGAATGTCGTCTTTCTTGAAGCCGGCCTTTTTCAATTCGCCCGCGAGATAGTTCGCCATCGCCGGCACTTGCCCGTGGCCTTTCGCGGTGCGCATCGCGATGATCTTTGCGAACATGTCGCGCGCGGCGGCCTGTTCGTCGGGCGAGGCCGCTTGCGCAGCGAAAGTCGCTGATAAGGCGAAGGCGGCGGCGAGCGCAAGTCGTTTCATGGCGTTTCTCCGGTTATGACAAGGACGCGATTTCAAAAGCGAAATCACTCCCTCCTGCTTTGACGGGTTCAGTGTTGCTGTTCGATCACGGCGCCGGGCCTCTCCGCCTTGTGCGGCGCATGCGGGTGCCAGCCCATGACATGCAGCAGCGCGAAGAAGCCGATGACATAAGCGAGCGCGACCCACCATCCGTGGAGAAGCCAGCGGAACGCCGACTTCGCCTCCGGATACTGGTTCGAAATTGCGACGCCCGCCGACGATCCGAACCAGATCATCGACCCGCCAAAGCCGACCGCATAGGCGAGAACCCCCCAGTCATAGCCGCCCTGTTCAAGGGCGAGCGCCGTCAGCGGAATATTGTCGAACACCGCCGAGACGAAGCCGAGGGTCAGCGCCGTCTCCCAGCTCGCCGGCGGCAGTTTTTCGACCGGCATCAGCGACGCGCAGGTGACGAGCGCCAGCAGGAAGAGCGTGCCCTTGATGCTGGAGAAGGCGACGCCGAGATTGGGCAGTCGAACAACCGCCGCCAGAATGATCGCCGCCCAGACGCCGAGCCCGATCACCGGAAACTGATCGAGGAGGTGCGGCGCAAAGAGGTTCGCGCTCACATTGGCGCCCACAGCCGTCACCAGGATGAACCCGACGACGACGACGCGCGTCCAGTCGACCTTGAACTCGCCTTCGCGATGTTTCTGGATCGGCGAATGGATCTGCTGGATGATCGACAAGGGAATTGCGAAAATGAAGAACGCGGCGCCCGCCGCCACATAGGCGTGCACGACGTCGAGCGGCGACACGCCGTCGATCCACATCATCGTCGTCGTCGTGTCGCCGACGACCGAGCCGGACCCGCCGGCGTTCGAGGCGGCGACGATCGCAGCCAGATAGCCGATATAAACCCGCTTATAGACGTGGCGCGCGACAACGCCGCCGATCAGCGCCGCCGCGATATTGTCGAGGAAACTCGAAAAAACGAACACCATGCCGAGCAGCGCCAGCCCGCCCATCCAATTGTCGGGGAGGACGCGCGGCATCGCTTCGGGGGCTTTTGAATCTTCAAAATGCCTTGAGAGAACCGCGAAGCCGAGAAGCAACAAGAAGAGGTTCGAGAGGACGATCCTCTCATGCCACAAATGCGCCGCGAGCCCGTCGAGGCCCGGCCCCGCGTGAAACCCGGTGACGAAAAACTTGTAGGCGATGATGGCGGCAAGGCCAGTGATCGCCACTGTGAATGTGCGATGATGAAACAGTGCGACGCCAAGCAGCGTCATCGCGAACAAAATGAATTCGGCGGGAACGCCGGCGACTGAAAAGCCGGCGGCGGCGGCCGGCGCATCCGACGCGAAAGCGGGCCCCGCAACCATGCTCAATGCGGCCAAAGCCGCGATCGCGGGCTTCGCCCACAGCGACCGACGCATGAAACCCCTCCTGCGAATTGTGTTTGACCGCCCCAGTGAAGGCAAGGAAGCTAGCCCCGACCAGACTGGCGCGCAATCTCGGCGCAGCAGTCGGTTGCACGTCCAAGGCGCTCGCGGTAAGGCAGTGGCGCGCGAGCGACACCCCCCTTGATTATGAAAGAGGTTCCATGAAGGCGAAGATCACCGTCACCTTGAAATCCGGCGTTCTCGACCCGCAGGGAAAGGCGATCGAAGGGGCGCTTCACGGCCTTGGATTCGCCGACGCCAATGCGGTTCGCCAAGGCAAAATCATCGAACTCAGCCTCGACGAAACGAACGAAGCGGCGGCGCGCGCCAAGATCGAGGACATGTGCAAGCGGCTCCTCGCCAATCCGGTGATGGAGAATTATTCGATCGAGCTTTCGGCATGAAATCCGCTGTCATTGTTTTCCCGGCCTCCAATTGCGATCGCGACGCCGCAGTTGCGCTGGAGCAGGCGACCGGCAAGGCGCCGGCGATGGTCTGGCACGGCGACAGCGATCTTCCGGAGACGGATCTTGTCGTGCTGCCCGGCGGATTTTCCTATGGAGACTACCTCAGATCCGGCGCGATGGCGGCGCGTTCGCCGATCATGCGTGCGGTGATCGACAAAGCGAAAGCAGGAACTCCGGTCATCGGCATTTGCAACGGTTTTCAGATCCTCACCGAAGCGGGTCTCCTCCCCGGCGCCTTGATGCGCAACGCCGGTCTCAATTTTGTTTGCCGCACGGTGACGCTGACGGTCGAGAACAACCAGTCGATCTTCTCGAACGCGTTCGAAAAAGCGCAAAACGTCGATTTTCCGGTGGCCCATCATGACGGGAATTATTTCGCGGACAAGGAAACCCTCGACAAACTCGAAAGCGAGGGGCGCGTCGTGTTCCGCTATGTCGACAACCCGAACGGTTCGGCGCGCGACATCGCCGGGATCATGAATGACGCGGGCAATGTGCTCGGCCTTATGCCGCATCCAGAACGCGTGATCTCCCCACTCCTCGGCGGCGTCGACGGCGCCCTGTTCTTCAAGGGCCTCGTCGAGGCGGCGGCGCGCTAAGCCGCGCCGCGAGTTGCGCGCGCTGTTCCCCTCTCATGGAAAGGGAGGGAAAAGAAAGAAGAGCGCGCAGCCTCCTTCCTCCCTTTTGAAAAGGGCACGCAGCGCGCAGCGCCGGAGGGGATTGGATTTGATACAGACGAAAGGCGAGAAACCGCGCCGATCCCTTCTTACCCGAAGACAAAATCATCCGCCGCGAGCTGCGCCTTTGTCACGCCGGCGAGCGTCAGGCTGTCGCCGCCGCCGAAATTGATGACGGCGTTCCCGCCGATGTCTGTCGTGGCCGCGAGGATTTCAGCAAAGCTGTCGAAAGCCGCGCCAAATCCGGTGAGCGCGATCACGTCGCCGACGCCGACGCCGGCGAAAAAGTCGGCAATGCGGTCTGCGTCTCCCGTCTTGCTGAAGGTGAAGCGGTCGCTGCCGCCGCCGCCCGAAACCGTGTCCGCGCCGTCGCCGCCGAAAAGGGAATCGGCGCCGGGTCCGCCGTAAAGCGCATCAGCGCCGGTTCCGCCGCGCAGCGTGTCATTTCCGGACCCGCCATAGAGCGTGTCGGCGCCGGCGCCGGCGGACACCGCGTCGTTTCCCCCGTTCGCGGTCATGCTGTTGGCGCTCGAATTGCCGACCAGCCAGTCGGCGCCGCCGCCGCTGACGACATTTTCGACATTGATGATCGACGCCGAATTGCGTCCGACGACCCTCCACAAAGACGCGGCGAGATCGACCGTCGCAGCCTCAGTGTCGAAGTTTGAAAGATCGACCGTATCGACGCCGACGCCCGCGTCGAGCTGATCGACAAAATCGCCGTCCAGCACGATGATGCGGTCATTGCCGGCGCCGGCGTCGATGACATCCGCATCGGCGCCGCCATTCAGCGAGTCATTGCCGTCGCCCCCGAAGAGCGTGTCAATCCCGTCGCCGCCGAGGAGGGTGTCTTTTCCGGAGAGGCCGTTCAGGACGTCGGCGCCCGCGCGCCCCTCAAAGCGGTTTGCGGCGCCATTTCCGACGATGCCGTCATTGCCTGAACCGCTGATCACATGTTCGACATTATAGAGCCGCGCGGAATTATGAGTATTGCTGTACTCCGTCCCCGGCATGTCGACGGAGACGCGCAGCATTTCGGCGCTGAGATCAATCGTGTCCGCGCCGTCGCCGCCGTCAAAGTCGTCGATGAGGTCGATATCAAGCATCGTCAGCGTGTCGTTTCCCGCGCCGCCCCAGACGGAATCCTGGTTCGTACCGCCCTGAAGCGAATCGTCGCCTTCGCCGCCGAACAAAGTGTCGGTCCCATCGCCGCCGAAGAGCGTCTCCCCGCCAGCGCCGCCGACAATCGAGTCATGATTATGCGTGCCGACGACGATTTCGATATTGGCGATGCTGACCGCGCCGCCCCAGTTTGAGGTGTAGGACCACACGCCCGCGCCAAGGTCAATTTTGACCCCGCCGAGAAAAATCGCCCCGAGATCGAGGCGGTCGGCGCCGACCCCGCCGTCGATATTGTCGAGGAACTCTCCGTCGACCGCTTTAAATACGTCGTTCCCGCCGCCGCCGTTCAGCGAGTCGTTTTCAGCCCCGCCCTCGATTGTGTCGTCGCCTGCGCCGCCGACAACCGTGTCGACGCCGCCGCCGCCGATGAATCGATCGCCGATCGCATCCTGCAATTGAGCAATCGTGCCGCCGGAAAATCGACAAGCACGCCGAGCGCCGCATCAGCCCTGTCGGCGCCCGCGCCGCCAGTAAATGTCGTCATAAAACGCCTCCGCTCCAGTTGATCGCGCTGAGATTGTGCGCAACCTGATTATCCGAAACAGAATTTATGCGTTCATTCGGCGCGAGCGCATGATCCAGATCAACGCCGGATCCGCGCGGCGCTTATATTCGTGAGCGGAGCACAATGCGGGCGCCGCCCGCTCTGCGCTTCAGATTTCCTGACCGTTGAGATCGTCGCGCAGTTTTTTCGCGCGGCCGCTTGCGTGCGCCTCATGCGGGTTCCATTCGAGCGCCTTCTGGAAGAGATCATAGGCGCCGCGCTTGTCGCCGCCGGCGAGCGCGATCTCGGCGAGCGCGATCGTCGCCTCAAATTGACGGGGCTCGAGTTCGACGGCGCGCGAAAAGTCGGCGATCGAACCGGCCTGATCCTCATTTGAAAGCCTGACCGCCCCGCGCAGCGCATAGGCTTGCGCAAAGCTCGGGGCGAGGCCGATGGCGTGATCGAGGAGCACGGCGGCTAGGTCCCCCTCGCCGGCAGCGACTGCGGCCTCGGCCCGGCCATAGAGGAGGTCGACCGTGTCGCTCTGGCTGTCGCGCCAGACTTCCTGGATGCGCTCGACGGTCGCCTCGGCGCCGAGCCCGTCGCCGGTTCGCAATTCCTCAAAAAGGGCGTCGAGACGCCCGTCCGTCTGGTCGGCGCGGGCCGGACCCGCGACGGCGAGGCTGAGGAAAATCGCAATGAAAACAGGGCGCATCGGCGGCATCCTAGGCCGAGTGCGAGAATTGGACCAATGATTTTTGGGTGAGCCGGCGGAGCGGCCCCGATCTAGCCCTGGCGCGCCTTGAACCGCTTCTGGGTCTTGTTGATCACATAGACCCGGCCCTTGCGGCGGACGACGCGGCAATCTTTATGGCGCGATTTCAGCGACTTAAGAGAACTTCTGACTTTCATGGCACAACGTCCGGGGCTCTGAATTGGGAGCGCGGGGGATAGCCTCGCCGCCCCTGCGGTGTCAACCGTCATGCGTCATTTCCTGGGACATGCGTCATTTCCTGGGAATTGAGAGAGAGCCTGCTTGCCGGCGGCGGTTTTCCGGGCGAAGACCCTCTGGGAAAAGCCGTTGGGGCGGTTTTTTTCCATGTTTGAGTAAGTCGTGGGCGAATTTATGGTTCGGTTGACGGCCGCCATTCTGGCGGTTTTTTTTGGCGTCTTGACCCTTGGCGCCTGTTCCGGCGGCGCTGATCCGAGCGGCGGCAATCCGCCGCCCCAAGCTGGCGCGCCGTCAGGGCTTGCCGCCACGGCCATCACGAGCGCGAGCGTCACCCTCGCCTGGCGCGGGTCCGGCCAGTTCACGCGGTACCGCATCTTCCGCAATGACGTCGAAATCGCGACGACGACGACCGAGACCTATGCTGACAGCGCCCTTAGTCCGGTGACGCCCTATCGGTATTTCGTCCGCGGCGAATCCCCGGCGGGCCTTTCGGGCCCGAGCAACACGATCGCCGTGACGACGCCGAACATGCTGCGGCTTTCTTTCGCGCGCCTCATTGATGAAGCCGCGCGCAGCTACATGATGGTGCGCGACATCGCGTTCGACGGCGCCGGAAACATCTTTATCGCCGGGGGCGCGTTCTCGGCGAATTTTCCGACGACGGCGGGCGCCTATGACCGGACGCTGGGCGGCGGCGGATCGTCGGCGGGAACGAGCGGGCCCTCGGACGCCTTCGTGATGAAGCTCTCGCCTTCTGGCTCCGTCCTTTGGTCGACGCTTCTCGGCGGGCCGAATTACGACCGCGCTTACGGCCTTGAAATCGCGCCGGACGGCGGCGTCGTCATCGCCGGACGCGCGGGCGAGGGATTTCCGACGACGACAGGCGTCCTCCAGCCGGCCTTCGCCGGCGACAGCGCGCCGGTCTCCCTCTACGGCAAGCAGGACGGGTTCATCGCCAAACTCTCCGCGGACGGATCGAGGCTGCTGTGGTCGACCTATTTCGGCGACGCGACGTCAGGGTTCCTTCGTGACGTCGCCGTCGGCTCCGACAACAAGATCCATGTCGCCGGCGCATTCCAATCGGGCCTTGCGCATATCACGCCGGACGCGGCGCAGGCGGCGGTAAGGGGCGCTCACGACCTCGTTTACGCGCGGCTGTCCGCCAATGCGGGCGGCCTTGATTACGGAACCTATCTTGGCGGGACGGAGCCGGCCGGCGCGACGCCCGGCACGCCGTCGATCGCGGTGTCGCCGTCGCGCGAAGTCTTTGTGGCGATCGAGGAAGGCGGCTCCGGCGCGCCGACGACGGCCGGCGCCCTTCAGCGGTCGAATGCGGGCGGCGTTGATTTCCTGATCGCGAAATTCACTGCGTCCGGCCAGCTCGCTTATGCAACCTATCTCGGCGGATCGGCGGACGAGGATCTTGAAACCCACAACATCGCCGTCGACAGCGCCGGCCGGCTGGCGATCGCCGCGGTGACGGCCTCCGCGAATTATCCGACGACCGCCCTCGCCTTCCAGCCGCAGTTCGGCGGCGGCGTCCTCGACGGCGCGATCTCCATTCTGTCCGCCGACGGATCAGCCCTTGTCGCGTCGACCTTTCTCGGCGCCGGCGGACGCGAGGACCTCCAAGGCGTCGCCTTTTCGCCGGATGGCCTCCTCTATGTCTCCGGCGGCTCGCGATCGACGGCGTTGAGGACGACTTCAAACGCGTTCCAGACGAATTTCGCCGGTGTCGAGGACGCCTTCCTCGCCGGCTTCACCGCGGACCTTAAGGGCGTTCCCTTCCTCAGCTACGCTGGCGGCTCGGATGAGGACATTTCACGCGCGCTGGCGATCGCGGGTAACGGCAAGATCGCGATCGCCGGCCACACCGCCTCTCACAATTTCCCAGTGAGCGCCGGCGGCTCGACGGCGCCGAACGGCGTCTATACGGGCTGGCTGTCGTCGCTGACGCCATGAAGCCGCGCGTCTTTGTCTGAGGCTTTCCTTTCAGGCCGGGCATACGCATAGTCCGCGACTTTGGAGCGGGGAGGCGAGTGGTGGGCGGCTTCGGCCTTGTCAGGCGCGCGGCCTGCGCATTGGCGGCGACGCTGGCGCTGATGAGCGCTTGGATCCTGCCGGCGAGCGCGCAAGTCGCCGGCCTTGCCGCGACGCCGACATCGCCGACCAGCATTGACCTCAGCTGGACGGGATCTTCCGCCTATGCGGAATACAGAATTCTCCGCGACGGCGTCGAGATCGAGACGACGGCGGCGTCGGCCTTTACCGACAGCGGGTTATTTCCCGCGACCTCCTACGCGTATTCGGTCGTCGGCGTCTCCGCCGCCGCCGGAGCGTCCGCGGCGACGCCGCCGCAGAATTCGATTTCGCTTGTCGCGTCGGCGAGTTCCGCGACGGGCGCCAGCCTCACTTGGACGGCGGTCGGCGCCTATGACGCGTTTCGCGTTTTCCGGGACAACGTCCAAATCGCGACAACGACGTCGACACCTTACGCCGACACGTCGCTATCGCCCTCGACCTCCTACGCTTATCGCATCGAGGGGCTCGCGAGCGACAGCTCGATCGTCGTCAGCAACACCGCCAATGTGACGACGCCGGCGGCGGCTTCGATCGCCCTGTCGGCGTCGCCTTCATCGCCCTCCTCCGTTGCGCTTTCATGGACGATCGTCGGCGAATTCACGGAATATCAGGTCCTGCGCGACGGCGGACAGATCGCGGTCACGACATCGCTCTCCTACGCGGACATGGCAGCCTTGCCCTCAACCGCTTACGCCTATCAGGTGATCGGCGCCGCGCTCGCCGGCGGGACCGTCGCCAGCAACATCGCCAATGCGACGACGCCGCCGCAGCAATCGATCGCACTTTCGGCATCCGCGGCGTCGCCGACGTCAATCGCCCTTTCCTGGACCGTCGTCGGCCCGTTCACGCATTATGAAGTCCGCCGCAACGGCGCGCCGGTGACAACAACGACGGCGACGAGCTACACGGACGCCGGCCTTTCGCCGGCCGCCGCCTACACCTATCAGATCATCGGCCAGACGTCTGGCGCGCCGGTCGCCAGCAACAGCGTCGCCGTCACGACGCCGGCTCAGACCGCCATCACCCTTTCCGCGATTCTTGACCCCGCCGCGCGCAGTTTCATGATGGTGCGCGACGCCGCGCGCGACGGCGCCGGCAATATCTACATCACCGGCGGCGCCTTCTCCGCGCAATTCCCGACGACGCCCGGCGCCTATGACACGACATTCGCGACGGGCGGAACATCGCTCGGCGCAGACGGTCCCGCCGACGTCTTCGTGATGAAATTCACCCCGCAAGGCCAGCTCATATGGTCGACCCTCATCGGCGGGCCGAATTACGATCGCGCCTATGCGATAGAAATCGCGTCGGACGGAAGCGTCGTCGTCGCCGGCAGGGCGGGCGATCAATTCCCGACGACGGCGGGGGCGGTCCAGACGGTTTTCGCCGGCGACACCCAGCCGTCCTATCCCTACGGATTGCAGGATGGTTTTATTGCGAAGCTCTCCGCCGACGGTTCGACGCTCCTCTGGTCGACCTATATCGGCGACGCCTCTTTCTCGTTCATCCGCGACATCGATCTCGACGCGCAGGACCGAATCTACTTCGCATCGGTGATGCGCGCGAATTCGCCCTATGTGACGCCGAACGCGTTCCAGCGCCAGGTGCGCGGCCCGGTGGATCTCGTTTACGCGCGCCTTAATTCGACAGCGAGCGTCCTTGAATACGGCACCTATTTCGGCGGGGCTGAGCGCACCGGCGCCAAACGCGGCAATCCGTCGATCCAGGTGACGGCGGCGAATGAAGTCTATGTTCTGACGCTCGAAAATTCGACCGGCGCGCCGACGACGGCGGGCGCCGTTCAGCCCGCCAACGCCGGCCTGCACGATCTACTGATCGGCAAATTCAATGCGCAGGGCCAGCTTGTTTACGGCACCTATCTTGGCGGCGCCGGCGAGGAACTGATCGAGACCCACAATCTCGCCGTCGACGCGCAGGGCCGTGCGGTCGTCACGTCGATCACGAAGTCCGGGAATTACCCGACGAGCGCCGGCGCCTTTCAGACATCCTTCGGCGGCGGCACATGGGACGGCGCCGTCTCGGTCCTCGCCGCCGACGGATCATCTTTGGTCGGCTCCACCTATTTCGGCGGCGCCGGCAATGAAGATCTGCAAGGCGTCGCGATCACGAATGACGGCCGTGTGTTCGTCGCCGGCGGAACGACGTCGGCGACAATGCCGACGACGGCAGACGCCTTCCAGCGCAATTTGGCCGGCGTCCAGGATGCGATCATCGCGGCCTTCCCGATCAATCTCGGCGAGCCTTCCTACCTCACCTATTTTGGGGGGAACGGCGACGATCTGATACGAAGCCTCGACAGGAGCGCCGACGGCGCGCTCATTTTCGGCGGCCAGTCGAGTTCCACAAACCTCCCCGTCACGGCGGGCGGATCGACGGCGCCGCCAGTGAACAAATTCTCCGGCTTTTACGGCGTGCTTGTTCCTTAAGCGGAGCTTGTCATTCTGACATCCGCCTGTGGGTCCGGCAGCAAAGCGCTCGAAGAAAACGCGTAAACGCCGGTCGCGCCAAGCACGAACGCCGTGAACGCGCCGAAGAGCGGCGCAAAGGCGACATCCAGCACATTGAGCCCGCCGGCATAGGCGCCGAAGGCCGGCATAATGAGTCGCGCGCCGTCGCTGGCGAAACATCGCCGCCGCATCGTCCTTGTTTCAGCGCGCACGCGCGCGGCCGGATGCAGATGGCCGGCGATCTCTCCCGGCTCGCAATTCAACGCCGGTTCATGCCTGAAAAGCAGACGCCCGACGCGAAGGCTCTGTTCGACCGCGCCCGAAAATCGCGCCGGCGGCTCAGGATCATGATTGCCGAGAATCCAGATCCATTCGCAAGACCGCGTCATCGACTGGAGCAGCGCGGCGTCTTCATCGGCCATGCGCGCTTCCGCGCCGCCATCGTGAAAGGCGTCGCCGAGCGAAATCACGCATTTCGGCCGATGCGCCTTCAACAGCGCCGAAAGCCGCCGCAAGGTCGTGCGCGTGTCATAAGGGGGCAAGAGCACGCCCTTCGTCGCGAAATGCGAGCCCTTTTCGAAATGCAGATCGGAAACGATCAGCGTTTCGCGCTCGGGCCAATAAAGGGCGCCGATGGGGGTCGCGACAAGTGCTTCGTCATTGACTAGGATCGGAGTCATCCATTCCATCATGATTTGTCCGTATCCTGAGAAGGAATGATCATCGCCGGATGATCAGTTCGACTCGAAAGATTGGCGGCGTCCAAGGGAAGCCGCAATGATCCTTCGCGACGCCTCGCTTCGCGAGGCTCCTCAAAATGGGCCGGTTTTATCTCTGACACCATTCACCGCCGCATCGCCTCCCTGATCAGCGCGTCGGAGGCTTCCTTCAGCATCGCCTCCTGCGCCTCGCCGATGATCGTTTCCTTGTTTATTTCGAGCATGACCGGAACCGCAAGCGGCGACACGCGGTCGAGCCTTGAATGAAGGAGGCGCCCCTTGACGCGAGAAAGCAGGCCCTGCAGCCGCGCGAGGTCGAGATATCCCCGCGCCGCATCGGCCCAGGCGGCTTTCAGCAGCAAATGATCCGGTTCGTGCTCCTTCAGCACGTCGTAAATGAGGTCCGCCGAAAACGCGACTTGGCGCCCGGTCTTGTGCTGGCCGGGATGCCGGCGATCGATGAGGCCCGCGATGACGGCGCAATCGCGGAAGGTCCGCTTCATCAGCGCCGATTCCGCGAGCCAGCTTTCGAGGTCGTCGCCGAGCATGTCCTCGTCGAAGAGCATATCGATATCGAGACCGCTCATGTCACGCCGGCCCCAGACCGACAGCGAATATTCCGTCGGCGTGAAGCCGAGCGGCTGCGCGCCGAGGCGTTCGAGACGCCGCGTCAGCAACATGCCGAGCGTTTGATGCACGAGGCGCCCGTCAAATGGGTAACAGACCAGGAAAAATCGTTCATTGTGCGGGAAAGTTTCGACCAGCAACTCGTCTTCATCGGGAATGACCGAGACATCGCGCTGGATTTCCAGCCAGTCCCGCAGCTGATCAGGCAGCGCGCGCCAGTTGTCCTCGTTATGAATGATCCGGCGGACGCGCGCGGCGAGATAAGTGGTCAGCGGGAATTTGCCGCCGTTCCAGGAGGGAATGCGTGGGTCTTCGCCCGGCGCGCGCGTGACGAAGGCGTCCGTTCCGTCGATCGCTTCAAAGCGCAGCACCTCGCCCGCGAAAAGGAACGTGTCGCCGGGCGACAAACCCTCGATGAACCATTCTTCCATCGTGCCGAGCTTTCGGCCCACGCCGCGCCTGCCCTTCGCGGCGACGACGCGGATATTGAAAGACGGCGACTCGACGATCGTTCCGGCGTTCAGGCGATGCTGCTGCGCGACTTGCGCGTTGCGGATGCGGTAGAGGCCGTCCGGCGTTTTCACGATCCGGCGGAAGCGTTCATATGTGCGCAGCGCGTAGCCGCCGGTCGCCGCGAAATCGAGCGCCTGATCGAAGCTTTCGCGCGGCAGCGACGCGAAGGGCGCTGCGGACGCAATTTCCTCGTAAAGATCGTCGGATTGGAACGGCGCCGAACACGCGACGCCGGCGATATGCTGGGCGAGAACGTCGAGCGCGCCGTCGCGCCCTTCGTCGCCGTCAAGCGTCCCCTCTTCGATCGCGTCTTTCGCGGCGATGCATTCGAGCACTTCAAAGCGATTGCCGGGAATGAGCAGGGCTGCGGACGGCTCGTCCATCCGGTGATTGGCGCGGCCGATCCGCTGGGTCAGGCGGCTTGCGCCTTTCGGCGCGCCAATCTGGATGACGAGATCGACATCGCCCCAGTCGATTCCAAGATCGAGCGTCGACGTGCAGACGACCGCGCGCAGCGTCCCCCTGGTCATCGCCGCTTCGACCTTCCGGCGCTGTTCGACGTCGAGCGAGCCGTGATGGAGCGCGATCGGCAGATTGTCGTCGTTCATCGCCCACAGCGCCTGAAAGGTCATTTCCGCCTGGGAGCGCGTGTTGACGAAGACAAGCGTCATCCTTGCGGTCCGGATCGCTTCGTAGACCTCGCCCCACGCATGACGCGCGGAATGGCCGGACCATGGAATTCTGCTTTCGGCGTTCAGCACCCGGACGATTGGCGTTGCGCCGCCGGCGGCGCGGATCAGCGCTGCGCCTGATTGCGGTGAGAGGAAATCCAGCAGCGGCCGGGGATCGGGCACGGTCGCCGACAGGCCGACCGCGCGCAGCTCAGGCGCGAGCTTTCGCAGGCGCGCAAGGCCGAGCGACAACAGATGTCCGCGCTTTGTCGCATGGAACGAATGCAATTCATCGATGACGACCGCCTTCAGCGACTGGAAGAATCTTCCAGCATCCGTGTGCGTCAGCATCAGCGCGACCTGTTCCGGCGTTGTCAACAGGAGATCGGGTGGGGAATATTTCTGTCGCTGGCGGCGGTGCGCCGGCGTGTCGCCGGTGCGCGCTTCGATGCTGACGCCAAGCCGCATCTCCGCGACCGGCCGTTCGACGTTGCGCGCGATATCGACCGCGAGCGCCTTCAACGGCGAGATATAAAGCGTGTGAAGTTTGCCGTTTGATCCGTTTTCGCAGATGTCGATGAGGCTCGGCAGAAATCCGGCGAGCGTCTTGCCGCCGCCGGTCGGCGCGATCAGGAGATGCGAGCGCCCGGCGCGCGCGGCGGCGAGGCAGTCAAGCTGGTGCGGGCGCGGCCGCCACCCGCGCGCGGCGAACCATCCGCTGAAGGCGGCCGGCATCGGGTCGAAATTCTTGTCCACCGCGCCAGAAAAGCCAGTCTTTCGCCGCATCGGCAAGCCCCTCTGCCGCAGCGCCGCTTGCATCGAGCTGCGCGAACAGGCAGCCTCGCCAGAGCGTCGCGAGGGCGGCGCCCGAGCGAGGGGCTTCATGCGGATCACCATCATTGCGGCGCTCGCCGCGGCGTTAGCAACGACGGCGTCGGCCTACGCGCAAAATTATCAGCTGAATTCGGTGGCCGCGACAGCGCGTCAGGTCTACGCATCCTGCCTGTCGATGAGCCGGAAGGAAGGCGTCGCCGATCCGGCGGCGGCTTGCGCCTGTGTCACCGGCTATATGGGCGGGTCGATGAGCGATCGCGATTTTGAGGTGGCGAGTGTTCTCCTGCGGGTCGGCGAAATGACCGAGAGCGGCGCCTCGCAAGCCTCGATCGAAGCCGAGATCATGGCGTTCTTCGAACGCGGCTACACCGAAGACGACGTCAACCGCGTGGCGGCGCAAGTCGAACAGATCAGCGCGCGCGGCGACGCCGTCTGCGGCCAGTTCGAACAGCCGGGATCGGTTTAGGCGATTTTCGCAGCGAGCGCGGATTCCTCCGCCGCCGCCTCCGCGCGCAGCCAGTCCATGAAGCGGATGATCTTGCGGCTGCGCACGCGGTCCTTCGGGCGCACGATCCAATAGGCGAAATCGGCCGGCTGCCGGCTTTTCGTCAGGGCGACAAGACGGCCGGCGATCAGATCGCGGGCGGCGAGCGCGCTCCGCGCAAGAGCGACGCCCTGCCCGGCCGCCGCCGCGTCGATCGCAAGGCTCAACTCGCTGAATGTGAGCCCGCGATTGAGCTTGCCGTCGGCTGCGACGCCTTCCGTGTCGAACCAGCGCCGCCAGGGACCGTCATCCCGGTGATGGATGAGCGGCAGCTGCAATATGTCCGGCGCGCGCTTCACACTCCTCGCGAGAGACGGCGCTGCGACCGGCAGCCACAACTCCGTGCACAATTTGACGCTGGAGAGCGCCGGCCAGCGGCCGTCGCCGTGGCGGATAGCGAGGTCGATCCCGTCGTCGGTGAAATCGACATGGAGCGCCGTCGCGCTGACCCGCAGGTCAAGGTCAGGATGGCGCGACGCGAACTCGCCGATGCGCGGGCCCAGCCACTTCGCCGCAAAGCTCGGCGACACGCTGACCGTCAGGATGCGGGAGCGCCGCGCGGGATCGGTGACCGCAAGCTCGCCGGCGCGCAGCTTGGCGAGCGCCTCGCGGACGAATGGCGCATAACGCTTGCCGGCTTCGGTCAATTCAAGGCGTCGCCCGTCGCGCCGAAAGAGACTGACGGAGAGGCGCGCTTCGATTTCCCGGATCGCATGGCTGACAGCGCTCTGGGTGACGCCAAGCTCGGCGCCGGCCGCGGTGAAACTGGAAAGCCGCGCCGCCGCCTCGAAAGCGCGAAGCGCGCTGATCGACGGCGGCGCCGGATCGCGCGAGTCCGATTCATTCATGAGCTTATCTCATACATGATGAGGGCAATTCCCTTTATTTCTTGCAGATATCGCACCATACCATGAGTAATTCCTAATGGAGGCGGCGGCAATGGCGGCGATGTCGAACCGGGCGGCGGCGATGTCTCGACGCCATGCGATCATCGGTCTGGCGACGCTCGCCTCGGCCTGCGGGCGCAAAGCGGTCGACGCGCGCGCCGGCGCCGACGTGCTGTTCGTCTGCCAGGCCGGCACGGTGAAGAGCGCAATCGCGCGCGAGCATATGAGACGTCTCGCAAAGCAGAGAGGCCTTGATCTTACCGTCGCCTCGCGCGGCATTTCTCCCGGCGACCATATGACGCCGGATCTCGCCGCGGCGCTTTCACGCGACAATATCGACGTCGCGCGTGAGCCGCTGCGCGCGCTTCAGGAGAGCGATCTCTCGAGCGCCGACATCGTCGTCGTCTTTAACGCACTCCCCGAACAATTCTCGAATGTGCGCGTGAGAGACTGGTCGGACGTCCCGTCGATGGTCGCCGACTATGCGGCGGCGCGACCGATGCTTCTTGCGCGCATTGAATCGTTGCTTGACGAGCTTGAAGGCGGCCGAGCGATTACTGCAAGGCGGAAAACTGAGGAATGACCGGGAACGGCAGGACGATGGTCGAGACCAATCAATCGATTTTGACCGATTACTGCGGCGACCGCCGACCGACCCGGTGGGTGACGCGCGCGCGGCCGAAGATCGACCGCATCGCCTGCCCCTGGCTGATCAGGCGCTTCATCGATCCGGCGGCGGTGTTCCTTTACGTCCCGACCGACAAGGTCTTCGCGACCGCCGAACGGGAGAAGGCCGTCGCTTTTGACATTCCCGGCGCGCCATTCTCGCATGACGGCGATCGCTGCAGCTTCGACGCGTTTATCGAACGCTTTCGGATTGACGATTCCGGCGTCCTCGCCATGGCGCCGATCATCCGCGGCGCCGACACCGACCGCCATGATCTGGCGCCGGAAGCGGCGGGGCTCCACGCCGTGTCGCTCGGCCTCAGCCTGACGCACCAAAACGATCGCGAATTATTGGAGCAAGGGATCATCGTCTACGATGCGCTTTACGCCTGGGCGACAAAGGCGCGCGGGGAAAAGCACGATTGGACCCCCTGAAATGACTTCCAGAACTCAATTCGAAATCGACCGGCGCGGCTTGCTTGGACTTTCAGCAGGCGCGGCGACGCTTATTTTGGCCGGAAGCGCGGAGAGCAAAATGACGGAAGCGGCGACGATTGAAATGCAACCCCTCGAATTTGACGCGACGACAGTCCCCGGACTGTCTGAGAAATTGCTGACCAGCCATCACCAGAACAATTACGGCGGCGCCCTCCGCCGGTTCAGCGCCATCGAGGCCGAGCTTGCGAAATCGGGCGCCGACCAGCTGCAGGGCTTTCAGTTGAACGGCCTTAAACGTGAAGAGCTGATCGCGCATAATTCGGTCGTCCTCCATGAAATTTATTTTGCCGGACTTTCTGGCGACGCGGCGCCGTCAAAATCGCTCGGCAAACAAATCGCCGCGGATTTCGGTTCAGAGGACGCCTGGCGGAACGAGATCGCCGCGATGGGAAGAGCGCTCGCCGGCGGTTCCGGATGGGCGCTTCTCACTTGGTCGCCGCGCGCCGGCCGCCTTATCAATAGCTGGGCCGCCGACCACGCAATGCTCGCTGCCGGCGGGACCGTTCTCGCCGCGCTCGACATGTACGAGCACGCCTATGCGATCGATTATGGCGCGAACGCCGGCGGCTATGTCGACGCCTATCTCGGCGCCCTGCGGTGGACAGCGGCGAGCGAAGCGTTCGACAAGGCCCGATGACAACGGCCGCATCCCTTATTCTGAGCGGACCGACAATCGCGCGTCTTGCCGGCGTCGATGACTATTACGCCGCTGTCGCCGCAGGTTTTCGTGCGTTCGCCGCGGGCGACGCTTCTTCGCCGCCGCCGATGGAGATCGGCGCAATTGACGGCGCTTTTCACGTCAAGGGCGCTGCGATGGACATCGACGGCGGAGCGTTCGCCGTAGTCAAGGTCAATGGCAATTTTCCACTCAATCCGCAACGATGCGGCCTGCCGACGATTCAAGGCGCGCTTTTGCTCAGCGACGCCTCGACGGGGCGGCTGCTCGCCATCATGGATTCAGCCGAAATCACGCTGCGTCGCACGGCGGCGGCGAGCGCCGTCGCGACCGACTCGCTCGCGCTGAAATCTGCGTCGGCGCTGCTGATCTGCGGCTGCGGCGTTCAGGGCCGGGCGCATCTGGAAGCGATCGCGCCGTTGCGCAAGCTTCGCCAAATCTTCGCTTTTGACGCCGAGGGAGAAAAGGCGCGGCGCTTCGCGTCGGAAATGACGCCTGTCGCCGGTTTGCCGGTGCAAATTGCCGCGGATATTGGCGATGCGGCGGTCAAGAGCGACATCATTGTCACGACGACGACGGCGCGGACGCCCTTGGCGTTTCCGGCAATGCTGCGCGCAGGAACCTTCGTCGCCGCGGTCGGCGCGGACAGCCCGGCCAAGAGTGAAATCGCGCCGTCGCTGATGGCCAATTCCGCCGTCATTGTCGATGTGGCCGATCAGTGCGTCGCGATGGGCGATCTTCGCGCCGCGATCGCCGCCGGCGCCATGCGGCGATCCGATGTCCGCGCGTCGCTCGGCGCGGTGATCGCCGGCATGGCGCCAGGCCGGCTTTCAGAGGACGAAATCGTGATTTTCGATTCAACCGGCGCCGCCTTTCAGGATTTGACAGCCGCGGCGATGATCTACAAGAAAGCCCGAACGCAGGGAGTTGGGGCTTGGACAAGTCTTCAACAATAACGGCGCCGACCCCAAATCTTCGCGAACTGACCGCAACGTCCGCCATGATCGGCTGCCTCTCCTTCGGCGGGCCGGCGGCGCAGATCGCGCTGATGCACCGTCTCTTCGTCGAGGAAAAGAAGTGGATCGACGAAGCGCGTTACATGCATGCGTTGAATTACTGCATGCTGCTTCCTGGGCCCGAGGCGCAGCAGCTCGCGACCTATGTCGGCTGGCTGCTGCACGGCGTCAAAGGCGGGATTATCGCTGGCGCGCTGTTTGTCCTCCCCGGCGCGTTCGTCGTCTTCGCGCTCTCATGGCTCTACGCCGCACACGGATCGGCGCCTTTGGTCGAAGCCGCGTTCTTCGGCGTTCGCGCGGCGGTCCTCGCCTTCGTCGTCGAGGCGCTGATCCGCATTTCGAGGCGCGCGCTCAAACAGCGCACGGATCTTTTCACGGCGATAGGCGCTTTTACGGCGCTGACGCTGTTCTCCGTTCCCTTCCCGCTCATCATTCTCGCGGCGGCGTTGCTCGGCGCCTTCCGGGCGCGGGGCGACGCGCCGGCGATCGAAGCGGTCAGGGCGGCGGCGATGTCGACCAGAAAATCGCTGGCGACCGCCGCAATCTGGGCCGCGGCATGGGCGGCCCCGGTCGCGCTCGCCTTCGCCGCGCTGGGGCCCGACCATGTGATCACGCGCGTCGGCGTCTTCTTCTCAAAGCTCGCCCTCGTCACTTTCGGCGGCGCCTACGCTGTCCTCGCCTATCTTCGTCAGCAGGCGGTGGAAGTCGAAAACTGGCTGAGCGCGCCGCAAATGATCGACGGGCTCGGTCTTGCTGAAACGACGCCGGGCCCGCTTGTTCTCGTCAATCAGTTCGTCGGTTTCATGGGCGGCTGGCAGGCCGATGGCGGCGGTCTGCTGATCGCGACGCTCGCAGCCGCCATGGCGAGCTGGTGCACCTTTGCGCCGTCCTTTCTCTGGATATTTGCGGGCGCGCCTTACGCGGAGCGCCTTCGCGCCAATCCGCGCGCGGCCGGCGCCTTGCGCGCGATTACGGCGGCGGTGATCGGCGTTATCGCCAATCTCGCTTTCTGGTTCGCCGTGCATGTGCTGTTTCGCGAAACGGAGACAATGACGACGCCATGGGGATCGCCGGTGACGCTCGCCGCGCCGTCATCATTCGACATCGCCGCGGCGCTGATTGCAATCGCGGCGGGGTTCGCGTTGATCCACCTTCACGCGAATGCAATTCTGGTTGTCGCTGGCGCGCTGGCGGCCGGGCTGGCGTTTTCGCTGATCTGACGCAGCGCGATCAGGCTTCGACCGCGACGCCTTTTTCCGCGAAGAATTCCTTCAACTCGCCGCTCTCGAACATTTCGCGGACGATGTCGCAGCCGCCGACGAATTCGCCCTTCACGTAAAGTTGCGGGATCGTCGGCCAGTCGGAATATTCCTTGATCCCCTGGCGGATCGCCGGATCAGCGAGCACATTCTCGGAGCCGTAGTCGACGCCGAGATAGTCGAGAATCTGCACCACCGCCGAGGAGAACCCGCATTGCGGGAATTGCGGCGTGCCCTTCATGAACAGCATGACGGGATGGGCGTCGATCTTCGCTTTGATCGCGGCATGGGCGGCGTCGCTCATAAGTCCCTTTGACTGATTTTCTCCCTGTAGCTAGGCGCCGCCTTGAGGCGGGTCAAGGGCGAAGCGGGAAAGCCGGTCAAGCAGGGCCGAATCGGGCGCAAGGCGCGCCGCCGCAAGAGTTTGCGCGAGGTGGGCCGGCTTTGTCGTCGTCGTCATCACCATGTCGACAGCCGGGTTTGCGAGAACGAAGCCGACGGCCGCCTCAACCGGATCGGCGCCGCCAAGCGTTTCGCGAACACGGCGGATCGCCTCGTCGGCGTATCGCCCCCGCAAGGTCGTTCGGGCCATCCGCCAGATATCGGCAAGATCGCTAGGCAGGAAGTAACGCCTGTCGAACACGCCTTGCGCAAGCGGGGCGATCGCGACCGCCAGCACGCCTCGCGCTTTCGCCATCGCGAAAGTCTCTTCGTGGCGCCGGTCGATCAGATTGTATGCGCCCATGATCGCGTCGAAGCCGGCGGTCACGGCGCGCCGCAGCGGCTCTCCCTCCCCACAGACGCCGATGCGTCTGATTTTTCCTTCCTGTTTCAGGGCCGTCATCACCGGCGCGGCGCTCTCAGTCTGCCCGATGTCCGGACCGTGAAGATAGAGAAGATCGAGGCGGTCTCGCCCGAGCCGGCGCAAGCTCTCTTCGACGTCCGCCCTTATTCCCGCTTCGGAGAAATCCTTTTGAAGGCGCCGGCCATTCCGGCGCGTCCCCGTCTTGGTGCTGACGAAGACATCGGATCGCCCGAGCGCTTGCAGCGTGGCGCCAAGCCGCCGCTCGGCGTCGAAATAGAAGGGCGCCGTGTCAAAATGAACGACGCCGTCAGCGAGCGCGGCTTCAATCAGCGCGCGTGTTCGCGCTTCTGGAAACCACGCCTGGCCAAGCGGGCCGGAAACGCCGAATCCGACCCGCAATGAGGACCCCTCGCTCATGCGAAGTCGCGGCGCGCGGTCGCCTGAAAGGGTATCGCCGCAATCGGCGTCCATCGCCCATCATTGTACCGCCATAGCTGGAAGCCTTCCGCAGTCGCCTCAAACGCCGGCAAGGAAACGCCAAGATGCTCATAAAGCGCATCCGCCACATGCGACGCGACCTTGTTTTGAATGGTCACATGCGGGCGAAATTTCTCGCGGTCCTGGCGGATGAGCCAGGGCTCGAAGCGGGCGGCAAGGTCGAGCCGTAACGCCATGAGAGTCGGGCTTTCTATTTTCAGCGCGACGCCCCTGCCAAGCTTCATCGCACCGTCGACTTTGACTCTGAACGGCGCGATTTGCTTCGCCATGCGCGCGACTTCGCGAATGATTTCTTCTTCATGATCGCCGGGAAGATTGTGAAAGAGCGTCAGATGCGCGCCCACGAAATTGATCTCCGGCGGGAAATGGAGCCGCCGGAGATCCTGAAAAAGCGAGTCGGACGCTTCGTCGACCTGAAGCGTTACGATGATCGGCGCGCGCAAGGATCAATCAACGCAGATTCCGCCGGTGAGTTTTCCATCCTCGACTTCGCTGTAACAGCCGAACGGACTGTCGTCGCGCTGGCAGACGCCGGTCACGTCGGCGCCGTCCGCCGGCGCTTCGCCCTCAAACCGGCACTGACCTTCGCAATCGGCTTTGCCCCGGCACGGCTTGCCGGCGTCCGCATAGGGTTTCACGCAGCGATACATGCCGAGCATGCCTTCCTGGCGCACTTGGCCGCCGGCGCCCTCGCAGGCGGTGCGGTCGATCGACGCGAGCGATTCAGCGCGCATTTCCTCGATGGTCTTTTCTTGACCTGTCGGCGCCGGGTCGTCCTTCGCAGTTGCGAGATCATCTTCTGCGGCGGTCACGGCGGGCGGCGGCGCAGCCGACTCTTCGGCCGGTTTCGGCTTCGAACAGGCCGACGCAACGGTCAAAACAAGCAGGGCGAGAAAGAGGCGCATGGATATCTCCAATCGGGCGAGCAGGGTTGAAGCATAGGCTTATTGCGCTCGCGCCGCAATTTTGACACGGTCGCGCCGGGCGGGCGGAGTAAAAACAAAATGAGGGGCCTTTTCACGCTGGTCGGGCTGATCGCGTTGGCGATCATCGGCTGGCTGTTGTGGAATTTGATTCCGGCGTCGGGCGTCTTCGCCGGGTTGGAGCCGAAACTGATCGATCAGTGCCGGCGCGTCGATGTTTTTCCGGGTACGGAGGATGTGACGATCGATCCGGAACTCGGCGTCGCATTCATTTCGGCCGACGACCGGCGCGCGACAGCCGCGGGCAAGCCGGCTCAAGGCGGCGTCTATGTGCTGAAACTCGACGGTTCGGACCGCGTGTTGAAGGCGTCGCCAGACAGTTTCGGCGAGTTTCATCCGCATGGCATCAGCCTGTGGCGCGGCGAGGACGGGCGCAAAAGGCTCTTCGCGATCAATCATACGCTGAAAGACGGCGACAAGGTCGAGATTTTCGACATCGGGCTTGGCGGCGCGCTCTTGCATGTCGCCTCGGTGTCGTTCCCGGAGATGACATCGCCGAACGACGTCCTCGGCGTCGGCCCGCGAAGCTTTTATGTGACGAATGACAGGGGCTACAAGGAAGGGCTGATGTCGACCCTTGAAGCTTATCTCGCGCTGCCATTCTCAAGCCTCGCCTATTTCGACGGGCAGAATGGCAAGATCGCCGCGCGCGGCCTCACCTATGCGAACGGGATCAACATGTCCGCCGACGGGAAGACGCTCTATGCAAGCGAGTTCCTGCGCCGGAAAATCACGGTCTACGGCCGCGACCCCGAAACCGGCGCGCTGGCGAAACGCAAATCGATCGCCGTCAAGACGGGGCCTGACAATATCGAAGTCGGGGCGGACGGCGCTTTGTGGATCGCCGGCCATTCCAAAGTGTTCGACTTCCTGAAGCACGTCGAAGACGCGGCCGCCGTCGCGCCGTCGCACGTCATCCGCATCAACCCGGATACGGGTCTGACGGAAGACGTGCTGATCGACACGAACGGCGTCATCAACGGGTCGTCCGCCGCCGCCGTCTCCGGCAACATTTTGATTGTCGGCGCCGTCTTCGACGACCACGTGATGGTCTGCCCGGTCAATTGACCGTCAAAGATCGAAGTCGATTTCGATCGCCGTCCGGTTGCCGTCGGGCGCGATGACGAGCACTTCCGCCTTGGCTTCGGTGTTGGCGGGAATGACGCCGATGAGGAGTTCGTCCGGCGCTTCGACCTTGCGCGCGCCTGGCGGCAGATCGACCGTCACCTTTCGCGTGAAGCCGGTTCTTGTGTCCGCCAGTTCGACGACCACCTGATAGGCAGCGACAGCGACCGGATTTGCGCTTGAGCAAACGCCGGTATCCGGATTGTAGGAGCCCGCGCGCGGGCGCCAGCGGATCATGAGATCGCCGTCAACAAGGCGCGGCGTTTGCATGATCGGCGGACACGGCATCGCCGTCGAAAGGACGTCGCCGCCGGTCATGCGCGCATTGTCTTCGGCCCGCGTCCCGACGAATTTATAGGCGCCCGGCGGAAACAGCGCGATCAGCTCTGCGAAGGATCGCTCTTCGAGCGGCGGCTCATTGCTCTCGAAGAAGAGCTCGGTCATGCCGAATTCGGGCGAGGCCTGATTGGGGACCGCCCGAAGCACGTTGAACGCGCCGCCCGGCCCCTTGATGGTCGCGACTTTCCAGGAATCGCCGTCGAGAATGCCGTGAAGGCCGATATCGCCGTCGGTGGCGTTCAGTTCAAAATAGATGTCGCTTTTCGAAAACGGCACGGCTTGCGCCTGCGCGGTGTCAATGTATGCGAAGGCTGCCGCTGCGGCGACGATGTAAGCGGTGTTCTTTCTGGTCATGGCGCCTGTTCCTTTGGGTTGCCGACGCCGGCGCGCACCCCTCAGGCGAAGCGGTCGTCATGCGGATTTGGTGGCGCAAGCCGGCGTCGCTTGAAATCCGACAGATGACGGACTGCCAGTTTTATTAGGAAAAACAACAGGCTGGCGCTCGATACTCAGGCGTTGACGCGCGCAGGCAAATCGCCATTGGGCGCTTTTGCGCCGGAACGCGTTTCTTCAGGGCTCAGCAGATCTTCCAGAAAATAGCCGGTCAGCGCGTTTTTCCCGCTAAGTCCAGACTTGCGGTAGACGCCTTGGGCCTGCTGGCGGATCGTCCTTTCGGAGGTTTCGCGCAGCCCGGCGATTTCCTTGTGGCTGAATCCCTTCAGAATCAGCAAGGCGACATCCCGCTCGGCCGGTGTCATCGCCCAATCGTCGAATTGCTGGTCGATCGCGCCTTTGAGGCCTTCGACATGATGGTCGACTGCGGCGCGCCATTCGGCGCCTTCGCGCCGGGCCTGATCAAGTTCGCTGACAATCCGCCCCATATCGGCCCTTTGCTGCTCGACCCTGATACAGAGCAGGACAGCGGCGGCGGCGCTCGCAATCGTCAATAACAGGGCCAGTGCATCGACGGCGATGTCCTTGATCGACAGCGCATCGTTTTCAGTCGCGATCTCAAGGCCCATGATCAGGAGAAAGGCGCCGAGCGACCCGGCGGCGAGCAACAGGCGAATTCGCGATTCCGGCATTGTCGGCCTCCCTGAAAGCCCGCCCGCCAGTTCAGTAGTCGCCTTTCAGGAACGGTGCGTCAATCAGCATGCGCCGCCTGCATGGAAGCGATAATTCGAAGGCAATTCATGCGCATGGCGGCGCGCTGTATCAAATGATGCGACGGCGGTCGAAAAAGGAGGCGTGGCTGTGAAAAGATTTGCTCGCGTCGCTGGCCTGTTCCTGTTTGCTCTGCTCGGACTTTTTTACGCGGCGTTCGGGACGCTTTATGCGTCGGTCGACGACCTTTTGTGGTTTCACGCGGCGGCCGTGCCGGCGCACGCGCTTGAAGCCGTGCGGCCGCTCTATTTCGCGCTGATGAAACTGATTGGCGGGGCGACGATCGCGCTGGGGCTTCTCGGGCTTTGGGTGACGGCGTCGCCCTTGCGGCGCGGCGTTCCCTTCGCGGGAACCGCGCTTTTCGTCGCTTACGCGATCCCGCTCGCAATGGCGGCGGCCGTCGCCGAAATTCTCGCCAGAGCGACCGGGTCGCCGACAAGCTGGCACATCATGGGCGCGCTGATGGCGGTCAACGTCCTCGCCTTTCTTGCGCATGCGGCCGGCGGTCGGCCGGCGTCGGCTTGACACCATGTCCGCCTGCCTCCAGAGCGCGGGCATGTCAAAGACGCCCGAACACAACGCGGCGAAGGCGATGACGCTCGGCGCCATTGCGATCGCGCTTTTGTGCGCGATGGACGGCGTCATCAAGCATCTGGTGGCGACGAACGACGCGCTGGTCGTGACGCTCGGGCGCTATGTCGTCGGCGCGGCGTTCGCGCTTGTCATCTGGCAACGTTATGGGCGCCCGACGCTCACGCGGGAGATGTGGAAGGCGCATGGCGCGCGCGGAATCGTCATCGCGATTTCCGCTTCGCTGTTCTTCTGGTGCATCTCTGTCCTGCCGCTCGCCGAGTTGATCACCATCTGCTTTGTCGCGCCGCTTCTCGTGCCGTTCGTCGCGCGGTTTGTGCTGGGCGAGAAAATCCGCCCGCGCTCGATCGTCGCCGGGGCTGTCGGTTTCGCCGGCGTCATCGTCGCCAGCATCGGGTCCGATTTCGACGCGGTTGATCACCGGCGCATGCTCGGCATCGCCGGCGCGCTCGGCTCGGCCGTCACTTACGCGTTGTCAATCACCCTGCTTCGCGGCCGGGCGGGGAAAGACGGACCCGCCGTCATCGGGGTGCTTTCAAGCGTCATCCCGGGCGCCATCATCGCCGTGCCGACGGTGATGACGGGAGAACTCCCGCCAGCGAGCGACATTCCCGCCTTCATCGCCCTTGGCGCCTTCGCCGCCGCCGGCATGTGGTTCTTCGCAAGAGCCTATGCGCACGCCGAGGCGCAGGTTCTGGCGCCGCTCGAATACACCGCGCTGATCTGGGCGGCGCTGATCGGCTATTTCCTCTTTGCGGAATCGCCGCGGCCCGAAGTCTGGGTCGGCGCGGTCATCATCATCGGCGCCTGTTTGTGGGGCGCGCGCGAGCCGGACAGCTTGAAACCCGCCGCAGCGATGAATGCGAAGGAAATCGCGTAGCGCGTATTCATCCGCTGATCCTAGCGCGTCACAAGGACACCCTGTCACCCGATCGCGTACCAGGTTCCGCGACCGGCGCCGCGTCGATTGAGATGGTGAGCCCGGGTCAGCGCCGCCACATGATATTTGATCGTGTTGCGGCTTGCGCCCGTTTCGGCGGCGATCTCGGCGATTGTCACTCTGCCGCGCTCGCGCGCCAACTCCAGAATGCGCACGGAAAGTTCCGGCAAGGCGCCAAGGATCACGCGCTCGCGTTCGAGCTTGGCGCTAAGGCGCGACTTTTGCGCGGCGAGCGCCTTGAGGAAATAGAGGGTCCATGGCGCCCAGTCGGGGGTCTTTGAACGGATCGTCGATTGGGTGCGGCGCAGCGCCAGATAATAGGCTTCCTTGTTCTGCTCGATGACGGCTTCGAGCGAGCTGTAGGGCGCGTAGGCGTAGCCGGCGCGCAGGAGCAGGAGCGTTGTCAAAATACGGGAGAGACGGCCGTTTCCATCCTGGAACGGATGGATTTCAAGAAAAACGACAATGAAAACGGCGATGACGAGCAGCGGATGCTGCTTCGCGCTTTCCAATTCGCGGCGCGTCCATTCGACAAGATCGCGCATGAGCCTTGGCGTATCGAACGGCGTCGCGGTGTGAAAGACAACGCCGAGCGTATCGCCGTCCGGGCCGATCGCTTCGACATGATTGGGCAGCGTTTTGTAGTCGCCGCGATGGCGCTCGTCCTTATGCGAATGACGCAGCAAATCGCGGTGTAATTGCCTGATGTGGTTTTCGGTGAGGTCGATCGCCTCGTAGCTTGTAAAGACGGTCTCCATCGCCTCGGCGTAGCCGGCGACCTCCTGCTCGTCGCGCGTCGCGAAGGATTTGATGTCGAGATTGGAGAGAAGCCGCTCGACTTCGCGGTCGGTGAGCTTCGCCCCTTCGATCCTTGTCGACGAACCGATGCTTTCAATCGTCGCGACGCGTTTCAGCGACAAAAGACGCGCCGGCGCGATCCGGCCTACCGCACGCCACGCGCCCTTGAACTCGTCGATCCCGGCGATAAGGGCGAGAATCTCGGGCGTGATCGGAAGCGCCTTGATATTGAAGGGATTATCCAATTGTTTATCCGTTTCTATCCATTTGATAGCACAGGGATATCCAATTGTCTATCCGTTTTTATCCGAAAATGTGATAAAGTCCCAATGCCTTTCGCCCAATATCAACCCTTGAGCCCGAATATGAGCGGATGCTCGATGATCCGAAGATTGCCGGTGTCGTCGCTGGCGCTGCCGGCGGCGTAATCGTTGCGGCATTCAATGCGTTCATTGCCTGGTGGCGCGCCGGGCGAGAACGCGATCGAAAGAGACGATACCTCGCACTGCGCCTTGCCCATCAACTCGAGACCTATGCAATTAAGTGTAATGACATTGTCGAAAATTTTGGAAATTACATCCAACCACCTCTCCCGGAATATCCGTTCCCGATCGAAAACGACGCCTACGAATTTCTAGATCACAGCATCGTCGACCGCTATTTTCAGTTCAGTAAGCGTCCCAATCGAGAAAACCGCAGCGTAACGATACTTTGTGATCTCGGACATCCATCTTATCAAGACCAAGATTACTTAGACCAGACGTTAAACAGCGCAACGCGTGAAGTCCGAGATGAAGCCGCAGATTTGTCGCGCGAACTTCGACGTCTAATCGGACTTCGTCCCAGAGTCATGGATTGGTGACATAACAAATGAAAGCCGCCAAGCACCTTCTCTTCGCCTGCACCATTCTGCTCCCCGGATGCGAGGGACGGCGCGACTACTTTGTTTGCGACAGCGAGCTGTCGTCGAGCGATTCTTCTGAACCAATCACAATCAAGGAGAGCTTGGTCGTTCAGATTTACCCAGCTTTCGTCAAAATGTCCTATGGCCCGAACAGCGAACTTGGGACGCTTCATTTTTCTGGGGTCACATACAATGTGAACGACATTGTCGACCCGGTCCTGTATTTCGGAGGGTATGGGGAAGCCGTCGTCGGACATTTCGACCGAATCTCCGGAGTGTTCCGTCTGACCGAGCGTTTAACGGACGACACGTTAACAGCATTGTGCAAGCCGGTCTCCCCGCCCAATAAGTGACACAACTGCAACTCGTGACAATCAGGTTTGATCGCAAGGTTCAGAAGACCTACTCCACCCCTTCCGTCTCCAGCGCCAGCGCGTGCAGCTCTCCGCCCATTTTGCCCTTCAGCGCGCGGTAGACGAGCTGGTGCTGCTGGACGCGGTTCTTGCCGTTGAAGGCTTTTGAGATTATGCGCGCGCGGTAATGGTCGCCGTCGCCAGCGAGGTCTTCGATTTCGACGGTCGCGTCGGGCATCGCGTCGAGGATCATCTTCTTGATGTCGTCGGACTTCATCGGCATCGGGGCGGTCTCCGGCATTTTGAGCGCATTCATGTAGTCGGGCAGCGCGCGGTCGTGCATGTCGGCGAGGTCAAGAAGGCCGAGCGCGTCGCTATCGTCGAGACGCAGGAACGCGCCGCCGAAGCGGCCGATCTTGGAGGCCTGGACCCCGGCCATCGCCGCCTTCAAGAGCAGCGTGTCGCCGGCGCCGGGCGCGCAAGCGACGAGGTAGCGTCCCTGATCCTCGCCGAACCAATAGGCGGCTCTTCGCGCCTTGACCGGCGTCTTGAGATCGAGCCCTTCGCCCGAGCCGAGCGCCATTTCCGCCGCCGCGACGAGAATGCCGCCGTCGGAAACGTCGTGGCAGGCGGTGACGAGACCCTCGGCGATCAGCTTGCGGATCGTTTCGCCGTTGCGCCGTTCGGCGTCGAGATCGACATGCGGCGGCGCGCCCGCCTCAACGCCGAAGAGTTCGCGCATATAAAGCGATTGCCCGAGATGCCCGCGCGTGATGCCGATGGCGATCAGCTCGTCGCCCGCCAGCGCGCCGCCGATGCGGACCGCTTTTGTCGCGTCGTCAATGACGCCGACGCCGCCGATCGCCGGCGTCGGGGGAACGGCCTGGCCGTTGGTTTCATTGTAGAGCGACACATTGCCGGAGACGACCGGATAGTTGAGCGCCTCGCACGCCTCCGCCATGCCTTCGACGGCGCCGACAAGCTGCGCCATGATTTCAGGGCGCTCCGGATTGCCGAAATTGAGGCAGTTGGTGATCGCGAGCGGCGCGGCGCCCGTCGCGCAGATATTGCGATAGGTCTCGGCGACCGCTTGTTTGCCGCCTTCATGGGGATCAGCGGCAACATAGCGCGGCGTCACATCCGTCGTGATCGCAAGCGCGCGGTTGGTGCCGTGGATGCGCACCAGCGCCGCGTCGCCGCCCGGCGCGATCACCGTGTCGCCCATGACGGTGTGGTCGTACTGCTCCCAGATCCAGCGCCGCGAGCAAAGGTCCGGCGACTGCATCAAGATTCCAAGCGCTGTCAGCGTCGAGACGGCGCCCGTGCGGTCGGCGAGATCGACAGTCTCCTCATGCGTGTCAAATTCCGCCTGCTCAACGATGCCGGCCTGTTTGAGATTTCTCGCCGCCTCTTCGAGCGAGGCGAATGACGCGGTCTCGTCTGGCTTCATGCGGACATAGAGCTTGCCGAATTGCGCGCCCGCCGATTGGCCGATGGCGTCGACCCCGGCGAGCGTCTTGACGCGATCGTCGATCAAGGCGTCGATGATCGCCCGCATTTCCGCCTTTGACTTGCCGCGCGCCCTGACGCTGACGAGGGCTTCGCGGATGCTGACAACCTTGTCCTCAAGCAGCGCCGGCTTTTCGAACTTGGCGACCGGGCGATCGTAATTCGGCGCGGCGTCGGCGAGCGGCGCGACCGGAATGTCCGCCTCGACGACGCCCTTATGCCTGATAACGAGGCGGCCCGTATTGGTTGTGACGCCGATGACCGCGAAATCGACGCCCCATTTGTCGAAGACGGCTTTCGCCGCTTCCTCGCGGCCGGGCTTTAGAACCATCAGCATGCGCTCCTGACTTTCGGAGAGCATCATCTCATAGGCGGTCATCCCCTCTTCGCGCTGCGGGACCTTGTCGAGATCAAGATCGAAGCCGCCGCCCCCTTTCGCCGCCATCTCGCAGGACGACGAGGTGAGGCCGGCCGCGCCCATGTCCTGGATGGCGATGATCGCGTCCGAAGCCATCAGCTCAAGGCACGCCTCAAGCAGCAATTTCTCCGTGAACGGATCGCCGACCTGCACTGTCGGACGCTTTTCCTCCGACGCCGCGTCGAACTCCGCCGAAGCCATCGTCGCGCCGTGGATGCCGTCGCGGCCGGTCTTCGAGCCGACATAGACGACAGGATTCCCGGTTCCGCGCGCGGCCGAGTAGAAAATGCGATGCTTCTCCGCGACGCCGATTGTCATCGCATTGACGAGGATGTTATTGTTGTACCCTTCGTGGAAATTCGTTTCGCCGCCGACCGTCGGCACGCCCATGCAATTGCCGTAGCCGCCGATGCCGGCGACGACGCCGGAAACGAGGTGGCGCGTCTTCGCATTGTCCACGGAACCAAACCGCAACGCGTTCATGTTGGCGACGGGCCGCGCGCCCATGGTGAAGACGTCGCGCATGATGCCGCCGACGCCGGTCGCAGCGCCCTGATAGGGTTCGATGAAGGACGGGTGGTTGTGGCTCTCCATCTTGAAGACGGCGGCGAGCTTCGTTCCGTCCGGCCCCGCGCCGATGTCGATGACGCCCGCATTTTCGCCGGGCCCGCAGATGACCCAGGGGGCCGAAGTCGGCAGCTTCTTCAGATGCCGGCGCGAGGATTTGTACGAGCAATGTTCCGACCACATGACCGAAAAAACGCCGAGTTCGAGCAGGTTCGGCTCCCGGCCGAGATGCTCCTTGATGCGGTCATATTCGTCGGGCTTGAGGCCGTGGTCGGCGACGATTTCGGGCGTGATGGCGGTCATGGGTCCGGTCCGGTCGATTGGGAGCCGTTTCAATAGGGCGGAAGGGTTCGCAGCGCAAACCGGAGACCGAACGTCAGGGAGGCCGTCGCCGAATCTAATCGTCGCGTTCGTCCATCGCGAGGCGGTATCCCCGCCCGCGCACCGTCTGAATCAGCGGCGAGCCAAAGCCCGCCTCAAGCTTGCGACGCAGCTTGCCGATGTAAACGTCGACGACATTGGTGTCGGGATCCATGTCGGCGCCCCAGATCGTCTCGCGGATGATTTCCCGGCCAAACACCCTGCCAGGATGCGCGTTCAGCAATTCAAGGATCGCAAATTCCGTCGGCGTCAGTTCGATCGATTTGCCGCCGCTCTCGATCCGCCGGAGTTCCGGATCGAAACGCAATTCGCTTCCGGCGATCCGACGCATCGGCTTGAACTCGCGGCCGCGCCGTATATGCGCGTTGACGCGCGCCATCAGCTCCTCGAACGAGAAGGGCTTGGAGAGATAATCGTCGGCGCCGACTTTCAATCCCTCGACCTTGTCTTCCATCGTATCGAGCGCGGTCAACATGATGATCGGCGTGAAATTGCCGCGCGCGCGCACTTCGCGACAAACGTCAAGGCCATGCGCGCCGGGGAGCTTCAAATCGAGAATGATCAGCTCATTGTCGTGGTTCAACGCGGAGGCGAGACCGATGATTCCGTCGCGTGCGACCTTCACATCATAGCCCTCACCCTCAAGGCCGCGCTTCAGCATTGACGCGACGCCCTCGTCATCTTCGATCACCAGCACTGTCATGAAACGGCCCTCAATTCCGACTCAACAGGCAGCGCGATAGTCGCGGTGACGCCGCCGCTCGCCGACGCGGTCAGGCGGATTTCGCCCTTATGCGCTTCGACAATCGCCTTGGCGACGGGCAAGCCGAGACCGAGGCCGTCCTGTTCGTTCGTCGAATTGCCGCCGCGATAATAGCGTTCGAACACACGGTCGAAATCAGTCTTCATGATGCCGACGCCGTCATCATCGACCGCAATCTCGATGCGGCCGCCATCAAGGCGGCAGGTCGCGCGCACCTCGCCGCCCCGGTGCGAATAGCGGACGGCGTTGTCGACGATCACCGACAGCGCCTGGCGCAGGCGCCCGCGATCGCCGAGCACCACCGTCTCGCCGAGCCTGCACTTCCAGGACAGTGAAATCGCTCGCTCGGCGGCGGCGGGCCGGAAATTGTTCATGACCTCGCCCATCAGTGCGCAGACGGCGACGGAGCGCATGTCAAGCCGCGGCGCGCCGGAATCGGCGCGCGCCACGAAAAGTAGATCGTCGATCAGCCGGTTGGTGTGGCGCGCCTGTTCGGCGATTCGCGACAGGCTGTCTTGATAATGCGTGGACGACTTGTCCGAGCCGCGCAGCGCGATCTCCGCCTCGCCGCGGATGACGGTCAGCGGCGTCCGCAATTCGTGGCTGATATCGGCGAAGAAATTCCGGCGGGCGCGGTCGCTGTCCTCAAGCCGCTCCTTCGCCGCTTCGAGCGCGGCGGTGCGATCGCGCACTTCGCTTTCGAGGCGATCATGCGCCGACTGAAGTTCGGCGCGATTCAACTTGAACTCGGCGCCGATCTTTTCAAAGCCGCGCCGCACATCCTCGAACTCCTTCGTCGGCATCGACGGAATTGCGTGTTCGAACTCGCCGCGCGCGAGGGCCGTCGCGCCGACGGACAGTCGCCGCAGCGACGAGAGAAAAACGCGGTTGAAATAGAAGAGCAGCATCGCGGCTAGCGCCAGCGTCGCAAGACCGATCAGGGGGGCGATCGTTTCGACGAGCATCACCGTGTGATGCATTTGACCCTCGGCCTCATCGACTTCGCGCCGCTCCTCGGCGATCGCCTCGTCGAACAGCTTGCCGAGCGCCGGGTCGTTGAGGTCGGCGATCGCCTTCTCCCGATAGGCGCGCCTGTCCCTCGCCGCAGGCGTCGACGCGTTCGGCTCGACATATGTTTCGGCGATGTCCTCGATCGCGCGCTCGATTCGGTCGAGTTGATCGAATTCCAGCGTCTCTTCTTCCGGGCCGCGCATATTGGCGAATTCCAGCGCGATCGCCTTGCGCGTCGTCAATATATCGCCGCGCACCGCTTCGAGCAGCGCCATCCCGCGCGTGAGGTCGCGCGCCGTATCCTGAATGATCGAAAGTTTGATTTCAGAGAACAGTTTTTCCGCGTTGTTGGACAGGTTTAGATGCGCGATCAGCGTCTCGTTCGCGTGACGGCATCGCGCCGATGCTTGGTCCACCGCCCGAATGCCAAACACCGCTGTCGCCGTCGACAGGCAAACCAGCGTCATCAGCCCGCCGATGGCGGCATATTGACGGCTCCTGAAACTGCTTGCCGGCACGGCGCTCTCTGCGAATTGCTCGCTTTGGTTCCTATGCAGGCTTCGTGCAACTTTCCACCGCAATTGTAACATTCGTTGAATATAAACACGACTTAAATACAGAATAGGTTGAGCGAGCTATCGCCGCGCCCGGTACAGGTAATCTGGGGGCCTTCCCATGCGCACCGACGCCTGCGCAGCCGGGCTTGAGGGAAGCAACCACCGGTCGGCGCGTTTCGCCATCCGGCGCACGATCAGCTTCTCGAAAGGCCTCAGCCCGAATTTCCGGCCAAGGCCAAGAGCGTCGCGCGCGTCGCCCGGCAGCAAATCGATTGCCGCCCGGATCAGCGTTCCCTGTGTCAGTCGAACCGGCTGAGGGAGCGCGGGCGCCGACTTCATGATCGACAGAAACTCAAAAATGATCTCCGAGCGTTCAAAGCGCGGGCGCGTCTTTTCATAGAGCGCGCGCCATTCCTCGCTTGAGGCGGGCGCGCCGACGGCGCCGTAGAGCGCGGCGGCCGCCTTTCCTTCCGTGAAATAACGGTCGCGCTCGGCCGGCGTCAGCGGCGCGACATAGGTCGAATAGGCTTCAAGAAAGCCGAACGCGGCCGTCGCCTGCACCCAGGTCAGCAGTTCCGGATCGCTTGCCCGATAAGGCTCGCCGGACGGCGTCACGCCTTCGACGCCCTCATGAAGCTGGCGCACGCGCGCAATCATTTTTTCGGAAACGCTTCTCGCGCCATAGACGGTCACCATCGCGGCGAGCCCCGTTCGCCGCAATCGCGCGACGGGATTGGTGCGAAACGTCGTGTGCTCCCAGACGCCGGTCCTGACACGCGGTTCCGCGAACTCAAGAATTACCGCGGCGACGCCGCCAATGAACAACGCAACGGGGTTCTTGAAAACGCGCCAGGAAACGCTGTCCGGCGACACGAGCGCAGGCTCGCCCGCCGGCTGCGAGAAATCCGGCGGCGGATGGCCGTCGCCCGAAAGGAAGGCGGTTGCGGCGTTATCAAGCCGGGCGCGGATTGGCGCTGTCAGCTTCGAGCGAATGTCCATGAAACTCATGCCGGCCATCATGCCGGACAATGCAGCCGAAGTGAGGCCCAATAAGGGTCAAATCGAACCATCATACAGCTTCAAAAGCGCTTGATCCGGGTTGCTTTCAGGTTCCGCCCGCTCCACCACATGAAGGCTAGGCGGCAGGAGCGGCAAAGGGTGAACATCCAGACGATCGTCAAGGACTATTACGGCAAGACGCTGCAATCCTCGGCGGATTTGAAGACCGACGCCTGCTGCGCGCTTGACGAAACGCCCGGCTGGCTGCGCGCGCTTTACAGCGACATCCACCCGGAAATTTCCGCGCGCTATTACGGCTGCGGGCTCGTCGCGCCGCTCGCGCTTCATGGCGCCTGCGTCCTCGATCTCGGTTGCGGCGCGGGCCAGGACGCCTTCATCCTGTCGCGCCTTGTCGGCGAGGCCGGCGCGGTTGTCGGCGTCGACTTCACGCCGGAACAGCTCGCCGTCGCGCGCGCGCATCAGGACTGGCACCGCGATCGCTACGGTTTTGCGCGCTCGAACGTCGCATTTGTAGACGCCGACATCGAAAATCTTGGCGCGCTCTCCCTTCCGCCGCAGGGCTTTGACGTCATCGTCTCAAATTGCGTCATCAATCTTTGCGCGGACAAGCATGCCGTCTTCGCCGCCGCCCATGATCTGCTGAAGCCCGGCGGCGAATTCTATTTCTCCGACGTCTACGCGGACCGCCGGCTTAGCGATGATCTCCGCGCCGATCCGGAGGCGCGCGGCGAGTGCCTTGGCGGGGCGCTCTACTGGAATGACTTCCTCGCCATCGCAAAGAGCGCGGGATTCGCCGACCCGCGCCTCGTCTCGCACCGCCCTTTGTCGATCAACAATGATGCGCTAAAGGTACGGCTCGCGCCGGCTCAGTTCCATTCGGCGACCTATCGCCTGTTCAGGATCGATGGTCTGGAGCCCGCCTGCGAGGATTACGGTCAGGCGGTCGTCTACAAAGGCGGCGTTGAAAACGCGGAAAAGCTTTTCATTCTCGACAGCCACCATGCGATCGAAAAGGGCCGCGCCTTCCCGGTTTGCGGCAACACCTATCGGATGCTGTCGGAGTCGCGCTTCGCGCCCTATTTCGACTTCATCGGCGACTGGTCGACGCATTACGGAATCTTTCCGGGATGCGGGATGGCGTCGCCGTTCGGGCAAACATCAACAGCGGCGGCGACGTCAGGGGCGTGTTGTTAGACACCCCTCCCCTTCTTTCGCCTTCCGAAACTCGAACGCGGCGACGGCCTCGTCGCCAAGGTTGACGGCGGCGCGGAGGCTCTTCCTGCCGGAACGGGAATAGGTGAGGCCGTCGAAATAAGCGGTCGTCCCCTCGATCGCGACCAGCGGGAAATCGGTCGTCTTGTCCTTTTCCTCCCAGCCTGTCATGTCGGGATTGAAGTGCTTGATGCGGAAGATCAGCGAGCCTTCCTTTTCCGCGATTGTATAGAACTCGTAAAAGCGCACTGCGCCTTCGGCGGTCATCTGGCGGAACATGCCCATGATCTGGCCCGCGGCGGGTTCCGCCATGAATTCCTCCGCACACCCGCCCAGTCCCTCGCCGATCCAATGGCCGGAAAGAAAAGCGACGTCGGCGATGGAGGCGCTCGGCGCGATGGCGCCCTCGTCAAGGCTTCGGACTTCGGGCTCGTTCGCCATGGCGCCATTCAGGCCGAGACAAAGAGCGGCAAGCGCCGGATAAAGCAGTTTTTTCATGGTCGCCTCCTTTGTTGCGCTGCAACAGCAAATTCGCGCGCGCGCTTGTCCGATGACGGCTGATTATTGTCCGGATCGACAAACGCCGCCATTGGCGTCGCCGCTCAAAGCCAGTCAAGCCCTTGCAAAATATGGAAATCGGCGCAGTGTGCGCGCCCAATACCGGGCTTGGGGATAGAGGCCCGGCGGGTGGGCCACGCGTTGGCGGCGTCCTTTGACGTTCGCGACAGACGCGTGCGCTCTTTGAACGTCGCATCGCCGCGCAGGGCGGGAGGGAATTACATAATGACTTCAGAGCCGACTAAACCGGTCGTTGAGACACGGCCGGCATTCGCCAGCGGATTCATTCGCCGCAAGTCGATTGAGCAAATGCAGCGGGAGTATGAAGGCGGCGAGCTCAAGCGCACGCTTGGACCCTGGAACCTGATCCTGCTCGGCATCGGCTGCATCATTGGCACCGGCATTTTCGTGCTGACCGGGCGCGCTGCAGCGGAATATGCCGGCCCCGGCATCATGGTTTCCTTCATAATCACCGGAACGCTCTGCGCGCTGGTGGCCCTTTGCTATGCGGAACTCGCGTCGGTGTTGCCGGTTTCCGGCTCCGCCTATTCTTACTCCTACGCTTCCATGGGTGAGTTCGTCGCCTGGGTGATGGGTCTGCTGCTGGTTCTTGAATACGGTTTGGCGGCGTCGACTGTCGCCGCCGGCTGGTCCGGATATGTCGTCAGTTTCCTCCATGATTTCGGCTTAGACATACCAGCGAATTTGACGGCGGCGCCCGGGACCGTCGTCGGCGCCATGGTCGACGGATCGTTCGTGGCGGCGACGTCGTTCGCCGACGGCGTTGCGCCGGCCGGCTCAACGCCGGTCACTGCAAGTTTTAATTTGCCCGCGCTGATCGGAATCACAGCGGTCACGATGCTGCTTGTGCTCGGCATCAATGAATCGGCCGCCGTCAATAACGTCATCGTTTTCATCAAGGTCGGGGTCGTCATCGCATTCATTGCGATCGGCATGTTCTATGTGAACTTCGACAATTGGTCGCCGCTGATCCCCGAGCGCGTTTCGATCGGCGCGGACGGCATTGCGGTTCCGGCGCCGTCCGAGGGTGGATTCTGGGGCGAACTCAAAGACGCTTTCGTCGCAATCCTGAGCGGCGACAATACGAACCGATACGGCATTGGCGGCGTCATCCACGCGGCGGCGATCATCTTCTTCGCCTATATCGGCTTTGAAGCGGTTTCGACCGCCGGCGCGGAAGCGAAAAATCCGGCCCGCGATATGCCGATCGGCATTCTCGGTTCGCTGGTCATCTGCACGATTCTCTATATCCTGACGGCCGGCGTTCTTGTCGGCATCGTGCCTTATGCGCGCCTCGACAATCCGGCGCCGATCGCGCTCGCGGTGAACGAAATCGGGCTTCCCTGGTTTTCGATGCTGATCAAGATCGGCGCGATCGCCGGTCTTTCCTCCGTCATGCTCGTGCTTTGCTATGGTCAGACGCGCATTTTCTATTCCATGGCGCGGGACGGACTTCTACCGCCGTTCTTTTCGACCGTGCACAAGAAGTTCCAGACGCCATGGATTAACACGTTGATCGTCGGCGTTCTCGCAGGCGCCGGCGCGGCTTTCATGTCGCTCGACGCGCTGTCTGAACTCACCAATGTCGGCACGCTTGCGGCGTTCATGATTGTCTGCATGACCGTGCTCTATCTTCGCGTCACCGCGCCGCAGCTCAAACGCCCGTTCAAGGCGCCGCTCGGACCGGTGACGCCGATCATCGGCGCCGCGCTTTGCCTTTTGTTGCTGATGACCTTGATGACAAACCCGCACACGCGCGATTTCTTCATAAGATATCTGATCGGCGGCCTCGCAGTCTATTTCGTCTATGGCTACTGGTTCTCCAAGCTCGGCAAGGCCGGCAAGAAAGCCTAGCGCGTTTCGAACCGCCGGGCGGCGATCAGCACGATCGCCGCCCGGGCGGCGCCGAAGGACAATCCGGCGACGACCTCCGTCGAGTAATAAACCCCCAGATAGATCCGGCTCGCGCCGACCATGACCGCGCCGCCTTGCGTTTGCTCTCCACCGGATCGGTCACTGTCGGCTCATTGTCCGGCAATGACGCGCATCATCTGGCCGGCTAGCCAGCCGCCAAACGTCCCGACCACGTAACCGACGACGGCGAGCAGAACGCCGACCGGCGCGAGCGACGGATGAAAAGCCGCCGCCACGACCGGCGCCGAAGCGGCGCCGCCGATATTCGCCTGGCTGCCGACGGCGAGGAAGAACACCGGCGCGCGGATCAGTTTGGCGACGCCGATCATCAAGGTCGCATGGATCGCCATCCAGAGAGCGCCGATCAGAAAGAACGCCGGCGTCTTGAACAGCGCGGCGACATTCATATTGAGCCCAACGGTCGCGATCAGAAAATAGATCAACACCGACCCGATCTTCGTCGCGCCCGCGCCCTGCAGCTTTCTGACCGGCGTGAAACTCAAGCTGACGCCGATGATCGTGGCGACGACGACGATCCAGAAAAAGCTAGAATGCAGGCTGAACTGCGCCGCGCCTGGAAAATTCTCCTTGAAGTACGGCGTCAGAATATCCGCGAAGAAATGCGACACCCCCATCGCGCCGAAAGCGAAGGCCAAAATCACCATCAAATCACGGAGCGACGGATTCTTCGTATGAGCGGCCTCATAGGCTTGCGCCGCGCGCCGCACCTCATCGACCGAAGACGAGTCGGCCTTCAGCCATTTGTCCATTTTCGCCGAATTGGCGGCGAAGGCGAGTACGACAGCCATCCAGATATTGGCGACGATCACGTCGACCGCGACCCAGATCGAGAACGCGGTCGGTCCGGTCTCGTAGATTTCCTTCAGCGCGGTCTGGTTCGCCGAACCGCCGATCCAGCTTCCGGCGGTCGTCGCCATGCCGCGCCAGACGGCGTCCGGACCATCGCCGGTGACGAGATCGGGCGCGATCAGCTTGGCGATGAAGAGCGCGATTGGCCCGCCGATGACGACGCCGATCGTCCCGGTGAAGAACATGATCAGCGCTTTAGGCCCAAGACGCAACGTCGCCGGAAGATCCGCGACGGCCGTCAGGATCACCAGCGCCGCCGGCAAAAGATATCGCGATGCGACGAAATAGAGTTGTGACTTTTCCGGGTCGACGACCCCGAAAGTCGTCAGCAGCGACGGCAGAAAGTAACAGAGCAATATGGCGGGGAAGATCGAATAGAACCGCTTCCAACCCGGCGACGTCATTTCCGAAGTCCAGAAGACCAATCCGAGAATGAGCGCCAGCAGCCCGAAAATCACGGCGTCATTGGCGATCAGCGGCGCGTTTTCCATCGTCGTAGACTCTAAGTTGCGAGGATGTCGGAATGTCGCGTCTCGTCGACGCGCCTACTCATTCTTGTAGACGACGCCGTCCTTCATGACGAACCCGACCGTTTCAAGCACGGCGACATCGGCGAGCGGATCGCCTTCGACGGCGATGATGTCGGCCGCGTATCCGGGGCTGATCCGTCCAAGCGATTTTTCCTTGCCCAGCGCTTCGGCGGCAAGCGTCGTCGCGGATCGGATCGCCTGCGCGGGCGTCATGCCGTATTTCACCATCCAGACAAATTGCTTGCCATTATCGCCGTGCGGATAAACGCCGCTGTCCGTGCCGTAGATGACTTTCGCCCCGGCTTTCACCGCAGCGCGGAAACTTTCACGCTGGATTTCCGCGATCTCGGCGTCCTTGCGAAGCGATTCTTCAAGGACGCCGTTCTTGCGGCCTTCGGTCTGGGTGTATTCCGTATTGTAGATGTCCATGACGAAGTGGACGCCGCGATCTTTCGCCATGTTGATCGCATCCTTGTCGAGGTAACTCGCATGCTCGATCGTGTCGACGCCGGCCTTGATCGCGTTCTTGATCCCCTGATTGCCGTGCGCGTGGCTCGCCACTTTCAACCCTCGCTGATGGGCCTCGGCGACGATCGCCGCGATCTCCTCGACCGTGTTCTGCTCCGCGCCGGGCACGGTGCCTTTCGAAAAGACGCCGCCGGTCGAGCAGGTCTTGATGAGATCGGCGCCGTATTTGATGTTGTTGCGCACTTTCGCCCGCATTTCCCATGGGCCTGTCGCGACGCCTTCGCCGCGCAGGTGAAAATCATTGGGAAGCAGATTTTGATCGGCGCAATGACCGCCGATGATGCCGATCGACGGTCCCGAAACGAACATCCGCGGTCCGGCGACGATGCCTGAATTGATGGAGTCGCGCAGAGCGACGTCCGCGAAATCGCCGGCGCCGACATTGCGCACCGTCGTGAAGCCCGCCTTCAAGGCCCTTTCCGCGTTGACAACGCCCCAGATCGCCGCCGCCTCGCGCGTCTCGCTAAAGCCATTATAGCCGCCAAGCGTCGGATCGCCGATAAGATGCGTGTGCATGTCGATGAGGCCGGGCAGGATTGTCTTGTCCCCAAGATCGATCATCTCGGCGCCCGCGGGCGGCTTCATCGTAAGGCTTGACCCGACCGAAAGAACTCTCCCTTCGTCGACGACAATCGCCGGGTTTGCGACGATTTTCCCCGTAGCCGGATCAATCATCCGGGCGGCGGTGATGTAGGTCGGCGCAGCGAGCGCCGGCGTTGCTGCGAGTGCGAGAAAATAGGCGGCGAATTTCATGGGGCCCCTCATTGGTTCGGGGCGGATCGTCGGCGAATTCCCAAGCGCTCGTCAATCGCCTTTGGTCGCGCTAGGCAACGCGGCCCGCGCGCCAGCCAGCGCGCGGTCCGTAAAATCCGGCATTAATGGTGCGCGATCGGGGCTTACGCCGCGAGGCAGGTCTGCAGCGCTGCGTCATAAGCGGACTTCGATTGCTGATACGCGGCGACTTGCGCGTCGTATCGTTCGTCCGCGTTGTTCTGCTTTGACTTCTTGATCGCGTGGCCGCCAAGTGCGCCGGCGCCCGCGCCAACCGCGGCGCCGATGCCAGCCCGATCGGTGATCAGCTCGCCGCCGACCGCGCCGACGGCGGCGCCGACCGCCGCGCCCTTCAGGACCTGTTTGTTGCCGGCATCTTCGCGAACAGGATAGGGCGTCGTCGCCGGATCAAAGCCGGTTTCGGACGTCGCTGCTTGCCGGCAATCGCGCTTGGGCGCCGGGGCCGCGGCGATCTCAACGGGCGGCGCGAGCTTCGGCGTCTCCGCCTCAGCGACCACAATCGGCTGCTCGACGATCGCCGCTTCGGCGACCTTTTCAGCTTTCTTGCCGCCTGACATCGCAAAGCCTGCGCCAGCGATCAACGCCGCCGCGCAAACGCCCGCCGTGACCATCATCCGTGTGCTCATGAATTTCTCCCATCATCGCGGGACTTCTGTCCCGATCCGGACGGCAAGAAACGAGCGAAGCAAAAACAATTCGTTAGCGCGTCAATTAAGATTTCACTGACCCGCGCGACGCCTAGCTGAATCCCGCCAAAAACGGGCGCTTCCGGCGCGGCCCGGATTCATGAATTCTTGGTGAGCCGGCGCCTTGACTAGCGGCGGAGCGCGGCGCTCGCTCTTCGAGCGCATAAGCGACAAGCATCAGCGACACCGCAAAGAGACCGAATGCGGTGAGCGCGTCCATGCCCTACCGCGTCAGCTTCTTGTACTTGATCCGGTGCGGGATATCCGCATCCGGACCGAGGCGGCGCTTCTTGTCTTCGACATAAGCGGCGAAATTTCCTTCGAACCATTCGACATGGCTGTCGCCCTCGAAGGCGAGGATGTGCGTCGCGATGCGGTCGAGAAACCAGCGGTCGTGGCTGATGATGACGGCGCAGCCGGCGAAATCTTCGAGCGCGCGCTCAAGCTCGCGCAAGGTGTCGACGTCGAGATCGTTGGTCGGCTCGTCAAGCAGAAGAAGGTTTGCCCCCTCGGTCAGCATTTTGGCGAGATGAACCCTGTTGCGTTCGCCGCCGGAGAGATTGCCGACCTTTTTCTGCTGGTCGCCGCCCTTGAAATTGAACCAGCCGACATAGGCCCTGCTTGGCATTTCGCGATTGCCGAGTTTGATGACGTCAAGGCCGCCGGAGATCTCCTCCCAGACGTTTTTGGTCGGCGCGAGATCGTCCCGGCTCTGATCGACATAGCCGATCTTGACGGTCTCCCCGATACGCAACGCGCCATCATCCGGCTGCTCTGTTCCGGTCAGCATACGGAACAGAGTCGTCTTGCCGGCGCCGTTCGGGCCGATGACGCCGACAATCCCGCCCGGCGGCAGTTTGAACGACAATCCGTCGATCAGCAATTTATCGCCATAGGCCTTCTTGAGATTCTCCGCCTCGATGACGACGCCGCCAAGGCGCGGTCCGGCGGGAATCTGGATCTGCGCCGTGCTGATCTCCTCTTTGCCGGCTCTGGCGAGAAGCTCCTCATAGGAACTGATGCGCGCTTTCGATTTCGCCTGCCGCGCCTTTGGGCTTTGGCTGATCCATTCAGATTCGCGATCGAGCGTTTTCTTGCGGTTCTGTTCTTCGCGATCCTCCTGCTCAAGGCGTTTTCGCTTGGCTTCGAGCCATGAGGAATAATTCCCTTCATGCGGAATGCCGCGCCCGCGATCGAGTTCGAGAACCCAGCCCGTCACATTGTCGAGGAAATAGCGGTCATGCGTCACGATGATGACGGCGCCCGGGTAATCGCGAAGGTGGTTTTCAAGCCACGCGACTGACTCTGCGTCGAGATGGTTCGTCGGTTCGTCGAGCAGCAGGAGGTCAGGCTTCGACAGTAACAGGCGGGCTAGCGCGACTCGGCGCTTTTCACCGCCGGAGAGCTTGTCGACTTTCCAGTCGCCCGGCGGGCAACGCAGAGCTTCCATCGCCATTTCGATCTTGCTGTCGATGTCCCACCCGTCGGCAGCGTCGATCTCCTCCTGCAGCTTGGACATCTGCTCCATCAGCTCGTCCGAATAATCTTCCGCCATCTGTGCGGAGACCGCATTGAACGCGTCGATCTTTTCCTTGATGGCGCCGAGGCCCTCCATGACGTTCTCAAAGACCGTCTTTGACTGATTGAGCTGGGGTTCTTGCGGCAGGAATCCGATGCTCGCGCCGTCGGCCGGGTAGGCTTCGCCCTGAAACTCCCTGTCGACGCCGGCCATGATGCGCAGCAAGGTCGACTTGCCCGAGCCGTTGACGCCGACAATCCCGATCTTGGCGTCGGGATAAAACTGCAAGTGGATGTTTTCCAAGACCTTTTTGCCGCCCGTGTAGGCTTTGCCGAGGCCCTGCATGAAGTAGACATATTGGAATTTCGCCATTCGCTCTTATCGCCTCTTGGGGCGCTCTTTTCGGTTGCGGTCGTGTCTTCGATGAAACAGGCGCGGGTCTTATCGCGCGTTCGGCCGGCTTTCAACGCCAGTCGCGGCTTTCATGGGGCGCCGTTCGCTCTATATATAGCGACAGGAAGCGCGTTTGAGCGCGGGGAAAAGGGATCGGGCGGACAAATGGCGGGATATGTCGAAAAGACACTGGCGCCGGGCGAACGGATCGTCCACCGGGTGAACTTCAACTGGACCTTTAGCTTCTTTCCGGTGCTCTGGTTCGCCCTCGGGGCTGCGCCTCTCGTCATGTACTCGATGATGCAGCTCGGTGCGATCGGCGAGCGGAAAGTTCCGTTCGAAGAGCTGCAGGTCGGTTGGTGGTTCGTTTGGACCGCCTTCGCCATCGGGGCGATCATACTGATCAACCACCTGATCATCCTTTGGACGACAGAAATTGTCGTCACCACTTATCGCTTTGTCTTCAAAAAGGGACTGATCTCGCGAAACAGTCAGGAGGTCTCCCTCAACAAGATCGAAGAGATTTTGCTTCAGCAGTCCGTCTGGGGACGGTTGTTCGGCTATGGAGCGCTCATCCTTCGCGGCACCGGCGTCGGGGTCATCACCCTGCCGAATATCGACAGCCCGATCGAAGTGCGTCGCATCATTGAGCAGGCGAAGGCCGATCTGCGCAAGGACACCAGGGAAGACAATCTCGGCGACGACGATTAGCCGTTTGACGTCGCCGATCGATCTTCGCCTCTGGATCCCGTCCGCGGCCGATGGGCCATTCGCAGCCCTGCTCGATACGCCCCCATGGCTCATCACGTCGAACGCGGAATCAATTGTCCGCAAGGCGATGGGCAGCCTCTCCGGCTACTCCATGCAGGACGGGGTCGCAATTCACCGCCGCGCAATCGTTGAAGAAGGCGCGGTCATCAAGGCGCCGGCGATTATCGGCGCCGGCTGCCTTGTCGCGTCGACCGCTTATCTTCGCGGCGGCGTCTTTCTTGACGAAGACTGCGTTGTCGGACCCGCTTGCGAGCTGAAATCGGCGTTCATGCTGCTTGGCGCGAAAATCGCCCACCTTTCTTTTGTCGGCGACAGCATCATCGGCGCCGGCGCCAATATCGAAGCTGGCGCCATGCTTGCGAATTATCGTAATGAACGGGAAGACAGGCGGATCCGCATAATGTTCGAAGGGGCCGTGATTGATACCGGCGTCGAAAAATTTGGGTCCCTGGTCGGCGACGGCGCGAAGATTGGCGCCAACGCGGTCATCGCCCCGGGCGCCCTGATCCGAGCCGGCGAAATTGTTGACCGACTAGCGCTCGTTGATCAGTCCCCATAATCGGGCGGCCTGATCCGGGCCGCCCTCTGCTGCTCCCAGCGCGTAAGGGCGGAAATTGGGCCGTTTTAGCCCTCGCTGTCGGCCGCGGCGCGCTCCGCGCTCGCCTCATCCTTTCCCGGATCGACACAATGCTAACAAAGCTGAAAAGCCGATTTTAGGGCCGAGCCGCGAGGCTGAGGCCCATGGGCAGAAACGGCGGCTTCATGGAGTTCAAGCCGGCGCGGCGCGTTTTCGCGGGCCGCGGCCGGTCGATGCTGACCTTCGGCGAATGGCGGCTCACGCTTGCTGGAATCGCTTTTGGCGGCCTGATCGGCGCTGGGTGGTTCTTCAATCAAGCGGCGTTTGATGGACTTCCCGCCCCTCTAGCCGCGCTTGATCAGCCGCCGGCCGAGACTTCGAAAACCGCGCTGGCGGTCGCAGCGCCGGCCGCCCCGCCGATCGAAGCGGCGATGAAAGTCGCCGCGAGCCGAAAAGCCGAAACAACCGATCCGTCAACCCCGTCGAGCGACGCGCCGCCTCGCCGCAAGGCCATTCTGGCTTTCGACTATTCCGGAAAGATCGCGCGCGTCGTCGATGGCGACACGTTCTACCTTGAGGGCCTGCCGACGCGCATTCGGCTCTGGGGCGTCGATGCGCCGGAGCGCGATGAAGAAGGCTTTGACGAGGCGACGGCGATGCTGGCGACGCTCGTATATGGCAAGACGCTCTCCTGCGAGCACGTCGATATCGATCCTTATCGTCGGATCGTCGCGCGTTGCTATTTTGACGATGGTTCGGATCTCTCCGAAAGTATGATCGATAGCGGCGCGGCCGAGGAGTTTCTCCGCTTCACGCGGGGCTATTACACCGGCGGCTGAAAACGAAACCGGCGCCGCACGGGCGCCGGTCAGTCGCAGAAATTCTCGCGAGCATTCTATTCGTCGCCGTCGTCCGACTGCACGGGGCCGGAATCCAGCCCCTTCGCCGCCTCATCGCGATCGACGAACTCGATCACGGCCATCGGCGCATTGTCGCCATGGCGGAAACCGGCCTTCATGATGCGGATATAACCGCCATTGCGATCAAGGTAACGCGGACCGATCGTGTCGAAGAGCTTCTTCGCCTGCGTTTCGTCGCGAAGCCGGCCCGTCGCGAGGCGGCGCAGATTCAAGGCGCGCTTTGGATCTTTTTTGGCGTTCTTCGCCATCGTCACGTATTTTTCAACGATCGGGCGCAATTCCTTCGCCTTCGGCAGGGTTGTCGTGATCTGCTCATGCTTGATCAGCGCCGCCGCCATATTGGCGAACATCGCCTTCCTGTGTTCATGCGTGCGGTTGAGTTTTCTTAGAGCGAAACCGTGGCGCATCGATCATTCTCCGTTGGCGGGCCGGGGCGCGTCGCTGCGGCCGGCCGCGAATTCCTATTGTTCGTATTTTTTCGCGAGGTCTTCGATGTTTTCCGGCGGCCAGTCCGGCACGTCCATGCCGAGGTGAAGGCCGAGCGCCGCCAGAACTTCCTTGATCTCGTTCAGCGACTTTCGTCCGAAGTTTGGCGTGCGGAGCATTTCCGCTTCCGTCTTCTGGATCAGATCGCCAATGTAGACGATGTTGTCGTTCTTGAGGCAGTTGGCTGACCGCACCGATAGCTCGAGCTCGTCGACTTTCTTGAGCAGCGCCGGATTGAACGGAAGCTCTTCGCGGAGGCCCCCGCCGAGGTCCTTCTTCGGTTCGTCGAAATTGACGAAGATCTGCAATTGGTCCTGCAGGATGCGCGCCGCATAAGCGACCGCGTCGTCCGGCGACAATGACCCGTTCGTTTCAACGTCGAGGATCAGGCGATCATAATCGAGCACCTGGCCTTCGCGGGTGTTTTCGACGCGATAGGCGACGCGCTTGACAGGCGAATAGAGGCTGTCGACCGGAATAAGGCCGATCGGCGCGTCTTCCGCGCGATTGCGGTCGGCCGGCACATAGCCTTTGCCGGACTGCACGGTCAGCTCCATGCGGAGCGACGCCCCTTCGTCGAGGTGGCAGATCACCTGATGGCGATCGAGAATGTCGACCGCCGAATTGGGCTCGATGTCGCCGGCGGTAACAGGACCCGGCGTCGACTTCTTGAGCACAAGCCGTTTGGGGCCGTCGACATGCCCGCGAAGCGCCAACTGCTTCACATTGAGGACGATGTCCGTCACGTCTTCGCGGACGCCGGGAATTGACGAGAACTCATGCACGACGCCGTCGATCTGAATCGACGTGACGGCGGCGCCCTGGAGCGACGACATCAGAATGCGGCGCAGCGAGTTGCCAAGCGTCAGACCGAAACCGCGTTCAAGCGGCTGGGCGACCAATGTTGCGCGGCGATGCGGGTCAACGCCCGCACTCACTTCAAGTTTGCTCGGGCGGATGAGTTCTTGCCAGTTCTTTTCAACGACCATTCGTCTTGCTCCGGCGGCCTCGGCCGCAATGCTAAAAAAGGCCGCCCCATGGACGACCGATGAAATTCGTCAGACGCGACGGCGTTTGCGCGGGCGGCACCCATTATGAGGAATCGGCGTCACATCGCGGATCATGTTCACCGTAAGGCCGACCGACTGCAGGGCGCGAAGCGCGCTTTCGCGGCCGGATCCGGGCCCCATGACTTCGACGTTGACCGTTTTCAGGCCGTGCTCCATCGCCTTCTTGGCGGCGTCCTCGGCGGCGAGCTGCGCCGCATAGGGCGTCGACTTGCGCGATCCTTTAAAGCCCATCGTGCCGGCCGACGACCACGACACCGTATTGCCCTGCTCGTCCGAGACGGTGACCATCGTGTTGTTGAAAGACGCGTTCACATGCACGACGCCCGTCGTGATGTTTTTTCTTTCGCGCCGGCGGACGCGGGCTGCGCCGGCTGCGGCTTTGTCGGCTGCGGGAGCTTTCGCCATGAAATTCGTTCCTTGTTATTTCTTCGCCGTCGCCTGCTTCTTGCCGGCGATCGGTTTCGCCGGGCCTTTGCGGGTCCTGGCGTTGGTGTGCGTGCGTTGCCCGCGAACCGGCAGACCGCGGCGATGGCGAAGTCCGCGATAACAGGCCATGTCCATCAGGCGCTTGATGTTGATCGCGACTTCGCGGCGCAGATCGCCTTCGACCGAGTAATTCGCGTCGATGGTCTCGCGGATCTGCAGAACCTCCGCGTCGGAAAGTTCATTGACGCGCCGCTGCGGCGGAATGCCGATCTTGTCGCAGATCTCTTTCGCCAATGCCGGCCCGATGCCGTGAATATACCGAAGGGCGATGACGACGCGCTTGTTCGTCGGGATGTTGACGCCTGCTATACGAGCCATGGGCTCTTCCTCTTTTCCTTCAATCCGCCTGCAGGCCGAAAGGACTGCCGCCAGCTGCCAAACAAAGCCCGAGCGCCCTTCCCGGTTGTCCCGGCAGGGCGAGCGAGCCGAACGCCTTAATGGCGGAAGGCGCGTAAATAGAGCCGCACCCTCCCCTTCGTCAATGCCATTCCCGCGAAGATTCGACCCTATTCCGCGGCAAATTCGTCCAGAATCGCGTCGATCGCCTTCGCGACCGCAGCGACTGACCCCATCCCGTCGACCGACCGGAGTTTCCCCTGCTTTTTGTAATAGGGGATCAACGGCGCGGTCTGCTCCCGGTAGACGGCCTGCCGCTTCCTAAAAGTCTCCTCATTGTCGTCCGCCCGGACCGGCTTGCCCGCCGCTTTCGTCTCGGCGACGCGCTTTTTCAGGCGCTTGACCAGTTCTTCCTCGTCGACCTCGATCTCGATGACGACGTCAAGTTCCCTTTTCTGCTTTTTGAGGACCCTGTCGATCATCTTCGCCTGTCCGACCGTCCTGACGGCGCCGTCCAGAATAAAGCCGCGCTTGCAATCAGGCTCCCTAATCCGCTCGGTGACGATTTCCTCGATCACCCGATCGGAAACGAGGTCGCCCCGATCCATGATCGCCTGCACTTTTTTCCCGAGCGGCGTGCCCTTCGCCTTTTCGGCGCGCAGCATGTCGCCGGTCGAAAGCTGGGGGATGCGGCGTGTCTGGACGATGCGCTCGGCCTGCGTGCCTTTGCCGGCGCCCGGCGGCCCCAACAGGATCAGGATCATTTCTTCCCGCCCCGGAGCTTCGATTTCTTGATCAGGCTTTCATATTGCTGCGCGAGAAGATGTCCCTGGATCTGACCGACCGTGTCGAGCGTCACCGACACCACGATCAGAAGCGACGTGCCGCCGAGGTAAACCGGAATGCTCGGATAACCCGCGCGCAGAAATTCCGGCATCAGACAGACAAAAGTCAGGTAAAGCCCGCCGATCACGGTGAGACGGGTCAAGATGTAATCGAGGTGTTCCGCGGTGCGCGCGCCCGGCCGATAGCCCTGGATGAACCCGCCATATTTTTTCAGATTGTCCGCGACATCTTGCGTATTGAAGACGACCGACGTGTAGACGAAAGTGAATGCAAGAATGCCGACGCCGTAAAGCGCGATATAAAGCGGCCGGCCCGGCGCGAACCAGAGCTGCAGATTTTGCAGCCATTCGGGCGAATCCTGGCCGATGGCGCCGGCAGCGGTCGCCGGCAACAAAAGCAAAGACGAGGCGAAAATCGGCGGGATCACGCCGGCGGTGTTCAGTTTCAACGGCAAATGCGATTTTTCGCCCTGCGTCATGCGCATGCCGACCTGACGGCGCGGATATTGAACGACAATGCGGCGCTGCGAACGCTCCATGAACACAACGAACGTGATCAGCGCGAACGACATCACGATCACCAGGATGACGATCCCGATCGGCAAGGACTGGGCGCCCGCCGTGCCGCGGCCGAGCGCGAGCAGACCCGCCGCAGCGCGCGGCAGCTCCGCGACAATGCCGGCGAATATGATCAGCGACACCCCGTTGCCGATGCCGCGCGCCGTGATCTGTTCGCCGAGCCAGAGCAAAAACATGACCCCGCCGACCAGCGTGACGACGGCCGTGACCAGAAAGAACGGGCCAGGCTCGGCGACGACCGGAATTCCGCCGCTGGAATTCTGAAGATTCACGGCGATGAAATAACCCTGCAAGGTCGCGAGAAAGAGCGTCAGATAGCGCGTGTACTGATTGATCTGCCGGCGCCCCTGCTCGCCTTCCTTCTTGAGCTTCTCAAGTCGAGGAATGACCGAGGTCATCAGCTGAACGATGATCGACGCCGAAATGTAGGGCATGATGTTCAGCGCGAAGATCGCCATCCTCTCGACCGCGCCGCCGGCGAAGATGTTGAGCGTTCCGAGGAGGCCGCCTGTCTGCGACTGGAATTGCTGGGAGAACGCCTCCGGGTTGATGCCCGGAAGCGGGATATAGGTGCCTAACCGGTAAACGATGAGCGCGCCAAGCGTGAACAGAAGGCGCTTCTTCAACTCCTCCGCCTTGGCGAAGGAGGAAAGGTTGATGTTTGACGCAAACTGTTCGGCTGCCGATGTCATAAACGACCGATCCGCCCCGCCCGGCCGCCGCCATGGGGCCAAAGAGCAATGATGTCAAAACGCAAACCCGCGGCGTATGCAGCCTCGCGCGGTCCGTGCGATATGGCGAGCCAGCCGCTCATTCGCAACGGGGCCCGCGCTACTATTTTCCGCCTTTTTTGGACGCCTTTTTCGGCGCTGACTTTTCTTCCGTCTCGCGCGGCTCCGTCGCGGCGACGCTGCCGCCGGCTTTTTCGACGCAAGCGCGCGCGCCCGCTGTGGCGTACGCGACTTCGATGTTGACCGCCGATTTCAAATCGCCGACGCCGAGGAGACGGACGCCGTCCTGCGCGCGGCGAAGGACGCCCGCCGCGATCAGCGCCGCCGCGTCGATCTTCGATTTGGCGTCAAGCTTGCCGGCGTCGATTGCGGTCTGGATGCGGCCGACATTGACCTCTGCATAGCGCGCGCGATTGGGCTTGTTAAAGCCGCGCTTGGGCATGCGCATGTAAAGCGGCATCTGGCCGCCTTCGAATTGGCGGATGCCTTTGACGCCGGATCGGGCGAGCTGACCTTTGACGCCCCGTCCCGCGGTCTTGCCCTTGCCGGAGCCGATGCCGCGCCCGACGCGTTTGAACTTGTAACGGGCGCCTTTGTTATCGGCGATTTCATTGAGTTTCATGTCCGCTCCCTGGGACTTGCGACGCCGCCGGCCGCTCCCGGCCCTTGGCGCCTCGCCCGCAATTTGCCCTACTCGACGACTTCGACGAGGTGGGCGACTTTAGAAATCATTCCGCGCACGGACGGTGTGTCTTCAAGCACCGACTCTCGGCCGATCTTGTTGAGCTTCAAGCCGATCAGCGTCGCTCGCTGTTCGTAGGGGCGACGTTGCGGGCTCGCCGTCTGACGGACCTTCAAGGTCTTTGACGCCTTTTTGGCCATGGTTCAGATCCTTACCGCGTTTCAGGCCGCGTCGGTCGTCGACTGGTCGCCGCCGCCCGTCCGGTTGCCGAGTATTTCCGAGACTTTCTTGCCGCGCTTGGCGGCGATGGTGCGCGGGCTCGTTTGCGCCTGGAGCGCGTCAATCGTCGCTCGCACCATGTTGTAGGGATTGGACGAACCAAGCGATTTTGCGACGACGTCGTGAACGCCGAGCGTTTCAAACACCGCACGCATCGGGCCGCCGGCGATGATGCCGGTCCCCGGGGGCGCGGCGCGAAGGACGACCTTTCCTGCGCCCCAGCGGCCGGCGACGTCATGATGCAGGGTGCGGCCTTCGCGAAGCGGGATGCGCACGAGGCTGCGCTTGGCCTCCTGCGACGCCTTGCGGATCGCCTCGGGCACTTCGCGCGCTTTTCCTTTGCCGTAGCCGACGCGGCCTTTCTGATCGCCGACGACGACAAGCGCGGCGAAACCGAAATTCTTGCCGCCCTTCACGACCTTCGCGACGCGGTTGATCGCGACGAGCTTATCGACGAATTCGTCGCGCTCTTCGCGCTCGGCGGACCCGCGGCCGCGGCCCCTTCCGCGATCGCCGCGATCACCGCGTTCCTGTCTGTCTTCACGCGCCATGCGTTTCTCCTCGAAACCCTAAAAATTCAACCCGGCTTCACGAGCCGCGTCCGCAAGCGCCTTGATGCGCCCATGAAACATATAGCCGCCGCGATCGAAGACGACATCCTTGATGCCGGCTTTCAGCGCGCGCTCGGCGAGCGCTTTGCCGACCTTCGACGCAGCCGCCTTGTCGGCGCCCTTGGCGAATTCGCCTTTCGCCGCCTTGTCGAGCGAGGAAGCGGAGACAAGCGTCTTCCCCGCGGCGTCGTCGATGATCTGCGCTGAAATATTCTTTGACGAGCGGAACACCGAAAGGCGCGGCCGGCCGTTCGCGACCGACCGGATCTTCGATCGGTTGCGCAACTTTCTCTTGGATTTCTGAACTGCCTTGGTCGCCATAATTCGCCTACTTCTTTTTTCCTTCCTTGCGGAAGATATATTCGCCTTCATAGCGCACGCCTTTGCCCTGATAGGGCTCCGGCGGACGCAGCGCGCGGATCTTCGCCGCCGTTTCGCCGACAAGCTGCTTGTCGATGCCGGAAATGATGATCTCCGTCGGCTTGGGCGTCTCGAATTTGACGCCTTTCGGCGCCGGCACCTCGACTTCGTGAGAAAAGCCGAGCGACAGATTAAGTCCGGTTCCCTTGAGCGCCGCCCGATAACCGACGCCGACCAACTCCAGCTTGCGCGTATAGCCGCTGGTGACGCCCGACATCAAATTTGCGATCATCGTGCGGCTCATGCCCCATTGAGCGCGTGCGTCCTTTGAATTCTTGTCGACCGGCTGCACCGCCACACTGTCGCCTTCAAGCGCCACTTTGCATAGATCGTTGACGACGAATTTCAGTTCGCCTTTCGGGCCTTTCGCCGTAACCGTCTGGCCGGCGACCGAAACTGTCACGCCTTTCGGCGTCGGCACCGGCTTTTTACCAATCCGTGACATTGATCACGTCTCCTTCGATAGGTCCTAGTAGACCTGAAACAGAACTTCGCCGCCGACATTGGCCGCACGCGCCGCCGTATCCGACATGACGCCCTTGGGAGTCGACACGACCGAAATGCCGAGCCCGTTGCGAACTGACGGCAGGTCGGACACCGACGAGTAGACGCGCCGACCCGGTTTGGACACGCGCCTGATATGCGTGATGACCGGCGAGCCTTCGAAATATTTGAGCTCGATCTCGAATTCCGGCTTCTTGCCGTCCAGCTCGACCCGCGAATAGCCGCGGAGATAGCCCTCGTCTGCGAGGACGTCGAGGACGCGGCCGCGCAGCTTCGACGCCGGAACAGACAATGAGTGATGCCTGCGCATCTGCGCGTTGCGGATGCGCGTGATCAGATCGCCGATAGGATCATTGATCGCCATGTGCGGAATTCTCCTTACCAGCTCGCCTTGACGAGGCCGGGAATCTTGCCCTCGGACCCGAATTGCCGAAGCGCGAGGCGGGACATTTTGAGCTTGCGATAGAAGCCGCGAGGGCGGCCGGACACGAGGCATCGGTTGCGGATGCGGGTTTTCGACGAATTGCGCGGCAATTCGGCGAGTTTCAAAGTCGCCGCAAACCGCTCTTCGGCGGGCTTCGCCTTGTCCTTGATGATCGCCTGGAGCTTGGCGCGACGAGATTCGTGGCTCTTCGCGAGCTTGCGGCGCTTCAAGTCGCGCTCGATCATTGATGTCTTAGCCATTCAGTCCTCCGTTAGGCCGGTTTCCGGAACGCCGGACCTTGCCTATCCAAAACCCTTGCCCCGTCCTATTTCCGGAACGGGAAGTTGAACTCCGCCAGAAGCGCGCGCGCCTCTTCGTCCGATTTCGCCGATGTGCACACGATGATGTCCATGCCGCGCACTTTCTCGACCTCGTCGTAATTGATCTCCGGGAACACGATATGTTCCTTGAGGCCGAGCGCGTAATTGCCGCGCCCGTCGAAGCTCTTCGGCGACAGGCCGCGGAAGTCGCGAACGCGGGGAAGCGCGACGGTCACAAGGCGGTCAAGAAATTCGTACATCCGGTCCTTGCGCAGTGTGACCTTGCAGCCGACCGCCATGCCGTCGCGCAATTTGAAGCTCGCGATCGACTTCTTCGCTTTGGTAATGATCGGCTTCTGGCCGGCGATTTTCGCCAGATCCAGCGCCGCCTGATCGACCGCCTTGCGGTCGTTGACGGCGTCGCCGACGCCCATATTGATGACGATTTTCTCAAGACGTGGCGTCATCATGGCGTTCTTGTAGCCAAACTGCTCTTTCAGGGCGCCGCGCACCTTTTCGCTGTAATGCTTCTTGAGCCGCGGCGCGTATTTTTCTGCCTCAGCCATTGACGACCTCACCTGTGCGGCGCTCAATCCGCACCTTCTTGCCTTTTTCATCGACCTTGAAGCCGACGCGCGTGCGCTTGCCGTCCTTGCCGACGAGCGCGACATTTGAAATGTGAATTGGGGCTTCCTCGCGCAAGATGCCGCCGCGCGACGTCGCTGTCTGCTTCTCGTGTTTGGCGACCACATTGACGCCCTTCACGAGAACGCGGTCTTCCTTCGGCAACACCTGCATGACTTCGGCCTGCTCGCCGCGATGCTTGCCCGCGAGCACGACGATCTTGTCGCCCTTCTTGATCTTGGCCGCCATAATTACAGGACCTCCGGCGCGAGCGAGACGATCTTCATGTGGTTGGCGGCGCGAAGCTCGCGCGTCACCGGCCCGAAGATGCGGGTGCCGATCGGCTCTTTCTGGTTGTTGATGAGAACGGCGGCGTTGCGGTCGAAACGGATCACCGAACCGTCCTTGCGCTTGATGTCTTTCGCCGTCCGGACGACGACGGCTTTCATCACCTGGCCCTTTTTCACCCGGCCGCGCGGGATCGCCTCTTTCACCGAGACGACGATGATATCGCCGACGCGCGCATAACGGCGCTTCGACCCGCCGAGCACCTTGATGCACTGGACGCGCTTGGCGCCCGAGTTGTCGGCGACGTCGAGATTAGTCTGCATCTGGATCATGTCGACCCTCCACGGACTTTCGTCCGGCCTCTTTTTCTATTGACCGCGTCAGCCCTTCGAGCCGACGCCGATCACTTCCCAACGTTTCAGTTTCGACTTCGGCGCGCATTCCTGGATCTGCACGAGATCGCCGACCTTGAAGGCGTCCTTCTCGTCATGGGCGTGAAACCGCTTCGACCGTTTCAACGTCTTTTGCAGCATCGGGTGCTTGAACGTGCGCTCGACGCTGACGACGACGGTTTTCGCGCCCTTGTCGCTGACGACCGTTCCTTGCATAATCCGTTTCGGCATTGATCCGTCCTCGTCCTATTTCGCCGACTTCTTTTGCGTCAGCACGGTTTTGATGCGGGCGATGTCCTTGCGGACTTCGCCGATCCGCGCCGTCTTTTCGAGCTGGCCCGAAGCCCGCTGGAACCGCAGATTGAATTGCTCCTTCTTCAGCTGAAGAAGCCGGTCTTTCAGCTGGTCTTCGGTCAGGTCTCGCGCTTGTGTCGCTTTCATGGCCTTAAATCCCTACTCGCCGAGACGCTTGACGATGCGCGTCTTGATCGGAAGCTTCGCGGCGCCAAGCATCAGCGCTTCGCGCGCGATCTCGTCGGCGACGCCGTCAATCTCGAACATGATGCGGCCGGGTTTGACTTTCGCCACCCAAAGCTCCGGCGCGCCCTTGCCCGATCCCATTCGGACCTCCGTCGGCTTTTTTGACACCGGCACGTCCGGAAAAATCCGAATCCACAGCCGCCCGGCCCGCTTCATGCCGCGCGTGATGGCGCGGCGCGAGGCTTCGATCTGCCGCGCGGTGAGACGCTCCGGCTCGACCGCTTTGAGGCCGTGAGAACCGAAATTGAGTTCCGTCCCGCCTTTCGCATTGCCGCAGATGCGGCCTTTGAACTGCTTGCGGTACTTTGTGCGTTTGGGCTGCAGCATGTCAGCTCTCCAACCAATCCTTTACGAGCGGGCTTCGCGACGGGCCAAATTCAACATTATCCGCGCGCCTCCCGGCGCGCGGGCGCGACGCCGCCGGTCTGGGACTCGACGATGCGCGCTTCCTGCGCCATCGGATCGTGCTCCATGATTTCGCCCTTGAAAATCCAGACCTTGACGCCGATCGCGCCGTAAGGCGTTCTCGCCGTCGCCGTTCCGTAATCGATGTCGGCGCGCAGCGTGTGGAGCGGCACCCGCCCCTCGCGGTACCATTCCATGCGCGCAATCTCCGCGCCGCCGAGGCGGCCCGAAACGTTGACGCGAATGCCGAGACCGCCCATGCGCATCGCCGTCTGCATCGAGCGCTTCATCGCACGCCGGAAAGCCACTCGGCGCTCAAGCTGCTGCGCGATGTTTTCGGCGACCAGCGTCGCGTCGATTTCCGGCTTGCGGATTTCGACGATGTTGAGCGCGGTCTCTGACTTCGTGTGCTGCTGGAGTTCGAGACGCAGCTTCTCGATGTCGGCGCCCTTCTTGCCGATCACGACGCCCGGACGGGCGGTGTAGATCGTGACCCGGCACTTTTTGTGCGGACGCTCGATGATGATGCGCGAGACGCCGGCCTGCTTCAGCCTTTCGGTCAGAAACTCGCGTATCTTGATGTCTTCGTGAAGCAGGTCCGCATAAGCGCCGGTCGGCGCGAACCAGCGCGAGTCCCACGTGCGGTTGACGCCGAGGCGCAGACCGATCGGATTGACCTTCTGGCCCATTATGCGGCCTCCTCAACTTGTTTCACAACGATGGTGATTTCCGAGAACGGCTTGAAAATCCGACCCATCCGGCCGCGGCCGCGCGGCGTCCAGCGCTTCAACACCATGTTCTTGCCGACGAACGCCTGATCGACGACCAGCGCGTCGATATCGAGATCATGATTGTTCTCGGCGTTCGCGATCGCGCTTTCGAGGACGCGTTTGACCGCCTTCGAGATCCGCTTTTGCGAAAACTCGAGTTCGGCGAGCGCGCGGTCGACTTTTTTGCCGCGAATAAGCTGGGCGACGAGGTTGAGCTTTTGCGGCGACGTGCGCAGCAGCTTGCCCTTCGCCATTGCGGCATTCTCAGCGAGTCGTCGCGGATTTTTTTTCTGGCCCATGACTTAAGCCTTTTTCACTTTCTTGTCCGAGCCGTGGCCGAAAAAGGTCCGCGTCGGCGAATATTCGCCGAGCTTGTGACCGACCATGTCTTCCGTGACGTGAACCGGCACGAACTTCCTGCCGTTGTAGACATTGAAGGTGAGGCCGACAAATTGCGGCAGAATGGTCGATCGGCGCGACCAGGTCTTGATCCCGCCCTTGTGCGCGCCGCCCGGAGAATCGTCCGCTTTCTTCAGGAGATAGCGATCGACAAACGGACCTTTCCAGACTGAACGTGGCATTCTCTAGCTCCTGGCCCCTAGTTCACTTTCTTGCGCGCATGGCGCGAGCGAATGATCATCTTCTGCGTGCGCTTGTTTTTGCGCGTCTTTCTGCCTTTGGTCGGCTTGCCCCACGGGGTCACCGGATGGCGGCCGCCGGAGGTTCTGCCCTCGCCGCCGCCATGCGGGTGATCGATTGGATTCATGGCGACGCCGCGAACGGACGGTCGATTGCCCTTGTGCCGCTGGCGGCCGGCCTTGCCGATTGTCTCGTTCATGTGATCGGCGTTAGAAACCGCGCCGATCGTCGCCATGCATTCCGCTGGCGCGAGCCGAACTTCGCCCGATTGCAAGCGGATCAGCGCCATCGCGCCGTCGCGGCCGACGAGCTGGGCGTAGTTGCCGGCCGAGCGCGCGATCTGGCCACCTTTGCCGGGTTTCAACTCCACATTATGGATAATCGTGCCGACAGGAATGGATCTCATCGGCATGGCGTTGCCGGGCTTCACGTCAACCTTTTCGCCGGAGATGATCCTGTCGCCGACTTTGAGGCGCTGCGGTGCGATGATGTAGGCGAGATCGCCGTCGAGATATTTGACGAGCGCGATAAAGGCTGTCCGGTTCGGGTCATATTCAATGCGCTCGACCTTCGCCTCGATGTCGAATTTGCGACGCTTGAAATCGATGATGCGGTAGAGCTTCTTCGCGCCGCCGCCACGCCGGCGCATGGTGATGCGGCCGTTATTGTTGCGCCCGCCTGCGGACGACAACCCTTCAGTCAGCGTCTTTTCAGGACGGCCCTTCCAGAGTTCGCTTCTGTCGACCAGCACCAATTGGCGCTGCGAAGGGGTCGTTGGATTGAATTTTCTAAGGGCCATGACTCCTACCTCAAATCCGACCGGTCACATCGATCGCGTGACCTTCTTCGAGGGTCACGATCGCTTTCTTGACCGTCGACCGCGTATAGGGGCGGCCCTGAAAATGCTTGTTCTTGCCTTTGTTGCGAAGCGTGTTGACCGACTTCACCTTGACCTTGAAAAGCGCCTCGACCGCTTCGGCGATCTCCGGCTTTGACGCCTCAAGGGGAACGCGGAAGACCACCTGGTTATGCTCGGAGGCGAGCGTCGACTTCTCCGTGATCACCGGCGAGATCAGCGTGTTGAAGTGGCGCTCGGCGCCGGCCGTCGGCGTTAGTTTCTTTTGCGGCCTTTTCATTTCAGCCTCGCTTCAAGGCTGGCGACCGCCGCCTTTGTCAACACGAGTTTCTGTCGGCGGAGAATGTCGTACACATTGGCGCCGACCGCCGGCAAAACGTCGACATTCGGGATATTTCGCGCGGCGACGCCGAAATTCTCGTTGATTTCCGCATCGACGATGAGCGCGTTCGTGAATCCGAGCTTCTGAAAGCGCTCGACGAGCGCTTTCGTCTTCGCCGCGTCGAGCGCGATCGAGTCGACGATGATCAGCTCCTTCGCCGCCTGTTTCGCCGACAAAGCGTGCTTCAGCGCGAGCTTCCTCACCTTCTTCGGAAGGCCGAACGCGCGGCTGCGCGGGCGCGGTCCGTGCGCGGTGCCGCCGCCCCGGAACTGCGGCGCCGCCTTGTTGCCATGACGCGCGCCGCCAGTGCCCTTTTGCTTGTACATCTTCTTCGAAGTCGCTTTGACTTCGTTGCGAGGCTTTGATTTATGTGTGCCCTGGTGACGCTTGGCGAGCTGCCAGGTCACACAGCGGTGCAGAATGTCGCCGCGCGGCGAGAGGCCGAACACCTCGTCCGCGAGATCAATCGATCCCGCCTTACCTTTGTCAAAACTGACGACGTCGAGTTTCATTCTAGGCTCCAGCTTTCGCCTTGATTGCGGCGGGCTTTGGCAGATCTTTCGGCGCAGCCGTACGGACGGCGTCGCGGATTTCGACCCAGCCGCCCTTCGGTCCGGGAATTGCGCCTTTCAAGAGTATCAATCCGCGGTCTTCATCGATGCGCACGACCTCGACATTCTGCGTCGTGCACTGAACGTCGCCCATGTGGCCGGCCATGCGCTTTCCCTTGAACACCTTGCCGGGGTCTTGACGCTGGCCGGTCGATCCGTGCGAGCGGTGCGAAACCGAGACGCCGTGCGTGGCGCGAAGGCCGCCGAAATTATGGCGCTTCATCGCGCCGGCGAATCCCTTGCCGATCGTCACGCCGGTCACGTCGACTTTCTGGCCGACTAGGAAATGAGCGGGCGACAATTCTGCGCCGACATCGACTAGATTGTCGTCGCTGACGCGGAACTCGGCGAGATGGCCTTTCGGCTCGACATTCGCTTTCGAAAACTGGCCGCGGTCGGCTTTTGAAAGCCGCTTGGCCTTCGCTGGGCCGGCGCCGAGCTGGACGGCGACGTAGCCATGCTTCTCCTTGGTGCGCTGGCCGACGACCTGGCATCCTTGAAGATCCATCACCGTCACCGGGATGTGTTCTCCTTCGCCGCCGTAAACGCGGGTCATGCCGACCTTCCGCGCGAGCAATCCTGTACGCATGTCTCCCGCTCCCTTATGCGCCGAGGCGGATTTCAACGTCGACGCCGGCGGAAAGGTCGAGCTTCATCAGCGCGTCGACCGTTTGCGGCGTCGGGTCCACGATGTCGAGAACGCGCTTGTGCGTGCGCATTTCGAACTGCTCGCGGCTTTTCTTGTCGATGTGCGGCGACCGGTTGACCGTGAAGCGCTCGATGCGCGTCGGCAGCGGAATGGGTCCGCGGACCTGCGCGCCGGTGCGCTTCGCCGTGTTGACGATCTCCTTGGTGGAGGCGTCAAGCACGCGGTGATCAAAGGCTTTGAGCCTGATGCGGATATTCTGTTGCATTTGGTTCCTCGCCCTTGGGCCTTTTCGTCCGGTCTAATGCTCTAAACTGCGGCGCGGAGCTTGCAGGCTCCGCGCTTTCACTCTCTTATTTCACGATCTTCGCGACGATGCCGGCGCCGACGGTGCGGCCGCCTTCACGGATGGCGAAGCGAAGCTTTTCTTCCATCGCGATCGGCACGATGAGCTGGACATTAAGCTCGGCGTTGTCGCCGGGCATGACCATCTCGACGCCCGATTTCAGCGTGACGACGCCCGTCACGTCCGTCGTCCGGAAGTAGAACTGCGGACGATAGTTGGTGAAGAACGGCGTGTGGCGGCCGCCTTCCTCTTTCGTCAGGATGTAGGCTTCCGCGATGAAGTCCGTATGCGGCGTGACTGAACCCGGCTTGCAAAGAACCTGGCCGCGCTCGACGCCGTTGCGCTCGACGCCGCGCAGGAGCACGCCGACATTGTCGCCGGCCTCGCCGCGATCGAGCAGCTTACGGAACATCTCAACGCCGGTGCAGGTCGTCTTCGTCGTCGCGCGAATGCCGACGATTTCAAGTTCGTCGCCAACATTGACGACGCCGCGCTCAACCCGGCCCGTCACGACGGTGCCGCGGCCCGAGATCGAAAACACGTCCTCGATCGGCAGCAGGAATGGCTGGTCGACCGGGCGCGCCGGCGTCGGGATCGATTCATCGACGGCCTTCAAGAGGGCGCGGATCGACTTCTCGCCGATCTCCGGGTCGCGGCCTTCCATCGCAGCGAGAGCCGAGCCGCGGATGATCGGGATGTCGTCGCCCGGAAAATTGTATTTCGTCAGAAGTTCGCGAACTTCCATCTCGACGAGGTCGAGCAGTTCCGGGTCGTCGACCATGTCGACCTTGTTCATGTAAACGACGATCGCCGGAACGCCGACCTGGCGCGCGAGCAGGATATGTTCGCGGGTCTGCGGCATCGGGCCGTCATTGGCGGAGACGACGAGGATCGCGCCATCCATCTGCGCGGCGCCAGTGATCATGTTCTTCACATAGTCGGCGTGGCCCGGGCAGTCGACGTGAGCGTAGTGGCGGTTCGGCGTCTCATACTCGACATGCGCGGTGTTGATGGTGATGCCGCGCGCCCGCTCTTCCGGCGCGTTATCGATCTGGTCATAGGCGCGAAACTCGCCGAAATACTTGGTGATCGCGGCCGTCAGGGTCGTCTTGCCATGGTCGACGTGACCGATCGTGCCGACGTTCGCATGCGGCTTGTTGCGTTCAAACTTGGCTTTTCCCATTTTACCTTCTCCGTCTCCTGACGACTTTCTATTCTAGTTTTCCGACCGCGGTTGTCTTCAATTGAAGGACCGCGCCGTCCCGCAAAGCTGCTTCTATCCCGCCAGCTTCGCCTGGACCTCCTCCTGGACGTTTTTTGGCACTTGTTCGTAGTGGTCGAACTGCATCGTGTAGTTCGCCCGGCCCTGCGTCTGCGAGCGCAGCGTGTTCACATAGCCGAACATGTTGGCGAGAGGCACCATCGCATAAACGACATTGGCGTTGCCGCGCATCTCCTGGTTCTGGATCTGGCCACGGCGAGAATTCAGATCGCCAATCACCGTGCCGGTGTATTCTTCCGGCGTCACGACCTCGACCTTCATGATCGGTTCGAGCAGCGCCATGCCGAGATGCGACTTCGCTTCGCGCATCGCCGCGCGCGCCGCAATTTCGAACGCAAGAACGGAAGAGTCCACGTCGTGATAGGCGCCGTCGATCAACTCGATCTTGAAATCGAGGATCGGGAAGCCGACCAGCATGCCCGCGTTGCGGACGGAGTCGACGCCTTTGATGACGCCCGGAATATACTCGCGCGGGATTGAGCCGCCAACGATCTTCGATTCAAATTCGTAGCCGGTCCCCGGCGCCTGCGGGACGATATTCATCTTCAGACGCGCGAACTGGCCCGTGCCGCCGGTCTGTTTCTTGTGGGTGTAGTCGATCGTGTGAGCGCGCGTGAAACATTCGCGATAGGCGACCTGCGGCGCGCCGACATTCGCTTCAACCTTGAACTCGCGACGCATGCGATCGACGATGATGTCGAGGTGAAGTTCGCCCATGCCCTTGATGATGGTTTGGCCGGATTCTTCATCCGTCGACACGCGGAACGAAGGGTCTTCAGCGGCGAGGCGCTGCAGCGCGATCCCCATCTTTTCCTGGTCCGCCTTGGTTTTCGGCTCCACGGCGAGTTCGATGACCGGCTCTGGGAAAACCATGCGCTCAAGAATGACTTGCTTTTGAACGTCGCAAAGCGTGTCGCCCGTCGTCGTGTCTTTCAGGCCGACTACGGCGATGATGTCGCCGGCGAACGCTTCCTTGATGTCGATCCTGTCGTTCGCATGCATCTGAACCATGCGGCCGACGCGCTCTTTCTTGCCCTTGACGGTGTTGATCAGCGTCGTGCCCGATTCTAAATGCCCGGAGTAAACACGGCAGAAGGTCAACGAACCGACGAACGGATCGTTCATGATCTTGAACGCGAGCATCGCAAGCGGCTCGTCGTCGTTCGAGTTGCGAACGAGCTCTTCTTCGGTGTCCGGGTCGACGCCTTTGATCGCCGGAACTTCATTCGGGCTCGGCAGGTAGTCGACGACCGCGTCAAGCAAGGGTTGCACGCCCTTGTTCTTGAAAGCCGAACCGCACAGCACCGGATACCAGACGCCTTTGCCGACCGCCTTGCGAATGAGGCGCTTTAGCGTCGCGATGTCTGGTTCTTTGCCGTCAAGGTAATCGGCCATGACGTCGTCATCCATTTCGACGCAAGCCTCAACCATCGCGGCGCGATACTCGACCGCTTTCGCCTGAAGATCGGCCGGTATCGGCTCGTCATGGAAGCTCGCGCCAAGCGTTTCCTCGTCCCAGATGATCGATTTCATCTCAAGAAGATCGACGACGCCCTTGAAAGTCGTCTCGATACCGACCGGCAGCTGCAGCGGCACCGCTTTGACTCCGAGGCGCTGCTTGATCGAGTCGAGGCAGAAATAGAAATCCGCGCCGATCTTGTCCATCTTGTTGGCGAAGATGATGCGTGGGACGTTGTACTTGTCGCCCTGGCGCCAGACCGTCTCGGTCTGCGGCTCGACGCCCTGGTTGCCGTCGAGAAGGCAGACGGCGCCGTCAAGGACGCGAAGCGAACGCTCGACTTCAATCGTAAAGTCGACATGTCCTGGCGTATCGATGATATTGAGGCGTTTTTCCTTCCAAAAACAGGTCGTCGCGGCGGAGGTGATGGTGATGCCGCGCTCTTGCTCCTGCTCCATCCAGTCCATGGTCGCGGCGCCGTCATGCACTTCGCCGATCTTGTGGCTCTTGCCGGTGTAATAGAGGACGCGCTCCGTCGTCGTGGTCTTGCCCGCATCAATGTGGGCCATGATGCCGAAGTTTCGGTAGTCCTCGATCTTGTGCGTGCGGGCCATGGGGCTCGTTCCTTGAAACTCTGACGTCCGCTACCAGCGGTAATGCGAAAAGGCGCGGTTCGCTTCCGCCATGCGGTGCGTGTCTTCGCGCTTCTTGACGGCGGAGCCGCGGTTTTGCGCCGCGTCCATGATCTCGTTTGAGAGGCGGTCGACCATTGTCGTTTCGTTGCGACCGCGCGCGGCGGTGATGATCCACCGCATGGCGAGCGCCATCCGGCGCTCCGGGCGCACTTCAACCGGGACCTGATAGGTCGCGCCGCCGACGCGCCGCGAACGCACCTCGATCGAGGGCATGACGTTGTCGAGCGCTTCCTTGAAGGCGTCGACCGGCGGGCGGCGAAGCTTGCCTTCGATCCGCTCAAGCGCGCCGTAGACGATCTTTTCGGCCGCAGACTTCTTGCCGTCATACATGACGTAATTCATGAACTTCGAAACGTGGAGATCGCCGAATTTCGGATCGGGATGAATTTCGCGTTTCTCGGCGCGGTGACGACGTGACATGGGTGCCCTCGCTTATTTCGGACGCTTGGCGCCGTACTTCGAACGGCGCTGCTTGCGGTCCTTGACGCCCTGGGTGTCGAGGACGCCGCGAATGATGTGATAACGAACGCCCGGAAGGTCTTTGACGCGGCCGCCGCGGATCAAGACGACCGAGTGCTCCTGAAGATTGTGACCTTCGCCCGGGATGTAACCAATGACCTCAAAGCCGTTGGTCAGGCGCACTTTCGCGACCTTGCGCAGCGCCGAGTTCGGCTTTTTCGGCGTCGTCGTGTAGACGCGCGTGCAGACGCCGCGCTTTTGCGGGTTCTGCTGCATCGCAGGAACCTTGTTGATCTTCCGGCGCGGGCTCCGCGGCTTGCGGATCAGCTGTTGGATCGTCGGCATGCGCACTCCAGAAAGTCGTTGCAGCATTTCGGGCGCGCCGCATGCGGTTTGCCGCAAACGACGCAAACGAGCGGCTTCCCTCTTTGGGGGGCGCCGCCCGAAACCCGGAACTCTTTTCGGCTAAACTGACCGCGTATCAGATGGACTGACGGCCGGCCTTTCAGCGGCGCTCTTCCTAGATGGGTGAATGGGGTGGGTCAATAGAGCGAAGCGCCAATTTGTTGAAATTTTTGGCCAACGGCGAAACGCCGAAGGAGCGCCGAACCATATGCAGGAATTGCCCGGAAATCCTGCGCTTCCCGCAGCTTTCCGCTATTTCAGAAAACGCGCCTCGCGCGACGCGAGGCGCCGGCGCGTAAGGTCGCGCAGCGGTTCCACAGGCAACCGGCGAGTTAAGAGGTCGAGTCCGGTCAGAAACACCCCATTGCGGCCGAGGGAAAACCGCCAGCGCCTGAGCCTATTCTCGTGGGCAAGCATGGATTTTCGAATGGCGCCCGGGATTACCGGGGAAAGGTGTGACCGCTCATACCCCCTGGCCTTCAGCATGTCGCCGATCTTGCCTTCAATTAGCGCTATCTCTTCCGGCGAAAGCTCCCTTTTCCATTGGCCGATCAGCTTTGGATCGGGCGGCCCGTAGGTCGTGTGGCTCGGATAATTAAGCATTGCGGGGTCAAAATGAACGCCCAGGAATGTGCAAAGATCAATCAGGCGGTCCACTGGCTCCCTCAGCAGATCCTCGTATTTCAGCGTGTGAATCCGCGCCGGCTCGACCATCGCGGCGAGTTTTTCAAAATCGCGCTCGGAAGCGATCCAGTGGTCGACCCCGAAATATACGTTACCGGCCCATCCCATGCCGATTGACGACTTTGCGACATCCCGCGGATCGCGCAGCAGGCGCACAAAGCGCGCTTTCGGAAATATCGCCGGAATTCTGTCGAAATGCCGGTGAATGTTGATCGACAGCCGTTTTGCGGGGGACTGCAATTGACGGACGAATTCCCGGACTTGATCTTCGTACCCGAGCGCCGGATCGATCGTGAGTTTCAGCTTTTCAAATACGCGATTGAAGGAAAGCTCATGGGCGTAGGCCGCCATGTCGTGACGGCCGTTCTTCTTGGGCGGCGGCTCTAACAGGAAATCCATCTCGCCGGGATTTGAGAGCGCCGGATGGTCATTCACCATCAGCCGCAGGAGAGTCGTGCCGGAGCGCAGAGCGCCGCAGACAAAAACGATGTCGTCGCCAGCGGCAGGTTTCGTTGGGTCGGTCATGCGATCGAAGAGTCGTCCGATTCAGCCTCTCGAAAAAGCGACGGCGGCCCCTGCGGCCGCCGTCTGGTGAGTGATGCGCGACCGTCTATTGCGCGGCCGCGGGCTGTTCCTCGGGGGCCGGCAGCGCGGTCGTCGCGCGGCGACGCTCGCGCTCGTCGATGAGCGACTGGTCGCGGCGCTCGGCCTCGACTTGATGGCGGGACATCATGCCGCCAGTGCCCGCCGGGATGAGGCGGCCGACAATGACGTTCTCTTTGAGGCCCTCAAGATTGTCGACTTTGCCGTTGACAGCCGCGTCGGTGAGAACGCGCGTCGTCTCCTGGAACGACGCGGCTGAAATGAATGAGCGCGTCTGCAGCGAGGCTTTGGTGATGCCGAGCAGCACCGGGGCGCCCTTGGCGAGGCGCTTTCCTTCCGCGTCGAGCCGCGCGTTCATTTCCTCAAACTCAATCTTGTCGATCTGCTCTTCCTTGAGGAACAGCGAATCGCCCGGATCCGAGACTTCGATCTTCTGCAGCATCTGGCGCACGATCACTTCAATGTGCTTGTCGTTGATCGGCACGCCCTGCAGGCGATAGACTTCCTGAATCTCGTTGATGAGGTAATTGGCGAGCGCTTCAATTCCCATGATCTGGAGAATGTCGTGCGGCGCCGGATTGCCGTCGATCAGATACTCGCCCTTCGCGATGAAGTCGCCCTCCTGCACCGTGATGTGCTTTCCCTTCGGCACGAGATAATCGATCGGCTCGATCGACTCGTCGGACGGAACGATGCGGATGCGGCGCTTGTTCTTGTAGTCGCGGCCGAACTCGACCTTGCCGTCGACTTCGGCGATGATCGCGTGGTCCTTCGGACGGCGCGCTTCGAAGAGTTCGGCGACGCGCGGCAGACCGCCGGTGATGTCGCGGGTCCTGGCGCCTTCCGTCGGCATGCGCGCGAGCGCGTCGCCGACGCGGACCATGTCGCCGTCTTCGACCGAAAGAATGGCGTCGACCGGAAGCTGGTAGCGCGCTTCGCTGCCGGTTTCGAGCTTTAGCGGCTTGCCCTTGTCGTCCGTGACGACGATCGAGGGCTTCAACGCCGCGGCGCGCGGATTGGCGCGCCAGTCCATGACGACGCGGCTCGCGATGCCGGTCGCTTCATCGGCGACGACCTGCATCGAGAAGCCTTCCTGGAGATCCTCGAATTTCACCTTGCCGGCGAGATCGGTGAGGATCGGGAGCGTATAAGGGTCCCAATCGGCGATGCGCTGGCCGCGCGTCACTCTCGCGCCGTCATCAATGCGAAGCTTGGTGCCGTACGAGACTTTGTACGACGCGTGCTCCTTGCCGTCGGCGTCGTGAATCTTCACGAAAGTGTTGCGGCCCATGACGATGAGGTCGCCGTCCGAATTTTTGACGACGTTCCGGTTTTCAAGGACGATCTTGCCGTCATGGCTCGCCTCGATGAACGAGGTATCGCCGACCTGCGCCGTGCCGCCGATGTGGAAGGTGCGCATGGTGAGCTGCGTGCCGGGCTCGCCGATCGATTGCGCAGCGATGACGCCGACCGCTTCGCCGACATTCACATGGCTGCCGCGCGCCAGATCGCGGCCATAGCATTTGCCGCAAATGCCGACTTTGGCGTCGCAGGTCAAAACGGACCTGACGCGCACTTTGAGAACGCCCGCGCCCTCGATCTCCTCCGCCTGCTCTTCGTTGATCTCGTCATTGCGGCGTGCGAGCATTTCTTTGGTCTTGGGATGGACGATATCGACAAGCGCTGTGCGGCCGAGAATGCGCTGCGACAGCGGAACGACGGTCTCGCCGCCCTGAATGACGGCGTCGAGCGTGATGCCGTTTTCCGTTCCGCAATCGAGTTCGCGAATGATGCAGTCCTGCGCGACGTCGACGAGACGGCGCGTCAGATATCCCGAGTTCGCGGTTTTCAGCGCGGTGTCGGCGAGACCCTTGCGGGCGCCGTGCGTCGAGTTGAAGTACTCAAGAACGGTGAGGCCTTCCTTGAAGTTCGAAATGATCGGCGTCTCGATGATTTCGCCCGACGGCTTCGCCATCAGCCCGCGCATCCCTGCAAGCTGTTTCATCTGCGCCGGAGAACCGCGCGCGCCCGAATGCGACATCATGTAGATCGAGTTGACCTCCATTTCGCGCCCGGTTTCCTTGTCCATCCGCTTGGCCGAGATTTCCTTCATCATCGCGTCCGCGACTTTGTCGGTGCACTTGGCCCAGGCGTCGACAACCTTGTTGTATTTTTCGCCGCGCGTGATGAAGCCGTCGGCGTATTGCTGCTCGTAATCGCGAACGAGCGAGCGCGTCGCTTCAACTTCCTTCTGTTTGGCGGCCGGGATGACCATGTCGTCCTTGCCGAATGAAATGCCCGCCTTGCAGGCTTCCTTGAATCCGAGATCCATGATGCGGTCGGCGAAGATGACCGTCTGTTTCTGGCCGCAATGGCGATAGACGATGTCGATGAGGCCCTGAATGGTCTTCTTCGTCAGCAACTGGTTGACGACCTGGAACGGCACGTTGCCGTCCTTCGGCAGAACCTGCGCGAGCTTCATTCGGCCAGGCGTCGTCTCGACGATTTCGCGGATCGGACGGCCGTCCCGGCCGACCGATTCCCATCGCGCCCTGATTTTCGAGTGCAAGGTGATCGCGCCGGCGTCGAGCGCATGTTCGATCTCCGACATCGAGGCGAACGCCATTCCCTCGCCCGGCTCGTTCGATTTCTCGATCGTGATGTAATAAAGGCCGAGAACGATGTCCTGCGACGGCACGATGATCGGCTTGCCGTTCGCCGGCGACAGGATGTTGTTCGTCGACATCATGAGGACGCGCGCTTCGAGCTGCGCTTCAAGCGCGAGCGGCACGTGAACGGCCATCTGGTCGCCGTCAAAATCCGCGTTGAACGCGGTGCAGACGAGCGGGTGGAGCTGGATCGCCTTGCCTTCGATGAGCTTGGGCTCGAAAGCCTGAATGCCGAGACGGTGCAAGGTCGGCGCGCGGTTCAAGAGCACCGGGTGCTCGCGAATGACTTCGTCGAGAATGTCCCAGACTTCGGGGCGTTCTTTTTCGACGAGCTTTTTCGCTTGTTTGACGGTCGCCGAAAGACCTTTCGCGTCGAGGCGCGAATAGATGAACGGCTTGAACAGTTCGAGCGCCATTTTCTTCGGCAGCCCGCACTCGTGCAGTTTCAATTCCGGACCGACGACGATCACCGAACGGCCGGAATAGTCGACGCGCTTGCCGAGCAGGTTCTGACGGAAGCGGCCCTGCTTGCCTTTCAGCATGTCAGAGAGCGACTTCAGCGGTCGCTTGTTCGTGCCGGTGATGACGCGGCCGCGGCGGCCGTTGTCGAACAGCGCGTCGACCGATTCCTGCAGCATGCGCTTTTCGTTGCGCACGATGATGTCCGGCGCGCGCAGTTCGATCAGGCGTTTGAGGCGGTTGTTGCGGTTGATGACGCGGCGATAGAGGTCGTTAAGGTCCGACGTCGCGAAGCGGCCGCCGTCGAGCGGCACCAGCGGGCGCAGTTCCGGCGGAATGACCGGAACGACGGTCATGACCATCCATTCCGGCCGATTGCCGGACTCGATGAATGCGTTGATCAGCTTCAGCCGCTTGGCGAGCTTCTTCGGCTTCAGCTCCGACGTCGACTCGGCGATTTCAACGCGCAGATTGTCAGCGACGGTCTCGAGATCGATCGACGCGAGGATTTCGCGGATCGCCTCGGCGCCGATGCCGGCGGTGAACGAGTCTTCGCCGTATTCCTCCTGCGCCTTGAGGTATTCTTCCTCCGTCAGCAGCTGGTGCTTTTCGAGCGGCGTCAGACCGGGCTCGATGACGATGAACTGTTCGAAATAAAGAACCCGCTCGACATCTTTAAGGGTCATGTCGAGCATCAGCGAAATGCGCGACGGCAAGGATTTCAGGAACCAGATATGGGCGACGGGCGCCGCGAGCTCGATATGGCCCATGCGGTCGCGGCGGACTTTCGTCAGCGTGACCTCGACGCCGCATTTCTCGCAGGTGATGCCCTTGTACTTCATGCGCTTATATTTGCCGCAAAGGCACTCGTAGTCCTTCACAGGGCCGAAAATGCGCGCGCAGAAAAGGCCGTCGCGTTCCGGCTTGAACGTTCGGTAGTTGATCGTTTCCGGCTTTTTAATTTCGCCGTAGGACCAGGAGAGAATTTTCTCCGGGCTCGCGATCGAAATGCGGATCTGATTGAACGTCGCCTGCGGCGCGGCAGGGTTGAAGATGTTCATCATTTCCTGGGACATGTGAGCCTCTCTAATTGGTATCGATTCAGTCTCGATTAGTAAGATCTATGCAGTCGCCCGTCGCATCTAGCGACATAGGGTCTTTTTCTTTTTCGTCGAAAGGCCGGCTGCATATACTGAATGCCCCATGCCCAATTCGAATCTGTCTCGTTTGCGACGCGCACCAACCATGTGATCTTTCGATCCATGCCTGACGAACAACGTCGCCACCCTTATATTCGACCAACCTTAACCTTGCGGTGTCCTGCGCTCCACACATCCCGCGAGCCGATCCGGGGTAATAGAATGGAACTTCAACGGCGATTTTCCCGTCGGACGTTGGACACTCAAAAGTCTTTTCAGCTGCCAGTTGTCCTAACGTTCGAAGCCCCATCGGATACTCCGCTTCACCGGGAAGCGGATAATTGGGAACAGAAATCAGCCCGACCATGAGAAAGCCGTCTTTGCACTGAGCATTGACCATGCTCAGCACATAGTCGGCCAACACTTTTTGCGGCGCCCAAGCCAGCATCATTACGAGGAGCGCGCCAATTCTCATACCTCACCCATTCAGCAGCTCGACGTTCAATCCGAGCGAGCGCATTTCCTTGACGAGCACGTTGAAGCTTTCCGGGATGCCCGCTTCGAAATTGTCGTCGCCGCGGACGATCGCTTCGTAGACCTTGGTGCGGCCGGCGACGTCGTCCGACTTGACGGTGAGCATTTCCTGCAGCGTGTAGGCGGCGCCGTAAGCTTCGAGCGCCCAGACTTCCATCTCGCCGAAGCGCTGGCCGCCGAACTGCGCCTTGCCGCCGAGCGGCTGCTGCGTGACGAGCGAGTACGGGCCGATCGAGCGCGCGTGGATCTTGTCGTCGACAAGATGGTGGAGCTTCAGGAGGTATTTATAACCGACCGTGACCTTGCGCTTGAACATCTCTCCGGTGCGGCCGTCGTAAAGCGTCACCTGCCCCGAGGTTTCAAGGCCCGCCTTCTGCAACATCTTGACGATGTCCGGCTCGCGGACGCCGTCAAAGACCGGCGTTGAAATCGGAACGCCGCGCGTGAGGTTCCCCGTCAGCTCGCGAAGCTCCTCGTTTGAGCGCGGCAAAATCTGGTCTTCGCCGTAAATGTCTCTGATCTTGGCTGCAACATCGTCGCGGCTAGCGCGGTTTGCGTCCCAGAGTTCGAGGACGTCGCCGATCTGCTTGCCGAGACCGCGGCACGCCCAGCCAAGGTGCGTTTCGAGGATCTGGCCGACATTCATCCGCGACGGCACGCCGAGCGGATTGAGGACGATGTCGACCGCCGTGCCGTCTTCGAGGAACGGCATGTCCTCGATCGGCGCGATTTTCGAAATGACGCCCTTGTTGCCGTGACGGCCGGCCATCTTGTCGCCGGGCTGCAATTTGCGCTTCACCGCGACGAAAACCTTGACGGTCTTCATGACGCCCGGCGGCAGTTCGTCGCCGCGCTTCAGCTTATCGACCTTGTCGTTGAATCGCGCTTCGAGCCGCTGACGGCTTTCGTCATACTGTTTTTTCAGCGCTTCGATCTCGCTCATCCCCGCTTCGTCTTTGAGGCCGATCTTCCACCACTGGCCTTTCGACAATTCGCCAAGGCTCGCTTCGGAAATCTTGCCCTTGTCGATGCCTTTCGGGCCCGAGACCGCTTCCTTGCCGAGCAGCAGCGTCTTCAGGCGGCCGAAAATATTGCGCTCCAGGATCGCGAGTTCGTCGTCGCGGTCTTTCGCGAGGCGTTCGATTTCCTCGCGTTCGATCGCGACAGCGCGCTCGTCTTTCTCCACGCCATGGCGGTTGAAGACGCGCACTTCGACGACGGTGCCCGAGGCGCCCGGCGGCAGTTTCAGCGACGTGTCGCGCACGTCCGAGGCCTTTTCGCCGAAGATCGCGCGCAGGAGCTTTTCTTCCGGCGTCATCGGGCTTTCGCCCTTCGGCGTGATCTTGCCGACGAGAATGTCGCCCGGGTTCACTTCGGCGCCGATGGCGACGATGCCCGCTTCGTCGAGGTTTCGCAGCGCTTCTTCCGAGACGTTCGGAATGTCGCGCGTGATTTCTTCCGGCCCAAGCTTGGTGTCGCGCGCCATGACTTCAAATTCCTCGATGTGGATCGAGGTGAAGACGTCGTCGCGGACGATGCGTTCGGAAATGAGGATCGAATCCTCGAAATTATAGCCGTTCCACGGCATGAACGCGACCAGCACGTTCTTGCCGAGCGCGAGTTCGCCAAGGTCCGTCGAGGGTCCGTCAGCGACGATGTCGCCGGCGCGCACAATGTCGCCGATTTTCACCAGCGGCCGCTGATTGATGCAGGTCGACTGGTTCGAACGCTGGAATTTCCGGAGGTTGAAGATGTCGACGCCCGGTTTCGTCGGGTCGGTTTCTTCGGTCGCGCGGATCACGATGCGCTGCGCGTCAACCTGTTCGATGACGCCCGGACGCTTGGCGACGACGACGGCGCCGGAATCGCGCGCGACGATCGCTTCCATGCCGGTGCCGACGAACGGCGCTTCCGCCTGCAATAGCGGCACCGCCTGGCGCTGCATGTTCGAGCCCATCAGCGCGCGGTTCGCATCGTCGTTTTCAAGGAACGGGATCAGCGCGGCGGCGACCGACACAAGCTGCTTTGGCGACACGTCGATATATTTCACGTCGTCGCGCGGCATCAGCATCGCCTCGCCGCCGACGCGGCAATTGACGAATTCATTGACGAGGCGGCCGTTCTTGTCGATTTCGGCGTTCGCCTGGGCGACCGCGTAACGCTGCTCTTCCATCGCGGAGAGATAGACGACGTCGTCCGTCACCTTGCCGTCGTTCACCTTGCGATACGGGCTCTCGATGAAGCCGTATTTGTTGACTTGCGCATGCGTCGCGAGGCTGTTGATGAGGCCGATATTCGGGCCTTCCGGCGTTTCGATCGGGCAAATCCGGCCATAATGCGTCGGGTGAACGTCGCGGACTTCAAAGCCCGCGCGCTCGCGCGTCAGGCCGCCCGGCCCGAGCGCCGAAAGGCGGCGCTTGTGCGTGATCTCGGACAAGGGGTTCGTCTGGTCCATGAACTGCGAGAGCTGCGAGGAGCCGAAGAACTCCCGGACCGCCGCCGCGACGGGTTTTGCGTTGATCAAATCGTGCGGCATCAAGGTTTCAAGCTCCGCCGACGACATCCGCTCCTTGATCGCGCGCTCCATCCGGAGGAGGCCGATCCGGTACTGGTTCTCCATCAGTTCGCCGACCGAGCGCACCCGGCGATTGCCGAGGTTGTCGATGTCGTCGATGTCGCCGCGCCCGTCGCGAAGATCCGTCAGCGTGCGGAGAACCTTGAGGATGTCCTCCTTGCGCAGCGTGCGGACCTGGTCGTCCGTCTGGAATTCGAGGCGGATGTTCATCTTCACGCGCCCGACCGCGGAAAGATCATAACGCTCGGGATCGAAGAAGAGCCCGTAGAACATCGCCTCGGCCGTCTCGAGCGTCGGCGGCTCGCCGGGCCGCATGACGCGATAGATGTCGATCAGCGCCTGTTCGCGGTTGGAGTTCTTGTCCGCCGCGAGCGTGTTGCGGATATAGGCGCCGACCTGGATGTGGTCGACGTCGATCGTGTCGAACTTGTCGATGCCGATTTCATCGAGCAGCTTCAGCGTCTTTTCGCTGATTTCGTCGCCCGCTTCGGCGAAAATCTCGCCGTTCTCGAAATTGACGAGGTCCGACGCGAAATAGCGCCCGACCATTTCCTCGTCGGTCAAGAGGAGCTGCTTGAGGCCGCCGTCGGCGAGTTCGCGCGCCGCCTTGGCGGAGAGTTTCTTGCCGGCCTCGACGGCGACTTTGCCGGTCTTGGCGTCGACGAGGTCGCGCTCAAGCTTGACGCCTTTGGTGCGATCGGCGCGGTAGGGCATCGTCCAGCCCGCCTTGGTCTTGACATGCGCGACGCGGTCGTAAAACGCGTCGAGGATCTCTTCTTGATCCATCCCGAGCGCGTAAAGCAGCGTCGTCGCCGGCAGCTTGCGGCGCCGGTCGATGCGGACATTGACGATGTCTTTCGCGTCAAACTCGAAGTCGAGCCACGAGCCGCGGTAAGGGATGATCCGCGCCGCGAACAACAGCTTGCCCGACGAATGGGTCTTGCCGCGGTCATGGTCGAAAAAGACGCCGGGCGAGCGGTGCATTTGCGAGACGATGACGCGCTCGGTGCCGTTGATGATGAAAGTGCCGTTGTCCGTCATGAGCGGAATGTCGCCCATGTAGACTTCCTGCTCCTTGACGTCGCGGATCGATTTCGCGCCGGTCTCCTCGTCGACCTCGAACACTGCAAGACGCAGCGTCACCTTTAGCGGCGCCGCGTAGGTCATGTCGCGCTGCTGGCATTCCTCGACGTCGAATTTCGGCTCTTCGAATTCGTAGGAGACGAATTCGAGCACTGCGGTTTCGGTGAAATCCATGATCGGGAACACCGACTGGAAAACCGCTTCGATGCCTTCGTTGCGGCGATCCGCCGGCTTGATCCTCCGCTGCAGGAACTGCTCGTAGCTGTCCTTTTGAACCTGGATGAGGTTCGGCATCGGGGCCGCGTCGCCGATGCGGCCGAAATTTTTGCGGATACGTTTCTTTTCAACGAAGGATTGCGCCATCTTTTTCCTCGCACCAGCGACTTTGACCGCGCGTTCGGGTCTCGTTTCGCTTGATGCGAAACGAATGCGCGAAAACGCCCGCGACGGTCGCTCCTTGAGCGCCCGGGGGCTTCAAGCCGTTAAATTTTCAATTCCCGATTTTCCGAAGCACGTCGCCGCATCGCCTGCCGCCGTCGCCGGGATCCCGCAAATTGGAGGGCCCGTCAAAAGCGAACGTCGTTAATAGGGGCGCCGGCCGGGCGCCGCAACCCCCCTGAAATGCTTTTGTCAAGAAAATTCTTAACAACCGCACAGGGAGCCGCCGCGAAGCCGACGCACCGAATTCCGCGCCTGGCGGCGGGTCGAGGGCGGCGACGCCGCGATCGCCCGCAACCAGGAAAAGAACCGGCGGAAACGGCTTATTTGAGCTCGACCTTGGCGCCGGCCGCTTCGAGCTTTTTCTTGATTTCTTCGGCTTCGACCTTGCTGACGGCTTCCTTGACCGTCTTGCCGCCGGCCTCGACGAGGTCCTTGGCTTCCTTGAGGCCAAGACCGGTGATCGCGCGGACTTCCTTGATCACTTCGATCTTTTTCGCGCCCGCATCGACGAGAACGACGTTGAATTCCGTCTTCTCCTCGACCGCCGCGGCGGCGCCGGCGCCCGGCATCGCGACCGCAACGGCGCCCGCCGCCGGCTCGATGCCGTATTTGTCCTTCAGGATGGTCTTCAGTTCCGCCGCCTGCAGGAGGGTCAGGCCGACAAGCTCTTCCGCAATTTTGTTCAGGTCAGTCATTTTCAGGTTCCTCAGTTAATCGGTTGAATGTCCGGCAGGCGCCGCCTGGCGCTCAGGCCGCTTCTCTCTTCTCCAGGGTCTCGACGATGCCGGCGAGCTGCGCGCCCGGCGCCGTGATGGCGCTGACGAGGTTTGCAGCCGGCGACATGATCGTCTGGACGATCTGGCCGAGCAGTTCTTCGCGCGACGGCATCGACGCGAGCGCCTTGACGCCCGCCCGATCCATCACTTCCGCGCCCATGGCGCCGCCGAGAATGACGAGCTTTTCGTTCTTCTTGGCGTAGGCCTCGACGACTTTCGCCGCTGCGACCGGGTCCTCGGAATACGCGATCGCCGTCGGGCCCTTGAAGAGATTGGCGACCTTCCTGGCCGGCTTTTCGGAAATGGCGATCCTGGCGAGCGTGTTCTTGACGACCTTCATGCCGGCGCCCGCTTTGCCTAACTCGCTGCGAAGCTCCGTCATCTGAGCGACCGAAAGGCCGCCATTCGCCACGACGACAACGACGTTCTTGTCGAACACCTTGCCGACCCACTCGATCTGATCCGCCTTCTGGGTTCTGTCCATCGGACGGCTTTCCCTTCCTTGGCCGTTCGCCGGCGGACACCGCGCCCGCCGACGTCGTCTTCGCGCCCTGAAGGTTGGAACCTTTCGGCCCCGCGCCTCGATGCGCTGGAGCCTGCCCCAGAAGGTCAAAGGGATCCGTCCGGAGGAACCGGCGATCCAATGGCTTTCCGTCTATGCGGGGCGATTTAAGACCGTCTTCCCGGGGGAATAAGGACGCCCGCAGTCTTGGACAGGGTGCGGAGCCGGCGAACCGGTCCCGCGAGGCGGGCTTGATACAGGTCCGCATGAGGAAAACAAGGGGGATCATTAGAATATCCCGCTTTAGCAGTGGGCGCCGTCGAATTACGAAAGCGCCGAGGGTAGAAACGAGGACCAGCCGATGACCGCCGATATCGACGATCTCTTCACTGACCTCGCCGACTTCCCGACAGCGCTTGGTCGTAGGCTGCAGCGCTGCCCCAACGCGGGATTAGATTTCGCGCCAGAAGATTGGACCGGCTCGCCCGGCGAGGCGCTGACCGTGCGCCAACAGGTCTGCCATTTGAGAGACATCGATATCGAAGGATATCAGAAGCGTTTTGCACGGGTCTTGTCGGAGCGGCACCCACGGCTTCCCTCGATCGACGGGATCGCTCTTGCTGTCGAGCGCCAATATGACCAGACGGCCGTTGACGCCGCCTTTGATGCGTTCTCGGCGGCGCGGGCTCAAACGGTCCGCATGCTGCGATCGCTAAAGGCGTCCGATCTTGCTCGAACAGGCGCCTTTGAAGGCAGCGGCGATGTGACGCTTGGCGGGCTCGCACATTTTCTCGCAAGTCACGACCTGCAACACCTTTCCGGCATCGAATGGCTGCTCGGAAAGATTGAGTGCGCGCGCTGAGTCGCAAAAGGAAAATGTCCGCATTTAACGGACTATCCCCGCGCTTTCCTAATCCTCGAAGACGTGTTCCACGCGGATCGTAGCGGATTGGTCCGTACGCTTCGGACATTGCAAGGACCTGCTGAATCCGGAGCGCTGCGATGCGATCACAGCGATCGCCGCCGCGTGCAAAGAAAACTGACTTGTCAAAGAGCCGATGGCCCGCCTTTGCGGGCGGCCCATCACGTCAATATTCGAGATTGGCGTTCCCATTGGATATTCAAGCAGCGATTTACTTGTATTTTCGCGGCGGCGTTCCCCAGAAGATTGCGCTGGCGTCAAAGAAAAAGGCGGCGCTCCCGCGCCGCCATCATTCATCCGTAGTCGGATCGGCTTACGCGCCCGCCGTCATGTCGATCTTGACGCCAGGTCCCATGGTCGAGGAGACCGCGACCTTTTGGATGTAGGTTCCTTTTGCGCCGGCGGGTTTGGCCTTCTGGACCGCTTCGATGAACGCCTTGATATTGTCGGCGATCTGCGCGTCCGAAAAGCTCGCTTTGCCGACGCCGGCGTGGATGAGGTTTCCGACTTTCGAAATCCGGAACTCGACCGAACCGCCTTTGGCGTCTTTGACCGCCTGCGCGATGTTCGGCGTCACCGTGCCGACCTTCGGGTTCGGCATCAAATTGCGCGGGCCCAAGACTTTGCCGAGCTTGCCGACAAGGCCCATCATGTCCGGCGTCGCGATGACGCGGTCGAACTCCATGAAGCCGCCCTGGATCTTTTCGACGAGATCGGCGTCGCCGACGACATCGGCGCCGGCGGCGCGCGCTTCCTCGGCCTTCTTGTCTTTGGCGAAGACGGCGACGCGCACTGTCTTGCCGGTCCCGTGCGGCAGCGAGACGACGCCGCGGACCATCTGGTCGGCATGGCGCGCGTCGACGCCGAGATTCATCGCGATATCGATCGTCTCATCGAATTTCGCCTTGGCGTTCGCCTTGACGATTTTCGCGGCTTCGACGACCGAATAGGTCTTCTCGCGGTCGACATTGGCGCGCGCGGCTTTGATTCTTTTTCCCATTTTCGCCATGTCGCTAGCTCCTGACCTCAAGACCCATCGCGCGCGCTGAACCCATGATGATCTTGGTCGCGGCGTCGAGGTCGTTGGTGTTGAGGTCTTTCAGTTTCGCCTGGGCGATTTCACGGCACTGGCCTTGCGTCACCGAGCCGGCGATCGTGCGCCCGGCGGTCGCGCCGCCCTTTTCGATCTTCGCCGCCTTTTTGAGGTAGTAAGACGCCGGCGGCGTCTTCATCGCGAAGGTGAAGGATTTGTCGGAATAGATGGTGATGACGCAGGGGATCGGCATCCCCTTTTCCATCTGCTGGGTCTGCGCGTTGAACGACTTGCAGAATTCCATGATGTTGAGACCGCGCTGGCCAAGCGCGGGACCGATTGGCGGCGACGGATTCGCGCTGCCGGCCGCCACCTGAAGCTTCAGGTAGCCAGTGACTTTCTTCGCCATGTGATCCTTCCTTTGGGTACGAAGGCCCCCTCGGTTCGGTTTGGGCAGGACTTCGCCCTCGCCTCCCATGGGGAGCCGGGCCGATAGCAGGCGGGTCGGCGGCGCGCAATATTAAATTTGGCGAATCTGCCGGCTTTTAGGCCCCCAAGGGTTGAACTGTCGCAAGTGAGGATCATAGTCCCGCCGCCAATGGTGGCGTGTATTTTCCATGGGGAGAAACATGAAAATACCTGCAGGTGCATTTACCACTAAACTTGTACAATCGGTCGCGGCCGCAGTCATTGCGTTGCCTTCACTTGCCTATGCTGCGGCGCCAAAAGTCGAAGCCAAAAAAGTCGAAGTCCAGGAAATGGCGCGCGACGTTTCGCCCGCCCTTCGCTCCCTCGCTCCGGCGCCTTCCGCCGCCGCAGCGTCCGCGCTGACGGCGACCGCCGATCCTGAAGGCGTCATCGAAGTCCGGCCCGAACGCGACGGCCCCGAGGGGCCGAAGACCGGCGTCGGCGTCGACCGCGCCTTACAGGACGTGAACGGCGCCAAGTCGCTCGTCGCCGGCGAAACCGCGCCGCCGCTGCCGAATTTTGAAGGCCTCAGCAACCAGGACAATTTCGACGTCCTCGGCGGACGGGTTAATCCGCCCGATCCCGTCGGCGCCGTCGGCCCCAACCACTACGTCGAAATGATCAACCTCGTTTTCGGCGTCTATGACAAGGCCGGCAACAAGCTGCTCGGCCCCTTGTCGCTTGGTTCGCTCTGGGCGGGCTTCCCGGTGACGGATTGCGCGCTCAACGCCGGCGATCCGATCGTCGTTTACGACCAGATCGCCGACCGCTGGATTCTCTCGCAATTCACCTCGGCCGGAACCAACAACGAGTTCTTCAACTGCGTCGCGGTTTCCCAGACTGGCGACCCGACCGGCGCCTATTACCGCTATGCGTTTTCATCGGGCCCGAATTTTCCCGACTATCCGAAATACGGAACGTGGTCCGACACTTATGTGATCACCACCCGCGAATTCGGTCCGACGGTCGAATACGGCATTGGCGTTTACGCGCTCGAGCGGTCGAAAATGCTCGCCGGGCAGCCCGCGCGAGTCTTGGCGTTTTTCCTTGAAGCCGTCGACTCAGCAGGAACGGTCAACGAAACCGTGTTGCCGCTTGTCGGCGACGGGCTTCTCCCCGCCTATTTTGACGGGTCGAAGAACACCAAGCCGAGGCCCGGAACGCCGATTCCGATCATCGGCACGCAGGACGATGGCGGCCCCTACGGCGCGACCTTCGACGCGCTCAACATCTTTGAACTGACCGTCCGCTGGCGGGAAGCGAGCGCCAGCGCGTCGCTCGTTCTCAAGGATCAGCTGCCAGTTGATTCCTTCGACTCGATTTTCCCCTGCGCGCCGACATCGCGTGATTGCCTGCCGCAACCTGGCGTCACCGACCCGTCGCGTTTCCTCGACATCCTCTCCTACCGTCAGCGGCCGACCTGGCGCCTCGCTTACCGGAAATTCCCGGGCTACGAAGCGCTGGTGACGTCGCAGTCGGTTGAAGCGGCGCCCGGCCAAGCCGGCATGCGCTGGTACGAGGTCCGCCGCAGCGCCGGCGCTTACTCCGTATACCAGCAAGGGACCTACGCCCCCGCCGACGGCGTCAACCGCTGGATGGGCAGCGTCGCCATGGACCGTTACGGCAATATCGGTCTTGGCTACAGCGTCGTGAACGGCGTCGATGTCTTCCCGGGGATCCGCTACACGGGCAGGACGCCCGGCGATCCGCTCGGGACATTGCCGCTGGCTGAAGGAACGATCATCGACGGCACGGGCGTTCAGCTGACGACCAATTCGCGCTGGGGCGACTACACCTCGCTCAACATCGATCCGGTCGACGACTGCACGATGTGGTATGTGAACGAGTACTACACGGCCGAAGGTCAAGCTTCGAGCCTCGCCGGCTGGCAGACCCGCATCGCGGCCTTCCGCCTGCCGGGCTGCCGCGCCGCTGAATACGCGGTCGATTAGGACGTCAATCAGGCTTGGGTGCGGCGGCCGAAAGGCCGCCGCGCTTTTTTTTTTTGGATCAGCGCGGATCAGAAACGAGCAGGAATCGAAACGGGCAGCGTCTATGGGGGACTCGACGCTGCCCGCTCCTGATACGCAACCAAACTCTACGCAACGTGACCAAGATTTTGGGGCGGTACGCACCCCGGGCGATCAGCAACACAATCGCCAAATCAGTGATGTTATAGAGTTACGTAATTTTTGCGGCGAAATCAAGGCAATTCACCAAAAATCAGTAAACTCGGCGGGAGCGCCCGGATGGCGGGTGTTCTCGCCAGTCCACAAGCGATCGGCGTCGGCGGCCTCAAACGGGGCGAAGCGCAAAAAATCGCGGCCGTTTCCAGCCGCGATTTACTTGATCAGCGATTGGTCAGGAGGCGCAAGTACGGCATTGCGCCGGTCACTCGGCTTCGGCCTTCGGTTTTTTTCTCAGCTTTTCAAAATCGCCGACGGTGCAGGCGCCCTGAAAGATCCCGCTCGACTGGTCGACGACCCGCAAGATCTCGCCGCTGCAGAGCTGGCTGCCGAAAAGATTGACCTCAATCCGCGTGAAATTCGAGTCGATGTCATTGCACTCGCCCCGCACCTCATTGAGATAATAATCGTTCGTCCCGACGCGGAACACCAGGCGTGTTTCGTCGATCGGCGTAATGTCGGTCGATCGCATGTTCACGCAATTCACCGTCTCGCCCGTTCTGTCGAAATTCTCCAGCGCGTCGCCGTCCGGCCGCCCGGCGGAAGCGGCTGAAGCCGCCGCAAGAACCGCCGCAATCGCTCCGAATGCTTTCCTCATGGAAGGCTCCTTTTGACGCTCCCCAGCGCTGCGCCATCATCCGACATCCCGGCAGGGGCGGCAAGCCGCCGCGCAGCGCCCGGCCGGCGATTTCATATGCCGCTCGAAAATGTGATAGGGTCGTTCGCATGGGGACCAACGCAAACCCGTTCGCCGCGCCATTTCGCGTCGCGCACGCGATTTTGCAGCGCATTCCCGACCCGCGGGTCCGTCGCGCCGCCAGTTTCATTCTCGCCTTCGCCGTGTCGCTCGCCGTCGGGCGCGCCTTCGAGGTGGTTCTCAGCGATGAGCAGGTGATCGCCGCCGAGAAAGCGCAAAAGCAGTGGATCGAAACGCTGGCGTCCTTCGCGCCGCTGTCGCTGGTCAAAGGCTATGCGGCCGACTTCCGCGCGGTGATGGCGGGCGATCTTGTTTATGTGGCGCCCGAGCCGCCGCCGACATTGACGGATGAAGCGCAGGCGGAAATCAACGCGGGCGCGGCGGCGATCGCCGCCTGCAATCTGGCGCGTTTTGCGCCGGAGCCGTCGGCGGCGTGCGCGGATGTCTTCGCCTCCGGGCTTTCGTCGTCAGATTGCCTCGTCCACCCCGAAAATCCCGGATGCGCGGCGCTCAACGCTTGCGCGGAGGAGCGTGACACTTTGTTCAAAACGCCGCCCGAATGCGTCGGCGTCGGCGATGGCGCGCTTTACAATTATCTCGGCGTCTCGCGCTTGAACGGCGACCTTGCGTCGCCTTTGACGGTCGCGCCGACCGAGTCCGCGAGCGTCAGCGTGCCGATCTACTTCGCGCCGATCGCCGCGACTTTTCGCTCGGTCACCCGCATCATCGGCGAGAACAAGGTCGCGCCTTTCATTGCGATCGGCCAGGTCGCGATTGGCGCCCTCGCCTTCCTTGTCATCACCCATATCGGCTCAAACGGCGCGCGTCTTGGCTTTGACGACGCGCTCGGCAACCTCCTCTTTGCGCCGGCGTGCATTGTCTTCCTCGCCAGTCTCTCCGCGCTGATCATCCAGTGGCTGATGATCGGCGCGCTCGGCGCTTTTTCCTGGGCGACCAGTCTCGCCGCAGCCTGCTGCGGCACAAGCTCCGTCGGCGCGGCGCTTTGGTATTGTCTCAAGAAGCTCGGCGAAAAGGGCGTTGAAGGCGCGCTGACCAGCGGCCGCTGACCGGTCAATCGTCTTCGGACGGCGCCCCGCCCGGCGGCGCCGCGCGGTCATGCGGCGCAGGGCGATGCGTCTCATGCATCGACGAATCATTGATGTCGATCCGGACGGTGACGTTCTTCGGCAGCATCGCCATGGCGACCAGCGCCAGAAAGCCGACAATGATCAGAAATGACGAAAGCCAGCGCGGCATGGGCGCCCCCTGGAATGACCGCTCCAGAATAGGCGCTCGCCGGCGGCCTGTCGAATTGCCATCCGCCCGGCGAGCGGCGCGCTGGTCCTCGCCTTCCGCGATCTCAAGACCTGACGCGCGCCTTGCCGGTCAGCAGTCGGAAACGCCCCCCGGCTGGCACTGCGAGAGGCAGGTCTGATAGCCCCACCGGTCATCATGGTCCCGATAGAGCTCCCGGCAGGACTTCATGCACCCCGCCTCCTCGGCGACGCAAAGCCCGGCAAAGAGAGAATCATCGAAACCGCTCGAAGCGCAGGACGATGAAAGGAACAAAAAAATCGCGACGCCGGCGCGTTGACGCAAGAACCGTTGAGACATGAAACCTCCGCAGCTGCGCAGGTCAAATCGACGCGGGAATTGCGGAAGAATTGAGGCGGAACCGTCCGGCGAACCGGCGGCGACGAACGGCGAGGATCGCCGCGACGCCCGTCATGAAGAGCGGCAAGCCCGCCGGGACCGGGATCTCGGGCAAGAGGCGAAACTCGACGCTTCCGCCCGCGTCGCCGAACGGACCGTTCGCCGTGAAGGAGCCGATATGATCCTCGCCGGCCGCCGCCAGCGTGTCCATCGTGAGCCCGAACTCGCCGAAATAAATGTCGCCGACGAACCATGATCCGGGCCCCAGCCCGCCGATATTGTAGCGCCCATGCCAGAGCCAGTGTCCTTCCGCGAAGAGCAGCGTGTCCGTGCCGAAATCGGCCGGCGCGTGAAATCCGACGCTCGAGCCGAAGATATCCGCGAAAAAGGGCGTGATCGGCGTCCACATCGCGCCGACTACGCATTCCTCCGTATACGGCATGCATGGGCCGCCGGTCCATGCGTCGATCATGATGTCCTGTTTGACGTCGGGATCGGATGAGAATGCGCCGGTTCCGATAACGGCCCCGCCGCTGGCCTTGAAGGTCATTCCGTAGCGGATGAGCGCCGCCGAAGCCGGCGACGCGCTGACAGCCAGCGCGGCGATCAGGAGCAAGAGTCTCAGCATGTCGATCCTCGCTGTTTCCCCGCCGATCCAGCGGAAAAACCAAGCATCGGCTGAAACCGGCGCGCCGACATGACCGCGATCAATTCGCAGGCGTTTTTCTTAAAACGCCTGCCTTCCCCGCCGCAATTTCAATGCTGCTGGTGTGTACGCTTGACGTACACCGTAAACAATGCTATGCGTCCTGACGGATGATCCTAAGCTATCGGGATAAACGGACCGAACGGTTCGCAGCCGGAGAACCGATCAAGGCGTTTTCCGCGTTCACGGACCAGGCGACAAGGCGGCTCCAGATATTGAACGCCGCCACGAGCCTCGAAGATCTCCGGAATTTGCTGAGCAATCGGCTTGAAGCGTTGAAAGGCGACCGCAAGGGCCAGTTCTCGATGAGGATCAACCAGCAATGGCGATTATGCTTTGAATGGCCGCCGGGGGCGACGGGGCCATCCAATGTCGAGATCGTCGATTACCACTGACCGACAGGAGGGTCAGAGCCATGTTGAATAGAGCCGCACACCCCGGCGCGATTCTTAAGGAGGAGCTTGCCGAGATCGGCGTCACGCCGACCGAGCTTGCCCGGCAGATCGATGTCCCGGCCAACCGCGTCTCGCAGATCATCGCGGGAAAGCGGGCGATCACTGGCGACACCGCCTTGCGCCTAGGGCACTGGTTCAAGACCGCCCCAGAGTTCTGGCTCAATCTGCAAGCCCAGTTCGACCTCGTGGCCGCGCGGCGGGAGGCGGGCGACAAATTGCGCAAGCTCCCGACCCGCGACAGGCTCCCGACAAAGCGCGAGCAGCCGGGAGCGCCCTAGCTGGCTGCTGAATGACGGCGCAATTCACGCCGAGGCGAACCCGGCCGCCATCAAGACCGCCGCGCCCAGCGCGATTCCCAAATCCGAAAACCAATCGTCCTAAGGCGCGTAACCGTGGAGGCTCTTGCGCCGCTTGGCGACGCGATCGATGTCGAGGAGATCGGCGACAAAGGCCTCGAACTGGCGAAGCGGGATCATGTTCGGCCCGTCGGAAGGGGCTTTGTCAGGGTCCGGATGGGTTTCGGCGAAGACCGCCGCGACGCCGACCGCGACGGCCGCGCGCGCAAGCGTCGGCGCGAATTCGCGCTGGCCGCCGGACGACGCGCCCTGCCCGCCCGGCTGCTGCACCGAATGCGTTGCGTCGAAGACGATCGGCGCGCCGATATCGGCCGCCATGATCGGCACGCTCCGGAAGTCCGAGACGAGCATGTTGTAGCCAAAGCTCGCGCCGCGTTCGGTCACCAGAACGTTGGAATTGCCGGCGCCGGTGATTTTGGCGACGACATTTCTCATGTCCCAGGGCGCGAGGAACTGGCCCTTCTTCACATTGACCGCCTTGCCGGTCATCGCCGCCGCGACAAGGAGATCCGTCTGCCGGCAGAGAAAAGCGGGAATCTGCAGGACGTCGACGACGCTCGCGGCGAGCGCGCATTGTTCGCGCTCATGGACGTCGGTCAGCACCGGAAGCCCGGTTTTCTCGCGCAGTTCGGCGAAGACCGGCAGCGCCTCCTTAAGGCCGAGGCCGCGCGTCGCCGAAGCGCTGGTGCGGTTCGCCTTGTCAAAGGACGTTTTGTAGATGAGGCCGACCTTGAGCCGCGCGGCGATTTCCGCGAGCGCCGCCGCGCATTCAAGCGCATGCGCCCGGCTCTCAAGCGCGCAAGGGCCGGCGATGATCGTCAGCGGCAGATGGTTGCCGATCGACAAGGGAGCGCCGCCCGCGCGGATTTCGACGGTCTTATTCGCCGCTGCCATTCATGCTCCTCTTGGCGTTTTCGCCGAACTTTCCGTAAATGGCCCGACGCGGCCCCGACAGGCAAGGCCGCCCACCGGGTCAGGCTGGCATTAATGAACAAGCATCTTGAAGCCGCGCGCGACGTTCTCGCCCTCGAAATCGCCGGGCTTGAAGCGCTGAAGGCGTCGCTCGGCGGCGAATTCGGCCGCGCCGTCGACCTCTTGAAAGGCGTCAAAGGCAAGATCATCGCGACCGGCATGGGCAAGTCCGGCCATGTCGCCCGGAAAATCGCCGCGACCCTTTCCTCGACCGGCGCGCCGGCGATCTTCGTCCATCCCGGCGAGGCGAGCCATGGCGATCTCGGGATGATCGCGCGCGACGACGCGATCCTTGCGCTTTCGAAGTCCGGCGAGACGCCGGAGATGAGCGACCTCCTCGCTTATGCGCACCGCTTTTCCGTTCCGGTGGTCGCGATCACGGCCGGCGCGAAATCGACGCTCGCTGGCGCCGCAAACGCGACGATCATCATCCCCGACGCGAAGGAAGCCTGCGGTGAGACGCGCGCGCCGACGACGTCGACGACCATGATGATGGCGATCGGCGACGCGCTGGCGGTCGCGCTCTTGCGCGACAAGGGCTTCACCGCCGTCGATTTTCACGGCTTCCACCCGCGCGGCAATCTCGGCGCGGCGCTGCGCCGCGTCAGCGATTTGATGCACGGCGCCGAAAAGCTCCCGCTGTGCATTTCGACCGCGCCGCTGGAAGACGCGGTTCGCATCCTGAATATGGGGGGCTTTGGCTGCGTCGGTCTTGTCGATCGCGATCGCAAGCTCGTCGGCATCTTGACCGACGGCGATCTCCGCCGCGCCTTCGGCCATGTCGACCAGACGACGCCGGTTGAATCGATCATGACCAAGACGCCGAAAACGGTGACGCCCGAGACGCTTGCCGGCGACGCGCTTGCTTTATTGAGTCGCGGCAAAATCACCGCGCTCTTTGTGACCGACGCAGGCAAGCCGGTCGGTCTCCTTCACGTTCACGATTGCCTGTCGACCGGCGTCCTTTGATCAGCGCCGGCGGCGGCGCAAAAGTCCGCTCGGGACTGTCGCCCCGTCCTTCGCAGCGTCGAGATTGCGGCTCGATACGGCGTCGGCGTCTTTCAAATCAAGGATCTCGACCGCCGCTTCGGCTGTCGTCTCGCGGGCGCTGACGCGGATCGGGCGGTTGCTCGCTGACGTTTCCGGGCGCGGGGACGACGCCATCGCCCGCTCAATCCTTGCCGAAAGCTGCCGCGCCTCGACGACGACGTCTTGCGCGTTCCTGAGATAGGACTCCGCTTCTCCGCGCGCCTTGCGGGCGCCGCCGGCGGACCTTGCCGCCATGATCATCATCGCCAGCGAAAGCACGAAAAGGCCTGCCGTCGCGGCAAGGACTATCAGCTGCACCGCAAGATAGTCCCGAGCCAGCAACTCGCTGAGGCCGAAGGCGTTGACGATACTTTCCGCGGACATCGGCTGACCCTTCATGCAACCAGACAGATTCGCATTTTGTACCGGGTTTGACGCATCCGGTCCACTTGGGCCTGCGTAAGACGGGAATGGCAAAGTCCCCGACCCTTGTCTGGCTCCGGCGCGATCTGCGGTTGCAGGACAATCCGGCGCTCACCGCGGCGGCGAATGGGGGCGGACCGGTCGTCTGCCTCTATGTCCTTGATGAAGAAGCTGTTTACGCGCCTGGCGCGGCTCAGAAATGGTTCCTGCATCATGCCCTTCACGCGCTGGCGGAACGCTTGGAGGGGTATGGCGTCTCTTTGCTGTTTCGTCGCGGCCGCGAAGCCGATTGCGTCGAAGAGGCGGCGCGCGAAATCGGCGCGGCGGCGGTCCATTGGAATCGCCGTTACGGGGCGGCCGAAATCGAAACCGACAAATCGCTGAAAGCGAGATTGTCCGCCGCGGGGATCGACGCGCTCTCCCACAATGGATCGTTGCTGCGCGAGCCTTGGGAGCTAAGGACAAAGACCGGCGGTCCCTATCAGGTCTTCACGCCCTTCTGGAAAGCGTTGCGGCAGGCAGGCCCTTCAAGGCGCGAGGGACAAGAACCGCGGTTTGATGCGCAATATGGTCTTGGCCGCGCGCTCGCCGGCGATCTTGACCGGCTTGAATTGACGCCGACCTCGCCTGACTGGGCGTCGGCGTTCAGCGATTGCTGGCGGCCAAGCGAAGACGGCGCTGCGCGCGCGCTCGCGGAATTCCTCGACGGCCCGGCGCGGTCCTATGGCGAAGATCGCAACCGGCCGGATCGTCCCGGAACCTCGCGCCTCTCCCCGCATCTCGCGATCGGCACGATCAGCCCGCTGACGGTCTGGAATGCGACGATCGCGGCGATGGCGGCGGGAAGCCTTGGCGATGCGCAACGCGAAAAATTCCTGTCCGAGCTTGCGTGGCGCGAATTTTCCTATCACCTCCTTTTTCACAATCCCCAATTGCCGGGGGAGCCGCTGCGTCCGGCCTTTGCGCGCTTTCCGTGGCGCGAGGATCAAGCCGCATTCCGCGCATGGACGCGCGGCCGGACCGGCGTTCCGATCGTCGACGCCGGCATGCGCGAACTCTGGAAAACCGGCTGGATGCACAATCGCGTCCGGATGATCGCCGCGAGTTTTCTCGTCAAGAATCTGCTGATCCCCTGGAAAAAAGGCGAGCGCTGGTTCTGGGAAACGCTCGTCGACGCCGACCCCGCGAGCAACCCGGCAAGTTGGCAATGGGTCGCCGGATGCGGCGCGGACGCCGCCCCCTATTTCCGCATTTTCAATCCGGTGACGCAGGGCGAAAAATTCGATCCGGACGGCGCTTATGTCCGTGCGTTCGTTCCCGAACTCGCCGGCCTTTCGAACGCGCATATCCATGCGCCGTGGACCGCGCCGGAGGCGGCGCTGAAGGCGGCGAATATTACGCTTGGCGCTGCCTATCCGCGTCCGATCGTTGACCCTGGTCAATCGCGCGCGCGGGCGCTTGGCGCATATGATGCGATGAGAACGGCGGCCTTGTGACTGGATTTCACCCCTCGGAATTCCCAAATGAGGAGCTAGCCATGACCACCGCATCTTCATCCGAATGCGACCTGCGCGCGATTTCGGGCGGCGAGCGCGAAAGGATTATCGCCAGCCTGCCGCTGTTCATGCGTCTCGCCTGCAACATGGCGTCGCGGATCAGGTTCGGCGCCTTGCGCTTTGTGCTGCCGGACGGACGGAGCGTGAAATTTTCCGGCCGGGAAGAAACCGAGACTGAAGGCGTCATCCTGGTGCGCGATTACGCGTTTGCGCGGCGCTCCGTGCTCGGCGGCGATATCGGGTTTTTCGAGAGCTTCGCCGACGGACAATGGGACTCGCCCAATGTCACCGACGTTCTTTATGTCTTCGCGCGCAATGCGGATTTCGTGCGCGAAGCCTTCAGGGCGACGCCGCTGATCGAGTTTTTTGACCGCATCCGGCATGGTCTCAACAAAAACACCCGCGCCGGATCGCGCCGCAATATCATGGCGCATTACGATCTCGGCAATTCCTTCTATGAAAAATGGCTCGACGGAACGATGACCTATTCGTCGGCGCGCTTTTCAGCGTCGGCGTCCGACCTTGCCGCCGCGCAGCGCAACAAATATCTGACGCTCGCGCGGTCGATCGACCTGAAGCCCGGCGAGCGCGTGCTTGAGATCGGCTCCGGCTGGGGCGGTTTCGCGGAGTTCGCGGCGAAGGAAGTCGGCGCGAGCGTCACCGGCCTCACGATTTCGCCCTCGCAGCTCGACTACGCCCGCGCGCGCATCTTCCGGCAGGGCCTCTCCGAACGCGTTGAATTCAGGCTTCAGGATTATCGGGACGCGTCGGGCAGTTATGACAAGATCGCCTCGATCGAAATGTTCGAAGCGGTCGGTCAGGAATATTGGCCGACCTATTTCGGCAAGGTCCGCGACCTGCTTGAGCCCGGCGGCGTCGCCGGCGTCCAGACGATCACCATCGCCGATCGCTATTTCGACACCTATTCACGCTCGACGGATTTCATCAAACGCTACGTGTTCCCGGGCGGCATGCTGCCCTCCAGGGACGCGCTGATGCGGGAGACCAGCCGCGCCGGCCTTCTCTGGCAGGGCGCGGCCGCCTTTGGTCAGGATTACGCCGCGACGCTCGCGGAATGGCGTCGGCGCTTCCTGGCGGCGTGGGACGACATCGTCGCGCTTGGCTTTGACGACAAGTTCAAGAAACTCTGGCAGTTCTATCTCAGCTATTGCGAGGCCGGCTTCAAGGCGGCGACGACCGACGTGATGCAGATCCGGCTCGCGCGCGGCTGAGCGGGCGATCAGAAAAATTGAATGTGCGATCAGGCGCAATGCCTGATACGACAGCCAATTGCTGACCGCTAACCGCCGGCGACCGCCATGCGCTTTCACGAATCTGCCCTTGACGCCATCGGATCGACGCCGCTCATCAAGCTGAAGCGCGCATCCGAAGAGACCGGTTGCCATATTTTCGGCAAGGCGGAATTTCTCAATCCCGGCCAGTCGGTGAAGGACCGCGCCGCGCTCGGCATCATCCGCGACGCGGAGGAGCGCGGCGCCTTGAGACCCGGCGGCGTCATCGTCGAGGGAACCGCGGGCAACACCGGCATCGGACTTGCGCTGGTCGGCGCCATTCTCGGCTATCGGGTGAAGATCGTCATGCCGAGGACGCAGACCGAGGAAAAGAAGCTCGCGGTGCGCCTGCTCGGCGCGGCGCTGACCGAGGTCGACGCTGTCGCCTATGCCGATCCCAACCACTATGTGCATTTCTCGCGGCGCCTCGCCGAGGACCTCGCGAAGAGCGAACCGAACGGCGCGATCTGGGCGAACCAGTTCGACAATGTCGCCAATCGCGACACGCATTACCGAACGACCGGCGTCGAGATATGGGAGCAGACGGACGGCGCGATCGACGGCTTCACCTGCGCGGTCGGTTCGGGCGGCACGCTCGGCGGCGTCACCCTCGCCCTCAAGGAACGCAACCGCGACGTCAAATGCGTGCTGACAGACCCTTACGGGGCGAAGCTCTACAGCTGGGTGAAGACCGGAAATCTCGAAACCGAAGGCTCGTCGATCACTGAAGGGATCGGGCAAGGCCGGGTCACCGCCAATCTCGAAGGTCTCGCCTTTGACGACGCCTATCGCGTCGGCGACGCCGAGGCCCTCGCGATATTGTTCAGGCTCGTCGAGGAGGAAGGCCTCTGCCTTGGCGGATCGTCCGGGATCAATATTGCGGGCGCAATCCGCCTTGCGCGCGATCTCGGCCCCGGCGCGACGATCGTCACCATTCTCTGCGACTACGGCAATCGCTATGCTTCCAAGCTCTACAATCCGGAGTTTCTGCGCTCGAAGGGACTTCCGATCCCGCGCTGGATGACATGACCGACGAAGAATTTCCCTATCCGCTGGCGACGACCGACTGGCTCGCCGCGCGCCTTGACGCGCCCGACATCAAGATCGTGGACGGATCATGGCGCATGCCGGGCAATCCGCCGGCACGAAATGACCACGCGCAAAGGCGCATTCCGGGCGCGGTGTTCTTCGACATCGACGAGGTCGCCGACCGGGCGACGCCGCTGCCGCATATGCTTCCCTCCCCGGCCGCTTTCGCCAAGGCGGTCGGCGATCTTGGCGTCCGCGCGAGCGACTGCGTCATCGCCTATGACGATCAGGGAATTTTCTCGGCCGCGCGGGTCTGGTGGACCTTTCGCGCCATGGGCCATGAGCGTGTGTCGGTCCTCGACGGCGGCCTGCCGAAATGGCTGCGCGAGGATCGCCGGACCGAGAAGGGCGTCGCCGCGCTTCGGCCCGCGACCTACGTCGCGCAAAGCCCGGCGGATCTCGCGCGGCGGGCGGACGATGTCCGCGCGTTCCTCAAATCGGGCGAGGGCGTCGTCCTTGACGCAAGGCCGGCCGCGCGTTTTTCGGGCGAGGCGGCCGAGCCGCGCCCGGCGCTGCGTCGCGGTCATATGCCGGGCGCCGTCAATCTCCCCCACTCCTTGCTGATCGGCGAGGGCGGCGAGCTAAGGCCGCTGCATGAACTCGCGCGGCTCTTTCACGACCGCGGCGTCCACGCCGAAACCGAAGTCATCGCGAGCTGCGGTTCCGGCGTCACCGCCTCCGTCATCGCGCTGGCGCTGGAGCGGCTTGGCCATCGGCGGCATGGGCTCTATGACGGGTCGTGGGCCGAATGGGGCGCGGAGGCGAACGATCCGCGCCTCTTCCCCGTCGCAACCGACTGAAAGCGCATGGACCGGCGGGTCGACGTCACGATTACCTATCTGCGTCAGCGCGCGCGTCCCGCCTTCGCGCCGCAGCCGCGTCCGCCCGGCAAGATCGCCATTCTCCGCGCGGAAGATCCGCCGGCGCATTTTTACCGCTATCTCTACGACCTCATCGGCAGGCGATGGAACTGGGTGAGCCGCCGGCGCCTTTCCGACGCGGAACTAGAGGCGATCATCGGCGATCCCAAGACCTATCTTTATGTGCTGTATGTCAATGGCGTTCCCGCGGGCATGACCGAGATCGACGCGGCGGACGGACGAACGTCCGAGATCCGGTTTTTCGGCCTCGCGCCGGATTTCATCGGGCGCGGCCTGTCGCGGTATTTTCTGTCGAACGCTATCGATCTTGCGTGGTCTTTGGGGCCCGAGGAAGTCCGCATCGAGACCTGTACGCTTGATCATCCGGCGGCGTTGCCGCTTTACCAGAAGTTCGGATTCGCCGTATTCGACCAGCGGCAAGGGCAGGTTGACGTGCTCGATCAGGAAAGCCGCGACAGCGCATGAAAGAACGCACGAAACTCGTCGCGGCGGGGCGCCCGAAGCGCCGTCCGTTTCACCCGGTCAATATGCAAGTCGAGCGCGCCTCGACCTATCTCTTCCCGACCTATGACGATTTTCTCGACGGCGGAAAAAACATCGTCTACGGGCGCCTCGGCGGCGCGACTCATCGCGCGCTTGAAGAGGCGATCTGCGCCCTCGAAGGCGGCGTTGAAACGCGGCTTGCCTCATCCGGTCTGCAGGCGGTCAACGCGGCACTCCTCGCTTTCCTGCGCGCCGGCGACCGACTGCTGATGACGGACAGCGCCTATGATCCGTCGCGGAAATTCTGCCAGAATTTCCTGGCGCGGTTCGGCGTTGAAACGGCGTTCTATGATCCGGAAATCGGCGCCGGCGTTTCAGATCTGATGACGCCGAACACCAAAGTCGTCTTCGCGGAATCGCCGGGCTCGCTGACCTTCGAAGTGCAGGACCTGCCGGCGCTCGCCAAAGCCGCGCATGCGGGCGGCGCGAGGCTCATCGTCGACAACACATGGTCGGCGGGCGTTTACCTGAAGCCGATCGAACTTGGCGCCGACGTTGTCGTTCATGCCGGCACCAAATATTTCAGCGGCCATTCCGATTGCCTCATCGGCTCGATCACGTCCGCCGACGAGGCTACGGCGAAACTGGTCTTTCAGTCGCTGCTGCAAATCGGATCAAACGTCTCGGCCGATGACGCCTACCTCACCTTGCGCGGGATGCGGACGCTCGCGGTCCGCATGCGGGCGCATGAGGAAACCGGCCTTGCCCTCGCCAAATGGCTGGCGAAGCGCCCCGAGGTCGACACCGTCCTCCATCCTGCCTTCAAATCCTGCCCTGGTCATCTGAAGTGGAAGCGGGATTTCACCGGCGCTTCAGGCCTCTTCGGCGTCATCCTGCGACCAGTCGGCAAGCCGGCGATCAAGGCGTTTTTCAATGCGCTCCATCATTTCGGCATGGGATTCTCATGGGGCGGCTTTGAAAGCCTGTGCATCCACGTGCATCCGGAGAAGAATCGCTCCGCAACCAAATGGGCGAAGGAAGGCCCGGTTCTGCGGATCCATGCGGGCCTCGAAGACCCGGACGATTTAATCGCCGATCTCGGCCGCGCCTTCGATACGATGAAGGCGGTGAAAGGATAATGCCATGATCCGTGCAGGATTGATCGCCCTCACCGCCGCCGCCCTGTTGACGGCCGGCTGCAAGACCTTCGATTTCGTCGGCTCAAAAGGGCCGACCATCACGACCGTGTCGACGACGCCGCCCGGCGCCCTCGTCACCGTCGAAGGCTTTGGCGAATGCCTGTCGCCCTGCACGATCGAACTCGACGCGCCCCGCAACATCACGGTGGCGAAAGCCGGCTATAATCCGCAGCGCTTCGTGCTGGAGCCTGGCAAAAAGAAGGTCGACATCATGCTTGAACTGTCGGCGCCGACGACGGATGTCGACGCCGACACTCTCCCGGATCTCCCCGGCGCGCCGTGATATCAGCTTGCATTGATCAGGACCGATCGTGTCATCCCCGACGGCGCGAAGCGCCGATCCGGGACCCCATGAGTTCGCCGCCGGAGGTCCCAGGTAATCGCGTTCGGCGATTTCCGAGATGACAGGAGATGAGTCTTCATCAGCGCAGATTGGTCAAGTGATGTGGCGCGCCCTCGGATCAAAAGAGGGCGCGCCTTTTCGCGCTCGTCACTGCCGCCGGCGCGCCTCGTCGATGAGGCGATGCGCATTCGGGAAAGCGCGGCCTGAAAGCGCTTCTGATCGCGTGACGATGTCCTGGAACTCGCTCGTGAAATATTTCGCATCAGCGGCCGGGAGCGTGATCTCGGCAAGCTCCAATCCGGCAAGCACCGCGTCGATCCGTTCAAGCGCGCGCCAGCGTCTCTGCGCGGTTTCGTCATGCCCAAAGCGCGTGCTCATGATCATTTTGACGAAATCCGACGCGGAGACCTCTGCGCCGATTTCAATCGCGGGCGCGCCCGCCTCAAGACAAGCCGTCATGCAAATCGGCGTTCCATGATTGACCGCCCTGCCGAACGCTGCAGGATTGCCGATCGCGTCGATGTAATCGGCGATCAGCGCAACCAGCAGCGGCTGCGCGGAAATTTCAGCGCGACGCGCCGGATCGGATATCCCTGCGAGCCATCTGGCGAAGGGCGCGCCCGAGACGACGACCCGGTCATCTTCCTCGTGCGCGGCGTAATTCTCCTGCGCCCCTTCCCCGTTGCGCGCAATCAGCACGCCGCGCGCCAAGCCAGCGTCGGCATATTGAAGGGCGCCGTCGGCATGAGATTGCAGAACCTTGTCGCTCAAATGACCGACGATGATCGGGTACCAGCGCTTTAAATAATAGCCCGGGTTATCGGCGAACGCCGAAAGCTTTCGGCCGCGCTGCACCGCGAGCGGATGCGGGCTCGACCATAATGGCGCTGTCTCGATGCGGGCTGCGTCTCCCGGCGCTTGCGCCTGCCAAAAGCGGACCGCCTTCCCAATCTCATCGACGCCCGCAGTCATGATGACGATCAATGTCGCGCCAAGCTCATCCGCCATTTCCTCATTGTCGGCCCCTGGAAGGTTCCATTGATCGATGAGACCGTGACCGACCTCATGCATCAATACGTTAAGGACCGGGGACTGCGCGATTGGACCCTGGCGGGCCATTTCCGTCAGCATTTCGGCGCAAAGCGTGATGCGTTTGCGGCGCGGCTCATAATAAGCGTTCGACTCGCCGCAAGCTGACACCGCCCAGGATAGGTCGAAACCGACAAGGCTCCCGGACAGCATCTTTCCGATCTCCCCGATTTCGCCGGGAATTTGGCTGAAGCGGGATTTCGAGAATGGCCTTTCTCTCTCGATCGTCACGTTGATTTTTTGCGTTTCGGCGAATCTGCCGTTCTGGACGACGACATGAATCTTCGACGCGTCCCGCAATGTCACAGCGATCGCGTCGGTCGCCGCCGACATCGGCCGCGCCAGGCAATTTTCGCGCAATCCAGAGTCCGAACTGTTTTCAAGAAACTTCGTCAAGCCCGCGGAGTCGCAGAACGCGAGCGTCGGCGGCGACACCCAATTCGGCTCGATTTGCGCGATGATCCTCAGCCCCTCGCCGGCACCGGCGTCCAACGACCAGATTTTGTGGATGCGCGCCGGCAGCGACACCGTTTCGACATATGCCGGCTCCCAAATCATGAGCGCCGATGGAACCAAGACTTGCGGCGTCTGCGCGATCGCCTGCGTCGACAAGAGTAGGGAGGAAACAATTGCTCGATTGAAAAAAACGCACGCACGCATGGCCCACCTCCGTGCTGAATTTTTTATGAAAATACCCCCTGTCCCAAAACATTAACTGGAAGAGAGCGGCAGGGTCAAATGCGAGCGCACTCGGCGCCCGCAATCGACTGCTCGCGCGATCTCATGCGCTAACTGCAATCGCAAGTTTAGTGAAATGGCGACTCCGGCAGGACTTGAACCTGCGACCGCCCGCTTAGAAGGCGGGTGCTCTATCCAGCTGAGCTACGGAGTCGAAACCGGCGCAAGGTCAGTGCGTCCAGGGTTTGCGGCGTCTGAACGAAAAATTGTCCGAATAGGCCTTCGCCACCGGCGCCGCTGCGCGCGATTCGACGAGCTGATAGGGTATCGAACGCGATTGCGCGTAATTGACGGCGGCCGCCTTGTCTTCAAAAGTGAGGCGCACCTGCCCGGCGGTCGTATCCTCGCCGCTCGTCCATCCCATCAGCGGGTCGATCCTTCGCGCCGCCTCGGCTTCGAACTCCAGCACCCATTGACCGGATTTCGCCTTGCCGGACTGCATCGCCGTCTTCGCCGGCTGGAAAATCTTCGCAAACATCTTCCGCGATCCTCAACGTCGAATGACCGATGGTCGGAGCGGCAGGATTCGAACCTGCGGCCCTCTGCTCCCAAAGCAGATGCGCTACCAGACTGCGCTACGCTCCGTCCGACGGTCGTCGAAGAGCGTATTGGCCAATGCTGACCGGCCTGTAAAGCTTATTGAGGCTTGAAAAACGGATGGCGCACAAAGTCGCCTTCCTTGACGCCGAGCGCCGCGAGGCGTCCGCCATTGACCTCAAGGACCGCCGCTACCGGGACGCGCGAGCTGACCGACGCCAACGAGCGGGGCGTCGTTTCGGCCGCAATGGTCGCAATCCGGCCGTCCGCCGCGATGAACGCCATGTCGAGCGGGATCAGCGTGTTCTTCATCCACATCGAATGTTCGGCGACATTGTGCCGGAAGTCGAACAGCATGCCGGCGTCTTCCGCCATCGCGGTCCGGTACATAAGGCCGATCTGGCGCTCCTCGTCGCTGTCAGCCACTTCAACCTTGAACTTGTGCTCGCCGGTCGCCGAGACGATCACCAGCGTGTCGGCGCCGGGCGACCCTTCGCCTCGGGGCGCGCAGGACGCTGCGGAGCCGAACAGCGCGACGAGGCCGAAAAGCAACAGGCGCCGCGCGATGGTCACGTCCCGCCGTCCTTCAGTTTTCCGGGTCCGGACGAATTTCAATCGCAAGGAGGCCCTTTGAGCCAGCCGCGAAGGAAACCTGCACGCGTTGACCCTGAATGACTTCGCCCATGCCGCATTTACGCAGGGTTTCCATATGCAGGAAGATGTCTTCCGTGCCGTCGCCGCGCGTCAGGAATCCGTAGCCCTTCGCCCGATTGAACCATTTGACGGTCGCGCGCTTGTAATCGCCAGCCGGCGTCTGGTTCGCCATCGACGTCGGCGGCGTCAGCGGCGTTGCGGTGCTGTCGTCAATGTCGATGATCTTCAGCGCCTGCAGCCCTTTAGTTCGCCTGACCGCATCGCAGATGATGGTCGCGCCTTCGCGCGCGGTAGAACGCCCGATGTCGCGCAGACAGGACGAATGGATGAGAACATCCCCGCCGCCATTGCTGGCGATCAGGAAACCGTAGCCCTTCGTCGGGTCGAACCACTTGACGACGCCTTCAACTCTGAAGGTTTCTTCCCGCTCTTCAGGCGACTTGGCGCTGAGCGCGCCCCCAGAAGTCTCCGCCATAGAAGCCTTCATCCCCGTCAGTTTTATCGAGCGCCGGCTTTGTCTCCGCCCGAAAGGTCATGCCTGAATTGGCCAACGCAGACTAATCGACTGACTCGCTTGCTTTTTCCAAGCCTTACCCGCTCCGCCCTTCCTAGTTGTAATCAAATCTCACTTTACACCAAATTGGCGAAACCGGCCCGCCCTGTTCTACCCGCGCGGCAGCCTCCCGCAGGGCGAGGACCTCGCTGGCGCCGCGCGCTAGACCGAGCCCTGGGCCTCGTAATCCGAAAGGAATTTCGAGATCAGCAGCAGGAACACTTCGAAATCCGACTCGACGTTTTGCATCGTGACGCCGCCGTTGGAATTGCGGTCCATCTGCAGCGCGACATCGCCGTCGCGGTCGAGATAGGCCCGGCCAAATTTCACTTCACTATTGAATTTGCTCAGGAATTTATGACCGCCCTCGCCGAGTCTGACATCGTTGAGGTAGGTGATATAGGAAACGTCCGCGTCAGAGCCGTCGACCCCGACAAGGACCACATGCTCGCCGACGACAACCGCCAGCATGTTCGGCTTGAAGTCTTGGACCGAATATCCCTTCGATTCCAGGGACGACGCGATCTGTGTCTTTGAAACGCCGGCCGCCAGCGCCCCGGAAAGAGGCGCAACCATCACAAACGCGGCGACTGCCGCTCCTGCCAAATTCCTGATCACGACGCCCCTCCGCTACTGGCACCCGTTTACGAACCATTAATACATCGGAAATCAGTGAGAAAATCAATGTGCTGAATGGTTAACGATAGGCCCAGGAACGGCTTTGGCGCGGCACGTGGCGCTTGCGCGACACACTTGTTTTTCCCCAAGGCGATTGAACGCCTGGCTGAAGACCAGCTCATTGAGGCTCGGCGTCTGGCAGGCCCTAGGGGAGTCGAACCCCTCTTTTCAGGTTGAAAACCTGACGTCCTAACCGATAGACGAAGGGCCCGCAGCGATGCGCGCTCGCAACAGCGAGGGGCGCTGTATAGGCGAGGATTTGCAGGCCGCGCAAGTGCCGACATGGCCGTCAGGGCGCGGCTTTCGCCGCGTCGAGAATGTGAAGCTGGGCGGCTCCCTCGCCGCGCCAGGAATCCGCTTTGACGCGGCCGGCGACGTGGAGTCTTCCCCGCGTCGACAAGAGTTCGCCGAGCGGCTCGCCGAGCGCGCGAAAGGCGATGGCGCGAACGCGTTCGCCGACATCATTGACGAGATCGCAGGCAAGATGACCGGCGCCGACCGGCTTTGCGCGATCAACACGCAATGACGTCAAGACGAAGACCGGTTCAGGATTGCCAGGGCCGAAGGGTCCCGCTTGCGCGATCATCCCGGCGAAAGCGCCGCAGACGGCTGACGGCGCGATGATCCCGTCGATCTCGCGCGTCTGATGAAGGAGCGCGCGCTCGACATCCGCGCGGCATCGGTCGATCAGAAAGCGCGTGAACGCCGGAATGGCGTCAGCCGCGATGGTGAGGCCCGCCGCCATTTCATGGCCGCCGCCGGCGATCAGCAATCCCTGTTGGCGCGCCGCGCGGATCGCGCCGCCGATATCGACGCCCGAGAGCGACCGCGCCGACCCTTTCCCGACGCCGTTTTCAACGCCGATGACGATCGCCGGCCTTTCATAGCGGTCTTTCAGCCGCCCGGCGACGATGCCGACGACGCCGGCGTGCCACCCCTCGCCCGCGGCGACGATCACCGCCTCGTGGTGTGCGCCGGCGTTCTCAATCTGCGCGATCGCCTGCTGCTGGACGTCGCTTTCAATGTCCTGACGTTCGGCGTTCATCACATGCAGCTTCTCGGCGAGGAGCGCACGCCGCACCGGATCGTCCGTCGTCAAAAGATCGAAGGCGAGGCGCGCATGGCCGATCCGCCCGGCGGCATTGATGCGCGGGCCGAGCAGAAATCCGAGGTCATAGGCGCTCGCCGGGCCGCTCATGCCGGCGCGCGCGCCGAGCTGCTGCAGCCCGGCATTGCCGCCATTGCGCAGCACTTTTAGTCCCTGCGCCGTCAGAACCCGCGTCAGGCCGGTCATCGGCATGACGTCGCAGACAAGACCAAGCGCGACGAGATCGAGAAATTGCCGGATATCGGGCTCAGGCCGAACCTTGAAATAACCGGCCTTTCGCAGCGCGCGGTTGACCGCGACGATCGTCATGAAAACGACGCCGGCGGCTGAAAGGCCTTTAAGCCCCGACCGGTCGTCCGCGCGGTTCGGATTGACGGTCGCGTAGGCGCCGGCCGGCGGCGGACCGTCCATCTGATGATGATCGAGAATGACAATTTCGAGATCTTCCCTCGCCGCCGCCGCGATCGCTTCATGCGCGGCCGCGCCGCAATCGACCGTCATGATGATGCGGACGCCGCCGTCTTTCAGCGTGCGGAAGGCTTCGATCGTTGGCCCGTATCCTTCAAGCATCCGGTCCGGGAGGTAAACGTCGAGCGGCGCGCCAAGCGTCTTGAAATACTCTTTCAGCACGGCCGAGCCGCAAGTGCCGTCGACGTCATAGTCGCCAAAGACGCCGCAGCGTTCGCCCGTCATGATCGCCCCGGCGATGCGGTCGGCGGCGCGGTCCATGTCGGCGAGCGTCGAGGGATCGGCGAGCGCGTCGCGCAAACTCGGATTGAGATAGCGCTCGGCCTCTCCCGCCTTGACGCCGCGCGCAGCGAGGAGGCGCGCGATGACCGACGGGACTCCGGTCGCCGCTTCGATCGCCTCGGCGTCAGCGATCGAGGCGGCCTTCAGGACCCAGCGCTTTCGCGACGCCGGCATCGCCATCGCCGGAAGCGCGAGCCGCGACGGCGCCGTCTTTTCATCGAGGTCGTCGATCGGGTTCAAGGCTTGAGTATGATCGGGCACAGCGCCTCGCCGGATGGATTACGCAAATTGCCTCCGCCGATTCGCATGGCGAACAGTGCTGTCGCAACCGTGGCGCGAAAAATAGCCGAACGCGACCGACTTGGGGGAAATTCAACCAGCGCAGGCATGGCGCTTGAATTGCAAGCCGGGATTTGTTCGCATTAAGAAGGATGCGCCGCGCCGGCTTGCCAGGACTTCAGGCAGTGCGAGGCAAGGGCTGAACGACTGGGATGGCAGTGGCGTCGACGTGGACAAAGGCGGCGGTTGGCGGGTTCGGCTTTGCGCTCCTCGGAGCGGCTATGGTCCACGGGCCGCTCGGCGCGGCGAAACTTGAACGCCATCTTGACGGCGCGGCGAAGGCGAGCCTCGCCGCCGCGGGCCATTCCTGGGCGAGCGCCGTCATGGACGGCCAGGTCGTTCACTTGTCCGGGGTCGCGCCGGACGAAGCGGCGCGCCGGAGCGCAATCAATGTCGCGCTGAAAGCTGTCGGTCCCGGCGGCGGCGCGCTCGGCGGCGTCACGCGCGTCGATTCGAGCGCGATCAGGATTGCCCCGCCGCCGCCGAAATACGTCGCGATTGAGGAATACAAATTTGAGGCAGCCTATCGCGATGGGGTTTTGACCTTCGGCGGCATGACGCCGAATGACGACGCGCGCGCAGCGCTGGTGGGCGCGTTCTCAACCGAAAAATCTTTCACGCTTTCCGACAAGACGGCGCTTGGTCCAATTGCCGATGAAGCCGCCTGGCTGTCGGCGGCAAGCGCCGGCATGCAAGCGTTGTCGCTCCTTGATCACGGCGACTTGCGTCAGCAGGGCGCGACCTTCTCGCTTTCCGGCGCGACGGACGATGCGGCGAAAGCCGATGCGGCCGAGAGCCTGATCGCCGGCGCGGGGGGCGACTTCGCCTTTGCCGTCGCCATCGAAAGGCCGGCGGCGCCGGACACGGTCGCCTTGGCGGAAGTCGATCCGAAGGCGTGCCAGGCCGCCATCAACCGAGCGATGAACGGACGCAGGCTGACATTCCGGCAAGACAGCGCGCGCCTTAGCGCCAATGATCGCGCATTCCTCGACAGCTTCGCCGGACAGATTGATTCTTGCATGCGCCAGACGATCATCATCGAGGGCCACACCGACTCCGAAGGCTCGCGCGCCGCGAATTTCGCGCTCAGCAAGCGTCGCGCCGGCGCCGTGAAGGCCTATCTCGACGGACTCGATCCGGCGGCGTCCTTCGAAGTCAAAGCCTATGGCGAGACGCGCCCAATCGCATCAAACAGGACGCAATCCGGCCAAAGCCGCAATCGGCGCATCGACTTTGTCGTCGATGCGGGCGGCGGGGAATCGGACTAACCGATCCCATGCTCTGGCTCATCTCCCAAATGTGGCTGCTCCTCCTTGTCGCCTTCCTGGCCGGCGCCGCCGCTGGCGTCTGGGTGTTCAGCGCTCGCGGGCGACGCACGGCGGCGGCTGACAAATCAGGCGCGCTCGACGAGTCAGCAGGTCTTGCAAGCGCGCCCGCCATGCTTCTCGACAGGCCGGACGGCCAGCAGGACGATCTCACCCAGATCATCGGCATCGACCGCGCGACAGAAAAGCGGCTGAACGATCTCGGCGTCTATCACCTTCGGCAAATCGCCGCCTGGGACGACGGTGCGGCGCGCTGGGTCGAAATCCGGCTCAATGAACCGGGCCGGATTTCCCGCGAGCGCTGGTCCGAACAGGCGTCGAGCCTGCGCTAAAGGCCATGCCTGAGATTTTGACAGGCTGTCGGCGGCGGCGTAGTCGGCGCTGAAAGGAGCCTCGGCATGATCCCTCGCTACGCCCGCGAAGAGATGACGGCGATCTGGTCGCCTCAAACGCGCTTCAAGATCTGGTTCGAAATCGAAGCGCACGCCGCCGATCAAATGGCCGCGCTCGGAATCATTCCGAAAGAGGCCGCGGCGAAAGTCTGGGAAAAAGGCCGCAACGCCGCCTTCGATGTCGAGCGCATCGATTCAATCGAGCGCGAAGTCAAGCACGACGTCATCGCGTTCCTCACCCACCTTGCCGAAATCGTCGGCCCTGAAGCGCGGTTCGTGCATCAGGGCATGACCTCGTCGGATGTGCTTGACACCTGCCTTTCGGTTCAGCTCGCGCGCGCGTCGGACATACTTCTCAAAGACGTCGACCGCGTGCTTTCGGCCCTCAAAAAGCGCGCGTTCGAGCACAAGATGACGCTGACGATCGGCCGCAGCCACGGCGTTCACGCGGAGCCGACGACATTCGGCGTCAAACTCGCCGGCTATTACGCCGAATTCGAACGCGCGAAGCGGCGCCTTGAAACCGCACAAGAGGAAATCGCGGTCTGCGCCATCTCCGGCGCGGTCGGCACATTCGCGAATATCGACCCGTCGGTCGAAGCCCATGTCGCAAAAAAAATGGGCCTCGCGATCGAACCGGTGTCGACGCAGATCATTCCACGCGACCGTCATGCCGCCTACTTCGCTGCGCTCGGGGTCGTCGCGTCCTCGATTGAACGCCTCGCCACCGAGATCCGCCACCTTCAGCGATCGGAAGTTCTGGAAGCGGAGGAATATTTCTCGCCCGGCCAGAAGGGTTCCTCGGCGATGCCGCACAAACGCAATCCCGTCCTGACGGAAAATCTGACCGGCCTCGCGCGCCTTGTCCGCATGTGCGTCATTCCCGCGATGGAGAATGTCGCCCTCTGGCATGAGCGCGACATCTCCCATTCATCGGTGGAACGCGGGATCGCGCCGGACGCGACGATCCACCTCGATTTCGCCCTCAACAGACTCGCAGGCGTCATTGAAAATCTTGTGGTTTACCCCGACAGGATGCTCGAGAACCTCAACCGGCTCGGCGGCCTCGTCCATTCGCAGCGTGTGTTGCTGGCGCTCACCCAGGCCGGCGTCTCGCGCGAAGACTCCTACCGTCTCGTCCAGCGCAGCGCGATGCCCGCCTGGCGCGGCGAAGGAACGTTTCTCGGCAATCTCAAAGCCGACCCCGAAGTCGCCGCGAAACTTCCGGCCAAAACGCTCGAAGCGCTGTTCGACGACGCCTACCACGCCAAACATGTCGACACGATTTTCCGCCGAGTGTTCGGATCGTAGATGCGGCGATGAGAATTCTCACATCTCTGCGCTCGCTTTACCGCGGCGATGACGAGGCGACGCGGCGCTTTCATGTCGCGCTGGCGACGTTCGACATCGCGACGATCGTGTTCCTCGTCGCTTCCTCCTTTTTTCCAGGATCGCCGCTGATCGAAGCGATCGACATCGCGATCGGCGTCGCGATTCTGCTTGAACTCATCGCCCGCCTCGCCGCCAGCCGGTCGCCGAAAAGGGAGTTTTTCAATCCGTTTATGCTCGTCGACATGGTCGTCGTCGTCTCGCTGCTGGTCCCCATTCTCGGCGAGGGATTCGCGTTTTTGCGCGTGTTGCGGCTGCTGCGCCTGATCCGCGCCTACAGCGTCTTCACGCGATCGCGGCCGAATAGTCCCTTCTTGCGGCGCAATGAACGAACAATTCTGGCCGCGATCAATCTCGGCATTTTCCTGTTTATCGCGACGGCGCTCGTTTATGAGACGCAGCGATCTTCCAATGACCAGATCGCCAATTACGTCGACGCATTCTATTATACCGTGACGACGATGACGACGACAGGCTATGGCGACATTACGCTCAAGGGAACGTGGGGCCGCCTTCTCGCATCCTTGATGATGATCGTCGGCGTTTCGCTGTTCTTGCGGCTCGTGCAGACGATGTTCCGTCCGAGCAAGGTCGATTTCAAATGCCCGGATTGCGGCCTGACGCGCCATGATCACGATGCGGTGCACTGCAAGGCCTGCGGGCTTGTCCTCAACATCGAAGACGAAGGTCTCGACTGAACGGCGGCTCTCCGTTCACCGCAGGAAGATTGCGTTCCGGCGAAAAGCCCTTGCGCTTCCGCTCATATCTGGGCGCGGTTGGCGCAAATCCCCAAAGGGAGCCATCATGCGCAGCGTACTCGCCCTGCTTTTCATGTTTTTCATTTCGCCCGCTCGGGCGGAATCAGAGGCGGGCGCGCCCGGTTGGTTTCTCGACGAAATAAAAACGCTCGCCGCCGAAAGCGGACGCTGGGTCGCCGATAATAGCGGCTACAAGAGCGAGACTGAGCCATTCGACGCCTATGTGATTGAATGGAAGTCCGGTTTTGACGGCGCGACCATGACCGGCCGGCTGTTCGGACTGAAAGACGGAACAGAAACGCCCAATTTCTGGGAATTTCGGCAATATTGGCATCCCGGCCGCCAGGAGGCCGTGCTTGACCAGTTCAGCTGGGGCGGCGCGCTCGGAACCGGCTCCATAAAGAGGGACGGCGGCGTCTCAGTCACGGACCAGATGTTTTATCAGGCGGACGGCGCGTCGCGGCGTGAAGGCCATCGCGCGACTTTTCCCGATGCGGCGACACACGTGACCGAGAGCTTTGATATCGTTGATGGCGCCTGGACTCCTAGGCGCAAATATGTATGGAAACGTCAGACTGCTGACAAAAAATGAACCGCCCGGCGGGGTCAGCCGGGCGGTTCGGTTTGCCGTTCGGAGGGGATTGAACGGCGGGGGACTTGTCAGCTTCAGGCGAAAGCGGATCCGAGCGACGTTCTTGACGTCGCATTGAGAATGCGTTTTCGCGCCGTCTTCAGCCGCCAGCCGATGCCGGCGAAACCGAGCATCATCAACGCCCAGGCGGCCGGTTCCGGCGCGTTCGTGACGCCGCTGACGCCGTCAAGCAACGCCCCTGGCGTGCCGAACGAGGCGAGGTTCTGGATGCGCACCAGCGAACAGCCTGTCGCCGACACGGTTGCGCAAAGCGCCGTCAGGTCGAGGTTGATCACGCCGCCCGCGCCCATGTCGACGAACGGGGATGCGCCAGCCGAGAAAGTCGCGACGCCGCCGATGATTTCACCGACCGAGATCGACAGGAAGTTGAATGCCGGCGATGTCGGCAGGGCGAGAAGCGTCGCCGCGAACCCTTGTCCGGTCAGCGGATGGACGTATTGCAGCACGAGTTCGCCGCCCGACAGAATTGTCGCCGCATTGCCGTCGGGGGCGAACAGAGCCCCATTGGCGTTCGTGACATTTGTCTGGCTTAAGACCGACGCTGCATAGATCGTGGTCGCTGCGCGCGCCGGGAACGCAGCCAACATCGCTGCGAGCGCAACGATGACAATTCGGGTCGCCATGGTCATGGCCATACTCCTTGGACGTGACGTCGCCACGCCCCCCTCTTTCAGCAGGGTCGAGATTAGTTAGGAGGATTTAAAGGGAGCTTTCCGCCGCCTTAACAATTCTATTGATCAGCCGTTAATTCGCACAAGAGCGGGCGCCGCCGCGCGCTGGCGTTTCAGCCGCCAGGCGACGCCGGCGAATCCGAAGAGCATTAACGCCCAGGCGGCAGGCTCCGGCGCCGCAGCGACGCCGGAAACGCCGTCAAGGTGAAACGGACCCCGCCCAAAGCCGCCGAGCGTGCGAATGCGCAAGAGCGAGCAGCCCGTCAGCGAAATCGCGGAACATTGGGTCGAAAGGTCGAAATTGAAGATTCCCGCGCCGCCGGCGAACGCGACTTCGGTCGAAAAAGTCGCGACGCCGCCGACGATTTCGCCGATCGAGATGCGCACGGCGGGAACGCCGGGTCCGCCGCCGAGCCCCGTCAGTTGTAGTCCAGCGCCCGAAAGCGCCTGGCCAAACGAATAGACGACTTGTCCCGCCTGCCCGATCGTGAATCCGAAAAATGTGACTGCGCCGCCAATGTCAGCCGCGGCGCCGTTCGCCGGCCCAAAGCCGTTCGCCAGGTTGGAAACGACGCCGGATTGGCTCGAAACGCCAGTCGCGTAAACGGTCGTCGCCGCGGCGGCAGGCTGTGCCGCGAGCAGGAACAGTAAGAAGGACGCAAGAAACCGCACCAACCGACCTTTCACGCCGCCGATTGGAAGGTTTTGCGCGAGCGCCCGTTAAAACTTTTGCAAAATTCTTGGTAAATGCGCTGCAAATTACCGCCTTTCGCCGCTGGTCACGAGATCGCGAACGGCGCTTATGAGTCATGACATGCGCGTGAGCCGCCTCGCGAGCGCGGATTTCGTGCCGTATAGTCCGGGGGATGAATGGAAAGCTGATCATGGTGCGGATTTTACTGTCGGCGCTGGCGATTGCGCTGGCGACGGGATTGCTTTGGTTCGCCGCGCGCGGCGACGCGGACGCGGCCGCTCCCCTTTCGGCGACGGCGCCCACAGCCCTTGCGACGGCGGTCTTCGCCGGGGGTTGTTTCTGGTGCGTTGAATCCGACTTCGAGAAGCTTGAAGGCGTTGAAGATGTCGTCTCCGGCTATTCGGGCGGGCTGAAGGAAAACCCGACTTACGAAGACCACGAAGGCCACCTTGAAGCGGTGCAGGTGACCTATGATCCGGCGGTCGTCTCCTATCGAAAGCTCGTCGACTATCATCTTCGGCACATCGATCCGCTCGACGACGGCGGCCAGTTCTGCGATCGCGGTCACGCCTACACGACGGCGGTGTTCGCGGCGAATGCCGACGAATGGGCGGCGGCCAAGGCGTCGATCGCCGAGGCCGAGAAAGTCCTTGGCCGGAAGATCGTGACGCCGGCGCTTGACCGGTCCGCCTTCTGGCTCGCCGAGACCTATCACCAAGATTATCACGCCAAGAATCCGTTGCGGTACAAATATTACCGGACATCCTGCGGCCGCGACGCGCGCGTCAAGAAGGTCTGGGGCGCCGCCGCGCATTAAACCCGGAAGCTGCTAATTTTGCGAGTTCGAGGAGCGCCAGCACGAAGGCGCCGGCGGACGCCGCAACGGCGATTTCCATCGGCGCGAGCGTGTCGAACTTGAAAAGGTCGCGCACCGGCGCGACGGTCATGGTCAAGGTCATGACCATCGCGACAAAGGCCGCGACGGCGGCGAGCGCCCGGTTCGGATTAAAGAGGGCCCGCAGAACCGAAGCGCCATAGGACCGATTGACGAAGATCAGCGCGAACACGACGGCGACGAGCGCAAGGAAAGCGACGGCGCGCACCGCATTATCCGCGCCGCCGCCGGAAAGCGCCCAATAATAGACCGCGGCGATCACGCCGAAGGCGATCAACCCTTCGATGAGGCTCCATAACGCCAGCCGGCGCGTCAGCAGCGGCTCGCGGGGCGGGCGCGGCGGCCGCTTCATGAGGTTTCCTTCCTCGCGCTCGGCTTCGAGAACGAGCGAACAGACGGGGTCGATCACCATCTCAAGAAACGCGATATGCACCGGCCCGAAAACGATCGGCAGTCCGGTGACGAGCGGGAGGAGCGCCATGCCGGCGATCGGAACGTGGACGGAGAGAATGAAGGCGGTCGCTTTCCGAAGATTGTCATGGATGCGCCGGCCAAGCCGCAGGGTTTTGACGATCGCGCCAAAATCATCATCAAGAAGAACGATCGACGCCGCCTCGCGGGCGACATCGGTGCCGCGCCCGCCCATGGCGACGCCGATATGAGAGGCTTTGAGCGCCGGCGCGTCATTGACGCCGTCCCCGGTCATCGCGACGATTTCTCCATCCGCCTTCAGCGCCTCGACGATCCGGAGTTTCTGTTCGGGACGAACGCGCGCGAAGACATTGGCGGTTCTGGCGGCGTCGGCGAGCATGGCGTCGCTCATGGTTGCGATGTCGTCGCCGGAGACGATCGCCGCGCCGTCGATGCCAGCCTGTTCCGCGATGGCGCGCGCGGTCGCCGGGTAGTCCCCGGTGATCATGACGACGCGAACGCCGGCGCCCCGGCATTCGGCGACCGCGGCCGCGGCGGTCTTGCGCAGGGGATCGGCAAGCCCTGCAAGGCCGAGATAGTGAAATCTGAAACCGAGTGGCGTCTCCGGCAGGCTCACATCATCGAAGGCGGCGCGTGCGAGCGCCAGCACGCGCAAGCCCTCCGCGGCGAGGGTGTTGACGGTCTCAAAGGCCTTTGCTCGTTCGCTCTCGGTCAGATTGCAGAGGCTGAGGATCGCTTCCGGCGCGCCCTTCGCGGCGACGGCCAGCCGTCCGTCCGTCTCGCGCCAGACTTGCGTCACGGCGAGAAGGTCTGGCTGGAGCCCATAAGCGCGGACGAAGGTCCGCTTGGGATTCGCGCCGCTGATTTCGTCGGACAGGGCGTGAAACGCCTTTTCCATCGGATCGAACGGCTCCGGCGCCGAGGCCAGCGACGCGATCGAAGCCATCTCGCGCAAGGCGGCGGCCGGTTCGGCGAAGCGCCCGCTCTGTCGGCGCGCAATAACGCCTGAGGGATCCGCCAGCGCTTCGACGCTCATCCGGTTTTCCGTGAGCGTTCCCGTCTTGTCGGTGCACAGAACGGTCGCCGCCCCAAGCGACTCGATCGCCGCCGCCTTGCGCGTCAAGACGCGCGCGCGCGAAATGCGCCAGGCCCCCATCGCCATGAAGACCGTCAGCACCACCGGAAACTCCTCCGGCAGCATCGACATGCCGAGCGCGATGCCGGCGAGCAAAGCGTCGAGCCATCCGCCGCGAAGAAATCCGTAAAGAAGGATCGCCGCGACGCTCGCCGCGCCGCCGATCAGGCCGAAAATCCGCACAAGGCGGCGCATCTCCGCCTGCATGCGCGGCGGCTCGAAATCGAGCGCGTGCAGCGACGCGCCGATCTTGCCGATTTCGCTCCGAGCGCCGGTCGCCGTCACTTCCGCAAGAGCGGCGCCGCGCACGATCAGCGACCCGGAAAAAACATGGTCGGTGAGCGCCTTGTCGACGGCGACCGACTCGCCGGTCAGCAGCGATTCATCCGCCTGCAGATTGGCGCTCTCGAGCAGCAGGCCGTCGGCGGGGACGCGGTCGCCCTCGCCGAGCGCGACAAGATCGCCGCGCACGACGTCGCGCCCGGCGATGCGCTTGCGCTCTGCGTCGCGGATGACCAGCGCGCGCGGGCTCGTCAGGTCCCGCAGCGCTTCGAGGACGCGTTCGGTGCGGGTTTCCTGAATGACGGTGATGATGATCGAGAGCGACGCGAAAGCAAGCAGCATGCTCGCCTCCGTCCGGTCGCCGATCAGGAAATAGATGACGCCGCCGGCGACGAGAAGCGCCAGCATCGGTTCTCGGACGACCTCACCGATGATGGCGAGGACAGACCGTTTCCCGCCACGGGGAAGTTCATTATGGCCCTCGGCCTCGAGCCGGCGCTGGGCCTCCGCCTCGGTGAGGCCCGTTCGTTGAAGCGGACGTCCCGGCTTTTCTTCGGTCATGCCGCCTCGACAGCTTCGCGCTTACGATTTCCTCGGCTGCTGCTGGCTGATACAATGAAACGATCCGCCGCCCGACAGGAGATGCGAGGAATCGATCGCATAAAAATGCGGCCGGTCAACATGCTGTTCAAGGATTTCAAGGCACTCAAGCGCGGTTTCGTCTTCGCCCGTAAGGCCGCCATAGGACGGCATCACCAGCGAATGATTGGCGATGTAAAAATTCATATGGCTCGCGGGCGCGACTTTGTCGTTGAGCTCCGCCCGTCCGGGCGAAGGCAGTTCAATGACCTCAAGCTTGCGGCCCGCCGCATCGGTCGACGCCGCGAGCGCCTTCCGGATCGCCGCGTAAATCTTCGCGTTGGCGTCGACAATGCCGGTCGGCTTCATGCAGACGACTTTGCCAGGCGCGATGAACCGCGCGAGATTGTCGACATGCCCGTCGGTGTGGTCGCCGATCATGCCCTGATCAAGCCAGATGACCTTTTCCGCGCCGATCGCCTCGTGCAACACGCCTTCGACATCGGCCTCGCTGAGCGTCGGATTGCGGTTCTTGTTGAGGAGACACTGGCGGGTCGTGATGCAGGTCCCCTCGCCGTCGACCTCAAGCGCTCCTCCTTCGGCGATCAGGCCGTCAAAGCGGCTGAGACGCGCGCGCGCCTTGTCGGCGATGACCGACGAAATGCGATCGTCCTCCGGCAGCAGATATTTCCCGCCCCAGCCATTGAAGCGAAAGGCGCTGGCGCTCAGGCCGACAGCGCCGTCTTCGACAAAAATCGGACCGGTGTCGCGCAACCAGATGTCGCCGATCGGCGCTTCATGAAGACGCACCATGGTCGGATCAGGCAGTCCAAGGCGCATCGCTTCGGCGGCGACGCGCGCCTCCTCGCCCCTCACCAGCAATTCGACGCGCTCGCCGCGGACACGTTCGCCTTTTTCGTCGCCGGGATCGGGAAAGCAAATTGCGCTGATGAGTTCGGCGACCTCGCCTTGCGCCGGGCCGAGATTTTCCTCCCACAGATCAGCGGCGGACGGCCAGCCGATCCAGACGGCTTCGTGATCCGACCATTCGGCGGGTTGGCGGCGGGGTGATTTCATCGACGATCCGGTTCCAGAAAACGCGGCTGGCGCCGCGCATTGATCCAATGTTGCGTTGCAGCTATATAGTCAGATGCGGTTCAATCCGCGAGATAAGATCTTCGGGGCGGGGCGAAAGTCCCCACCGGCGGTAATTCGGCCTTCGAGCCGATCAGCCCGCGAGCCGAGCGATAAGGGTCCGCCCTGATCGCAGAGCAGGATCTGGTGAGACTCCAGAGCCGACGGTCATAGTCCGGAAGGGAGAAGATCTGACAGGCGTCGCGCTTTGCGCGCGAGCGCTGCCGTCTCCCGTGGCCGGGACACGGCCGACGCTCGTTGCGGCAGGGCCGGCCTCGTCGACGCCCCGACTTCGATTCTCGCGTTTTCGGGGCTATCGATGTCTGGCGTTTCCCGTTCGGCTTTGCTTGTCGCCATTTGCGCCCACAGCGCGAGCCTTGCGCATGCGCAGAGCTCCGAGCCGATCGACGAAATCGTCGTCGTCGCCGATCCGCTCGAATTTCTTGAACTTGAAGGCAGCCGATCGGTCTACGGACTCGATCTTTCCTACGCCGACGCGCCGCGCGCGATTTCGGCGATCAGCGACGAGACGATCGCGCGCTTTGATATCGACACGGTCGACGATCTCGCTGCGGTCGCGCCCGGCACGTTCACCGGAAGTTTCTTCGGCGTTCCGGGAAGCGTCACCTTGCGCGGAAACCGGGCTGACAGCTATTTCCGCGGCTTCAAGCGCGTCGAGAACCCCGGCACCTTTCCAACGCCGATCGGCGCCAGCGAGCGCATCGAAGTCGTTCGCGGGCCGACGCCGGCGATCTACGGCGCAGGCCGCGTCGGCGGCTTCGTCAATGTGACACCGCTGACCGCGCTGACGCAAAAACAGATCGGCGAGCGCGGGCGGCTGATCGAAGTCGGCGGGACGGTCGGCTCCTACGAAAAGCGCGTCGCGCACGCAACCGCCGGCGCGGCGTTCGATCTTGGCGGGCGTGACGCCGGCGTTTACGCCTACGCCGAATACGAAAATTCGGAGAGCTTCTATCGCGGCATCGTGCCGGAGCGCCTGCTTGTTCAGTCAGCGATGACGCTCGCCGAAGAGGATCGCTGGAGCCTTGAAATCGGCGGCGCCTATTATTCTTCGGACGGCTACAAGCAGACCCTCGGCTGGAACCGCGTCACGCAGGCGCTGATCGATGACGGGACCTATGTGACCGGCGTCGACACGGATCTCCGCGACCTCAATGGCGACGGCAAGCTGACGCCGGACGAAGTCGACGCCGCCGTCGGCACCTTTTTCGGAACGTCGAATATCCGGCAGTTCATCGATTTCGGCGTCTTTCCAAACAACGCCTTCGTGCTCGACAGCAGCGTCGGTACGGCGCGCCTCGACCCTCGCACGGTCTTCGTTTCGGACCGCGACATCGCCGACGCGGAGACGGCGACCGCTTATGCCGACTTCGCGGTCAATGTCGCGCCGGACCAGACCTTGCGCGTCCAGGCGTTTTTCGATTCGCTCGACGGTGATCTTTACCAGAGCTACGGGTTCGCCGCGCAATATATCGCCGACGTCGTCGAACTGCGCGCGAGCTTCGAGGCGCCGTTTTCAATCGCCGGAATCGAGATCAAATCCCTGTTCGGCGCGTCCTGGCGGCGCTATGAAAACGAAACGCGCCAGACCTTCCTTTCCGGCTACCTCGTCGTCGACCGCCGCGATTTGACGCAAGGCCCGACAGGCGGCGACATTTTTGACGATCCGTTTTCGCAGGAAGCAAACGGCGTTCCATGGGACACCGATCTATCGTCGACGACGACCGACCTCGCCTTCTTCGCACTTTCCGACATCGCATTGACGGAACGGCTGAAATTTCTCGCGAGCGTCCGCCTTGACCGCTTCACAGCGGCCTCGATCAACACCGGCGCGACGATTTTCAATCCCGCCCTCGGCGGCGCGCTGTTCAAGGGCGAGGATTTCAAAGCGAGCTATGAAGGCTCGCTCCGCTACGCGTTTCAAGGCGGCGTCACCGCTTACGCCACTTACGCCGCGAACAATGCGCTTGAGACAAACGACGCCGGCGGCATCGAAGTCGACCGCATCGATCAGGACAATTTCGTCGCCGACTCAACGCTCATCGAAGCCGGACTGAAGGCCGGACGCGGCGATCTTTTCGCCGCGCTCGCCGTCTATCGGCAAAGGCGCACCAGAAGCGATCCGTTCGGCAATCTCGACCGCGAGACGTCAAAAGGCGTCGAGGCGGAGCTCAAGCTTTTGATCAGCGACCAGTGGAGCGTCTCCTCAGCGGCGACATTGCAGGAAGCGAAGATCGGCGCCCCCGGCCCTTGCGGTTCCGGCAATGGCGAATTCATCGTGCTGCCGCCCTCTCGCCTCGGCGTCTCGCCGGTCAATGGCTATGGCGGGCTTTTCGCGGCGCTGAATGCAAGCTGCCTGCCCGAGCTTCAGAACGGCTACAGGCGGCGGACGACGCCGGAATTCATGGCCTCCGGATTTCTTACCTACACATCGCCGTCAACAAGTTTCGGCGTATTTGGCGCGACGGCGGGCGTCGTCTATGTCGGCGAGACCGGCGGCAAGATCGCGAACGCCATAAGGCTGCCGGATTACGCGCTCGGCAAGGCGTCGCTTTACTGGTCGCATGACAATCTCTCGCTCGCCGCCAATATCGACAACCTCTTCAACAAGCGGCATTTCATCCCGGTGCAGAATGTCTATGAGGAAGTCGGGGTCCTGCCGGGGCGCGGGCGCGAATTCTCCGTCACTTTGAAAGCGAGCTTTTGATGCCGTTTCGCCCGCTCGCCCTTTCATTCGCGCTCGGCGCCGTCTTCTTCCTGATCACGGCGACGACATTCGCCTCGCTCGGCGTCATCCTTCCCGCCATGATCGCGGAATTCAAATGGAGCTGGACGACGGCGGGGCTCGGCTTCACCGTGCTGTCGCTGTTCACGGGGATATTCAGCCCGATCGCCGCGACCTCGCTGGAGCGTTTGGGGCCGCGCCTTCACTACGCGCTGTCGGGCGCCGTCATGACTGTCGGCTATTATCTCCTCGGCGGCGCGAGCGGCGTTCCCTCCTACCTCATCGCCGCGGCGCTGCTCGGCGCAGGCTTCGCGCTGCTCGCCAATGTTCCGGGCACCTACCTGGTCGGCAGGGCGACGCCGCCCTCCTGGCGCAATATCGCGATCGGCGCCTATCTCGCGGCGGGCGGCGCCGGCGGCGTCTTCGGTCCGCTGATGGCGAATGCGCTGATCGAGAGCGGCGCGGACTGGCGCCTTTACTGGCTCGGTTCGGCGTTCGCGATCGCGGCGATCGCGCTCGTCATTGTCGCTCTGTCGAAAAGCCGCGACGCACTCGGACCGGACGTCGGGAAAGACGCGTCTGCAAGCGCCGGCGCCGAGGATCGCGCCATGCAATGGGCGCCGAAAGACGCGATGAAGACGGCCGCCTTCTTCACCATCGCCGGCGCGCTCACGATCGCGTATTTTTGCGGCGTCACCGTCAGCACCTGGTCTGTCTCGCATTTGCAGAAGGCGGGCCTTGCGCCGGTGATCGCCGTCGCCATGCTGAGCCTTTATTCCGGCGCGAACGCCGGCGCGCGCGCGCTCGGCGGCGTCGCGGCCAAACGCATCAATCCGCGCACCCTGCTGGTCGCAGCGCTCCTCGCCAATGTCGTCGGCATGACCGCGCTCGCCTATGCGACCTCGCTGCCTTTCGCGATCGCTTTTGCGATTTTCGACGGTTTTGCTTTCGGCATGGCGCTGTTTGCGACGACCGCGCTGCTCATCGACTATTTCGGGCTGAAGAACAGCCCCATGCTGCTCGGCGCCGCCAATCTCGTCGCGACGATTGCGATGCTCGGGCCGACGCTCGCCGGCAAGACCGCCGACGAATGGGGAAGCTTCGCGCCGATTTTCCTGATCTACGCCGCCGGCGCGCTCGTCGCGGCGATCGCGGTCATGGTGATGCGGGATCCGAACGCCGTCAGAAGCGACGCCCCGGCAAGAGCCTGAGCCTCGCCTACATCTTCTCCGGCGCCGGCATGCCGAGGATGTCGAGGATGAGATCGAGCTGGCGGCCTGTCGCTGAGGCGAGCGTCTGGCGCGAGGCGCGCAGCGATCCGTCCGCCTCGTCGACGATCCGGCAGGCGGCGTAGAATTTCGAAAACGCCTGCGCGAGGTTGAAAGCGTGCTCGCAGAGGTAATGCGGCAGGCGCTTTTCGACCGCGTCCTTCACCGCCTCGCCGAACTGCAGGAGCGTCAGGACGAGATCGCGCTCCTCTTTGGCGGAGATGCGCACCGAACCCGGCGCGCCGGCGCCCGCGGCCTGCGCTTTTTTCAGGACGGAGCGCACGCGAACGCTGGCATAATGAAGATAGGGTCCGGTCTTGCCCTCGAATGATGTAAAGCGGTCGATGTCGAAGACGTAGTCGCTGGTGCGCGGATTTGAGAGATCGGCGAATTTCAAGGCGCCAATCGCGACCTTGTTCAATACGTCTTCCGCCTCATCGTCCGACATACTTCGTGAACGGGCATTACCAGCAATCTGCTCGAACGCTCTGAATTCAATTGGCTCGAGCATATCGCGGACGCGCACCTCGGCTGCCCCCTTAACATCACTAATGAGCTGCTGAAGCTTTAAAACGCCGCCGGCGCGCGTCTTGAACGGTCTTCCGTCCTTGCCGTTCATCGTGCCGAACCAGAGATGTTCGAGCCGCTCTTTCGGAAAGATGCCGGCGAAGTCGGCGGCGCGGAACACCTGTTCGAAATGATCGCGCTGGCGCCCGTCGACGACATAGAGGATGCGGTCCGGATGCGCCGTATCGCGGCGGTCGATGATGGTCGCGAGGTCGGTGGTGCCGTACATGACCGCACCGTCGGATTTGTAAAGAATAAGCGGCGGGTATTCTTTCTTGTCGCTTTCGCGAGCGACGTTGATGACGACGGCGCCCTGATCTTCGACCGCGATTCCTTGCGCGCGGAGTTTTTCGACCATTGGGGCGATCAGCGGATCGACGTCGGCTTCGCCCTTCCACAAATCGAATTTGACGCCAAGGTCCGCGTATTCGCGTTCGATCGCTGCGCACGAGATCGTGACAAAATGCTGCCAAAGCGCGCGGTAACCACGACGCCCCTTTTGCAACTCTGCGGTCGCATCACGCGCCTTTTTAGCGCGTTCTGGGTTGTCCTTGCACGCGGCGGAAGCCTTCGGATAAAGGCGCTCCAATTCTTCAAGCGTAATCGGGGATTCTACTGGATACGGACCTGTGAACTCTGCCTTGAAATAAGGCAGGTCCGGCCGATCGGCTTCAATTTCCGTTATGAGCTGCCCCATCGGCAGGCCCCAATCGCCAAGATGGATGTCGCCTTTAACGTCATGGCCGACGAATTCCAGTAAGTCCCTCAGACATTGGCCAATGATCGCCGAGCGCAAATGGCCGACATGGAGCGGCTTCGCGATGTTCGGTCCGCCATAGTCGATTATGATCTTTTCGCGCACCGGCGCCGTCCATGCGCCGAGCCGCTCGTCGGCGGCGAGCGCGTTCGCGCGGTCGTTGAGCGCCGCATCGGTCAGGGTCAAATTGATGAATCCCGGCCCCGCGAGGGCGACATCGGCAAAGCGGATGTCGGCATTGAGGCGCGCAGCGATCTTTTCGCCGACCGCGCGCGGGTTGGCTTTCGCCGCCTTCGCCGCGGCGAGCGCGCCATTGCACTGAAATTGCGCAAGGTCCGCGCGATCCGAAACCCGGACGGCGCCGTAAGAAGCGTCGAAACCCTCGGCGGCGAAGGCCTCGCCGACGATCGATGACAGCTCTTGCGTCAGGATCATCAAAGCTCGGGGAATTTAAGGCTCTTGCCCGACCGGTTGTAGATCGCCTGCTGCGGCGTCACCAGGAGCCCGACCACCACTTCGAAATTGGTGCCGGAGGTGTTTTCGTCCTTGCGCGGAATGATAATTTTTTCGATCTCGTGCTCGACGCGTTCAATCGCCTCGTCGTTGTCGAATTCGACGGGAACGAGATATTCCTTCTTTTCGATGACTTCGCGATTGGTGCGCGTCACCGCGACCCAATAGGCGAACTGATGCTCGGCGCCGTCAGCCTTCGGGCCCTTGCCGAACGCCATGCTGATCTTGACGGACGCTTCAATCGGTTTGTCGGCGACATAGCGACAGGCGAGCGACACGTTTTCGACCTCCGCCGACCATTTGATGTCCTCAAGGCGCTCCTCGCCGGCGAAATCGATCATCCGCGCGGCTTCGCTGAGGACGGTGATGTTCGGGCAGGGGGCCGGATTTTTCAGTCTTGCTTCCTTGGTGGAGCCGCAACCCGAAAGAGCGGCTGCGGCCAAAAGCGCGGCGGCTAACGCTTTGTTCATCAAAAGGAACCCTTATATCAAGACGCAAAACGACCAGGACAATGCCGGGTTTCGGCCCTGCCCCCGCCCTGTTCGGATGGTGAAACCTCGTAGCCGCTCGCGATGCGCCGCGCAACGGCCCGGGGAGGATAGGCGCCCGGGGGAGCGCGCGTACGATGTCGTCGGAAGTGACTGAAAACACCCTCAAGAGTCCCGCCGCCCTGATGGTAAGGCTCGCATCCCCGCGCGGCTTTTGCGCCGGCGTCGAACGGGCGGTGCGGACGGTCGAGGACGCGCTCGCGGTTTTCGGCGCCCCGGTCTTCGTGCGTCATGAAATCGTTCACAACAAGCACGTCGTCGACCGCCTGAAGGCGATGGGCGCCGTGTTCATCGAAGACCTCGCGGCGGTCGCCGACGGACGGCCGGTCGTCTTCTCGGCGCATGGCGCGCCGCAATCCGCATACAATGAAGCGCATGATCGCAAGCTGATGGCGATCGACGCGACCTGCCCGCTCGTTCTCAAAGTGCACAATGAAGTGCGGCGGCGGATCGCTGAAGGACGCCATGTCATCCTGGTCGGCCATCACGGCCACCCCGAAATTGTCGGCACGACCGGCCAGGCGCCGGCGGGCGCAGTCACCATCATCGAGACGATCGCCGAGGCCGAAGCGCTCCAACCGAACACGAAACCGCTCGCCTACGTGACGCAGACGACGCTGTCGGTCGATGACGCGGCGGCGATCATCGGCGTTCTGGAACGACGTTTCCCGGGCATCGTCGGCCCGCGCAAATCCGACATCTGCTACGCGACCCAGAACCGTCAGGAAGCGGTGAAGAAAATCGCGCCGGGCGCTGACTGCGTCCTCGTCGTCGGATCGCCGCAATCGTCAAATTCACGCCGTCTCGTCGAGGCCGCCCTCGCCGCCGGCGCGAAGGCGGCGTTTCTGGTTGAGGATCCGGCGGCGTTTGATCTTTCCGTGACGCAAGGCGCGCGCATCATCGGCGTCACGTCGGGCGCGTCAGCGCCGGAAGATCTCGTCGAGACCCTGCTGCGCCGGCTCGCCGAGCGAACGCTGATCGCCATCGAAACGGTCGAGCATGTCCGCGAAGACGTCGTCTTCAAACAGCCGATGATGATGGCCGGTTGACCGCGCCCTCGCCGCTGCTATGCATCGCGCGAACGAATAGCGGAAGCGGACATGATCGAAGTCTACACCGACGGCGCCTGCGCCGGAAATCCGGGACCAGGCGGCTGGGGCGTTTTGATCATCGAGGGCGGCAAGCGGCGTGAGCTGTTCGGCGGCGAGGCCGCAACGACGAACAACCGGATGGAGATGATGGCCGCCATCGAAGCGCTGAAAGCGACCTCCGGAACCATTCGTCTTCACACGGACAGCCAATATCTGAAGAACGGCATCACCGCCTGGATCAAGGGCTGGAAGCGCAACGGCTGGAGGACCGCCGACCGCAAGCCCGTCAAGAATCAGGACCTCTGGCAGGCGCTCGACGCGGCCGTCGAAGGCCGCGCGATCGACTGGCGCTGGATCAAGGGCCATGACGGCCACCCTGAAAACGAGCGGGCCGACGCGCTCGCGCGCGCCGGCCTTGCATCAATCGCCGCCTGAATTTCAGAGTTTCGCCAGCATGTAGTCGGCGCTCGACACTTCAAAGGCGCCAGGCGCCTCGACGAACAGCTGCTTGACGACGCCGTCCTGAAGGATCGCGGCGAAACGCTGCGAGCGCTCGCCCATGCCGAAGCCCTTGGCGTCGAGCGAAAGGCCGAGCGATCGCGTCAGCTCGCCATTGCCGTCGGCGAGCATGTCGATCGACCCGAGCGCATTTTGCGCCTGGCCCCAGGCCTTCATGACGAAGGCGTCATTGACTGACATGCAGACAATCTTGTCGACGCCTTTCGCCTTGAGATCGCCGGCCTTGTCCACGAATCCCGGCAAATGACGCGCCGAACAGGTCGGCGTGAAGGCGCCCGGAACCGCGAACAGGGCGACTTTGCCCTTGCCGAGGACATCGTCCGATTTCACTTTCTGCGGGCCATCCGCCGTTCCGAGCATCACATCGATATTGGGCACCTTGTCGCCGACTTTGATCGTCATGGCTCATCTCCTATGAATTTCGCCGTCGATTGGGCGTGTACGCCGATCCCATAGGACGCTGGCCTTGAAACTTCAAACCCGATGCTTCGATTCGCGGGCGAGAACACAATCGAGCGGCCGCCGATTGTCGAGCGCAGGCCGGCCGGCCGCAGCTCGCTCGGACTCACTGCCTCGTAAGAGACAAGCGTCGATGTCGGGCTCTCGCCGGGAGCGGACGGCGTCACATAGGCGGTAAAGCCGAGCAGGCGCCATTCCTTGCGCCGATAGACGACGGATGTTTCAAATTTCGCGGCGCCGTTGGCGACGACGCCTCTGGCCGAACATTCGGCAGTGAAGATCTCGCCGACCGCCGCGGTCGCGGTATAGGAGAAATTCTCGCAAGCCGAGGGCTCCGCCGAAACGAAGGGGCCAGCTTGCACGTCCATGACCAGCGACAATTGGTCAAGGGCCTGCGGATTGTTGGCAAGCTCGGAGTGGAGCTCCGGCGCGGCGCGCGCCTCTAGCACCGCTTCGTCCCAATCGACGCCGTAAGCGGCGATCGTTTCGTCGGCAAAGGCGGCGGCGCCCTTCGCAAGCTCAAATCCCTTCTTCGCGCCGACAAAACCGACGCCGAAGACCGCGACGATGAACAGAAGAAACAGCGCCCCGAGAACCGCAAAAACCCAAACGATAATCCGCATGACTGAAAGGCCCCCTTCGCCATTTCGCCCCCCGCTCCTATAGGGGAAGACGTCGATCGCCGAAACCCGCGCCGTCCGCCAAATCGCTGCTTGTCAGCTGAGCGGCGCGCTCTTAACCTGTATTTGATGGCGACGAAAAAACAGGCCGGGCCTCCTGCAGGACGCCGCCGCGGGCGCAGCGGCGCGGCGCGGGACTTTCTCACCGGCAATCTGCTGATCGCGATGCCGAACATGACCGATCCGCGCTTTGAAAAATCGGTGGTGCTGATGGTCTCGCACGATCCAAAGCACGCGATGGGCGTCGTCATCAACAAGCCGCTCGCCGACATCGAACTCGGCGATCTGCTCGAGCAATTGTCGATCGACCCGCGGGAAGGCTCGGGCGGCGAGCCGGTCTATTACGGCGGCCCGGTGCAGACCGATCGCGGGCTGGTCGTTCACACGCTTGATTACCGCTCGCCGCAAACGATGCCGGTCGGCGCGCATTTCGGCGTCACCGCTTCGCGCGAGATTCTCGCCGATATCGGCGGGCGCGCCAGAGTGCGCACGCCGCCGCGAAAATACCTGCTTGCGATCGGTCACGCCGGATGGGGCGCGGGCCAGCTTGAAAGCGAGATCGCCGTGAATGCTTGGTGTCACGCCGAAGCGACGGCCGACATCATCTTCAACCCCGACCCAGGCGCCGCCTGGCGGGCGGCGCTCGAAAGCCTCGGGGTCACCGGCGCGATGTTCTCAAAGGAATGGTCGACGGCGCGGCCTGGCGACGCCCCGCTCAATTAGATCGATTTCCATTGCACGCTGCGCCAAACGTGCATCGCGGCGGATCGTCTGATATTGCTGGGGTCCTGTTCAGCATTGACGGGATGCGGAGGCGGCGATGGGCGTGACCGGCGTCGGCGGATTTTTCTTTCGCGCGAAGGACCCTGAGGCGTTGCGCGCCTGGTACGTCGCGCATCTCGGCGTCGGCTCCGCGCCCTATGGCGTGTGGGAGACGCTGGCGGGGCCGAGCGTCTTTTCGCCGTTTGCAGCCGATACGGATTATTTCGCGGCCGATCGCCAATGGATGCTCAATCTGCGCGTCGACGGTCTTGATGATCTGTGTGCGGCGCTTCGCGCGGCGGGAATCGAGGTGATCACCAAGCCCGAATGGGACATGCCCGGCGTCGGTCGCTTCGCGCGCATCCATGATCCCGAAGGCAATGCGATCGAGCTGTGGCAGCCCGACGAGGCGGCCTGAAGCGGCGGCGCTTGGTTTCCCGGCGCGATCCGGGAATAACGCCCGCTAATGGCGTCCGAACAGCCGGCGCCGGAAAACGCGGCTCTGCGGCTTGCCGACTTCCATATTGCGGTCGAGCATGAGTTCGCCGCCGTCAGGCTTGACGACCTCAATCGTCGCCAGCTCCCTTGAGGCGCCGCCCGAGCCGACGACCGGAAACGCCGGCGCGGTCTCAGCGAGCTTTGGCGCGCCGAGATGGAATCCCTGCCCCATGCGGCAGCCGATCGCCTTGGCGACGTCCGCCGCTTCCTTCGTCTCGACGCCCTCGGCGATCACCGTCATGTCGAAGTCGCGGCCGAGCTTGGCGAGGGCGGCGACGATCTTTTTCTTGCCGCCATTGGCGACAATGTCGTCGATGAAGGATTTGTCGATTTTCAGATAGTCAAAATCATATTTGTGCAGATTGCTCAGCGACGAAAATCCGGCGCCGAAATCGTCATAGGCGAGCGAGGCGCCGATCGCGCGGAGCTTCTTGAAGGTCTCGCCGATTTTCGGCGTGTCGGCGAGGCGCTCGCCTTCGGTCAATTCAAGGACAAGCGCGCCGGGCGGCAATTTGTGATCGCCGATCGCGAGGCGGACATCCTCAATGAACGCCTCGTCCTTGAGCTGCGAGATCGAGACGTTAAAGGCCGCGAAATATTTCTTGTCGCCGGCGGCGATCCGCTCGCACACATGATGGGCGGCGGCCTTCAACATCAGCGCGGAGAGCGCGCGCCCCTTGCCGGCGAGCTGCGCCTTGCGGACAATTTCCGCCGTCGCGTGCTCGGAGTTTTCGCCGGACGCCGGCCAGCGCACCAGCGCTTCGGCGCCGCAGACCTTGCCGCTGTCGAAGGAAACGATCGGTTGGAACGCGGCGACGATATCGCCGCGATCGATGGCGGCGACGATGCTGTCTTGCGGCGCTTCGCGCGTCGCGGCGGTTTTCGCCGGTTTTGATTTCGGCTCGGCGTTCGCTTCATGGGCGTCCGCGACGCTCTTCGCGGTCGCCGCGGCGGCGCCGGTCAGGGAAGCGGCGGCGAGCTTTAGCGCATCGCCGCGATGGGGCATGGTCGCGGCGTCATGAGCGCAGGCGGCGTCCTCGAGGAAGACGACGATCCGCTCAAGGCTGCCGCTCGTATCGACGGCTCTGGCGCCGCGCGCGCGGACTCGCCGGCCGCTTTGCAGTTTCAGCATCTCGTCGAAGCCGCCGTCGCCTTCCGAGGCGCCATAGACTTTTTCTTCAAAGCGCGCGGCGTCGTCGGCGTGGACGAAAGCATGGAACGCCTCGGGCGTGAAAGCGCCGTCGCTGTCGGCGCCCATCAGCGCCGCAAAAGAAGTCGTCTGATGGCTGCCGAAGCGGTTCCAGTCCCAGACCGCGATGCCGGAATAGTCGAGCACCTGCGCGAGCTGGTTTTCGGAAACGCGCAGCGTCTCGGCGCGCGACGGCTCGTGCCGATGGATGTGCGAAAACGATCCGCGCGTGTCGCCGCCGAACCCGGCCGCCGTCGCAAGGCCGGAAGGCGCGGCGCCGCCGACATCCGTCAAGGCGACAATGCTCGCCAGCAGCACGCCGATCGCGAACACCGCCTGCGGCGCAAGCGACAGGGGTCCTGCCGCGCCCGAGATTTGAAACAGCAGCGGGGCCGCCGCGGCGAACGCAGCCCCCGGCAGGATCAGTCTTGCGCCAAGATCGCCACGCGACCCGGCGAAGGCGGAAAGCGCAAGCGCGATGCCGGCGACGGCGATCATCCCCATGCGCTGGAGGCCGGCCGCCTCCCCGCCGAGAACGGCGTTGATCACGCCGACGCCGATCATCGACAGCGCGCCCGCGAACAAGAGGCCGCCGAGCAATTGGTTGCGGCTCGCCATGCCGATCGTCGCAGACAGAAAGATCAACGCAGAGGCCGCGAACAATCCCTGCAGCAGAAGCGACATCGTCGCCGACGGCGCAGGACCGATGCCAAGCCATGTCGCCTGCAAGGCGCCAGCCGCGATCAGCATCAGGAAGCCGCAAAACGCCGCGGCGCTTTTTCTGAGGACGGCCATCCCCGCGAGGAAGGCCGCGCTGATCAGCATCGCGCCAATGATCGCGCCCTTGCCGAGCGACAGCGCGCCTTCAGCCGCCGTCGCCGCTTCCATTGCGAGCATCATTTCGAATGTCATCACGCCCCGCTAACCGCCATACGCGAACCGGCGGGCCGTCCGCCGGACAGGCCGCGCCATTCTTGATCGCCCCGCCGGAATACTCGCCGCTGACCCTGCGGCTGGCAAGGGGCGATGCGCCGGGCGGCGCCGATTCTCAGGATAATTCGCAGCCCGCTAGCCCTTGGGTTGCGTCGGCGCCCCGCAATAATCCCTGGCGGTGCGGGCGAACAGGAGATGATCGCGCCAGCCGCCGTTGATGTAGAGGTAGTCGCGGGCGAATCCCTCCTCGGCGAATCTCGCTTTCAAGAGCAGCGCTTTCGACGCCGCATTCCCGGGCTGGCAGGCGGCTTCGACCCGGTTGAGCGCCATCTCGCCAAACGCGTGCCCGAGCACCGCTTCGACCGCGGCGAGCCCATAGCCCTGCCGCAAATATCGCTCGCCGATCCAGTATCCGATCGTCGCCGACAGGGAGGCGAAGAGCCGCACATCGGTCAAGGTCACGCCGCCGATCAGCGCGCCCGAATTCTTCTCGAACACATAGAGAGCAAGCCCGGCGCGCGCGCGATGTTGGCGTTCATAGAGGCGAAGCCGCGTGCGGAACGCATCGGCAGTCATCTCTTCCTCGCGCCAGTCAGGCTCCCAGCGCGTCAAATGCTTACGGCTGTCGCGGCGCAACATCACCCAGGCGGGATAGTCGCCCGGTTCGGCGGCGCGCAGCTTGACCGGGCCGTTCTCGAGCACCGGCGCTCGCACGCCCTGTTTTCCAAAATCGAAACCGATCATTTCTCGACCGCGTCCGCTGCGCGATTTTTGGCCGCGCAAGCGGCGAGCGTCAATCCGCGCCGGCCCCAACCGCTTTTTGAACGCCCTCAAAATCCGCGGAGCCGACGATCGCCACGGCCGATCGCCCGGCGAGCGCCTTCGCCGCCGCCGCGCGGACGTCGGCGAGCGTCACGGCGTCAAGGCGCTCCTTCAATTCGTCGGTCGTGAGCAGACGTCCATGCGCATAAAGGTGGCTGACCGCGGTCTCGGTGCGCGCCGCCGGGCTTTCAAGCGCCATCAGCATCGTCGATTTGAGGAGCGCCCGCGCGCGGTCGACCTCCTGCGCGCTCGCACCATCGGCCATCGCGGCGATCTCCTGACGGATCAGCGACACCGCCTCGACGGCGTTGCCGGCGTCGGTGCCGACATAGGCGCCGACCGAGCCGACCTCGTCATAGGAATCGGTGAAGGAATAGACGGAATAGGCAAGGCCCCGCTCCTCGCGCACCGACTGGAAAATGCGCGACGACATCCCGCCGCCGAGCGCCTCGACGAAAACGCGCGTCGCGAAATAATCGGCGTCGGTGACCGCCGCGCCCGGAAAGGCGAGCGCGACATGGGTCTGTTCGATCTCGCGCGGATCATGCTGCGCGCCGCCGAAATAGGCGGGCTTTGGCGCGCGAATGCCGGCGGGCGCCGCCGGACGCTCGCCGAAACGCGCTTCGACCAGCGCCTTCACCTCGTCTGGGTCGATGGCGCCGGACGCCGCGACAACGAGCGTCGCCGGCGAATAATGCTTGCCCATGAAGCCGCGAAGCCGGTCGCTGGAGTGGCTCAAAACGCTGTCGACGGTGCCGAGGATCGGCCGACCGAGCGGATGATCGCCATAGCTCAAGGTTTGCAGCATTTCCATCACCGCATCATCCGGGATGTCCGCCGCCTCGCCGATTTCCTGAATGACGACTTCGTGTTCCTTGGCGAGTTCGCCGGCGTCGAACACCGGATTGGTGAGAATGTCGGCGATAATGTCGACGCCGGTCGCGACATCGGCTTTCAGCACGCGCGCGTAATAGCCGGTGCGGCCGTAGCCGGTGCTGGCGTTCAAGTAGCCGCCGACCGTTTCGATTTCCTCGGCGATCGCGCGCGCGCTGCGCGTCGTCGTTCCCTTGAACGCCATATGCTCAAGGAGATGGGCGACGCCATGTTCTTCCGGCGTTTCGTCAATCGCCCCGGCGCGAAACCAGACGCCGATCGCGGCCGATTCAAGGCCCGGCATCGGGTCGACGACGATGCGCGCGCCATTCTTCAAAGTGATCAGTTCAGCCATTTTCCATGCGCCTTTCAGGCGAAAATCGAGCGTTCAAGAATGATGTCGCACACCGCGCCGGCGTCGGCCGGCGCGGCGATCATGCGCTCCTCGCGCGCCATGAGATCGGCGTAGCGCGCGGGAAGTCCCGGATGGACGCCGGACGCGGCCTTGACCGCGTCCGGGAATTTCGCCGGATGCGCCGTCGCAAGACAGATCGCCGGCCCGGAAATCGCGCCGGAATTTCTCAACTTGTCGAGCGCGACGAACCCGACCGCCGTATGCGGATCAACGAGAATGCCGGTTGTCGCGTTGACCGACCGGATTTTCGCGAAGATTTCGCCTTCGCTGGCGCGCTCGGCCGAAAAATCGGCCTTCATCGCCTCCAGCATGTGCATGGGAATGATCAGACGCCCGGTCCGCTCGAAGCCGCGCATCAGCGCCGAGGCGATCATCGCGTCCCGGCCCGCCGTCTCGAAAATCAAGCGCTCGAAATTCGACGCCACCTGAATGTCCATCGACGGCGATGATGTCGGCGTCGTCGCCGCGGGCTCGTAAACGCCGGTCGTCAGCGCCCGGCGCATGATGTCATTGCTGTTGACCGCGACGCCGAAACGGTTCGCGGCAAGGCCCATGCGCCTGGCGCAATAACCGGCGAAGACATCGCCGAAATTCCCGGTCGGCACGACGAAGGATGCGGCGCGCCCGAGCGCAGCTGTCGCGGTGAAGTAATAGACCGTCTGAACGGCGAGCCGCACGAAATTGATCGAATTGACCCCGCCAAGATCGAGGCGGGATTTCAATCGTTCTTCGCCGAACAGCGTCTTCACGATGCGCTGGCAGTCGTCGAAGGTTCCGTCGATCGCCAAATTGACGATATTCGCCGCGTCGACCGTCGTCATCATCCGGCGCTGCACGTCCGACACGCGCCCTTTCGGGTGCAGCATGAAAATTTCCGCTTTGGCGGAACCAGCGAACGCGTCGACCGCCGCGCCGCCCGTATCGCCCGACGTCGCGCCGATGATCGTCTTGCCGCGCCAAGCGCCCTCAAGCGCCCAGCCGTAGAATTCCGCGAGCATGCGCATCGCGATGTCCTTGAAGGCGAGCGTCGGCCCGTGAAAAAGCTCAAGCAAATGATCATCGCCGCCGAGCGCGCGCAACGGCGCGACATCCGGCGCATCGAAGGCGCCAAAGGCGCGCGCCGCCATCGCCAATATTGACTTCTCGCTGAGTTCGCCGCCGGCGAACGGCGCAAGGACGGCCGCGGCGACTTCCGCAAAGCTCATGCGGGCGAAGTCCCCCATCAACGCCGCGGGTAAAGACGGCCAGCGCTCGGGCATGTAAAGCCCGCCGTCCGGCGCAAGACCGCTCAACACCACCCGCTTGAAATCGAGCGGCGGCGCGTCGCCGCGAGTTGATAGGAAGCGCATCAGCCGGGAAGGTCGCAGACGAGATATTTGTCGTCGAGGAGCGCGCCGATCAGCAGGCGACGGCCGGAAAGCGCGGCGACCGTCGCCGTCGATATCGCGTCGCCGCGGTCGGAGAACACTTCGGTCATCGGCGATGCGACGCCGTCCTTGTCATCAAAGCGGATGACGAGCGACGGCGACGACTGCGTGCGATCACGCTCGACGAGCGGCGTTTGCAGCGGCTTGGGCTGGGCGCCGATCCACACCGCGCCGTCCCACGCGACATTGAGATTGTCGGGCGAGGCCGGCAGCGATTCGATCCTGCGAAGGGCCAAGACGCCGGTCGCGAGATCGCGGTCGTAAATGCGCAGCGCCTGTCCCGACGTTTCCGCCGCATAGAGCCGCGTTCCTTGCGCGTTGATCGCGAGCCCATTGGCGAAGCGCAGCCCCTCGGCGGCGGCGCGCATCGAAACGCCGTCAAAATACAAGATCTTGCCGGCGCCGGCGCGCAGCAGGAATTGCGCCTTGCCGATGAGCGACGCGCGGCCGGCTTCGACATCATTCGACACGTAGAAGGCGCGCGGACCGACCGCGACGACATCGTTCGGACTGGTCACGCGTTTTTCCGAAATCGACTCAAGATGGGTGAGATCGCCGGTCTCCGCCACCGAATAGATTTCAACCGCCTTGGTCGCATCGTTCACGACAAAAAGGCGCCGGACATCGCCTTCGACAAAATAATTGAGACCGAGCGGACGAAATTTTTCGGGAATTCCGGCCGTTCGGTCGCGCCAGTTTTCGCTGTCGAGCGGATCGTCGACGCGCACGGAGAAAATGGCGCCGCGAGCGTCGGGACCGGCGCGCCGATCAAGCGACGACACGAACGCCCGCTCCGGCGAGGACGCCTCGATATCCTCGGGACCCGCGACGCCCGTGACCGGGGTGCAGGTTCCCGCAAACCGGTCCTCGATTTCCTGGAAGTGGTTAAAGCTGTCGAGCGTCAGGTAAACCGCTCCGCCGACAAACGCGAACAGCAGGGCCAGAGCTCCCGCCAACAGCGAAAAACGCATCTTTGACCTTGATAAGAGTCTTGAATTCCTTGGGGTCCGCTGACCATAGGGCGGTCGGCCGCCGCGCGCCAGCGCGAATTTCGGGCGCGGGGTTGCCTTTGGAAAGGCGGCGGACTATAGGCCGCGCTCTCTTGAACGCTAAAGACGCGCGCCGCGCGAAGGGCCTCGCCATGAAAAAGGGCATTCATCCCGACTATCACACGATCAAGGTCGTCATGACCAATGGCGCGAGTTTCGAAACGCGCTCGACCTATGGCCAGCCCGGCGCGACCTTGTCGCTCGATATCGACCCGATCAGCCACCCGGCCTGGACGGGCGGTCCGCAGAAAATCGCGGATGGCGGCCGGGTTTCAAAGTTCCAGCAGAAATTCGGCGCGTTCAGCCTCAAGAAAGCCTAGCGACGGCCCCCGCCGAAGGCGTCGAGCAATGCGCGTTGCTGCGCCGCCGCATCGCGGCCAGGCGCTTCACCTGTCTTTGCTCTGAAGAGGTCGCCGTCGAGACGAAGGATCCGGTCATAGAGCTGGCCGGCGCCGTCGATCAGCGCGAGCAGCTTTTTCGGCAGTTCGCCGCTGATGAGATCGGCTGACGCGCGCTCGCGCGAACCAAGCCGGTATTTGTCGTCCGACGCTTCCGTGACTGACATGTCGCCCTCGCGCACCGCCCGCAGGACGAGGAGCCAGGACGCGATCTGCATCAGCTGCGTCGTCAGCCGCATCGAGGCGCCCGCATAGGAAAGCGCCGCCGAACGGCTCAGCGACTTTGCCGCGTCGCGCCCGTCGCCGTCGAGATAATTGGCCGTTTCCTCAACGAGCCCCATCCCTTCGCGGAATGTGCGCGAAAAAACCTCGGACTGCACGAACGTCATCGCGCCCGAGTTCGGCGACCGGCTAATTTCCGCTGCGTCCATTCGATTTGTCTTCCCGAGCCAGCAGCCACGTTGCCGAACCGCATTGACGGTGACAACAACAAAAGAGTTAACACGCCGGGGGACGATCCGCGCCGCCGGCCAACTCTTAACAGCAACGCGCATGCCAGCAACCCAAAGGCGAGCAAGCCCCGCCGCCCATGTCCTCGGGGTGGATGGATGCCGCGCGGGACGGCTTGTTGGGACGAAGCTTCGCGAAACGGGGATATCCGTGTCGATATTGCAGACTTGTTCTGGTCGATTCTGGCCGGTCAATTCTGGACGGTCTGAACCGCGGCGTCGCGCCGATCATGGTGGATAGGCCGATCGGCCTCGCCAAGGACGGCGCGCCCGGCCATCGCAAGGAGATTTGGGCCAGCTCAGAACTTGAAGAGCTTTTCCGCCGCCGACTTCGTTGAATTGCGGGCGGCGAGCGCCTGTTCACAGCGGTCAATCTCCGCCTTCAGCGACACGATCCGCTCCGTCAGATCGCCGATGGACAGCGAATAGAGATCCTGTTTCTTGATCTTCTCAAGGGTCAGATCCGGCAGCTCCCGCGGGCGATCGTCTTCCATCCATGTCTCCCTTGCGAGAACAAGCGGCCATGTTGCGCAACTGAGCCGTCTGGTTCAAGCAATTTGGGTGATTGGAGAACCCCCGCCGATGAAGGCGATCGAGATTGCAAGACCGGGCGGCCCGGAAGTCCTCACGCTTGTCGAGCGGCCGACGCCTTCGCCCGGTCCCGGCGACGTGCTCATTCGCGTCGCGGCGGCCGGCGTCAACCGCCCCGACGTCCTGCAGCGCATCGGGCTCTACCCGCCGCCGCCGGGCGCGAGCGATCTTCCGGGACTGGAAGTCTCCGGCGTCGTCGAAGCGTTCGGCGCGGATGTTCGCCGCTGGAAGAAGGGCGACGCGGTCTGCGCGCTGCTGACCGGCGGCGGTTATGCCGAATTCGCCCTCGCCGATCAGGGCTCGTGCCTTCCGGCGCCGGAAGGCGTTCCGCTCGAAGACGCCGCGGGCCTGCCGGAAACGGTTTTCACCGTCTATGCGAACATGATCGACGATGCGGCGCTGAAACAAGGTGAGACCTTGCTCGTGCATGGCGGGACCAGCGGCATCGGCGTCATGGCGATCGCGATCGCAAAGGCGATCGGCGCGCGCGTCTTTGCGACGGCGTCGACCGAAGAAAAGCTCGACGCGATCCGCAGGCTCGGCGCCGACGGCGCCTTCAATTATTCGACGACAAAATGGGAGGATGAGCTCGCAAAGCTCGGCGGCGTCGATGTCGTCCTCGACATGACCGGGGGCGATTTCGTGGCGCGCAATCTTGAGGCGCTGAATTTCAAGGGGCGGCATGTGTCGATCGCCTTCCTGCGCGGCCCGACTGCCGAGATCAGCCTTTTCCAGATCATGCGCAAGCAATTGCGGCTCTCAGGCTCGACCATGAAGGCGCGTGACTTCAAGGAGAAAGCCCGCCTCGCCGCCGCCATCGAACGAGACATCTGGCCGCTGATCGCATCGGGAGCGGTCCGGCCGGTCACGGACGGCGCCTACAAGCTCGCCGACGCCGCGGAAGCGCACATTCGTATGGAAAAAGGCGAGCATGTCGGCAAAATCCTCCTTAAACCCGGCGGATAAAAGCTTGGCGGCGGGCGCCTTTCAGCCTATACAGCGCCCCGAATGCGCCTATGGCGCAGCGCTTTCCCAAAGAAAACGAAGGGTTAGCGCGGCTCCCGCGGGAAGCGGGACGCCGAGGAAGAGGCTTTTTTGGAGACTGGCCCCATGACTGACAAACCATTGATGCCGCTCGCAACCGCGGTCTGGCTGATCGAGAACACATCGCTGTCCTTCGATCAGATCGCCGACTTCTGCAAACTGCACCCCTTGCAGGTCAAAGGCATCGCCGACGGCGATGTGGCGATCGGCGTGCGCGGCATCAATCCGATCACCAACAATCAGGTCGCGCGCGAAGAACTCGACAAGGCCGTCGCCGACCCCGATTACCGCATGAAACTCGCCCGCGCCAAAACAATCGTCGCTGAAAAGCCGCGCAAGGGTCCGCGCTACACGCCGGTTTCGAAGCGTCAGAACCGGCCCGACGCCATTCTCTGGCTCGTCCGCAATCACCCGGAAGTCTCGGATGCGCAGATTTCCAAACTGCTCGGCACCACGAAATCGACAATCCAGTCGGTGCGCGACCGCACGCATTGGAATTCGCAGAACATCACGCCGCAAGACCCCGTCGGCCTTGGCCTTTGCAGCCAGATCGATCTCGACAACCTCGTGCGCAAGGCGGCGGCGCGCAAGGCGAAGATGTTCCCGACGCTCGACCAGGGCCCGACCCTGAAGCCGGCGAGCGAGACGACCGCGCCGAAACCGAAGGAAGAGGAAGAAGAGCGCCAAAAGCCGATCGACCTCGACAAGGTCTTCGCCAATCTCGGCGGCGGCAAGACCGAGCCGCGCAAGGACGACGACGAGGCGGATTTCAGCCGCTGATCAGGATTTCTTCTCGACGTAATCGGCGGCGCCGCTTTTGACCAGGCGCCCGCCGTCGACGAACAGGGTCTGGCCGGTGATGTAAGAGGCGGCGGACGACGCGAGGAAAAACGCCGCGTCCGCGACGTCTTCAGGATCGCCGATGCGGTTCAGCGGCACCGTGCTTCGCGCCGATTTCGGATCGAATTCTTTCATATAGTCGGCCTTGATCGCGCCGATGCCGACGGCGTTGACGCGCACGCCATAGGGCGACATCGCGAGCGCCGCCGCCTTGGTCAGCTGATGAATCCCGCCCTGCGCGATCGCGAAATCGACCCTGTCTGCGGCGGCGGTCACCGCTTCGACCGACAAGAGATTGACGATCGCCGCGGCGGCGGTCGCTTCTTGCGACTGCTCGATCTGCTTGACGAATTGGCGGCATGCGGCCTGCGTCAGCAGGAAGGCGCTCTTGACGTTCGCCTGCTGCGTCGCATTGAACTGTTCTTCGGTGAGTTCGAGAAAATCGGCGGAGCCGACGTCCATGGTCATGTTCGCGAGCGCGTCGACGCGGCCGTAGGTTTCGAGCGCCTCGGCCATGACATTGTGAACGTCCAGCGCCTTGCTGATGTCCGCCGTCACAAAAACCGCCTCGCCCTTCGGCAGCAATTCCTCCGCCAAGGCGCGCAGCATTTCCTCGTCGTCGCCCGCAAGGACGATCCGATCGCCAGCCTCGATGAATTTTCGCGCGCACGCAGCCCCGATCGCGGTGGCGGCGCCGGCGATGATCACGGAGCGGGCGGGCATGCAGGTCTCTTTCGAAATTGCGCGCGCAACATCTTGCGCGCTCTAAAAAAAATAAGCGCCTTCCGGACCGGAAGGCGCCTGTTTCTCGCTGATGATCCGGTCTAACCGGGCGGATGCTCGTCGTGCCTTAGCTTTTCGATCTGATCCTTTATCCGCAATTTCAGGCGCTTTAGCTCGTGCACTCGCAGGTCGTCGGGGTGGGGGTGTTTCATTTCGTCGGCGAGAAGTGATTCCAGTTCCTGGTGTCGCTGACTGAGTGACTGCAAGTGAGCTTCGAGCGCCATATTCTAACCTCCTTGGTTAGGCTGCAGACCGCGCAACTAGATCACTTCATAGCCGCTTTGTCGACTAAAACCGGGAGCGTTCCTGTTAACCATTTGACTTTGCGGACGGCCCGGAAACCTTGTAAGTATCGCGTCGCAACCGCTTGAGTTGATTTGTGAATTCGCCGCAACGCATTGTCCTTGCGATCACCGGCGCGTCGGGCGCCGTCTATGGCCGACGATGCCTTGAGGCGCTGAAAGACGCCGGCGCCGAGACGCACCTCATCGTCTCCAAATCGGCGGAAATGACGCTCAGCTACGAGCTTGGAATCAAGGCCGCCGATCTCGAATCGCTCGCCTTCGCCCGCTACGCCGCCGCTGACATCGGCGCGCCGATTTCATCGGGCTCATTCCGGACGGACGGCATGATCGTCGCGCCATGCTCGGTGAAAACGATGTCGGAGATCGCGACGGGCGTCACCGGCAATCTTGTCAGCCGCGCCGCCGATGTCATCCTGAAAGAACGTCGCCGTCTCGTTTTGATGGTGCGCGAAACGCCGTTTCATCTCGGCCATCTGCGCACGATGACGGCGCTGACCGAGATGGGCGCGATCATCGCCCCGCCCCTGCCCCCTTTTTATATCGAACCGAAATCTGTCGACGATCTCGTCGATCAGTCGGTCGGCCGCGTTCTCGATCTCGTCGGCGTCGCCTCGCCGCTCGCCAAACGCTGGGGCGAGGATCTTGTCAAAGGCGCAAGGCCGAAATCGTGACCGGGGCGTTCTGGGAATGGTCGCTGGCAACCTACGCGCGGCCGGGGGTCGAGCCGCTCCTCCTCAAACTGCAGGACGCGCACCGCCTCGACGTCAATCTCCTTTTGTGGTGTTTGTGGTGCGCCGCTAAATTCGACCAGCCGCCGGATTTTGCGCTGCGCAAAGCGTTCAACCTTTCAACGCAATGGTCTTTGATGGCGACGGCGCCGCTCCGGCGGGTCCGGCGCGACCTGAAGACGAAAAATCCGCTCGGCGCCGACGAAATCGCCGGCCGGCTGCGGGCGCATGTCAAGGCGGCCGAACTTGCCGCCGAGGAGGCGCTGCAATCCGCGCTGGAAAAACTTGCGCGCGCCAGTCTCTCGCCCGTGACGGATCGCGCCGGAACGCATTCGCGCGCGCGCCGGACGCTTGCCGCCTATGTCCGGTTGACGGATGCGGCGAGGACGCCGGGCTTTTCCATCTCATTGCTAGAAGACCTGATCGAGCTTACCTTGGCGGCGTCCGATTCGGACACTGGCCGCGTTCAATGAAGGTGCGCATGGCGTCTGGAGACGACAGCGATAAACGCCCGGACAACATCGTCGAGGCTTCGCATTTCTTTTCGGCGCGGGAGAGCGGCTTCCGCGGCGCCAATGAAGATGCGCTGCAGACGCGGTTGACCTTGCTCCTCCAGGAACACAGCGATCTCGATGCGGCGATCACGGCGCTCGCGGCGGCGCCAAGCCATGATCCGCTCGCCATCGCGCGGCTTAAGAAGAAGAAGCTGCAGCTGAAGGACATCATCCAGAAGCTGAAGGACCAGCTGACGCCCGACATCATCGCCTGACCGCGGCGCCGCACCTTCACCCCTCCCGGGATATCCCGGATCAGCGCTGCGCGCTATCAACGCAAGTCGGCGTGCGCCCTGGTCAGCAGCGCGAGGAACCGCCCAGCGTCAAGAAACGCCGCCCGGCGGCGCAAGGTTCGCTGTTCAGCTTCGCGGTCGGCTCCCCACTGCTCCGCCTGGAATGTCTCGTCGACATGCGCCGCGTCGAAAAGCTGCTCCGGAGCGAATTGTCCGCTATCGAGCGCAAACGCAATGATCGCCGAACCGGAAATTTCCGCTGCGGTTTTCATGCCGATCAACGCCGGCGGCGAAACGCTCGCCAGGCGCCGCTCACCAGCGTCGAGCGATTCCCTGGGCTGTTCGATGAATGAAACGCCTTCGCCGGAAACGAGGCTGACGCCGTGTTTGGTCGACGCCCAGTCGAGCAGCGGATCCCATTGGTCGTTCTGCCGGCGGACAAGCGCCGCCGGTTCGGTCGCCCGGTAACAAAGCAGATCTGACTTCAAAAACGCCATGAGATCGGCGCGCCACGTGGGCGCGTCGTCGTCGCCGCGATCGATGATTGTCATGGCAAATCGCGTCATCGGCATTGACGCGAATTCGATGTGATCGCCTTGCGCCCGCCATTCCGCCGCCACAGCCGCCATCACTGCGGGCTCCGGCAGGTTCAGCGGCTTTCCCGCCCGCGTCCTCGCCGGCCTTGAATCAAGGAGCAGCGCGCCGAATTCGATCGAGACGTCCTGATAGAACCGCTTAGGGAGGCGCGGCTTGTCATCGCCGACACTTGTCATCGCTTTTTCTTGTGACGAAGGTCCGGCCAGGACACTTCCGCCTCCGGATCAAAGCCGAAAAGATCCCACGTCTCCTTCATTCGGCCCGTCAACGGCGCCGTCAGCGTTATCAGCCTGCCGGTCTCGGGATGCGGCAGCGTCATTTCACGGCAAAAGAGCTGAAGCCCTTCCGGCGCGCCTTCGACGACCGCACCCGGTCCGCCATATTTCCGGTCGCCGATAATCGGATTGCCCATCGCCGCGCAATGAACGCGAAGCTGGTGCGTCCGGCCGGTGAGCGGCTTCAAGGCGAGAAATGACGCCGGGCCCGCTGAATCGAGCACCATGTAATCGGTGATCGCCTTTTTCGCATCGTCGTCATCCGCGGCCGCCATCCTTTCCTGATCCTTGCCGCCGACGCGGATCATCTTCTTTGCGATCGCCAGATTGATGGTGCCCTGATGGATCTCCGGCGCGCCGGCGCAAAGCGCCCAATAGGTCTTGACGACGTCGCGGCCGGCGAACGCCTTGCTGAGTTTCGCCGCCGCCAGCCTTGTTTTCGCAAGGATCAGCAGCCCGCCGGTGTCCTGGTCGAGGCGGTGGACGAGGCGCGGCCGTTCGCCTTCCTTCTCGAGGCTCGCCATCATGCCGTCGATGTGGCGCGCGGTTCTCGCGCCGCCCTGAACCGCGAGGCCGAACGGTTTGTTGAGCGCGAGGATGGCGTCGTCTTCAAAGATCGTCAGCTTTCGAATGAAATCGGCGTCCTCCTTTTTCGGCGGCGGCGATTTAGGCGCTTCGGTTTCTTCGCTGATGGGCGGGATGCGAATAGTCTCGCCGGCTTCAACGCGGCGGTTCGCCTTGACGCGTCCGCCATTGACCCGGATCTGCCCGGTTCGCAGCAGCTTTTCGAGCGCGCCATGACGAAGACCGGGATAGTGCGACTTGAACCACCGGTCGATGCGAAGTCCGTCGTCCTTCTCGGCGACAACAAGGGTCTTGACGCCGCTCATGTGAACGCTTTCCCCGCGGCGAGCCCGGCGAACAGGCCTGCGATCGACAAGATGACGGACGCTGCGACATAGGCGCCGGCGATCGTCAAGGTGCGGTCGCGGTAGAGCGTGATCGCATCAAGCGCGAAGGTCGAGAATGTCGTGAAGCCGCCAAGGACGCCCGTTGCGACAAATGCGCGCGTCGTCGCCGTATGAGGTTCTTTCGCCGCGAGCCAGGCGATGAATGCGCCCATCGCCGTCGAGCCGATGATATTCACCGCAAGCGTGCCCCACGGGAAGTTTGGACCAAGAAGGCGCAGCGACACCAGGCCGACGCCATGGCGCGCCATCGCGCCAATCGCGCCGCCGATCCCTATCGCAAGCCAAAGCTGAGCCGCGCCCATCAATGATCCATTCGCTGAAACGGCGCCAGCAATAGCCCGAAGGCGGATTTGTCTTCAACGCCTTCAAGGCCGATTTTCATGCCGGGCGACCGCCGCCCGTCGCTCCGCGTTCGGAAGAGAGGGTCCCAGACGCTGAAAATCGCGGCGTAATTCGAGTTGGTGTCGCGCGGCAGCGCATGATGATGCACCCAATGGATTGACGGCGTCACAATGACGCGTGAAAGCGCGCGCTCAACGCCGGCCGGCAGGCGCAAATTCGAATGATGGAAAAACGAAGCCGCCAACAGCAGCGTCTCGAACAGAACGACATGCGTGAAGGGAACGGCGAGGATGACGATCGGGATCATGCGCAACAGCGCTGACAGCGCGACCTCGCCTGGGTGAAAGCGCACCGCCGAGGTCGTGTCGAGATGTTCGTCCAGATGATGGACGCGATGGAAGCGCCGCATCACGCCGATTTCATGATAGGCGCGGTGAACGCCATAGACCCAAAGATCGAGAACCAAGATGTCGGCGACAAGCGTCAAACCATAGGGCCAATCGGCCGGTCGTCGCCAAAGCGCATGATCCGAGGCGAACGATGTCAGCGGCAGGACGATCAGCGGCGACAAAACAAGCAGGCAAGCCCACAGCGCGCCGTTGCGCAACAGGCGCTGAAAGTCAGGTTGCGTCGGCTCCGCCGCGCGAAAGCGTTCGGCGACAAACAGGACGGCGAAGATCGCGCCGCCGATCAGCGCCTTGTTGGCTATGATGGTTTCACTGATCATCGCCGGTTCGCGGCTTTCGGCGCTTGCCCCAGTATTCGATCCGCCTGGCGATCTCGCGCTCAAATCCCGCATCGCGCGGCTCGTAGAATTTCTGACGGGGCATTTCCGGCGGAAAATAGTCGAGGCCCGCGAACGCGTCATCCGCGTCATGATCGTATTCGTAGCCTTTATGATAACCGAGGTCTTTCATCATTTTCGTCGGGGCGTTCATCGCGTACATCGGCGGCGCCAGCGAGCCTTTCTCGCGCGCTGCGGCCTTGGCGCTGTGAAACGCCGCATAGGAGCGGTTCGACTTCGGCGCGGTCGCAAGATAGGCGACCAGCTGGCCGATGGCGATTTCGCCTTCGGGCTGACCGAGACATTCATAGGCGCCCTGCGCCGCGATCGCGAGCGGCAGCGCCTGGGGATCGGCGTTCCCGATGTCTTCAGAAGCGATGACGATCAGCCGGCGCAGGATGAAGCGCGGATCTTCGCCGCCGACGATCATCCGCGCCGCCCAATAGAGCGCCGCATCGACATCAGAGCCGCGGACCGATTTCTGCAGGGCGCTCGCGAGATTGTAGTGGGACTCCCTCCCCTTGTCGTATACGGGCGCGCGGCGCTGCACGATCGCCGACAGCGCCTTAACGCCGATCGGCGAGGAAATTTCATCCGCGAACACCTCTTCCGCGAGATTGAGCGCGAAACGCCCGTCGCCGTCGGCCATGGCGATCAGCGCGCCGCGCGCCTCGCCAGTCAAGGGAAGCGCCCGACCTACATGGGCTTCGGCGCGGACAAGCAGCCTGTCGATCGCCGCCGCGTCGAGCCGGTTCAACGTGAAGACCTGCGCGCGAGAAAGAAGCGCCGGGTTCAACTCAAATGAGGGATTTTCCGTCGTCGCGCCGACCAGCGTGATGAGGCCGGATTCAAGGTGCGGCAAGAAGCCGTCCTGCTGCGCGCGATTGAAGCGATGAATTTCGTCGACAAAGAGCAGCGTCCCCTTCCCCATTTTGCGCTGATCGGCCGCTTTGTCGAACACCCTGCGAAGGTCGGCGACGCCTGAAAAGACCGCTGATATCTGCACAAAATCGAGCGTTGATTCTTTCGCCAGCAGGCGCGCGATCGTCGTCTTGCCGACGCCCGGCGGCCCCCAGAGAATCAGCGAGGAGAGCCGCCGCTGATCAACCATGCGTCGCAGCGGCGCGCCCTTGGCGAGGAGATGCTCCTGACCGACGACTTCATCGAGCGCCATCGGCCGGAGCGCGTCCGCCAGCGGCCGGGGCGCATGCTTGTCGAACCCCGCCGCGGCGAACAGGTCAGACATCAAACGATCACCGTCCCACCCGCCAATTGACGATCCTGTCGCCGCGATCGACGTCGATCGACCAGCCGGAGACCGGTTTGGTGATCTCGCGCTGCAGATCGACGGCGTTCGACACTTTGACGCCGTTGACCGACACGATGCGGAACCCCCGGCGCAGGCGCGAGCGGTAGGCGTAGCTTCCCTGCGCGACGTCTGTGACAACGACGCCGGACGCCAGCGGACTGAGCCCCATCTCTTCATTGAAACGCGGCGAGAGATTGGCGATGGTGACGCCGTTCAGCGGATGATTTCCGGCGAGCGTGCGCTCATCGCGCGCCGGAATCTCCGGGGGCAGCGCGAACACCATTTCCGCCGATTTCTTCTGGCCGTTGCGCAGATAGTCGAGCGTCGCCTTGTCGCCCGGCGTCTGCACGCCGACGCGATAGCGCAATGTCTCCGCGTCATAGACGGGCTGGCCCGCGATCGCGATGATGACGTCGCCCTGCAGGAGACCCGCCTTGGCGAGCGGTCCTGCCGGATGGATATCGCCGACGATGGCGCCGATTGGCCGTTCGAGCTTCAATGCTTTCGCGAGATCCGCCGTCACCGTCTCGGTCGTCGCGCCGACCCAGGGACGATGCAGCGCGACGCCCTTCGTCGCTGTCGAGAGGACCTGCTGGACGAGCCGCGCGGGAATCGCAAAGCCGATGCCGTTTGAGCCGCCCGAGCGCGAAAAAATCGCGGTGTTGATGCCGAGCACCTTGCCTTCGCTGTCAATAAGCGCGCCGCCGGAATTCCCCGGATTGATCGCCGCATCCGTCTGGATGAAAAACTGATAATCGGAAATCGACACCGCCGTCCGCGCGAGCGCGGAAATGATGCCGCTCGTCACCGTCTGGCCGACGCCGAACGGATTGCCGATGGCGAGCACGACATCGCCGACTTCAGCGGCGTCGGAATTGGCGAATTCAAGGAAGGGAAGCGGCTCGCCGGCATCGATGCGAAGAATCGCAAGATCAGACTGCGGATCGGTCAGGAGGACGCGGGCGGCGAATTCGCGCCTGTCATGCAGCACGACCTTGATCTCGGTCATGCCCTCGACGACGTGGTTATTGGTGGCGATGACGCCGTCGCGCGCGACGATCACGCCGGAGCCGAGCGAATTCTGTTTTTCAGGGCCGACGCCGAAAAAGCGGTCAAAGAACGGATCGCCCGTCGAACGATTGACCACACGGCTCGTGTAGATGTTGACGACGGCGGGCGCGGCCTGTTCGACAATCGGCGCGAACGACATCTTGACGTCGGCCATGCTCTCAGGCGGTTTGCGCGGGGCAGGCGTGATCGCTTCGCCCTTCATTTCGGGTTGAGCCGTGCGCGGGCTCGGCGCCTGCGCCATAGACGGCGACGCCGTCAGGGCGGCGAGCGCGGCGATAACAAGATGACGCATCAGACAATCCTCATTCTTCGGCGGCTCCCATCCTTCGGCGGCCTGGCCCAGTCTTTTGCAGGCTTGCGGCAATTTAGCGGCGCGCGGGCGGCGACGGAACCCGTCCCGCCGCGCCGACATGTCGCCCTACCGGCGCGCCTCGATATGAAAGGAGACCTTGACGTCAAGGCCGACCCATTCGCCGGTCGCGAATTCGCCCTGACCGACGCCGAAATCGGAGCGGACAAGGGTCGCCGTCCCGTCGGCGACGGCGCGGTCAGTGATCGTCAGCGTGAACGGCGCCGCCACATCTTTCGCCGCGTCGCGGATTTTGAGGATTCCCTTCGCTTCGTAGGCGTTTGCGCCCTTTTCGACGATCTCGGAGGAGGTGAAGGTCGCCGTCGGAAATTGCGCGACGGCGAACCAGTCCTTCGACGGCAGCGCGTCGTCGCGCTGGCGGTCGCCGGTCTTCGCCGAGGCCATGTCGACGACGACCTCGATAGAGGAGTCCGGAAGGTTGTTCGGGTCGAAGATAATCGTCGCCGCGAATTTCGAAAACGAGCCGGCGAACTCCTTGCCGGTCTGCGTGCCGGTGAAGGTGAGACGGCTCTTCGTCGTGTCGACATTCCACGCGGGCGGCGGCAGATCCCATTTCTGCGCGGCCGCGGAGTCCGCTGCGGCGGCCGCGGGCGCGGCCGACGGAGGGGCCGGCGAGACCTCCGTTTCGTCGGTTTCTGGCGCTGACGCGTCGGCCGGCGTCGCCTCTGCGACATCCGCCTTTGATCCGCAGGCTGCCAGCGCAACCGCCGCGGCCGCAAGGAGAATCATCCTCATGCGCGCCGTCCCGCCGCCGGCAGCATGTGCGCGAGCACTGTGTCCTTGTTGATGAAATGATGCTTCAGCGCCGCCGCGACGTGAAGACCAATAAGCCCGATCATCGCGAAGGCCAGATATTCATGAATCTCGGCAAAATCGTGCGACAGCGCCTTGCGGTCCTCGACACCGTCAAAGAACGGCAGGTGCGGCCAGTGAATGACGCCAAAAAGATAGGTCTGCACGCTGTCGGCGTAGGGCGACGACGAAACAATGAGCCAGCCTACGAGCGGGAGAGCGACAAGCAGGACGTAGAATCCGACATGCGCGCCGCGCGCGGCGGCTTTCTCCCAGGCGGGCATCGCCGCAGGGAGCGGCGGCGCCTTGTGGGAGAGACGCCAACCAAGTCGCAGCATTGTCAAAAACAGCACCGTCACGCCGAAGGATTTGTGAAGCTGGTAGAGTTGAAACTTCAGTTCCGCCTGTTCTTTCGGCAGATTGTGCATATAAAGGCCGCCCGCGATCTGGCCGATCACCATGAGGGCGATCAGCCAGTGGAGCGCGATGGCGACGCTCGAATAGCGATCGACGCCGGCCTTCATTGCGGCGCCGCGGATTCCGGCCTCGGCATCACAAATTCCGCCTCGACCAGCACCGTCACGTCGTCGCCCACAAACGGCACATATTTGTCGACGCCGAAATCGCTGCGTTTGACGACGCCCTTGCCGGAGAATCCAAGTTTGTAGGATTTGGCGAAATCGTCATTCGCGGCTTTGTTGATCGTCACGTCGAGGGTCGCCGGCTTGGTGACGCCCTTGATCGTGAGATCGCCGGTCACCGTTCCCGCCGCGCCGCCGGTCAATGAAACGGACGTGCTTTTGAAGGTGATCTGGGGATGATTGGCGGCGTCGAAAAAGTCGGCGCTCTTTAGATGCTCGTTGAAATCATCGACGCCAGAATCGGGCGCCGTCGCGTCAATCGTCACATTAATTGTCGACTGATCGGGCGATGCGGGGTTCCAGTCGAGGTCGGCCGTCCAGGAGCGCCAGCGCAGCAGCGGTTTCGAGTACCCTTGATGATCATAGCTGAACGTTATGTAGGCGTGCTTGGGATCGGCCTTGTAGACGCCGGCGACCGTCGCAGATGCGTCAAAGGACGCTGGAGCCGCCGGCTCTAATGCGGCCGCTTCCGGCGAAAGCGTCGAAGCCGCTTCCGCCTCCGGGCTTGGCGCGGGCGCGGTTTCGCTTGCCGCCTCGGTTTTCGGCTTTCCGCAGGCGGCGAGCAGCGCCGCCGCTGAGATCGCCAGGAAAATGCGTTTGTTCATGGTTTCCTCTCCTCAGGAATTCGGATGGCGATCATAGGCGATTGCGGCAAGCCCCGCCACGACCCGCTTTCACGATTTCGTCAGCCCCGGCGGTTACATCCTCGTCACGATCTCGCGCATGATTGGACGCTGGCGCTCACGCGGCGCCTCCTTCGCGGTCCCGACATAGACAAACCCTGAAATGCGCTCGCCCGCCTTCAGGCCGAGCGCCTTCATCACCCCATCGTCATAGCCATACCATTCAGTCAGCCAGTTCGCCGCAAATCCGTAGGCGGAGGCGGCAAGCAGGACGGTCTGGCAGACGGCGCCGTTGGTCAGCGCCTGTTCCCATTCGGGCGTCTTGTGCGCGGGATCAATGCGCGCGACGACGACAATGACGACGGGCGCGCGCAGGAAGCGCCTGCGCTCAGTTTCAACGCGTTCTGGCGGCGCATCCATCGACGTCGCGGCGAACCGCTCGGCGAGAACCTCGCCCATGCGCGCGCGGGCGCTCCCCTGCAGCACAATGAACCGGAAAGGAAATATCTTACGATGATCGGGAACGCGCGCCGCCATTTCGACGATCGCATCAATCGTCTGATCGTCCGGCCCCGGACCGGTCAACAGGTCCGCGGAGGTTGATCGGCGGAGCGCAAGCAACCGGCGCGCTTCTTCCGAAGGATGTGCGGGCGACATCAGCGCGCCGAACTCGGGCGGCGCTATCCTTGAATGCGTCGACGTCAAGAGCTAATCCTTATCCCAAAATTCGCGACACGGCCTTCGCCGGGAAAATACCGTTCCGTCCCGAAGGCGAAGTCGCCCCGCTCCGCGTAATGTTTATCGAAGGCGTTCCTCAGCGCAAAGGTCGCTGTGACGCGGTCGGTTAAGCTCCAGGCGCCGCGCAGATGAACGAGGCTGTGTCCCGGATAGACGGCGCTGTTCGCCGCGTCCATGTAATAGTCGCTGAGAAACGCCCATTCAATTTCCGCCTCGATCGGCGTGTCTTGCGGCGACCAGCGGCCGCGCATGCCTGCGATCCAGCGCGGCGCCGTATCGACATCGTCGCCGAAGGAAATCGTTTCGCTGGCCTGCGGCAGGCTTAGAACTGCCCTGTCAAATCGATAGGTATGTCGCCCATAGGCCAGATTGCCGTCAATCGCGAAGCCGTAAGGAAGTTTTGCGGAAATTTCCGCTTCGCCGCCGACGTGACGCGTGCGGCCGTCGTTAACGTTGAGTCCATCGGCGTCGCGAAAGAAGAAATTCCGCTTCCACATGTAGTAGCCGGCAAGATCAAAACGAAGGAGTCCCGCGGCGCCTTTGACGCCCAATTCAAAGGCGTCAATTGTTTCCGCCTTCGCCGGATCCGCCGTCTGATTGATCTGCAAGCGGTAGAGGTCCGTCGTCTGCGGCGGCCGCGCGCCGCGCGCGTAGCTGGCGTAGATATTCGCGGCGCCAGCGTCATAAATCAGCGAAAATTTCGGGCTCGCCGTCACATAGTCGTCGTCGCGACTGAGCGGCCGCAAAAAGCGGCCGACGACGCCGAACGCCGTTCGATTTTCGTAATCATAGCGCGTGTAATCAAGCCGCGCGGCCGCAGTCGCTTTGAGCCGCTCGCTCACCGCGACGGTCACGCTGACGAACGGCGACGCTGATGTCGCCGCGACCTGATAATCGTAGTGAAGACCTTGCGTGTAAGAAAAAACGGTCGGGATCGACTGGAATTCGGTCAGGTCGCCTTTCGAATATTCCGCATCGACGCCGATGATCGCGGAGACCGCGCCGCGATCAAGATAGAGCGCGTTCTGTGCGCCGAGGCTCCAGTGTGAATTCGTTTCCAGCGCCTGCGACGGAAAGAAATGCAGGCGGAACGCCATGTCGTTCCAGCGCGCAAAAGGCGTCATCGACAGCGTTACCCCCTCGCCAAGATCGAGGTCGACGCGGCTCGACATCCTCACGCCCTTCGCATCGCGGAAAGAGTTCGGATTGGGGTTGCTGCGCCGCAAGACGGGATCGCGATAAGCGTCCGGCCCCTCGACAAAGCCCGCCGTCTCCTGATTGAGATTGTAGCCGGCGAGGATCGTCTTTACCCGGACCGTGTCGCCGTCATAGTCATGACGCAGCGAGATCTTCTGCTGATCGGCGCCGGATGCGGCGCGAAAACCCGGATCGTCGAGGACGGAAATGCCGCCGAAAAGACCATGGCGCCCGATTCTGTCCGACACGAACCCTTTGCCCTTGATCCGACCGATTGTGTCGACGCTGGCTTCGGCGAGGAACGAGAATTCATCACTCGGATCGCGGGTCAGGACATTGATGACGCCGTGGATCGCGTTGGCGCCGTAGGCGGCGCCGGACGGTCCCTTGGCGACCTCAATTCTGTCGGCGATTTCGGTGTGCGCCTCGAAAAGTTCGTTGACATTGGCGAAACCCGCCGAGCGCAATGGAACGCCGTCCTCCAGATACAAGAATGATCCCGCCCCTGCGCCGCCGGTCAAAACGGGAGAGCGGATCGCGGTCAGGTGCTCTTGACCATTGCCGCGGTGGATCAGGACGCCGGCGCTGCGGTTCAGCGATTCGGCGGGGTGATCGGCGTTGATACGGAGAATTTCTTCGCCGTCGATTATTGAAATGCTGATCGGCGCATCGGCTTTGGCCGTATCACGTCGCTCGGCCGAAACGATGATCTCGTCAGCGCTCGACTGCAGCAAAAAGGACAATATTATAATGCCGGCGCTCAATGGTTCGCTCGATTCAAGGGACCCCCCGGATCATGATGGTAGCGCGTGTCGGCGCGAATTTGGATAGCGCAAACCGGGCCCAATCAGACCATAAACAAGAATTGATCGAAGATGACGCTCCCCGAACTCCTTTTTCTCCTGGCCTCCAACCTCCTCTCACTTTGGACGCTGCTCGCCATCTTGTGGGCGGTCAGCGTCAAGATCCGCGATGCGAGCATCATCGATATTTTCTGGGGTCCCGCCTGCGCCTTCGGCGCGATGATGACGCTTTGGCGCGCCGATGGAGCGTCGCCGCGCGACATCGTCCTGACCTTGCTGGCGTGCTTGTGGGCGGCTCGCCTCGCCCTCCACCTCGCGGGGCGAAATCTTGGCCACGGTGAAGATTATCGCTATGCGCGGATGCGCGAGAAACAAGGCTCGGACGCCGCCTTCGCCCGGTGGAGTCTGGTTTATGTGTTCGGGCTGCAGGGGTTGATCGCGTGGTTCGTTTCCCTACCCGTGCAGGTCGGCCAAATCGGCGGCTCCGCCGCCCTTGGCCCCCTCGCCGCTATGGGGATCGCGGCATTCTGCGTCGGTCTCGCCTTTGAGACGATCGGCGACGCGCAGTTGAAAGCGTTCAAATCGGACCCGGCCAACAAGGGACGATTGATGACCAAGGGCCTGTGGGCGTGGACGCGCCATCCCAATTACTTCGGCGATGCGGTTGTTTGGGCCGGCCTGACTCTCATCGCGCTTGAAGCGACCTATGGCTGGATGGCGGTCCTGTCGCCGGTCGTCATGGCGCATTTCCTGATCAACGTCTCGGGAAAGGCGCTGCTCGAACGCGGCATGGAGAAGAAATATCCGGAATACGCCGCCTACAGACAATCAACGAGCGGCTTTTTTCCGCTGCCGCCGCGCCGACCGTGATCAGAAAGGCCACACCGAGAGCCCATGGGCGGCGTTTCGAACATCCATTGTGAGATTGATCGATTTTACGCGCCGCCCGGCGTCCAGATCATAGGCAGAAACAGTCGTCGGCGAAGACCCGCCGACGATCAGGCGGTCTGACAACACGCACAATCCGCGCGCGAACGCCTGGCGCGCGACGCCGGTCGTGTCGGCGTCGGCGCGCTGGAGTTCGTCGTCGGCAAAGCGCGGAACCGGCATCGAGACATGACGCTCGGGCGTGAATAACACCACGCAATCGCCGTCTGTGTCGTTCAAGAGCACGCCGTTGAGGAAGGGCCGGGCGTTGTGGGTTCCAAGCGGTATTTCGGCAAATACGCTGACGCCCTGCGGAGTCGCATGCAGCAGCGCCGGCGTCTTTAGGCCGGAAACGAAGATCCCAAAATTGTCGACGAAGACGTTATTGAGGTGCAGGCTCATATTCGGCGTAGGGCCGCCGCTCGCGCCCGGATCGAACATCTTCACGGCGCCTCTGCCCTCTTTGAAGGCGAACAGAATGCCGAGATCAAAGCGCCGCTCCCCGAGGTCGAAGCGCAGGACGCTGTCGAATCCAGTTGACGTCAAATACAGCGCGCCGCGCAATCTCGACACTTCGTGGCAGTGTTTCAGATAGGGATTGCGCCAGGAGGCGACGATCCTGAAATTCTTGTCAAAGGCGAACAGCTCGTCGCTCGCAGCGAGATAGATAAGGTCGTCGACGATGGCGATCCCGCGAAGCCCGCGGTCGGCGCCGCGGCCGTCAAAATTGATGCCGCCGTCGTTCCAGTCAAGGAGCTGGTCATGCGATTCCCGTTCAAGATCGACGAGATATAGGCCGCCATGGCTGGCGCCCTGATCCGCGCCGCGAACCACAGAACTCACGAGAACCTTAGACAGCGGCGCCATCTTCCACATAGTCGAAGATGAAATGCACCCTGTCCGCGTCGCTCGGATTGGCGACATAATGATAGTCGAGATTGCTCACCTCGTAGGCGAAGCCTTCCTTCAGGTTGTAGTCTTCGCCGTCGATGACGAACCGCACTTCCTCATTGGTGACGAGCGGCACATGAATGCGGTGGCCGATCGTGAATGTCGGATGGTCATCGAAATGCTCGTCGATCGACTTGCCGGCGAGAAGCTTGGCGAACATCGCGCGGATAATCGCGCCCTGGCTGGAATAATGCCTGCGGATGATTTCCTGCATCATTGGAAGGGCGACTGACGAATAACGGCCCCAGCCGCTATGTTTCGACACTTTGACGTCGGGCCATCCTTCAGCGAACAGGAGGATGATCGAATGCGTCGCGGCGTGAACGTCAAAAGTCTTCTGGCGAAGCTGCTCTTCAAGCCACTCCTGCTCAGTCGCGCCGAGCATGGCGGCCTTGACCGGCGCATGATCGACGGGGCCGAGCGACTTCAGTTTGACGTCCAACTTCATGGCGCAATCCGCATGCTGCGTCAGAATTCCACCCATATCCGAAAAAGGACGCCCGGGACATCGCATTGTCCCGGGCGCGGCGTTTTCTCGCGGCCGACGGCCTTATTGAACGAGCTTGACGCTCTGACCGGCCCGCAAATCGCTCGCGCTGAGCAAGCCGTTCAGGACCACAAATCGTTCGTCCTTGGCGTTTTCAAAAGTCGTCTTGGCCGCAAGGCTCGACGCTGTGTCGCGCGAGACGACGGGGACGACCTTAATGCGCTGCGTCTTGGGGACCTGAACGGAGCCAGGGTCAATGGTCCGCAGCGAAGCGACCGAGTTGTTGACGCCCTGCTGCATGTTCTGGGTGACATTTGCCGGCGTCACCCAGAGGAAAATGTAGTTCGTCGTCCCTTCCCAGCGGATGACAAAGGCCTGAACGTCGACCTGGCCGTTCTGGGTGTTTGCGCGCGCCGCGCCGACGGCCCCCTGACGGCCGTTGACCGTAATGTTGCGGGCGGGCGCGAGGCTGATCCCAAGCGATTTTGAGATGCCGCCCTCGATGAGCGCAGCTGGCGTTTCCTGAGAACTCGCGCCAGTGAACTGCATTTGCGCGCCGGACGGCGAGCGCCCGACGACCGCCGACGACGTATTCTGGAGTTTCACGTCCTGAGGGACGCTAAACGCGAGCTTCATCGTCGGATGGATGAATTCATTGCCGTTGCGAATAAAGCCCTGCTTCACGGGATCGTCGCCGTAAAGCATGCCGTCGATCATTTCCATGTATTTGGCGCGGCTGCGTTCGCTGGAGACAGCGCCCGCCTGCGCGACCGCTTGCGCTTCGGCCGCCGCGCGTCGCACGCGATCGGCGGAGTTCGGATGTGTCGACAGAAATTCCGGCGGCCGCGAATTGACGCCCGCGGCCTTCATCTCAATGTCCGTCCAGCGTCCAAGCGTGTTGAGAAAATCGGCTTGCGCCGTCGGATCGTAATTCGATTTTGCGAGCAGCCTGACGCCGATCAGGTCCGACTCATATTCCTGGCCGCGCGAATATTTGAGGAGGTACACTTGGCCAAGCTGATTGGCCATCTGCATGCCTTCCTGGCTGCCGGTGAGGATGCCGACGATCGCCGCCCCGATGCCGGTGACGTTGGAACGGCTGACGCGCTCCGCCGTATGGCGGGCGTAAACATGGCCGAGTTCGTGACCAAGCACGCCGGCGAGTTCCGCTTCCGAATTGGCGAGCGCCAGCAATCCGCGCGTGATGTAGACATGGCCAGGCAAAGCGAAGGCGTTGACGACCGGGCTGTCGAGCGTCGTCACTACAATCGGATCGGCCGGATGATCGCCCGCGGCGATGAGGCGCCGCGCAATGCCGTCGACATAGGCCTTGAGCGCGGCGTCTTCGATTTCACCGCCAAATTCGGCGACAATCGCCGGATGCTGTTGTTCGCCGATCGCCTTTTCCTGATCGCGCGAAAGCCCAAGCGGCCCGCCGGTTGAGGCGCAGGCGGTAAGCGCAAGGGCCGCAGTCGCCGCCGCCGATTTGCGCAGGCGACGCCAGAATTTGCTCGAGCGGCCGAACCTGGTCCTGAAATTTGCCATGGGAATCCCCTCTGAACGATTGCCGACTTTCCCCGCGAGGCCGCAGGACGACCCCTCTCTCGCCGCCCTTATAATGCAAATGGCGGGAGCCTGAGAGCCCCCGCCATCTGAATTCGGCTTCAGCGAGGCTTAGGAAGCGCCAAAGAGGCTTTGCGCGGCGACCATGCAAAACAGCATCGGTACCGACAAAACCGTATTGGTCCTTGAGAACAACATCGCCGTCCGGCCCGCCTTGGCCTTCGCGTCAGCCGCCAGGTCAGGATATTTGTTGGCGATATTCAAGGCTTTCTGCTGGTTCGGCCAGATCAGGAACCACACGTTGAACCACATGATCGTCGCCAGCCACATGCCGATCCCGATGACCGTATGGGCCGTCACCCCGCTCATCAAGCCGAGCGTATAGGCGTGGTGCAGATAACCATTATAGGCGGCGACGATGAGGCCGGTCGCCAATGTCGCCATCGCCGCCCAGCGAAACCAGAACAACGCCTTAGGCGCGATATGCTTGCCGATTGCGGGTTTCTGTTCGTCAGGGATCGAAGGCATGGTCGGGATTTGGACAAAGTTGAAATACCACAATAGTCCGATCCACATGACGCCGGAAATGACGTGCAGCCAGCGGAAGACGAACGGCCAGAACGGCCGGATCTGCTCTCCCCAGACTGACAAGGACAAGGCGGCCAGGAGCGCCGCGAGCACAAACCCCGCAATCACCGCATTTCTCAGATTGGTCAGAATGGCTGTCATCTCGCTTCCCTTCCCGCAAATCGGCGACGGCCGGCGGATCGCCGGTCAAACGTCGACGCAACTCATTGATTGGAAAGCGAGTCTCCACAAGGTTGTGGCGAAAGGCAAGGCCCGCAGGCGCTAAAATGGAGAACGCCCGCCGGCAGGGGGAGAGAATGCCGACGGGCGTTTTTTTACGCGCCGCAATACGCAACCGGGAACCCGACGCCCACTGTGAAGTTGATACGCAACTTCTAAAGCGGCGCTGGCGAGGCAGGTTGAGCGCGGGGGAGAGAAGCGCCGCCCGCCTCGCCAGCAATCGCAAGTTCCCTCGCGACGTGCGTGGAATTAATCGACTCAATTGTTGCAGTGCGGGACGAAAACGCGGCGCAAATGCGGCGGACAATCACGAATTATTAGGTGTGATTTCATCACATCCCTTCCGTCCTTGGCGCCAAATCGCATTTCCTTGACATATTATGCTGTTCCGACACAATTTACAGCACGTAAGCGCCAGCACCCTAGGTCATTTCGCTACCATGATCCAAAAAAACGCCCCGCGGCTTGCACGGGGCGTCATGTAGCATTCTGAAATTTGGTGCGTCGTTCAGGCGTTCTTTTCGACCTGGGCGAACTCCAGTTCGACCGGCGTCGCCCGTCCGAAGATCGACACCGCCACTTTGACGCGCTGGGTGTCCTCGTCGACGTCTTCGACGACGCCGGAGAACGATGCAAACGGCCCGTCGACGACGCGGACGTTTTCGCCGATTTCAAAGGTGATGGTCGATCTCGGGCGCTCGATCGAATCGGTGACGACGCCGCGGATGCGATCAACCTCTCGCTGGCTGACCGGCATCGGCTTGTTGCCGGAGCCGAGAAAGCCGGTGACCTTCGGCGTTTCCTTGATGAGGTGATAGGTCTGATCGTTCAGGATCATCTTCACCAGAACATATCCCGGAAGATATCGACGCTCGGCGGTGATTTTTCGGCCGCGGCGCACTTCCGTCACGTCTTCGGTCGGAACAAACACCTCTTCAAACAGCTCCGACATGCCCTTTTCCGCAGCCGCCTGCTTGATCGCTTCAGCGACCTTCTTTTCAAAATTCGAATAGGCGTGAACGATATACCACTTGTGTTCCATGGCGATTGATCCGTCTGCTGATGGCATGGGGCTATGCTAGTTCTGGGAGGCGCATTCGATCGGGAGAACCTGGCAGACGCCGAAGCGGATGCCCTGATCGACGATCAGAAAGAAGACGGCCATGACGACGACCATGACGAGCACCATCATGGTCGACACCCAGGTCTCGTTCCACGTCGTCCAGGTGACTTTCTCGCCTTCCGCGCGGACCTGTTTCAAGAACTCGATCGGGCTCGTGCTCTTCTTCTTTTTGACTTCTTCGGCTTCGCCTTCGATCGTCAAGCCCTGCGCAGCCTTCTGCGCGCCTTTCGCGCGGGCCTTGCCGGAAGCGGGTTTTTTCTCGTCTGCCATGGCGTCCTGTTCGCGATCGCGGGAAGGCAAGGGTTCTCGAGCGCCGATCCCGACGCGCCCCACCTTCACCATGTTTCGGAAGATGGCGGCTTAGGTAGACCTTTTCCCGGGCGCGTCAAGGGAGGCGTCGATCGCTCTTCGCCGGCCGGGCGGCCAGGCCGCCACCTTGAATTAACGCCAAGCCGGCATTATTCGAAGCAACGCCGCACAGGGGTATAGCTCAGCTGGTAGAGCGACGGTCTCCAAAACCGTAGGCCGGGGGTTCGAGCCCCTCTGCCCCTGCCAGGCGGAACCCGCCAGACGGAACATGATTGTCAGGGTTTCGCCACAAGCTGGTCGCCGACATAGACCTCGCCATGGCCGTGTCGGGTGATGCGTCCGGAGACGCTGCCGAGACGAACCGTCGGCGAGCCATTAAGGCGCAAGGTCGGATCGACGGCGGCGCCCTCGTGAAAGACCCCGCCTGAACCGTCGATGGTGACAATCATCTTGTCGGCCTTGCCGCCCTGTGTCGCAACGGCGCCCGAACCCGCAATGCGCACCGTCATCGGACCGTCAACGCGCGCAACCCGGGCGAGGCCCGAACCGGCGATCGACACGTCCAGCATGCCGTCGACCGCGCCGATCATGACATCGCCGGCGCCGGCGATGTCAATGTCCGCCATCGCGGCGGACCCGCCCGAAACATCGGCGTCGCCGGAGACATCAAGCTCAAGCGCGGACTTGACGTCGCCGAATGCAAGCTGGCTTCCAGCAATAACGCCGATCGTCGCTTGGCCGAGGCTGTCTGTTTCTCCGTAGACGTAGCAGGCGTCAAGCATGAGGCGCCCATCGAGCGCGCCGTTGATGGCAAGCTTGATGCGCGCGTCAATGAACGAGACGTCATTCTTTCGCGGAACAGAGACCTCTATGACAGGATAATCGGCGAAATAGGCCGCTTTGTCGTCAGCGGGAGCGCCGACCGCAGCGACCCGATCGCGCATCAGACTCTCGGTGCGCCGGATGCGATCATTACAGCAGTCCTTTGACTCGTCTCCAAGCCAGCGCTCGCCGGCGATAACAACTTCGCCGTTGACCAGCGTCACCGTGACGGAGCGATAGGTCTTGCCCTGACGAACATTGACTTCGACGTCATCGCCGCCGGTGGTCGCGATTTTGACTTCGCCGGTGATGTCCTGAAATAGGACCTTCGACGCCGTGTACCTCGCCGCGGACGCGTCGGCGCCTGCCGACAATGCGCCAAAAGCGGCGATAACGCAAAGGAAGTTACGCATATGACTGGCTCCATCGGGTCGCCGGAAGCTTAACGTAATCGTCGACCGCACGCTAATTCAACAGCTGGGGAGCAAGTTCCGCGCCCCTGCCCTGCACCATTCTGGGACAACATGGCGGGCTATGGGTCGGCGCGAGCTTCCTCAATCAGGCCCTCCAGCGTCGATCTCACTGGCGCGTTCGACGGCATCTTGGTGAGCAGTTCCGTCCAAAGTTCGATCGCCCGCGCGGCATCGCCATTTTCGCGAGCGGCGCCGCCGCGATAAAAAAGAACCATTGGATCCCCCGGCGCGCGAGTTTCAATCGCATCAAGCGCTGACAGGAATTCCGCGTCAGTTGGGAAGGTCCCGCTCGGCAAGGACGCGGCAAGCGCGCTGGCGAAATTGCGCCAGTCGTCAACCGCGCCATCATCAAGCGCCAGCAGTCGGCGATAGCTGCCAGCGGCGTCGACGGGTCGTTGTAAAACCATCTGCGATCGCGCGAGCATTCGCCAGCCTTCGATGTCGTTCGGCGATTTATCAAGCCTTTCCGCAAGGCTGGCGACCATTCCCTCGATCATCGCCATCCGCTCCTGTTCCGGCATGGCGGCGATCGAATCCTGATCTAGCGCTGGGCGTTTCTCGCTCTCCCTGACCGGATCGACCAGCGCCGGCGCGCCGACAATCAAATAGACCCCGACCGCCGCCAACGGCGCCAGCGCCAGATACGCTATTGCTACGAACCTCAATGGTCGTGAAGGGGTCCCCTGCCGTTCGTCGCCGGCGACGAGAACCGATCGCTTGGCTTCAATGATCGCCTCGCTAGCTTCCGCCTCGCCAATGAGACCGTTGACGTAGTCGCGCTCAATCGCCTCAATTCGGCGTGCAAGCGTCGCGGCGCGACTGTCGTTGACCGCGGCGGGGCGGCTGCGCAGCAACGGAATCGCCAGCGCCAAAAAGAACCCGATCGCGATCAAGGCGACGACGCCGAAAAAGAATTGTGTCGCCATCAGGTAAGGCGATTTAGGGCTTCAACTTCTTCGTCAGTAAGCGCCTTTGGCGCTTTCTTGCGCCGCTTCGCGCCGTCGAGTGCCGCCAACAGGCCCGCAGCGGCGGCGACGGCGGCGATAAGAGGCGCGCCCCAGAGCAACAACGTATTCGTTTGCACGCGGGGCTTTAATAGAACGTAATCGCCGTAGCGCGCGACCAGAAAGTCCGTGGCTTCCTTGTCGCTGTCCCCTTCGAGAAGACGCTCGCGGACAAGCAGCCGCAAATCACGCGCCAGCGGCGCGTTCGAATCGTCGATATTTTCGCTCTGGCAGACGACGCAGCGAATGTCGCGGCTGATTTCCCTGGCGCGCGCTTCAAGCGCCGAATCGTCGAGCTGCTCGTCCGGCTGCACCGCAATCGCTGCAGAGGACGCCGCCAACATGATGCTAAGGATCAAGCGGCGCATCATTCAAATCCTCAATCATCGGCTTCAGGACATGTCGCCACTCGTCCATTGTCACCGGCCCGACATGCTTGTGTCGCACGCGCCCCGCCGCGTCGATGATGAATGTTTCCGGCGCGCCGGTCACGCCAAAATCAATGGCGACCCGGCCGGCGGCGTCATCCCCAATCTTGGCGTATGGATCGCCGCGCCCGCGCAGCCATTCGGCGCCGGCGCCTGGCGCATCCTTCCAGTTCAGTCCGTAAATCGGGGCGACCCCCTCCCTGGCGATCGCCATCAGCACGGGATGCTCGATCTCGCAGCTCGCGCACCACGACCCGAAAATGTTCAACATCGAAACCTGACCCTGAAAGTCGCTGCTCGACAATCCCTCCATAGGTCCGGCAATGGGCGGCAGAACGAAATCAGGCGCCGGTCGATCGATCAGCATCGAGGGAATATAACGCGGGTCCCGGCTGAGCCCTTTCGCGAACCAGAAGGCGAGCGCAAGAAACAGCAGGACCGGCATCAGGAAAACGAGACGCTTCATGCCGCCTTCACGCCCGCGCCAATCGCCGCCGCCCGCGGCGCGTGGCGCCTTTCGCCGCCAAGTCCGAAGACGCCGCCAAGCGCGATGAGCGCAGCGCCAATCCACATCCAGACCGTCAACGGATGTCGCCAGGCGCGTACGACCCAGCCGCGATCGGCGTTATAGTCTCCAATCGTAAGATAGAGATCGCCGGTCAGGTCAGTGGCGATCGCCGCTTCCGTCGTTTGCATGCCTCGTACGGGATAAAAGCGACGCTCGGCCGTCATGGGCGCAAGCGGCTTTCCGTCCCTCGAAACTTCAAATGAAGCGAATTCAGACGCATAATTTGGTCCTTGCGCCTCGCTGACCGATGTGAGTTTCACGTCGAAGCCGCCGACGCTCACGACATCTCCTTCCCTCGCATAGGCGATCGTCTCGCTCTTGAACGCTCCCGCGCCGATGACGCCGATAGCGACAATGGCGAAACCGACATGTCCGATCGTCATCGCGACATAGCTGCGCGGCAGGCCCGCAAACCGGGACAAGGCGCGCCCTTCAAAGAGCCTCGCCCTCTGTGAAAAATCGACAAGCGCGCCGCCGCCCGTCCAGACAGCCAGTCCGACGCCGAGCGCCGCAGCGATATTTTTCGGCCAGGAAATCCACAAGGCGATGCCGCCTAACGCCGCTGCGGCGATCGCCGCCGGCGCCACTCGATTGAGCGCGTCTTTGATCGATCCGCGCTTCCAGGCGAGTGCGGCGGCAGGCGAGATAATTACCAGCGCGACCGCCATAAACGGAAGGAAGACGAGGTTGAAATAGGGCGCGCCGACCGAAAGTTTCTCGCCTGAAATCACGTCGACAAACAGCGGATAAAATGTCCCGACGAAAACGGTTGCGCAGGCGGACACCATGATGACGTTGTTGAGAAGGAGGCCGCCCTCCCTGCTCACCGGCTGGAAGCCGCCCGACGGTTGCAAAGACGGCCCCCGCAAAGCGAAAAGCATAAGCGCGCCGCCGATGAACACGCCGAGAATGACAAGGATGAACAGTCCGCGGGCGGGGTCCGTTGCAAACGCGTGCACCGAAGTCAGCACGCCCGACCGCACGAGGAACGTGCCGATGAGGCTCAACGAGAAAGCAAGGATCGCAAGCAGGGTCGTCCACGCCTTGAAGGCGCCGCGAACCTCCAGAGCGCGCATGGAGTGAATGAGCGCCGTGCCGGCGAGCCACGGCATGAAAGAGGCGTTCTCGACCGGATCCCATGCCCAGAAACCGCCCCAGCCGAGTTCATAATAGGCCCACCAGCTGCCGAGCGCGATGCCGATCGTCAAGAACACCCAGGCTGAAAGCGCCCAGGGTCGCGCTTCGCGCGCCCATGCTTCGTCAATCCGACCACTGATTAATCCGGCGACCGCGTAGGAAAAGGCGACCGAGAAGCCGACATAGCCCAAATAAAGGAAAGGCGGATGGATGATGAGACCTGGATCCTGCAGCAACGGGTTGAGGTCCTGCCCGTCCGCAGGCGCCGGAAACAACCGCGAGAACGGGTTCGACGTAAAAATAATGAATCCGAGAAAAGCGACCGCGATCAGTCCCTGAATCCCAAGCGCGCGCGCCGTCAGGGGGCTGGCGCGGCCTTTAACCGCAACCGCCGCCCCGAACGCGGCAAGGATCAGAGACCAGAGGAGCATCGAACCCTCGTGATTTCCCCAGACGCCGGTCAGCTTGTAGATGAAGGGCTTGGCGGTATGCGAATTTTCAAAGACGTTGCGAACCGAGAAATCGGACGTCGCGTGCGCATAGGTCAATGCGCCGAACGCTGCGAGAACAAGCGCGAATTGAACGAGGGCGGCCGGTCGCGCCGCCCGAATGAGGGCCTGATCGCCGACCTGCGCTCCGACAAGAGGGAAAGCGCCCTGGAAGAGGCCGGCGAGCCAGGCGAAAATCAACAGGAACTGGCCGATTTCAGCGGTCATGACGGCCACTATAGTAAGTCTCGGGCGCCTTGCGATAGGCCGCGTCGCCCGCGACTTTTTTCCCTTTTATCGCGCGCCCGTTTTGTGGTCTGTCCTGTTGATCGAAGAGCAACAGGCGTATGGACGGATTTTTCGCAATGGGCGGGTATGGGGCGTATGTCTGGACCGCCTATCTCGTTTCAGCGGCGACCATCGCCGGCCTGTCGGCGTCCGTTTTACTGAGGGCCGCCCGTGCGCGAAAAAAACTGAGGTCTCTCAAGTCGAAAACGCCGGACGCGGGCCATGGATGAACGCCCTGCGGACGCAGGCCGCCTGATCGCGGCGCGAGATATCGCCGCTCAGCGCGGCGGCCGCCTCGTCCTGTCAGGCGTCACATTGGCAATTGGACCGGGGGATTTGTTCATATTGCGCGGCCCAAACGGCGCCGGCAAGACGACGTTGCTTCGAACGCTCGCGGGTCTTTCGCAACGCGCCGCCGGCGCATTGAAGCGGAGCGACAACGCGTCAGTTTTTCTCGGCCATGCGGACGGCGTCAAGGCCGCGCTCACCGCGCGCGAGAGTTTGTCGTTCTGGCGGATGATTTATTCAGCGCCGCCAGCGATCATTGAGCGCGCGATTTCGCGGCTGAACATATTCCCATTCCTCGATCAGCGCGGCGCATCGCTTTCCGCAGGCCAGCGCCGCCGTCTGGCTCTTTGCCGGATCGTGATTTCGAGACGGCCGGTCTGGCTTCTCGACGAGCCGACTTCAGGCATGGATGCGGTCAGCATTCGCGCGGTCGTCGACCTCATCGCCGAACATTGCCGCGATGACGGCGCCGCCGTCGTCGCGACCCATGAGCCGCTCGATTTCGGACCCGGGCGAACGATCATGCTGGACGAGGCGGCATGAAGCGGTTGATGGCGATTTTCGAGCGCGACGTGACGCTCGCCTTCCGCACTGGCGGCGGCGCACTGAACAGCGTCGCCTTTTTTGCATTGACGGTCGTCATTTTCGCACTGGCGATCGGCCCTGATCGCGCGCGCCTTTCCGAGTCGGCGGCGCCCATCTTGTGGACGGCGGCGACGCTCGCGGCGATGCTGTCCTTTGATCGCATTTTGCAGGCTGATTTCGAAGATGGTTCTCTCGACGCCCTCATCGAGTCCGGTGATTTGTTGAGCCTGGTCGCGCTCGCCAAGGCTTCCGCGCATTGGGTCTCAACGCTGTTGCCGTTGATCCTCGCGACGCCTGTACTAGGGTTGCTGCTTGGTCTTCCCGCGCACGCCTATTTCCCCTTGATGGCGTCGATGGTCATCGGAACGCCGGCGCTTTCGCTTTTCGGCGCCCTCGCCTCCGCACTCGCGCTCTCCTTGCGCCGCGCTTCCATGCTGATCACGATCTTGACGGCGCCGTTACTGACGCCAGCGATCATCTTCGGCGTTGCGGCGGCGAACGCCGGCGCCAGGGGAGACGCACTCTTTGGTCCTGCCCTGATGCTGCTGGCGGCGATGACGCTCTTCGGCGTACTAGTCACGCCGGCCGCGACGGCGGCGGCGATTCGGTTCAACACGGACTGATCCATGCACAACCTCGCAAATCCGCAACGTTTCGAGAAGCTCGCCATCCGCCTGACGCCGCTCTTGTCGATCGCCGCCGGCGTCACCGCTCTCTTCGGTCTCTATTACGCCTTGTTCAATTCGCCAGCTGATTACCAACAGGGTGAGAGCGTCCGGATCATGTATGTGCATGTCCCCGCCGCCTGGATGGCGCTCATGTGCTATTCGACGATGGCGATCGCCTCCGGCGTCGGATTCATCTGGAAACACCCGCTCGCCGACGTCACGGCGAAATCGACCGCGCCGATCGGCGCCGCGTTCACCTTCCTTGCCCTCGTTACCGGATCGATCTGGGGCAAGCCGATGTGGGGAACATGGTGGGCCTGGGACGCGCGCCTCACTTCCGTCTTGATTCTGTTTTTTCTTTATCTCGGCTATATCGCGCTCTGGAGCGCAATCGACGACAAGACGCGCGCCGCCAAAGTCGCCGCGATCGCCTGCCTCGTCGGCTTCATCAATATTCCGATCATCAAATTCTCGGTCGACTGGTGGAACAGCCTGCATCAGCCGGCGAGCGTGCTGCGCGGCGGCGGCCCGACCATTCACCAATCCATGCTGACTCCGCTGCTGCTGATGGGGATCGCCTATGGGTTGACGTTTGCGGCCCTCCTTCTCATTTCAATGCGCGCGGAGCTTGCCGAGCGACGCATCGCGCGCCTTGAGCAATCCGCGCGGGCGCCTTCGAAAGCGATGATCCTATGACCAAACGCGAAAAGAGACTCCTGCTCGTCGCCGCCGTCGTCGGCGTCGCAGCTGTTGCGGCGGCGCTCGTGCTGACGGCGCTCAATTCGGCTGTCGCCTATTTCTACACGCCGTCTGATCTCCAAAAACTTGAAAAGACGCCGGTCGGCCTAATCCGTTTGGGCGGCCTTGTGGCTCCCGGCAGCGTCAAATTCGCTGAGGGGCGCGAAACGGAGGTCAATTTCGTCATCAAGGATGAGTTCGCGGAGACCGCTGTTTCCTATAAGGGCGTCCTGCCGGATCTCTTTCGCGAGGGACAAGGCGTCATCGTCCAGGGAAAGCTCGAGAACGGACGCGTCCTCGCAAGCGAAGTCCTGGCCAAGCACGATGAAAACTACATGCCGAAGGAAGTCGCTGACGCCCTGAAAGAACAGGGTCGCTGGAAGGAAGGCGAGACGCCCTGACGGGTCGAAGCGATCGGCTGTAACACGGCGTTTTTTCGCGAGAGCAAGACGCAAAAAGATCAGCGCCGGCGCGAGCGGCCATCCTTCGCGACTCGCGCGTTCCGCGCGCTCTTCAAGGTGAACCCAGTTATTCTCAATGGAAACAAGCTGTCGCAAACCCAGCAAATCGAGCGACATTCGCGAGACAAGCGCCTTCAGGTTCCGTTTATGCTGAGTTTCGAGCGCCTATAACAAGTTTGCGAAACTCAAGCACTGGTGTATCATCAATTCCCGGACCAAATGCGCCGGTTAAGCTTTCACTGGGCATGCCGCCGGCTAAGAACATCATCGTAACAGGCTCGAATTGACAAATAGCCTGGAAATATTCCTGAGCTGGAGGCAGCATGCCAAGCAGAGACTCGAGGGTCTAGGGTACAATGTGACTTTTTTTGATTCGCAGCCATCGTCTAACAATAGCGCGAGGATCGACTTCAGGAATAATTTAATTGAGGCGACAATTGCTGCTTGGGAATACGGGGATGTTATTCTGGAGGCATATTATGTTCCTGCTCATGAGTTTATTCCGATTCAAATTATTAAATGCCAGGACGATATCGCCAATGTTCTTGATAAGTATCTAGAAGTAATCACCAATTATCCGGATGATATGAACCGATGAGGTGAACGACATCCTCCTGCGGCATCTGGACCCTGACCTGCCCTTGGATTTTCGGACAGCGAAGTGGCCTGTCCCGGGTTTGGCGGACGGTCGGTTAAGCTAACGCCATCTTTTCCTCGAATGCAGTCGGGCTGAGGTAGCCTATCGTCGAGTGACGGCGCTTCGGATTGTAGAAGCGCTCGACGTAATCAAACGTAAGCGTCGTCCTGCCACCCATTGGAATCCGCGCGCCGGGTTCGGCGGCGGCGTGTAGGGAGAGTCCCTTCGTGGAAGGGCGCTCAGAATGGAGCGCCGCCTCACTCTGAAGAACCGCCGAAGGCGGCGTCACGAAGGGCGCCGCCGATTCCAGATTATCACTTTTCGCTCTTGCGAGACTTCCCGAGATGCGCCCATTCGATGACGCGCATCGCGGCGAGACGTGACGCTGACGGGCCGTCAACGCCAAGCTCATGCAAAATGGCGTCGAACGCCGAAGCCTGTTCGACATAGACCGACGGATCCGCAAACAACTCATGCAGCGCGGCGGCGATCGGCGGACCCTCGCAATTCTCCTGGATAAACTCCGGGATCACAAACCGATCGGCGGCCACATTGATGATGGACGCGTAAGGGGACTTCTTGACGCACCGCGCCCAAAACGCCGTCAATGGATCAACCTTGTAAGCGACCGCCATCGGCGTCTTGTTGATGGCAAGTTCGGTCGACGCTGTTCCAGACGCGGTGAGGGCTGCGTTGGCCGCCGCCATGGCGTCATATTTTTCATCCGGACCGACAAGCAACGGATCGCCGGGCCAGTCCTTCATTTTATTGCGGACTAGCGCCGAAACGCTTTCGGCGACCGGCGAGACTATTCGAAGATCGGGAATCTCTTTGACAAGCAATGCGGCGGCGTCGCGGAACGGCGTCGCCAGCCGCGTCACTTCCCGCTTCCGGCTGCCAAGCAGCACCGCCAGCAGCGGCGCTTCGCCAATCTTGTGGCGCGCGCGGAATGCCCGTTCATTTCCCCGCGCCCGCCACGCCGCCTGAAAGTTCGGATTGCCGACAAATTCAGCCCGGACGCCGTCACGCGTGAAGTAAGGCGGCTCGAAGGGGAGAAGCGTCAAGACGCCGTCGAAATATCGCTTGACGAATTTGACGCGTTGCGGCCGCGACGCCCAGATCTGCGGCGCGACAAACTTGATTGACGTTGTCGACGGCGACAATCGTCGAAGCCGCGTCGCCGCGAGTCGTGAAAACGCCCAGCCGTCGATGAAAACCGCGACATCCGCTCTCGCCGCCGCTGCGTGCTCTGCAAGTTCTCGCGCGCGCTTCATGGCGACCGGCGCGACTTTGATGACATCGGTCGCGCCCATGACCGAGAACGCATCGATCGGAAAGAGGCTGCCAAGGCCCTCGCGTTCCATCGCCGGTCCGCCGCAGCCGGATATCTGAATTTGCGGCGCGATCTCCCTGAGATCGCGGATGAGACTCGCCCCGATCAGATCGGCGGACGGCTCGACGGCCGCAAGCAAGATCTTCAGCGGCGGATCGCTCACGTCGCGTTGAGCTCCGCCGGTTCAAACCCGAGAAGAAACAGCCCGCGCGCGTCAGCTTCGCGTTGCGCCGCGTCCCGATCAAGGATCAGCGCGGCGCCGGCTTCAACGGCGACGCCGGCAAGCCCCGCTTCATTGGCGCGCCTGATCGTCTCGACGCCGATCGTCGGAAGATCGACGCGCAGCTCCTGACCCGGCTTCGGGCGTTTGACCAGCACGCCGTTGCGCCTGTCGCCGCCGCGGGCGGACGCAGGAAAGTCCGCGCATCGCCGCAGCATCGCATCGGTTCCTTCCGCCGCTTCAATCGCCAATGTGTGCCCGGAAGCGACAATGGCGGCCTGACCGACGTCAAACGGCCCGAGCGCGGCGATGATGGCGGCGGCCTTTCGAATATCGGACCAGTTCTCCGACGACGGCGCGAGCGCACTTAAAACGCCGCGAGGCGCAATGAGGTCGACGAGGACTTCCTCCGCCGCAACGACAAGAAACCCCTCGGCTTCAAGCGTCTGCACAAGAACGCCGAGCATCGCCCCGTCGCCTTTTGCGGCGGCTGCGATAATCCTCGGCAAGAGTGCGGCGCCCCGCCAGTCCGGCTTCAGTTCTGAAAAATCGGGCCGCTTCACGACACCGGCGAGGACGACGGCGTCGCAGCCGGCGTTTTTAAGCGTGCGAATGATCTTGCCGGCCTCGGCGAGACCGCATTCCTCATTTGAAAAACTTGAGAAATTCGCATCCGCCATGCCGGCAAGACGCACGACATGCGGCGCTCCGGCGGCCTCCGCGAGGCGGAAGGGAAGCGCGCCTGCGCCGGCGATTATTCCGAGTTTTCGCCAGCGGGCCATATTCGTCTCGGCGGCGCCATCAACGGCCGGCGCGTGTCTTCGCGAATAAAATCGACGACCCGCATCACATCGGCGCTATGCGCGAAAGCGGCGGCGACCTCGTCGAGCCGCTCCTGGAATGACTTTTCCTCGGCGAACAGCAAGCGAAACGCCGCGCGCAAATCATGGATGGAGGCGCGCGACATGCCCCGCCGCTTCATGCCGACGATATTCAGACCCGAGAGGGTCGCATGATTGCCGGTCGCCGAACCATAGGGAATAACATCTGTCGGAACGGCGGCGCAGCCGCCGATGAAAGCATAGGCGCCGACGCGGCAGAACTGGTGAATCGCGCAGAGGCCGCCGAGGAAAACATGGTCCCCGATAGCCACATGGCCGCCGAGCGTCGCATTGTTGGCAAAGATGACATTGGAGCCGACGACACAATCGTGCGCGACATGCGCGCCAGTCATCAAAAAACACCTGTCCCCGATGACGGTCTCGCCGCGACCGGCGGTCGTTCCGAGATTAGCCGTCGCATGTTCTCGAATGACGCAGTCAGCGCCGATCCTGAGCGCGGTGTCTTCGCCCTTATAGCCGAGGTGTTGCGGCGGGCCGCCGAGAACAGCGAACGGGTAGACGATGGTTCGCGCCCCGATCTCGGTGCGCCCGTCGATGATCACATGCGACTTCAATTCGACGCCGACGCCGAGCGCGGCCTTCGCCGACACGCGGCACCAGGGACCGATCGTCACGCCGGCGCCGAGCCTTGCTCCCGCTTCGATGATCGCTGTCGGATGAACTTGCATTCGCTGCAACGGGGCTCTCAGGCCATCTGGGCGAGCATGGCGGCGAACGCCGCTTCGGCGACGACTTTGCCGTTGACGGTCGCCTCGCCTTCAAAGCGCCAGACCGGCGCGCGCCGCTGCACCGTCGACACTTTGATCAGCAACTGGTCGCCCGGAACGACCGGTTTTCTAAAACGCGCCTTGTCGACGCCCATGAACAAGACGATCTTGCCTTCAGCGTCCAGATTTTCCGTGTAGGATGTATAAGCGGCTGCGGCCTGCGCCATCGCCTCGATGATGAGCACGCCCGGCATGATCGGCTTTTGCGGGAAATGGCCCTGAAAGAATTCCTCGTTGTACGAGACGTTTTTGACGGCGATCGCGCTCTCGCCGGGCCTTATGTCAATGAGCCGATCGATCATCAGCATTGGATAACGATGCGGCAGGATCTTCATCAGATCGTCGATGTCGAGGACGCTCTTGCCAGGCTCAATCGTCATGCTCGCCCGCCTTTTTCTTCCTGCGCGCGGCGCGCGCAGCCGCGGCCGTTTCCCGCATCCAGACGATCATCGGGCGGGCCGGATAGCCGCCCCATGTCTCACCGCTGGGAACGTCGCGCATGACGCCCGCTTTGCCGGCGATACGCGCGTCATCGCCGATCACGACATGATCGGCAACCCCCGCCTGTCCGCCGAACTGCACCCTGGCGCCGATCGTCGCGCTTCCGGCGATCCCGACTAGCGCGGCGATCACGCAATGCTCGCCAAGCGACACATTGTGGGCGATTTGCACCAGATTGTCGATTTTCGTCCCTTCGCCGATCACGGTGTCGCCGAGAGCGCCGCGGTCAATGCAAACGCCGGCGCCGGTCTCGACATTGTCGCCGACGAGAACGCGGCCAAGTTGGGGTATGCGGAAGAGGCCCTTCGCGCCCATTGCAAATCCGAAGCCCGGCCCGCCGATCGCCGCATTCGAACCGATTCGAACGTCGGATCCGACCAGCGCGCACCAGATCGACGCGCCCTCGGCGATCTCGGTTCGGGCGCCGATGGCGACACCGGGTCCGATGACGACGTTCGGTCCAATGACTGCATCCTCGCCAATCTCGACGCCGCCGGCGATCTGTGCGGATGAATGAACATTCGCGCTTGTCGCAATCACCGCCATATTGCCGTCGACGGACGCAAAGCTGCGCGCTACGTGCAAGGCGCCAGCGACCAGCCCAAAGGCGGCCCTAGGCTCGGCGACGATCGCGACCGGCCCTCCTCCGAGACGCGCGGCAGCGTCTGCGACGGTTGCCGACGCAAGGCACAGGCCAAACCGCTTGCCCTTGAGATTGCCTACCCTTGCGACATCCTCGACAAAGACCAGTTTCTCTTCGAGGTCCGCGTCTTCCGGCCGCGCAACGCTTCGCAGCAGCGTGTCCGTCTTTAAATCAGCTGGCGGCGACGCGCCGGCGATCCGCAACGCGTCCTTCAGGACGAGCGGGCCTTTGGCAAGGAAGAATCGCGGATCCGGCATCCGGTCGGTCGCTTCAAAAAAAGAGCGGCCGGCGCTCAGGGCGACCGGCCGCTCGACTTCACCTTCGCAAGGCCGTCAGTTCTTTTTCGGCTTCTCGGCCGATTTCGTCGAAGCCTGCTTTGACGCGGCTTCCGCGGCCTTCTTCTTCACATCGGCGAGGGTCACTTTTTGAACCTCGACCGTTTTCATCTTCTTGTTGAGTTCAGCAAGGATTTCCTGCGTGATGTCGTTCTCCGGGGCGGCGTACATCACCGCCGAACGGTCAAGCAAAAGCGTAGCGCCGCGCTTGTCGACAATCGATTTCATCATCGGCTGGGCTTCCTGCAGAATTTTCGCCTGCGCGACCTGCACGACCTGTCCGAACACCTGCTCCATGATCTGCGCCTGCTGGGGGAGTTGCACCTGCTGGCGCATGGCGAGGTCCTGCTCCGTCTTCTGACGAACTTCGTCCGACATGAGCGAGGCGCCCTTCTGATAATTCTCGATATCCTTCTTGAGCTTTTCCGCTTCCGCGTCGAACTCTTTCTGGATGCTCGCCTTGATCGTGTTCGCCTGCCCCGGGATCGTCTTGCCCGCGTCAGACTGCGAAACAAGCGCGCCCTGATCGACGATCAGGATCACCGGCGCTTTCGCCGCCGACTGCGCCTCAGCGGCCGTCACCAGCGCTCCCGCGCCGACGCCGCCGGCCAGCAGGGCAAGGGCGCCCGCAATCGTCAGTAACTTCTTAGACATAGTCTTACACCTCACTTGGGTTAGAAACCGGGGTTGCTAGAAGGTAGTTCCCGCGCTGAAACGGAAGCCTTCGGTTCGGTCGTAGTCTTCCTTGCGCAAAACTTTGGCGAAATCAAAGCGGACCGGCCCGAACGGGGAATCCCAGCTGACCGACACGCCGGCGGTCACTCGCAGGGACAAATCATCCTGGATCGGCTTGATGCAGGTCGCTGACGGGCTGTCGACGCATCTCAGGCCGGTATCCGGGTTGATCCACAGCGCGGTATTTTCGTTGATGAGCTTGTTGCCGTCATCGACGAGCCCGACCGTGCCGAAATCACTGAATAGTGAAGCGCGGATTCCATACTCCTTTGGGAGCGGCAGCGGCATTTTGATTTCGGCGGTGCCGATCGCGTAGAGTTTCGCGCCGATCGCCTGGCCGAAGCGCCGACCGGACACAAACGTTCCCGGCTGCAAATAGCGCGGCCCGACGCCGGCGACTTCAAAGCCGCGGAAACTGTCGGCGCCTTCATAGAAGCGATCCTGCAGCCGAACTTCGTCGCCGCCCCATCCGGTGATGTAGCCGCCGCGAAGCTGCAACTTGCCGATAAAGCCGCCGAAGAGGCGCTGGTAATAGGCGCCGCTTGCTTCCGTCCGGAAGTAGTTCACATCGCCGCCAAGGCCGGCGACGGATTCGGAAAACGAAAATCGCAAGCCTCGCGACGGATCGATCGGGTCGTCACGGGTGTCGACGCCAACCGACAGGCCGACGAGCGACGTGAGGAACTTGCCGCGCGACTGGCAGCTTGGCGCAAAAGCCTGCTCGATCAAATCGCAAGTAAACGCCTGGAATTGGCCAAGCGGCTCGTCATTCGCATTGCGCGCCAGGACGCCCGTATTGATCAGCGTTTGCTGGCCATTCGGCGCGACAAAGACGGGCTGCACTTCCGGGACGATCGCTTCCGGGATGAACCGGTCGGAAATGTCGGTGCCGAGCACGACGGTCTGCGCCGTCTGATTGGTGAAGATGTCGCGGCTGAGGTCGACCTTGTCGCGCGCCAGCTGGTACTGAAGCGTGCCGCGCCAATATTCCGAAATCTGGAATCCCGTATTGACGCCAAAGCCGTAACGATCGCGAACGAAACCTGATTCCCGGAAATCAGTCCGCTGGTTGGTCAGCGAGAACCCCGCCGCAAGATTGCGGTCGAGGAAATATGGCTGTGTGAACCGGATGTCGACAAGGCGCGTGCGCGAACTCGTCTGAACGCGGAAGCGCAGGGTCTGCCCGCGCCCCATCAGATTGCGTTCCTCGACGGAGAAATCGACGATGAAATTTTCCGTCGATGAAACGCCGACGCCGACAGAGAACGATCCTGTCGCCTTTTCCTTGACCGCGACATCAAGCTCGGTCCGGTCAGGCGCCGAGCCCGGCTTTTCCTCGACCTCGACTTCGGTGAAGTAATCAAGCGCCTTCAGCCGCGACTTCGACCGGTCGATCAGAATCTTGTTGTAGGGATCGCCCTCCGCAACACGGATTTCGCGCCGGATCACTTTGTCGAGCGTGCGCGTATTGCCCTTGACGTTGATGCGCTCGACATACACGCGCGGCCCTTCATTCACTTCGAAGGTGATGTCGATCGTCTTGTTGTCCGGGTTTCGGTCAAGGCGCGGCTGCACGTCGACAAAGGCGTAGCCGGACGATCCTGTCGCAAAGGTGATCGACTCCGTCGCCTTCTCGACCCTCTCGCCGTCGAACGTCTCGCCCGACTTGATCGGCACGAAATTCTCAAGGACGTTTTCGTCGAGCTTGGCGAGGCTCGTCTTCACCTTGACTTCGCCGACCTTGTATTTCTCGCCCTCGTCGACCGTGAACGTGATAAAGAAGTCCTTGCGGTCCGGCGTCAGTTCGGCGACTGCCGCCACGACCTGGAAATCCGCATAGCCGTTTTTCGCATAGAACTGACGTAATAGGTCGCGCTCATACTCAAGGCGATCGGGATCGTAATTGCTGTTCGACGAGAAGAAGCGCCACCAGCGGCTCTCTTTCGTCAAGAGCGCGCCGCGCAGTTCGCCGCTTGCAAAGTTCTTGTTGCCGACGAAATTGATTTTCGCGACCCCGGTCTTCGGGCCTTCGTCGATCTCGTAAATGACGTCGACGCGATTTTGCTCAAGCGGCGTCACTTTTGGCGTGACCGTCGCGGCGAAACGGCCGGAACGCCGATAGACTTCGATGATGCGCTGGACGTCGGCCTGCGCCTTGGCGCGGGTGAAGACCGAGCGCGCGGTCAACTGGACTTCCTTGGTGATCTTGTCTTCCTTGACGCGGCGATTGCCCTCAAGGATGACGCGATTGACGATCGGATTTTCCTGTACCTTGATCAGAAGCGAATTGTCCGGCTGCATTTCAAGGACGACATCGGCGAATAGCCCGGTGTTGAAAAGCGTTTTCAGCCCGATATCGAGGAGTTGCGGGTCGGCCCGGTCTCCCGGATGCACGACGAGGTAGGAGGCGATCGTCTCGGGCTCGATCCGCTGATTGCCCGTAACACTGATCGCCTGGATGATCGGCGCTTCGCCCGCCGCGATTCCGAAAAGCGCGCCGTCGACCGGCGCAGCGACATCGCCGGCGGCCGCGCCGCCCGCCGGTTCAGAGGCCTGCTGCGCATAGGCGGCTGGCGACATCGCGGTCGCCGCCAGCAGCATGGCGCGCATGGCGCCGATTCCCGACTTCATCAAACGCATGCCGCCGACCTAGCCTTTGACCGTGAAAAAACTGGAGATGTCGTTCCAGGTGACAAACAACATGAACGACGCCAAGAGGACGATTCCTACCCTGAAGCCAATGGCCTGCGCTTTCACCCCTAACGGTTTTCGAGCGGCAGCCTCATACGCGTAGTACATCAGGTGCCCACCGTCCAGAACCGGAATTGGAAGAAGATTCAGGAATCCAATGGAAACCGAGACGATGCCGGCGAGATTGACAAAGTTGGCGACGCTGATTTTGAGCCGCGTCCAGAAATCTAGTTTGGAAAGCCCCTCCCCGTCTCCAAATCCCGATAAGGCCGACTGACCGGCGTATTGGGCCATTTTGATGGGCCCGCCAAGCTGGCGCGCATCTTCTTTCCCGGCGACGAGACGCCACAGGAATTTCCCTGTCGAATGAATGATTTGCCAGACCTGTTTGACGGCCGCCCCAAGCGCATCCGCCGGGCCATATTTCACAGATTTAATGGCGGCGCTGTCGCTGCCGATTCCAAGGACGCCCATTTCCGCCTTGTTGCCGAACGCGTCGTCGATTTCCTGTCGGCGCGGGGTGGCCTTGATGACCAGGACTTCGCCGCCGCGTTCGATTTCGAAGGTCAGCGTCTCGCCGCTATTTAGACGGGTCAACATCGTAAGGTCGGTGAAGGCCTCAATCTTCTGTCCATTCGCCGAGAGAATTCGGTCGCCGACCTGAAACCCGGCGTCCTCGGCGGCCGATCCCGGCATGACCGACCCGACCTTGGGCTCGCTGACGAAGGCGCCGAAGGTCATCAGCAGCCCCGCGAATATCGCGATCGCCAACAGGAAATTCGCGATCGGGCCGGCCGCGACGATCATCGCGCGAGCCCAAACCGGCTTGAAATGAAAACAAACGGCGCGCTCTTCCGCCGTCAAGCGCCGTCCAATTTCGTCTTCATGGCCCGGCTTTGGGAACTGCGTCGTCGCCGGATGATCCTCGTGTTCGGCTTCCTCCTTAACCTGCGCGTTCGCATTGGAGGCTGGACTCGCATCGCCGAAGAACTTCACATAGCCGCCGAGCGGCAGCATCGCGATTCGCCATTCGGTCCCGTGCTTGTCGCGCCAGCGCGCGAGCGTCTTTCCAAAGCCGATCGAGAAGACGTCGACGCGAACGCCCAGCATCCTGGCGACGGAGAAATGCCCGTATTCGTGAAAGAAGACGATGATGCACAACAAAATGACAAAAGCGATCAAGGTGATCGGCAATGTCATCAGGGCGTCAACTGAAAAACCGGCGATTGTCATTATTTCGAGGTCACCCGTTGCGATTCATTCATGCGGCAATCCTTGAGGCGATCGCGCGCTCGGCGAGCCGGCGCGCCTCCTCATCGGCGAACACCGCCTCTTCGAGGCTTGTCAGTTTCGCCGGCCCGTTCCGCCGCCCGATCTCGTTCAGGACATGCTCGGTAACGGCGGCGATCTCCAGAAATTTGACGCCGCCCGAAAGAAACGAAGCGACCGCGACTTCATTTGCCGCGTTGAGCGTCGCCGGATAAACGCCGCCGCGCTCAACCGCCTCTCGCGCGAGACGAAGCGAGGGAAACCGGGCGAGGTCCGGCGCCTCGAAAGTCAGTTGCTTGACGGCCGCAAAATCGAGCCGCGTCGAGGGCGTCGGCGTCCGGTCCGGCCAGGCGAGCGTCGATGCGATCGGAATGCGCATGTCGGGCGTGCCGAGCTGAGCGAGCACGGAGCCGTCGACATATTCAACCATCGAATGAATGACCGACTGGGGATGAACGAGAATTTCGATCCTGTCGTGGGCGACCGGAAAAATATGCGAGGCTTCGATCAGTTCGAGTCCCTTGTTCATCATCGTCGCCGAGTCGACGGAGATCTTGGCGCCCATTGACCAATTCGGATGCGCGACCGCCTGGGCGGGCGTCGCCTTCGACATGTCGGCCTTCGACCAGGTCCTGAAGGGACCGCCCGAGGCCGTTAGAATCAGTCGCGACACGCGATGCGGGCGTTCAAAATCGAACACCTGAAAGATCGCGTTGTGCTCGGAATCGACGGGGAGCAGTTTGCCGCCGGACTGGCGCAACGCTTCGGTGACGATATCGCCCGCGCAAACGAGGCATTCCTTGTTGGCGAGCGCGAGCGCCGCGCCGCGCCTGGCGGCGTTCAGCGTCGGCCGCAGGCCGGCAGCGCCGACAATCGCCGCCATCACCCAATCAGCGTCCCGCGAGCCGGCTTCATTAATCGCCTCCGGCCCCGCGCCGATCTCTATTCCCGTGCCCTGAAGCGCATCTTTAAGGTCGCTCTTCTTTCGCACATCGCCAATCGCGACATAGCGAGGAAGGTATTTTTTCGCCTGCTCAGCGAGCAGCGCGACGTTCGAATTGGCGGTCAGCGCTTCAATTTCAATTGACGCCTCGCCCCGCGCCAACGCGAAGTCGATCAGGTCGAGCGTATTGACGCCGACCGATCCGGTTGACCCCAATACCGTGACGCGCCGGCTGATGCCGCCCATGCCGCTGCCCCTAACCCCTGATCCCCGCAGCCAGAATATGGCCATAAAGGACCGCCGTCACCGCAATTGTTGCAAAGATCATCCCGTCTAGCCGGTCAAGGACGCCGCCATGGCCAGGGATGAATCCGCTCATGTCCTTGATTCCAAATGTCCTCTTGAACGCTGACTCGGCCATATCGCCAAGGATTGAGGCGATCCCAAGGCTTGCCCCCATGGCGACATAGGCCGGGTTGGCGGGCTCGCCATAGATGAGCGGCGCGCCGATCGCGGCCGCGATGGCGCCGGCGATCATCCCTCCGACCGCGCCCGCCCAGGTTTTCGCTGGCGATACGGCGGGCGAAAGCTTTGGGCCTCCAACAAGCCGCCCGGCGACATAGCCGCCCGTATCCGCGCCCCAGACGATTGCAAAAAGCAGCAGCAGCAGACCGCGGCCGTCCTCAACGCTTTGACGGAGCCAGATCAGCGCAACGCACGGCGCAAGAACATAGGCGGCGCCAAACGCCGCCCATTTCCACTTTCCCGATCCGCGCATCGCCGCAAATCCCGCGAGGAGCCCGCTGGCTGCGCAGACGCCGTAGGCGGCTTCGTAGGCGCCGGCGGAAGCGAGAAAGAGCGCCAGCGCGCCGCCGCCGCCAAGCGCGTAAAAGACCGGCGTCATCTCCGATCGCTCGATCATTCGCGCCCATTCGAAGACCATCAGCACACAGAGAAAGGCGACAAGGGCCGAGAAGGCGGGACCGCCGATCCATGACAGGGCGAGCGCCGACGGCGCGAGGACCGCCGCCGAAACAATCCTCAAAATGAGGGCGTCCCTGCTGCGCGGCGTTCGCGCCGGAGACGACTGTTCCAACTTGTCCACGGTGTTTACGGGGCCGCGCCGACGCCGCCATAGCGGCGCTCGCGCTTTGCAAAATCCTCCAGTGCGATGGCGAAGTGTTCCTTGCTGAACTCCGGCCAAAGGACGTCGAGGAAAATATATTCGGCGTAGGCCGCCTGCCAAAGGAGGAAATTGCTGATCCGCTTTTCGCCGCTGGTCCTGATGACGAGGTCCGGGTCTGGAATTTTCGCCGTGTCGAGCGCTGCGGAAAAGCGCGCCTCATCAATGGCGTTCGGCTTGATCCGGCCCGATGCTGCGTCTTCCGCCAGTTTCCTCGCGGCGCGGATTATCTCATCGCGCCCGCCGTAATTGAACGCGATCTGGAGAAAAAACCGTGAATTGGCGGCTGTATCCTTCTCCGCATGACTGACAAGCAGCTTGATTTCGGGATCGAGGTTCTTCTTGTCGCCGATGATCGAAACCCTGACCCCTTCTTTTTTCAGCGTCGGCAGCTCATCGCCGATGAATTGACGAAGGAGCGACATGAGATCGCGAATTTCACTCGCCGGCCGGCGCCAATTCTCGGTTGAGAAACTGTAGAGCGTCAAATATTTCAGCCCGAGATCGCGCGCCGCTTCAACCGCGCGCCGCGCCGCCGCCGCTCCTTCCTTATGGCCGGCGCCCCGTGTGAGACCGCGCGCCGCGGCCCATCTGCCGTTCCCATCCATGATGATCGCGACATGAGACGGACCGCTCGCCGGCGATGAGGGCGCTCTTTGTTCCTTCTCGGCCGGATTCGTCGCCACGTCGATTTCACCCTTACTGAGGCGCACAGGCTCACACCTGCATGATTTCAGCCTCTTTGGCGTGCAGCGCGTCGTCGACCTTCTTGATCATGGCGTCGGTCAGTTTCTGCACTTGCTCGGACTGGCGCTTTTGTTCGTCTTCGCCGACGCCGTCGGCTTTCTTGATCTGGTCCATGCCCTCGCGACGCACGTTGCGGATGGCGACGCGCGCCTGTTCGGCGTATTTGTGCGCCACTTTCGTCAATTCCTTGCGCCGCTCTTCGGTGAGCGAGGGGATCGGCACGCGCACGTTGGTTCCGTCGACGACCGGATTGACGCCGATGCCGGCGTCGCGAATCGCGCGGTCGACCGCGCTGACAAGCGCTTTGTCCCATACCTGAATTGAAATCATGCGCGGCTCTGGAACATTGACCGTGCCGACCTGGTTGACCGGCATGTGCGATCCATAGGCGTCGACCGTGATATGCTCGACGAGGCTCGCGGAGGCGCGACCCGACCGCAGGCCCGAAAATTCCGACTTCAGCGCGCCAAGCGCGCCATCCATCCGCTTTTCGAGATCTTTCAAATTCACGCCGGGACCAGCCATGGTCTTCTCCCTTGCATTCAAAGCGCGCGATTTTCTGGCGAGATCGAGGCGCTCTTTGGTCAATCGTCGGTGATGGTCGTCGACTTTCCCTCGCCTGTCAGCGCGCCGACGACGCCGCCGCGCTCGGCAATTGAAAAGACGACGATCGGAATCTTGTTTTCGCGCGTCAGCGCGATCGCTGACTGGTCCATGACCTTGAGGTCGCGGACCATCACTTCATGATAGGAAAGGCGCTCGAAACGCGTCGCCGTTTTGTCCTTCTTCGGATCGGCGGTGTAAACGCCGTCGACGCTGGTGCCCTTGAAAAGCGCGTCGCAGCCCATTTCGGCCGCCCGCAGCGCCGCCGCCGTATCGGTGGTGAAATACGGATTTCCGGTGCCGGCGGCGAAAATGACGATCCGCCCCTTCTCCATATGCCGGATCGCGCGGCGGCGAATATAGGGCTCGCAAATCGCCGTCATCTCGATCGCGGAGAGGACGCGGGTGTAAAGCCCCATTCGCTCCAGCGCATTTTGCATGGCGATGGCGTTCATCACCGTCGCCAGCATGCCCATATAGTCGGCGCTTGCGCGCTCCATGCCGCGCGCGGCCTGTTGCATCCCGCGGAAGATATTTCCACCGCCGACGACCAGCGAAATTTCAACGCCAATCTCCTTGGCGTCCTTGATCTCGCCGGCGATCCTTTCAACCGTCTCGTAGTCGATGCCGTATTGGCCGGCGCCCATCAATGCTTCGCCGGACACTTTAAGGAGCACGCGCTTGTAGCGGGGCGATTTTCCGGCGGCTGTGGGCATTCCGATTCTCCGTCAATCGCCGGATACGACGGCGGCCGGCTGCGGGCAATGGGTACCCCCAGAATGAGCGGGAGCGGGCAGAGAGGCCGGCGGTCGAAGCCGCCGGCCTTCTCGGGGAAGGCCTTAGTCTTCGCTTTCAGTCCGCTCGACGCCCTCGCCAAGTTCGAGCCGGGCAAAGCCCGCGAACTCGATCGGCGCGCCGATCTGTTTGGCGGCGTTTTCAATGACCTTTGAGATGCGTGTTTCGCTGTCGATCACGAAAATCTGTTCCAGCAAAACCGATTCTTCGTAGAATTTTCGCAGACGACCCTCGACCATCTTGCCGATAATTTCTTCCGGCTTGCCGGAAGCGCGCGCCTGATCGGCGAGGATGGACTTCTCGCGTTCGACGACGGACGGGTCGAGTTCGGCGACCGTGCCGGCGAGCGGGCGCGCCGCTGCGACATGCATCGCGATCTGTTTGCCGAGCGCTGCGAGTTTCGCCTTGTCGCCAGTCGATTTCAGTCCGACGAGAACGCCGATCTTGCCGGCGCCTTCGATCGTCTGATTGTGGATATACGCGGCGACGACGCCTTCGGGAACCTTCACCATCGCGGAGCGGCGGACAGTCATGTTCTCGCCGATCTGGCCGACCATCTCGGAGACTTTTTCGGCGACGGTCTTGCCGGCGCCTGGATATTGAGCCGCCTTGATTGTTTCGACGTCGCCTTTCGTCGCAAGAGCGACCTCTGCGACGTCGCGCGCCATTTTCTGGAATGTTTCATTGCGGGCGACGAAGTCCGTTTCCGAATTGACTTCGACAAGCACGCCGGCGCCGTCATTGGTCGCCGCGACGACAAGCCCCTCGGCGGCGGTGCGGCCGGATTTCTTGGCGGCCTTCGAAAGCCCTTTCTTGCGAAGCCAGTCGACCGCCGCTTCCATGTCGCCGCCCGTTTCCGTCAGCGCGGCCTTGCAGTCCATCATGCCCGCGCCGGTCGATTCGCGCAGGTCTTTCACCATCGAAGCGCTAATGGCGCTCATACTAACATCTCCTTTGTTGGATGCGCCGATCGGGAGCGGGCTTCCGCCCCCCGGCCCTTGGCGCCGCCTCCGTCCAGGACGCGGCGGCGCAGTCGTTTCATGGATCGTCGATCAGGCGTGAGCCGCTTCCGGCGCTGCGTCGGCCGGCAGAATATTGGTTTCAACCGGCGCGTTCGCAAGGGCGCCGATATCCACGCCGAGCGAGGCCTGGCTCGCCGAAATGCCGTCGATCACCGCATCGGCGACCAGCTGACAATAAAGCGCGATCGCTCTGCTTGCGTCATCATTGCCCGGAATGATGAAATCGATGTCGTCCGGCGAGCAATTGGTGTCGACGATCGCGACCACCGGAATGCCAAGCTTCTTGGCTTCCTTGACGGCGATCGCTTCCTTTTTGACGTCGATCACGAAAATGAGATCCGGCAGTCCGCCAAGATCGCGAATGCCGCCGAGCGAGGCTTCAAGTTTTTCCTTCTCGCGCGAGAGCTGCATCTGCTCTTTCTTGGTGAGGCCCTTGCCGCCCCCGGAAAGGATCTCCTCCATTTCCTTCAGCTTGCGGATCGAATTCGAAATCGTCGCCCAGTTCGTCAAAGTGCCGCCGAGCCAGCGGACGTTCATGTAATATTGAGCGCAGCGCTTTGCGGCCTCGGCGATCGGGCCTTGCGCCTGACGCTTCGTGCCGACCATCAAGATGCGCCCGCCGCGCGCGACGGTGTCGCGGATCTTCACGAGCGCCTGGTGAAGCAGCGGAACAGTCTGCGACAGATCGACGATGTGAATGCCGTTGCGGTCGCCGAAAATGAACGGTTTCATTTTCGGATCCCAACGATGCGTCTGGTGGCCAAAATGTACGCCAGCTTCCAATAGCTGACGCATGCTGAAATCGGGCAGCGCCATAAAGTCTCCTTCGGTTTTTCCTCCGCGGGGCCGTTTGGCGGCGACAGGGCGAGCCCGAAGCCGACCGAGGATGGCGTCCCGCGTGTGTGATGGCGCGCCCTATAGGGGGGAAAGCCCGGGATTTCAACTGCCGCGCTGCGGCGGCGGCGCCCCTCAAGCGGGAAGTGGCGACGCGGGCGGCGGTTCGCCCTCCCATCCCGCGCCGGAACAGGACTTCAGGGGGGGCGCTTGGTCGCGCTGATCGCGACAAACCGGGGCCGCCTCTTCGCCCGGCGCCGCGCGCCCTTGGGCGCCCAGCAAGGCTATCGCATATAGCGCTGCAATGCCTTCCCCCCTCTCCCGCTTGCGGGAGAGGGGCCGGGGGTGAGGGGCGTCAAAGAAGGGAAACCTTCGTTGAGACGAACCCTCACCCTGGCGTCGGACGCATGGTCCGACCCAGCAAGCGGGAGAGGTGGCGCACCAAATGCGATTGCCCTCCCGCTTCCAGCGCCTCGACTTGCCCGGCCTTGATGCGGGCCGCATCCGTTTGTCCGGCTTGTCCGGCGGCTTGTCGTCGGCGCGATTTTCGAATCGGGCGCGGCTTCGCGATCGCCGCTCGCGCTTTTCGCGGGGCGTTCTTGGTGCGAAAAGGCGGCGCTGCGCGCCTTGCCTTTCGCCTCGCGCCGCCAGCATGTCGCCGGACAACATCAATCCGGACGGGCGCGGCCTATTCACTTGTCAAAGAGCCGCCGTCGCGGCTCATCGCCGCGCCGACGCAGTATCAACGCTCGAAGTGGCGATTTCCGTCGCCGGATCAAGCGGCGATTTGCGTGTATTTCAAGGCGGGATTTCGCCCCGCGCGGGATTTCATCCGTTTACGCATTAACGATGAGCCGCTTCGCCATCCCCGCCGCGCATGTCCCCGCTTCGGCCGCATTCGCCGACAAGCCGGTCGGAAAATCTACGGCCCCCGCCGCCAGCGCGCGTTTCCAAAAAGCGTGTCCGGTTTTCGGACAAGACGCGCGATAAACAAAAAGCTACACCAGCTCGACGTCGAGAACGCCCTCAACAGCCTTCAGGGCCCCCCGCATCGCCGGCGTGCAGGCGGCGCGCGTCTTCAGCAGGAGTTCGACTTCCCGCCCGCCGGAATTGGGCAGATTGAGCGTAATGACGACATCGCCCGCCTCAACGGGGGCCGCCGGCTTCACCGCCGCGAGGCGGCGGCGAACCGCTTCAAGCCCCTCGCCTGAACCGACCGCAATTCGCAATTGCGACGTCGTCTGCGCCGCCGCCGCGTCAAGGCGCCGCGCCGCGTCGCAGGCGAACCGCACCTCCCCCTCGCGCTCCTCGGCGTTGGCGGTCAACAAAAGGAGCGCGCCGGGTTCAAACAGGTCGCGCGCCGCCGTGAGCACATCGGAAAATACGGCGATCTCAAATTCCCCGGTCCCGTCCGAGCATTCAACGAAGGCGAACTGTTTGCCGGCTTTCGACCGGCGCATCCGGACGGCGCGCACAACGGCGGCGATCTGGCCTGAAAATCGCCCGCCTGATTTCGCCGCTTCGATCGCTTCCGCTGAAGTCGACGCCTTCAGCCGCCGCAGTTCAATTGCGTAGTCGTCAAGCGGATGTCCGCTGAAATAGAACCCGAGCGCCCCGCGTTCTTCATTCAGCCGGTCCATCGGCGCCCAATCTTCGACCGGCGGAAGTTTTGGGCGATCGAGCGTCGGCGACGATGCGAGATCGAAGAGGCCCCCTTGCGCGCTGACGCGGTCATCGAAGGACTGCGCCGAATAGCGGATCAGGAGATCCGCCGCGCCGGCTAGCGCCGCGCGCGAGACGAGCAAGCCGTCCAAGGCGCCGGCGCGCGCGAGGTTTTCGATGGCGCGCTTGCCGATCAGCCGCAGATCGACGCGCTCGGCGAAATCATAAAGGTCGGCGAAAGCGCCATGCGCGCGCCGCTCGTCGGCGATGAGACGCATCGCGGCTTCGCCGACATTCTTCACCGCGCCGAGCGCGTAAACGATCGCGCCGTCCCTGACGGAGAAATCCGCTTCGGACGCGTTGACATGGGGCGCCTTCACGTCGACGCCGCTGCGGCGCGCTTCTTTCAGGAAAACCGCGAGCTTGTCGGTGTTCGCCATGTCGTAGGTCATCGACGCCGCGAGAAATTCCGCGGGGTGATTGGCCTTCAGATACGCCGTTTGATACGCGATATAGGCGTAACAGGCCGCGTGCGACTTGTTGAAGCCGTAGCCCGCGAACTTTTCGACAAGATCGAAGATCGACGCCGCCTTCACCGGATCGACGCCTTTGTCCTTCGCGCCGTCGACGAACCGCGCGCGCTGGCGGTCCATTTCTTCCTTCTGCTTCTTGCCCATGGCGCGCCGCAGAAGGTCCGCCTCGCCGAGCGTGTAGCCGGAGAGGATCTGCGCGATCTGCATCACCTGCTCCTGGTAGATGATGACGCCGTATGTCTCCTTCAGCGCCGCCTCGAGCGAAGGATGAAGATAGTCCGGCTGCTGGAGGCCTTGCTTCCTCTCAACATAAGTCGGGATGTTTTCCATCGGACCCGGGCGGTAAAGCGACACCAGCGCGATGATGTCCTCAAGACAGTCCGGCTTCATCGACCGCAGCGTCTGGCGCATGCCTGAGCTTTCAAGCTGGAAGACGCCGACCGTCGCCCCCTCGCCCAGCATGTCGAACGACTTCTTGTCATCGAGCGGCAGACGGTCCGGATCGACCGCGCCGCCGGAGCCTGCGACGAGCGCCGCCGCGCGCTTGATGACCGTCAGCGTCTTCAGGCCGAGAAAATCAAATTTGACGAGGCCCGCGGGCTCGACCCATTTCATGTTGTACTGGGTCGCCGGCATATCCGAGCGCGGGTCGCGATAAAGCGGCGTCAATTCTTCAAGCGGACGATCGCCGATGACGACGCCGGCGGCGTGCGTCGAGGCGTGGCGGTAAAGCCCTTCCAGTTTCAGCGCCTTCTCGATAAGCGCGGCGACGCTCTCATCGCGGGCCTGCTCCTCCTTGAGGCGCGGCTCCGTCGCGATCGCCTCGGCGAGCGTCACCGGATTGGCCGGGTTGTTCGGGACGAGCTTGCAGAGACGGTCGACCTGGCCGAACGACATGCCGATGACGCGTCCGACATCGCGGAGCACCGCCCGCGCCTGCAGTTTTCCGAAGGTGATGATCTGCGCGACGCGGTCAGCGCCGTATTTCTTCTGAACGTAACGGATGACCTCGTCCCGACGGTCCTGACAAAAATCGATGTCGAAGTCCGGCATCGACACGCGTTCTGGATTGAGAAAGCGTTCGAACAGAAGGCCGAAACGCAAGGGATCAAGATCAGTGATCGTCAAGGACCAGGCGACCAGCGATCCGGCGCCCGAGCCCCGCCCCGGCCCCACCGGTATCCCCTCTTTCTTCGCCCATTTGATAAAGTCGGCGACGATCAGAAAGTAGCCCGGGAATCCCATCTTGTTAATGACATCGAGTTCGAATTTGAGGCGATCCCAATAAACGGCGGCGTCGGCGGCGAGTTCGATCGACGCAAGACGGTCCTTGAGACCCTCGCGCGCCTGCCGTTCAAGCTCGCGCGCTTCGGCGTCCTTGGCCGCCGCCTTCGTGAAGCGCGGCAGAATCGGCGCGCGCGTTCGCGGCCGAAAGGAGCAGCGGCGCGCGACATCAAGGGTCGTGTCGACAGCCTCAGGAAGGTCCGCAAACAGCAGCCGCATCTCCGAAGCGGATTTGAAATAATGGTCGGGCGTCGCCGTCCGCCGATCTTCCTGATGCACATAGGCGCCCTCGGCGATGCACAAGAGGGCGTCATGCGCCTCAAAATCGTCCGCCTTCGGGAAATAAGGCTCGTTCGTCGCGACGATCGGCAGGCCGAGGTCATAGGCGAGATCGACAAGCTGTTCTTCGGAAGACTTCGCCCTGCGGGCCTGATGGCGCTGCAGTTCGATGTAAAAGCGGCCCGGATAGAGCGCCGCCAATTGCTCAGCGAGCGCGCGCGCTTCCTCGGAGCGATCGGCCCGCAAGAGGCGGTCAAGCGGCCCGTCATAGCCGCCGGAAAGGCACAAAAGCCCGTCGCTGGCGCCGCCGAGCCAGTCGAGGCTGGCGCAGATCTGATCGTCGCTCGCCGATGACAGAAACGCCCGGCTCGAGAGCCGCATCAAATTCCCAAATCCCGCTTCGTCGCGCGCGAGCAGCACGAGCGACGCGGCCCGCGTTGCGCGCGCTTCGACAGACGCAAGCGCCGCCGCCGCGACCGAAAGCTGCAAACCCGGAATCGGCTGGACGCCGGCGCCCGCAAGGGTTTCCGACCCTTCAAGAGCGCCAAAAAGATTGTTGGTGTCGGTGATCGCGACCGCCGGCATCCGGTCCGCGAGACAAAGGTCCTTCAGCTTGCCGATCTTGATCGCGCCTTCGGAAAGCGAATAGGCGGAATGAAGATGCAGGTGAACGAAATCGCCCTTCGGGCCTGCTTTGGACTCGGCGCCGGAACCGCTCCTTTGCGTCGATTTCAGCCATTCCGCCTTGATCGGGTCCTGCATCGGCCTGGCTCCGGAAGCTGCGACTGGCGCATCACGCGCCGAGGATGAAACTCGCCAGCTGGCTGGACGCGATAATGAGAAGGAGTACGCCGAGTCCCATCGCGTCCTTCAACACATTGGTTTCCCCCGCTTCCACAGCCTTCGACATCGCTTTATTCATTTGACGCCTCCATCAGGTCCCGCCGAATGCGGGAATTGAGTTCGTCTTTTGTTCTATATTCCCTTTTTGTTCTCGTGTCGAGCCCGCGCGCGCATTTTGTCCAAGCCGCCGTCGAAAGCGGTCTGTTGTTCCGACACGCTCTTTGGCGCGTCCGTGGCTCTGAACATTTGGCGCTGACAATTTCGGCAAGCGCCGGACTGGGATTAGGGGGCCTTTGGTCGTCAAGCGCCAACCCGCATTCGGGCTACAAGAATGCGCGCGCCTCTTTCATGAACGCGTCGAACTGGTCGTGGTGGACCCAGTGTCCCGCCTTTTCGAGCAGCGCGACCCGGGCGTTCCTGAAATGCCGCGCGCGTCCGTCCTTTTCCGGGTTCGAGGCCCAGCTGTCGGCGCCGTAGACGAGCAGGGTCGGACACGTAATCGCCGCCCAAAGCGCGAACTTTTCTTCCTGCGGAATGTCGAAGGGCGGCCAGACGTTGACATAGGGGTCGAACTTCCAGCTCCAGGTTCCGTCTTCGTTGCAATTGGCGCCGTGCTCGGTGAGGTGGCGCGCCTGCTCGTCCGAAAGAAACTTGTTCGCCTCCTTCATCCGCGCGAGGGCGTCGTCGAGCGTCGGATATCGCTTGGGCGCGCGCGCGGCGGCGGCGCGCTTGTCGTCGATCCATTTTCGCATGCGCTCGGCGCCGGAGACCTTGAAATGCTCTTCGATCATTTTCGGCGACGGCCCGAGGCCCTCGATCGCCACGAGCTTTTTCACCTTGTCAGGATAAAGCCCCGCATAGCGGATCGCGATGTTGCCGCCGAGCGAATGCGCGACGATCGTCACCGGCGAAAGTTTCAGCTGATGAATGAGCTGCGCAAGATCGTAGACGAAACCTTGCATCGAATATTCGCCGTCCGGCGACCAGTCGCTGTCGCCGTGCCCGCGCAGGTCCGGCGCGATGACGTGATAGTCAGGCTGCAGCGCGCGCGCGACCCAGTCGAGGCTGCGGCAATGATCGCGCCCGCCATGCATGAGGACGAGCGGCGGCGCGGACGCATTGCCCCAATCGGCGTAATGGAGCTTGAGGCGCTGCGAGACATAGCGACGCGAGGTCGGTTCGATGATCATGACTTTCTTTTCGCGCGTCGCCCGCCAGCGCTCAAGCGCGCCGCGCAGATGTCACTTCGAACCCCATGGCTCCGGCGGGTTGGCGACCGGCGCGGTCAGGTCGAACTCGACGCGGAAGAACCGGTTCTCGCGCCTCAGTTCATAGGCAAAGAGGGTCGGCGTCGCTTCGATCGCCCAGACATTGGTGACGGAGGCGGTCAGGCCCTCGCGCGTGAAAAGGTCGATCGAATAGGCGTCGACCGGGAATTCCTGCCGGGTCGCGGTTCCCGGCGCCGCGGCATCGCCGCCATACATCGTCACCGCGTCGCTTTCGCCGTCTTCATGCCGATGATCGTGTTTGAGGCGCAGGCCAGCGTCAGTCCTTGTGATGACCCAGGTGCGCGAGCGGTCTTCGCCGACGTGAAACGGCACGCGAATTTCCGCCTCCTTGCAGGAGCGAACCTCCATCACGAGGCGTTCGGCGGCGAAATCCTTGTCCGCCTCATCCGTGGAGACGAGCCGCCCTTCGAAAGCCTTCCCGCATTGCGCGGCGATCGCGGCGAAGAAATCATCCTGCGGCTGCGAAACTGGCGCGCAGGCGGTGGAGAACAACATCCCCGCCGCGAGAAGCCGATTTATCTGTCGCATGAAGTTCCCTCCGATCCCGATACCAACCTGCCGTTTCATTAGGGCGGGTGGCAGCGAGAGTGGATCCCGGTTTCCCGTCGCAACAAGCGCCCCAAAAGGTCGACAGCGCGCTCGGCGCCGCCGTCTTTGGGATCGGTCATGCGGCGATCCATTCCCATAAAGACGAACGGCGGCCGGAACGGCTCGGCTATTCGACTTTGTAGCCAAGCACTTTCGAAGCGTCCGACAAGAGGCCGAACGCCGTCGTCCGGTCCATGCCGCCCGCGAGCAGGTGCGCCTTGCCGGCGGATTCAACGGTGAGACCGTAACAAAGCTCGCCGAGTTTCATGCCGTGCTCCATGCCCGCGGCGGCGTTCGCGTTGGTCGTATAGACGTCAAGTCCGGCGCGTTCGAACCACGGGTTTGCGATCCGCAATCGATGTATATCGTCCTTGCGAATTATTCGTCCGCCCGAGACGATCGAGTCCGGCGTCACGGAAAACGACATTGCAGCCTTATGATCTTTCGGCCGCTGGTCGCGCATCAGACCATAGGCGATCGCGCCGCCGCCCATCAGCCAGCCGAAGATCCCAAGCCCGAGAAATCCGCCGAGAAACACCAGCGCGCCGATCACGATCAGGTACCAGAATTTCGGCGCCGAGGCGGGCGTCACCTTGAACTCGGTCGATTCTCCGCTCGCGGACTTTCGGTATTCAGCGTCTTGCTTCTTGAGGAAGTCTTTCATCATCATCCCCTTAAAAATGATTTCTACGCCGAAACTGGCCCGCAGGCTAATCCGTTCGCCCCGGTTTGACAATCAAGCGATTCGCAGCCCGACCGGGCGGGCGGCGACCTCAAACGACGCTCCCGAGCGCGTTCACCGCGAGGGCGACGACGAAAACATTGAAGAGGAAGGCGAGGATTGAATGGGCCAGCGCGAGGCGGCGCAACCCGGCGTCGAGGATCGAAATGTCGGACACCTGGAACGTCATGCCGATGACGAAGGAAAAATACAGGAAATCCGAAAAGACGCGCGGCTGGCGCCCGGGAAAGGCGAGCGGCGGCGCCGCGGACGTGAAATAGACATGCGCGTAGTGAATGGCGAAAAGCGTGTTGAGAAGCGCCCAGGCGCCCAAGATCGACGCGCCGGCGAGCGCGGTCGCAAAACCGTCCATCGTCCGTGTCGCGACCAATGCGACGACGAGCGCCAGCGACGCGAAATCGAAAAAGAGCCCGGCGGCCAGAATATGGGGCGCGCGCCGGTCGTGCCGCGCCGCGAGCGCCGGCAATTCGCTCTCGTCGCAGGCCTGCAGCAAGACGGCGATCGCGCCGGAATACAACAGCGACGACGCGGCGAAACCCGCGAGCAGCGCCCGCGGCCATCCGTCGAAGGCGAAACCGACGATCGCAATCGCCGAAAAAATCGCGAGCGCGGCGAGTTCGGCGCGGTGCCCTTTTCGAATCAATGCGCGCATTTGCGCCGGACCATCTGGAACCCGCCATTCGCGTGAAACCCAAACCGCATTACATCCTCTTCGCCGCATGATCGAGAGACGGAAATTCCGACCGCCCTTGCAATTGACGCGATGGCGGCCATGGAGGCGTTTCACGGCTGATTGGCATCGTCGGCATGTATGTCCCTTGTCGGCGGATCGACGCCGCCGGGGCGTTTCGACAAAAGGCGCCCGTCAAACGCCGGCCCTTCCCTGAGCGGCGCCGAATGGCGGCAAGGTCCGAGGCGCTGTATAGACGCGATCGACCCTTGGGGAGCGACCATCGAAGATGCTCGACCGCCTCTATGCAGATTGCAGGATCGCCACCATGGACCCGGCGCGGGAGGGCGCCTATGGCGCGATCGAGAACGGCGCCGTCGGCGTCAAGGATGGCCGCATCGCCTATGTCGGTCCAGCAGCGAATGCGCCGGGCGCCAATGAAACGGATTGGCTCGGCGGGCTCTGGCTGACGCCCGCGCTCATTGACTGCCATACGCATCTCGTCTTCGGCGGAAATCGCGCGAGCGAGTTCGAAATGCGCCAGAAAGGCGCGACCTACGAAGAAATCGCGCGGACGGGCGGCGGCATTCTGTCGACCGTCGCGGCGACGCGCGAAGCGAGCCTTGAGGATCTCGTCGAGAGCGCCATCGAACGGCTCCTGACGCTGAAGAAGGGCGGCGTCGCGACGGTCGAGATCAAGTCCGGTTACGGCCTTACCGTCGGCGACGAAATGAAAATGCTGATCGCCGCCGGCGAGGCCGCGCGTGCGGTCGGCATGCGCGTGAAGCGGACATTGCTCGGGCTGCACGCATTGCCGCCGGAGTTCAGGACCGATCGCGCGGCTTATGTTCGTCTCGTGTGCGACGAAATGATTCCGGCGGTCGCCGAACGAGGCCTCGCGGACGCCGTCGACGCCTTCTGCGAAGGGATCGGCTTTACGCTGGCGGAGACGACCGCGCTGTTCAAGGCGGCGACGAAAGCGGGCTTGCGCGTCAAACTCCACGCCGAGCAATTGTCGGCCATGAACGGCGCGGCGCTCGCGGCGGCGTTCGACGCGCTCTCCGCCGATCATCTTGAATATGTCGACGAAGCGGGCGTCGCGGCGATGGCGAAAGCGGGAACCGTCGCCGTGCTGCTTCCCGGCGCGTTTTATGCGCTGAGGGAACAGACCAAGCCGCCGATCGGCCTTTTCCGCAAGCACGGCGTTCCGATGGCGGTCGCGACCGATCTCAATCCCGGCACCTCGCCCGTGTTGTCGGCGCCCTTGATGATGAACATGGCGGCGACGCTCTTCGGCCTGACGCCGGAAGAAGCGCTCGCCGGCATGACGCGAAACGCCGCGAAAGCGCTCGCGCTTGACGGCGAATGCGGCATGATCAAAGAGGGCCTCGCCACCGACATCGCGGTCTGGCGGATCGATCATCCGGCGGCGGTCTCCTACTGGATCGCGCATCAGGGACCGGAGCGGCTGATTATCGGCGGGAAGGACAAGACGCAATGACCGGCACAAGACGCAACGCCCGCACCATCCGCGCCCGCACGGGAACCGAGATCAAGGCGAAGCACTGGACGACGGAGGCCGCCGTCCGCATGCTGATGAACAATCTCGACCCCGACGTCGCGGAAGACCCGCACGCCCTTGTCGTTTATGGCGGCATCGGGCGAGCGGCGCGCAACTGGGAATGTTTCGACAAGATCGTCGAAACACTGGAGCGTTTGAACGAGGACGAAACACTGCTGATCCAGTCCGGCAAGCCGGTCGGCGTCTTCCCGACGCACAAGGACGCGCCGCGCGTTCTCCTCGCAAATTCGAACCTCGTGCCGAAATGGGCGACCTGGGAGCATTTCAACGAGCTCGATAAGAAGGGCCTGATGATGTACGGCCAGATGACGGCCGGATCGTGGATCTATATCGGCTCTCAGGGCATTGTTCAGGGCACGTATGAAACCTTCGTCGAGATGGGCCGCCAGCATTTCGGCGGCGATCTTTCCGGCAAATGGATCCTGACGGCGGGCCTTGGCGGCATGGGCGGCGCGCAGCCGCTCGCCGCGGTGATGGCCGGCGCCGCGTGTCTTGGCGTCGAATGCCAGCCGTCGCGCATCGAAAAGCGGCTGCAGACGCGCTATCTCGACGAAGCGACCGACAATCTTGACGACGCCCTCGCCCGCATTGCGAAAGCGACGAAGGAAAAGCGCGCGGTGTCGATCGGCCTTCTCGGCAACGCCGCCGAAATCCTGCCGGAAATGGTGAGGCGCGGCGTTCGTCCCGATGCGGTGACGGATCAAACATCGGCGCATGATCCGGTCAACGGCTATCTGCCGATCGGATGGTCCGCCGACGAATGGATTTCCGCGCGCGAGCGCGATCCAAAGCGCGTCGAGAAGGAAGCGCGCGCGTCGATGGCGAGGCATGTCGAGGCGATGCTCGCCTTTCACAAGATGGGCGTGCCGACTTTCGACTATGGCAACAACATCCGTCAGGTCGCGTTCGATGAGGGCGTGAAAAACGCCTTCGATTTTCCAGGCTTTGTTCCAGCCTATGTGCGCCCGCTCTTTTGCAGGGGCGTCGGGCCGTTCCGCTGGGCGGCGCTCTCCGGCGACCCGCAAGACATCGCGAAGACCGACGCGAAGGTGAAAGAGCTGCTGCCCGACGACAAGCACCTCCATCGCTGGCTCGACATGGCGAAGGAGCGCATCGCATTTCAGGGATTGCCGGCGCGCATCTGCTGGGTCGGGCTCGGCGACCGTCACCGTTTGGGCCTTGCTTTCAATGAGATGGTCGCAAGCGGCGAGTTGAAAGCCCCGATCGTCATCGGCCGCGATCATCTGGATTCGGGCTCCGTCGCCTCGCCCAATCGCGAGACCGAAGCGATGAAGGACGGCAGCGACGCGGTGTCGGACTGGCCGTTGCTGAACGCGCTCTTGAACACCGCCGGCGGCGCGACCTGGGTTTCCCTGCATCATGGCGGCGGCGTCGGCATGGGCTATTCGCAGCATTCGGGCGTCGTCATCGTCGCCGACGGAACCGACGACGCGGCGCGCCGATTGAAGCGCGTTCTGTGGAATGATCCGGGGACCGGCGTCATGCGCCACGCGGACGCCGGCTATGACATCGCGGTCGATTGCGCGCGCGAGAAGGGGTTGGATTTGCCGATGGTTGGAAGGTAATCGGTCGTGGCGGATAAGCAGCAAATAATCGAGGCGATAAAGGCTCTCTCAATTAGGAATGGAGCAGCACCCGGCAAGCAGTTGTTTGAGAAGGAAACCGGAATAAGCGAAGGCCAGTGGCGCGGAAAATATTGGGCTCGCTGGAGCGATGCAGTGGCGGATGCAGGCTGCGCGCCAAACAAGGCCCCTGAAAAAATTGACGCACAGATAGTCTTGCAAGCTCTAGCGAACGCTACTTTGCACTACGGACATCTGCCCTCACAAGCCGAAATCCGTCTATTCAGAAGACTTAACGCTCTCATGCCGAGCGACAGTACGATCACCAAAATGTTCGCGACCAAACGCGATTGGGTGTTAGCGCTAATATCCTATTGCGAGGGCAAACCAAACTACATTGACGTCGTCGAACACTGCAATGGCTTTTTAAACGATGCTAGTTCCACGGAAACAATGACTTTAGACGAACATTCCGACACTCACCAAGGATTCGTTTATCTCGCACTTTTGAAGGTCGGCAGGGAGAAGCGATACAAGATTGGCAAAGCCACCAGTCCGAACAGACGAATGGGTCAGATTCAGCTACAATTGCCCGAACGCATGGAATTATTGCATTCAATTCATACAGACGACGCCTTCGGAATCGAGGGCTATTGGCAGCGTCGTTTCGCAAACAAATGCACGAACGGGGAGTGGTTTGAATTAACTGCAACGGATGTTCGAGCATTCAAAAAGCGCAAGTTTCAATAGTTGAAAAGATTTTATGAAAATCGCTCTTCATCCAAGCCGTGTCACCCTCGCCGATCTCCGCGCCATCTGGAGCGGCGCGGATGTTGCGCTTTCCGCCGAAGGCTTCGCCGCCGTCGACACGGCGGCGGCGAGCGTTGCGCGCATCGTCGCGTCGAACAAGACCGTATACGGATTGAATACCGGGTTCGGCCTCCTCGCGAACACCCGCATTCCGAACGACCGGCTGGTCGAACTGCAAAAGAAGATCGTCCTCAGCCACGCCTGCGGGCTCGGCGAGGCGCTGGACGAGCGCGTCACGCGGCTGGTCCTTGCGACGAAAATCATCGGCCTTGCGCGCGGCGCGTCCGGCGTCAAACGCGCGACGGTCGAGCGGCTGCTCGACTTCCTGAAGCGCGGCCTCCTCCCTGTCATTCCGGAACAAGGATCGGTCGGCGCCTCCGGCGATCTGGCGCCGCTTGCGCATATGGCGGCCGCGATGATCGGCGTCGGCGCGATCCGCGTTGACGGAAAGGCGATGAAGGCCGCCGATGCGCTGAAAGCGGCGGGCCTCGAACCGCTCGACCTTGGGCCGAAGGAAGGGCTCGCGCTCCTCAACGGCACGCAGGTCTCGACCGCGATCGCCCTCGACGCGCTGTTCAAGGCGGAGCGCGTCTTCGGCGCGGCGCTTTGCGCCGGCGCGCTTTCGGTCGATGCGCTGAAAGGCTCGATCTCGCCGTTTGACGCGCGCATTCACGCGCTCAGGGGCCAGCCGGGACAGATCGACGTCGCGAGATCCTTGCGCATGATGCTCGAGGGGAGCGCGATCAACGCCTCCCATATCAATTGCGATCGGGTGCAGGACCCCTACTCTTTCCGCTGCCAGCCGCAAGTGATGGGCGCCGCGCTCGATCTCCTCCGGCACACGGCGCGCACGCTGACGATTGAAGCGAACGCGGTCACCGACAATCCGGTGGTCTTTCCGGACAAGGACGAAGCGATCTCCGGCGGCAATTTTCACGCCGAGCCGGTCGCCTTCGCCGCCGACATGCTGGCGATGGCGCTCTGCGAGATCGGATCGATCTCCGAACGGCGGACCGCCGTCCTGATCGACCCGAAGATGAGCGGCCTTCCCGCCTTTCTCGTCGCCGACGGCGGCGTCAATTCCGGCTTCATGATCGCGCAAGTGACGGCGGCGGCGCTCGTTTCCGAGAACAAGTCGCTCGCTTTTCCCGGCAGCGTCGATTCGGTGCCGACTTCCGCCGGCCAGGAAGATCATGTCTCGATGGCGACGGGCGCCGCGCGCAAAGCCGGCCGCATTGCGAAAAACGCCGCCGGGATCATCGGCGTCGAACTCCTCGCCGCGGCGCAAGGCGTCGATTTCCACCGGCCGCTGACGACCTCCGCGCCCTTGCAGAAAGTTCATGCCGCCATCCGCGCCAAGGCCGCGTTCTGGGCCGAGGACCGATATTTCGCCGACGATCTTGTCGCCATGCAGCAGGAAACGCTCGAAAACGACCTCTATCTGCAGCTTCCGGCGATTGTGATCGATCGCTGAGAGGGCGCTGCAATTCGCCTCTTTTCGAAGGCGCGGGACCGTCGCTATGTACGCGGCGCTGCATGAGAAACTGAGCATCAGATCAATGGAGGCCCCATCGTGGATAGACGCCTTGCCGTATCGGCCATCGCCCTCGCCGTCGCCCTCGGGAGCGCGCCATTGAGCGCGCAGGAATCGCCCGTCGCGGAACCGGCGGCCGTCAGCGCGCCGGCGCCGATGCTCGCCGCCGATCATGCATTGATTGCGCCATGGGCGGGCCCCTATGGCGGCGTTCCGCCCTGGGACAGGATCGACACGAAGGATTTCATTGCGGCGTTTGACAAGGCGATCGGCGACGCGCGCGCCGAGGTCGACGCGATCACCGCGAACAAGGACAAGCCGACATTCGAGAACACGATCGCGGCGCTTGAAAAATCGGGCATGACGCTGACGCGGGTGCAAAATCTTTTCGGCGTCTATTCCGGCAATCTCAATGTCGGCGACGTTCCGGAGATTGAACTTGTCGTCTATCCAAAGCTCGCGGCGTTTGGCGATGAAGTGAACCAGAACGCCGCGCTCTTCGCGCGCGTCTCCGCCGTCTACAACGGCAAGAAGGCGAAGAAGCTGAAGCCGGCCGAAAAGCGCCTTCTCGAAGATCACTACAAGGGCTTCGTCAGGAACGGCGCCAATCTTGACGAGGCCGGCAAGAAGCGCGTCGCCGAAATCAACCAGCGCCTCGCGACGCTTGGGACCGAGTTCACGCAGCATCAGCTGAAGGACGAGGAGACCGTCACCTGGGTCGAGAAGAAATCCGATCTCAAGGGCCTGCCGCAATCGATCGTCGACGGCATGGCGGAGACCGCGAAAGAACAGGGAAAACCCGGCAAATGGGCGGTCCTCAACACGCGCTCGGCGGCCGATCCGTTCTTGACCTATGCCGACAATCGCGGCTTGCGGGAGAAAATCTGGCGCGCTTTCGTCAATCGCGGCGACAATGGCGACGCTGAAGACAACAACGCGATCATCGCTGAAACGCTGAAGCTTCGCGCCGAACGCTCGAAGCTTCTCGGCTACGATACCTACGCGCATTGGGCGATCGAACGGCAGATGGCGAAGACGCCGGACGCGGCGATGGATCTGATGCTGAAGGTCTGGCCGAAGGCGGTCGCGCGCGTGAAGGAGGAAGTCGCCGACATGCAGGCGGTCGCCGACGCGGAAGGCGCGAAGATCACCATCGAGCCCTGGGACTATCGCTATTACGCGGAGAAAGTCCGCAAGGCGAAGTACGATCTCGATTTCAACGAGGTGAAACCCTATCTGCAGCTTGAAAAACTGCGCGAGGGCATGTTCTGGGCGGCGGGACAGCTCTACGGATTCAGCTTCGAACAGATCAACGATGCGCCGACATTCAACGCCGACGTCCGCGTCTGGAAAGTCCTGAACCCGGCGGGCGATCTCGTCGGCCTGTGGTATTTCGATCCTTACGCCCGCACCGGCAAGGGGTCTGGCGCGTGGATGACCGAATATCGCGGCCAGCAAAAACTCATCGGCGACATCAAGCCGATCGTCTCCAACAACTCGAACTTCATCAAGGGCAAGCCGGGCGAACCGGTGCTGATTTCCTGGGACGACGCTGAAACGCTGTTCCATGAATTCGGCCACGCGCTGCACGGCCTCAATTCGAACGTCAAATATCCCTCGCAAGCGGGAACGAGCGTTCCGCGCGATTATGTCGAGTTCCCCTCGCAGATCAACGAGCGCTGGCTGATGACGCCGGAAGTGATGAATCAATTCCTCGTCCATCACGAAACCGGCGAAGCGCTGCCGCAGCCGCTGGTCGACAAGATCAAGAATGCGAAGACATTCAATCAGGGCTTCACGACGGTCGAATATCTGATGAGCGCGCTCGTCGACATGAAGCTGCATCTTGCCGGCGACGCGGATATCGACCCCGACAAATTCGAACGCGAGACGCTCGCCGAACTTGGCGCGCCGAAAGAGATCGTGATGCGGCACCGGACGCCGCAATTCGGGCACATCTTCGCGGGCGAAGGCTACGCCGCCGGCTATTACAGCTATCTCTGGGCGGATACGATCACCGCCGACGCCGCGGAAGCCTTCGTCGAAGCCGGAAGCTTCTACGACAAGCCCACGGCGAAGAAGCTTCACGACTACATCATGTCGGTCGGCGATTCGATTGATCCGGCGGAGGGCTTCAAGAAGTTCCGCGGCCGCGACGTCGATACGGCGGCGCTGCTCCGCGATCGCGGCTTTCCGGTCGATTGAGGCAAGGCCGGCGGCGTCAATTCGCAGGATTTGCGGGCGGGCGACACTCGCCCGCAAATCAGTTATGCATCCTTGCGATTTGGAGCCGACCTCATGCCAGCGGATGACGCAAGGACGCCTGCGCTTGACGCTTACGAGCTTGACGACCGCTACCGTCGGCGATCGGGCCGCGCGTTCCTGACGGGGACGCAAGCGCTCGTCGCGATCATGCTGCATCAGCGCCGCCTTGATCGCGCCAACGGCCTCAACACCGCCGGCTTTGTCTCCGGCTATCGCGGATCGCCCTTGGGCGCCGTCGATCAGGCGCTCTGGCGCGCGGCGAAGTTCCTCAAGGAAGAGCAGATCGAGTTTTTGCCGGCGATCAACGAAGACCTTGCGGCGACCGCGGTCCTCGGCGCGCAACAGGTCGAACTTGAAGGCGCCCGCATCGTCGATGGCGTCTTTTCGATGTGGTACGGCAAGGGTCCCGGCGTCGACCGCGCCGGCGACGCGCTGAAGCACGGCAACGCCTACGGATCGTCGCCGCATGGCGGCGTTCTCGTCGTCGCCGGCGACGATCATGGCTGCGCGTCCTCGTCGATGTCGCATCAATCCGACGTCGCGTTCATGTCCTGGTACATGCCGACGCTCAATCCCGCCTCGCTCGCCGAATATATCGAGTACGGACTCTACGGGTTCGCCCTCTCCCGCTATTCCGGCATGTGGGTCGGGTTCAAGGCGATATCGGAGACGGTCGAAAGCGCGGCGAGCGTTGCGATCCCGGCGCCGCCGCGTTTCCAGATCCCGGCCGATTTCGCGATGCCGGAAGGCGGCCTCAATTTCCGCTGGCCGGATCTGCCCGGCATGCAGATCGAACGGCGGATGAAATTCAAGAAGGAGGCGGTTCGCGCCTTCGCCAGAGCCAATCCGATCGACCGCGCGATCTACGGCGTCGCGAACGCAAGGTACGGAATCATCACGACCGGCAAGGCGCATCTCGACGTGATGGAAGCGCTCGCCATCCTTGGAATCGACGAGCGCCGCGCCCGCGCGATCGGGCTCGACATCTACAAGGTCGGCCTCGTCTGGCCGCTCGAATGCGACGGCGCCGAGCGTTTCATGGCCGGCAAGGAAGAAGTGCTCGTCATCGAGGAAAAACGCGGCATCATCGAAAGTCAGCTTAAAGAATATATCTACGATCGCGCGGTGTCGAAGCCGAAGCTCATTCTCGGCAAGCATGACGAGGCGGGCGCGCCGCTGATCTCCTGGGTCGACGAACTCTCGCCCTCCGGCCTCGCGCCGATCATCGCGCAACGTCTCCTGCGCGTATTCCCTGAACTCGATTTCCGGGAAGCGCTGGCGCGGCTTCAGCGCGCGACGCGGCCGGTCGAGGCGCAAGGCGGCGCGAAGCGTCAGCCCTATTTCTGTTCCGGCTGTCCGCACAACACTTCGACGAAAGTGCCGGAAGGATCGAAGGCGCTCGCCGGCATCGGCTGCCACTTCATGGCGTCGTGGATGGACCGCGAGACCTCGTCGCTCATTCAGATGGGCGGCGAAGGCGTCAATTGGGCGTCGAAATCGATGTTCCTGAAAGACCGTCCGCATATCTTCCAGAATCTCGGCGACGGCACCTATTACCATTCGGGCTCGATGGCGATCCGGCAGGCGATCGCGGCGAAGGCGAACATTACCTACAAGATCCTCTTCAACGACGCGGTCGCGATGACCGGCGGCCAGCCCGTCGACGGAATCATCACCGTCGCGATGATGGCGAACCAGCTCTTGGCGGAGGGCGTCCGAAAGGTCGTCGTCGTCTCCGACCGGCCGGAAAAAATTGTCGAGGCGGGCGGCCTTCCGCCGCAAATCGCGGTCCGCCATCGCGAAGACCTTGACGACGCGCAGCGCGACCTGCGCGAAATCGCCGGCGTCACCGCGCTCATTTACGAGCAAACCTGCGCCGCGGAAAAGCGGCGGCGGCGCAAGAAGGGCGAATATCCCGATCCGCCCAAACGCGTGATGATCAACGACCTCGTCTGCGAGGGCTGCGGGGATTGTTCGAAACAGTCGAACTGTCTCTCCGTCGTTCCCGTCGAGACCGAGTTCGGCCGCAAGCGGGCGATCGATCAATCCTCCTGCAACAAGGACTATTCCTGTCTCAAGGGATTTTGCCCGAGCTTCGTCACCATCGAGGGCGGCGAATTGAAGAAGCCGGAAGCGCGCAAAAGCGACGGAGCGCTTGAGGCGCTGCTCGCCGCATCGCCGGCGCCCATCTTGCCGCGAATCGAACGCGCCTACGACCTTCTTGTCGCCGGCGTCGGCGGCACCGGCGTCGTCACCATCGGCGCGATCATCACCATGGCGGCGCATCTTGAAGGCAAGGGCTCCAGCGTACTTGATTTCATGGGCTTTGCGCAAAAAGGCGGCGCGGTGCTCTCTTATGTGCGCCTTGCGGCGTCGCCCAGCGCGCTCCATCAGGTGCGCGTCGACGCGGGCGAGGCCGAAGCGCTGATCGCCTGCGACCTCGTCGTCGCGACCGACCCGCGCGCGCTCGGCGTGATGCAGGCCGGCGTGACGCGCGCGGTCGCGAGCACCGATATTCTGCCGACGGCGGATTTCATCCGCGACCGCAATGTCGATTTCGAACCGCGCCGCCGCGTCAGGACGCTGCAAAAGGCTTGCGGCGACGACAATGTCTCGACGATCGACGCCGGCGGCGTCGCGCTTCGCCTGCTCGGCGACAGCGTCTATTCGAACATGTTCCTTCTGGGGTTCGCCTGGCAGAAGGGACTTGTCCCCGTCAGCGAGGCGGCGCTGATGCGCGCGATCGACCTCAACGGCGTATCGGTCGACAAGAACAAGGACGCGTTCGCGCTCGGCCGGGCCGCGGCGATCGACGACGGCGCCGTTCTGCGCGCCGCCGGGATGGTCGAGCAAACGCCCGCCGACCTGACGCTGCAACAGTTTGTCGACCGGCGCGCTTCGTTTCTCGCCGTCTATCAGAATGCGGCTTACGGGGAGCGTTATCGGGCCTTCATCAAGACCATTGCGGACGCGTCCGCGAAGGCCGACGCCGGCGCGGCGTTTTCGCGCGCCGTCGCGAAGAACCTCTTCAAGCTCATGGCCTACAAGGACGAATATGAAGTCGCGCGGCTGCACACCGACGGATCGTTCCGCCGGAAGATCGCCGGCGCGTTCTCCGGCGATTACCGGGTGAAATTCCATATGGCGCCGCCGGTCTTCAACCGCGGCCTCGACGATCAGGGGCGGCCGAAGAAATCCGAATTCGGTCCGTGGATGTATGCGGCGTTGTCGGTCCTGCGGCGGCTGAGGTTCCTGCGCGGAACCGCCTTCGATCCCTTTGGGCGGAGCGAGGAGCGCCGGCTTGAGCGGCGGCTGATCGAAGACTACCGCGCGCGCATCGCCGACATCGCGGCGCGCCTTACGCCCGAAAATCTCGACGCCGCGATCGCGATCGCGTCCCTCCCCGACGACATTCGCGGCTATGGCCCGGTCAAACGCGCATCGATCGATGCGGCCGACAAGCGTCTTGCGGGCCTCATGGATTCGTTTAATCAACCGCGGTCTTCCGTCGCAGCCTGAGAAAGCGCCGCCATGTTTTCCGATCTCGCCGCCTTGCAGCCCGACGCGCTCCTCGGCCTCACGAAATTGTTCAGCGAGGACCCGCGCGCGAAGAAGATCGACCTTGGCGTCGGCGTCTATCGAACGCCGGACAACCGGACGCCGGTGATGGAAGCGGTCGCGAGCGCGCAGCGCCGTCTCGTCGAGCGCGAAACGACCAAGGTCTACATGCCGCCGGAAGGAGCGCCGGGTTTTGGCGAGGCGCTCCGCGCACTCGTCTTCGGGTCGTCGATCGCCGCCGATCGCTGCGCGGTCGTGCAGACGCCGGGCGGTTGCGGCGCGCTGCGCGTTGGCGCGGAGCTTCTGAAGCGCGCCGGCGCCGAAGGGATCGCGATCGGTTCGCCGACCTGGGCCAATCACAACCCGCTGTTGTCGGCGGCCGGCCTCAGGATCGAGATGCTTCCCTATTACGATGCGAAGTCGGGCGGCGTCGATTTCAGCGCCTTTTACGGCGCGGCGGCGCGGCTCGGCGCCGGTGATGCGCTGCTGCTGCATGGCGGCTGCCACAATCCGACCGGCGCCGATCTGTCGCCCAAGGAAATCGACGCGATCATCGACCTTGCGGCGAAGAACGGTTTTCTTCCTTTCGTCGATTTCGCCTATCACGGCTTTGCAAGGGGTCTCGACGCCGACGCCGAGATGGTCCGCCGGATGGCGGAACGCCTGCCGGAGCTTCTTGTTTCCTACTCCTGCTCGAAGCATTTCGGCCTTTATCGCGAGCGAACCGGCGCGCTGATGATGGTCGGCGCGAACGCCGGCCGCGCCGAGGCGATGAAGAGCCATGTCGTCAATGCCGCGCGGCAGATCTATTCGATGCCGCCGGCGCACGGCGCCATTCTGGTCGCCGACATCTTGTCGACGCCGGACCTTTCGATGATCTGGCGGCGCGAGCTTGAAACGATGCGCCGCGCCGTTGAGGACAACCGCCGCCTGCTCGTGCGCACGGCCCGCGACCACCAGCTCGGCGGGCGTCTCGACTTCATCGAGCGGCAAAACGGCATGTTCTCGCTTCTTCCCGTCGACGAACGCCAGGTTCTCGCCTTGCGCGAGCGTCACGGGATCTATGTCGCCGGCAACGGGCGCGCCAATCTCTGCGGCGTCAATGACGGCAATGTCGCCCACCTTTGCGAGGCGCTCGCCGACGTCCTTTCGGCGTAAGGCGAAATCATTCCCGAGATCAAGACCGATGGCGTCATCCCGGACGGCGCGAAGCGCCGATCCGGGATCTTGTGAGTTCGCCGCCGGAGGTCCCGGATAATCGCCTTCGGCGAGTTCCGGGATGACAGGCGATGAATCCTCATCAGCCCAATTTTGCATCAATGCCGAACGCCCGAGCCTCATGATCCCTTTCGCAAAGTCAAAGTTGCATCGCCGGATCGCTCCGGCCTCTTTCCTATCAACGCGTGACGTGGGATTTTCCGTCGGCGGATCAAGCCGCGAAAAAATTGTATTTGCGATCGGGAATTCGCGCGGTGGGCGCAATTTCGTTAACCATGTTGCGGCCAGACGCATTCGCAGCGATTTGCGGCGCACGCGCGCTACGCAAAACATTCAGCGCCGATGCGCGTCGCCATCCTTCGCGACGCGCGCGTTCCGCGCGCTCCTCAGGATGAGGCCGTTTTTGTCAATCGAAACACGATCCGCCTCACCCTGCGGAGTCGCCGAAGGCGGCCTCACGAAGGGCGGCGTCTCCGTTTCCAGATGTTCTAGCCGAGCGCCGCCTTCAATGTCGCCAGATCGTCATGGCGCGTGCGAATGTCCGTGCGCGGCGCCGCAAGGCGAAGATCCCGCAGCATCTCAAGCGACCGCAATAGCACCGGCAAAGGCGGGCCGCTCGCCGTCACCTGCGACAATTTCTGCTGATCGAGCGCGACGGAGGGTCGCTCGATGAACCGCGCGACGAGCTGATCATGGTGCTGCGCCGCCGCCCTTCCATGCGCCTCGCAAACGTCGACGAAGGCGCGCGCATTCTCCCTGAACCAGGGCTCGCCCTTCGATGTCGCGGCCGCTTCGAGGAAGATGTCGAGAAAATCCCGACGCCGCATGCAGTCGCGAAGGGATTCCTGGTCCTCCGGCCGCATGAACAGCATCTTGTCGACGAGTAGCTGCGAATAATAGGGATCGTTCGCCTGGCAAAGACCGGTCAACAAGTCGATCTCATTGATGCCCGAAAAATCGCCCGCATTCGCGCCGCGATATTCCTGGCGGCCGACGCGATAGGGCTTGTAATAGGGCCTGACGCTGTAAAAGAACCGGTCGACGTCAAGCTGCGTAAAGAGCGCGTCGTTCCATCGGGCGACGTCATCAAGCGCCTTCTTCGCGTCCTCGAAAAGCGTGAGGGCGACCGGGTGCGAAACGCCGATCGGCGTAATCCGCATCAAGGCGTCCGCGGCGCGCTTGTAGGCGAAAATCCCCCGCGTGTTGTAATCGAGGAAGAGCTTTTCATCCTTGAGCCAGGTGAAGCTCTTCGGCTTGCCGTTGACGGCGGCGTTGTGCGTTGAAAGATGGCTGGTCGCAAAGCGCGGGACGACGCCGATCGACGCGCCGATATGCATGCCGAGCGCGGACGCTTCATGGAAAGGCGATCGCTCCTCGCGCGCCGGATTGGTCAACTCGTGGCGGCGAAGCGCGGCGAGCCAGAGGCCGAGATCGCCAAGGACATCAAAGGCGCGATCAAACCCTTCATCGGTGTTCCCCTCCTCGCGCAAGGAGGCGACGAAGACGCGCCCTTCCTCGAAGATCGCCTGTTTCAAATCATCGCCGACGCCCTCGACATTGGCGCGGTCCTGTTGGGCGAAATAAAGCTCTTCAAGGCCGGAATTCAGGTCGACGAAGCGCTTTCTGATCCATGCGTCGAAGCGTTCGACATTCTTGCTCATGGCGCGGGCGTTCCCTGGCGTTTGCGATCGCCCGAGTGATACCGCCCTTCCCACGATGCGTCCATGCGGCGTCAGTCGCGGCGGCCTTGCTCGATGGCGTCGAGATCGGCCCGCGTGTTCACATTCGCAAAATCCAGCGCGTCGGCGCCGATCATTTCAACGCTGACAGCCTTGGCCTCCGCCGCGAAATTCCGGAGCGACCATGGGCCAGTGTCAAGCAGCCGTTCGGCGAGCGGCGCGAGGTCGACAGACCAAAGGCCAAAGGTCGGATGGACGTCGTCACCCTGTCTGATGATCGCGGCTCTTGCGTTCGCTCGTTCAAGCGCATCGGCGAGCGCCGCGACCAGCGTCTCCGGAAAATTCGGCGCATCGCAGGGAAAACTTGCGAGATGCGTGACCGGCGGCCTCAAAGACGCCGCCCACATCAGTCCCGCATGCAAACCCGAAAGCGGCCCGCGGTCCTTGACGATATCAATGACGCTCGCAAGGCTTTCGCAGCGATGCGCGGGCGCCGCGGCGCGGCCAATGGCGAGCACGCGAACTTGCGGCGCGGCGCGCTCGATGACGTGATCAATCAGCCTCTTGCCGCGCAGGAGCGCCAGTTCTTTCGCGCCGCCGGGAAAGCGGCTTGACCGCCCGCCAGCGAACACCAATCCGGCGATTTGCGCCTTCGCGATCAAGCGGCGCCGCCAGCGCTCAGCGCGCCATAGAGAATGCAATCGACAAGGTCGCCTGCTGCGGCTTCCGGCGCATTAGCGCCGCGTCGGATCAGGCAATTGCCTGCAGACAGCGGCGTCAACAGCGACGAATCCTCTTTCGAATACGGCTCCGCATTAAGGCGGCCGGTCTGATCGACGGTCACGCGGCCGCGCAGATAAGTCTCGCGCGCGCCGTTCGGCTTGAGCGGCGCCGTCAGCGCGGCGCGAATGGCGCTGTCCTCCGCTTCCTCGCCGGCAAGCCGCGCAATGAGCGGCCTCAGGAACAAGATGGCGCAGACAATCGCCGAAGCGGGGTTTCCCGGCAGCCCAAGAACCAGCGTCTCGCCAAGGCGGCCGAACCAGGTCGGTTTTCCGGGCCTCACCGCGATCTTTGAAAACAGAACAGCGCCGCCCGCATCCGCGAACGCGCCCTGCACATGATCATGATCGCCGACCGATGCGCCGCCGATCGCGACAATCACATCCGCGTCGCCTCGATCCTCGAATTTGCGCCGGACATCGCTTCGCTGGTCCGCCGCCCGCCCGAGATAGCGCGGCGCGGCGCCCCATGAGCCGATCAGCGCCTCCAGCGCGAAGCGGTTCGATCCGATGATCTGACCGTCGGCGAGCGCGGCGCCCGGCTCGACCAGTTCATCGCCATTGTCGAAACAGGCGACCATCGGCCTTCGATACGCCAAAACCGAAGAAATGTTGGCCGATGCGATGAGGCCAAGATCGATCGCCGACAGGCGCGCGCCTTGCTTCTTGAGGATCGAACCCGCGGCGAAGTCGATGCCGGCGGCGCGGATGTTTGATCCGCCTGTCTGTGCGGCGGCGATGAGGATCGACCCGTCGACTTCCGTCGCTTCTTCCTGAATGACAATGTGATCGGCGCCATCCGGCGCGACGGCGCCCGTGAAAATGCGCACCGCTTCGCCGGCGCCGACAGCGCCCCGAAAGGGCGCGCCCGCCGCGGCGACGCCAATCAGCCGAAGCCGCGCCCCTTCGCGCGCGTCCGCTCGCCGCACGGCGTAGCCGTCCATGGCGGACGCACGAAACGGCGGCTGATCAATTCCTGAAACGACAGGCGCCGCCAGCACGCGCCCCAATGCGTCGCCGACGAAAACAGTCTCGGCGCCAAGCGGGAAAGCCGCCGTTCGAATGACGTCAAGCGCGTCGTTCACGCTCAGCATGGCGCTCACCGCCTGAAATCGCCCGACTTGCCGCCGGTCTTTTCGACGAGCGCGATCGGTCCTATCGTCATCGCCTTGTCGACCGATTTCGCCATGTCATAGACGGCAAGACAGGCGACGGCGACGGCGGTCAGCGCTTCCATTTCGACGCCAGTTTTTCCAGTGGTCCTGACGCTTGCCTCAACGTCAATCGATTTTGTCGCGTCATTGAATGCGCCCGCGACCGCGATCGCCGTCAGCGGCAGGGGATGACAGAGCGGGATGAGATCCGCCGTTTTCTTGGCGCCCATGATTCCGGCGAGTTCGGCGATTCTCAAAATGTCGCCCTTGGCGACGCCGTGGGCGCGAATATCCGCATAGGCGGCGTCTGAAAACCGCACCGTCCCCGTTGCGCGCGCCGTTCGCTCAGCGTCTGCCTTCGTCGAAACATCGACCATGCGCGGCCTGCCCTCATCGTCGAAATGCGTGAGCGTCTTCGCCATTCATCGTTCCTTGAGGCGCGGCATCAGCTCAACGAGATTGCAGGGCCGGTAGCGCGAATCGAGCTGATGCGAGATCACCTTGTCCCATCCGTCCCGAACGGCGCCGGTGGAGCCCGGAAGGCAGAAAATCACGGTCCCGTTGGCGACGCCGGCAGTCGCGCGCGACTGCAGGGTTGAGAGCCCGACGCTCTCATAGCTCACCAGATGAAAGACGACGGAGAACCCCTCGATCGTCTTTTCAAAGAGCGGCGTCACTGCTTCATGCGTCACGTCGCGCCCGGTAAGGCCGGTGCCGCCCGTCGTGATGACGGCGTCAACGCGAGGATCGGCGATCCACGCCTGAACGAGGCTGCGGATTTTCGCAATATCGTCGCGAATGAGCCTGCGGTCGGCGAGAAGGTGGCCTGCCGCTTCCAGGCGCTCCTTCAGCGCGGCGCCCGAAGTGTCGGTCTCGAGCGTGCGCGTGTCCGAGACCGTCAGAATAGCGATCCTCAGCGGTTTGAACTCAAGACTTTGGTCAACGCCCGCCATCAAAAATCTCCGCCGTTCATCGCCAGCGATCGCGGTCAGCATAGTCCTTCGCCGTCGGCTCTATCCATCGCTCGCCGCTGCGACCGATTTCCTTCTTCCAGAAGGGCGCATCCGTCTTCAGAAAATCGACCAGAAAATCGCAGGACTGGAACGCCGCCCGGCGGTGCTCGGCGGCGGTCGCGACAAAGACGACCGGCTCGCCGACGCCGACCCGCCCGACACGGTGAACAATCGCCATATCGATGATCGGCCAGCGGCGGCGCGCCTCGTCCGCGGCGCGCTCAATTTCGCGCAAGGTGAGCTGCGGCGCATGATCAAGTTCAAGCGCCGTGACGCCTTCTTCGCCCTCGCCGCGCACGACGCCGACAAAGGCGGCGACAGCGCCGGCATTCGCCGCCGAGCGGCGGAACGCGTCAAAGAGCGCGCCCGGTTCGATCGGGCCGGAGGACAGCTTGATCATGTCACCCGCCGCTGAAGGGCGGCATCACGGCGATTTCATCATCGTCGCCGATCCGCGCATCGCGGGGGCCGACCGTGTCATTGACAGCGAACTTGACGCTTGGGTCGGACAAGGATCGCCTGAGCTCTTGATCGCCCCCGGACAGCAACTCAATCAATCCCTGTACGGACTGTCCGTCCGGACCGAGCGCAATTGTTCTCTCGCGCCCCATCTTGTCCGCCAGCCTGCCGTAGAACACAATGCGCGCCATCGATCAGCCGCCCGTCGCCGCCATGAATCTCGGCACGGCGCCGGCGGCGGGATTTGCCGCCTTGAAATCATGCCCGAGCGGCTTGCGCGCCATCGCTTCGTCGAGCGCGCGCGAAACCGCGTCTTCGCCGCCGTCCCGCAGCGCCGATTTGAGGTCGACGCGGCGCTGCTGGCCAAGGCACATGTATAACTCGCCGGAGCAGGTCACGCGCACGCGGTTGCAGCCGTCGCAGAAATTCGCCGTCAGCGGCGTGATGAAACCGATCCTGCCGCCGGTTTCCCTGACCGTCACATAATGCGCCGGCCCGCCGGTGCGAAAATCGTCAGCGACGAGCGTCCAGCGCGCCTCAAGCGATCGGCGAACCTCGGATAAAGGCGCGAATTGATCCTGGCGATCTTCCTCGACCTCGCCGAGCGGCATCACTTCAATCAGGGTCAAATCCATGCGGCGCTGATGCGCCCATTCGATGAGCGCCGGAATTTCGTCGAGATTGCGATCCTTCAAGGCGACGGTGTTAATCTTGATTTTGAGACCGGCCGCCTGCGCCGCATCAATTCCGGCAAGGACGCGATCGAGCGCATCCCGGCGCGCAATCGCCGCGAATTTCGCCCGATCAAGCGTATCGAGCGACACGTTGAGGCGGCGCACGCCCGCGTCGGCGAGCGCGCCCGCGTATTTTTCAAGCTGCGTGCCGTTCGTCGTCAGCGTCAGTTCGTCAAGCGCGCCGTCGAGCAGATATTGCGAGAGCCCCTCGATCAGGCTCATCACATTGCGCCGCGCCAGCGGCTCGCCCCCGGTCAACCTGATCTTGCGGACGCCGCGCGCGATGAAGGCGCGCGCCACCGCCTCAAGCTCCTCAAGCGTCAGAATGTCTGATTTCGGCAGGAAAGCCGGACGCTCCGACATGCAATAGGCGCAGCGAAGATCGCAGCGATCCGTGACCGACAAACGCAAATAGGAGATGCGCCGCCCGAAAGCGTCGATCAGCGGCGCCGCGCGCCGCGCTTTGCCGTCAGTCCTGTCAATCATCGCGCCTCAATAGAGGATCACCGAGCGGATCGATTTTCCCTCATGCATCAGATCGAAAGCGTCATTGATTTTTTCAAGCGGCATTGTGTGCGTGATGAGCGGATCGATCTCGATCTTTTCATCCATGTACCAGTCGACGATCTTCGGCGTGTCGGTGCGGCCGCGCGCGCCGCCGAAGGCGGAACCCTTCCAGACGCGTCCCGTCACCAGCTGGAACGGGCGGGTCGCGATTTCTTTGCCCGCCTCGGCGACGCCGATGATGATCGACTGGCCCCAGCCGCGATGGCAGCATTCCAGCGCCTGACGCATGACGTCGGTGTTGCCGGTGCAGTCAAACGTGTAGTCCGCGCCGCCGCCGGTCAGTTCGACCACCTTGTCGACGACATTCTTGACGCCGATGTCGTTCGGATTGACGAAATCCGTCATGCCGAATTCTTCGGCCATCTTGCGCTTGGCCGGATTGACGTCGACGCCGATGATCCTGTTCGCGCCGACGAGGCGAAGTCCCTGAATGACGTTAAGGCCGATGCCGCCGAGCCCGAAGACCGCGCAATTGGCGCCCGCCTCGACTTTCGCGGTCCAGATGACGGCGCCGATGCCCGTCGTGACGCCGCAGCCGACATAACAGGCCTTGTCGAAGGGCGCGTCCTTGCGGATTTTCGCGACTGCAATTTCCGGGAGAACCGTGAAGTTCGAAAAAGTTGAACAGCCCATGTAGTGATAAATGGTCTCGCCCTTGCGCTTGAAACGGCTCGTGCCGTCCGGCATCAGGCCCTTTCCCTGAGTCGCGCGGATCGAGGTGCACAGATTGCTCTTGCGCGAGAGGCAGGTTTTGCACTGACGGCATTCCGGCGTGTACAGAGGAATGACATGGTCGCCGACCGCGACCGAGGCGACGCCCGCGCCGATCTCGCGCACGATCCCCGCCCCTTCATGCCCGAGGATCGACGGAAAAATGCCCTCGGAGTCCTTGCCCTCAAGCGTGTACGCATCGGTATGGCAGACGCCTGTCGCCTTGATTTCGACAAGCACCTCGCCCGGCTTCGGCCCGTCGAGGTCGATTTCCTCGATGACGAGCGGCTTGTTCGGCGCGACAGCGATGGCGGCGCGGGTCTTCATCGAAAGTCTCTCCCTTGGATTGTCGAGCGATTTGCGCCCCGGCGTTCTAGCTCATTTTGACCCTCGGGAAAATGCCGGCGGCGGACGCCGCCTCTGCGGCTTTTCAGCCGTCAATCGCGATGATGGCGTCGCCGCTGACGACATAGAGAGCAAGATTTGCTTCTTTCGCCTTGGCGATCGCAAAAGCTGTCGGCGCTGAAATTGAAAGGACGGCCGTGACCCCGAGCCGCGCCGCTTTTTCGACGATTTCATAAGAGCAACGGCTCGACATCACCACGAACCCGTCGCCCGTCGACGCGCCGGCGAGCGTCAGGGCGCCGAGCAGCTTGTCGAGCGCGTTATGCCTGCCGACATCTTCCCGGGCGAGGCGGATGGCGCCGGCCCTGTCGGCGAAAGCGGCCGCGTGCACGGTCCTTGTGCGACGGTTCAACGGCTGATGATCCGCGAGCGTGCGAGCCGCCCTGTGGAGCGCTTCCGGCGAAATCTGCGTCTTTTGAGCGGCGACTCTCGGCAGGACCTCAAAAAATGTCTCGGCGTTTTCAACGCCGCAGACCCCGCAGCCGGCGCGGCCGACGAGATTTCGCCGCTGCTGGCGCGCATCGAACCGTTCGATCGCATCGGACGCCAGCGTCAAGCGGATGTCGACGCCCCGCTCCTCCTGATGAATGTCGATCGCCTCAATTTCGTCGACGGCGCCGGTGATTCGTTCGGTCAGCGAAAATCCGACGCCGAAATCCGCAAGATCAGCCGGCGTCGCCAGCATGACGGCGTGGTTTCGACCATTGTAGATCATCGCGACGGGCGTTTCTTCGGGCACGCGCCATCTTTCGCCGTTCGCCGCGACATCGCGGTCGACCGGGGGCGGCGTTCCGAAATATCGGATCAGCGGCACCTTACTCCGCGGGCTCCGTCACCACGCGTCGCATCGCCGGAAGCGTTTCGAAATAGGCGCGCTGCCAGTCGGATCGGTGATTGGCGGGCGTCACTTCGACCGCCGTGACCTTGTATTCAGGGCACTGCGTCGCCCAATCGGAATATTCGGTCGTGACGACATTGGCGCCCGTTTCGGGGTGATGAAACGTCGTATAGACGACGCCCGGCGCGACCCGCTCCGTGATCTGCGCCTTGAGGACGATCTCGCCCTTGCGGCTCTTCAGCGCGACGAAGTGGCCGTCGCGCACGCCGCGCGCTTCAGCGTCGGACGGGTGAATTTCGAGAACGTCCTCATCGTGCCATTGCTCGTTCGCGGTGCGGCGCGTCTGTGCGCCGACATTATATTGTGAAAGGATGCGGCCCGTCGTCAGGATCAGGGGAAATTTGCGGTTGGTCTTTTCGGGAGTCGGCTGGAATTCCGTCAACACGAAGAGGCCCTTGCCGCGGACAAAGCCGTCTATATGCATGATCGGGGTGCCGTCCGGCGCCGCATCATTGCAGGGCCATTGAACGCTTCCCTTTTCGTCCAGCATCTTGTGCGAGACATTCTTGAAGGTCGGCGTCAGCGCGGCGATCTCGTCCATGATGTCGGCGGCGGATTTGAAATTCATCCCGGCGTAGCCGAGCGCGTTGGTCAGCGCCTGCGTGACGCGCCACTCCTCCATGCCGGTCTTGGGCTGAACGGCGGGGCGCACGCGGTTGATGCGGCGCTCGGCGTTGATGAAGCAGCCGTCCTTTTCGAGGAAGGATGTTCCCGGCAGAAAAACATGGGCGAAGCGCGCGGTCTCATTGAGGAATAAGTCCTGCACGATCAGCACGTCGAGCGCTTTCAACGCCGCCTCGACATGCTGTGTGTTCGGATCCGACTGCGCGATGTCCTCGCCTTGCACATAGAGGCCGCGGAACGATCCGCAGCACGCCTCGTCGAACATGTTCGGAATGCGGAAGCCCGGCTCCTTGTCCTGCGGACGGCCCCACGCCTTTTCAAAAAGCGCGCGCGTCGCATCGTCCGACACATGACGATAGCCGGAAAATTCGTGCGGAAATGAGCCCATGTCGCAAGAGCCCTGCACGTTGTTCTGGCCGCGAAGCGGATTAACGCCGACGCCGCGCCGCCCGATATTGCCGGTCGCCATCGCGAGATTCGCCATGCCCATGACCATGGTCGAGCCCTGGCTGTGTTCCGTGACGCCGAGGCCGTAATAGATCGCGGCGTTCCCGCCCGTCGCATAAAGGCGCGCCGCGGCGCGAATGTCCGCCGCCGGAACGCCGGTGATATCCGCCGCTGTCTCCGGCGAATTCTCCGGCCGCCTGATGAAGGCGAGCCATTCCCTGAACGATTCCTGGTCGCAGCGCGCGTCAATGAACGGCTGATCAAGGAGCCCCTCGACCGCCGCGACATGGGCGATCGCGTTGACCAGCGCGACATTGGTCCCCGGAAGCAGCTGTAAATGCAGCGCCGCTTCTATATGGGGTGTACGGACAAGATCAATCGCGCGCGGATCGGCGATGATGAGTTTCGCGCCCTTCCTCAGCCGCCGCTTCATCTGCGAGGCGAAGACGGGGTGGGCGTCGGTCGGATTGGCGCCGATGAGCAAGATGACGTCGGCGTCCTCGACGCTGTCGAAATCCTGCGTCCCGGCGGACGTTCCATAGGTCTGCTTCAATCCGTAGCCGGTCGGCGAATGGCAGACGCGGGCGCAAGTGTCGATATTGTTGTTGCCGAAGGCGGTGCGGACCATTTTCTGCACGACCCAGACTTCCTCGATCGTGCATCTTGACGAAGAAATCGCGCCGATCGATTTGCGGCCGTATTTCTCCTGCGTCTCTTGAAGGCGGCGCGCGGCGTAGGCGATCGCTTCGTCCCAGGTCGCTTCGCGCCAGGGGTCAGTATATTTTTCGCGAACAAGAGGCGCCGTCACGCGGTCGGGATGCTGCGCATAGCCCCAGGCGAAACGCCCTTTCACGCAGGAATGGCCGTGATTGGCCTTGCCTTCCTTGTAGGGCGTCATGCGAATGACCTGATCGCCCTTCAGCTCGGCCTTGAACGAGCAGCCGACGCCGCAATAGGCGCAGGTCGTCAAGACGGTGCGGTCGGGAACGCCCATGTCGGCGATCGTCTTTTCCTGCAAGGTCGCGGTCGGGCAGACATCGATGCAGGCGCCGCAGGAGACGCATTCGGATTCAAAGAAATTCGCGCCGGCGAATGAGACTTTCGAGTTGAAGCCGCGTCCTTCGATCGTCAGCGCCAGCGTTCCCTGCACCTCATCGCACGCCCGGACGCAGCGCGAGCAGACGATGCACTTCGAGGGCTCGAACTGAAAATACGGGTTTGAGAGATCTTTCGGCTTGCCGAAATGGTTTTCGCCCTCATATCCATAGCGCACGTCACGCAAGCCGACGCGGCCCGCCATTTCCTGCAGGTCGCAATCGCCATTGTCCGAACAGGTGAGGCAGTCGAGCGGATGATCGGAGATGTAAAGCTCCATGACGCCGCGGCGAAGTTTTGCAAGGCGCGGCGTTTGCGTCCTGACTTTCATCCCCTCCGCGACCGGCGTCGTGCAGGAGGCGGGCGTTCCCTTGCGGCCGTCGATCTCGACGAGGCAAAGCCGGCAGGAGCCGAAGGAATTGAGGCGATCGGTCGCGCAGAGCTTTGGAATGGACGTCCCAAGCGCGGCGGCGGCGCGCATGATGCTGGCGCCCTCCTCGACCTCGACGTCAAATCCGTCGATTTCGAGCCTGACTTTTCGCGCCGCCTTTGGTCGCGGCGTGCCGTAGTCTTTCTCCTTCAGGATCGTCATGACGCGTTCTCCGATCCGGCGCCGAATGTACGCTTCTTCGGCGGAAAAGCGAAGTCTTCCGGAAAATGCTTAATGGCGCTTTCAACCGGGATCGGCGTCATTCCGCCCATGGCGCAGAGCGAGCCGTCGACCATAAGCTCGCAGAGGTCCTTCAGGACCGTCATATTCTTCGCGTGATCTTCGCCGTCGCGGAGCCGATCCATCACTTCGACGCCCCTGACAGCGCCGATGCGGCAGGGCGTGCATTTGCCGCAGGATTCCTCGGCGCAGAATTCAAACGCGTATCGCGCCTGCTCCATGAGATCGACGCTGTCGTTGAAGACGACGACGCCGCCATGGCCGATTCCGGCGCCGATGGCGACAAGCGCCTCATAATCAATGATCGTATCGAAGAGCGACGGCGGCAGATAGGCGCCGAGCGGCCCGCCGATCTGGACGGCGCGAATGGGCCTTCCAGAACGCGCGCCCCCGCCGATCCTTTCAACGAGGTCGCGCAAGGTCATGCCGAACGGCGCCTCGAACAGTCCGGGATGCTTGATGTCGCCGGAAAGCTGGAACGGCATTGTTCCCGTGGATTTGCCGATTCCGAGCGCTGCGTAGTTTTTCGCGCCGCCGGCGACAATCGACGGCGCGGCGCAATAGGTCAGCACATTCTGGACGAGCGTCGGCTTGCCGAACAATCCTTCAAGCGCCGGCAAAGGCGGCTTCGCCCGCACCTCGCCGCGCTTTCCCTCAAGGCTGTTCAAAAGCGAGGTCTCTTCGCCGCAGATATAGGCGCCGGCGCCGATGAAGATCTCGAGATCGAATTGCTTGCCGGAACCGAGAATATTGGGCCCAAGGACGCCGGCTTGATTGGCGGCCCTGATCGCGTCGTCGAGGATGCGCGCGGCGACCGGGTATTCCGACCGCAGATAAATATGCCCTTGCGTCGCGCCGACCGCGACGCCGGCGATCGCCATGCCCTCGATCAGAAGGAAGGGATCGCCCTCCATGATCATCCGGTCAGCGAAGGTGCCGCTGTCGCCTTCATCGGCGTTGCAGACAACATATTTCTGATCGGCGACCGCGCCGGCGACGGTTTTCCATTTGATCCCGGCCGGAAACCCAGCGCCGCCGCGTCCCCGAAGACCGGATGCGAGAATTTCCTCGCAGACCGCCGCGCCGGAAAGCGCAACCGCTTTCTCCAGCCCTTTCAGCCCGCCATGGATGCGGTAGTCCTCTGCGCTGATCGGATCGATGACGCCGCAGCGCGCGAAGGTGAGCCTCTTTTGCTCAACGTAGAACGCCAGCGCCTCGACAGGTCCAAGCGCCCTTGGATGGGCTGCGCCCGATGAGATCGCGGCGGCCAGCGATGCGACATCGCCCGCTTCAACCGGTCCAAACCCGTGGCGGACGCCGGCGCGCTCGATTTCGACAAGCGGCTCCAGCCAATGCATGCCGCGCGAGCCGGTCCGGACGACATCAAACCCGGCGCTCATCAATCCGTCGGCGACATCATCCGCGCCGAGCGCGACCGCCAGAGAGTCAAGGGGAACGAAAATCCTGCCGCGCGCGGTCATCGCTTGCGACGCTCTTTCGCTGTGAAAGCGGCCTCGATCCGGTCCGGCGTCGCGCGCGCCATGAGCGCGCCGTCGACCATCGCCGCGGGTCCCGCCGAACAAAGGCCGAGGCAATAGACGCGCTCCAGCGTCAGATCGCCGGAGGCGCTGGTCTTGCCATGTTTGCCAGCGAGGCGCTTTTCGATTTCGCGTTCGAGATCGCGCCCGCCTTGCGCCTGGCAGGCTTCCGCCGCGCAAAGGCGGATGACCGTCCGGCCCTTCGGCGCCCGGTGAAAATCCGCATAGAAACTGATGACGCCTTTGACTTCGGCGCGGCTGAGATTGAAGGCGCCGGCCGCCGCCGCTTCGGTCACTTCGGGCAAATATCCGATCTTCGCCTGCACGGCGCGCAGCGCGGAAATCAGCCCACCCGTCCGTCCGACGAAAGGCCGGACGATTGTTTCGACTGAATCGATATTTGCGGAAGCGCCGCTCATGGCGAGCGACTATCGGGGCGGCGCGGCGCCGGCGTCAAGCGACGTCCGGGCGCCGCATTCGCGAAATCGGCGGCGAATGAGGCAAGGAGCGGCGATAGCGCGCCGCGTCGACGGTTCAGCCGGCCAGGCGCGGGCGGTAGCTTGACAGAAATTCCCGCGCAAGGCGTTGAGCTTCCGCCACCTCGTCGGGCGACATTTCGCGAGAGAGTTCGGCCCTGTAAGCGCGGGCCTCATGATTGCCCATCATCGCCGCGAGATTGAACCATTTATGCGCCGTGATGAGATCGAACTCGCCTTCGGCGCCGACCGACGCCTCAAGGCCCAGGCGATACATCTCTTCGCTGCTCAAATCCGCCCTGTCCGACATCAATGCGTCGGTCCGCACCGTAATCGACATTCGTTCGCCCCTGTCTTTTCCCGAAGGCGCCCCGCCCCGGACTAACAATGACGAGTTTGTGAGGCTCAAGACTAAATTTGCGTGAACGAAAAGTTTCGCAACTGTTACCGCGCCGGTAAGGAACGGTTAATCGGCGGATTGCGCGGCTAATACAAAGTTGGTTTGAGTCCGACTGAGTCGGCGACGGCCCCTTTTGCTCATGAACGTGTCATGTGTGGACGGCCCCGGTTGGGCAAGAGGTTTTTTTGATGATTGCGTC
>CADEDN010000002.1 GCA_902826095.1 uncultured Alphaproteobacteria bacterium | reverse complement strand
CCGCCGTCAGGCGGCGTCTCGAAGGACGCGCTGCAGCGCATCCGGGATGACAGGGTGGGGCGGGCGGAGAGATCAGGCTGAAACAGCCCCAATCCCTCCCCTTACCCCTCCCTTTTCAAGGGAGGGGAAAAGAAAGTGGCGCGTTACTGATCGCGCGTGAAATCGACGTCGAGGGAATTCCCGATGGCGATTTCGATTTCCGCCGACGGGTCATGACTGATCGACAGCGTCGCCGCGGGATCAGCCGCATCGGGCGCCGCGATCGAGGCGATTTTCGATTTCAGCTTCGGCGAGTTGTTGAACGCGACGGACTTCGCCGAGGCGCGGCGGCCCTCAACGAATTTCTGCATGTCGTTGAGGAAAAGCGCGACCTGCAGCTTGAAGTTCTCGCGGCCGATGCCGCCCGGCATGAAAATGTTGCGGCCGAAAATCAGGATCTGGTTCGTCGGTTCATAGACGACGGTCGTCACGCTCGACTGGCCGTTGAAGGTGTTGAGGTCGTCAAATTCGACGCCGCCGGAAGATTGCGCGGTCGAAATCATCACCTGCTTGCACCCGGCCGCCTTGGCGGCGTCAACGCAATCAAAGAAGCCGACCAGAAATTTCGCGCCGCCCGCGGTCGTCGCGACAAGGCTCGGCGGTCCGCCGGCCGCGGCCGCCCGCATTTCGGTCTTGATGTCGAAATCGCCGAGCATCGCGGCGACGTCCGCCCCGCTCACGGTGTCGGTGAGGCTCGCGCCTTGCTGCGCCAACGCCGGCGCCGCGCCCAAGGCGGCCGCAGCCGCCAACAATTTCAAGGTCTTATGCATGATCCCCTCGCCATTTTCCCAGATTCGCGCGGACGCGCCCCGAGGGGGACTTTATCACATTCGCAGGCGCGCGATAGCCATCCCTGGCGGCCGGCGCGTAGCGTCGCAAACAGCCTACCTTCCGCCGGAATTCGCCGATAAGGTGGCGTCTTCGGTCGGCGTTGATCCTGGAGGGGTTGGTCGGGATGAAGATTTCGGAAAACGGGATCGCTCTCATCAAGATGTTCGAGGGGCGCGAACTTGAATCCTATCAGGATATCGCCGGAGTCTGGACGATCGGCTACGGGCATACCGAAACTGCAGGCCCCAACCAGCGGATCAGCGAACGCGAGGCCGAAGAGCTCCTGCGCCGGGATCTCGAGCCGCGCGAGCGCGCCGTGCAGCAGCTCGCGAGCGTCTCCCTCAACCAGAATGAATTCGACGCGCTCGTCAGCTTCGTCTTCAATGTCGGCGTCAACGCCTTCAAGAATTCAACCGCACGAAAGCGCCTCAACCGCAATGACCGGACTGGCGCTGCGGAAGCGCTCACCTGGTGGAACAAGGCGACGGTCAAAGGCGTCCTGCGCGAGGTGCGCGGCCTGACGCGACGGCGCGCGGCGGAAGCGGCGCTGTTTTTGACGCCGGTCAATCCGCCGATCGTCAATCGTCCCGATGAAATCGCCGAAAACAGCCGCGTCACGCCGACCGAGGAAGCGCCGCGTCGCGAGAGCCTTGGCGAGAGCCGGACCATCCAGGGCGCCGTTGTCGCCGGCGGCGCGGGCGCGGCCGCCTCATCGATCGGAAAGGAGAGCGCCGAAGAGCTCGACGATCTCGAAACGAATATCGAGGAAGGAACCGGGCTCACCGACAAGCCGGTCGATCAAGGCGGGCTTGGCGGCGCGGCGGACGGCGGGACGGCAGACAGCGGCGCGGCTGGCGGAGACGAAACAGACGGCGGTTCGTCCGCTGGCGGAGCGACTGGCGACGGGGATTCCGGCGACGGGGATTCCGGCGACGGGGTTTCCGATGGGGCGTCCGATGGCGCAGCCGCCGACGGCGGTTCCGCGGCGACCGGCGACGACGCCGGCGCGGGAACTGGCGACGCGGGATCGGGCGATCCGGCGGCGGATCCCGCTGACGGCGCGGCCGACAGTGCGACGGGCGACGCGATCGCCGACACGCCTTCCGACGAAGGCGCGGACAGCGCCGCGGCCGGGACAGCCCCGACCGGAGACGGAACGGTCGAAACAGTCGCCTTCAGCGGCGAGCGGCCGGCCAAACACGAAAAACACGCGGTCGACGCGCAGCTTCAATTCGCGCTGCTCGTCATCATCCTGCTCTCCGCGCTCTATATCATCCTTGCACGGATCGATGACTGGTGGAAATACCGGCGCTGACGGGCCGACGCCGCTCCTTCAGCCTTTCCTTCGCGTCTGGAACCGCGTGACGACGAGTTGGCCGGCCTTGATCGCGTCGAACCGTTCGGCCCAAAGATGCGCATATTGGGCGAGCAGCCGCAAATAGTCGGCGCGCATCCTTGCGTTGGACATTTCAAGCGCGCGCGAATAGGCGTCGCGCCAGCGCGCCCAGCCGCGGGCGACGAGCGGCAGGAAGGCTCTTGTTTCGTCGGTCGCGTCGGCGACGCGAAAACCGGCCCGTTCGAGCAGGTCGGTCATCTGATCGGCAGGGCGCGGCGAGCCGTTCCACGGATCGGCGAAGCAGGATTTCAGCCTTGCGCCTTTTCGCGCCAGGGTGAAGTCGACGAAGGCGAAAGGCGCATTCGGCTTGACGAGTTCGGCCGCGAAGAGCGCGATCATCGCCGGATCGGCGTCGCGGTGAAGTTCGAAAAACGAAATCCCGCCCGCCGCCGACGCGCGATTGATGCGGCTCAGCGCCGCCTCATAAGGAATGACGTCGAGGTTTTTGAGGCGGTCCTTGATGCGCGCATAGCCGGAGAGTTTCCAGCGCGTCCCGTTTTTCAAGTCGCGCACCGGGCCGCCGAGGCCTGCGCCAAGGACGACGATTTCCGCTTTCAGCTCAACGCCGAGCGTTCTTGCGTGGCGCATCGTCCAGGCGGCGTCGCCGGGATCGAGCCGCCCGTCGCCCCAGATCGCCGTCGCGATTTCCTGTTCGGCCGGCAGATGAGTCTCGCGCGCGCGGACAGCGTCCGCGGCGATCGTCGCGCGCTCCCTGGCGGCGTCGAACGCGAAGCCCTCCCACCAGGCGTTGAAACGCCGGCTCTCGAACGACACGCGTTCGCGCCAGCCGAGCGGCGGCTCTTGAAGCTCTGGGGTGGATTTGCCCATTCTTCGAATCCAGCATCCGGGCGCGGCGCTTCCCCTGCCCGCCCTATCAGCCGATTCATCGCGCGTTAAGGCTGATAGAAGGTTAACGCGTCAGCAGGTAGAGCCGCGCCGCAAGCAGCGCCGCCGCCGTAAAGAGGCTGAGGAGCAGGCCCCACCAGACGCCGACCGCGCCGATATCGGTCATCAGGCCGAGGAACGCCGCCGCCGGAAAGCCGACGCCCCAATAGGCGATCCCGGTGATGACCATCGGGATGCGCACGTCTTTCAGGCCTCGAAGCGACTGCGCGCAGGCGACCTGCGTCGCGTCGAACAGCATGAAGGCCGCGGCGATGATCAGGAATTTCGAGACAAGCGCGATCACCGCCGCATTCGCCGGATCGTCGCGATCGAGATAAAGGCCCGCGACAAATCCGGGCGCCGCCATCACCGGTATCGCGACAGCCATGATCGCGCCGATTGAAAGCGCGACGGTGAGCGCCGCCGCCTGGCGGACGCGCGGGCGATCGCCGGCGCCCGCCGCGAGCCCGACGCGCACGCTTCCCGCCATCGCGAGGCCAAGCGGCGCCATGAACGCGATCGACGCGACATTGAGCGCCACCTGATAGGCGGCGACCTCATTGACGCCGATGCGGCCCATCAGGAAGACGCAGGCGTTAAACAGCATGCCCTCGAACGCGATCGTCACGCCGATCGGCCAGCCGAGCCGGACGACTTCGCGAAAACGCGGCCAGTGCGGTTTCAGAAAATCCCGGAAGAGACCGAATTTCCGCGCCCGCGCATTCGTCCGGATGAAGATGACGAGCGCGAGAAATCCGCCGGCGTTGACGATTGATGACGCGACGCCCGCGCCGACGAGCTCAAGGCGCGGCAATCCCCAATTGCCGTAGATCAAAAGCCAGTTGAGGAAAGCGTTCATCAGCGTCGCGGCGATGACGATCAACAGCGGCGCGACCGCCTCGCCGATCGCCGCGAGAAAATTGCGCAGGATGATCGTGCCCATCGCGAACGTCCAGCCGGGCGCGAGCGCGAGCACATAGGGCCCGGCGAGCGCCGCCAGGTCCGGCGGCTGGCCGAGCGCGAGCGCGATCTCGTCCGCCATGAAGAACAGCAGAAACATCGCCGGCGTCAGCGCGCCGATCGCCCACAGCGCCTTTCGGACGGAAATGCGCACCTCGTCATAATCGTCCGACTTCGCGCCAAGCGCCTGGCTGACGAGCGGCGACACCGCCATCGCCGGACCAAATCCGATCAGCCACGCGGCGAAGAAGATGACAAGGCCGAGCGAGGACGCGGCGAGCGGCGTCGGCCCAAGCCGTCCGATCATCAAGACGTCGACGGTCATCACCGAGAACTGGACGAGCTGCGTCGCGGCCATCGGAATCCCGAGCGCCAGCAGCGCGGCGAATTCCTTTCGCCACGCCGCGCCGTTTGCTCGCTTCACCGCTTGGATCGTTTCCACGGCAATGATTCCAGTCGAAAAAGGGGCCGAGGCCTATGGCGCGACCGGAAAGAAGTCAATCAGCGGCGCCGGACGCTTTGCCGGCGAGACCGGCGCGCCTAAGATCATTTCGAACGCATGAGGGGACACGCCATGAATCGCATCTTGTTCGCGAGCGCCGCGCTCGCGGCCTTCGCCACGCCCGCCAACCCGGCCGAAACCGAGAAGGAGGACGAAAAGAAATGGGACGTCGCCGCGCCGCCGGGACTTGAACTGCGCAAGGTGAAGATCGACGTTGACGAAGGCACCTGGATCAATGTCGACGTCAGCCCCGACGGCCGGACGATCGCGTTCGATCTGCTCGGCGACATTTATACGATGCCGATTTCGGGCGGCGCGCCGACACGGATCGCGGAGGGACTGCCCTTTGAAATGCAGCCGCGCTTTTCGCCGGACGGGTCGAAGATCGCCTTCACCTCCGATCGCGGCGGCGGCGACAATCTCTGGATCATGAATCGCGACGGTTCCGACAAGCGCCAGGCGACGAAGGAGACATTCCGTCTCCTGAACAATCCGGACTGGAGTCCTGACGGACGCTATCTGATCGGGCGCAAGCACTTCACCACTGGGCGCTCTCTCGGGACCGGCGAAATCTGGATGTATCATCTTGGCGGCGGCGAGGGCGTCAAACTCGTGAAGCGGCCGAACGAGGAATACCAGAAAGAACTCGGCGAGCCGGTTTTCGCGCCGGATGGAAAGTCGATTTACTACGCGCACAACACGACGCCGGGCGACACCTTCATCTATGCGCAGGATTCGAACGGCGAAGTCTTCGCGATCGAGCGCTTCGACATCGCGAGCGGCGAGACGACGCGCATCGCCGGCGGCGCCGGCGGCGCCGTGCGCCCGACGCCCTCGCCCGACGGCAAATGGCTCGCCTTCGTCAAGCGCGAGCGCGGCAAGTCGAAGCTTTATCTGCAGGACCTTGCGACCGGCGCGCAGAAGAAAATCTATGACGCGCTCGATCAGGACATGCAGGAGGCCTGGGCCGTGCACGGCGTTTATCCGATGATGGACTGGACGCCGGATTCAAAATCCGTCGTGTTCTGGGCGGGCGGCAAGATCCGGCGCGCGACGACGGACGGCGCGGCGAGCGAAATTCCCTTCCGGGTGAGCGACGATCGCGAAATCATCGATCCCCCTCGACCCGCCGTCGAAGTCGCGCCGGATGAAATCAGGACGACAATGCCGCGCTTCGCCGCCGTTTCGCCCGACGGACGCACGGCCGTCTTTGAAACCATGGGCAAGCATTATGTGAAGTCGCTGCCCGGCGGCGCGCCGCGGCGCCTCACCGGTTCCGACGCCGGCATGGAGCTGTTTCCATCCTTCTCGCGCGACGGCAAACGCATCGTCTATGTGTCGTGGACGGATGCGGGCCTTGGAACGATCCGCGTCGCCTCCGCCGGCGGCGGATCTGGATCAGCGGTGACGCAGACGCCGGGCGTTTACCGCCGGCCGCGCTTCTCGCCCGACGGCAGGACGATTGTTTTCGAGAAGAGCGCGAGCGGCAACCTTCTTTCGGATCTTTACGCGGAAGCGCCCGGAATCTACCGGATCGCAACCTCCGGCGGCGCGATGACGAAGGTGACGGATGACGGCGCCGCGCCGCATTTCGGCGCCGACAATGACCGCGTCTACATGCAGGTGCGCGACGGCGATCAGACCAAGCTCGTCAGCGTCGGCCTAAACGGCGAGAACAAGCGCGCGCACGCGACGGGCGACCTTCTCACAAATCTGCAGATTTCGCCGGACGGCCGGCATATCGCCTTCACCGACAATTACGCCGCCTATGTGATGCCGGTGACGCCTGGTCCGCAGGAAATCGGGGCCGGAAAGTCGGGAACCGCGACGCCGGTCGTCAAGGCGAGCGACGGCGGCGCCTCTTACCTCAATTGGGCGGGGGCCGGCGCCATCAGCTGGTCGCTCGGACCGACGCTTTACACCGCCAAAATCGCCGACATGATTCCGACGGCGCCGCCGGAAGCGGATGAAAAAGAGCCGAAAAAGTTCGAGCCGCCAAACAAAGGCGCGGATCTTTCGATCGCGGCGACGGCGGACAAACCGCAAGGCGTCACCGTCATCCGCAGTGCGCGCATCGTCACCATGAAGAACGATGACGGCGGCGTCATCGAGAACGGCCACATCGTCATTCGCGGCAATCGCATTGCGGCGGTCGGCGAAGGCGAAGCGGCTTATCCATCAGGCGCGCGCGTCCTCGACGCCGCCGGCAAGACAATCGTTCCCGGCTTCATCGACGCGCATGCGCACGGGGCCCAAGGCGAGGACGACATCATTCCCGAGCAGAACTGGTCTGCGATCGCCCATCTCGCGCTCGGCGTCACCACGGTGCACGACCCGTCGAACGCGGCGTCGGAATTCTTTCCCGCCGCCGATATGCAGCGCGCCGGCAAGATCCTCGCGCCGCGGCTCTTTTCGACCGGCGAGGTCGTGTACGGGGCCAAGGCGCCGGGGTTCTTCGCGGAAATTGAGTCCTATGACGACGCGCTGGCGCATGTGCGGCGCCTCAAGGCGCAAGGCGCGAAGTCGATCAAGAACTATAACCAGCCGCGCCGCGACCAGCGTCAGCAGGTCGTCGCCGCCGCGAAAGCGGAAAACATGACCGTCGTCGCGGAAGGCGCCTCGCTTTTCACGCAGGACATGACGCTGATCGCCGACGGCAATTCGACGCTTGAGCACAATATTCCGCAGGCGCGGCTTTATGAGGACGTGCGCCAGTTCTTCTCGCAGTCAAAGACCGCCTACACGCCGACGCTCGTCGTCACCTATGGCGGCCTTTCGGGCGATCCCTATTGGCGCTACGCGACGGATGTCTGGACGCATCCGATTCTTTCAAAGCATGCGCCGCCGCATATCCTGCAGCCGAGCTCCGTTCGCCGCACGAAGGCGCCGGAAGAGGATTTCGCCGACCAGTACAGCGCGCGCGAAGCCAAAGCCCTCGCCGATCGCGGCGTCATGGTGTCGATCGGCGCGCATGGACAAGAAGAAGGCCTCGGCTCGCATTGGGAAATGTGGTCCTTCGCGCGCGGCGGCATGAGCCCGCTCGAAGCCCTGAAAGCCGCGACCGCAACGCCGGCGAAAGCCCTCGGCTACGACCAGGACATCGGCACGCTCGAAGAGGGAAAACTCGCCGATCTCGTGATCCTCAACGCCAACCCGCTCGACGACATCCGCAACACCGACAAGATCGACAAGGTGATGCTGAACGGGCGCCTCTATGACGCGGAGACGATGAACGAAGTTGTGACCGGATCGCGGCGCAGGCCCAAATATTATTGGGAGTGACGCGGACTTGAATTAAAAGGAGGGCGCGCCGGCGATTGGCGCGCCCTCTATTTTTTGTTCGAACCGCTCAGGCGTAGGCGTGCGATTTTTCAATGCGGTCGCGGGCGCGCTCAAGAATGTTGGTCTTGTCGACATCGCCGCCCGCCCAGGCGAGCACTTTGGGATCCATCACGCGAAACCAGAGCGGCGGGATTGCGGCGAGGAGAAAGGATCCCGGGTAGCCGCTGGGGAGCTGCGGAAGATTCTCGAAATGGCGCAACGACTGATAAGGGCGCAGCGGGTTTGCATGGTGGTCGGAATGGCGCTGCAGATGAAAGGTGATCAGGTTCGAGAAAATGTGGTTGGTGTTCCATGAGTGGCGCGGCTGCACCGGCTCGTACCGGCCGTTTGGCAATTTGCGCCTCAAGAGTCCGTAGTGCTCGACGTAATTCGCCTGAGTGAGGCCGTACCAGCCGACGAAATGGTGCGCGAGAATGAAAGGCGCGACCTGCCAACCAAAGAAGGCGATAAGCGCAACGGCGACTGCGATCGTCAGGGCAAAGCCGCGCAGGATTTCATTTTGCGTCGACCAGACGCGCTTGCCGCGCTTTCTCAGCATCTCCGCCTCGTTCCGCCAGCCGCGCTTGAATGCGCCGGGAAGTTCGCGGACCGCGAACGCGTAAATCGACTCGCCGAGCCGTGCGCTTGCGGGGTCATCGGGCGTCGACACCCATGTATGATGGCCGCGATTATGCTCGACGCGAAAATGCGCGTAGCCGACGACGTTATTCGCGAGGACGCCGAACAATTGACTTGCTCTGTCCTGCTTGTGGCCGAGTTCGTGCCCGACATTGATGGCCCCGCCATTCATGGTGCCGACGCCGATCGCAAGAGCGGCGAGCGACCAGAAGGGGAGATCGACGGCGCCGACAAAGGCGACGGTCGCGATATAGCTCGCCCAGAACACCGGAACGGCCGCCATGGCGAGGCGCCGATAATAGGGGTCGGCATCCATCGCCGGGACGACTTCCGCCGGCGGATTGTTGCGGTCCTCGCCGAGGATGGCGTCGGCGATCGGGACAAATCCGAAAATGAAGATGAGCGGGATCAGCGTCGTTAGAAGATTGCCGCCCGTCGCGTAATAAAGGGCGATCGACAGGATCGGCGCCGTCGGCAGGAATAGCGACAAGATATAGAGGCGGCGCTTGCCGTCCTTGTAGCGGACGGGCGATCCATCCGTCGTTTCTCCAGCAAACATCATGGCGAGACCTCCCATTCAATGGAGGAGCGATACAGGCGCCTTCGCCTGGCGGCGAGTTCACGTCGCGCCATATTTGTGGCATTTTGCGCCACATGCGGAGACCCGAACCTGCCGACCCCGCGGACAATCTGCCGGTTTCGGCCGGCTATGCGCGCGCGCTCTTGCGCCGGTTCGGCGCGACCCCCGGCGAGCGCGCGGCGCTCCTCGCGGGAAGCGGCGTCGATGAGCGGTTGATTGATGCGCCCGGCGCGAAGCTTCCGCTTTCGACCTTGTTGCGCGTCGTCGCCAATGTCGCCCGGCTTCGCGGCGAAGACTGGCCGATCGACGCCCAGCAAGTCTGGTCAACGGCGATGCACGGCGCAATCGATGTTGCGGCGCGAAGCGCCTCGACTGTCGGCGACGCGCTTTCGATTCTCGCGAAATTCGGTCCGGTCCGCGCGCCGTTTCTGAAAGTCCGCCATCAGCCGACACGTAACGCGATCTGCCTTGTCTTCACGCCGTCGCTTGAAGTCGACAGCGCCGTCTGGCGAGGCCTCGCGTTGTCGACGGCGCTCAGCGTCCACGCCATGTTGCGGCAGATGCTCGAAGACAAAAGCGCAGACATCACCGTCACGTTTCCATGGGCCGCATCGAACAACATTGCATCGCTCCGATCGGCGCTTCAGTGCAATATCGAGTTCGACGCCGGCGAATTCAGCATCGTCGCGCCGAAAGCGTTCGCATCGCTCGCGTCGCCTTTTGCGGACCCGGCGCTTTGCGCGTCGGCGGTTGAGGAGCTTGAGCAAGCCTCGCGCCGCATCGCGGGCGAGGACACGCTCGTCCTCGAATTGCGCCAGCTCTTCGCGCAACGCCTTCCCGTGCGGCTGAGCGAGGCCGCGGCCGCCGAAAGCCTCGGGCTGTCGCGCCGCAGCCTCGTGCGCCGGTTGACGGCGAGCGAGAGGTCCTATCGTTCGCTTCTCGACGATTATCTGCGCGAGCGCGCAAGATCGATGATCGCCGACGGATCGATGTCGCGCGAGGAAATGGCGGCGGCGCTCGGCTATGCGGACCCGACGAGCTTCAGCCGCGCCTGCCGGCGATGGTTCTCAGCAAATTGAGGAAGGTTTTCCGACACTCCTTGCCCGCCAGTCGGCGTAAAACCCTCGACGTGCGCGCCCGGAGTCCAAACGGATTTACGCCTCAAACACAGCTTTGCCGCCAAGCACGGTCCTTGCGACCGGGATCGTCTTGATCGTATCGGCGGGTTCGGCGAATGGATCGCGCGCCAGCATCACGAAATCGGCGAGCTTGCCGGGCGTAAGCGATCCTTTGAGATTCTCCTCAAACGACGCATAGGCGCCGTTCTTCGTGCAGATATCGATCGCTTCGGCGACGGTGATTTTCTGGTTCTCGCCCCAAACTTTGCCGTTCAAGTCCTTGCGCGTCGTCATCGACTGGATCGCCATCAGCGGCTCATAAGGGCCCGGCGGATAGTCGGACGCCGGCGCGACCGGAATGCCGTAATCAAGGAATGACCGATGCGCGAACATGCGCGAGTGCTTCTCGTCGCCATACTCGTTCCACTTGTCGCCATGATAATGGGCGTAAGTGTAGAACGGCGCCGGAATCGCGCCGACCGCCTTGATGCGCTTCAAGAGCTGATCATTGACGAGCGTGCAATGCTCGATGCGCCAGCGCGGATCGGCGAGCGGCTTTTCCTTCAGCACGCGCTCATAGGCGTCAAGGACCATCGAGATCGCGACGTCGCCATTGGCGTGAAGGCCGATCTGGAAGCCGGCGTCGCGCGCGTCATTGACGACGTCGAAAACCTGCTTTTCGTCCATGACGAGGATGCCGAAATCGTCGGGCCTGCCCTCATAGGGCGTCGACATCCGCATCGTGCGCTCCGACGCCGAGCCGTCGACCGCATATTTGACGGCGCCGATTCTGATCCATTCGTCGCCGAACCCCGTGCGCAATCCCGCCGCCTTGAGCGCTGAGTAAACCGGCGATGCGCCGCCCGGCATGAAGCACATGCGGAACGAAAGTTCGCCCGCCGCGCGGGCGTCCTGGTAGGAAACAATCTCGTCGAAATCGCCCCAGGCGTTGGTGACAGAGGTGACTCCAGCGGCGGCCATGCGTTTTGAAACGCGCTTGACGCCTTCCTGCTGCATCGCGCGCGTCACCGGAGTGCGCTCGCCGATCTTGTCGAATACGTAAAGCGCCGTCTCGGCGACGCGGCCTGTCAGTCTGCCGTCTTCCCGATAGAATTTGCCGCCGCCGGGGTCGGGCGAGGCATCGCTGATTCCGGCGAGTTCGAACGCCCTTGAATTGACGACGCCCGTGTGTCCGCCGCGATGGCGGACGATGGCGGGGCGATCGGGAACCGCTTCGTCAAGGTCGGCGCGGGTCACGCCGCGGCCGCCTTCGAGTTTTTTGTCGTCATACATGAAGCCTTCAACCCAAAAGCCGGGCGGCGTCGCCGCGGCTTTCTCGCGCATCGCGGTCTTGATCTCGGCGACGGTCGTGAAACTGACGATTGCTCCGTAGACCTCCTGAATCGCCGCCGGGTGCGAATGCGCGTCGATGAAGCCTGGAAAAACGAACAGGCCGCGCCCGTCGATCACTGGCGCGCCGGCGCCCATGAGGCCTTCAAGCTCGGCGTCCGATCCGACCGCGAGAATGCGGTCGTTGAAAATCGCCAGCGCTTGCGCGATCGGGCGCGCCTTGTCGCCGGTATGGATCGTCGCGCCGCGGACGATGAGCGTCGCCTTGACGCCTTCCGGCGCCGCCGCCGCCGGCGATTTCCGCCCACAGGACGCAAGCCCCAGCGCGCCTGCGCCGGTTAAAATGTCACGTCGATGAAGCATCAGCCCCTCCCTCACGCATGTCGCAAGCTGGCGCCAATCGGCGCGCTTGTCGATTGCAGGAAAAGGCCCCTATTTCGCGCCGGCCCTCGCCAACATCGGCTGCGGCGCGGCGGCGGCCGGAGAGGACGGCGCGGCCATGCCGCCCATGCGTTTTTCGAGACGTTCGGCGAACCAGTTGATGATCCGCCGCCAGAGTTCGTCCTTCAGGACCTCGCCCTCGTCCTCGGTTTCGAGGTTGGGATTGTCGTTGATCTCGATGACGAAGACGCCGCGCTCATTCTGCTTCAGATCGATCCCATAGAGCCCGTCGCCGATGAGACGCGCGGCGCGCACCGACGCCTCGATCACTTCCTTCGGCGCCTGGTCGACCGCGATCGTGTTGACGCCGCCGAAAGAGAGTCCGCCGTCCTTTTGCTGTTTGGCGATCTGCCAGTGGCCGCGCGCCATCTTGTATTGGCAGGCGAAGAGCGGCTCGCCGCCGAGGACGCCGACGCGCCAGTCGAACTGCGTCGGCATATATTCCTGCGCGAGGATGAGCGCCGTGTCCTCGTAAAGTTTTTTCGCGGTCGATTGGAATTCTTCAAGCGTCGTCACTTTGTGGACGGAACGCGAGAACGATCCGTCGGGCGCCTTGAGGACGACCGGCGAGCCGAGCCGCGCCATGATGTCGGCGAAACTCGCCTTCTCGTCCAAGATCTCCGTGCGCGGCGCGGGGATGCGCGCATTGTCGAGAAGTTCTTTCAGATAGACTTTGTTGGTGCAGCGGATCATCGATTCGGTGTCGTCGATGACCGGCATTCCCTCCTGCTCCGCCCGCCGCGCGAATCGATAGGTGAAATTGTCGATCGCCGTCGTCGCACGGATGAAGAGCGCGTCGAATTCGGCAAGGCTCGCAAGTTCGTTCGGATAGATCGGCTCAACCTCGACGCCCATCTTGTCGGCGACGGCGGCGAGGCGCTTGATCGAGGACGCGGACGACGGCGGTTCTTCCTCCTTCGGATCGATGAGAACCGCGAGCGACCATTTGGCGGCGGTCTTCGTCTTCGGCGCCGTCCAGCGCCGGCCCGTATGCTGGTCAAGCGCGGCGAGAAAGAAGCGGCGCTCCTCGCCTTTCAGCTTGTGCGGCGAGACGATCCGCAGCGCCTGGATTTTCGGTTTGACGCCGCCGGTGATTTCAACCTCGATCAGCGGCGCGCGGAACCAGTCAAAGAGGAGTTTGGCGAATCGCTCATAGCCGCGCGGCTGCGTCGTCGTGAAAGCGACAAGCATTTTCTCGATCGGCGCCGCGCCGCCTTCGATATCGCGCTGGATCGACGCTTCGAGTTCCGGCACCGCATGCTGGTAGAGCGATTTCTGCCGCAGCTCGACCATCGCCTGCACGGTCGGCGCGACGCGGTGGCGGCGCGCTTCAGCGAGCAGCGACGCGTAATAGCCTTCGCTCTGATAGGCGTAGCTGCGCGCGAGATTGATGATGTTCGGGCGCCGCCCGGTGAAGAGGTTCGGCGTCGTCAAATAATCCCTGATGCGCATCACCTTGTGCGGCGTTTCGTGCTGCGCGAGGTCGGATGTGTATTCGACGAGAATGAGCCAGTCGCTCATGGGGCGGCGCTCATCTGGATTTACTCATAGGCGGGCGCTCCTGTCGCCCTCGTCCGCAGGCTCAAGGATCATATCCATCCGGATCGCGTCCTCGCCGTCAGCGTAATAGCCGGGCTTTCGCTCAAAAAAGGTAAACCCGGCGCGCTCATATAGTCGCATCGCCCCGGCGTTGGAAGGTCTAAGCTCTAGCCGCAAGCGCGCGGCGCCGCGCCCGAGCGCATCAAGGCAGGCTTTGCGAATCAGCGATTCGGCGATCCCCCGCCCGCGGAAATCCGGATCGACCGCGAGCGAATAGAGCCGCGCGACCGAAGCGCCCTTGCGAAAGAGGATCATCGCATAGCCGGCGGCGCGACCGTCCGCTTCGGCGATGAGAAAACGCGTCGCCGGGCTGCCGAGGAGCCGCCTCAGGTTCCGCCGCGGAAACTTGTCGCCGATGAAGGATCGCTGTTCGATGCCGTCGAGCGAGTCGAGATCGCCAGCCCCGGCGGTCCGAATGGCGTGTTCGCGGGGTTGGCGGGCGGCGGCGCGCATCCCGGGGAACTTACTCGCGTCGCGTCGTCAGGCAATCAGGAAAGCGTCAGATTCGGCCGGGTCTCGCGGCGAGCCGGTGAACCAGCAGCGCCGTCAAGGCGACGATCAGGTAAGATTGAGCGTGCTCGAAGAAGTGCGGCGCGATCAGCATCGCAAGGTCGTCCGTTTGCCCCTGCGACGCCGAGCCAAGGAGCAAGACGCCCGCGGCGAGATACCCGCCGAGGGCGACAGAGGCTCCAAGCGCGAGCGCCCAAAATCTTGATGCGAAAGCGCGGTCGCCGGCGGTCGAGAGGCCGGATACGCTGCGTGCGCTCAACAATCCCGCGCCGAACGCCATCGGCAAGGTGACCAGCGCATGGGTGAACAGCTCTCGCGCCGCATGCCCGACATAGACCGGATCGACGAACGGCTTTGCAAGTCCCGCAGGCGAATGGGCGAACATCAGGACGCCGCCAAAGAATATCGCGAGCGCGGCGCCGATTGCGCCAAGGCCGCGCCGCGCATCGCCCGCGGCGCCCGTTCCGCCAAGAAGCCGCAGGACGCCCGCCGCGCCGAAGACGCCGAGCATGAGCGAGAGGGTCGCGATCATGTGATAGCGCCAGTGCGCGCCCCATTCGAGCGGCGCGCCCGGCCTCGTGTGCTTCTGGAGTAGATTGTCGAAAATGCCGGCGGCGCCGACGTCCCTCGCCGCGCCGCCGATCATCAACGCCACGGCAAGCACGAGCGCGGCGGCGAGGACGCGCGCGCCGCGTGCGGGGTGCGCGTGCGGAATTGCAAATGCAAGCGCGCCGCCGATGGCGACGCCAAGCAGCAGATCAAGCGGCAGCTCCCTCACCGCATGTTCGAAATAAAGGACGGTGTCCCCGAATGTCCTGACGCCGTCCTCATGCACGGGAAGCGACCAGACCGCCGGCGTTCCGTGTTTCACCGCGATCGCGGCGAAGGCGGCGACAAGCGTCGCGGCGGCAAGACCGCAAAGCGTCCACCCGATCGACGGGTGAAGCGGCGTTGGTCCGCCTTCAGGTCGCGCCGTCACGCGCCGCTCCGCATTTCATGACGACGATCTCGCTGTCGTCGATGGCGCCGGGGAAAGCTTCCGCCGGCGCGCAATGCGCGTGGATCGCCTGCCATAGGTCCGGGAACTGGTTCCGGATCGACCGGCCGAAGGTGTAGGCGAGCCAGAACGGCTCGCTCGCCGCCTCGCGGATCGCCTCCGGTTTCGACAATTGCGTCCACGTTTTGCCGTAAAACAGGTTGATTGGAAGATTGAGATTGCGACCGACGACATAGATCTTTTCGTCCTCCGCCGCCGATCTCTCGATGAAGGCGATTGCGCCTTTGAAGTTCTGCTTCGGCCGTGCGTAGATCGGCGGCAGCGACACTGCCGATGCGACGATCATCGCCAGTATGATCGCGGTCCCGACCTTGGCGCCCGCCTTCTTGAAGCCGCGCGCGCTGAGGACGAATGCGCCGCGCACGAGCACAAGCAGCGCGAAACCCGCAAGAATGAAGAAAAATCTCGGATAGATAGGTCTGTCGAGAAGAACGGCGGCCGCCATGATCAGCGGCGCCGAAATGACGAACAGCGCGGCGAGCGTCGGCGACTGGCGTACATAACTGGCGAAACCGATCGCGAGCAGCATGAACGCCGCGACGGCGCCGGCGACGCCGCCATAGCCGAGACTGACCCCGCGCAAAGTCCCGATGAGCGCCCAGGCGGGAGTCGCGACCTGCTGCGCCGGCGCGACGCGCTTTTCCTCGAAGAAGGCGGTAACCTCGGCGACCATCGGCAGATAAGCGAGAACCGTCAGCGCCGCCGCCAGCCCAAAGCCGATCAGCGGCAATACGAAAATGGAAGGGTCGAAGGCGCTACGTTGCCTGAGCAGCAGCAAAAGGCCGACGATCATCGCCTGACCGATGACCACATAGACCATCGTCAAATGCGTGTAGCAGCCGATCGCCGCAATGATCGCATAGAGGAGATAGGTCTTCAGTTTCGGCGCCTCGATGATTTTGAGGGTCAAGAATGTCGTCGCCAGCGTGACGAAAAGCAGCGTTGAATAGCCGCGCGCATTCTGGGCGAACCAGATGTGGTGGAATGAGAATGCGAGCAGCGCGGCCGCGAGGAACGCTTCGCGTCGGTTCGTTATCCTCAGGCCAAAAGCGTAAAGAAGCGGAATCGTCGCCACGGAAAACAGGACGGACGGGAGACGAATGATCCATGGCTCCTCGCCGAAAGCCATGACCGAGAGCTTGGCGAGCAGCGAGTAGAAAGGATGGTCGTTGTTGCTGGGGAAGTCAGTGAGAATCGCCATCAGGGGCGGGCGGACCGATTCGAGGACGGTCTGGATTTCATCGAACCAGAGCTGGTGATTGAGGCCGATCAATCGCAACGCCAGCGCCGCGGCGATCAGCAGGGCCAGCGCAATTGTCGCGGATCGGTCGATTCCAAAAAAGAAATCCGATGACGGGCTCATGGCAGTCGCTGATTCCGACCCGCGCCCGGCCGGCGCCAGGCGGTTTTCCGCGACCCGGAGCCTCAAAGAACGCAAAGATAACAACGCCGCCGCTCCTAGAATTTATGCGATTGCAAGTCAATCGCAAATAGCCGGCCATCGGCTCGGCGCAAATCGGGCTGCAAATTCCATGCGGATTTATGAAAGCGCGTCTCTTGCCGCCTGTTTCAAGGCCGGAAGAAGCGCCGCCTCAAACCACCCGTTTCGATTGAGCCAGGCGTTGTTCCGCCAGGAGGGATGCGGCGTCGGGAAATATCGCGGGGCGAATTCGCGCCAATTTGTGACAGTCTCATGCAGGGTCGCGCCCGCCCTGCCCTGCAAATGCCAATTCTGCGCATGGGCGCCGACCAGAATTGCCGTCCTGATATTCGGCAGGGCGTCAATCACCCGCGCCCGCCAGAGCGGCGCGCATTCCTTTCGCGGCGGCTTGTCGCCGCCCTTCGCGTCATTGCCCGGAAAGCAAAATCCCATCGGCACGATCGCGACGCGGCTGGCGTCATAGAAAATGTCGGGCCCGATCCCCAGCCAGTCGCGAAGCCGGTCGCCCGAAGCGTCAGTGAACGGGCGGCCGCTTTGATGGACGCGCGCGCCGGGCGCCTGGCTGAAAATCGCGAGCGTCGCGCTCGGCGACGCTTGCAGGACAGGTCGGGGCTGATGCGGCAGCGGCGCGCCCTTGGGCGCATCGACGCACTGACGGCAGGCGCGGATGGCGGCGAGCAGGACCTCAAAATCCTCAGCCATTGTCCCGGGACAGATGCGCCAGTTTTTCCGCGTGCAATTCCCAATTGCGCCCGTCAAAGGCGCGGATGTCGACCGACCGGAATTGCGATCGATCCATGCAGTTGAGATTGAGCGAATAGCCGTCCGGATTGGAGCGCGGCACGTAAAAGGATTTTATCCCGCAATGCTTGCAGAAGAGATGCTTCGCGACGCCGGTGTTGAAGCTGTAGGTCGCGAGCGCCTCTTCGCCCTTGATCAGCCGAAAGCGCGATTTCGGCACGATGAGATGCAGAAAACCGGTCATCGAACAGATCGAGCAATTGCAGGCGTCGATGACGACCGCGTCGTCGGTCTCCGCCTCAAACGCGACCGCGCCGCAATGGCACCCGCCCTTTTTCCAGCTTCTTGTCATGCCGCGACGTCGCACGCGCGGCGCCGGATTGTCAATTTCCGGTTGGGGCCCGCGCGCCCATCACAAGGAGCCAGAGGCAGGTTCCAATCTCGCCGACCGAACTCGTCCAGGAAAGCATCTCCCGCATCATCGAAGTCTTGTACCCGGCGTCGATCATCGGTCCGAAATATTCGGCGAGATATTCAACGCCGCCAAGGATCAGCACGACGCCGAGGATGCGCGGTATGGCGCCGGATTTGAGGACCAGCCAGCCAAGCGGGGCGAGCCAAAGTCCCCAGAAAATCGACGCAATCTCCATCCACCGATCATAGGCTAAGACGCGGGCCGCGACGGCGTCCGATGTCAGCGCGCCCGCTTCGGCGAGCGAAGCAAGCTCGAAATGCTGCGAGATCGCGAGCAGCGAAAATGGAATGCTCGCGGCGACGAATAGGATCATCAGCCGCGACGCATTACGCCCGTAAGCGGCGAGGAAGCGCGCCAAGGCGAAGGGCAGCGCCAGAAAGAAGGCGCTCATCGCGAGCAAGGCGAAATTGCTGGCCTTGAGCAGGCCGAGCTTGGCCTGAAGCGTCGCGGCGGTCGCCGCAGGATCATCGCCGGCAAAAAGCTGCGTCGCCGCATAGGCGAGCGCGAAAATTCCCGTCAGCACGACGCCGAGATAAATGAGGCCGGCGACGCGGCCTTGCGTCCTGACGCTCATGATGCGTCAACTTTCGGCCAGACGAGCGCCGTCCAGGCTATGAAAAGCGACAGCGGAATTTCGATCGCGCCATATCCAAGATAGAACAACGGCGCGCCCGGCAAGGTCGCGGCGAGGATCGCCGCATAGACGAGACCGAACAGCACGTTGAGCCATTTTGAAAGCGTCGCCGGCAGCAAGAGAGAAAGCGCGATCATCAGCGCCGGGACGACCATCATCATCGAGATCGCCAGCATCCCTGTTTCATCAGCGGCGTTGACCGGGCCGACGTCGCCCCGCGCCATCGTCTCAAGTTTTCCCGGCGAATACATGTTGAAATAATCGCCATAGACGTAAAGAAACATTAGCGACGTCCACAAGACGGCGAGCTTCAGCTTCGTCGGCGTGCGGAATTCTTCCAGTCTCCGCTTCATTTTCATCCGCCCTTCGATGTTTGTCGATCTATGCCGCGTCCGCTCGACGCTGAAAAGACTGCTGCGACGGAGCGTGAGGCGGGCGAGGCAGCCGGATTCGAGCGCCCTCCATTCACCCGACCCAGATCAGTCCGATCACCGCGCCGGTCATCAAGGTCGCGAGCGTCCCTGAGATCAGCGCGCGCGGCGCAAGGTCGATCACATCCTGGCGTCGATCGGGGGCGAGCGCGGTGAGGCCCCCGATGACGATGCCAAGGCTTGAGAAATTCGCAAAGCCGCAAAGCGAATAGACGAGAATGAGGATCGTGCGCTGATCGAAGGTTCCCGGTTCGACCTCTGAGAGGCGGATATAGGCGACGAGTTCGTTGATCGCGGTTTTAAGACCCATGAATTCGCCGGCGGCCTGCGCGTCCGACCAGGGAACGCCCGCAAGCCACATCAGCGGCGCGAAGGCCCAGCCAAGAAGCCGTTCCAGCGTCAACGGCGCGCCCGCGACGTCGGGCGCCGCGGCGAGGATGATGTTGATCAGCGCCGCAAAGGCCGTGAACGCGATCAGCGAGGCGATGATGTTGAGATAAAGGCCGAGTCCGTCGGTGACGCCGCGAACAAAGGCGTCCATCGAGCTTGCATATCTGAAACTCTCGGCGGCGCGCGCCGGCGTCGGCGCGACGCCTTTTTCCTCCGGCACCATCACCTGCGCCATCAAGATCGCGGCGGGAACCGAGATGAGGGAGGCGATGATGATGTGGCCGAGGATGTCGCCCTGGATCTGCTTCAGGTAAAATACATAGACCGCCATCACCGAGCCTGCGACCGTCGCAAGGCCCGCTGTGATGACGATGAAGAGTTCCGCCCTTGTCAGCTTCGACAGGAACGGGCGGATAAGGAGCGGCGCTTCGGTGACGCCGAGGAAGATGTTCGCGGACGCGCCAAGCGCGACGGCGCCGCCGACGCGCAAACCCTTCTCAAGCAAAAAGGCGAAAGCGCTGACCAGAATCTTCAAGATGCGCCAATGCCACAGCAGCGCCGAAAGACCCGAAAAGAAAATGACGAAAGGCAACGCCTGAAAAGCGAAATTGAACATCGCCGGGCCGTTCGTCACGGCGAAAGGAGCCTCGCCGCCGCCGAGATAACCGAACACGAAGGACGTGCCGACTTTGGTCGCCGCCTGCAGCGCGTCGACCGCGACCTGCAAGCTCGAAAGCGCATCGCGCGCCGGCGGAAAATACAAGAGCAACGCCGCGATCGCGATCTGCGCCGCGACCGTCCACAGGAAAGCGAAAAACGGAAACCGCAATTTGTTCGATGAAAAGAGCCACGCGATCGCTGTAAAGGCGACGAGTCCGAGAGCGCTCTGGCCGCGCGGGCCGATCGCGGCGAAGTCAAACGGAAGTTCCATGCTGCTTGACGCCCCTACGCCAGCCCTGTCGACAAGGGCGCCGGAAAGGCGCGACTATGGCGAGGGCGGCGTGGAAAGCAACCGGGCGTCGGCGACGGATCGCCCTACATCGCGGCGGGCGCGGCCGCGACGATTGTCCGGCTGGGGAAGCGATAGAATTTGTGCGTCCCGATGACGGCGGTCGGCGTCAGCGTATCGGCCCAGGGCGGCGAAACGTAATCCGCATGGTAATGCGTCGCATTCCGCGAGACGGGCGTGCGGATTCCCGCGAGCACGGCGCCGGCGAGCATTTCCGCCTCGCGCCATTTGCGTTCATTGAGCCGCGCCTTCATCGAACCGTCGCAGGTGAAAGAGAACTGACAGCCGGTGCGGCGGTGCGATCCCTGAAAAACGACTTCGCAGATCGTGTCCGGGTAGACCGGGCTCGCTACGCGATTGAGGACGACGTCGGCGACGGCAAGCTGTCCGACCCGGGCTTCGCTGCGGGCTTCATAATAGATCGCCTGCGCGAGGCAGGCGCGCTCTTCGCTGTCGAGTTTTGCGACCTCGATGGTTGAGAAGTCGAAATCGACGAGGTCGGTGATCGGCGCGCCGTTGGCGATCAAGGTCGCCGGCGCAATCGCCGGTTTCAGCCGCGGCGCGGTCAGCGCTTCACGCGCGGCGGCGGTCTCGCCGGCGAGATAATTGGCGAAATCAGCGACCAGCAGCGCCTCGCCCGCCACATCGTCCGCGGCGGCGCGGTCGACCTGGCGCTTCTTGACCGAGGCGGTGGCGCTCATCGCGGTCATCATGATGCACACAGCGACGCCGGCTGCGGCGAGCAGGCTTCGGACCGTCCAATTGACGTCCGTCATCATGATCCGGTCGAGATGGGGTTTGGGGTGACCCGTCATCAGATCGTCTGTCCCTGTTACGCCGATCCTCGCAATCGGCCCGTTGATGTGCTTGCCAGGTCCCTAAACCCGCGCCGTTCGATTGGCGCGACCCTCAAAACCCGGGCAGTCTTCTCTACGCTCTCGTAACCGACGCCTTCTGCGACCGGCCAACTCTCCATCGCGCTTCCCAAGAGAAGCAAAAGACGCGCCCCCCGGCGCGCCTCGCCCCATCTATATGGCGCCCTTGCTGCGCCTGCGCAAATTAAAACTGGCCGCGACGGCGCCCGGAAAGGGTTCATTAACCCTATGTTTTTCGCGGATAAATTGTACCGGTTAAGAAATTGTGAACCTTACGGAGCCGCGTAATTGCTCAGTGCAGGCTGGATTTCTTTTGCGTTGCAGCAAGAGACGCCTGGGCCGCGGCGAGGCGCGCGATCGGGGTCCGGTAGGGCGAGCAGCTCACATAATCGAGACCGACGGCGTCGACAAATTCGATCGAAGCCGGGTCGCCGCCATGTTCGCCGCAGATGCCGAGTTTCAATTTGGGACGGGCGGAGCGTCCCTTTTCGGCCGCGATCTTGACCAGCGCCCCGACGCCCGCCTGATCCAGCGTCACGAACGGATCCTTTTCGAAGATGCCCGCCCGCAGATAGTCCGGCAGGAAGGACGCGGAATCGTCGCGCGACAGGCCGAACGTCGTTTGCGTGAGGTCGTTGGTGCCGAAGGAAAAGAACGCGGCGTGGACGGCAATCGCGTCGGCGGTAAGCGCCGCGCGCGGCAGTTCGATCATCGTGCCGACGAGGTAGCTGAGCTTGGCTTTGCGTTCGGCGAGCACGGCCGCGGCGATCGCGTCGACGCGCTCTTTCATCATCGCGAGTTCTTTCACATCCGCGACGAGCGGGATCATAATCTCCGGTTCGACATGATCGCCGGTTTCCGCGCCGACATTGATCGCCGCCTCAATGATCGCCCGCGTCTGCATCTCGTAAATCTCAGGATAGGAGACGCCGAGCCGGCAGCCGCGATGGCCGAGCATCGGGTTGAATTCATGAAGCTTGTGCGCGCGGTCTTTCAGCTTTCCGGCGTCCATGCCGGATGATTTCGCCACTTCGTCGATCTCCTCGTCCGAATGCGGGAGGAATTCGTGCAAGGGCGGGTCGAGGAGGCGGACGGTGACGGGGAGCCCCTTCATCACCCGGAAAATCTCTTCAAAGTCGGAGCGCTGCATCGGCAAAAGCTTTGCGAGCGCGGCCTCCCTGCCCTTCTTGTCTTCGGCGAGGATCATCTCTCGCACCGCGATGATGCGGTCAGCGTCGAAAAACATATGCTCGGTGCGGCAAAGCCCAATGCCTTCGGCGCCGTATTGGCGCGCCACTTTCGCGTCATGGGGCGTCTCGGCGTTGGCTCTGACGCGCATGCGGCGCGCCTTGTCCGCCCATCCCATCAAAGTTGCGAAATCGCCGGAGAGTTCCGGTTCGATCGTCGCCACCTTGCCGGCGAAAACCTTCCCTGCCGCGCCGTCGACAGTGATGAGGTCGCCCTTGTTCACTTTGCGGCCGGCGACGGTGAAACTCTCGCCGTTTTGCGCGATCTTGAGATCGCCGGCGCCGCAGACGCAAGGGCGCCCCATGCCGCGCGCGACGACCGCCGCGTGGCTCGTCATGCCGCCGCGCGCCGTCACGATGGCGACCGCCGCGTGCATGCCGTGAATGTCTTCAGGGCTGGTCTCGACGCGAACGAGAATGACCTTGCGACCCTCCTGCGCCAGCCGCTCGGCTTCGTCGGCGGAAAAGACGACCTCGCCGGACGCCGCGCCGGGCGAGGCGGGGAGCCCCGACAAGATAAGGTCGCGCGGCGCCTTGGGATCGAGCGTCGGGTGGAGCAATTGGTCCAGCGAATAGGGATCGACGCGCATCACCGCTTCGCTCTCTTTAATGCATCCCTCGCGACAAAGATCGACGGCGATTTTCAGCGCCGCCTTCGCCGTCCGCTTGCCGTTGCGGGTCTGCAGCATCCAGAGCTTGCCCTGCTGGACCGTGAACTCGATGTCCTGCATGTCGCGATAATGGCCTTCGAGCTTCTCGAAGATTTTCGACAGGCTCGCGAAGGCTTCCGGCATCGCCTCTTCCATCGACGGCGCCGTCTCGCCCATCGCCTCGCGCGCGCGCCTTGTCAGCGTCTGCGGCGTCCTGATGCCGGCGACGACGTCTTCGCCCTGCGCGTTGATCAGGAATTCGCCGTAGCGATAATTCTCGCCGGTCGAGGGATCGCGCGTGAACGCGACGCCCGTCGCCGAGGTCTCGCCCATATTGCCGAATACCATCGCCTGCACATTGACCGCCGTGCCCCAGCTTTCCGGAATTGAATGCAGCCGCCGGTAGATTTCGGCGCGGTCGTTGCGCCACGAGCCGAACACGGCGCCGATGGCGCCCCACAGCTGTTCTTTCGGATCTTGCGGAAAATCCCTGCCGAGCGCGGCCTTGATCGCCGTCTTGTATTGGCCGATCACCGCCTTCCAGTCCTCGGCGCTCAATTCGGTGTCGAGGAAATAGTCGCGCTCTTCCTTGAACGTCTCCAATATCTCCTCGAACTGGTGATGGTCGACTTCGAGAACGACGTTTGAAAACATCTGGATGAAACGGCGATAGCTGTCATAGGCGAAACGCGGATCGCCGGAGAGCTTCGCAAGGCCTTCGACCGTCGCGTCATTGAGGCCGAGATTGAGCACCGTATCCATCATCCCCGGCATCGACGCGCGCGCGCCTGAGCGCACGGAAACAAGGAGCGGATTTTTGGAATCGCCGAAGACCTTGCCGACCGTCTCGCCGACCTTGGCGAGCGCTGCATCGATGTCGGCGACAAGGCCCGCCGGATATTGGCGATCATGCGCGTAATAGGCGGCGCAGACCTCCGTCGTGATCGTAAATCCCGGCGGTACCGGCAGCCCAAGATTAGACATTTCCGCGAGGTTCGCGCCCTTGCCGCCGAGAAGATTCTTCATCGAGGCGTCGCCTTCCGACTTGCCCGCGCCGAAGGCGTAAACCCATTTCGTCTTCACGCTTTGTCCGCCCGCCATCGTACCGATCCCGCCTGCAGCTCCCCAACCGCGCCTTCGGCCCGGTTAATCCTAAACAGAAGCCGGGAGAGTCTGGTGCAAAGCGCGTGCCCGGCGCTCCGCGTCTAGGACATTGGCGCGCATGAGCCAAGGCCGCGCCCGGACAAAGCGCCGCGCTCGTCATTGGCGAGCGGCTTTTGCGCCGAGTTTGAAATCCGCCGCGACGGCGCTAGCATCAGGCAGCGCCCGGAGCACCTTCAACCATGGCCCTCATCAATCAGTCGACAAGCGCCGGCGTTCGCACCATCGCCTTCAACCGCGCCGAGGCGCTGAACGCTTTCACCCCGGCGCTGCTCGGCGCGTTGACCGCCGCCATTGACTTGGCGGGGCGGGACCGGACCGTCGGCGCCGTCATTCTCTGCGGCGAGGGTCGCGCCTTTTCCGCCGGCGTCGATCTAAAGCTCCTTAAGGGCGCGACGCCGGTCGCCGGCAGGATCAGCAGCGATTTTGACGGCGAAGCGTTTCGGGCGGCGGCGGCGATCCGGCATTGCCTCATTCCTGTTATCGCCAAGGTCCACGGCTTCTGCTTTACCGGCGCGCTCGAACTCGCTCTCCATTGCGATTTCATCTTTACGACCAGGGAAACGAAATTCGGCGACACGCACGCCAAATGGGGCCTTCGTCCGACCTGGGGCATGAGCCAGAATCTGGCGCGCGCGGTCGGCGTGCGCCGCGCGCGTGAGCTGTCCTACTCGGCGCGAAATTTTACCGGCGCCGACGCCGCGCGATGGGGTCTCGCCAACGAAGCGTTCGACGACAAGGCGGCGCTTGACGCGCATGTCGCCGCGCGCGCCGCCGAAATCGCCGGCGGCAGCAGAGGCGCCGTCAGCGCCTACAAGAAGCTCTATGCGCTTCATGAAGAATATCGCCCGCTTGAAGAAGCGCTCGCGACGGAAGTCGAACTCGATTTCCCGGAAATCGACGACACGGCGGAACGACTGAAAGGTTTTGGCCGGTGACGCGCGAGCGCCTCATCGTCGATGTCGTGGCGGACGTCGTATGTCCATGGTGCTATGTCGGCGTGAAGTCATTCCTGGCGAGCCGCGACCGGCTCGCCCCTGAATTCGACGTCGTCGCGCGCTTTCGCCCCTATCAGCTCAATCCCGGCCTGCCGACAGGCGGCGTCGACCGTCACGCCTTCTACGCCAAAAAATTCCCCGACGCCGGCCGGCTCGCCGCCGCGCGCGATGCGATCAGGGAGAATGCGATTCTCTCCGGATTCTCGTTCGATCCCGCCGCGCCGGCGCAATTGCCGAATACGGTGAAGGCGCACCAGATCATCCGGCTTGCGCATTTCACGGGAAAGCACGAAGCGGCGACGCTGGCGATTTACCGCGCCTTCTGGGACGAGATGCGCGACATCGGCGATGATGCGACCTTGATCGACATCGCCGCCGGCGCCGGCATCGATGAGGGCCTCGCCGCCGCGGCGCTCGCGTCGCCGGAAGACGCCGCCATGATCGAGGCGGAATGCGAGTCGTTCCAGAACGCGGGGGTTTCCGGCGTCCCGACATTCATTGTTAACGAACGCACCGGATTTTCAGGCGGAATGCCGCCCGATCCTTTGACCGACGCGCTCCGGCGCGCGGCGTCAATGACCGCAGGAGAACGCTCATGAGCCGCTTTGCCTTTCTTTTTGTCGCAGCCGGCGCCGTCGCCGCATGCGGCGCATCGGCCTCCGCCAATGACAGCGACTGGCTGCGGAGTCAGATCGCATCGGCGCGGAGCGGCGGCGTCATCGACATTCCGGCGGGCGACTATGATCTCAAGGATCTCAACATTACAAAGAGCCTGACGCTGCGGGGCGCGGCCGACGGACGGACCGTGTTTCGTTCCGCGGAGACGACCGAAAAAGGCATTCTCGTGCCGCTCGCCAGGACGGACCTCGTCGTCGAGAACGTCACCTTCGCCGGCGCGAAATCCTGGGACCGCAACGGCGCAGGGATCCGGCATGAAGGGCGCAATCTGACGGTGGTCAATTGCCGGTTCCTCGGCAATGAGGACGGGATTCTGGCGACCGGCGACCCGCGAGGCGTCATCACCATCGAAAAATCCAAATTCGCCGACAGCGGCTTTGGCGACGGCCAGAGCCACGCCATCTATGTGTCGAGCGGCGCAAGGCTTGTCGTCGAGGGAAGCCATTTCATCGGCACCCGGATCGGCCATCACGTGAAAAGCCTGGCGGACGCAACCGTCGTCAGAAATTCGATTCTCGACGACGCTTACGGACGGTCAAGCTACGCGGTGGATGTCTCGAAAGGCGGCGACGTGTCGATTGAGAAGAACAAGATCATCCAGTCCGCGAACGCCGACAATTACACGATCGTCAATTACGACCTGACGCGCGGCGGCGACGCTGTCAGGATTGTGATCACGGGAAATGAGATCACGAATCGCTTCGACGGCGGCGTGCTGCTGCGCAACGAAACGAAACTCGCGCCTGTCATGTCGGACAATGTCGTCGTCAATGAGGGCAAGCGCCCGCTCACCCTCACCGCGCCCGGCTCGCCAAAGCCCGCAGCGCAGCAAGAATAGAGATGATATAACCAACACGCGGCGAATGTGATCGCCGCGCCTGAAAGTTCGCCTTGACGGGCAAACCGCGCGCGCATTTATTGCCGGCGCGACCATGATTGAATTTCCGGACTATCGGGGCGTTCGCCGAAATCTCCTGGATTTTCTGGCATCGTTGCTGCGGCCGGCGCCGCTTCGCGCCGGAATGCGCCGTTGAGGGAGAGAAAAATGGCGACAGGGAAAGTGAAGTGGTTCAACACGACGAAAGGCTACGGGTTCATTACGCCCGACGGCGGGGGTAAGGACGTTTTCGTCCACATCACCGCCGTTCAAAAAGCCGGGCTGCAGGAACTGAAGGACGGACAGAAAATAACATTCGACCTGATGGAAGAGCGGGGCAAATCGACCGCCACCAATCTGAAGGTCGGATAACCAATTCGATCGGGGGAGAAGAACGCCGGCGGGCGGTTCCGCCGGCGTTTTGATGTTCAAAAAGTTCCCTGCAACGCCACCTTGATGTTGCGTCCGGGCAATGGCGCGATTTCCTTCAGGAACGAGGGATGCAGGCGCGCGTCCTCATTCGAGAGATTGAGCGCCGCCACGCGCACTGACAACCCGCTGTCTTCGCCCATCGGACGCAAGGTCAAATAGATATTATACACCGTGTAGCGGTCGGTCGGCAGTTCGCCCTCGCCGACATGACGCTGCGTCAGCGAATGATCGATCTCGCCGCGAAGATCGAGATGAGCGGAGTTCGCCTCCAGCGCAAATAGTCCAGTGATCGGCGGAATGCGCGGCAGATCGCCGGTCGATGAATTTTTCGCGGTCGCGCGGACATAATCCGCGGCGAGATGGCCGTGAATGTGGAACGGCCCGACCTTGAGGAGTTCAGCGTCGAACTGCGCTTCAAAGCCCTTGAATGTCGCATCCGTCGCCTGGAATTCGAAGACAGGCAGCAACTCGCCGTCGACATCGACGTCGACGCCGGTCGCGTTTTCGAAAATGAAGTCCTTGTACGACGTGTAAAAGCCGTTCACGACGAATGACAATTCCTCGCCGCCGAACCGCGCCGTCGCCTCGACGCCGCGCGCAGTCTCTTTTCCAAGATCGTTGTCGCCGACTTCGAAGACGCCTGTCGCAAGGTGGGGACCGTTCGAGAACAGCTCCTCCGTCGACGGCGCGCGCTCGGTGCGCAATCCGGTGACGCCAAGGAAGATGTCGTCCGTCGCCTGGAATCCGGCGCCAACCGAAACGGAGAACGCGTCGAAGCCCCGTTCGATCGCGAGGTCCGGCGCCCGATGCCGCGTCGCTTCGTATCGTCCGCCAAGTTCGAACCGCAGCGGTCCGGCGCTCAATTCTTTCAACGCGAAAAATCCGAGCTGGCGCGATTTCGTGGGCGGCACGAAAGCCTCTTCGCCGATCGCCGAAAAATCGCGCAGCTTCCACTGGAAGCCGACCGCGCCGTTGAGATCGGCCGAGCCAAGGCTCGATGTCTTGTCGACCAGCTCTAGGCGCCCCTCGACGCCTTCATTCGCAAAGACGGTTCCGACTTCGCCCGAAGGTTCGATTTCGGAATGCGTGTAGTCGGCGTAGCCGACGCGCAGTTTGGACTTCTGGAAAAGGAGAAAATCGCCCTCGATCTCGCTGTCGAGATCGATGCGACGCTGTTTCAGCGCGATCGAGACGCCGCCCTCTTCGCCTTCATGGTCATGGCCCGGAACGCCGTAAGCGGTATTGAGCGCCGTGCCGCTCATGCCGAAAAAGCCGCGATCGAAGACGTAAGAAAGGCCGGCGGAACCGCCCTTGGTTTCAAGACCGGTGTTTTCAACGACGCCGAACGCTTCTTCCTCGCCGTCATGCGCGTCAGGATCCTCGGTCGCGCGCAGCCGCGCCGACTCGACGAAGCCTGGAACCTTGTAGTCGTCCGCGGTGCGATAAAATCCTTCGCCGTGAAAGACGAAATTGCCGGCGCCGGCCCTTCCGAGATCGACGTCGAAACCGCCCGCCGCTTCCGTGCCGTCGTCAACCGTCGATTTGCCGATGCGGAGCGCGCCGTCGACGCCGTCCTCCGGCAGCCGGGCCGGAATGCGTCCGGAGAAAACATTGACGACGCCGCCGGCGGCCGACGACCCGTAGAGAAGCGTCGCCGCGCCGCGCACGATTTCGATTTTCTCGGCGGTCGCAGGCTCGACGGCGACGGCGTGGTCGGGGCTTGTCGATGAGGCGTCGATCGAGCCGATGCCGCCGTCAAGAACGCTGATGCGGTCGCCGCCAAGGCCGCGAATGATCGGCCGTGACGCACCTGGACCGAAAAACGACGACGAGACGCCCGGCTGCTTCCGCAGCGTCTCGCCGATCGAATTGTCGAGATTGCGGTCGAGATCATCGCCGGAAACGACCGTCACGCCGACGATCGTCTCATCGGCGGACCGTCCGAGCGGCGAGGCCGTCACGACGATTTCGTCGCGCGCGACATCTTCTTGCGCGTGCGCGATGGTCGGGAGGCCAAGAACGAAAAGCGAGGCGCTGGCGCGCCAATAGGTCTTGAGAAGCATGGTTCGTCTTTCAACTGATCAAATGGGATTGCGTCCAATACGCCGCCGATGGAGCTGCGGCGGAATGGACGCGCTGCTGCCTTGCGATCAGAGAACCGGCGGACCGCGCGGATTGGCGGCGATCAGCGACTTTGCGACAATGATGTCGGCGGCGACCGGCCGCGCGACCGCCGCATAGGAAACGACCGGCGTCGATACCTCGACCCCGAGATCATGCGGATCAGTCGAAAGCGCGCCGGCGAGGCAGATTTCACAAGCCTGTTTGGTGTGATCGGCGAGATCGTCGGTCGCGGCGCCGACATGCGCGGCAAAGAGGATCTGGGCTAACGCAAAGACAAGTCCGACGATCGCCAACAGACGAAATCGCCGTTCGCCGCCACGCTCAGCCTTCTGCTCGCGACAATTCACCCATGGCTCCAGAGCCGGATCGGCGCAATCCTAGGACGGAATGGATAATGTAACAAGCATTTATCGATAAGGCGGCCGCGATCTACGCCCGGCCGCCCCAGCCGCCATGGGCGTTTGAAAGGGCGGCGGACATTCGCGCGCGCCACTCCTCCAGCAGGTCCTCATTGCTGCGCACGCGCAGGCCGTATCGTTTGAGGAGCGCCGTCCGCTCCGATTTCGACGCGCCGAAGGTGCCCGCGACGCGCGGCCACCAATAGTTGACGCTCTCGTCAATTTCGCGGCGCTCCGCGTCGCCATGGGCGGCGAGTTTTCGCAAGCCCTCTTCGCCGAGTTCGGCGTGACGCTTCTCGCGCGGAAGGATGTCGCGGAACGCCGCGCCGAGCGGCTGATAGGAGCAATTGGCGAAATCGCCGAGCTGAATGACAGTCGCGGTTCCCATCATCACGTTCATGACGACGGAATCGATCCAGCTGGCGATCGGATAATGGAAGACATTGAGGCGCATGTCGCCGGCGCGGCGCTTGACGCCGATGTCGTCGGCGCGGCCGATGCGCGCCGACCATGGATGAACCGACTGATAGCGCGCGACATTGGCGCCGAAATCGCCCATGATCCGGAGCACGCGTTCGGCGTGATCGAATTTTTCAAGAACGATCCGCGCGCAGGCGATTTTCTCCTTGAGGCCGGGTCCCTTGTTGATCCAGTCGGCGAAACCGGCGGCGCCGGCCATTTCCGAATCGACGAAACTCGCCATCATGCGCAAGAGCTCCGCGCGATAGCGGGCCGGCGCGTTGCCGGGCGCGGAGAATTTCCCGCCTTTGCTCAGATAATCGAAAATGTCGTTCTCGTCGGCCATGTCTACTGATCGTAGTCGACCACGATGCGGTCGGTGCGGGGATGGGACTGACAGGTGAGGATATAGCCTCTTTCGACTTCGTAGTCTTCAAGGGCGTAATTGGCCTCCATGTCGACCTCGCCTTCGATGAGCTTTGCCCGGCATGTCGAACAGACGCCGGCCTTGCAGGCGAAGGGGGCGTCGATCGACGCGGCGAGCGCGGCTTCAAGCACGGTTTCCTCGCCTTTCGCCAGTTCGACGATGCGCGAGGCGCCGTCGAGAATGATCGTCGCGGCGCATTTACGCCCTCGCGCCGCGACGTCTCCCGACGCCGCCTTCTTTTTAGCCTTGCCCGGCTGCGCGCTCGCAAAGAGCTCGAACTTGATCGCGCCGGCGTCCATGCCGTGCGCCTTCAGCTCTTCGGAGACCGCGAGCATCATCGGCTCAGGACCGCAAATGAAAGCGAAATCGGCGCCGCCGACGTTGATCCAGCGCGAGAACAGCGCGTCGCATTTCGCTCGGTCAAGGCGGCCGGAGAAAAGATCGATGTCCGCCGCCTCGCTCTCGAGAATATGGACGATGTTGAGCCGGCCCATATGGACGTTCTTCAGGTCTTCAAGCTCCTCGCGGAACATGATCGCCGAGGTGGACCGATTGCCGTAGACAAGCGTGAAGACCGACTTTTTTTCCGCCTCGAGGATCGTCTTGATGAGGCTGATCATCGGCGTGACGCCCGAGCCGCCGGCGAAACCGAGATAGGACCGCGCCTCCGCCGGCTTCAAGGGCGCGTGGAAATTCCCCATCGGAGTCATCGCTTCGAGCGTGTCGCCGACTTTCAGCTCGTCGTTCGCCCAGCTTGAGAACCACCCCGCCTCGACCTTCTTGATGCCGACGCGCAAGATCGCGTCATTGACGCCGGCGCAAATCGAATAGGATCGGCGCATTTCCTCGCCGTCGAAAACGCGGCGGAAGGTCAGATATTGCCCCTGGATGAATTTGAAGTCGCCGCTCGCCTCCGGCGACGGCTTCAAAGTGACGATGACGCTGTCGCGCGTGTCGCGCTTGATGTCGGTGACGGTCAGGGGATGAAACTGGGCCATCTAAAAACTCTTGAAATAGTCGAACGGTTCAAGGCAGTCGCGGCAGCGCCAGCTCGCCTTGCACGGCGTCGAGCCGAAGCGCGACACTTGTTCGGTCGCGGTCGAGCCGCAGCGCGGGCATTCGACGATGGGGTTCTTCAGATCGCCGACGCAGCGCGCGCCGCCGGCGGGCGGGGCGATGCCGTAGGCTTTCAGTTTCTCGCGCGCCGTCTCGCCGATCCAGTCCGTCGTCCACGCGGGCGACAGTCGCGACTTCGTCCGTACACTGTTTATTCCGCGCCGGCGCAGCGCCTCGGCGACATCGAAAGCGATGACCGCCGTCGCCGGGCATCCGGAATAAGTCGGCGTCAAGGTGACGACGAGATCGTCGCCCTCCCACTCGACGGCGCGGACAATGCCGAGATCGACGACCGAGACGACGGGAATTTCAGGATCGGGGACGTCGGCAAGCCAGGACCAGATTTGATCCGCCGACGCTCTCCCCTCTCCCGCTTGCGGGAGAGGGGAGGGTGAGGGGGCGTCTGCACGAGGGATTCCCTTCGTTGACGCCCCCTCACCCCCCGCCCCTCTCCCGCAAGCGGGAGAGGGGAGCAAAGTGGAATTGCGCTTTTCGGCTCTCACCATGTCGCTCCGGGATAAGCGCGCTGCAGGAACTGCATGTCGGCGAGAATGTAGCCGAGATGTTCGCTGTGAAGACCTTGCTTTCCGCCCTTGCGGACGGCCGCGCTCTCCGGCGCGTTCAAGGTCGCGTCGGCGAACACGCCCTTGAGATAGGCGGCGCAGCCTTTGCCGATGTCTCCAAGATCGGGCGCGATCTTGCGCGCGGCGAGGTCGGCGTCGACCGCGTCGGCGGCGGACAGCTCGCCCGCGAAGGGATAGAGCGCGCCCAGCGCCGTCTGCATGCGCTGACGGCTTTCTTCCGTCCCGTCGCCGAGGCGGATGATCAAATCTTCGGAGCGCTCAAGATGATAGCGCGCTTCCTTTTCGGCCTTCCCGGCGATATCGGCGACGCGTTTGTCGGCGGAGGATTTGAGCGCGACGAGCATCGGATGGTGCCAGGCGTCGAACAAAAACTGCCGCATCAGGGTATGCGCGAAATCGCCGTTCGGCTGTTCGACAAGGAGCGCGTTCCGGTACTGGCGCGCATCACGCAGGAAAGCGAGATCGTCGGCGCTTCGCCCCTTTCCTTCGATTTCGCCGGCGAGCGACAGCCACATCTTGGCCTGGCCGATCAGATCGAGCGCGACATTGGCGAGCGCGATGTCTTCTTCGAGCGCCGGCGCATGCCCGCACCACGCGCCGACGCGCTGCGCCAGAATGAGCGCATTGTCGCCCATGCGAAGCGCAAGGTCGAACAGCGCCGTGTCGGTTTTGATCGCCGTCGTCACATGTGCCCCACTTCTTCGGGGATGTCGTAGAAGGTCGGGTGACGGTAGATTTTCGCGTTCGAGGGATCGAACAGCGGCTCCTTGTCGCCCGGCGCGGACGCCGTGATGTCGATCGCCTTCACGACCCAGATCGAAACGCCCTCATTCCTGCGCGTGTAGACGTCGCGCGCGTTCTTCACCGCCATTTCGGCGTCCGGCGCGTGCAGGCTGCCGACATGGCGATGCGCGAGGCCGTGCTGCCCGCGGATGAACACTTCCCAAAGCGGCCATTCGTTTTTCATCTCATTCCTCCCAGCAGACATCCTTCGCGACGCCGCCCTGACGGGCCGCTCCTCAGGATGAGGGCGTTTCTTCGCTCAACTCGAACCGCCTCATCCTGAGGAGCCTCGCAAAGCGAGGCGTCGCGAAGGATGCGCAAGGTTGATGTGCAGGCGGTCACCAAATCGTTCATTGCGTCACTCCGCCGCCATCTTGCGCGCGTTCTTCTTGCGCGCATGCGCCATCAGCCCGTCGCGGAACCATTGGCCGTCGTCCCACGCCTTCTGGCGCGCTTCGAGGCGCTCCTTGTTGCAGGGGCCGTTCCCCTTCAGCACTTCGTGAAATTCGTTCCAGTCGATCGCGCCGAAATCATAGCCCTTCCTGGCCTCGTTCCATTTAAGCTCCGGATCGGGAACCTTGAGCCCCAGATAGTCCGCCTGCGGAACAGTCTGGTCGACGAATTTCTGGCGCAGCTCGTCGTTCGACATCGGCTTGATCTTCCACGCCATCGACTGCGCGGAGTGGACGCTGTCGCCGTCGGGCGGGCCGAACATCATCAAGGATGGATGCCACCAGCGATCGAGGGCGTCCTGCGCCATCGCTTTTTGCTCGGCGGTTCCGGCGCAAAGCTTCATCATGATGTCGTAGCCCTGGCGCTGATGGAAACTCTCCTCCTTGCAGATGCGGACCATCGCGCGACTGTAGGGCCCGTAAGAGCACTTTTGCAGCTGCACCTGATTCATGATCGCCGCGCCGTCGACGAGCCAGCCGATCGCGCCGATGTCGGCCCAGGTCAGCGTTGGATAATTGAAGATCGAGGAATATTTCGCTTTGCCCGCCAGCAATTGCTCCGTCATCTCGTCGCGCGAGACGCCAAGCGTTTCCGCCGCGCAGTAGAGATAAAGTCCGTGTCCCGCCTCGTCCTGCACCTTGGCGATGAGGATCGCCTTGCGATCAAGCGTCGGCGCGCGCGTGATCCAGTTGCCCTCCGGCAATTGCCCGACGATTTCGGAATGGGCGTGCTGCGAGATCTGGCGGATCAGGGTTTTGCGATAGCCCTCCGGCATCCATTCCTTCGGCTCGATCTTGATGTCGGCGTCGACGCGCATCTGGAAGGCGCGCTCGTCCGGCGCCATCTCATCGAGCGTTTTCGGCCGCTCGCCGGTCGATTTCACCATCTGGGCGTACATGGGCGTCCTCCGCTCCGCATCTGGGAATTTCTACAATTCATTGACCGATCGGTCAACGAATTCAGACTGTCGGATTTTGCACCGAAAAGACGCATGATCCGACGGGTTCGGCGCTGCATGACCCCAGCATTCATGCGGGTCGTTGCGAAAAAAGGCGCCAAATCCGTCTTTTCGGGTTTGCGCCGGCTGGCCGTCGCCTGGCCGTCCTTTGCCCGGGTCCGCGCTGCCGCCTTCATCACGCCGCCACTCCTTCGCTTCGCCGGACGACAATCGACCGGCGACGCCATAATAAAGCAGCGTCAAGGGTGTGGGATGGAATTTTGTTTCGGAACGAAATCAATCAATTAGTTGGTGAACGCGATTTTGCGACGCTTTCACACGCGCTCAAACACGCAGGCGATCCCCTGCCCGACGGTTATGCGAAAGCGTACGAGCTTCTGGTTGGCTACGGCGCGACCGGTTCCGATGGCGAGGTCGGCCTTTCGATGAACGTGCCAACTAAATGGCCGTCGTCATTATCATAAATCCGCACTTCAACGCCGTCAGGTTTCTCGACTCGGACTATGAACTGGTAACGAGACTCGAGGTCAAGCGTGGTCGGATACTCGCTACGCAAATCGACGACGAATGGCGCTAGGACTGGATCCTCGAACTCCTGCTTTATTTGCTTGACAAAGTACCAATAGGAGACACCGAGAATGCCGAAAAGAAAAACTAAGCTGATCCACATCTGCGAAGATTGATGCAACGTGATGTGGTGCATTTCATGTTTGGACATCGCCCCCCCAATTGGTGACGAGCAGATTATTAACCAAGCAATTAGAAGAAGCAATCTCTCACACCCGCTCGATGACGCAGGCGATCCCCTGCCCGACGCCGATGCACATGGCGCATAGGGCGTAGCGGCCCTTGCGGCGGTGGAGTTCTTCGGTCGCGGTCAAGAGGAGCCGCGCGCCGGACATGCCGAGCGGATGGCCGAGCGCGATCGCGCCGCCATTGGGGTTCACATGCTCCGCGTCGTCCGGAAGGCCCAACTCGCGCAAGCTTGCGAGCGCCTGCGAGGCGAAGGCTTCGTTGAACTCGATGACTGACATGTCGGCGACGGAAAGTTTCGCTTTGGCGAGAACCGCTTTCGACGCGGGCGCCGGACCAAAACCCATGATGCGCGGCGACAATCCGACAACAGCGCCAGCGATGAAACGCGCGCGCGCGGTGAGGCCGTATTTCTTCACCGCCGCTTCGGAGGCGACGATCAGCGCCGCCGCGCCGTCATTGACGCCGGAGGCGTTGCCGGCGGTGATGACGCCGTCTTTTTTGACGAAAGGCTTCAGCGCCGCGAGCGCCTCCAGCGTCGTCTCGCGCGGGTGCTCGTCTTTGGCGACGACGACCGGATCGCCCTTGCGCTGGGGGATCGTGACGGCGACGATCTCGGCCGCAAGCCGGCCGTTTTTCTGCGCCGCCGACGCCCGCATCTGCGAGCGGAACGCGAACGCGTCCTGATCGGCGCGCGCGACGGCGAAATCGGCGGCGACGTTTTCGGCCGTCTCCGGCATCGAATCGATCCCGTATTGCGCTTTCAGTACCGGATTGACGAAGCGCCAGCCGATCGTCGTGTCGAAAATCTCGGCGTTGCGCGAGAAGGCCTCGGCCGCCTTGCCCATGACGAAAGGCGCGCGCGACATCGATTCAACGCCGCCGGCGATCATCAGTTCCGCCTCGCCCGCCTTGATCGCGCGCGCCGCGATCGTCACCGCATCCATGCCGGAGCCGCAGAGGCGATTGACCGTCGTTCCCGGCGCCGTGTCGCCGATCCCCGCGAGCAGCGCCGCCATCCGCGCGACATTGCGGTTGTCCTCCCCCGCCTGATTGGCGCAGCCCATGATAATGTCATCGAGCGCCGCCCAGTCGATTTTCGGATTGCGCTCTTTCAGCGCGCGCAAGGGGATCGCGGCGAGATCGTCCGTTCTGACCGACGACAGCGATCCGGCGTAGCGGCCGATCGGCGTGCGGACAGCGTCGCAGATGTAAGCGTTGGTCATGTTGCTTCCTTCCTGCGCCTCATCCTTCGCGACGCGATGCTGCGCATCGCTCCTCAGGATGAGGCATAGCATGTATCAATGAGGAACGCCTCATCCTGAGGAGCCTCGCGAAGCGAGGCGTCGCGAAGGATGCGACGCCCATCACTCCGCCACCACCTTCCCGCCCGCCGTCCGCGACAATCCCTGAAAGACGGCGATCGTTCGCCCATCCTCGGCGGTGATCTTCACCGTGTAGATGCCGGTCCGCCCCTCGTTCGCTTCTTCCTGCGCGTGCGCTGTCACTTTCTCACCGATCTTCGCCGGCGCGATAAAGGAGATCGACGCCGACTGCGCGAAGGCGATGACGTTGCGCGAATTGCACGCCCAGGCGAAGGCGTTGTCAGCGAGCGAAAAGAGAACGCCGCCATGGCAGACTTTGTGGCCGTTGGTCATCGATTCCTTGACGACCATCGAGCATTTCGCCCAGCCGAGGCCCGCGCCCTCCATCACAAGGCCGAAGGTCTTGGTGACGCCTTCCGTCGAATGAAGATATTCGGCGATGCGCCGCGCCCGCGCGTCTTCCATTGAGTTCGCCATCGTCGCCCGCGAATTGACCGACCAGGCGTTCAATTATATCAGTTGCGCCCGGCAGGCTAGACATCCTTCGCGACGCTATGCTCCGCATAGCGCCTCAGGATGAGGCGAGGCCTTGTCCTGGCTGGAGGCGGCGATGGCGTTCGAAACCATTGAATTTTCGGTCGAGAACGGCGCGGCGCGGCTGACGCTCAATCGCCCGGATCGTCTCAATTCATTCACCGTCCTGATGCATGGCGAGATCGCCGAGGCGCTGACGAAGGTCGAATCGGACAAATCCGTCCGCATGCTGTTCATCACCGGCGCCGGCCGCGGCTTTTGCGCCGGGCAGGACCTCAATGATCGCGCGGTCGCGCCCGGAAGCGCGCCCGATCTCGGCCAGTCGGTCGAGCAGCGCTACAACCCGCTGATCCGGCGCTTGACGTCGCTGCCGATGCCGGTCGTTTGCGCGGTGAACGGCGTCGCCGCCGGCGCGGGCGCATCGCTCGCTTTCGCCGCGGACATTGTGATCGCGGCGAGGTCCGCGAAGTTCATCATGTCCTTCGCCAATATCGGGCTCGTGCCGGATTCAGGAAGCTCCTGGGCGCTGCCGCGCCTTGCGGGACAGGCGCGCGCTCTAGGGTTGGCGCTGACCGGCGACCCCCTCCCCGCCGAGACGGCCGCCGAGTGGGGCCTCATCTGGAAATGCGTCGACGACGAGAAGCTCGTCGAGGAATCGAATGCGCTGATCCTCAAATTCGCCGCAGCGCCGACGCGCGGCCTTGCTGAAACAAAAAAACTCATCCGCACCGCCTTCACGCGCCCGCTTGACGAACAGCTCGATCTTGAACGCGACCGCATGCGCGAGCTTGGGCGATCGGATGATTACCGCGAAGGAGTCGATGCGTTCTTGAACAAGCGCAAGCCGACGTTCAAGGGGCGATAAGCACCTCATGTCTCAATGTCCGACATCCCGCGCGCTGCTCTTTCTTCCCCCGCGGCCGCGGGGGAAGTGTCGCCGAAGGCGACGAAGGGGGCTCTCGCCGCGAGTTCTGCGCGTGGGGATAGAGCGCGCCCCCTCAGTCGCTTCGCGACAGCTCCCCCGCAGGCGGGGGAGCAAAGGCGCTCCACGCCGGAAAATGACACAGACCATCCGTAGTCGGAGATTTTAGAATGTCCCCTATCATCCTCAATCACTACGCTCTTGGCGAATGGACGCAAGGAACCGGCGCGCTCGCCGACATCCCCTCGGCGGTGACCGGCGAGATCGTCGCGCGCGGCGGCTCCGGCGGGCTCGATTTCGGCGCGATGGCGAATTATGCGCGCGAGGTCGGCGGCAAGAACCTCCGCAAGCTGACCTTCCAGGGCCGGGCCGCCATTGTGAAGGCGCTCGGAACCGCGATCATGGAGAAGAAGGAAGCGCTATATGCGCTCAATCTCCACACCGGCGCGACGCGGAAGGACGGCTGGATCGACATCGAAGGCGGGGCGGGGACGCTGTTCTCGATGGCGTCGAAAGCCAGGCGCGAGCTGCCCGACGATTTCATCCTCGTCGACGGCGCCGTCGAGCAAATCTCGAAGGAAGGCACATTCCTCGCCCAACATGTCTACACGCCGCTGAAGGGCGTCGCCGTCCACATCAACGCCTTCAACTTCCCGGTCTGGGGGATGCTGGAGAAGATTTCCGTGTCGCTGATCGCGGGCGTTCCGGCGATCGTGAAGCCGGCGACCGCGACCGCTTATCTCGCCGAAGCGGCGTTCCGCGTCCTGATCGACACCGGCAAGGTCCCGGAGGGCGCGTTGCAGTTCATCGCCGGCGCGACGGGCGATCTCTTCGATCATCTGACCGGGCAGGATGTCGTCTCTTTCACGGGCTCAGCGCAGACGGCGGCGAGGCTGAAAGCCCACCCCGTCATCATCCGCGAGAGCGTCCGCTTCGTCTCTGAGCAAGATTCGCTCAACGCTTCGATGCTCGCGCCGGACGCAGGCGCGGAGAGCCCGGAGTTCCAGCTCTTCGTCAAGGAAGTCGTGCGCGAAATGACGGTGAAGGCGGGGCAGAAATGCACGGCGATCCGCCGCGCCTTCGTTCCCGCGGCGATGATGGATGCCGCTCAAAAGGCGATCGCGGAGCAGCTCGCGAAGACGACCATCGGCGACCCGGCGAATGAGGCGGTCAGAATGGGCGCGCTCGTGTCGCTTTCGCAGCGTGAGGACGTGCGCGCGAAAGTCGCCGCGCTGAGGTCCGAGGCGAGAGTCGTTTTCGGCGACGCGCCGGCGAGCGATCCGATCGGCGCGTCCGCGATCGGCGGCGCTTTCGTGTCGCCGATGCTCTTGCGCTGCGACGACCCCTGGCGCGCCAGGGCGGTGCATGAGGTTGAAGCTTTCGGCCCGGTGTCGACGCTGATGCCTTACAAATCTCTTGATGACGCCGTCACGTTGCTGAACAGAGGCGGCGGTTCGCTCGTCATGTCGCTCTTCACCTACGATCCCGACATCGCGCGCGAAGTCGTCATCGGCGCCGGTTCATTCCATGGCCGGGTCTGCGTCATCAATCGCGACTGCGCGAAGGAATCGACCGGGCACGGATCGCCTCTTCCCGTCCTCGTTCATGGCGGACCAGGGCGCGCCGGCGGCGGCGAGGAGCTCGGCGGCATGCGCGGCGTCAAACATTATATGCAGCGAACGGCCCTGCAGGGCTCGCCGGAGACTTTGCGCGCCGTCACCGGTTCCTGGGTCAAAGGCTCGAAGGTCGAGGCGAAGCCGCCGCATCCTTTCCGCTATCGCTTCAGCGAGCTTGAAATCGGCAAGACGATCGAAACGCCGTCGCGCGAAATCACGCTCAACGACATCGAACATTTCGCGAGCTTCACCGGCGACACTTTCTACGCGCATATGGATGAGGCGGCGGCGAAGGCGAACCCGTTCTTTCCGGGCCGGGTCGCGCATGGCTATCTCATTTTGTCTTTCGCGGCGGGATTGTTCGTCGATCCCGCGCCCGGCCCTGTGCTCGCGAATTACGGGCTCGATCAACTCCGCTTCCTGACGCCGGTGTCGCCCGGCGACGCCATCAAGGTGCGATTGACGGCGAAGTCGAAGAAGAAGCGCAATGACGACTATGGCGAGGTGAAGTGGGACGTGCTCGTCACCAATCAAAAGGACGAAGCCGTCGCATCCTACGAATTGCTGACGATGAACGCGATCTAGGCAAGATGGCCCGCCGCCAAGCCGCCGACTATGAGGAAAAGCGCGACGCCATTGTCAATGAAGCCGCGCGACTTTTCGCGGCCGACGGATTTTCGGGCGCATCGCTCGCCGATCTCGCGACGGCCTGCGACATGTCGAAATCGCTCTTCTATCATTATTACTCCTCGAAGGAGGCGATCCTTTACGCCGTCATGAAGGGTCACATGGACGACCTTCTGACGGCGATCGACGTCGAGGAGAGCGGCAATCCGCTCCTAGATTTGCGCGCTTTTGCGCGAAAGCTGCTGCGGCTTTACGCCGGCGCCGCCGACAAGCAGAAAGTGCTGCTTTACGAATTGTCGAACCTTCCGCCAGCGGAGCGCCGCGACATCGTCGCCAAAGAGCGCCGGCTCATCGCCCATGTCGAATCGGTCATCAAGCGCGCGCGGCCGCGCCAGGAGAAGGGCTTTCTCCGCGCGCAGGCGATGATGTTCTTCGGCATGCTGAACTGGACGCACACCTGGCTGAAGGCCGACGGTCCCGTCTACCGCGACGAGGCCGCCGACATGGCGGCGCGGATGACGCTGGCGCAACGCTGATCGCGTCCGCGCCGCGCTGCGGCCCTTCATGGACAATCGCGCCAACGCGCGCGATATCTTCCGCAGCCTTGGAGGACGCCATGAGATTCGCCTGGCGCGGCGGCGCGCTTTCGATCGCGGTTTTCCTGTCCGCCTGCGGCCGGCCGACCGCGCCCGTCGTCGATGACGCCGTCTTGCGCGCGCTCGGCGCGGCGCCGGCGTCAATCGGCGTCAACGCCGCCGCGATCATCAACGCCGACGCCAATCCAGGCGAATGGCTCTCCCACGGACGCACCTATTCGGAGCAGCGTTTCTCGCCGCTGAACCTGATCAGCGCGGAAAACGTCAGGGAGCTGGGGCTCGCATGGTCCTATGATCTCGGCGTTTCCCGCGGCATCGAGGCGACGCCGATCGTTCATGACGGGGTCATGTATGTGACGGGGAGCTGGAACATCGTCACCGCGCTCGACGCCAGGACCGGCGCGGAACTCTGGTCGTTCGATCCGGAAGTCGATCGCGCGCGCGCGTCGGTCATGTGTTGCGACATCGTCAATCGCGGGGTCGCGATCTGGGAAGGAAAGATCTTCACCGGCGCGATCGACGGGCGCCTCATCGCGCTCAACGCAAAGACGGGCGCCAAACTCTGGGACGTGCTGACGGTCGATCTTGCAAAGCCCTATTCGATCACCGGCGCGCCGCGGGTCGTCAAAGGCAAGGTGCTCATCGGCAATGGCGGCGCCGAGTTCGGCGTCAGGGGCTATGTGTCCGCCTATGACGCCGATTCCGGCAAGATGCTCTGGCGCTTTTACACTGTGCCCGGAAATCCCGCCGACGGCTTTGAAAACGCGGCGATGGAGAAGGCCGCCGCGACGTGGAACGGCGAGTGGTGGAAGCTCGGCGGCGGCGGCACGGTGTGGGATTCAATGGCGTATGATCCCGATCTCGACCTCCTCTATATCGGCGTCGGGAACGGCTCGCCCTGGAACCAGCGGATCCGCAGTCCTGGCGGCGGCGACAATCTGTTCCTGTCGTCGATCGTCGCGTTAAGGCCCGACACCGGCGACTATGTCTGGCATTATCAGACGACGCCGGGCGAGACTTGGGATTACACGGCGACGCAGCACATCATTCTCGCCGACATCGAGATCGGCGGCGCCCCGCGCAAGGCGCTGATGCAGGCGCCGAAGAATGGTTTCTTCTACGTCATCGATCGCGCGACCGGCGAGCTTTTATCGGCGAAGAATTTTGTTCCCGTCACCTGGGCGACCGGCGTCGACATGACGACGGGCCGGCCGATCGAGAACCCCGCCGCGCGCTGGCCGGGCGCTGCGCCCTCGTTCCAGCTGCCGGGCCCCTTGGGCGCGCACAATTGGCACCCGATGTCGTTCAGTCCACTAACGGGCCTCGTCTACGTGCCGGCGAATGAAATCCCGTTCGCCTTCGCCGACCAGCCGGCGTTCAAGGAAAAGAAAATGGGCTGGAACACCGGCGCCGAATTCATCGCCGGCGCGCTGCCGACCGACGAGGCGACGCACCGGGCGCTCCGCGCGATGATGAAGGGGCGCCTCCTCGCCTGGGATCCCGTGAAGCAGGAGGCGCGATGGTCGGTCGAGCATTTCGGACCGTGGAACGGCGGCGTCCTGTCGACCGCCGGCGACATCGTCTTTCAGGGAACATCCGACGCGCATTTTGCGGCCTTCGGCGCCGCCGACGGGAAAAGGCTCTGGGACTTTTTCACGCAGACCGGCGTCGTTGCGGCGCCGATCGCCTATGAGATCGACGGCGAGCAATATCTAACGGTCGCTTCGGGCTGGGGCGGCGCCTACGCGCTGATCGCCGGCGGCGTCATCCCGACCGGGAGCGAGGCGAAAGTCGGCCGTGTGCTGACGTTCAAGCTCGGCGCCAGGGGCGAATTGCCGCCGGTCGCGATTCCGGAACAGGCCATGGCGCCGCCGCCCGCTTCGACGGCTTCCGCTGAAACGATCGCCGCCGGCGCCCTCGCCTACGCCGCCAACTGCACGGTCTGTCACGGCGAACACGCGATGTCGTCTGGCCTGACGCCGAATTTGCGCTATTCGCCGCTGCTCGGCGACGCGGCCCTTTGGAAGTCAGTCGTGCTTGAAGGCGCGAGGAAGGACCTTGGCATGATGAGCTTCAGCGGCATATTGGACGAAGCCGGCGCCGAGGCGATCCGCGCCAATGTCATCTCGGAAGCGAGCAGCGGACGCGACGCCGCCTATTATGAGGCGATCGCCGGAACGGAGAAAAAGCCATGAACGGCGCCGACGCCCTGATCGAAACGCTTTACAACGCCGGCGTCAAAGTCTGCTTCGCCAATCCCGGCACGTCGGAAATGCAGCTTGTCGCCGCGATCGACAAACATGACGGCATGCGCGGCGTTCTCGCGCTTTTTGAAGGCGTCGTCACCGGCGCCGCCGACGGCTATGGGCGGATGGCGGACAAACCCGCCGCGACCTTGCTTCACCTCGGCCCCGGTTTCGCCAATGGCGCAGCGAACCTGCACAACGCAAGGCGCGCGCGCACGCCGGTCGTCAATCTTGTCGGCGATCACGCGACGTATCACCGCGATTTCGACGCGCCCTTGACCTCCGACGTCGAAGGCGCGGCGCGTCCCTTTTCCGACTGGGTGAAGACGTCATCTTCCGCCGACGCGCTCGCCGCCGACGGCGCGCGCGCGGCCGCCGAGGCGATGCGTTATCCAGGCGCCGTCGCGACTTTGATCGCGCCGGCGAATTTCGCGTGGGAGGACGCGAAAGGCGCCGCGCCCGTCATATCGCCGGACGCGTCGCCGCGGGCGAGCGAAGCGATGATCGAAAAGACCGCGGCGGCGCTGAAATCCGGCGAAGCAAGCGCGCTCTTTCTCGGCGGCAGGGCGCTGCGCGAGGAAGCGCTTCATGAGGCCGGCCGCATCGCCGAGGCGATAGGCGCACGGCTAATATGCGAGACGTTCACGGCAAGGCTGCAACGCGGGGCGGGCCGCGTCGCCGTCGAGCGCCTCCCCTATTTCGCGGAAATGGCGGTCGACCATCTGAGCGGTCTCAAGCGCATTGTCTTTGTCGGGGCGCGGCCGCCGGTCGCGTTCTTCGCCTATCCCGGCAAGCCCGGCTGGCTGTCGCCGGAGGATGCGGAGATCGTCGAACTCGCCGACGCGCGCACGGACGCGCTTTCCGCCTTGCGCGCGCTCGCCGACGCGCTTGGCGCGCCGAAGAATCATTCAAAGGCGCAAGCCTCGTTCATCCCGCCAAAGATGAGCGGCAAGCTCGATCCCGCCGGCGTCGCGGCGGCGCTCGCCGAGCTTTGCCCAAAGGACGCGATCATTGTCGACGAAGCCGTCACCGGCGGCATGGCGATCTATCCGATGACCATGGGCATGGCGCCGCATGACTGGCTCTCCGTCACCGGCGGCGCGATCGGTCAGGGCCTGCCGAACGGCGTCGGCGCCGCGATCGCCTGCCCCGACCGCAAGGTGATCTGCCTGCAGGCGGACGGCAGCGCGATGTATACGGTGCAAGCGCTGTGGACGATGGCGCGCGAGAAGCTCGACGTGACGACGATCATCCTCAACAATGCGAGCTACGCGATCTTGAATATCGAACTCGCGAGAGTGGGCGCCAGCAATCCGGGACCCAAAGCGCTTTCACTTCTCGATCTTTCAAACCCGATGATCGACTGGGTCGAACTCTCGCACGGCATGGGCGTGCCGGCGACGCGCGCCAAGACGGCGGAGGATTTCCGCGCTGCGCTGAAAGAGGCGCTGGCGATCAGGGGGCCGAGACTCGTCGAAGCGGATTTGCGAGGCTAGGGCGAGACGCAAAAATCCACGCCAGCGCGCGCGGCCATCCTTCGCGACGCGCGCGTTCCGCGCGCTCCTCAGGATGAGGCCTGTTTTTCTCAGCAAAAACAAACGCCGCCTCACCCGCGAGGAGCCGCCGAAGGCGGCGTCACGAATGGCGCCGCCTCCGATTCCAGACTATTGGGTTTCGTTCTCCAGTGCGTTGCGAACCGATTGAACCGGTTCGCGCGCTGCCGACCATTTGGGGAGCGGGTCGCGACGCGAAACCGGGAGCCGCTTTCGCTGCAACCCGCACTAACCGGCGGCTGGACCAATTTCCGCGCTGGCGTGTCATCAGCCAGTAGACGCCGGACATGGCCTCTCAGCTGATGGATTTTGAATATGGAGGTCTGCTTTGACGCGCGACGCGGCGCTGTTTGGCTGGATTGTCCGGCGGCTTTTCGCTGCGTCGACTTCGCGGAACAGGGCGCGGCTTCGCGATCGCCGCGCGCGCTTTTCGCGGGGCGTTCTTTGTTGCGAAACGGCGGCGCGGCGCGCCTTCCCTTTCGCCTCGCGCCGCCAGCATGTCGCCGGACGGGCGCGGCCATTTCACTTGTCAAAGAGCCGGACACGGCTCATCGCCGCGCCCAAGACATCAACGTTCGAAGTGGCGATTTCCGCCGCGCGTTCAAGCGGCGATTTGCTTGTATTTTCAGAGGTGAATTCACGCGACGGGGGAATTCGTCCGCCACCCAATTAACCATGGCTCGCCGCCGGGTCCGCCACGCCTTCCGGCGCGCGGCGCGCCATATGATCAGCTTGCAGCGCTTTCGGCGAGAAGCCAATCGAGGACGGGCTTGACGGCGTCGCTCTCGGCGGCGCCGCCTTCCGTCGCTTCGAGAAACAGCGCGATCTGGCGGTCCGCGCTCGTTCCGTTCTCCAGAATGGTCTCGATGCCGAGGAGATCGGCCTCGCACCCAAGCGCCGCCGCATCCGCCGCCAGATCGCCGAGGAGCTTCCTGATCGCCATCCGCGCGCCGATCGGCGCAAGCGTCTCGACATCGATGATGACCGCGTCGAGGCCGTCGCACTGCGCCTGCCAGCGGTTTTCTTCAGCGATGGCGCGAAGCATCGCCGACGGCGTCGCGCCAAACGTCTCATCACGGACGATGCGGCGAATGAAACATCGGTAAAGGGTCGCGATCGCGACGGCCGCCCTGACGTCGGTGACGCTGTCGCAAATCCGCAGCTCAAGCGTCGGGAAATTCAGCGACGGCCTGATCGCCCACCAGATATAGGAAGCGTCCGGAATGGCGCCGGCCCGCGTCAGCGCCCCGACATAGCGCTCATACTGCTCTTCGTCGGCGAAGACGGGGGCGGCGCCGGTGCGGGGCAATTCGTCATAGCCGGTCAGCCGGTAGCCCCGCATCCCGGTCCATTGCCCGCGCCAGAACGGCGACGAGACGCTCAGCGCCAGGAACAACGGCAAATAAGGCCCGCAGCGGTTCATCAGCCCGACTCTCGCGGAAGGATCTGGCGTCTCAACATGCACATGCATCCCGCAGAACATATTGCGGAGCGCCAGCACCCGCATGTCGCGAACGAGTTTTGTGTAGCGCGCGCCGGCGGAGGCTTCATTGAGGCGCCAGTCGAAATCCGGATGCGTGCCGGCGGCGAGAAGCCCGAGCCCGTGATTTCGCGCGACGCCGTCAATCGCCGACCGGCTCGCGATCAGCTCCTCAAGGCATTGGGCGGCGGAATGACACGGCGGCGTCTTGGCCTCGACCTGCGACTGCAGCAATTCCTTCGAAGCTTGTGCGGCGTCTTTTTTGAGGTCGCGCCAGAACCCCGCTGGCGGCGAACCGCACGCGGCGCCGGTCGCCCGATGGACCAGGAAATATTCCTCCTCGACGCCGAAACGGAAATCGAATCGCATTCTTCGCCTCCGTAAAGAAGCGCGCCATGGTTGACGCTTTCCGCAAAAAACCGCCGGCGCGCGTGATCGCGAAGTCCGGACATGGCGCGCACCGCGCGCGCCTTTCACAAGTTTCTAGGCAAGGGCGGCGAAGAAGACAACCCGCCCGCGCTTACGCTGCGGCGCGATCGGCGCTCGGCGGCGTTCGGACGACGCTGACGGGATTTCCCGGATCCGGCGCGCCCTTGCGCGCGCGCAGGCCCTTGGCGAAGAGTTTGGCCGCCTCAAGATGAATGGCGACGATCACCTTCAGCGTCATCAGGGGATAGCGGACAAAGGCGCGAAGAAGCGCCGCGTCCGTCATATTTTCCCGCGCGCCGGTGAACGCCGCGTTGAAGATCGGCCCCTCACTGTCGCTCTGGCGGATGGCGACGGCGACGGCGTCGCCAGGTCTTGTCAGCCGGAAATCATAGCGGTGATCCATGTCCATGAAGGGGGAGACGTGAAACACTTTGTCCGCCGACTGACGGATGACGGCGGCCTCGCCCGCGACTTCGATCAGATAGGCGTGCTTGCCGCCGAAGGTGTTGCGCACTTCATGGAGAACAGCTTCGAGCCGCCCGCGCGCGTCATGACAATAATAGACCGACAAAGGATTGAAGACATAGCCGAGAATGCGCGGATAGCAGAGGAGAAGGATCCGCCCGTCGCCCGAGAATCCGGACGCTTTGAGGAGATCGCGGGCGCGCGCGGCGATCGGCGCGCCCGCCTCGTCGGCGTGATCCTTGTCATGGAACGAAAAGAGATTGAAGCGATTGCGCGAGAAGAGCCTGAGCGCGCCCGCCGCTTCGTCGATCCGGTCGAGATCGATCAGCATGGAGAAGACGCGGTAAGCGAAACGGTGACCGACGGGCTTCAGCCGCCGGTGAAGGACGACGCCATGATAGAGAGCGGCGGGCGCGCCGGTCATTCGGCGGCCAGCGCCGCGGCGCCGATGTCGCGGCGGAAGATGCGCCCCGATTCGTTCGGGACGCGCCAGGGGCGGCGCTCGCCGCCGAGATCTTCCGCAACGGCGAGTCCCGCCTGAAGGCCGTCCTCGTGGAAGCCCGCTCCGAAATGCGCGCCGCAATGCCAGACGCCGCCGACGCCCTGCAGCGACCAAAGTTCTCTTTGCGCCTTGCCGGCTTCGACGTCGAACATCGGATGATCGTAATCGAATTCGGCGATGACGTCTTGCGGGGGCGCCGGCGTCGCCGGATTGAGCGTCACGAAGATGTTCTTATCGCAGTCCAGATTTTGAAGCAGATTCATCCAGTAGGTGACGGACGGCGCGCCCGCGCCGCCCTTGTAGTTCCAACTCGCCCAGGCGCGCCGGCGTTTGGGCATTTGCGCCGCATCGAAATGCATGACAGCGTGATTGGGCTGATATTTGAAGGCGCCGAGCAGCGCGCGCTCCCTGGATGTCGGATTTTTCAGCAGAGCCAGCGCCCGGTCAGCGTGCGTCGCGATCACGACATGATCGAAGCGGTCGCCGGCGCCGCTCTCGTCAGTCACGACGACGCCCGCCGGCGTCCGCTCGATCGAGGCGACGCCCGATCCAAGGCGCGCGGATTTTCGCAGCGGCCCGGATAACTTATCGACATAGACGCGCGAGCCGCCGGTCACCGTGTTCCAGCGCGGCATGTTCGAGGTCTGCAGCAATCCGTGATTGGCGTAGAAGCGGAACAGCGCCGCCGCCGGGTATTCGAGAATCCGGAAGGACGGCGTCGACCAGATCGCCGCCGCCATCGGCTCAAGGAAACGGCGGACAAAGGCGGCGGAAAAGCGCCGCGCTTCGACGAAGTCGCCGAGCGACAAGTTCTCATCGACACTGGTCGCGAGCGACGCCCTTGCTTCCCGGTTGAAGCGGACAATATCCGCAAGCATCGACCAGTGCGACGGCGATCCGAGGCTCGCGCGGTTGGCGAAAATCGCCGTCGCGCCGCGGCTTGAATATTCAACGGCGCCGTCGTCGATCGACACGCCGAAGGACATGTCCGTCGTCGTCGCCTCGACGCCAAGTACGTCGAAGAGAGCGGTCAGATTGGGGTAGTTCGGCTTGTTGAAGACGATGAAGCCTGCGTCGACGGGGATGCAGGCTCCGCCGACCGGCACGTCGACCGTGTTGGCGTGGCCGCCGAGGCGCCTGTCCTTCTCATAAAGGATCACCTGATGCCGGCAGGAAAGCAGCCAGGCGGCCGACAGCCCCGAAATACCCCCGCCGATGACCGCGATTTTCAGCGCGCCGCCGGTCCTTGCAGCGGCGATCGCCCGCCCGTTCGCGTCAAACGCCATCCAAACCTCTCCTGTCCGGCCGCCATGCGCGGCGGATGTCGCTGCTTACGCGCCGCGCCGCCCGGTGGATTAGGCGGGCGCTCCCGGGTTATAAGGTGATCCAATCCGCCGGCTGTCCGTAAAAATGCGGTACATGGCCAAGGCGGACTGACGTTGAGAGCGCTGGCGAGACGGATGACGGCCCCAGGACCCGCGCCGCGGGCGAAGACGACGCCGGAAGGGATGAACGCCCTGCTGCTGCGCGTCGCCGGCGACGCCGACCGGGACGCGTTCAATGCCCTGTTCTTGTTCTTCGCACCCCGCATCAAGAGCTATTTGATGAAGATCGGCGCGGCGGCCGACCTCGCCGACGACCTCGCCCAGGAGGCGATGCTGCGCGTCTGGCGGCGGGCGAAGCTCTTCGACCCCGCTAAAGCCTCCGCCTCGACCTGGATTTTCACGATTGCGCGCAATTTGCGCATCGATGCGGCGCGCCGCGCGGCAAAGCCGGACCTTGATCCAAACGAGCCCGCGCTTTTGCCGGACCATGAACCAGAGCCTGACCAGCTGATCGATCGATCTTCACGCGATGAGAAAATAAGGGCGGCGTTCAGCGCCCTGCCGCCAGCGCAATATGAGGTCGTGAAATTGCACTTCATCGACGATCTCGCGCATTCGGAAATCGCCGAGCGCCTCTCGCTGCCGCTCGGCACCGTCAAGTCGCGCTTGAGGCTGGCGTTTGAAAAAATCAGAAAGGAACTTGGTGACTGCGTTGAGTGAAATTCGTCATCATCCAAAGCCGCTGACGCTTGCCGCCTACGCCGCCGGCAATCTTGATGAGGCGCGCGCGGTCGTCATCGCGACGCATGTCTCCTTGTGCGCCGCATGCCGCCTTGCGGCGCGCGATTATGAATCGATCGGCGCCGCCTGCCTTGAGGCCGTCGATCCGGTCGCCATGAATGCGAGCGCGCTTGACAGTTTCTGGGCGCGCGCCGGCAAGCAGGAGCGCGCCATGGCGCCCGCGTCGGCGATCGCCGCCAATGATTTCGCGCTCGACGCGGCGCATCCGCTTGCGTCCTATCTGAAGGACGGCCTCGACGCGATCGAATGGCGGCCGGTCGCGCCAGGCCTCGCGCAGGTCGTGATCCCGGCCGAGGGCTATCGCCCGGGCGTTCTTCGCCTGCTCAAAGTGTCGCCGGGCGTCCAGATCCCCAGGCACACGCATGGCGACGAGGAATTGACCCTCATACTGCGCGGTTCCTACACGGATGAAGTCGGCGATTTCGCTCGCGGCGATCTCGCCGATCTTGACGGCGAGGTGCTGCACGCGCCGCTCGCCGTCGGCGACGAGCCTTGCATCTGCCTCATCGCGACCAGCGCGCCCTTGCGCTTCAGGACGATTTTCGGCCGGCTCGTCCAGCCCTTTATCGGGCTTTGACCGGCCGATCACGCCGCCGTCAGCGACAAAGCGATTGCAGCGCGGGCCGAATTGCTGGGCGTTAACCGCCGTTCGACGAACGGTGTCGGGAATGCGGCGAATTGGCGGCGTTCATCATTCCAATTTCGCTAGGAAGTCCTATCTCCCGCTCATGCCGGCGACGGCGATAAAAAGAAAAACGGAGAGAGAAAAATGGCCAAACTGTTGTCGATCACCACCATGACCGCCCTTGTTTTCGCGGCGTTGTTCCCGGCGGTTTACACCTTCATCGCCTTCGCTTGAGCGCGTCCTTGCGTTTTGTTGACGCCGCGGCGATCAACCTGAAAATCTCCCAGCGACGCGGCGCCGCGATCACGACATCGCCGGCGCCGCAATTGTTTCAGCGCGAAAGCCGCAGCCGCGCCGCGTCGAGGTCCGCCTCAAGGTCGATGCCGCGCGCCGCCGCCTCGACGATTCGGACGGCGATTTTCTCGCCCATTTCGAGAATGCGGAGCTGTTCAAGCTTTTCAATCCGTTCAAGCCGGCCCGGCGGCGCCGCCGCAAACCGCATCAGCGCGTCGCGTGAGAAGGCGTAGGCGCCGACATGAAGGTGAAAATCGCCGCCGCCGTCGCGCGCGAACGGGGCCGGCGCGCGGGTGAAGTAGATCGCTTCAAACGCGTCCTTGACGCCGGATAGCCGCCGCCCGAAGACCGCCTTGACCGCCGCCGGATTGGCTGGGTCGAGATCCGCCGGAAACGGACAGGCAAGGGTCGAGGCGAACAGGCCGGCTTTCTCCTGCGTCTCGATCAGCGCGTCGATATGAGCGGGATCGATCAGCGGCTCGTCGCCCTGGATGTTGACGACGACGCTGGCGTCAATCCCTCTCGCCGCTTCGGCGATCCGCTCCGTCCCGGACTGACAGGCCGCGCTCGTCATCATGGCGTCGACGCCGAAGGCGCGGACATGGTCGAATATCTCGCTCGCGTCTGTCGCGACCACGACCCGCGCGGCGCGGCGCGATTTCGCCGCCTGCTCGCAGGTTCGTTGAATGACGCTCTTGCCGCAAAGATCGAGGAGCAGTTTGCGCGGCAGGCGCGTCGAGGCAAGGCGCGCCGGAATGATGATGACGGCGCTCACGCGGGCTTCGTCCGCAGACGCATTTTCTCGATCAGAAAAGCGCCCGAAAATCCCGCGAGCGCGCCGCTCGCATTGGCGAGCGCGTCAAGGAGTTCCGGATCGCGGACGCCGCCGAGGCCCTGAAGATATTCGAGCAGGACCCCATAGACCGTCAGCGCGGCCACCGACAGGCGGCGGCGACCTCCAAGCCGGAGCCCGCCCATCCCCGCCGCCCCGCCGAGCGCGGAATAGGCGAGGAAATGAGCGACCTTGTCGGCGTGCGCGGCGCTCTGGAAAAGCATCTCGGCCAGATAGCGCGCAAGCGCGAGGCCCGAGTCAGTCTCTTCAGGCGACGGCGTCAGGGTCTGCCACGTCACAAAAAGCAAAAGCAGCGCGAATACGCCGCGCCAAGCCGATCTCAATGTCATGCAGCAGGACCATTCGGCATTTTTGCGAGCTTTCTTTCCCAGTCGATCGCCGAGCGGACGATGAAGTCGATATCGTCATAGCGCGGCCGCCAGTCGAGTTCGGTGCGGATCGCCGCCGTATCGGCGATGAGCTGCGGCGGATCGCCGGGACGGCGCGGGCCGATCTCATGCGCGAGCGCCTTCCCCGTCACACGTTCGAAGGCGTCGATCACTTCCGACACCGAATAGCCGCGACCATAGCCGACATTGAGAATTTCGGGTCCGGCCCCGCGACGCAACCGCGCGAGCGCGGCAAGGTGCGCGTCCGCAAGATCCGACACATGCACAAAGTCGCGGATGGCGGTGCCGTCGGGCGTTGGATAATCGGCGCCGTAGATTTGCAGTTTTTCCTTGCGCGCGCCGACGGCGATCTGCGCGGCGACGCGAACGAGGTGCGTCGGCTTGCCGATCTGACCGGCCCTTCCGCGAGGATCCGCGCCGGCGACGTTGAAATAGCGCAGGATGGTGTGTCCAAAACCATGCGCCTTCGCCGCGTCTTCGAGCACCCGTTCGCTCATCGCCATGGAGGCGCCGTAAGGCGAAATCGAATGGATCGTCGCCGTTTCGTTCACCGGCGAATGATCCGGCGTTCCATAGACGGCGGCGGTCGACGAAAAGATGAACCGCTCGACATTGCAGGCGACGCAGGATTCAAGAAGCGCGATCGTCTTGGCCGTGTTGTTCCAGTAATAATGCAGCGGCTTTTGCAGCGATTCAGGAACGAGGATCGATCCCGCGAAATGGATGACCTCGCGCACCTTGAAGTCGCGCAGCAGGCGGATGACGACTTCGCGGTCGCCGACATCGGCGACGATGAGGCGCTTTTGATCAGGCGCCAGCCAGCGCGCGCCGTTGGATAGATCGTCAAGCGCGACCGCCGGCTCGCCGGCTTCGGCCAGCGCAAGAAGCATATGCGCGCCGATATACCCGGCGCCTCCGGTGACGAGGACCGTCATGATCTGGCTCCGTCGACCCAGTCGTTAACCAATTCCCAAATCCCTGCGCCCGGCAATTTTTACCTAGCATGCCCTTCTTCGGTTATTATAAGACAAATGCCGCATCAGGTAGAGCGTATGTTGGGCAGGTTTTTTGGGGGAAAGCCGTCGCAATCCGCCGCCCCGGAAGGCGAGCGGCTCTACGCGATCGGCGACATCCACGGCTGCGCCGGGCTGCTGGAGCAGCTTTTGTCGATGATCGACATCGAGCGGACGGACGCACGACGACGCCTCATTTTTCTGGGCGATTACGTCGATCGCGGCCCGGATTCCAATGCCGTGATCGACCGTCTCCTGAAAGTGAAGGCTGATCTGCCGGAGTCGGTCTTTCTCAGAGGCAATCACGAGCAGGCGATGATCGACTTTCTGGAAAAGCCCGACTTCAACGAAGAATGGCTGCACTGGGGCGGCGACAAGACGCTTGAGAGCTACGGCCTTGCGGATGTCTGGAAAAAGCGCCCGGCGACCCTTGCCGGCGAACTCGCCGAACGGCTGCCCGCCGCGCATCGCGAATTTTTGGGATCGCTCGAACTCTGGCGCGTTCTCGGCGACTACGCGTTCGTTCACGCCGGCTTCAAGCCGGGCGTCGCGCTCGAAGATCAGAAGGCGGAGCATTGCCTCTGGATACGAAGCGAATTCCACAACGCCGAGGCCGACAAGCGTCCGCAGGAAACAGTCGTACACGGTCACCATCCGGTCAAGAAACCGGTCGACGCCGGCTGGCGCATCAATGTCGACACCGGCGCCGTATGGTCGGACGCGCTGACCGCCGTCGTCCTTGAAGGAACGACGCGGCGGTTTCTTTCAACCGGCCGCTGACCGCCGAACTCAGGCCATCGCCTGCGCCGCCCATTTGAGCGCCGCCTTGGTCAAGGGGCTGAACCCCTGCGCCAGGGCTTTCGGGCAAAACCGGCGCTGGAATGCGACAAGCGCGGCGGCGTGCGCCTTGTCGGGGGCGTCGTAGCCGATCGCGCGCAGCATCGACAATGCGACCTCATAGGAAACCGAAGGGTCCTCATCGCCATTATAGCGGCCGATCGCCTGGCCCTCGGCGGCGAATTTGCCCCAGGGGAATAGCTCGCCCGGATCTTCTTTGCGTTGCGGCGCGACATCGGAATGGCCAAGGATGCGATTGAGCGGCACGGCGCGGCGCGATCTGATGTCCCTGACAAGCGCGATCGTCATCTCGATTTGTCGCGCCGGAAATTTTCTGTAGCCCCATTCATGACCAGGATTGGCGATTTCAACGCCGATTGATCGCGCATTAAGGTCGCTCTCGCCTTTCCACGCGCCGACGCCGGCGTGATAGGCGCGCTTTCCTTCGGGGACGAGCGCGAAAATCGTTCCGTCCTCGTCGACGAGATAGTGGCATGAAACCTTTGCGACGGGATCGCAAAGCCTGCCCAGCGCCTCTTTCGCCGAGATCATGCCCGTGTAGTGAAGAATGATCATGTCGACGTCGCGGCCGCGCTCGTCGAAGTTCGGCGAGGGATTGTCCACGAGCTTCACCTTTTTCATGGGTTTGACGCTCCTTTCTCGGCCTCGACGGGCGCGACGATGATCGATTCCGGCGCGCCCGGCTCCGGCGCGGTCGTCGGCGCTCTGAGGACGACGATTCCGACCCCGACCAAAGTCATCGCGCCGCCGATCAATATCACGGTCGTCAGCGGTTCGCCGAGCAGGACGATCGAGAACAAGACGGCGAGAAACGTCGTCAACAGGGTCGAAGAGGCGACCTGCGACACCGGCCGGCGCTGCAAGAGCCAATAATAAGCGGTGTGGCCGAACACCGACGAGACGATCGCGGAATAAAGCACAGCGCTGACGACCAATTTCTTGTCGCTCGCCGCCAGCGAGGCGAGCTGATCCTTTTCGATGACGCCCGAAATCGCCCAGAGGATCGGCGCGCCGATAAAGCCGAACCAGGCGAGCAGCTCCCAGGGTTTAAAGCCCGACGTCTTCTTGACAAGGATCGCGCCGAACGCCTCGACAAGGGTCGCCGCGGCGACGAGGCCGACGCCGATGCCGATGCGCGCGTCGGCGGGCGCGCCTTCCCTGTCGAGCGCGATGATGGCGACGCCCGCGAAGGCGAGCGTGATGCCGACAATCCGCCGCCAGCCGATTTCCTCCTTGAGGAGGAGCACCGACAAGATCGTCGCGAAAGGCACGTAGAGCTCATTGGCGATTGCCGCAGCCGAGGCGGTCGCGAATATGAAGCCGGAAAATAGCAGCGCGTAATTGAACGCGCCGAAACAGAGCGCCGCGACAAAGATCGTCCGCATCTTTCCCATGCGCCAGCGCAGGAACGGCGCAAGCACGATTGCGACAAGCGTCATGCGCATCGCGGCGTAGAAGATCGGCGGAACTTCGGCGACAGCGACCTTGATGACGACGTAATGAAACCCCCACGCGATGCAGAGGCTGATCAGGACCGCCAGCTCGCGCGCGCTCACACTTGTCCCCGCTTCCGAAAGCGCCGTGCCTTACGCCGCTCCGCGCCAGTCAGCAATCAGAAGGTCAGCAATCTGGGAAGGCGGACCGTGGATCAGGCCGGATTGGCGACCCGCCAGCCGCCGCGCCGTCCGCTCCTTGCGGTCAGCGCCGACAGCGCGCCAAGGACCGCCGAAACGGCGATGACGAGGGGCGCCGCCAAAGCGACGGCGAGCAGCGCCACGGCCGAAAAGCACAAGATCGCCAGAAAAAGCACCGCGTCGACAAATCCCGTCAGCCCGCGATCCCTGAAATCCGCCCCGGTCCTGACGATATTTTCCGCCGGATCGTCCCGCATGTCGCCCACGCCTACGCCTGCACCGATCGACACTCTACGCGCACCCTGTTCGCACGGTCCAGCGGCTTTCGCCGCCCACGACCATCACAAATTACAACACATCAGTTAAGCGAAAATTAGGCGAATACAACGTGTGGTTAACGGGCTCTTTCCGCGAGGATTTTCTCATAGGCCGCGTTGATCGCCGCCGTGCGGTTCTCGGCGATCTTGATCAGCGAGGCCGGCACGCCCCGCGCGATCAGCGCGTCAGGGTGATTTTCCCGCATCAGATCCCGATATTTCGCCCGGAGCGCCGCGTCGTCGGCGTCATGATCAAGGCCGAGGATGATATAGGGATCGTCATGATCCTGGCCGAGATGCGCCGCCTTCAGACGTCGCCATGCCCCTGGTTTCAGTTTGAACGCCTCCGACGCCTGCTCAAGCATCGCCATTTCGCGCGGATGCGCCTGGCCGTCCGCCAGTGCGACATAAAGAAGACAGTCGATCACGTCTTCGAGAACGATCGGATCATCGTCAAAAATCTTCGCGACCTGCCCGACATAATGGTCAAAGCCCGCGACGTCCTGTTTGGCGAGGTCGAAGATCATCCGCACTTTGGAATCTTCCGTCGCGGGATAGGCGAAGAATTTCCGGAACGCCTCGACTTCGTTCGCGGTGACGATCCCGTCGGCGCGCGCGATTTTCGCCGAAAGCGCGATCAGCGCGATCGAAAACGCCGATTCGTCGCGCCGCGCTTTCATCTCCGCAAATCGATCGAGCGCCGCGCCAAGCGTTCGCTTATGCGCTTCTTCGATCGCCTCGCCGATCTGGTCCCAAATGCTCAAAGGCGCCGTCCCTAATGCTCCCCACCCCTTAAACATCGCCGCGTCGCCTCGCCAGAGGCGTCACCGCCGCGATTCTTAGAAAATTCAACTGAATTGTGGAAAAATTAAATTTCGACACGGCCCCAGACGCTTGCCGGCCGCGCTGCGCAAGCATTGCGCCGCCCGTCCCCGCACGGCCTTGCATAGAGCGCGGCGGCGCGCACTATCCCGCCGTCCGGTCGATCGGACGCTGAGCAAGGGGACCTCAATGGAATCGCTCTTTGATCAGTTGCGTTTGGCTCTCGCCGCGTTGCTGTGCGGCGGCGGATTGATGATGGCGGCAGTCCTTCTCATCGACTTCGTGCGGTTTTGACGCTTAGGCGTCGTAGCCCAAAATCGGCGACAGCCACCGCTCCGCTTCGGCGAGACTGATCCCCTTTCGGCGCGCGTAATCCTCGACCTGATCTTTCGCGATATGCCCGACGCCGAAATAGAGCGACGCAGGATGGCTGAAATAGAGCCCTGATACGGATGCGGGCGGCGTCATCGCGAAACTCTCCGTCAGCGCCATGTCGGCGTTCTTGCCGGCGTCGACCAACCGGAAGAGCGTCGCCTTTTCGGTATGGTCCGGCTGCGCGGGATATCCGGGCGCCGGGCGAACGCCCTGGTATTTCTCCTTGATCATCTCCTCGATCGACAGCGATTCGTCTTTCGCATAGCCCCAAAGCTCGCGGCGAACGCGCGCGTGGAGATGTTCGGCGAAAGCCTCGGCGAGGCGGTCGGCGAGCGCTTTCGACATGATCGCTGAATAATTGTCGTGCGCGTTATCGAACGAAGCGGCGAGCGCCTCCTCGCCGACGCCGGCGGTCACCGCGAAGGCGCCGACATAGTCGCGCTTGCCGCTTTCTTTGGGCGCCACGAAGTCGGATACGCAATAATTCGGCGCGCCGTCCTCGCGCTTGGCGATCTGCTGGCGCAGCCCATGAAGCACCGCGATCGGAGCCTTGCGGCTTTCATCTGCGTAGAGTTCGACGTCGTCGCCGACGGCGTTCGCCGGCCAGAATCCGACGACGCCGTGCGCCGTCAGGCGGTTGTTCAATATGATGTCGCGCAACATCGCGCCCGCGTCGCCGAAAAGCGCGCGCGCGGCGTCGCCGACGATTTCGTCGTCAAGGATGCGCGGATATTTCCCGGCAAGTTCCCATGAGGCGAAGAACGGCGTCCAGTCGATATGGGCGGCGAGCGTTCTTAAATCATATTGGCGAAACGCCCTGACGCCGGTGAAGGACGGCGCCGGCGGCTGATAATTCTTCCAGTCGATTTTCAGCGCGTTCCTGCGCGCTTCGGCGATCGTAATGCGCGGATTTTTCTCGCGCCCTTTCTCATGCTGCTCCTTGATGCGCGCGTAATCGCTCCTGGTCTCGGCGAGATAGGCTGGGCGGCGCTCTTCCGAAACCAGCGCGCCGGCGACGCCGACGGCCCGGCTCGCATCCGTCACATAAACGACGCCATGATCATAGTTCGGCGCGATCTTGACCGCGGTATGCGCCCGGCTCGTCGTCGCGCCGCCGATGAGCAGCGGGATATCAAATCCCTGCCGCTTCATCTCGGCGGCGACGTGGCGCATTTCGTCAAGGCTCGGCGTGATCAGCCCGGAGAGTCCGATGATGTCGACCTTGCGCGCCCGCGCTTCGTTGAGAATCTTCTCAGCGGGAACCATGACGCCGAGATCGATCACCTCGTAATTATTGCACTGAAGCACGACGCCGACGATGTTCTTGCCGATGTCGTGAACGTCGCCTTTCACCGTCGCCATCAAGATCACGCCGTTCGGCTTTCCCTGCGCGAGCCCCTGCTCTTTCTTTTCCTTCTCCATGAAGGGCGTCAGATAAGCGACCGCCTGTTTCATCACCCGCGCGGATTTGACGACTTGCGGCAGAAACATCTTTCCCGAACCGAACAGGTCGCCGACGACGTTCATGCCGTCCATCAAAGGGCCCTCGATGACGAAGAGCGGGCGGCCGAGCTTCACCCGCGCTTCTTCCGCGTCTTCCGCGATGAAGTCAGTGATCCCCTTCACCAGCGCGTGTTTCAGCCGCTCCTCGACGCTCGCCTCGCGCCAGGCGAGGTCCGCCTCGGTCTTCTTGCCGGCCTCGCCCTTGTACTGCTCGGCGACCTCAAGCAGCTTTTCGGTCGCGTCCGGACGCCGGTTGAGGATGACATCCTCAACGGGATCGCGCAGCGACGGCGCGATCTCGTCATAGATCGCAAGCTGTCCGGCGTTGACGATCCCCATGTCCATCCCGGCCTTGATGGCGTGATAGAGAAAGACGGAATGCATCGCCTCGCGCACCGGCTCATTGCCCCGGAACGAAAATGAAATGTTCGAGACGCCGCCGGAGACGCGCGCGCCGGGAAGGCGCCTTTTGATCTCGCGCGTCGCCTCGATGAAGTCGACGGCGTAATTGTTGTGCTCTTCGATCCCGGTCGCGACGGCGAAGATGTTCGGATCGAAGATGATGTCGTCCGCCGGAAAGCCGACTTTCTCGACGAGATATTTGTACGAACGTTCGCAAATTTCGATCTTGCGCGCCGCATTGTCCGCCTGGCCCTTTTCGTCGAACGCCATCACGACGACGGCGGCGCCGTATCGGCGCACTTTCCGCGCGTGATCGAAAAACGCCGCCTCGCCTTCCTTCAGGGAAATCGAATTGACGATCGCCTTGCCCTGGACATTCTTGAGGCCTTCTTCAATCACCTCCCATTTCGACGAGTCGATCATGATCGGCACGCGCGAGATGTCGGGCTCTGACGCGATGAGGCGCAGGAACCGGCGCATGGCGGCGACGCCGTCGAGCATCCCCTCGTCCATGTTGACGTCGATGATCTGCGCGCCCTGCTCCACCTGCTGGCGCGCGACGGCGAGCGCGCCGTCGTAGTCGTCGTCCTTGATGAGTTTGCGGAACTTCGCCGAGCCGGTGACGTTCGTCCGCTCGCCGATATTGACGAATACAGGCGTCGTCATGCGGCGGCGCCCGGCGTCTTCGTCGCCTGTTTCGGCCTCACCCCAAGCATCGTGCAAAGCGCGTAGGCGAGATCGTCTCGATTGAGCGTGTAGAAATGGAAATATCTCACGCCCTGCTCGGCGAGCGCGAGGCATTGTTCGGCGGCGACCGTCGCGGCGATGAGCTGGCGCGTCGCCGGATCTTCATCGAGATTCTGGAACAGTTTGACGAGCCGGCCCGGGATTGTCGCGCCGGTCGTGTCCGCCATCTTGCGGACGCCGGCGAAATTCGTGATCGGCATCACGCCGGGAACGATCGGAATTGAGATCCCCGCCCGGCGAACGCGGTCGACATATCGGAAATAGGCCTCGTTGTCGTAGAAGAACTGCGTGATGCCGCGGCTCGCGCCGGCGTCGATTTTCCGCTTCAGCATGTCGATGTCGGCGGCGGGCGACGGGCTGTCTGGATGTTTTTCCGGATAGCAGCCGACGCTGATCTCGAAGCCTGCGATCTTTTTCGCCGCCGCCGCGAGTTCCGCCGCATTGGCGTAGCCGTCCGGATGCGCGACATAGCGCTCGCCAGGCCCGCCCGGCGGATCGCCGCGCAGCGCGACGATATGGCGGACGCCTTCCGCCCAGTAATCCTTCAGCACGGCGTCGACTTCCGCTTTCGTCGCCGCGACGCAGGTCAAATGCGCGGCGACCGGAAGCGCGGCCTCCTTGATGATGCGCGAGACGGTTTCGTGCGTGCGCTCGCGCGTCGATCCGCCGGCGCCGTAAGTGACCGAAACGAAATCCGGCGCGAGCGGCTTCAATTTCTCGACAGACGCCCACAGCTTTTGATGCATCGCCTCGGTCTTCGGCGGAAAGAATTCAAAGGATACGTGCAGATCCGACAAGATAAATTCCCTTTCAGGCGACGCGTTTTTCAGGCGTCTGCTTCTTCAGCCGCCGCACGCTCTCCGGCGCGCTCGCGAGCCAGACTTTGACGGTGAGCGCGTTCTTGCCCGCCGATTCCGGCGAGAGCGTTTCGGTTTTCTCAAAGTCGAGCCCCGAGGCGGCGCACCATGCGCCGACTTCTTCATCCGGGAATCCAAGCCGCCGATGCGCGTGCTCCGTGCGCAGGAATTCAAGTTCGTGCGGCGCGAAATCGGAAATGATGAGGCGCCCGCCTGGTTTGAGGAGGCGCGCCGCCTCCCGGACCGCGGCGCCGGGCTCGGCGAGGAAGTGAAGCACGTGATGGATGCAGACGACGTCGGCGGACGCGGCCTCGATCGGCAACGAAAAGAGATCGCCGTGGCGGACCTGCGCATGCGAAACGCCGGCGCGGTCGAGATTCGACCTCGCCACCGCCAGCATTTCGCGCGACAGATCAAACCCGATCGCGCTCAGGTAAACGTCGGAAAACACCGTCAGCATACGGCCTGTTCCCGTGCCGATATCGACGAAGAGGCCGACTTTGTCCCCGGCGAGCATCGCGCGCATGCGATTCTCGACGGCGGATTCCTCGATCTGCAGGCCCCGCACCGTGTCCCACTCGGCGGCGTTCTTCTCAAAATAGGCGGCGGCGGCGGCGGCGCGCGCCTGGCGGCTTTGCTCGAAGCGATCGCCGTCGCGCGCGATCACGCGGTCGCCCGCGGCGTTCAGCGCCTTCACCGCGCCAAGGATCGCGCCGCTCGCTTCCGGCGTCGGCGTGATGACGCGGTAAAACATCCAGGAGCCTTCCCGAAATTTGTCGACGAGGCCGGCGTCGGTCAAAATCTTCAGATGTCTGCTGACGCGCGGCTGGCTTTGCCCCAGAATCTGGGTGATTTCGCTGACGGTGAGTTCGCCGCGGAGAAGGAGCGCCATGATCCGAAGGCGCGTTTCCTCGCCGATCGCGCGAAAGACATTAAGGGTGCTGTCGAGATTCAAGGTCGCCGATCCGCCGAAATTCTTGCGACATATAAACATATCCTTATATGACTTCGCAAGCCTCCGGGCGACGATGGACAGGAGGCCTCAATCCCGCCAATCTCGCCGCCGAAAATGGGGCGACGGCCCGAAAACAGACTGGCCAGGGGCTGCAAAGCGATGGTTCGTAACGGGTTTAAGAGGGTCGTCCTTGCCGGAGCGGCATGGGCAAGCTCATTGTGCGCTGCGGCGGCGCAGGGTGTTGCGGGCGACCAGCCTGACACCCCGGTGGCGCAATCCGAGATTGACGCCGCCCTGTCGACGAGCGCCTCGCCCGATGTCGCCGACCCTTGGGAAGGCTTCAACAGGAAGATGTTTTCAGCCCATCTTTTCCTCGACGGCAATTTGCTTGTGCCGGCGGCGAAGGCTTATCGGGCGACGACGCCGAAAAAGGGGCGTCGCGGCATTCGGCGGTTTCTTGCGAATATCCGCGCGCCGGGCGTTTTCGTGAATGACATCCTTCAAGGCGAGTTCGGCCGCGCCGGCGAAACGCTCGGTCGATTTGTGGTTAACTCGACCATCGGCGCCGGCGGCTTCGCCGACCCCGCCGCGCAGCTCGGCATTCCCGCGCATGGCGAGGATTTCGGTCAGACATTGGCGGTTTGGGGCGTCGGCTCAGGTCCGTACTTGTTCCTCCCGCTCGTTGGTCCGTCGACGTCGCGCGACGGCTTCGGCAAAATCGTGCAGATCGGCATGGACCCGCTTTTCTATGTGCGGACGCCGCCCGCCGACATCGCGCGCTACACGCGCGCCGGCGTCGGCGGAATTTCGGCGCGCGAGCAGTTTCTCGACCCGCTGGCGGAGATCGAGGCGAAGTCTCTCGACTATTACGCCTCTTTCCGCAGTTTTTATACGCAGGCGAGAAAGCGTGAAATCGCCAACGGCAAAGTCGATTACAGCGATCTTCCGGACATCGGCGAATTCGAGGAATTTGACGATCTCAAATAGCGGCCTCTTGGAGAATTGAGGACAGGATGAAGACGATAGCAGCAAACATCGGGCGTTTGGCGTTCGGCGCCGTCGCTGCCGCTGTTGCGACGACGGCGCCCGCCAGCGCGGATGAAGCGGCCGAGACATTTGTCGCCGGCATTCTTGACGAGGCGAACGCCGTCTTCGCCGCAGCCGATCAAGCGGCTCGCGACGCCGGCGTTGAAGCGCTCGTCGACAAATATGTCGACGTCGAACGCGTCGCGCGTTTCACGCTTGGCCAATATGCGCGCCAGGCGACGCCGGAACAGATGGCGGTTTACATGCCGCTTTTCCGAAAATACGCGACCAGCGTTTATTCCTCGACGCTTGACGAATACACCGGCGAAAAGCTCGCTGTCGAAGATTCAATCGACCGCACCGAGCGCGACTTCATCGTCAATTCGAAAGTCGTCGGCGCCAAGCCCGGCAGCCAATATGCGGACCTTGTCGTTCACTGGCGCGTCTATCGCGCGCAGGACGGCAAGCAGTCGGTCGTCGACGCCGGCGCGTCGGGCGTGTGGCTCGCGATCGAGCAGCAATCGACCTTCAAATCCGTGATCGCCAACAATGGCGGCGGCGCCGCCGGCATTGACGCGCTGATCGCAGACCTAAAGGCGAAAGTCGGCGGCTAAGGCGAACTCTTGGCGACATGAGTCACAGGTGGGAGAAAAAGCATGGTCAACAAGATCCTTGCATTTGCAGCCTGCATTGTCCTGACACCAGGTTGCACAAGCGTCATGTCCGCCGACGCCGAGCGCAGCCCGTCATTTGCGCCGACTGGAAGGACGCAATCGCTCCCCGGCGGGCCGCGCAATGATTTTGCATATTCGATCGCCGCAGGACGAGGTGCGGCGCCGTCGAACATGTCCCTGCTCGAACCGGGAACGCTGCCCTTCGCGGGACGCCAGATCGTCGCGCCGGAGACGATGCGCCTCGACGTATTCGGCCGACGCGAGGGCGCTTCGACCAACATCACCGATTCGCAAGTTTTCCGTAACGACAAGCAGCCGCAACAACACAGTTTCCGATCGCGCAATTTCGCCGTCACCAGCGATTTCGCCATGCGCGCCTCTGCAGAGGTTCGCTATTTGGCTCAGTCCGGCGGGCCGATCGCACGCTCTTTGTCCGCAACGACTGCAGCAATTGGGGAATATGTCGCCCCGGCGAAACTCGCATGGCGCGCCGGCCCGGCCGGCCGCGCCTTCGAGCACATATTTGACGACGGCCTTGAACTCGCGGCGGCGGAGTTCGAGGCGGATGGATCGCGCTGCATCAAGGTTCGCCTCTATGCGCTCGGCGAATCGAATAACGCTCTGGAGTTCTCCGCGCCAATGCTCGGCGCCTTGACGATCCAGTTTGCATCGCTGCTTGACTTTGTGTCGGTTTCCGCGACCGGCCAGTCGATCGTCGCGCTTGATCCCGCCGGCCCCGAAGATTCCTGGCGGAGTGAATGCGCCGCCGCCGACACGGCGCCCGGAGAAGCGCAAACGCTCAGCCGGCGCTTCAATCGCGACGCTGGACCCGTCAATGATTTCGTCTTCGGCGGCGCGGCGCGCGGCTGGTCGGCGATTGCGCTCAATCCGGGCGACAGCAGCGCGACGGCGATCTATTTTCCCGATCGCGAGGGGCGCGAGCTGACGGCGGCAGATTTCGAATTTGTCCGCCCCTTGCGGGCGCTGCTTGTTCGCCAAGCCGCGATCAGGGCCGGCGGCGAATAAAGGCGACAATGACGCCGTGGCGGCGGCGCCGGCGATCGCGGATCATTTGCTTCGCAAGTTTCCGGGATGACGATGACGTGCGGTTCCCGCCTCAGCCCCGGATCATTGGGGCTTAATCGCTTAGAGACCGTTTGAAAACTCGCTGTCATCCGGCGAAAATGGCGGATTTCGAGGACCGAAGCGCAGCGCACTTTTGGGCGCCAGAGCATCGGACCGGAGAAATTCCGTCATTTGCAGCCGATGACAGTAGAGTTTCCAAATGGTCTCTTACGACGAATAGAATTCGACGACGAGGTTCGGCTCCATCCTCGCCGCATAGGGAACCTCGGCGAGGGTCGGCACGCGGAGATAAGTCGCCGTCATTTTCTTCGGATCGACTTCGACATAGTCCGGGATGTCGCGTTCGGGGGACTGCAGCGCCTCAAGAACGAGCGCCATGTTCTTCGCCTTTTCCTGAATTTCGATCACATCGCCGGCTTTGCAGCGATAGGACGGAATGTTCGTCCGCCGGCCGTTCACCTTGACATGGCCGTGATTGATGAACTGGCGCGAGGCGAAAACCGTCGGCACAAATTTCGCGCGGTAGACGACGGCGTCGAGGCGGCTTTCGAGCAGGCCGATCAGGTTTTCCGCCGAGTTGCCGCGGAGCCGGATCGCGTCATTATAGACTTTCTCGAACTGGCGCTCGTTGATGTTGCCGTAATAGCCCTTGAGCTTTTGCTTGGCGCGCAGTTGGAGCCCGTAGTCGGAGATTTTCGTCTTGCGCTGCGCGCCGTGCATGCCGGGCGGCGTCTCGCGCTTGTTGAAAGGGGATTTCGGCCGGCCCCAGATGTTCTCCTGCACCCGGCGATCGATCTTGTACTTCGCGTTCTGACGCTTCGTCACATTAGCCTCTTATCGGCGCGCTCCGGCCGAGGGGCTGATCCCCAGGGCGATTGCAACGGCGGCTGGCGCGCCCCCCGTCATGAAGGGCGGGCTCTTAGCGGCGGGCTGGCGGACTGTCAAACGGAGGTCCCAATAAAAAGGGTCCGCCGAAGCGGACCCCTTCAACCGCCCATGGGGGAGGCTCAGGCGATTTTTTTGCGCCGTTTGGCGAAACCGAGGCCGGCGAGCGCCGACCCCATCAGCCAGACCGCGCCCGGGACGGGGACTTCCGGCGTTCCGTTGAAGGCGTAGATGTTCGACACGCCGAAGCGCAGGCAGTCGATCTGGAAGCCGCTGACCGCGGCCGGGAAGAGGAACGCGATAAAGCGATTGCCGAAATGCACGGCGAAAAGCTGCGCCGTCAGGTTTGAAACGCCGCCCTTGTTCGAATTGCCGCCGCCATTGTCATAGGACGTGCAATTGTTCGAGTACGAACCGCCAGAACCGCACGAGCCGCCGCCGACGAAGCTCAGCGACTGGCCGAACCAGCTTTCAAGAACCGCCTGCACGTTCGACGGGCTCTGATTGCCGACATCGACATTGGATACGGACGAATAATAGGCTTGGCTGAAGCTGTTCGACGACACCGCTACATTCGGGAAGCCGGGCTGGCCGTAAGCGACGACGGTCGCATTCGCGGAAGAAAGCGCCGCAATCGAAAAGGCCGCCGCGGCAAGGACCGCGCCGACTGACTTGAAGAAACGCATGGGAACCCCCGATACTCACACCTCGGCCGGCTGGGCCGATCCGTCCTTTCTAAACTGATCATAAAGCGTTGCAAGACGTACACGGTTAATTAACCACGAAAAATATCAGGCTTTCGTTAACCAACGCGACCTGCGGAAACGCCGCGCATCAAATTTTCGTCATTTCGTCCGTATACGTATCTCTATTCTCCCGCCGCAAGCGCCGACGCCGACAATCGCCGTCATTTCTTCGACCGCCGCAACCCGCGAAAAGTCCGATCTGCGGCCGGGGCTTCTATCGGCGCCCGCCCTCCGGTAGAGTCCGACAAACAGCCAAGCTGGAGTCTTCTCCCCATGAAGCCGGCCATTTTCGCCGCCGTTAGCCTTGCCGCCCTCGCCGCCGCCGCATGCGGGCGGCGCGGAAAAGAAGCCGAGACCCCGGCGCCGGCCGCCGCGCCAGCGCCGGCGGCAATTTCCGCCGAACCCGCTCCCTCGGCCGCGCGCGATCCGTTCACCTACGCCAATTACGAGGCGGTGCGCGTCACCGATCTCGCCCTTGATGTCGACGTGCTGTTCGACGCAAGGGCGATCGACGGCGCGGCGACTTTGACTTTCGAGCGGCTCGACCCGTCCGCGACGCAATTGGTCCTCGACACCAACGATCTCGAAATCAAATCCGTCGAAGCGCTCGCGGGCGAGGTCTGGTCGGCGACGCCCTACACGCTCGACGCGGACGACCCCGATCTCGGATCGAGGCTCGCCGTCGACCTTCCCGCCGGCGCCTCGAAAGTGAAGGTCGCCTATCGCACGAGCCCCGGCGCGGAGGGCCTGCAATGGCTCGCGCCGGAACAGACCGGCGGCAAGAAACTTCCCTTCATGTACAGCCAGAACCAGGCGATCAATGCGCGCTCCATGGCGCCCGTCCAGGACACGCCCGCCGTCCGCATGACCTATTCGGCGACCGTCCGTACGCCGAAGGAATTGCTTGCCGTCATGAGTGCGAGCCAGGATTCCGGCCCGCGTGACGGCGCCTATCAGTTCTCGATGCCGCAGCCCGTGCCGGCCTATCTCCTCGCGATCGCGGTCGGCGATCTCGATTTCCAGGCGATCAGCGAGACGATCGGCGTTTACGCCGAACCCGGCATCGTCGACGCGGCGGCGCGGGAATTCGCGGACACGCCGAGGATGGAGGTCGCAACCTCGGCGCTGTACGGCCCCTATCGCTGGGGCCGGTATGATCTTCTGGTGCTGCCGCCTTCTTTCCCGTTCGGCGGCATGGAGAATCCGCGCCTCTCCTTCCTGACGCCGACCCTGATCGCCGGCGACAAAAGCCTTGTCGCGACCGTCGCGCACGAGCTTGCGCATTCATGGTCCGGCAATCTCGTCACCAACAAGACGTGGAGCGACGCCTGGCTCAACGAGGGCGTCACCTCCTATGTCGAAAACCGCGTCATGGAGTCCGTCTTTGGGCGCGATCGCGCGGCGATGGAGCAGGCGCTCGCGTTCGCCGATCTGAAAAAGGAAGTCGCCGCCGCCGAAAGACCCGAGCTGACGCAATTGCGGCTACCGGCGGACATCGATCACCCGGACGACGCGTTCTCGGATGTCGCCTATATCAAGGGACAGTTCTTCCTGCATTTCCTCGAGCAGAGATTCGGGCGCGACGCCTTTGACGCGTTTCTGAAGTCCTGGTTCGATTCGCACGCCTTCAAGGCCGCGACGACGGATGATTTTCGTGCGTTCTTGATGAAAACGCTGGTCGCCGGTCATCCAGACGTCGCCGGCGAAGGTGAGATCGACGAATGGCTCTTCGGTCAGGGCTTGCCGAAAAGCCTTGTCGCGCCGGCTTCCGCCGCATTCGACAATGTCGAAGCGGAACAGGCGACCTGGATTTCAGGCGCGGAAACGGCGAAGTCGATCCGGACGGAAAACTGGACGACGCAGGAATGGCTGCATTTCATCAGCACGTTGCCGGACGACATCAGCGCCGAACGCATGAAGGATCTCGACTTCGCCTTTGATCTGACGAACAGCGCGAACGCCGAGATCGCTTTCGCCTGGTACATGAAGTCGATCGACGCCCGCTATGCGCCGGCGATGCCCGCTGTCGAAGCGTTCCTGACGCGCGTCGGCCGCGGCAAGTTCCTCTATCCGCTCTACGAGGCGCTTTCAAAGAATGATCAGCGCGCATTCGCCGAGCGCATTTTCGAGAAAGCGCGTCCGCTATACCACCCGATCGCGCAGCGACGGGTCGGCGAAGTCCTGCAGGCGCAGAACTGAGGGCCCTACATCATCACGATGTCTGCGTGGAGGGCGCCGGCGGCCTTGATGGCGTTCAAGATGTCGATGAGTTCGCGCGGCCCGACGCCGAGCGCGTTGAGGCCCTGGATGAGGTCGGCGAGCGAGACGTTTTCATCGACGACGCCGATTTTCGCTTCGCGTCCGGTGTCGACGGTGACGTCGGTGTTGGGCACGATAATCGTTTCGCCGTCCGGCGAGAACGGATTTGGCTGCGAGACAAACGGCGTCTCACGCACCGTGATCGTAAGATTGCCTTGCGTCACAGCGAAGCGCGAAATCCGGACATCAGCCCCGAGCACGACCGTGCCGGACTTCTGGTCGATGACGACGCGCGCGCGCTGTTCGGGCTCAACGCGGAGATTTTCAATCGCGCTGATGATGCGCACCGGCGATCTGGCGCCATTGGCGGCGATGTCGACGGTTCCGGGATCGCGAACGACCGCGGCTCCCGGCCCGAGCGCCGCATTGATCGCCCCTTCGATGCGCATCGCCGTCGTCACATCAGGCGACTTCAGGGCGAGACGGATGCGGCTGAGGCCGGCGAAATCGAAATTCACTTCGCGCTCAACGCGCGCGCCCTGCGGAATGCTCGCCGCCGTCGGCGCGCCGAAGGTGACGGAGGCGCCCTGCCCCTTGGCGGAAAGGCCGCTCGCCAGAACCGGCCCTTGCGCGACCGCGTAGATCTCGCCGTCGCCGGCCTTCAAGGGAGTCATGACGAGCGCCCCGCCGAGCAGGCTCGAAGCGTCGCCGATCGCCGACACGGAGACGTCGATCTGCGATCCGGCGCGCGCGAATGGCGGCAGATTCGCGGTGACGATGACGGCGGCGACATTGCGGGACTTGAAGTCCTCACCTTGAATGTTGACGCCGAGCCTTTCAAGAAGGCTCGCGAAGGCTTCCTCCGTGTAAGGCGAATTCTTGATGCCGTCGCCGGTGCCGTTGAGGCCGACAACGAGGCCGTAGCCGACAAGGTCATTGCCGCGCATCCCCTCGACGTCGACGATGTCCTTGATGCGAACATCGGCGAGCGCGGCGGATGCGCAGGAAAACGCGCCGACAACGGCAAAGCAAAAGCTGCGCACAATCAGGTCCTAGAGATAGTTGGCAAGCGTCAGCCGCGAGAGGCGCGAGGTCAGCACATAGGACGCGTCGATCTGCGCTTCGAACGCCTGAAGGCGCGACGCCGCGTCGAAGGGGTCGCGCGCCGTCATCGCGTTATACGCTTCGTTCATCGCCGGCTCTTCCGCGTCAAGGCGCGCGCCGACAGCGGCGATGCGTTGTTCCTCGACGCCGACGCGCGTTCTGATCGCGACGACGCCGTCAGCCCCGACGAGCAATTTCGCGCCGGCGTTCGTGAGCGCCGTGTTGCGATCAGGCGAGGGCGCGCCCGCGCCGGCGACCGCAATCGTCGCAAGACCGCGCAGGATGTCCTTGATCCCTTGCTCATCGGCGCGCGCCGTCGGGTTGACCGTCTCGCCCGGCGCAATTTCAAGCGATGACATTTCGCCCGCCCCGCCCTGATAGATGGTCGTCTGAAATCCGCCCGCCGGGTCGTTGAAATAGAAATCGAGATCCGCCTCAAGCTGGGCCGGCGTCGCCGCGCCGGCGTAGAGCGCGGCGACATCGGCAAGCAATAGGTCGGCGCCGGCGAGCGCCGCGCCGTCGGCGTCGTCGCCGGCGAAGATCGCGCGCCCCTCAAGGCGCGTATTGAGGCGCGAGACCGCGGCGTGCAGCGCGTCATTCGCAGCGACGCTCGCGGCCGCAATCGTCTTTTCGTCATTGCGGCCGAGCGCGGCGGCGATGTCGGCGTTAAGCGCTGCGGCCCCGCTCGAAATGTCGGCGAGCATGTTTTGGGCGATCGTCCCGCGAAAGGCGGCGCGCGCCATCGCCTCGCGCTGTTGAGCGATATCGTCGACCGCTTTCCTCAGCAAATGCGCTTCGCCGACCGCGCGGCCGAGCGCTTTGGGGAGATCGGCGATGCGGCCGGTCACGACTTCGATCCGCGCCGCTTCCGCGCTCCGGCGCAGATCGGCGGTGGCGCCGGAGAGGCGCTGGTGCGACAACAATGTCGGAACGCCGACAGGTTTCATCGTCAGATCTCCATCAGCCGGTCGATCATCTTGCCGACCGCTTCGATGAGGCGCGCATTCGCCGCATAGGCTTGTTCGATGATGATAAGGCTTTGCAATTCGGCGTCGGTGTCGACGCCGGTTTCGGCAAGCTCCGCTTCGCTGAGGGCGGACGCGTAAGTTTGCGAAACCTGCAGCGCGGTGTCGAACTCGGCGCCCCTCGCGCCGGCGGAAGCGGCGACCTCGCCGACCGCCTCTAGCGCCGTCATGGCGCGCCCGCCGCCGAGCGCCGATATCCGCGGCGCATCGAAAGCGGCGATGAGATCGCGCAAAAGCGCGTTCGAGCCGGTTGGTCCTTGCGCCGCCGCGCCAAGCCCGTCCCGCAGGCGCCAGGCCGCGCCGCCTTGCGCGGGATCGACGGCGGCGTTGAGCGCAAGGCGCCCGGCGAGCCCCGGCGCCGCCGGCGGCGTCAGCGCGGCGCCATTGTCCGTGAATAGCCCCGGCGCGCCCGCCGCGAGCGTCGGATCAAGTCCCGGCGCCTGAAAACGGGAAATCAGATCTTCCGCGAGCGCGTCAAGTTCCAGCGCCGCCTGCGGCGCGACTTCATCGCGAACAGCGAAATGCCCGACGAGGGTTCCGGCGTGCGGCGCGCGCTCGCCGACCGCGGGCGTCAGATCGACGCCGTCGACGGAAAGGCCGGACAGCGCGCCGCCGGCAAGCGTCATGTCCGCGGTGATGACGGGCGTCTGGCTGAAGGAGATCGTCTTCGCCGTTCCCGCGAGCAGCATGACGCCTTCATTCGTCATCAAATCGACGCGGCCGTTTTCGCGCACAAGCTCGCGCACGGGGATTGCTTCATTGATCTTGTTGACGAGCCGGTCGCGTTCATCGAGCAGCGCCGTCGCATCGCGACCGGCGACATTGGCTTTCGCGATGTCGTCGTTGAGGCCTTCGACCTGTTTCAGCGCCGCGTTGACGTCGTCGACCCCGACGGCGATCGCGCGATTGGCGTCGGCGCGCATCGACTGATAGGATTGCGCAAGGCCGTTGACGCCGGTGATGAGCATCGAACCGGCGCCGATGGCGGCGTTCTGCGCGGCGACTGAGTCCGGCGCGTTGGCGAGCGCGCGCATCGCCCGGTCGAACGCCGCGAATTTCCCGAAGAGCGAATTGGCGTCTTCCGGCCCGCCGAGCAGCCGGCTGATACGGCTCGCGGCTTCAGCCCTCGCCCCGTCGCGCGCGGCGGCCGCATCGGCGCCGCGCCGCTCGGCGGTCAGCGCCGGCGCCGTCGCCCGGACAATGCCGGCGACCCTGACGCCGGCGCCTTCGCCGGCGAGCGTGCGTTCCGTCAGCGAAACTTCGCGGCGCGCATAGCCGGGCGTCAGCGCGTTGGCGATATTCTGGGAGGCGACCTGCGCCTGCCGCGAGACGGCGGACAATCCCGACGTCGCATTCGACAGCGCCTGCGATATGGACATATGCGCCTCCTATTGCCGACGCATCACCTGATGATGTCGGTCGTTTCCTGAAGCATTTCGTCGACGGTCTGGATGATCTTGGCGTTTGACGAATAGGCGCGCTGGGTCTGGATGAGATCGGTGAGCTCGGCTGCGACATCCGTCGTCGACTGGCTTAAGGAGAATCCGAGCGTCACGCCGACAGGACCGTCGCCCGCATCCCAGAAATAAACGTCGCCTGAATCCTGCGAAACGCTGAACGCCTGGTTGCCTTCGGCGTTGAGGCCGCGGAAATTCGGCACGTCGCCGACCGGGATTTGATAAAGCACGCGGCGGAAGCCGGTGTCGAAGACGGCGGTGAGCATTCCCGACTGATCGATCTCGACGGTCGAGAGGTTGCCGATCGGCGCGCCGTTCTTGGTGACCGCGAGCGGCGCGAAGGTCGCCGACAATTGCGTCAGCGGCGAGCCGCCGCCGGGCGATCCGATATTGATCGACAACGGCCCGCTCGCCGTCGTCACCGTGACATTGCCGGTCGCCGGATCGTATGTCGCGCCGGCGCCAGGCGTCACCGTTGAAACCGATCCGCCGGCCGCCGCTGTCGTGTCGAACGTCACGTCGAAGGCGCCGATCGGCGTCAGCGGATTGCCGGCGTTGTCGACGATCGAGACGCTCCAGGCGTTGCTCGATCCCGTCGCCGGCACGACCGGCGTGAAGGTGAAATTCAGCGTCTGCGCGCGGCCGAGATTGTCGAAATATTCAAGCGGCAGATTGTAGGGCGCGCCAGAGGCGCCGGCGACTGTGTCTGATGCAGGAAGGTTGAGGCCGAGGCGCACCTGCGTCGTCGGCGAGGCGGAATATTGGTTGAGGTTGATGCGGACCGGTTCGAGCGCGGCGCTCGAATCGCGCGCGGGCGAGCCGACGCTGCCGCTTGAATCGGCCGGCCAGCCGAGCAGGAAAAGGCCGCTCAGGGTGCGGAGCAATCCGGTTTCATCGGTGAAGAATGAGCCGGTCGAGGTCAGCATCAACTGGCGATCGGCGCTCGTCGAATTGGCGCCGTCGATGTCCGTCACCGGAATCATGCCGCGTCCGGAAATCGAAATGTCGGTCGAATTCGTGGTGGTGATCAGCGCGCCCTGCGCGCCGGCGTCGCGATAGGTCATCGCCCGAACGCCGCCCGCCGAATAGCCGCCGCTTTGCTGTTGCAGAACGAGATCGGCGAATTCCGCGTCGGCGCGCTTGTAGCCGATGGTCTGCGAATTCGCGATATTGTCGGAAATCGTCGCCAGACGCACCGCATTGACCGCAAGCCCCGCAACGCCTGCGTTCAACGAAGAAGAAATACCCATGACACCACCCTTGATAGCGTAACAATAACGCCGCTATCACAGGTTGTAGGCGGTGTTCGTTAAGGGTTCGCTAATGCGGGCGCCGCCGTCACGCGATCACGTGCGAGCAGCAAAACAGCGATTCGCCGGTTTTGCGAGGCGAAAGGGTCCGGCGACAAAGGCTCGGTCGCCGCCTTGCCGATCACGGCGACAATCTGCTCCGCAGGCAGACCATGGGCGACGAGCGCCTTGCGCGCGATGTTCGCGCGGTCCGCCGACAATTCCCAATTCGTGTAATCGGCGTGCCCCTGATAGGCGAGCGCGTCGGTGTGGCCGATCACCTGCATGTTGTTTTCCGCCGTCGCCAGCACCGGCGCGACGACTTCCAGCAATTGTCCAAGGAGGAGCGATGGGCGCGCGGAGCCGACTTCAAACAGCGGCGTTCCATCCTTGTCGGTCAGTTCGACGATAAGCCCGTCGGGCGTCATCCGCGTCTGGATGTGATCGGCGAGATCATCGCTCTCAAGCGCATCGCGGCGCTGTTTGATCTGCTGTTCAAGCGACTGCAGCGCCTCACGCGCCGCGACTTCTTCGGCGGTTTCTTCCGCCTCGGTTTCCTCGTCAACGCTGTCCTCGCGCAGCGCCGGCGCTGTCGCCTGCTCGGCGGCGCCCGCCCCGTCGCGCGCCATGTCGTCATCCGCGAATACCGAAGAGCCGTCGAGCGCCGCCGATCCGCCGCCCGAAATCCGGCTGACAGGAATTGACGGATTGAAGTAATCGGCAAGGCCCTTGCGCTGGTCCTCCGTCGTCGCATTGAGGAGCCACATCAGGAGAAAGAACGCCATCATCGCGGTTACAAAGTCGGCGTAGGCGACCTTCCACGCGCCACCATGATGCCCGCCGCCGGCGATCACTTTCTTGCGCTTGATGATGATGGGCTGGCCGTGGCCAGTCATGACCGACTTTCCCGAGGATCAGGTCCTGTCTGGCGCAAATTCCTGAAGCAACTATTACGAGTTAATCATTCTATCAGCTATCTCTGGTTGCTTAAGGACGACCAAGGGGCCGGTTTCAATGTCCGATGTTCAGCGTTCGATCCTTCATCGCAAGATTGCGACGGCCGAGGCGCGTTCAGCCGCGGAGAACGCGCGCGCGGCGGAAGCCGGCGAAGCGCTGGCGGCGATCTTCGATGAATATTTCAGGACAAAGCTGAAACCCTCGCCGCTGCGGAGCAGGACGCTCGACAAGACGCGATTGACGGCGAGCCCGCTGAATGGGGCATGGTTTTTGTTCCATCGCGGCGACGCCGACTTGGTCGTCGGTTTTGACAAGGCGCTCGTCGCGGCGTCGGTCGATATCGCGCTGATGCGCGGCGGCGCGAGCGCGAGTGATCGTGAGCCGACAGCGATTGACCGGTCGATCGCCGCCGCGCTCGCCGGACGAATCGCGGGAACGCTGGCGCGCCTTGGCGACGCATCGCCGTCGGCGGAAACACAATTCGTGCAGGCCGCAACGCTCGCCGCTGATCTCAAACTCGACAAAGCCTCCGCAACCTTTGACGTTTACGAATCCTTCGGAGTCCCCGTTTCCACGGCGCTAAGGGTCGATGTCGTCTGCGCAATCGCCGCTAGCGGCGTCGGCGGCGCCGTCAAAAAGGCCGCCCCCGGCGCCGACTGGCGCCAAGACCTCTCGCGCATCGGCTATGGAGCGCCGGTCGCGCTGGACGCCGCGCTCGGGCGAATCCACACGACAATCGGCGCCATGATCGACCTTTCAGAAGGCGCGGTCCTTTCGATTGATGAGGCCTCAATCGACAAGATCCAGCTTGGCGCGCGCGGATCAGGGCGGAGCGTGCTTTCCGGCCGGCTCGGCGCCGCGTCGGGCCGGCGCGCGGTGAAGATCGAGCCGCAGTCTCCTTAAGGGTTCCTTTTGGCGATTCGGCCGCCATCCGCCCCGAATTCCGCCGGTTTTGTCGATATGGTTAACGCTTCGTTGGTGAGCCTGCGCGAGGCTTCAATTCTTCGCGCATCCGCGCCGCAATAAGTGTCACCCGGCTGTCCCTCGTGAAGCGTTTCACCTATTCCTTCCTGGCGCCGTTCAGTATCGCCGCCCTGTGCGCGCCCGCCAACGCCGCAGAGGACTATGTCGTCGTCTATGACGGCGCGCCGGCCGGTCTTGCGGAGAAGTTCGAAAAGCTCACCAATCTTTCGCAGGCGCGGCGGCCTTATCCCACCGCCGCGGCGGTGCGCCGCGTCGGGGCGGAAGATCAGGCGATTGTGCGAAAGGCGCTGGTCGCCGCCGGCTATTACGGCGCGGATGTCGACTTTCGCGTCGAAGGCGACGCGCGCGACGGCGCGATAATGCGGGCCGTCTTCTCGATCGAGCCGGGCGCGAAATTCCGCATCACCGATCATGTGGTCGCCTTCAGCGATGCCGCCGACGCCGATCGCCCGGCGACATTCGAAGCGGCGGGCGTCGACCTGACGGATCAATCGCAAGGCGCGATGCTGGAGCTGAACCAGCAGCGCTTCCTCGAAAAGCTCTGGAGCCGCGGCTACCCGGCCGCAAAGATCGTCGCAAGAAGGGCGGAGGCCGACCTCGGCGCGAAAACAGCGACCGCGCATTACACCTTTGAAAGCGGTCCGCGCGCGCAGTTTGACGGCGTCGAGATCAGCGGCGCAAAAGCGACAAATCCGGCGTTCCTGGAAAAACTGAAAACCTGGCAGGACGGCGCGCTTTTTGATCGCGCGAGGCTCGTCGATTATCGCGACCGCCTCGCCGATACCGGCCTCTTCTCGACGATTGAAGTCGCGCCCGGCGCCGTCGACGCCGACGGAACCGCGCCAGTGCGGGTCGTCCTCACCGAACGCGAGCGCCGCACGGTCGGCGCCGGCGTTTCCTATTCGACATCGGAAGGGCCCGGCGGGCGGCTGTTCCTCGAATACCGAAATCTCTTTCATCACGGCGAGCGCGCGCGCGCCGAAATTGAAGGCGCCGAAATCCGGCAGTCGGTCGAGTTCGACGTGATCAAGCCGTTGCCGGGCTTTCCAGGATCGGCCTTCGCCAATTTCGACTTCATCAACGAGACGCCTGACGCCTTCGATGCGCGCTCGCTTGGCGTCGGCGCGGGGCTCGCCAAGGACTGGCTCGACGATCGCCTTGAAACGCGCGCCGGCCTTGCGCTTGAGACGTCGAGGGTCGAACCCAATATCGCCCTGACGTCGTCGATTCGCGAGGAACGGAACTATTTCGTCTCGATTCCGTTATCGGCGACATGGGACACCGAGGACGATCCGCTCTTCCTGTCGAAGGGCGTCCGCGCTTCCTTGTTCGCAACGCCCTATTTCGGATCGGATCAATTCACGCGGATCGAAGCGATCGCCCGCAGCCGGGTCAATTTCGGCGACGGCGGCCGCTTTACGCTTGCGGGCCGGCTCCGCGTCGCGGCGACCGCCGGACAGGCGCTGCGATCCCTTCCCGTCAACAAGCGCATATTCGCCGGGGGCGGATCATCCGTTCGAGGATATGATTTTCAGGCGGTCGGGCCGCTCGACGCCGCTGGCGTTCCGATCGGCGGGCGCTCGGCGGTTGAAGCGGCGATTGAAGCGCGCGCCAAGGCGATGAAGCGCGTGCAACTCGCCGCCTTTGTCGACGCCGGCGCCGTCTACGCCGCCAGCCTCCCGGATTTCGCCGGCGATTATCTCGTCGGCGCGGGGCTCGGCGTGCGCTATCTGTCGACGATCGGACCCATTCGCCTCGACGCGGCGATCCCGCTCGAAAAGCGCCCGACCGATCGCGACTTCCAGATCTATATTTCACTGGGACAGCCGTTTTGACCGCGCGCCCGCTTCGCATCTCGTCTATCGCCGTCGCCGCGATCATCGGCGCGCTCGCATTTGTCGGCGCCTTTTTGCTCTGGACGGCGCCGGGCCGCGCGCTGTTGAAGCCGATGATCGCAAGCGCGATCGGCGACGCGCTCGGCGGCGAAGCGACGATCGGCGCGCTCAAGGGCCGACTGCCGGGCGAAGTCGATCTTGAAAATGTCACGCTGCGGACCGACGGCGCTGAATTTCTGACGATCGACAAAGCGCGCCTTGTGTGGCGGCCGGGCGCGATGATCAGAAAATCCGTCGATATTCAGTCGATCTCGATCGACGGCGCGACGCTGATCGCCCTGCCGCAGCAGCGCGCCGACAAACGCGAACGCCCGCGCGGACTCGAACTGCCGGACCGACTGCCGCACGTCACTATCGGCGCGCTGACCTTCACGAATATTCGCGTTGCGGAAGGCGTCGCCGGCGCGCCCTTGCGCCTTGACGGCGCCGGCGCGGCGATCATGGGCGGAAAGCGACTGGATATCACGCTCAACGCGACAAGCAGCGGCGAGCGCGACTTCGTTTCAATTCGGATCGTGCGCGAGGAGGATGCGCTCGACGCCAAAGTGACTGTCGCCTCAAAGAAGGACGGCGCGATCGCCGCCCTCGCAAGGCTTGGCGGAGACCTTTATGTCGAGGCGACCGGCGCCGGAGCGCTCGCTGACTACAAGCTCGCGGTCAGCGCCGAACTCGGCGCTTACGGATCGCTCGACGGAACGCTGTCCGGCGATTTGCAGCGCATGAACGCCGTCGCCTTTGACATGGATGCGCGTTTTGGCGAACGGCTCGACGGCCTTGTCCGCGTCATCGGCGAAACGGCGAAGGCGAAAGGCGCGTTCGCGCCAGCTGAGAATGGCGGCGCCGTATCGATCGCGAGTCTTTCTTCCGATCTTGGCGAAGCCAAAGGCGTCGTTAGTTGGCGCAATCGTGACAAGGCGCTTCAAAGCGTCACAATCGCCGCCGAAGCCGCCTTTGCGAAGAGCTGGCGGCCGGATCTGCAGCGTTATCTCGGCGGCCATATGGCGATCGAGGGCGACATTACGCCGAAAGGCGACGCATTCGCGGTGAGCGCGCGCGTCGACGCCGACTTGCTCGACGGCGAACTCAAGGATGTTGAAACCGACCTCAGAACCACTGCGCGAGGACCGATAAAAGCCCTTCTAGCCGCAAATGATGAGGCCCCCCTCGTCTTGAGGCGGGGCGCACAGATCGAAGGCGAGGCCGACATAGTCTTTGCAAAGACGGTTAATGCGACAGCGGCGACGCTGACGACACGCGAGGGAGCGGTCTTTCGCGGCGACGCCGACTATGATTTCAAGACCAGGGCGTTCGCCGCCAAAGGCGACCTGACGGCGACGCCCGCGGCGCTCGCCGCGGTCAACGAGAAGCTCGTCGCCATGAAAAACGCCAGCGCCGTCATCGACATCAAGGGCGTCGCGTCGGATTTTGCGGGCAAGATCGTCGCGACGACGCCGGCGCTGCGATATGACCGGCGCAATCTCCCGCCGGCTCGACTGGCGCTCGCCTTCACCAACGCGCCGCTGATCCCCGCAGGCAGCATTTCGGCGCGCGCCATCGACGGATCGGGAAGGATTGACGCGAAATTCGCCCGCTACGCAAACGGCGCCTGGCGCGCCAATTCCATCGTCTATGAAGGAAGCGGCTTCGCGCTCAAAGGCGACGCGTCGATCAATCCAAAATCCCGGGAAATCGCGCTCAACATCTCCTATCGCGGCTCAAAGAACGCCGAGCCGTGGCCCGGCGTCAAGATTGAAGGCGACCTGACGGCCAGAGGATCAATCGCGCGCGGCGCGAGTTCCAATGCGCTCGAGCTTAGCGCGGCCTCGGTGACGTTGGGCGGCGCAACGCTGCTCGGTCTTGCGGCGAAAGCCGACGGCCCAGCGGAGGCGCTTGGCGTCGATGCGCGCGCCGACAGCATCGCCGTCAAGGGCGTCCTTCCGATCATCGGCGTCGCCGCCAAAATGCGCGCAAGCCTCGGCGACGCCATCGCCGCGACGCTGACGGCATTCAGCGGCGACATTGGCGGCGCGCCGATCCGGCTTGCAGCGCCAGCGCGCCTCACATTCGGCGACGGCGTTTCTATTGACGGCCTGAAGGCGAGCGTCGGCTCCGGCGGCTCGATCGCCTTTGACGGCGCGTTTTCACCTTATCGCTGGCGCGGGCGCGCGAGCGCCAATGGCGCGCCGATCGCGGGCGCCGCATCAATTATCGACCTCTCGCTCGATTTTGACACGAATGAACAAGCGCCCGCGGCCGGCGCGTTCACGCTCACCAGTCTGCTCAGCAAGGCGGACACGGCGCGGCTTTCCGGGGCCTTCGACTGGAACGGCAAGACGCTTCGCGTGCGCGACGATGATCGCGAAAGCTCCTTTGATCTCGATCTCGCACTGCCCTTGCGCCTTGTCCGCACCCCCCGGATCAGCATCGACGCCAAAGGCGCGCTCGCCGGCAAGGCGCATTATGAGGGACGGCTTGAAACCGTCGCCGCGTTCCTGCCGGCGGCGCTGCAATCGCTTGAGGGCGGCCTTCAATTCGATGGAACGGCCGGCGGCACGCTGGCGGATCCGATCCTCGCCGGCGCCCTCACCGTCAGCAACGGCGCCTATACGGAGCTTTCGTCCGGGCTTAGCGTCGTCAACATTGATGCGACGGCGCGCGCGAACGGCGCGCTATCCGGCTCGCGCATCGAGTTTTCAGGCTCAGGCGGCGGTCCCGGCCAGGTCGCAAAGACGGTGACGGCGAAAGGCTCGCTGTCGCTCGGCAAGGACGCGCGCCTCGCCTCGACCGTCATTCTCAATGATGCGCGATTGAGCGCCGGCCCGATCGATTCCGTGATCGCGACGGGCGCTGTCGATATTTCCGGCGCGTTTGACGCGCTGACCGCCGCAGGCGAATTGACGATCCGTGAACTGAAGGCGGAGGTCTTCACGCCTGAATTGACCGGCCTTGTCGACATTGACGTTGTCGCCGGCGGCGACGGCGCAAGGCCGGCGGCGCAGGGGGCCGTTGCGGCGCGGCCGATCCGCCTTGCCTATGCGATCCGCATCAAGGGCGACGACAAGATCTTCGTCGCGGGCCGCGGCCTGAACAGCGAGTGGCGCGCCGACGCGCGCCTCGCCGGGCGGGCCGCCGCGCCGCTCTTCCTCGGCGAACTGTCCTTGAAGAAGGGCGAGATTCGTTTCGTCGGGCGGGAATTCTCGATGTCGCGCGGCGCGATTTCGTTTGACACGCTGTCGCCGAACAACCCGGCGCTCGATCTGCGCGCGGAACGCGAAACGAGGTCGGGGACGACGGCGAGAATTGTGATCGCCGGCCGCGCGCGCGCGCCGAAGATCACGCTTGAATCAACGCCCGCTTTGCCGGCCGAGGACATCATGGCGCTCATTTTGTTCGACAAGCCGGCGAGCGAGCTGTCGGCGATTGAATCGCTGCAGGTCGCCGACGGCCTTGCGGAGCTTGGCGGGATCGGACCCTTCGGCGGACAGGGCGTCGCCGGCGCGACAAGAAGCGCGCTCGGCCTTGATGTCTTGAGCGTCGACTTCGACGACGCCGACAGCGCCGCATCCACCCTGACGGTCGGCAAATATGTCGCCGACGGCCTGTTCGTATCCGCGACGCAAGACGCGCGCGGCGAAAACGGCTCGGTCCGGATCGAATACGAAATCGACGACAGCTTCACCGTCGAAACGGAACTCCGCCAGGACGGCGACCAGACCGTCTCGGCGAACTGGAAACATGATTTTTAGGGGCTGGTAGCGGGGGGCAGAATTGAACTGCCGACCTCAGGGTTATGAATCGGTGACGTTAACCACGATTATTCAATGGTTTGCCTTGTAAACGAACAAAACTACGCCACATTGCGATCAAATACTTATGGGATTGGTGTAAACGAAGAAAGGCAAGGCGCGACGTGTCGGACTTAATGGAATTGACGAGCTTGAAGAAAAGCGGATTCGACAAGAAGCTTCCGCTTGAGAAGCAAAGAGAAAACTTGCTCAAAGCAATCGAACTGCGGGCGAAGTTGGGATTGCCCGCCGAGTCCGACAGTGGTTGGGTTGGGGAACCTCCCCAAAAAGAAGACCTGTTAGCGCTTCAGCTTAAGCGGGTTGAATCAAAAATCGCGGCTGGCGCGTGATGGCAACGCGAGACGAATTCTTCCGATCGCTGGCCCACGCGTATCCGCGATCTTCGTTTGCGGGTGCGATATGCGAATTCGATTTAGCTAAGGCGGAACTCGGGCGCGCTGTAGTCCGAAACAATGCGCGTAACCAACAAGCCGACCGATTTGCAATCGCATTTTGCGAGGAAGCCAATAGGCAGATCGCCAAATGGCGCAGTCACGGCGGCCGAAAGCCTACTCGCAACAGTGTATCGAATGCCTTGAGTGCCAACGGGTTTCCGAATTCCCGCGACGCGCTAAACACGCTATCGAAAGCCGCATTGCAAGCATCACGCCTAAAACGACTTGGCCTCAAAAATCCGTTCGATAGTTTGAAATAGCTGTCCGGGCGCTCCAACCGGACCAATCAACACGCCGAGTGCTGCAAAGTCGCTCCATTTGCCAATGGAGTCCGCCTTGCGCCTTACCCTATTCGCTTCCGCCCTTGATCGATCCGCTTCAATCCACGAACTCGCGTGGCCCGATCTTGTGGCGCGGATCGCCAACCCGCCGACATACGCCAGCAAGTCCGATTGCCCGCTGATAAAGCTTGCGGTGTTCGGCAACACGCCAAGCCCGAGGGGCTTTCTTCGGCATGACGCCAACGTTGCGGCCGTCACTGGCGTTGAACTCGATTACGACGGCGAAGCGGTGACCATGCAGGAAGCCGCCGCGAGGCTACGAACCGCTGGCGTCCGCTGCATCCTCTACACGTCCGCTTCGCATCGCCCCGAGAAGCCGCGGTGGCGCGTTCTTGCACCGCTGGCGAATGAATACCCGCCGGAATATCGCCGCGCCTATGCAGCGTATCTGGATGGCCTATTGGGCGGGATCGCTGCTCGCGAGTCCTACGCGCTTAGTCAGTCCTTTTACGTCGGCAGGATTGACGGGGTTATGTATCAAACGCACCAAATCGATGGTCGGTGCATTGACGAACTTACCGAAGCGGTTGCGACACCGATTGCGACCGGTCCGACCGTCGCGGTTCCGGAGTGGCGACACGTTCCGCTTGAAACGCTTCTGATTGACGACGCCACGCGCTCACTAATCCGCAACGGCGCGGAACAAGGCGGACGTTCCGAAGCGCTTATGACGGCCGCAAACGCGCTCGCCAAAGCCCGTATGGCGCCGGACGATATCTTGCGGGTCCTGTCCGACCCTTCCAACGCGATCAGCGCCAAGGCGCTTGAAGGTCGCCAGCAAGGCGCCGCGATGGAATGGCTGGCGCGTCATACAGTTCGTAAGGCGCTTGAAGCGTTCCCGCCGGCCGACGTGGTGTTCGCCGGATCGGCGATATTCGGACCGCCCGCGAAGCGTCCGGCGCTATTCGCCAGCGCTGGCGACCTTGTGGAGTCGGATGAGCCGATAGATTGGCAAATCGCCGACGTGTTGGAACGCGGCGTCTTGGGAATGGTCTTCGGCGATCCGGGAGCCGGCAAAAGCTTCGTGACGCTCGGCATGGCGGCGAGCATCGCCACAGGGGCGCCGTGGCTTGGACGCAAGGTGTCGCAAGGGGCGGTCGCTTACGTCGCAGGCGAAGGGTTCGGCGGAATCAAGCGGCGTCTCAAAGCATGGTCGAAGCATTCGAGCGTCACGCTCAAGGGCGCGCCGCTGTACGTGTCGCGCCGGGCGGTGGCGTTTAGCGATCCAATGGCGCTTGGAGAACTCCACGGCGAATTGGAAGCCTTGTCCGACCGGCCCGCGTTGATCGTCATTGACACGGTGGCGCGAGCGACGCCCGGCATGGATGAAAACAGCGCCAAGGAAGTCGGCGCGTTCATCGGGGCGTGTGACCGCCTCCGGGAGAAATTCAGCGCCACGGTCCTTGTGGTTCATCATAGCGGCCATGCGGACAAGGGACGGGCGAAAGGCTCGATAGCGCTTAAGGGCGCCGTGGACTTCGAAGCGGGCGTTTCACGCTCGCCGCATGACGACGCGGTGGTGGTCCTTCGGTCCACGAAAATGAAAGACGGCGAGCCGTTCGCGGAAGTACATATGCGCTTCGAACCAGTCCAGTTGCCGCCCACACGGGATTTGCAGCCGCAATCGTCGGCTGTCTTGGTCGCCGCGGAAGCGCCGGTAAAGCCGCCCAAGCCACCGACTTTGTCCAAGGCGGATGAATTGTTGCGTGGGATCATCGAAGCGGGCGCCACAGAAGCCGAAGCGCAAGCGCGGTTTATGGAACGCTACGATGGATCGGTTGAAGCCAAGCGTTCCGCTTGGCGCCGAGCCCTACAAAAAGCGATTGTATCCGGATGGTGGTCGGTCGCGGTCAAATAGCGGTCGCGACCAAGGCCCGGTCAAATCGGTGTCTGGTCGGTCTGGTCGGCGTATCTATAAGATACGCGACCAACGACCGCCCGATGACCCGAATCACCGTGAGAATTCATTCCTGTGGACTCTGAATTATTCGATCCACAAAGAACGCGTTCCCTCGACAGTCCAATTGAACGCCAAGCGCTTCTGCACCTTCATACTTCGCTTTGTCGAAATATCGTTCTTCGCCCGCAATGCAAATCCGCAACACAATGTCGCGACCGGGTCCAATGTCGCCGCGGTACACGGTTACTCGCTTTGGCAATTGGAGGTCGCCGTCTTCGAGCGCTCCCGCTTCAAGTTTGTGGATCGCGAACGGCTCCACACCCATTTGGTATTTTACCTCTTCCGAGTAACATGAAATTTCGACTTCAACCCTCGGCGATCCTTTAGGTATGACATGTTCGAATTCGACGATCCGTCTAACATGTCTTGATGAGCCGCCGTAAAGTTCAAATCCGTGCGCCTGCCAAAACGGAAGCGAAGTAATCGGGCTGCATTCCCCGGAAATTACCGTGACGCCTTCGGTCTTGGCGCGCGCGTAGTTGGCTTGCGCGAAAGCCGATCCAATCCCTTCGCGTTGCATATCCTTTCGAACGCAAACTATGTCAGGCGAATAATCACCAACTTGGAAAGCCACCGCCTTCGCGTCGTCGCGAACAACCCAAAGGTCCTTGTCTTCCTTGAACGAATGTTCGATTATATTGCGGTTGCACCAAAAGCCTTCGCCATATTCCTCATACTCGCACTTCAGCCAATTCATAATTTCGTCTAAATCGACGCTATTTGCTCGCTCCACTTTCCACGCGTTGGTCAATTCGAAATCTCCGAAAGGGTATCCTCGCGATATCCAGCGCTCGCTTGAATTTCCCTAAATTGCCCTACCTCGTCCAGTTAAGTTTGAACTCGTCATCGAACCACCGTTCGGCGTCTTCATGCGGCCCCATGACAGAACGGAAGTCAAAATAGTGGCCATATCCCTTCGTCTCCGCCCACCGCTTGAAGGCGGAAAAGCTTAGCTCTATCGCTGGCACGTCTCTAAGACCGGCTTCCCTTCGCCAATCGTGGCAAAGCAAACGTATCGCCTTTTCGCATTCTGACTTGGGCGGGGATTTGCGAGCGCGCGTCACCATAAGTCTGCAATGAAATTATCCACGCGGATCACCGAAGCGCGCCCGACGCTTCGGATGAAGTTGCCTGCGACTTGATCGTCTATGTCGGTGTTCCATGCCCAATAATCAGCATTCGGAAATTCGTTGGAGAACACATTGCGGACAACGCCTTCGCAGTGCTCCACGTCGCCGTTGATGCCCATGTTGCTAAGGCAAGTGGCAATCACCGTACTCTTGCGCAAGTGAATCTCCGGACCAAAACCGCCTAATTATCGGTCCGATTCGGCCGCCAACTGGCGAGTTTTTTTGCCGTCTCGCGAACCGGAAACCGGCTGCCAAGTGAATTTTTTCCGCGCGCAAGTTAGATGAGAACAAAAAGGGAACACTTGGTTGTAGCGGGGTCGCCCGCTCGCCTATTTGTCCGGTCGCTCACGCCGGACCCTTGAGCCCGATTTTTCGGCTTCCCTTCCAGTTGATCGCCGCACCACTCGCGGCCGAACCAACGAAGGAACCAAGCAAATGAAACTTCACGAACTCCGCGAGGCCAAGGCGAAGAAGGTCGCCGAACTTCGCTCCATCCTTTCCGCCGCCAACGGCGCCGACCTTCAAGACCAAGCCAAAGCCCGGTTCGACGCGCTCGAAAAAGAGTGCCGCGACCTCGATTCCCATACCGAACGCGAAACCCGAGTCGCGGAATTCGAGCGGCAAGCCGCAGCGACGCCGGTCAACAATGGCGCGTCGGACAGTTTCGAGCGGGAATGCAGGTCCTATTCGCTTCTCCGGGCCGTCGGCGCCGCGATTGGAATTCAGGGCGTGGACGCCGGCCGCGAACGCGAGGTGTCGCAAGAGATCGCCCGCCGCAACGGCCGCAACCCGAATGGGATTTTCGCCCCGCTTGAAGTGCTTCAGGTGCCAGACCGCCGTAATGTGGAGCAGCGCGTTGTCGTTTCCGCCACGTCCGGCGCCGGCGCGGTGTTTACCGAACACCACCCGGAACAACTCGTGGACGCCCTTCGCGCGGCGAGCATCCTTGAACGTCTTGGCGCAACCACGCTTCGCGGCCTTGTCGGCAATTTCTCGGCGCCGGCAATCGACACCGGCGCGACGGCCGAATGGATCGCAGACAATGGCGCGATCACTCCCGCTGACATGGATTTGAACGCCCGGACCATGGCGCCCAAACACGTCGGAACGATTGTCGAATTCAGCCGGAACATGGTTTTGCAGTCCAGCCCCGACGTTGAAACCTTGGCCCGAAACGACTTCGCCCGCGCGCTTGCATCAGCGTTCGACGCGGCTGGCCTTGTTGGCGGCGGCGCCAATCAACCGGCGGGTATTGCCGCCACGGTGACGCCGACCACATTCGCCACCCCAACGTGGGCAGAAGGACTCGCCATGATCGCCAGCATCGCCACGGCGAACGCGTTGGGCGGGTCGCTCGGGTGGGCCGGTCACCCGCAAGTCAGCAAGAAACTCCGATCAACGCTTGTTGCGGCGGGTACTGACAGCCGAATGATTATGAGCGAGCCGAATTCGCTTTACGGCTATCAATATCTCGATAGCACCGCGTTGGTCGGTAATGGATCGCCGTCCGACCGCGGAATCATTTTCGGAAACTTCGCCGACCTCCTTATCGGAATCTGGTCTGGAATTGACATTCTCGTGAACCCGTATGCGGCAACGCCTTTCTCCAAAGGCAACGTACAGATTCGCGGCCTTATGAGTGCGGATGTTGTGCTTCGTCACGAAGAGTCGTTCGCCTACGCGTCCGACATGAACACCAACTAGTTCGCGCCCTTGGTCGCGGACCGGGGCGACGTGTGCGGTCTTTCTACCCTTCAGCCGCGTTACGGAACACATCGCCCCGTTCTTTCTGACGGGAAAATGCAATGAACATGGACTCAATCGAACGGCGCGCGGCCGAACTCGAAATCCGCGCCAAAGGCCGCCGGCTTGAGGGCTACGCCGCGGTGTTCGGCGTTCGCGCCAAGGTCGCCGACTTTGACGAAGAAATCCGCGCCGGCGCGTTCGCCGCGTCGCTGGCCGCTGGCGACAAACTCGCCCTTGTGGACCATGACGCGACGAAGTTACTCGCCCGGACGCGGAACGGCTCGCTGCGACTCGCGGAAGACGCTCGCGGCCTTCATTTCGAAATCGACGCGCCGTCTACGCAACTCGCCAATGACGTTCTGGCGCTCGCCGAAGCCGGATCGCTTGGCGGCGCTTCGTTCGGATTCATCGCAAAGCGGGACGAATGGGCCGGCACGCTCCGGACGCTCCACGCGGTGGACCTTCGCGAAATCTCGATTGTGAGCGCGTGGCCCGCTTACCCGGAAACCACCGTCAGCGCTCGCTCGCGTCATGCGGCCGGCCGCTCACTCTATCAACGCCGCTTGTCGCTTCTCGATTTGAAGGTGTGGTGATGTTGGACCGCTTGTTCTCAGCGCTTGGCTATGAGCGCCGCACAACCGACTACAACCCGGCCTATGCGCCCGGCATGTGGAATGTGGCGCGTCATCCGGGCGCCGGCTTGGTCACCCCGTCCAAGGTTCTTTCCAATCTCGCGGTCGCAGTTCGTTGCGTCTCGCTTCGGTCCGAATTGCTCGCAAGCGTCCCCTTGAAAGTCTATCGGCGCTTGGAAGACGGCGACCGGGAACGCGCTTCAAGCCCGCTGGCGGACGTTCTCAGCGACCTCGCCAATCCGCTTATGACGGCGTTCGAACTCCGGGAATTCCTTGTCCGGTCGCTTGATACCGCCGGCAACGCCTACGCCCGGATAGAACGGAACGGCCGCGGACAAGTCGTCGCGCTATGGCCGCTCCCGCCTTCGTCGGTGCAAGTTGAACAACTCGGGTCGGGACGGCTTCGCTATCGCGTCTCGCAGGCGGGCGGCAAAGCGACCGTGTTGCTTCAAGAGGAAGTTTTGCACGTTCGCGCATCGTCGGACGACGGGCTTGTGGGCCGATCGCCTATCGCCATCGCCCGCGGCGCGCTTGGAACCGCCATCGCTCAAAACCAAGTGATGGAAAATCTTGCTGCGAACGGGCTTCGTCCATCCTTCGCGCTTTCTCACCCGGGAAGACTAAAGCCCGGCGCAATCGAGAATATCCGCAACTCTTTCGACGCGGATCACGCCGGGCCTCACAACGCTGGCAAACCGCTTGTTCTTGAAGAGGGCATGAAGCCTGAAAATATCAGCTTCAACGCCGAAGAAGTGGAATTACTCGAAAGCCGAAAACTGTCCAACGAAGATGTAGCCCGTATCTTCGGCGTCCCGCCCGCCAGCGTCGGAATCTCCACAAGCGTTAGCTACGGATCGGCGCAACAGGCGGCCCAAGACTTGGTGAGCAACGCGCTTGCGCCGCTCGCGGCTCGCGTGGAGCAAGCCTTGATGCGTTGCCTTCTTACGACCGAAGGACGGCGGACGTTCATCATTGAACACGATCTTAGCGGCCTACTTCGCGGCGATGCGACGGCGCGGTGGGCATCCTATCGGACCGCTCGCGAGATCGGCGCGCTATCGACCAACGAAATCCGCCGCTTTGAGAATCTTCGCGGCGTTCAAGGCGGCGACGACCACACGCCGTTGAAACTGCAACAAATGGCGGAACGTCCCGCCGCATCGGAAAGGTGAGAACATGAGCGAGTTTGTCGAAGATACCACATTGAAGATTCTGCAATCGAAACTCTACGGACGCGGCGTCGAAGCCGTGCACGAACTCTCAAACGTCGAATTGGCGTTGGTGCGGAACCAACTCGAAACTTGGGTGGTGAAACTCGCGCAAGCCTTCGCTGATGGAGTCGGCGACGTTGGCCGGGCGCAAGCGATCATCAACGACATGATGGGTCGCCCGCTTACGGTGCGGGCTAAACTCGCCCAAAAGGCCGCGAAGATTTTGGAAGCGGGCGACATGCCGAAGCCTCGCGAGTTTGCAGCGTTCATCCTCGCGAACGCATCCGATCAATTCCACATTGAAGACGAAATCTCGCGCCGGGAGCGCCTTCAATGATCGACACGGAATCCCCGGAATATCTCGCCGCGCTTCGTGAAGCGGCGCGCCAGTTGGTAGTTGCGTTTGAGGCCGAAGATGCGCGGAACGAATCTGACGAAGGAACGGGCGGAACGCCTCGCGGCGAAAATTGAGGCCGTGTGGCGGGAACGCGGGTCCAAAGTCCGGGTCCGCGTAGTGTCTCACGCTCGCGGAACGCGCGAGCATTACGAATTGAAGTCGGACCTTCTGAATGGGCTTCCTCGCGGTTATCGCGGCTCGCTTGACGAACTCGCGGTGGTCGCAACCCCTCCCGATCCGCTCGATACGTCCGCCATCCGCGCTTGCATGGGGTGCGGTCAGAACTTCGAAAGCGTCCACCGCCATAACCGCTTATGCGAGCGCTGCAATCGTCGGGCGGTCGGGACATTCCGCGAAGAAGGGCGGGAGCGGTGACGGCCCGTTACCCCAATAAAGCGAGCATCGTTCGGGCGGTGAAAGCGGCCGAAGCGGCGGGCATTGATGTTGCAGGCTTTCGCGTCGAACCTGATGGCGCAATAATCATCTTCGACAAGCGAACCGCGCCGGTTGATGAGTTTGAGCGATGGCAAGCAAACCGCATGGAATTGAAGGCGTCCACTTCGTCAGACGCCGCTTAGCGTCCGGGACCACCCGCTGGCATGTCTACGCATGGCGCGGCGGTCCGAAGATCATGGAAGCGGACGGCGTTCGTAAACCGGCTTTGACTCCGGACGCATTGACCGCATTGGTCAAGGCGCAAAGCGAAAAGGGTCAACCTCGCCGCGAAACGTTCGAAGGTTTGGCCGTGGCGTATCTTAGCAGTCCGGATTTCAAGAAATTGGCCGACTACACAAGGCGCGACTATCGAATGTGGATTGATCGCGCCCGATTGGAATTCGGCCGGGCTTCGTTGCGCTTGTTTTCCGATCTTCGGATGCGCGGTTCGATTCTCGAATGGCGTGACCGTTGGGCGCATGCTCCCCGACAGGCGGCTTACGCGATGCAAGTTCTATCTCGTGTCTTATCGTGGGGACTTCAACGCGGTTGGGTGATGCACAATCCGGCCGCGGGAATGCCGTCAGTCTATAAGGCGGATCGGTCCGACGTGGTTTGGGAAGATCATGAGATTGAGGCGGTAGCTGCGGAAATGAGCGCCCATGTAGCCCGAGCGTTCAAGTTGGCGGCGTGGACTGGACTTTCCCGCGGCGATCTTGTGACGCTGCGGTGGGATGAGGTCAAAGAAACGCATATAGAGCGGAAGCGTTCCAAAACCGGCGTAGAGCAAATCATTCCGCTATATGATGAAACGTCCGCATTGCTCGCCGATTTCCCAAGGTCGGCCGTTACTGTCGTCACGAACCATCATGGCAAGCCCTTCACGCCGCGAGGGTTCGCAATGGCGGTGGAGCGAGCGAGAACCGAAGCGAACGAAATGCGGACCGAAGGCGACAAGGTCGCCACAGGGAAAACGCTTCACGATCTACGCGGAACTTTCGCAACGCGGCTAATGCAGCGCGGCTTCGAAGATCGCGACGTTGACGAGATTATGGGTTGGGAGACGGGCAAGTCCGCTCGCATCCGTCGCCGATATATCAGCCGAAAGGCGGTGATCAAATCCGCGATTGAACGGATGCGCGACAGGTCCAAAAACGGAACGCCCGTGTAAACGGCCTGTAAACGGACCCTTTCCGTTCTTCCGCGCGATGCGTCTAACTTATTGAAATGATTGGTAGCGGGGGGCAGAATTGAACTGCCGACCTCAGGGTTATGAATCCTGCGCTCTCACCAACTGAGCTACCCCGCCGGAAAGGCTCAGGCCTATACCGGCAGTCCGGCGGGGCTGCAAGAAGCTACTCGCTGACCCGGCGACGCTCTTCCCTGGACGGCTCCGGCGGGATGATCCGCGCGATGAGGCCGGTCTTCGGGAAAGGCGCGACGATGACGCGGCGGAGCGAATGCCAGCCGCCGCCGAGAAGCACCATCACGCCGCCGAGGACGAGCAAGGTGACGGCGATCGTCCATGCGCCGGAGAGGCCGATTTTCGAAATCAGAAAGCCGGCGGAGATCAGCGCATAGGCGAGGCCGGCGACGAGCAGCGCGCGCCGATTGATCAGCAGGGAAACGAAAGCGAACGCGAAGACGACGCCGAGCGTGACGATTGCGGCGCCCGTTTGCCGGTCCATCACGCTGTCGACGCCGACCAGCAAGCCGAGCGCGGAATTGAGGATCAGCGGCGCCGCAAAGAAATGCAGCCAGAAGCCGTTGTCGGAAATGCGCGTGCGCCGCTCTGGATCGCGCGCGTCGTAAACGACGCCGAGCAGGAACAGGAAGAGGCCCGAAACCAGCTGCATCGGCTGGTATAGGTCGAGCCCCTTTTCCGGCCAGGCGTAAAAGGCGCCCGCCATGAAGACGCCGGTCAGCGACATCGCGCCAAGACCCATGGCGAAGGGGAGTTTCATGCGCGCATAAAAAGCGAAAATCGCCAATGTCGTCGCCGCGGACACGACGATGAAAAATTCCGACGCCTGACGGACGGCGCCTTCGACGCCGGCGCCGTCCAGCCGGTCGAAGAACGCCTGGTCAAGATTGACGATCGCGCCATAGGCGGCGCCAGCCCCGACAAACGCGAATATGCTGAAGGCGATCAGGATGACAATCGACGGCAGGAAAAGCCGGCGGCCTCTCGCGAAGAACTCCGCCATCAGCCACATGACCAGCGCATCGGCGCCGGCGGCGGCGGCGACAATCGTCAGCGCACGGCGAAATCCGTCGCCGCCCGCTTGCGCCGCGTCCGCCAGCATCGGCCCGACAAGGATCGCCGTCGCGATCCCAAGACCGGCCGCGAACATCAAAATGCCGATGCTGAGGAAGACATCGTGAAAATTGCGGATGAAGCGAAGTTCTTCCTCGCCGGGCAGCGTCTGCGCGGCGATTGCGCGCGCGTCGGTCCTTGTCGTCATGGTCGGCCCCTCGATGCCCCTTGGGGCAGGCTATCACGGGCGTCAGCCGCGCGCGAGCGCCGCGACATGATCGCCGATCGCAAGGCAAGCAGTGAGGCCCGGCGATTCCATGGCGTAGAGTCCGATATAGCCGCGCGATCCATGGGCTTTGGGGCCAAGAATCAGGAAATCGCCCTCCTCCCCCGGCCCTGTCGCTTTGGGGCGCTGGCCGGCGTAGCCGGGATTGAGGCGCGCGGGATCGAGCGTCGGCCAGAAGCGCGACACGCTCGCGACAAATCCGTCAAGACGCGTTTCGTCGACCGAATAATCGCCGAGCGGCGCGTCCCATCTGATGTCCGGCCCGAGGCGCGCTTGACCGCCCTGATCGCGGGTGTAGTGCACGCCCTGACTATCCGCCGTATGCAGAGGATAGATCAGTCGCGAAAACGGCGCCCTCCCCGAATAAGTGAAATATTGCCCCTTCGCCGGTCGGATCGCAGGAATGAACGCCGGGTCGAGCCCGGCGATCGAACGGGCGATCTGATCCGCATAAAGACCGCCGGAATTGACGACGAGGTTCGCCGACAATGTCATCGGCGCGTCGCCGCCGACATCAATTTCGATCGCCTCGCCGGCGACGCGCCCGCCGACCACCGGCGACAACAGCGACAAGACCCCGCCCGCATTTTCAAGATCGCCAAGCAGCGCCAGCATCAGCGCATGACTGTCGATGATTCCGGTTGAGGGCGAGCGAAGCGCGGCGACGCAGTGAAGCCCGGGTTCGAGGCGCGCCGCCGCCGCGCCCGAAATCAACGCCAGATCGTCAACGCCGTTCGCGCGCGCGGTCGCCCTCACCGCGCTCAATTTTGGCGTTTCCGCCTCGGACGTCGCGACGATCAGCTTTTCGCAGTTGAGATGGCTGACGCCCCGCTCGCCGGCATAGGCGTAGAGTTTCTTCCGGCCCTCGACGCAAAGCCGCGCGCGCAAGCCTCCTGGGCGATAATAGATTCCGGCGTGAATGACTTCGGAGTTTCTTGACGAGGTCTGCGTCCCGAAGGCGTCGTGCTTTTCGAGGACGATGACCTCGCGCCCGGAAAGCGCAAGCGCGCGCGCGACCGCGAGCCCGATGACGCCGGCGCCGATGACGACCGTGTCGACGCGCTCAGCCATCGCCGACTAATCCGTCGTCGCGACCCATTTGGGATCGTCCTGGACCTCGCGCTCGAATTTCAAAAACTCGTAATAGCCGCAACGCGATTGCGTCGGGAAATCGCGGCAGATCTGCGGGCGGGCCTCATAGACGGTGCACTGGCGCGTCTTCTGGTCGAGGAACATGCAGGCCGTCTGGAAGTGCTTGTCGTCATGGTGACGAAGAACGCGTGGGAATTCCTTGTCGCCCTTCTTGGTGAATTTCTTCTCCGCTTCGCGCGGCGTCACGTCGAAATGCTTGGCGAGGCGCTTGACGTCCCGCTTTGTCGCCGGAATGAGCGTGTAGGTGCAGCAATAGGCGACGCATTTGAGGCAATTATAGAGTTTCTTGGCCATGGGCCCTTCCGCGAATGAAGAATGGCGCCGGTACTGGATGAAACCGCCCTCAGGCGCAAGCCCGGCGAGGCGGACCCTCGCTTATCGAATGGGCTCCGACGCCGCTTGCGTCGCGGCGATCCAGCCGCCGCCGAGCACGCGGTCATGCCCCGGCTCCGGCGAGTAGAAGACACAGGCCTGCCCCGGCGCGACGCCCTCCTCGACATCGTCGAAGTCGACCATCACGCCGCCACTCCAAATAAGGCGCGCCGCCTTTGGCGGACGGGTCGAGCGCACCCGGACGGCGACCGCAACGCCATCTTGGGCGGCGTCGATGATGGCGCCGTCGCCGATCCATGACGTTTCCTTCAACCGGAGGCGCTTCACCATCAGCGCCTCGCGCGGACCGACGATCACTTGCCGCTTGTCGGCGTCTAGGCGGACGACGAACAAGGGCGCGCCGATCGCGACACCGAGCCCGCGCCGCTGGCCGACCGTATAGTGAATGACGCCGGGATGTGTTCCGATGACCGCGCCGTCCGTATGGACGATTTCGCCGGGCTCGGCCGATCCCGGCCGCAGCCGCTCGACGACCGAAGCGTATTTTCCTTCCGGCACGAAGCAGATGTCCTGGCTGTCGGGCTTGTCGGCGACGACGAGGCCGAATGCGCCGGCGATGCGGCGGACTTCGTCCTTCGGCAGGTCGCCAAGCGGAAATCGCAGGAAGTCCAATTGTTCGCGCGTCGTCGAGAACAGGAAATAGCTCTGATCGCGGCTTGCGTCTTTCGCGCGGCGCAGCTCCGCGCCGCCGGGGCCGTCGACGCGGCGGATATAATGCCCGGTCGCCATGGCGGCGCCGCCAAGATCGCGCGCGACATCCATCAGATCGCGGAATTTCACCCGCTCATTGCAGCGGATGCACGGGATCGGCGTCGCGCCGGCGAGATAAGTGTCGGCGAAATCCTCCATCACGTCCTGTGAAAAGCGATCTTCATAGTCGAGAACATAATGAGGAATGCCGAGCCGCGCGGCGACATTGCGCGCATCCTGAATGTCCTGCCCGGCGCAGCACGCGCCTTTCTTCTGGATGGCGACGCCATGGTCATAAAGTTGCAAGGTGACGCCGATGGCGTCATAGCCGGCATGTTTGACGAGCGCCGCCGTCACCGACGAGTCGACGCCGCCCGACATGGCGACGACGACCCGCGATCCCACGGGCAGGCCGAGGTCGATCCGGGGCGCATCAAGGCGCGACAATTCAGCAATTCCGGGCATGGCGCGCGGAACATAGGGAGCGGACGGGCGAATATCCAGCGGCGGCGCGGCGCGGTAGTTGATTTGGCGCGCCTTTGCGCGCGAAACCGGTTTCCCCTTTCGCGCCGGGCGCGACTATTGCCCGTTCGCCCCGGCCGCGTTCAATAGACAGCCATGAACGCCGGAAACTCGCCATTTGATGAAGGCCTCGCCGCCGCCCATGCTGGCGATTTCGCGCGCGCCATGGGCGTCGCCCAGACGATGCTTGCGCGCAATCCGAACGATGTCGGCGCGCTGCAGATCATCGGATTTTCCGCCTTTCGGCAAGGACGCAACGTTGAGGCGCTTCGGGCCTTCATCCGCGCAAACCAGATCGAGCCGGGGCGCCCCGCGCTGCTTTACTGGCTCGGCGTCCTTTACAAGGAACGCGGAGACTTCGTTCAGGGCGAGCGCGCGTTCACTGAAGCCGTCGCGGGCGATCCTCTTTCGGGCGACGCATGGTGCCATCTTGCGGAAATCTTTTACCTGACCGATCGAAAGGAACGCGCCCGCGAAACTTTCGAAAAGGCGATCGCCGCGGAGCCGGATTCAGCGACCGTGCTCGCGCGCGCTGCGCGATTCTTTGAAACCATTCATGATATCGATCGCGCGCGCAGCCTTGCGGCCGACGCCCTTCGCGCCGATCCCTCGAACGAAATCGCGCAAATATCGGCGATCGAAATCGATCTGCGCGATCGCCGCAACGACGCCGTCATCGCCGCCGCCGAGCCGTTGTTCACGTCCGGTCCCGACGTCAATTGGCGCAATCAGTCGCGTTTGCATCACCTTGTCGCGACCGCCAAAGATAGACAGGGCGCTTATGCGGACGCCTTTACGCATTACGCGGAGGCGAACCGGCTGCAATCGATTCTCGACCAGGAACTCGCAAAATCGACGCCGAGCCCGCTGCTGACCGAAAATCTCGATCGGATGATCCGGTTTCTGGCGGTTCAGGCGCCCGCTGATTGGCCGCGCTGCGCGGCGCTCGAAGAGCAGGCGCCCGTGTTCTTGATGGGGTTCGTTCGCTCCGGCACCACCTGGCTTGACCAGATCCTGTCGTCGCATCCGCGCATCGGCGTTATGGAGGAAGAAGACAATTTCGTCGATTCATGGCGGCGCTTTTCGCTTTCCGACGATGGCCTCGATATGTTGCCGAGGCTGTCGCAAAATGATGTCAACGCCCTGCGGTCGGCCTATTGGGCGCGCGCGAAGAAAACGCTCGCAGGGCGGCGTGAGCGCGACATCGTCGTCGACAAATTGCCGCTCAACACCGCGCAGCTCGCGCTCATCTGGCGACTCTTTCCGGATGCAAAGATCATTTTCATGGTGCGCGATCCGCGCGACGCGGTTTTCAGCGCCTTCCAGCAGCATTTTCAGGTCAATGCCGGCATGGCGCATTTTCTCGATCTTGAAACGGCGGCGGCGTTTTACGATCGCGTCATGACGATCGGCGAGATGATGAGGACGAAAACGCCGCTCAATGTTCACGAAGTTCGATACGAAAATGTCGTTGAGGATTTTGACGGCGAGATCTCGCGCATTCTCGCCTTTCTCGGCGTCGAATGGGACGACAATGTCCGCAATTACCGGCAGACCGCGCTCGGCCGCGCCGTGAAAACGCCAAGCGCCAAGCAGGTGATCGAAAAGCCCTATGACACGTCGATCGGAAAATGGCGGCGCTACACGGAAAGCATGGCGCCGGCGCTGCCGATCCTCGCCCCGTGGGCGGCGAAATTCGGCTACAACGCCGATTAGCGCCGGGCGAAAAAGCAGCAACCGGTTTTTCGCCGATATGGCGCGCAATACAAATGACCGGCGGTGGAGCCTCAACAGTTTGACGGACTCTCCGTTCAAGTGAGGGACCAAGCCGGGCCCACATCACGCGGTCTGTCCTCAGCTCTGATTTTCACGATATTTTCTGGAGCGGGTAGCGGGAATCGAACCCGCGTCTTTAGCTTGGAAGGCTATTATCTACCAAAATTTGGCCTCAAGCGTGCATAAGCCTTTTCTCCGCGTTTGTCTATATATTACAATGCATTATAGCCTATCATGAGATGTTGATGGCTTTTCGATGATGCTCAAAAATGCTCGTGAATCCCGTTCAACTTCTAGCTATTTTCTAGCTGGAATTTGCTCCGTCTGCGTCGCATAATACGGAATAGGCGGCGCTATTTGGCGTCCCATTTCGCACTTCGCAGGGAACCGCATGGCCCAGGCTCGGCATGAGCAGAAGATCACGAAGCGCGCGGTCGATGCGTTCACGGCGACGTCCGGCAAGCGAGCACGATTATGGGATTCCGAATTGAAAGGTTTCTGCGTTCAAGCATACCCTACGGGGCGAAAAGTCTATGTCGTCGGATACTCGTTCGGCGCGCGCTATCGATGGATCACCATCGGCAAGCATGGCGATCCCTGGACGCCGGAAACAGCGCGGGAAAAAGCGAAGGCAATTCTCGGCGATATCGCCAACGGTGTTGATCCTGCCGAAAAAAAGGCAGCCGCTCGCGAAACAGCCTCGATCCGAAAGCTCACTGTTGCGCACCTGATTGATCGTTATCTCGAAGAGGGGCCGATCGACAAACCGGACAAGCGAGCGTCGAGTTGGGCGAACGACCGATGCTACCTGACGAACCACGTCCGACCGCTTCTGGGTTCTGTGCCGATTGCAGACCTTCGTCCGCGAGACGTCTCGAAATTCCAGAACGACGTGTTGAAAGGCGTCAGCGCCAGGGCGAGACCGAACAAGCGGGGTCGTAATTTGACCGGTGGAAAAGGCGCCGCCGTTCACGCCGTACGAAGTTTGTCCGCCGCCTTGGGATGGGCGGTGCAACGGGAACTCATTGACGGCAATCCGTGCACAAAGATTGAGAAGCTGCAGGACGGCGCGCGACAACGCTACTTAACCGATGAAGAAGCTCGGCGCCTTTTCAAGGCGATCGATGATCTCTTGCGGTCGGGCGAATTGACGCAGGCGCAGGTCGACTGCATTTCGTTGATTTCGTTTACTGCGGCGCGAGCAGGTGAAATCAAGGGCCTGCGATGGGAGGAAGTTGATTTTGAGCGCAAGTTGTTGCTGCTTCCCCCGCTTCGTCACAAGACGGGCGGAATGAACACGCCGAAGGCTATTCCCCTTACGGACTCGTGCCTCGAGATATTGCGGCGCCGGTCACATACGAAAAAGGATGGCGAGTTCGTGTTCGCGTCTCCGAAAAGCAAAAGCGGATACGTTCAGAATATTCGACATTCCTGGAAGAAAATTACGGAGCGCGCCGACCTTCAGAATTTTCGTATTCACGATTTTCGCCACGCCTATGCCTCCTTCGCGATCAATTCCGGTCAGTCGCTCAAGAATATCGGCGCAAATCTGGGCCACCGGAAGGCTTCAACGACCGAGAGATATGCTCATTTGCTGGTTGAGAGCCGTCGACCTGTCGCTGAAGGCGTCGAAGCCGTCTACAAGCGAGCTCGGTCCGCTTCATAGCGCGTCATAGCCTATTGTGAGGTCGATTGGACCAAGCATCGGCTTATGAAATCGTCCAGATCGCAAACGCGATAATAGACGGTGCGCGCGCCCATTTTCACGAATTTCGGTCCGGTCCCGCGACAACGCATTGCCGCAAGTTTTGACTTTGAGAGTTTCAATCGTCGGGACGCGGTATCGGGGTCGACAAGATCGTTTGGGGACAACTGGCGCCAATCTTGGCCGATCCCCTCAAGATTCTCGCTACCACCGCTTCGCTTTTCGACGATTGCACTATCGACAATCTCTGACAGAAACGTTTGGGGGTCGAAATTGTTCTCTCGCGCGATTTCCAGTATGCGACTCCGCAGCTTTGCGGGCAATCGCCTCGACAGTGGTTCAGACATGCTCACACTCTTCGATTCCTGCTCTGACGGCAAACTCATTCCTTCGTTCTAGACCTCGTCCATACCAAGGCACTCGTGTCGCCCCCATTCGAAAACAGCGCCGCGCGTAGCGGCGCGGCGAAGCTCGGGTCATCGAGTTCGACGCGCAGGAACTCCTGGGGCTCATCGCCCTTGCTCTTTGCTTTCCAGGCTGCGCCGAATTCGCGGTCGCCGGCGACGATCTTGAAGTCCGGGGCCTTGTCATTGCCGTTCTTGTCGTTGGCGATGAAGGCGGCCTTGACGTTGATGGTCATGGTCCGGATGGTTCCGGCATAGCCGTCGTCCGTCTTCTTGAATGCGCCGATGATAGCCATGGCTTACTCCTTTTCACTGGCGGGTTGACGAAGGGTTTTGCGGGCGCGCCGGAAGGCCGCGTCCGAGTTCAGGAACCGCTCGATCATTAGACCTGCGAGTTCGCTCGCCGGGGTCTTCTTTCCGAATTCCGCGGCGTGGATTGCGGCGTAGTCTGCGAGCATGGCGTGAATGTCGGGCGGCAGCGACAGGGTGATCCTGACGGACTTTCGCTCCGGGACGGCGCCGATCTTGAGGCTCATCGCGCCGCCCTCCTCTCTTCATAAGGGCGAAGCACGAGATCCCTGTGAACGATGACGCGCAAGGGCCAGCCTGGCCGCACCTTGATCGTTGGCTGGATGTCGAGGTTGCGCTGCACGATTTTCTGGCCGGACTGATTGGTGGAGCTTTGCGCGGACTCCCTCAGCGCGCGGACAAGGTCGCTTTCGGATTCGCCGAAAGACAATTCCGTCCCGACGCCGAGCAGCGTCGAAAGAACGACGCCTCTCAAAATGCGGAATGTGTGGAAGTCGACCTCATCCGTAAGACCCGAATAGCCCGCGACATCGCTCGCCGGCATATTGTCGATCAGGATCGAGGCGCCGTCGGGATAGATGATGCGCGACCAGACCAGCAGCGCGCGAGACTGGCCGAAGGCGATGACGCTGTCATAGCGGCCGATGAGCCGCGCGCCCTGCGGGATGAGGACATAGTGGCCGGTGACGCTGTCATAAACATTCTGCGTCACTTGCGCTATCACCGTGCCGGGCAAATCGGAGTTGACGCCTGTAATCAAACTCGCCGGGATGACGGTCCCCGCCATCACCTCAAACGGCGTGATCGGGTCCTCGATGCGGTGCGGATTGTCGGTCGCCGACTCCGATCGATCACCAAGGAAGTCGAGCTTGCGGATTTGCCGGCCGGGATCGTCGTCCCGATCGGCGCCGAACGGGACCGGCGCAGACACGGGTCCGGGGAATTCAAAGGGGGATCCCGTGTGAGTGTCGATCGCCTGCGGTGGTTTCGTCGCCTTATCCATGCGCGCGGCGAGCTGGAAGAAGACGCCCGCCTCCCTTGCCTCGGTCGCGATTTGCGCTTCGCGCAGAGCGGCTTCACGCGCGGCGTCGGCCTCGGGGGAATTGCGGAACGGCGTCGGCGACAGGGCGGCATAATCTGGACGCTCGAGAAAGCCCTCATCGCCCGTCGCGGCGAGCGATTGTTCGGCCTCTAAGAGCGCGGCGCCGAGATCGCCCGGCAGCGGCGCGCCCAATTGCGGTTTCACATCGGCGTAGGTTTTGGGGAGCGCGTCGAGCCCCTCGGCTTTGGGCTTGGTTTCGACATTATAGAGTTCCTTAGGCGCGGTTTCATCAAAGGCGCGCGGCGGCGCCAAGGCGATGCTCGCCGCGGCGAAAATGAGAAGGCCCGCGCCGCCTGCGGCGACCATCAGCGCGCTCTTGTTCAAACGCGTGACGGCGCGCGGCGCCGCGCGCAAGCGCAGCGCGTCCGGTTCGTCCTTGTGACGTTTGTCCTGGCGACCGGCGCTCATCTCAGATGCGCCCTTTGAGGTCCGTGCGGAGAATGCGCACGACCGACTGGCGCTTCTCGCCGAGGCGAAGTTCCGCCGCGGAAAACAGCCGGTCGACGACATAGTAATTGCCGCGCATGCGGTAATTGACGAGTTCGGGCTTGCCGTCGCTCGACAACACGAACAGCGGCGGCGCTTCCCCTTGTGCGATCGCCTCCGGGAACTGGATGAAGACTTGCTCGCCGTCGTCGAAGGCGCGAACGGGACGCCAGTGCGGGCGGTCGCCCTCGATCTCATAGCGGAACTGCAACCGGTCCGGATCGATCGCCTCGGCGACGATGCTCGCGGCCGCTTCCTTCACCTTTTCGGCGTCGTTACGGCGCTTTACCAATTGGTCCTGCGGATAGGTCCAGGAGATCGCCGCCATATAGGTTTCGCGGAAGGAGCGCATTTCGAGGTGATAGGCGCGCCGGTCCGTGGCGATGACGAGATTGGTCGAGAGATTGGGCGCGATCGGCTTGACCAGGATATGAACCCGCTCGCCCGCTGCGGCTCCGCTAGCCGTGTCGCCGACGACCCAGCGCACGGTGTCGCCCGCCGAGACCGAGTTCAATCGCTCGCCCGGCTCAAGCGCGATGTCGGTCACCTGTTCGGGCGCGGCGTAAAGCCGGTAGAGCGCGCCTTCCATGAAGGGGTAGACCTGCACCGCGTTCACGAAGCGGGTGAGATCGGGCTCGATCTTGGCGAGGCTGTTCGCCTGGTCGATGCGTTGCGAGGGCGCGAGCTCGGCCGCGCCGCCGTCTCCTTCTCCTTTCTCTTCGATCAGCTTCAATTGTCCTGGCAAGGGATAGGGCTTCGCCGTCTCGACGATCTCGCGCACAGGCTTTCCGTCATCGAAACTGACGATCTTCGCCGGGCGCATCGGCGCCGCATCGAGCGCGATGTCGGGATAGGCGGTCTCGCACCCCATGAGCGCGAGCGACGAAACAAGAAGAAGCGAGCACGTCATGAGGGATCTCCTGCGCTGAGGTCTTTCGACCAGTTGAGGCCGTGGACATAAAGGCCGAGGGGATTCTTCGAGAGCGCCTCCGAGGTTCTCGGCGGCGACAGGACGATGGTGAGATGCGCGGTGAAGCGTTCGAGCTTCTCGAACTGGCCGCCAGAGTAAGTTTTCTCGGACCAGCGGATTTCGAAGGAATCGTCGGACGCGCGGACGACGCTCGTCACCTCGACATTGACGCTACGGCGGCCGACCTCGGCGAAGGGATCGTGGTCGCGCGCGTAGTCATTCAAGGCCATCGCGCCGCGATCGGTCGCATAATCATAGGCCTTCAGCCAGTTGGCGCGAACGATGACGGGATCGATCGAGACCGAGCGCACATCGCGGATGAAATTTGCAAGCGCATAGGCGATGACGGCGTCGGACGGTTTGTAAGCTTCGCTCGCCGGACCGATATTGCGGACGGCGCCCTCGCCGTCGATCTCGACGATGTAAGGCGTCACGATCGATCGGCTTGATTGCCAGATGAGGCCGCCACAGGAAACGCCGGCTACAGCCAAGGACGCAAAAGCGGCTAACCGCCAGTTCGCGGCCTGAACGCGCACGGCGCCGATGCGCTCGTCCCATAATTGATGGGCGCGCAGATAGGGCGTCTCGGGCGCCGGGGTTTCGCCATAATGCGTGGAAGCGCGTTTGAACATCACTCGTGATCCTCTCTGAGGCGCGGCGCATCGGCGCTGCCGCCGCGATCGCCCGAGGCGATCACATGCGTTGCCGTGAGACCCGCGTCGCGCACGCCCTGCTCGCGACGGAGTCGCTGCGCCCAATCAGGCGCGCTGCTTGCCGCCGCTGTCGCGTTGGACGTCGATGATCCACCGACTTTGCCGCCGGTCGCGGTGAACGCCGCGCGCGCGCCAGCATCGAACGCCTGACGCGGATTGCCGAAGGCGCGCGAGACGGAAGAACGCGCCGCCTCGAAGGCTGACGAGAAGCCGGCGGAAGCAACGCCTGCAGCGCCGGCCGCCGCGCCGCGCATGCCCGACTGACCGGAGGCGGCTTTGCCAAGCGTCCACGCCGCATTGGCGCCGCCGGCCATGGAGGCGCCGGCGCGAATGGCGGATTGCCCGGCGGATGCGGCGGCTCTAGCGCCGCCCGCCGCCAAGGCTCCGGCGCCAAGCACGGCCGCGCCCGCGCCGGCTGTTGTGGCGACCGCTGCGCCCGCGCCCAATTGCGGCGCGCCGGAAACAAGGCCGGTTGCGATCCCCGGACCGAAGATGCCGAGCGCGAGGAGCGCGAGCGAGGCCAATATGGTCGCCGCCGCGTCTTCGAGCGTGATCGCGCCCGGCGTGAAACTCGCCGTGACGGAGGAGAAGATCGTCGAGCCGATGCCGACGATGATGGCGAGGACCATCAGCTTGACGCCCGAGGCCATGACATTGCCGAGGACGCGTTCGGCAAGGAAAGAGGTCTTGTTCCAGAGCGCGAAGGGAACGAGCACGAAGCCGGCGAGCGTCGTCAGCTTGAACTCGATGATGGTGACGAAGAGCTGGATCGCCAGGATGAAGAAGGCGAAGAGAACGATGAGCCACGCCAAGAGAATGATCGCGATGGTGACGAAGTTTGAAAAGAAGCTCGGGAACCCGAGAAGCGCATTCGCCTCGCCAAGGAGCGGATACGCCGCCTGGTAGCCGGTGTCGGCGACAAAGCCCGGCTGCATCAATTGCGCGGCCGTGATCGGCGAGCCCGTCGCGACAAGGCCGAGGCCGGCGAAGCTCGCAAAGATAATGTCAGCGAGGAGCCGGAAATTATTGATGATGAAGGCGAAGGCTCCGACATAAAGAACCTTCTTGATGAACGCCCCGAGCACATTGTCGACGCCGTTCATCGACCAGAAGAGGCCGGCGAGGACGATGTCGATGCCGATCAAGATCGCGGTCAGGAAGCCGACATCGCCCTGCAACAGTCCGAAGCCGGAATCGATGTAAGCGACGAAGGTCGCCGTGAACTGGTCGATGACATTCAAATTGTTCAAGACCGCGCTCCTTGTTCTTGCGGGCTAGGGGTAGATGATCCCGTCGCCGATGAAGCGGGCGTTGGCGATGCGGGCGCGCTCCTCGGTCTGCAATTGCCGCGCGCGATCGAGCGCCTCGGCGCGCGCAGCGACGGCGAAGAGTTCCGCCGCCTGCATCGACTGCTTCACTTGCAAAGCGAGGAGCTGGTTTCCGGCTTGCGCGGCTTGCAAATTGCCGACAGCGGTCTCGCTCTTTGAGACGATCGCATCGAGGTCGGTCATGTCGGCGGAAATCGTCTCGGCGATCTTCGCCTGCATGATCATCGAATCATGAAACGCCCTTGACGCCTCCTCCCAGTGCCGCCTCGCGTCGGACGCCATCGCGGCGTTCGAAACGGAAGAATAATCCTCCGGGAAGAGCGCCCGGAACGAGGCGTCGATCGAGGCGACGTCGTAAGCGAGGCCTTTCGCGGTCTTGATCAGGGTTTCGATCTCAGTAAGGCGCTGATTGAGCTGGACCCGCACCGTAAAGGGCAGGCTTGCGAGCTCCTTCGCCTCATTGACCAGCATCTGCGCCTCGTTGGTCAATTGCTTCACCTGGTTGTTGATCAGGGTAAGCGTGCGCGTCGCGGTCAGGAGGTTCTGCGCGTAATTGGTCGGGTCATAGACGATGCCGCCGAAGAGCTGTGCGTTGGCGCTTCCATAAACGCCAAGCATTGAGGCAATCGCGATGAGGCTGGAGGCGGCGAGGTTCTTCATTCGGCGGCGCATGAGTAGCTCCTTTCAGTGATTTGGTTTTCGGCGATGAGATCGGCGGCCCAGGCGAGGCCCTTGGCGCGCAGGAATTCGGCGGCGAATCGCTCAGGCGTTCCGGCGATGATTTTGTCGATGAGCTTTTGCGTTTCGGGATCCGACGCGCCGCAAAGGGCGAGCGCGACGGGGCCGAGCCCGAGTTCGAAGAGGCGATTGCCGATCGAAGACTGGTAATAATAATGACGTTTCGGCGTCGCCGTCGCGATCAGCTCGATCTGGCGATCATTGAGCCCGAAGCCTTCATAGGCGGAGCGGATGCCCGCTTCCCGCGCTCGCGCATTGGCGAGGAAGATGCGCGACGGACAGCTCTCGATGATCGAAGGCGCGATCGACGAGTTTTGAATATCGCTCAAAGACTGCGTCGCGAAGACGACCGAGACGTTCTTCTTGCGCAAGGTTTTGAGCCAGTCGCGCAGGCGCTCGGCGAAGAGCGGATGATCCAAAAATACCCAGGCCTCGTCGATAAGAAGAAGCGTCGGGCGTCCGTCGAACCGCGCGTCGAGCCGGTCGAAGAGGTGGACAAGCGCCGGCGCGACCGCTGACGGCCGGCGCATCAACGACTCCATCTCAAAGCCGATGATTTCGGAGAGCTGCAGCGTCTCCTCCTCGGCGTCGAAGAGGCCGCCATGGGCGCCGTCGATGGTGAAGGGCTTCAGGGCGTCGCGGAGATCGGCGCGCTGCAGGAGGAGCGTGAGGCCGGTGAGCGTGCGTTCCTTCGCGGGCGCTTGGCTCAAATTGCCGAGCGCCGACCAGATCGCGTCCCGGATCGCCGGATCGAGCGCGACGCCCTCTTGTGCAAGAATGCCAAGAAGCCAGTGTTGCGCCCGCGCCCTGCCGGCCTCGCCATCGATATCGCGCAAAGGCTGGAAGGCGAGCGTCGCGTCGTGTCCCAAATCATGGAACGCGCCGCCGAGCGACAGGATCGCGGCGCGCATCGAGCGTCCCTTGTCGAACGCAAAGATTTGGGACTTCTCATAGCGACGGAACTGCAGCGCCATCAAAGCGAGGAGCACGGATTTTCCGGCGCCCGTGGGTCCGACGATCATCGCATGGCCGACATCGCCGATATGGGTTGAAAGCCGGAACGGCGTCGTCTCATGCGTCGTCGCCTGAATAAGCGGCGGCGCGTTCAGATGATCATTCCACGCCTCGCCGGCCCAGACAGCGGACAGGGGCGCGAGATGCGCGAGATTGAGCGTATGGACGAGCGGCGCCCGGATATTGGCGTAGAGATGGCCGGGCACGGACCCGAGAAAGGCGTCGACGGCGTTGACGCTTTCGCGAATGGCGACAAAGCCGCGGCCATTGAGGACGCGCTCGATCTCTTTCGCTTTGTCGTCAGCGAGAGAGGCGTCACCATCTGAAACAACAACGGCGCAAGTCAGATAGCCGAAGGCGACGTCATCTTGCCCTAGCTCCTGCAGCGCGGCGTCAGCATCCGCCGCCTTGTTGTCGGCGTCGGCGTCGAGAAGGACGCTTTCTTCATTGAAGAGCGTCTCCTTGACGATCGCCGCGATCGATTTGCGCTTGGCGAACCACTGCCGGCGGTATTTCGTGATCTCTCTGGCAGCCGCCGCCTTGTCGAGGGCGATGAACCGCGTCGTCCAGCGATAGGCGAACCCCAGGCGATTGAGCGCGTCCAGAAAGCCGGGCTCTGACGCCGGCGGAAAGCCGAGCACCGAGACGACGCGGAGATGGTCATCGCCCAGCATCGGCTCGAGGCCGCCGGTGAGCCCGCAATCGGCGAGGAGCGCGTCGAGAAAGATCGGCGTTTCCGGCGCCGCGACTTCATGGCGCTTGGTCGAGATCGAACCATGCAAATAGGTGAGCGTCCCGGAATCATCGAGCCTCTCGCATTCCGGCAGGAGCATGGAGAGAAGATCGATGGCGCGATCGGTCTCGCGGGTGAAGTGCGCGAGATGCTCGTGCGCCGACGCGGCTTTCTCGCCGCCGTCGCGGGTCAGGAACACCGCCTCGCCTTTCCGGGTCCGATCGCTCGGCGGCGCCCAGGCGAAGGTCAGGTAACAGGCGCTCTCGAAATGCGCGCCGCCCGTTTCGAACGCGGCGCGCCGTTCCTCATCGACGAGCCAGGCGACGGGATCCGCATACTCGGATGAAGGATAGTCATTCGCCGGATTGCGCGCCGCTTCAAAGAACAGCGCCCAGCCGGAGGCGAAGCGTTTCAGGACATTGTTGACGCGCGCCGTGAAGGAGAGAAGCTCGGCCTCGCTCGCGTTCTCCAGATCCGGCCCGCGATAGCGGATCGTCCGCTGGAAGCTCCCGTCCTTGTTGAGGACGATGCCGGGCGCCGCCAGCATCGCCCACGGCAAATAATCGGCGAGGCGTTTCGGGCGCGTCTGGTATTCCTTGAGATTCAGCATGAGAGATAGCCTTTGTGCTTCAAATGCCGCAGGCCGACCTCGATGAAGGCGGGGTCTTTTTTCGCGGCGTAGACCGCGGCCGCCTGGCCGATGATCCAGAGAAGGATCCCCGCGACCCACATCTGCAGCCCGAGGCCGACCGCCGCGGCGATGGTGCCGTTCAAAATCGCGACGCCCCTTGGCGCGCCGGCCATCATCATGGGTTCGGTGAGGCTTCGATGAACGGGTACGGAATATCCTTCCAGCATCTCATTTCTCCTTCAGATCAGCGCGCCGCCGCCGAAGGAGAAGAAGGCGAGAAAGAAGCTCGTCGCCGCGAAGGCGATCGAAAGCCCGAAGACGATCTGGATGAGACGCCGGAAGCCGCCTGACGTGTCGCCAAAGGCGAGCGACAATCCGGTGATGATGATAATGATGACGGCGACGATGCGCGCGACCGGTCCCTCGATCGAGGCGAGGATCGACGCGAGCGGCGCTTCCCAGGGCATGCCGGACCCGGCGGCGTGCGCCTCCGCCACAAGCGCGAGACTGGCGGCGACGAGCGCTGAGCCAAGCCGGATTGAACATCTTGTTGCAGTCATAAAGTCGCTCCTTCGCTGACGATTGAGAATTGCTGGGGATCGGCCGGCGCCAGGACATAGCCATGGAGGGGGTCATGGCCCTTGACGCGGAGAATGTGCTCGACGCGCCGATGGTCCCCGCGCCGGCCGATATGGATGATGAGATTGACCGCCTCGCCGATGAGGGCGCGGGGGATTTCATGCGCGCGCTCCGCCGTCAGTTGTTCGAGCCGTGAAAGCGCCGCCTCGGCCGAGTTCGCATGAACAGTCGCGATCCCGCCCGGATGGCCGGTGTTCCAGGCCTTCAAAAGATCGAGCGCCTCGCCGCCCCTCACCTCGCCGATGATGATGCGGTCGGGGCGCAAGCGCATGGTCGACCGGACGAGCGTCTCGAGCCCGATGCCGGGCGCGGTCCGCAAGGCGACGACATCTTCAGCGCTGCAATAAAGCTCGCGCGTGTCCTCGAGGATGAGGATGCGCTCGGCTTCCCTTCCGATTTCGGCGAGCAGGGAATTCGCGAGCGTCGTCTTGCCCGTCGACGTGCCGCCGGAGATCAAAATGTTCTCGCGGCGCGCCAAAGCCGATTGCAGGATTAGCGCCTGCCCGCGCGTCATCGCCTCCGCCGCGACCCAGTCGGCGATACTCATCGCGCGCCTTGCGGGCTTCCGGATCGAAAACGTCGGCGCGAGCGAGACCGGCGGCATGACGCCCTCAAAGCGCTCGCCCGTTCTAGGGAGTTCAGCCGAAACGATCGGATGCTCGCGGTCGCAAGGCGCGCCGATATGGCTCGCGATGAGGCGGATGATCCGCTCAACGTCGCAAGCCGGCATGATCGCGTCTTGCCGCTCGCGCCCGACCCCGAGCCGCTCGATGAAGAGCGCGCCATCGGGATTGGCCATGATCTCGGAGACGCTTTCGTCTTCCAGCGCCGCGCCGATCACGGGCCCGAAGGCCGTTTTCAGCATGGCGGCGCGCCGGATCGCGGTCGCATGGGTTGATCCCGCGCCCGTCATGACGCGACCCCGAGTTTCGGCGCAGCACTCGCGCGGACAAGATCGATGCGGGCGAGCACCTCGTCGGTGTAGCTCTCCTTGCCGAGGAGGCGCTCGCTCACCTGGCCGATGAAGCGGTCGAAGCGCTTCCTGCCCGAAGCTTCGGCGGCCTCGCGCGAAGCGTCCGGCAGCGGCGGCGTGATGCAGAGATAATAGAGGATATAGAGCGCGAGCGTTTCGGTCTGCGCCGTCGTCTCATCGGCGATGCGCTCGGCGGCGCGCGCGAGCTTGGTGACCCGCTCGCCGAGCAACGCGAGTTCGGAGTTCCTCGTCTTGTCGCCGAGGAGCGTCGTGATCGCCGCCTCGACGACGCCGCTCATGCTGGCGCCGCGATCCTCGACGGCGCGCGTCAAAAGACGCTCCGCCTCGGGGCTCAGATAGATCGAGACGCGGCGCTTCCTTGTGCTCATGGGTAAACCCCGTTCAGCATGCCGTCGCCGCGATCGAGCGCGGCGCGGCGCGCGCGCTCCAATTGAAGGCGCTCGAGCTTCCTCGCTTCGGCGAGGCCGTCGCTCTCATCGGGGATGTCAGGATCGGCGTCGGCGGTGACGCCGCGCGCTTGAGGTTTCGGGTCCAGTTCCGGCGTTTGCTGCAGACCGCTCTCGTCATCGGCGGCGGGCAATTCCGCGACTTCCTCGTCCTCGATCGCCAGCAGCGGATCGAATTTGGCGGTAACGCCCGTCCAGTCATTGGCGCGCGGCGTTGGCGCGTCGGGATAGAAGCCGGTAAGCGCTTCGATGTTGACTGGCGGAAGCCGCCGACAGGCGAAATTCCGATCGTTGTAATATTGAAGCTTCCTGGCGCGGATCGGCGGAAGCCCCGCGACCATGACGATCGCCTCATCCGCCGGGAGCTGCATCACCTCGCCGGGAGTCAGGAGCGGACGCGCCGTCTCCTGCCGTGAGACCATGACATGGGCGAGCCAGGGCGCGAGGCGATGGCCGGCGTAATTCTTCTGCGCGCGGAGCTCCGTCGCCGTGCCGAGCGCGTCGGAAATCCGCTTCGCCGTCCGTTCGTCATTCGCGGCGAAGGCGACGCGCACATGGCAATTATCGAGGATCGAATTGTTCGGCCCATAGGCCTTTTCGATCTGGTTCAAGGACTGGGCGATAAGATACGCCCTCACCCCATAGCCGGCCATGAAGGCGAGCGCCGACTCGAAGAAATCAAGCCGCCCGAGCGCCGGGAACTCATCGAGCATCATGAGGAGCCGGTGGCGCTTTGCCGACGCGACGCTCTCCAGCTCTTCCGTCAGCCGCCGGCCGATCTGGTTCAGCACGAGACGGATGAGCGGCTTCGTCCGCGAGATGTCTGACGGCGGCACGACGAGATAGAGCGAGACCGGGTGCTCCGCCTCGATCAGATCAGCGATGCGCCAATCACAGTCGCTCGTCACCGCCGCGATGGTCGGATCGCGATAAAGGCTCAAATAGCTCATCGCGGTCGAGAGGACGCCGGAGCGCTCATTCTCGGATTTATTGAGTAGCTCGCGCGCGACTTGGGCGACCACGGGGTGCACTTTCGGCGCGCGCTTCGTCCCCAAATGATTGGTCGCCTTCATGAGGCCAAGCGTCTTCTCGAAAGTCCGGCTCGGGTCCGACAGGAAAGACGCAACGCGCGCGAGGGTTTTTTCCTCTTCGGCGTAAAGGACATGGAGGATGACGCCGACGAGGAGCGCGTGGCCGGTCTTCTCCCAATGGGAGCGGCGTTCCAATGAGCCTTCAGGATCAACGAGGATATCGGCGATATTCTGGACGTCGCGAACTTCGCCGGATCCTTTGCGCACTTCCAGCAGCGGATTGTAGCGCGCCGAGCCCGCATTGGTCGGATCGAACAGCAAGCAATGCGAAAACTTCGATCGCCAGCCGGAGGTCAGCGTCCAGTTCTCGCCCTTGATGTCGTGAATGACGGCGCTGCCGGTCCAGGAGAGGAGCGTCGGCACGACAAGCCCGACGCCCTTCCCGCTCCGCGTCGGCGCAAAGGCCATCACATGTTCCGGTCCCGCATGACGGAGATAATTCCCGCGCCAGCGCCCGAGAAAGACGCCGTCGGAATCGAAGAGCCCGGCTCGATCGATGTCGCGGCGCCGCGCCCAGCGCGCAGAACCGTAAGTCGTGACGTTCCGTTGCTGCCGCGCACGCCACAACGAGCCCACGATCGCCGCGACGGCGCCGACCATGCCGCCGGCGGCCGCGATCGCCCCGCCCTGCATGAAAATATCCGGCGCATACGCCTCATAGGCGTACCACCACTCGAAAAGTCGCCACGGATAATAGATCGGCGTCTCGCCGATGTGTGAGAACGGCGCGCCCAGCGCCGGGTCGAACCCGAATGCGCCGGCGACATATTGGGTCGCCGCTTGCATCGCGCCGAGGATGATCAGCATCACGATGAAGGCCTGGCCGATGAGGATCTTGGTCGGGGTCATGTTCGACTTTGGTCTCGCGAAAAATCGCTCTTTCCAAAGTCGATGATCGGCTCACCGCCGCGGCGAAGTCACTGGCGGAAATTTGGGGTTATTTGGGGGGATTTGGGGCTAACTGCGGAGATCCGGGGGCGCGACATCGCTCGCGGCATCATGCAGAGAGAACCCAACGCTGTGTTTCTCAGGCGAGTCCAACGTCGCGAATATCCCGATAGCTGTCATCGGCGACCAGACTGCCGGGCTCGAGTGGCGGCAACACCAAAGCAACTTAAATGCTCTATAAATCCGAGATTCCATGGAGAGGCGAGCACCGAGAAAGACGCTTCCTGACAGCAGCACACCTCGCTCTACCACTCAAACCGCTCGTCTCTTTGCCGGTCTTCGCGCGCTTCCCTCTCGCGCGTGCGTTCGATCTGCTCGTTGAAAGTTACGACGGCTTTCTTCGCGGCCTCCGCGATGACGGAGTTCGGATCGCTGGTAAGGCGCTCGATGAGCGGCAGGCGGCTGGCAAGAATCCCGGCCAGAGACCCGCTCCAGCCGGAGGGACGGAAGCGCTCGATAAACTCGGACAGGACCGCCTCCGGTTCCGGCGCTTCGTGCAGGACGCGCAGGGCGGCATTCGTCCAGCGCAGCGGTCCCGTTTCTTCGTCCACCGGTCCTTCCTGCACATTCTTATCGGCCGAGCGCCACGGGCGTATGACTTGCGCCAACTGGTGAAACCGCGTCTCCGGACGCTCGCGCGCCCAATCGAGCAGCACATCGTCGCTGATCTTGCGAAGCGGACACGGGCGATGCTCACGAAAGCTTGTGAACATGCCGCGCCTGCCTTCCGTCACTTCCGTACCGCGCTCCACCAGCACGTTCAGCACCGCATGCGGGAAGAGCCCGCCCAGCTCCGTCACTAGTTCGCTGTAATCATACGGGCTCACCTTCCATCGCCCAATCGCGTCGAGCAGCTTCGCGCAGAGCTTTTCGGCCAATGCGTCATCGGCGGGCGAGACGAGGCAGGCGCGCGCGATCACGGCAAGCGTCCGGCCATCGTTCTGACGGCGCTTCTCAAAACTTGACATGGCGACCAGCTCGCGTCCGAGCGCGCGAACATCCGGGTCCAGCGGCTTCTTCTTGTCCTCAGACAGCAGCAGCCTCATGCGAAGGACATCCAGCGCCACGGCGACGCCGCCTTCGCGCGGCGCGAATGCCAGCACCACACGCTTGAAAGAAGCGCCGTCAAGATCGTCGCAAGCCCGCCCGTACCCGAGCGTGCCGAATGTGTGAGTCGGCACAGATTCAAGTTTGCTCGCTTCGACAATCCGGTCGCACCCACGCGCGTCTACGCCGACGACGGACTGCATGTAGACAAAGCTCGGGTGAAACGCCGGAGAGGCAAGCGCCTCGTCTAGATAGGCGTCAGCAAGCACCTTGTTCTGCTCCGCAAGACCCAAAAGGAAATGTGCCGGGAACGCGAAGCCCTTTGATTCGACATCTGGCGTTGTCACCGCAGTCTTGATGATATTCCACGCATCCTGCGGGGCCGTGGTGGCGCGGCCAACTTCGGCGGCCACCGTGGAGACGCGCATCGAGCTGGATTGAAGCATCATCGGGAGGTGATCGGCCAGCGCCCGCAAGTCCGCCGCCAGTTCCTTGCCGATACCGGCGCACACCAGTTCCACCTGCTTGTGCGCTTTCTCGAAGCGCTTGGAATCCTCGAAGTCGATCTCCGCAATATCGAGCGCGCCCCATTGCTCCGGCAGGACGTAGCTGGAAATGCGCTGGTGAATGGAATTCGGCTCAAGCCGCTTGGCAAGGGCCTCGAATTTTCCGGCGTCATCCTTTCGCTTTGCCTTTTTCGCAGCCCGCGCCGCTGCACGCGCTCCCGCCCAACCTTCAGGCCAGCCGCCATCACTGGCAAAGCTGTCCGACAAGGCCACGAGCTCATCGGTCAGCCCGGTGTCGGGCGCCAGGTGGCGGAGCTGCGAGGCCACCATTTTGCGAACCTCGTCGCGGTAAGCAGGGAGCTGCGCGAGGTTCTGCGCGAATGCGAATGTCGTTTTGTACCAGTCGTTGATCTCAGCGCGTGTGTTCGGATGATACCCGTAATCGCGTTTGCGCGTTCCGAACTCGAAGCCGTAGCCGGACGAGAAATGTGAGCACTCAAGCATGGCGTCCAGCGCGGAGAGCACCATCGCGTGGGCCTCGTTGTCCCCGCGCGCAAGTTTCATGAGGAAGCCCGCCCGCTGTTGCGGCGGCGCATGCGTGCCGGAGAGGTAGATATAGAACATCGACTTGAAGACGTTGATCGCCTCGCCCGTATTGTTCGATTCCGTGACCACGCGCGCTAACTTGGCGATGCAGCCCACGGCCTCATCGAAGGTCTGCGCGTCGTAGGCCAATGAGCGGAGCAGATCGACAGTCTCCCGCCTGTGCGGATTGCTGTCTGAGAAGAAGTCGGCGCTGCGCTTTGCGGCGCTGCGGATCGCCGTCATGACGGCGTCGGGGTTCACCGGCGCGACATTGTCCAGCAGAACTATGTCCAGATCGCTGAGGGATTCGACATTTTCAAGCCGCCCGCCGGAGCCAAGCCATTGCCCGACGATGGCCTGCGCCTCCGGGGATTCATGCAGGCAGCCGAGGCGGCGCGAGAACGATTTAAGCAGGCGCTCGGGCGCAATATCCGAAAGCTTTTGGCTCAGCGTTTGCGCCGGGATGTCCTGAAGCGCCTGTTTTGCCAGCTTGTGGGCTAATGCGTGCGGAAGCAGCGCACGCCACTTCGAGCGCTTCTGGACGAGCTGGCGGCGGTGAAGCTCGGCCACATGGCCGTGAAACTCGGAGACAGTCTGTTCGGCAAGCGCGGCGAGAAGCGGCAATTCCGCTTCGTCCCCTTCCAGCGTTTCGCCGTCGAACGAATACACAAGCGAACACACTTTCGCGGCCCGGAGCAGGGCTGGATTGTCCTGCCGGTTCTGGCGGAAGAGACGCTCGATGAGGTCGCTGTCCTGAAGATTGGCCAGAGACTCGCCGTCCTGCGCTGTTTCCGCCAGCGCCAGCGCCACGCGGGAATTTCCCTCGGAAAAGTTCGCAATAGTGCGGATTTCCGAGTTGGTGAGTTGCGGGTAGCGCCGCGCGATAATCTTCTCGATGATCTCGCTCGAAGACGGCTCAAGCTTGAACGTGTCCGTGTTTTCAGGCTCGTTGTCGCTGATATCGTATTCAATCGTGATCAGGCTGACGCCGCTCTTCGCATTCTTCATGCGCGCGACCAGCTTGCGATGAAGGTCGATACCGCAATTATCGATGATCAGGATGCAGCGCTGATCGAGATTGTGAATGTGGGCCTGAAGCTCCTGCGGCACCGGGTCGGGGCCATCCGCCAGATCGGTGTAGACGGCAAGGCGTTTATCGAGCGCGTCCGCACCGAGCGTTTCGTCGAACAGCGCTTGCACCAAGCGCGTCTTGCCCACGCCCGACAATCCTACCAGCCGGACAGAGCCTTTGGGCTGCGAGAGAATCTCACGCACCTTGTTGATACCGTCGATCGCGCTCAGGCCATTGGTGTCCTTCAGGCGCGTACTCACGAGCCGAACGTGATCGTCGGTGAGATACGCTTCATCGGCTGCGCCCGGCGAACTCGACCAATCCTCGAACGGTCGCCATCCCGAAAGCGGCAGGCCAACGCGGCTCCGCACCCACGGGATCAGACCCGGATGCTGGTTCACCCAGCTTGCGACCCTGCGCCGGTCGTAAAAATCCAAGTGCAGTCCGGCTGCCGCCGGGGTGTCCGCCACGGCTCTTGCCATGGCATTGCGCCGCTTGCTCAGGGCCGTGTCGGAAACCGAGCCGGTCGAACTGACAATAATATATGCGCCGCCCGCTTCTCTGAGTGCGGTGATCGACGCGCGCAACGCGCCGCCGGGACACATCTCCCTGCCGATATCCGCCGCGGCCATATCCTCGGCCTTGACCTGGAAGCCTGTTTGCGGACGCGGGATATAGCCAGCGATGTTTCCGCCGCCGACATTAGAGCGAACGTCAATGCCACCGTCCGCTGCGTTCTGATGGCCGCCATATGTTACGCAGGACGCTGAATAGCCCGCGCGCGTAATTTCCTGCTCGGCAAGATAGCCGATCAGTGTCCTCAGGTCGGCGTCAGACAGCGCCTCAATATGTGCGGGTGTAACCTCAAAAATCATGGTTGGTCCTTCGGCGAACAGGGGCCGATTCGGCTGACATTATAGCGCAAGTTCCCGATATGTTCGACTCTCGCCATGCGCGCTATCCGCCATTGACCAATCTGGCGGGCTGGAGCGGCCATCGCGCAAGAGCCTCTCGCGCGTGACCCACGTCCGTGAATAAGCGTGGATTGGCTACGAACAGAATTGCGCCCGCGAATGCGCCTTCCCCATAGCTTTGCTCATTGACGAAGCCGAGAAAGTGGACGCGCTCGCGTATGTGCACTGCGCCCCTTACGGGGGTGCGTTCGCTGAACACACCGGAGATGAGTTGCCCGCTCCAATAGCGACGGAACGGCTCCGCAACAAACTCGCCGCCAAGGCCTACGTGGATACGATCAGCAAGGTCGCCGCCGTGCAGAAAAGTGCGAAAATCGACCAGCAGAACTTGAACGGCTGTTCCCGGGACAGGGAATTTATACGGTTGGCCATTCTTCTCGCATTTCTGGCAAATGCGCTGCACCGCTTGAACAGTTTCGCCTTCTTCCGATTCCCTTGCATCTTCTGCGACGCTGCTAAGAACGCGCCCGAACCATGTGACGCCTTCATCGTCCACACCCGACCGCGATGCATCTCGCGCGGCCTGAGTTTCGTGAAGTCGCATCAATTCGACTCGCCATGGCTGACCTTCGTATGTGAAGCCGAAATCCAACGTGGAATCGCCTTCTCCGCCAATTTCGTATTCCGCCATCACTCCTGCGCGATGCAGCGCGTGAGCAAAGCGCAGTTCAAATAGAAGCGGCATGGTGTTGCGCGTCACGCCACCGTTGTCTTGAATGGAGCGCAAAAGCGGCTCTATCCAGCGGACGTCGTTTAGCTCCGATATTGCATCTTGTGCGGCCTCACCTTCTTCGGTCGTAAGATAGTCCCAAAAGTTCTCGGAAGGGCTCGACATTACCCGGCTTTTGCGGCGGCTTTCGCCGACGTAGCCTTCTTGCGCTTGATCGGGCGGTTCAGGATTTCCTGAACGCTCGGCTGGGCTTTCTTCGGCTTCGTGGATTCCGTTCCATCAAGATCCTGCGCGCCAATTTCGATCATACGCTGCTTGAGAGCATTGAACGTCGCCGTATTGATGCTGCCGTTCTGGAAGTACTTCAGCACCACTTGGTAGGGATTGTAGATGATCACGTAGCTGATCGGCCCGTTGGGACCCTCGGCGATCTCGATAAAGCCGAGCTCGGCGAGGATACGCATGCGGCTTGCCCATGTCCGTTCAGCCCGCTCGCCTGTGAAGCCGGAGAAGAACGCCATCTCGCGGTGCTTGTTGGCGATGATGAAAGAGTCGTCGTACGCGCGGCACCACAAGTCGATGTAGGTTGAGGAAACGGGCTTGCCCTTTGAGAGATTGTCCATGATCTGCATGAGCAGAGGCATGGAGCGCGGGACGCTCAGCCACCCGTCAGATTTCTCGCGATTCCACAACCGGTCTTCATCCATGTCGGGCCAAAGTGAATCGCGAAGCGCCAGTTTCTGACGGGCTATCTTCGTGCGCCGCTTTTTACTTTCTTCTGCCAATTTCTCTTCTCCTGTATGTTCAAGGGGCGGCCCGGAGTTTGGACCCCCGGGCCTACGGAACGACGCGGAAAAGCCTGCCCGGCCTTCTTCACTGCGCCAGCCTTCTGCGGATTGGACACCGCAGAAGGCAGACCGCTCGCCATCCGACACGTCCATAATTTCACAAAAAACGTGTTATACCAATGACTTAAGTCGTCACTGAATTGCCGAAAAATGGTCATTTGGTGCTTACTGATAATATGAACCGACATTATATGTTGTCCACCCGTATAGTTAGTTGAAAGGCATGTTTTCAAAAAGCCGAATAGACCCAGTTGGTTACAGCCATTTGCCTGTGCTCCCGGTGCTCTTGGTGCTGCCGTGCTCAACACGTGCTCCCGGTGCTCCTGGGGTAGAGGGGGAACCGGAGGCCCCCTCGGCGTGATAAAAGACCCATAAAAGTCAGGCGCGCCCTTTCGGGCCGGGCTCTTGGTGAACCGAGCCGCGCGGCATCTCAGCCATCCGGCTTCGATCCCTCGCGCATTGGCTAAGGGGCTTCGCCCCTCGCGCGCGCAAGGCATCCAAACGTCTCCACGCGCTTTGCGCGCGGACCCTCGGTCGGGGCCTCCTTGCGCTTGCTACCCCCACTCTTCGCCAGAGTGGCAGGGGTGCAGCAGCACCCCAGCTTCAAGCTTGGGACTCTTTTTCCCGGCATGAATGGGCTTCGTGTATTCTGATGCACATGACCGCGCGCGATGAACCATCATCTGAATCCAAACTTCTCTTCAGCAAAGAAGAGTGGGACGCGGCGATGCCAGGGCTAACCACCGCAATGATGGCGCACCTGAAGCAGTATCGAACGCCGATATTCGTGGATCATGGCGATCATGGAGAACCGTGGGGCTCAGGCTCTTTCATCGAATTGGATGGTCGCAAATACATCCTGACGAATGAGCATGTAGCGCGCGTCAGAGCATCCGAGAAGCTCGGCTTTCGCCTTGATGAGCAGGAAGACATGCCGCGCGTTATCGGAAATCACTCCGAGCAAGCGTGGCCCTGGGACTTGGCGCTGCTGCCCGTCAATGACGACGCTTGGTCTGAACTCAATCACCGTTCGGCTCTTATTCAGGTGGATCAGATTGCTTTAGCGCACACGCCGTTTCCGTCAGAAGTATTTGCCGTCGCTGGCTTTGCGGGAGAGCGCACCAAGTTTCTTTTCGGGGAGATGCATTTCGAGTCCACGACAAGCTTGGCCCGCGAGGTGAAGTTGGCCGACCACAAAGAGATCGACCATCGCTTCCATTTTGGGATCGCCTACCTTCCAGACCTCGCCACCGCAGTCGCAGGCAAAAGTCGTCACAAGCCGCCCGGTTTGAGTGGCTCGACGGTCTGGAACACTTGCTTCGTTGAAGCCCGAGCGAGCGGACTGGAATGGACGCCGAGCCTCGCGAAAGTCGCGGGCGTGGTATGGGGATGGCCCTCGGGTCAGGGCGCTCTTGCTGTTACGAAAGCAGAGCATGTCCGCAGTTTTTTGTTGGAAGCAGCCAATCAACTTGGCTGTTTCTAGACTGCAGGTCAGCGGCCAACTCATGCTTAAGTCCGAATGTCTCTTTTTGCGCGCAAAGCTGACACTTGTCACACGATCCTCCACACTTCCTTGCTCGTCTGATCCCGGATGAGATTGATGTGTTCCCCGTCAAAGTGATAGGCGAGCGCCCGCCCCAGAACCGGGATTGATACGACATCCGGCCAGAAGGCGGCGACGCACTGGCCGTCGGGGTCGCGGACGCTTGTATAGACGACGCCATTTGAGCCTTCGGCGCGGAGCTCGCGCGCAAGGGCCTGCGACGCGGCGTAACTGTCCGGCGCGAGGCACGCTTCGAATTCCCCGCTTCCTCTCAAATCATGAACCCGCGCGTCGATCGATCCGACAAGTTCGCGGAACTGGCTGAACCAGCCCGGGCGTTCGTTGGTGTCGGCGTAGATGCGCGCGCGATGAAACGTCGTCTCGGCGATTGCGGTCTCGAACCGGTTTGCGGCGTAGTAGGCGCCGGAGCTCCCGTCATGGAACCGCCCCTGGAACCGCGGGCTGATATGGACGAAGGGCGCCATGACATAGCTCGAACCGGCGCCGCCGACGCGCCGTTCGGGCGGCACCAGTTCCAGCCGCCCGATGCTCGCCGCAACGCGCGCATTCGATTTCGATTCGCCTGAGGCGATCGCATCCCAGTTCGCGGGATCGGCGATGTCTTCGAAGAGATCGATCGGCGGATGGCGTGTCGAAATAATCCGGTGCGTCTTGCGCCAGCGAAGGCGCGTCAGTGGCGGCGCCATTAGCCGCGGGCCGCATCGAGATAGAAGCGCACGTCAAAGAGATCCATGATCTGGCCCTGCAGCATGATCTCGAGCGCAGAGCGGCCTCCAAAAGCCTTGTTCGGTTTTTTCACCCAGGCGTAGACGCGCTCATTCTCGGTGAAGAGAATGCGCAAGGCCTTGTGGATGCCCATCAGGATCGAAAGACGGGTTTTCTGGTCGACATTGAGGCGACTGATCTCGGCGCGCTTCCAGCGATTATAGGTCGCCGTCGAAATCCCGCCCAAGAGCGTGCAGGCCTCCGCGTCGGTGAGGCCCCAGAAGCGGAAGAGATTGACGGCGGCTTCCGCCATGGCGAGGCCTTCCGCATCAGAAATGCCGTAATCGCCCGGCGGCAGCGGAAAATCGCCACGCGCTTCCTTGGGCGGCAAACGGTCAACGGCTTCAAGTTTCATCAGGGTCATCCTTTGGCCTCCATATAGGGCATTTTCATGCATTTGGCAAGATTTATGATAATACGATCAATTGATAATTCCACTGGATTCCGCCATTTCCGTCCCTAAAGCGCCGGCCCGCCGCGGCTCCTGCCGAAGTCCCAGGTGATCCCGCCCCGCTTGATGACCCCGGAAATCTCCAAGCCCCGCCGCGCCTCCAGCGCTTCCCGCCAGGGAACGAGCGAGAACTCCTTGGACCGCTCGACGATCGCGAAACGCCCTGCCGGCAGATCGACGGATCGCCGGTAAATCCCGGTCAAGCGTTCGCCCTCAACCGGCTGGTCGAAAGCTTTGCCCATCTGTTTCGAAAGCCGCGCGCCCGCCGCGGCGACGATCTCTTGCTCCATCAGCGCCAGCCGCTTTCGATCGATGACCAGCCGCGCGCTCTCTTCTGTCGCGAGGCCTTGCTCGATCAGCCAGCGCCGGCGCGCGACGAGCGCGCCGCGCAATTCACCGCCGAAACCGGCAGGCACAGTTTCGAGCTTCTCGTGACTTTCCAGCGCATCATCGAGCAGGGTGCGCGCGCGGGCTTGCGGCAGCTCTTCCAGCGACACAAAGGCCAGCACGCGGATATTGGCGGACGCCTTGCCGCGTTCGAACTCGGCGGCGCGCTGCAAATAATCATCGGGCACGCGCCAGGAGCCGTCTGCTTCGCGCTCGACGATCCCGGCTCGCCGCAGGGCCTCAAGGCGTCGCTTGTGCGTCAGGCGATAGTCGGCGGTCGATCGCGGATCGCCGATCTCGTGCAGCTCGTTCGAATAGATGCCGCCGTTTCTCTCAGCGATCGCCGCGATGGTGAGATCGGATTTGCGAGAGCTCCCCGCGCCTCTTGAAACCTCAACGATGGCGCCTTCCGGCGGCATCGCGCCGGGCTTCAGCTCGACCGCGACATGCCACTGGTTCCCATCGGCGCCGTCAAGCGCGAGAAAACGCCGCTCATGCGCGTCATCCGCGGCGCCCGATCCGATCACCCGCCCGACGAGCCTCAAAGGCGCCGTCTCGCATGCAAATTCGCGCAAATGATGAAGCGAGAACCGGTCGCCGACGGCATGCTCCATCGAGCGGATGATGTCGCCGCGCCGGCCCATGCCGCGGAGCGTATCCTCCATCGCGGGCGACAATCGCCACCCGTCGCGGTCCCGGCGCGCAAGCTGCATCGCTTCGAGAGTCCTCAGGCGCGCCATGAAAAGCTTCGACCGGAAGCGGTCATAGACGGTCCGGGGTTCGCTCGAACTTACGACGCCGCCGGCGTTCAAGTCCTGGAGTTCGCGGTCGATCGAGGTGAAGCGCTCCTGCGTCGCCTCGCGCATGCGCGCCCGTGCGATATCGAGATCGCGTCGCTCGCCCAATTCGAGCGTCGCGCGCTCCTCGGCGCGGCCGCGGAACCCGTGGGTGATGTAATTGCGGGCGATGACGAGGTCCTTGCCGTTATCGGTGCGCCCGCGGAGGACCACATGCACATGGGGGTGATCGGTGTCGTAGTGATTGACGGCGACCCAGTCGAGCCTCGTTCCAAGATCGCGTTCCGCCGACGCCATGACGTCGCGCGTGAATGCTTCAAGATCCTTGAGCTCGCCCGCCTCTTCCGGCGACAGGATGATCCGGAACTGGTGGCGGTCGGTCTTTCCCTCTTCAAGGAACGCCTCTCCGTCGACGGCGTCTGGCGCCGGTCCATAGAGCTTGCCAGGCGTTCCGTCCCTCTCGGCGCCGTCGCGCTGGATATAGCGAAGATGCGCCCGCGCCTTGGCGAGGCCGTTATGCCCCAGCCGCACCGAGCGGATCTTGACCGCAACCCGGCGCGCGCGAAACTTCGCGAAAGGGTGCGCGCGATGTGTGAAGCTTGCTGCAACGCCGGCCCCGCGCCCGATCCGCGCGCCGGAAAACCTCGCGCCCGTTCGCTTCGCAAAGACGCCGGGCCGCGCCTTCTCCATGCGGGCGTAGAGCTTGGCCGTAAAGCGCTTCGCCGCGCGCCCGCCGATGGACCGGATGCGGCCCAGTCTCGGGCGGAACTCGTCCTCGTCGCTCATAAACCGACATGGCGCCATTTGGCGCTACTGAATTCGCCGGTGACACCACCAGAAGCGACGTGCAGACTGGCTTTGCGCGACGAGTAGCGCCAAAGCTTTAATCTTGCCTTCCTCCGCCTACCCCCTATCCATCTCCTCATCGCGCCGGCTCCCTCACCCAGACGGCGCGCGCGACACCGATCACCGCATCCGCCCTCGTCGCTCCGAAATACCGCCCGTCGAGCGATCTATCAGGATCGTTGAGGAGGAAGATTTCGTCCGATTGCAACGTAAAGCAGCCGCTCCAGCTGGGCATTTTTCGGCCCAAAGAATCGAAAATCAGTGCACTCGCGACGCGCACATCGCTGATGAATATCGCTTCGGATTCGCGGCAGATTTCGTCGCCGGAAAGCGCCGCGACGCGCTTCAGGAGCGGGATGTTTTCCGGCAAATAGCCGCGCTCGGCGATGAGTTTCGCGAGCGTTTCGTCGGACCGGACGAGCAAATAGTCGCCGACTTCGAGCCGCTCATTCCGTTCAATTCGATAAAGGCCGATGGGGGCGCTCGCCGAGGCGTTCCAGACGAGGATCGGCGCGAACTTGACGACGCTGGCGAGCGCAAGCGCCCCAATTGCTGCGCCGGAAACCGCAAAGATCTTCGCAGCAGCGCGTCTCATTGGTCGGCCTTTTTCGAGGTCGAGGAAAAGCGGCGAAGCGACGACCAGCTGTCGAGATCATGGATATGATAGACGATCGATCCGCCATGTTTCCGATAGGCCGGCCCGCCGCCCTCGCCCCGGAAATGCTCCAGGGCCCGGGCGCTGACACGGAGATAGAGCGCGGCCTCGTCGATGCTCAAAAAGGGGCTTTTGTCAGCCCGCGTCTTCGTCCGCGCCTTGACGGATTTCTGAGCTCCATTGGGCTTTGAGCGCTCGCGCTTTCGGATGCTGTTCCTCGCCATTGATCGCGACCTCCAATGCGACATCGCGGGGATTTTGGCGCACGAGTGCGTAATTGAGGAACTCCTCCCTATTCCAAAATCGCAGGGCGTTATGCTTTCTTTTGAGGGTCCGTATTCGGCCGGCGAATATTTTATTCGCCAGTGGAATAAAGCGGAGAACGTCTCGCAAATTCGCGTTATTGGGGTGCGGACGATCGCCGTTTCGGCTTGCGCTATTGCCCATTCCGGCGCAAAATCTGCGTGAAGTCCGGAGCGTTTTTTTTCCGTGCTCGAATTCGGCTCCCTGTTGCGATTGTTGAGAAGCCATCTCGCTCTGACGCAGACGGAAATGGCCGAGTTTTTACATATGAGCCAGCCGGTTTATTCGCGTGTCGAAGCGGGGCGGCGTCCCCTGTCTATGACGGCGCTTCAGCGCATCGCCGAATTTCTCGAGGTGTCGGTTGAGGAACTCGTATTCGCGTTTTTCCTGCTTGACGACAACCTCAAGGAGATCGAACGGCGCGCGGGCGATCCGGTCAACAAACTGCTGCTCGCGCTGGCGCGAAAATATCGGGAGCGGCTCCCCGCGCGTTTCAAGGACGCCGCCGCGCTCGGCCTGCTATTTGACGAGCGTGGCGAATGAGATTTGAGATGAAGGATAATGATCAGGTGATCGCGTGACAAAGTTGTCTGACGGCACTATTGGATGTTCCGCCCTCAATCCCGGCGGCGGGGACCTCATGAAACTCGACCCCTTTGACGGCGCGTCCTGGAAGGAAAAACTGTCCGATCAAGGACCGGACGGAACCGTCACCGTGACCTTGTCGACGGGCAAGCAAGTGACCGTCAATTCGCGCCTGTTGGCGCTCTTGCGGCTCCTCGCCGACGAGCTATCCCGGGAAGAAACGAAGCTCCACTGAGCGACCTATCGCAAATGAAAAAGGCCGGAGCGAGACCGCCCCGGCCGAAGTCGATGTTCGTAAAGAGGCTCAAAGATCGACCGAGTCGGCGGCGCGTTCAAGGTCGGTCCTCCAGCAGCATGGGCTGTCGAAACCCTTCGGAAACGAGCGCATCCTGGCGCTGCGAATTGGGCCCCCGCTCGAGATCTACTGCGGGCGGAAATCGGCCTCTACCCTATCACAAATCGGACGCGCCAATCGGTGATCGGCTCCTTCGATTTCCTTTGAAGGCGAAGCACATGAAGGCGGAAGAGCGAGCATCCGATCAGATAAAGAAGGATGAATTCGAAGAGGCGATTCAGAATGAACATGGTGGCGTAGGATGAGAGCCCGACGCCCTGCGTGAAGACGATGAACGTTATCTCAAACAGCAAGGCGATATAGAGCGGCGCCGCGAAAAGTTCGACTTTCGCCATCCGCCAGAAATGATACGCCAAAATCGTGTCATACATGACGGCGACGAGAAAATAGCCTGAGACATTGAGATAGAAGAAGGAGAAAAGACCGAACGCCCAGCCCACGCCGATGAGACCGGCCGCCGTCCGGATCGATTTCGAATTGGCGAGATAGGAGAGCCCGACGGCGACGAGAACGAAGATCGCGTAATAAGCGACGACCAACAGGTCGCTGGCGACATGATCGTTACATCGGTTGAGAATGCACCCCATAGAGCTCCCCCGGCCCCGAATGGCTCCCCTGCCAGGCTCGATGCAGCAATCGTGCCGGTAACCATGCAGACTTAGGATTCCGCGTGTCAGCGCGCTGCACGAGCAGCGCGCTCATGGCGCGCCAGCGGTCGCCGCCAGGCGGCGGCGCCGGCGAACATGCGAAAGCGCCCCGCGGTCTCCCGCGGGGCGCTCCGCCAAGGGCGATCACTCGCCGGCGCGGCGGCGGTTCGGGCGCGACCAGATGAGGTCGTATTCGCCATTCTCCATCTCGCAAAGATTGGCGAGGATCGGGGCCGCGAGGGAGGGATCGTCGAGGCGGACCGAGAGATAGTCGCGCTTCTCGTTCGAGGTTTTCTTCCAGGCGGCGCCGATTTCGGCGCGGCCGGCGAAGATGCGGAAGTCGGGCGCTTTCTCGCTCGTTTTTTCCGCGGGTCTCACCTGGACGTTGGCGTCGAGGGTCAAGGTCGCGACGTTCCCTGAGTAGCCGTCGCCGGATTTGGTGAAGGTGCCGATGGTCGCCATGATGAAGTCTCCATTGTTTCTGAGCCCGCGCCTGTCGCGGCCTCGATGGCGATCGTCAGGCCGCGGGCGATCGCCGGCGCAGCGGTCCGCCCGAAGCGAAGCGGAGGACGGCGGCGACGATGTTTTTTGTCTACTCGCGAGGAATGGCGGCCGTCCTCCTTCGGCCGCCAGGGGAAAAAACTTCGCCGCCGCCGTTGCGTCCACGGCGATCGAGGCGAAGCCGGCCCTGCGGCCAGATCAGGCCATCAGAGGCGCGATGGGCGACGGATCAAGCATCGGGAGACACCCCGCTGGCGAGCGGAATCTGCACGAGTTTGTCGATCGCTACTGGCTCGTTGCGCCTGACCTCCTGCGTATCAATGCTGACCACGAAGGAGGAGTGCGATGCGCACTTTTCGTTATTCGCAGCGGACGTCCGCAATGCGTGGCAAGATGAAGTCTCGAACGAAATGCGTACGACTGCGGCGCTCGCGATTTCCCGCTCAACGCAGCACTTCGAAGCGTGCCGGGACGCGGCGGAGGGACGTTTTCCACGCGCGATGCAATCGCGGCCGCACGCAAAGCTAGAGCACGTCTACAGCGCACCGCTTAGGCGGGCCCGTCCGCGCGGCGGCGACGATGACCAAGCGGGCTTTGAGGGGTCGACGCCGATCAAGCGATGGTCAAAATGCGATATGACACAGAGCAAGCCAGCCTCAGCGAGCTTCGTAAAGGCGGTCAAGCCAAAGCAAACGTTGACGCAAATCATTAGCGACACCCTAGGCACGTTCAGCGTGTGCGAATTGCCTGACGTGCTTGAATGAATTGTCCTCATGGGAGGGCGGCCGTTATTCGCGAGAGACGATGGGAAATAAGGAAATTGCCCTCGACGGCAGAAGCGAGCGAAAAGCGTCTCATCCTGCAGCGGTCTCGGCCATCATGGCAAATGACTGAATGCTTCCAACAGCAACCTTCCGAACTACGCTATGATTTAGCGCAGAAAAGCGGAAGCCACGTCGCTCGTGGTTTCGGTTAGTCCTTTCTATGGGAGTATTCGTGATGAAAGCGCCGCAATCGACGCACGGCCTCCCAAAGGGTAGAGGCGTCCCAGCCGGCGAGCTTGCTGTTAAAGCTTGATAGTCGACAATTCACCCCGGGTGCTCGGTACGACCAACCACGCAATGCGATTGGATTCGCGCTCGCATGGCGTCGGACTCAACGTTGATCATTTACCGCCAATTGCAGGCCGCGCATATTTAAGGTAGAGCGCCGGAACGATCATCAGGTTGACGACGACGGAAGAAATCAGCCCGCAGACGATGACGATCGCCATCGGGTGCTCGATCTCGTGACCGGGCTTGACGCCGCCAAGAATGATCGGCGTCAAGGCGAGCGTCGTGGTCAGCGCCGTCATCAGGATTGGCGTCAATCGTTCCTCCGCGCCTTGCACGACCAGCGCCGGTCCGAAGGGAACGCGCTCTTCCTGCTCCAGATGGCGGAAATGGCTGACCATCATGACGCCCGTCCGCGCGGAAATCCCTAGGACGGTGATGAAACCGATCATAGATCCGAGCGAAACGACGCCGCCGCCTACAATTGCCCCGATGACGCCGCCGAAGATCGCGCCCGCAAGCCCGAGAAACACGATCGAGGCGAGCCGCAGCGACTGGAAGAGCGCATGCAGAATGAGGAAGATGCCGACGAGCGCCGCCAGCATTGTGAAGAGCAAGCGTGATTGCGCGGCTTTCAGCTCGGCGTACTCGCCGAGCAGTTCCGGGTAATAGCCGCTAGCGAACTTGATGGTCTTGAGGCTTTCCTCGACGTCGCGCGCCACCACGTCGATCGATCGCCCTGACGGGTTAAGGCTGACGTCGATTCGCCGCGATACTCCTTCTCTAGTGATGGCGTTTGGCGACGGCGCAATGTAAACGTCGGCGACCGCTGTTAGCGGAATGAGATTGCCGTTCGGACTAGTCAGGCGCACCTCACGCAGCGTCTCGATTGAAGTTGCAAACTTCTGCTCGCCGCGCACGACGACGTTGAAGACTTTCTGGTCGTCGTATACCTGACCGACGCGCTCGCCATTGATGAGAACCGACGTTGCGTTTCGAACGTCGGCGGGCGTGACGCCGAGCATTGCGCCCTTTTCCGGCCGGTAGCGAATCTGAATCTGCGGGATGTAGGTCAAATGCTGCGAGTGAACGTCCTTCGTTCCCTCGATCCCAGCGAGCGCACGCTCGACCTCGGACGCCTTGGCGATCAGGACGTCGAGATCAGGTCCGTAAATTCGAACGACAATGGATGCGCTTGTTCCGGTCAGCACTTCCTTGATGCGTTCGCGCAAATAGGTGAGGAGATCGCGAAAAAGGCCAGGATAGCCGTCGACGATTTCCTGAATTTTCGCGACCGTCGGATCATAGTCGACGGCGGGATCAAGGCTAATCCAGAGCTCCGTGAAGTCGATTCCGACGACTTCATCCGCGACTTCCGCGCGGCCGACATGCGCGCCGAAGTTTCGTACGCCCTCGACGGTTTTAAGCTCGTCCGCCGCTCTGATCGTCACGCGGTTCATCGCCTCTAGCGAGGTCCCCGGCCGCTCGAGCCAGTGCATCAGGAAATCATATTCACGAAACTTCGGAAGCAATTCCTGGCCCATCAGGGGATAGACGATTGCCGCTGCCGCGACGGATGCCGCGAGCAGCAGGGCCGCCCGGCGCGGCGTCGAAAGAGAACGCTCGACGAACGGCCGGTAGCGTTTCTTCAGCCATCTGACCAACGGCGAATCGGCCTGCCGCTTCTTTGCGGCGGAGGGCAGAAGCAGCAGACTCATTGCCGGCGTCACGGTCAGCGCGACGATCAGCGAAGCGAAAATCGCAGTAATGTAGGTGAGCGCCAGCGGCTTGAAAAAAGCGCCCGTAAGGCCCGAGAGCGAGAACACAGGAATGAGCGCCGCCGCAACGATTATGCTGCCGAAAACAACGGCGGTCCTCACTTCGGTCGACGCGTTCAAGACGACCGCGAAGGCGGATTGCGGATTGTTGGCTTCGGCATTCTGGCGAAGGCGCCGCATGATATTTTCGACGTCGATGATTGCGTCATCGACGACTTCGCCGAGCGCGATGACCAGCCCCGCAAGCACCATGGTATTGATGACGCCGCCTGAATAATTGAGGACGAGCGCTGCGGCGAGCAGCGAAAGAGGAATAGCCGTGATGCTGATCAGCGCCGCACGCCACTCGTAGAGAAAGAACGCCAGCACCAAAATGACGAGGACGCAGCCGATCAATAACGCCCGGTTGAGGTTCTGGATGGAGTTCTCAATATAGGTTGCTGGCCTGAAAATGGTCGGATCGACCTTGACGCCTTCGAGGGCCGGCGCGAGATCATCAAGCGCGGCCTCGACAGCGCGCGTTACGTCGAGCGTGTTCCCCCAGGGCTGTTTTTCGACGATGAGAAGAATGCCCGGCTTGCCGTCGATGATGCCGTCGCCGATTGGGGGCGGGTATCCTTCGACGACGTCCGCGACGTCACCGAGCGTCAGCGCCGCGCCGTCGCGATTTTCGATGATGATGCGCGCGAGATCGTCGGTGGTCCGGACGGCCGGCGCATGAGCAACCGAAAAGCGCTGATTGGGCCCTTCGACAAACGCGCCGCCGGTTACTGCAGTCGCCTTCGCCGCCGCCTGCTTCACCTGATTGATAGTCAGATTAAATGCGGCAAGACGCGCAGGATCGATGCGCACCTGCAATTCGCGGTCACGCTGTCCCCAGACGGCGACGTTGGCGACGCCCTCGACGGACATCAGGCGCGGCCGCACCGTCCAGACCGCAAGTGTCGAAAGCTCGACCTGCGACAGCGTTTCGGACTGCATGCCGATTTTCATCACCCGGCTCGTCGAAGAGAGCGGCGATAACAGCACGGGTGCGCGCGCGACGGCGGGAAGTCCCGGCGCCGCCAGGGCGACGCGCTCCTGAACAAGCTGGCGCGCTTTTAGGAGATCGACGTCGCGCTCGAAAATCACCTTGACGGAAGAAAGTCCGAGCACAGATTTCGAGCGGATGACGTCGAGCCAGGCGACGCCGTTGATCGCGTTCTCAAGCGGCGCCGTCACGAGCGCCTCAACCTCCAGCGCAGAAAGCCCCGGCGCTTCCGTCTGAATTTCAACGAGCGGCGCCGCAAATTCAGGAAACACGTCAAGCGGCGCGTTCTTCAGACCCTCGGCGCCGACAGCGACCAGCGCGATCGCCAGCGCGACGACGATGAACCGCACCCGCAAGGCGCCGGATACAAGTCCCCTGATCATTTGCCGACGCCGAATTCTGAACCCGCGAGTTCCGCGACGCCAGCGGTCGCGACCAAGGTCCCTTTCGGTGGTCCCGCGGCGAGAACGGCAAGATCGCCCGCCAGATGATCGATAACGACGCGGCGGCGGGCGTATACGCCCTCGCCTGCCTTTTCATAGACCCAAGAGCCGCCGTGAATGTCGGTGAAGATCGCCGCGTGCGGAACGACAAGCCTTTCGGCGGCGCCGCCAACCGGCAGCGAGACCTCGACGCGCTCGCCGGGGCGGAACTTCGCCGCGCTGTTGTCGATCGCGAAATAGAGGTCGATTGCGCCGGCCGTCGCCGTCGGCGATCCGGCAATTCGGACGCCGTCAATCGCGGGAGCATCCGCATCTGCGTTCAGTGACCGCACCTGCGCGGGCGCATCAGCCGGCACGGCGTCCGCGTCGCCCGGATAAACAGGGACGCGAACGAGCGCGGCATCGAGATTTGTCACGGTAAAGAGCGTTGCGCCAGCGCTAATAAGTTGTCCGAGCCCAGCGGCGTAATCGCTGATGACGCCGGCAAGCGGCGCGCGCACGACGGCTGCGCCGGCGTCGCCGCCGCTCAGCTGCGCATTGACGCTGTTGTAAGCCGCTTGCGCGCGCGCAACGTCGGCGCTCGCCGCTTCTAGTTCTTCTTCGCTCGCGCCCTCTGCCGCGACAAGCTCGGCCGTACGGCGACGTCGCGCCTTTGCGTTGTCCAATTCGATCTTCCTGACGCGAATTTCTTCCGCCGGGCTGATGCCGCTTGTCTGCGTCGCGACGCCGCGCAGCAGGAGAATCGATTGTCCGCGTTCGACAGCCGAACCGGGCGTTAATAGTCCGGCCTCGCCAGCGGCGACGACGCCGGCGAACGGCGCGGCGACGACGGCGCTCGCGCCTGGCGCCGCGCCGACGACTCCGGCATAGGCACGCATATTCGGCGCCGATCTGACGTCGACGGCTGCCGTCGTAACGCCGAGGCGCCGTTCCGCTTCGGGCGTCAACGTCACCGTCGTCAGCGCCGATTCCGGCACGCCGTTTTCGACCTTCGAGGGCGAGTGGGTCGCCGGCGCGGTCTTTTCGCCGCTGCACGACAAAAGAGCCGACAGCGCGGCGCACGCCGCCAAATACCGATTGAGGGTCATTGTTTCTCCAATGCGGCGGGGGTCGTCGAGAAAAGCTCGCGTCCCGCGCTGTAGTTCAGAGCGGCGATCGAGCGCCTGAGGGAAGCCGCCGCGTCCGCACGCTTGATATGCGCCGCGTTCAAAGCGCGCCGCGCGGTCAAGACGTCCGCCAACGGCGCGCGGCCAAGATCGAAGGACTGCCGCGTGAAGACGGCGCTCCGTTCGGCCGCCGGAATGAGGTCGCTTTCAATGCGGTTGAGCGCGGACAAAGCTGAGACCAACGCGTCATGCGCCGAGATGATTTCCGCGTTGATGCGCAAGCGCACGCCGTCGCGCTCCGCGAGCGCGCGCTTCAGAACGGCGTCGGCGCGCTTTTGGGCGCCCTGACCCTGATTGAAGATCGGAACATCGATCGCGCCGCCGCCGCTGATCTTGAGGTCTTCGCCCTTTTCTTGGCCGAGATCGACATAGGCGCCGGGCTTCAGCACGTCGAGAAACGCGCCGCTACGATTCTTCGCGGCAGCCTCGACCGCGAGATCAGCCGCGACGACATCGGGGCGAGTCTCGAGCGCCGCCTTGAGCAAGGCGTCGCGCGCCGGGACCGACGCCGGGTCGAGGGCGAGCGGCAGCGGGAGGAGTTTGATGGCGCCGACATCCGCTCCTATGAGCGCCGAAAGCACGGTCCGGGCGGCCTGAGCGTCCGCAGCGGCGATATCCGCGTCCGATTGGCGATCAAGGGCGGCTGCGCGCGCCGCGGCGGCGTCGAGCCCGGTCCCGCGTCCAAGGCTGGCCTTCACTTGCAAAATCCGCGCAATCCCGTTCAAGGCCTGCGCATCGTTGGCGAGCGCCGTTGCGCGTTCGTCCGCAGCGCAGACCACGGCGAATTGGCTGCGTACATCGCGCGCGAGCGTAAGGCCGGCTTGAATCTGGTCGAATGTCGCCTTTTTAAGGATCGCCTTTGCGGCCGCAACGCGCGCAGGCCGTCTCAAAAGGTCAATCGGAATGGAAATTGCGCCTTCAAGGACGCCGGTCCCGACGGGATCGATCAGTTGCAGCGTCGGGTTCGCGGGTCTCATCGCGTCGAAGACGTCCGCTTCTGCAAGCCCGAGATCGGCAAGGCTGGCTCGAAAGGAGGGACTGTTGCGAAGCGCCAGCGCGACCGCTTCCTTTTCGTCAAGACCGTCAGAGAGCGAGTCCGATGACGTGGACGCCGCGGCGATGTCGTCGACTTTGAGCCGGGTCTCAAGCGACGGCGGCAATGCCGATTCAAACTTGACCGGATCGGACGCGCAGGCGGAGACAGCCAGGAGCAAAGCAGCGCCCCCCATACCATGAGACTCTATTTGTCGCCGCGCGGCCACGTCGCTTGCCCTTTGACAGTTTAACCATGTTAAGACGTCTCAGTTAGCGTTCTGTTAAGCAACTCGCGGGCCATTGGCTCGCTCGTTGGCAAGTCGACGAGCGTTTGCGTACTAACCGCTCGAAGCGTCAGTCGCCGCACATGTCTATTGTGCGTCAATCTGGGAATGGCGATCACGCTCGACAACAGGGATTGAAGCGAGCCAAAGCCTCGTTTCATGCGTGTGCTCGAACCGGTCCGCATCCGAGGCGTAAATCCTCTCAGCCGAGCGGTCTGCTTGCCGGCGCATTCGGTTGTGTTTGGCTTGACGTCAGCAAAAGGAAGTCTTTCGACATTAGCTGCCCCGATCACCGTCGGTGATCGAGCAAGGGAATGCCGAGGCGCTTGGCCTTGTCGGCGAGATTGTCGGTGACGCCCGAGCCGGGGAAGACGACGAGGCCGATGGGCAGGACCTTGAGGAGTTCGTCATTGCGCTTGAACGGCGCGGCCTTGGCGTGGCGTGTCCAGTCCGGTTTGAACAGGATTTGCGCGACCTTGCGCGCGTCGGCCCATGAGGCGGCGATCTTCTCGGCGCCACGCGGGCAAGCGCCATGGAGAAGCACCATGTCGGGGTGCTTGGCGCGGACACGGTCGAGCGCGGCCCAGATGGCAGCGACGTCATTGAAGTCAGGACCGCCGGCGAAGGCGATCTTCGCTCCAGAGGGTGTTAGCGGTTCGATCTCGGCGCGGCGCTTGGCGGCGATGAAGTCGCGGCTGTCGATGATGGCGGAGGTCAGCATTGACACAGGCGACCGGCGCGCGACCAGCGAACCGACGCGCGGCTTCCAGGCGTGGCCCATATGCGTCTCGAAGAGCTGCGCGGCGAAGTCGCGCATGAACTCGAAGGCGTTGCGCCGTTCGATGAGCGTGACGCCGTGCGCGGTGAGGCGTTCAAGCTCTACGGAGCGGATTTCGGAGCCGTCCTGATCGCGCTGGCTCCTGCGTTGCTCCTGTTCGTTGCGGTCGAGCGTGCGCTCGACGACGCCGACGTGGCGATGAAAGAGAAAGACGAGCGACCAGAGAAGGCTTTCGAGATCGCCTTCGAGCCGCGTATCGGACAAGGTCGCGACCAGCGCGTCGACCATGTCGGCGACGGCGCCCTCGGCGCGGGCGACGTCGGGCAAGGGCCTTGGATCCGGCTCATCGCCGTGCGGCCTCCAGCCGAAGAGCTGCAATTCGTCGAGAAGATGCGCGGTCGGCGAAACGGCTTGCACCGTATTGGCGATGTCGGTGTCGGTGTCGGCGCCATGGTCGATGTCGGTCAGCATAAGCGTGATCCTCGTCTCTCTTGAAGCCGCGCATCCCGCGCGGCCCTTCATGGGGCGGGATCAGCCGGAAGCGGCGCGGGGCCGCACCCGTCGTTCAACGTTGAAATGCCGGCTCGAGCCTTTCGCTCGAGACCGCAAACGGGGCCGCAGCGAGGCGGAGGAGGACGAGCCCGGGGTTTGTTGTTCCGCGAGGAATGGCGGATCGCGAATGAAGCAGAGCGAAGCGGCGACGGTGTCAATCATCCGCCAGGGGAAGAAACCCGCGGCCCGTCCTTGCGGCGCCGCGCCGCTTCCGGCCCAGTCGCCCAACCTTGACGGCCGCGTGGGGCGCGCCGAGCAAAGACGAGCATGATGCTGGCGCTGACGATCTTGCGATGGCGGCGCGGCCCGCTCTAACGGCGTCGTCGATCAGCGCCGGGCGAGATGCACGCGCGATCCTTCGGATCGAGCTGCGCGGCGAGCGAAACCGTCATCGCCGTGCGGTCGGCTTGCAACAGGTCGTCGTTGAAGTCCTTGAGGATGGGCAGAAGGATGACCGCGTCAACGCCCTGCTCCATTGCGCGTTGGCAAAGATGCCCGAACGCGCGCATGCCGGCCTCGTCGCGATCGGCGGCGATGTAGAGTCGTTTCAGCGCCGTCGGGATTTGAAAGGCGCCGAGATTTTGCGCGGATAGCGCGGCAGCCATCGGCAATGAAGGCATCAGACATTGCAGCGACAAAACGGTCTCGACGCCCTCGCCAACCGCCATGATATCGCGCGCCACGCCGAACCGGACAGCGTTGCCGGCGAGGAGGCCCATCGCCTTGCGCGGCGTTGCGAGCGGCGCCTTCGCCGAACCGTCGCGCTGAAGATAGGTGCGTTGCACGCCTGTGATGTTTCCGTCAAGGTTGGTGACGGCGGCGATCAGCGTCGGCCAGCGTTCACCTGCCGATTGCGCGTCGGAGCGATAATAGCAGCGCGGATGAAAGCGCAGCGACTGGAGCCCGGCGATATCCGTGACGCCGCGCGATCGAAGATAGGTTTCAGCGAGCGTGCCCGCTATCGGCTCCGAGGCGGCGAACAGCCGTTGCGCGGACCCCGCGGACTTCCGGTGCGCACATCGCAAACGATCCGGGCGATCGTTTGACGCAAGGCTCAAGAATCGCCGCGCCTCGTCAAGTACGTCGCGGTGATCGGCGAGTCGGCAAGATGCGGCGATCAAGTCCAGAAGGTCGCCATGCTCGCCCGTCGATGCGTCCGTCCATTTTCCGGCGGCGCGTTTGCCGGACGGTGGCCCGGCAAGCCGAAGATAAAGGCTCTTTCCTTTCGCGCCGCGAATGTCGCCGGCGATCCAGTAGTCGCCGACGCGCTTGCCGTTCGGAAGATAGCGCCGGCAGACCTCGCCTGCGCGCATCGCAAGACGGCGCGCGATCTCTCCGCTCGTTTCCGGCATGGCCATCCCTCATGAAAAAGGCCCGCCTTGCGGGCGGGCCCTGGATTGAGGTTGAGACGCAGCTATTCCGCTGCGATCGCGGCCGACGCCGGGTGATGGTCGCACCCGGCAGGCGTACCTGTCTTATCGTCAGCGATCGGAGCGTCGTCGCAATCTGGCGAGCTTTCCTCCGCCGGAAGATTGCGATCGATCGTTCTCATGACCGTCGGCAGCCAGGCGGTTTCGCGAAGCAGTTCCTCCGCCGCTGCGGCCATGTCGGGCTTTTTGAGGCTGTCGAGGCGTCCCGCCACGTCCTCGCCTTTCGCTTCGCGCACCGCCTCCAGAATCTGCGCTTTCGATATGCGCAGGAAATACCCGTCCGCCGTCGGCTTCCAGCCGGCTGCATTGACATCGAGGTCGATCGCGCTTGCGAGTACATCGGCATGGCCGAGTGCGGCTGAGCGGCGGTCATAGGGCCTGAACACCGCGTCGATGGTAAGCGCGACGCAATGCGCGAACAGCATCGAGCGGGCGGACTCCTCCATTGCTGTCAGCGCGTCCCAGAGCGTGACGGGGTCCGCCGGCAAGCGGTCAGCGAATTCCTGATGGCGAGCATCGATCGCAATCGCTGCGGCGCTGTCGGAGAGACCGGCGGCGGCGCTTCTGAAGACGCTCTGGCGCGCGGCGATATCGACGCAGCTTGCGCCGCGATGAGTATAGAAGAGATCGAGGCAGAGCGTATGCAACGCCGCGACGAACGCGATGTCCGGGCATTTGGCGAGCGCATCGCGAAGCGCCAGCGTCCGCCACTCGGTCAGTTCGATAAGCAGGCGATCCGGGATAGCGCGGCCCGGCTCTTCGTCCGGATCGTCATCGGACCCACGGGCTGGATTCGTCTCGTCGAACGCTCCGTTTTCATGGCCATCAGCGGCGATCGCTTCATCTTCATGCGAAGATTCCGCATCTTCAAGCGGCGACTCGTCTTCGGGCCTGACGAAGCCGCGCTCGATGCGGAGCGCGCCGGAAGGATCGAGACTGACGAAGACCCCGGCGCGGGTGATTTCTTCCGGCGGAAACTGGAACGGACGTTCATCGACCGCTTCGATCGCGGCTTCGAGCTCGCCGAGCTGCTTGTCGACGTCATCTGAAAGTTCCTCGGCGCTCTCATATTGCGCCTGCAGGGCGTCGAACTCGGCTTTGAGTGTCTCGTAGGATTGCTGCTCCTCTTCTGAGAGCGACGTCCGCTCGCCCTCGATGCGGCGAAGGCCGAAAGTGTGGCCATAGGGGAAGTCGGCAGCGGCCTCGACCCATTTCCAGCCCTCGTCGCGGAGTTCCTCGGCGCTCAATTCAAGCTTCGCAGCGACGAGGCGATTGAGGAGCCCCGCATCCTGCAGCCAACCTTCGTCCGCGTCGGCAAAGAGATCCTTGAGCACGACGCCGCCGGCCGCTTCATAGGCTTCGACGCCGACGAACCGCGCCCGCTTGTCGGCGGCGCGGACCGCGCCCTCGGTCAGCATGCGGCGGATGTGATAGGGCTCGCGATTATAGCCGTTCTTCAGCGCCTCCCAGATTTGCGACTGCCGCTGTTGGTCGCCGTTCACCGTAAACGCCATCAATTGCTCGAGCGTCATCGCGTCGTCGGCGTAAAGATCGAGGAGCGCCGGCGCGACGGCGGCGAGCTTCAACCGTTGCTTGACGACCGCCGGCGTCACGAAGAAGGCGGCGGCGATCTCCTCCTCGCTTCTGCCTTTCTCGCGCAAGGTCTGAAAGGCGCGGAACTGGTCGAGCGGGTGCAATGGCGCACGCTGGATGTTTTCGGCTAGGCTGTCTTCCTCGGCGAGCCCCTTGTCACGGATGACGCACGGTATCGGCGCGTCGGTCGCAAGGCGCTTCTGCTTCACGAGCAGCTGCAGCGCGCGCAAACGCCTTCCGCCTGCCGGAACTTCATAAACGCCGGTCTCAAAGCCCGCCTCGTCAAGCACGGCGCGAACGGTCAGCCCCTGCAGGAGCGTCCGACGCGCGATGTCTTCCGCGAGTTCCTCGATCGAAACGCCCGCCTTCACCTGACGGACATTCGCTTGAGAGAGAAGAAGTTTGTTGAGCGGTATATCCCGCGAAACGCTGAGCGCGAGGGTCGCGGCGGTATTCGCCTTCGCTTTGGGTTTAGCCATGGGTGACTCTCCATGACGGGCCGGATGAAAGACTCTCTTTCAACCTCGAAAACCCGTCACGAGAGACACCGCCCGACTCTCACCTGAGAGCCGGACGGGATTCGGATTGGAAACGTCCGATTGGCCGCGCCGATTACGCGGCGAGGCCGAGGAGCTTTTTCGCGCGGCCTTCCATGTCGAGGCGCGCGTCCTGATGCGCCTTGCCGCGGGCGACGGCGGTGACGCCTTGCACGAAGTCGAAGACGCTTTGAGGCGGACGGCCTTCCTCGGCGAGGACGGTCTCGATGATGGCCGCAGTCTCGGGCTTAGAGAAGCCGCGTTTCCTCAGAAACTCGTTGCGGTCGTCGTCATTGCGGGCGACGATCTTTTCGCGCGCTGACTTTATACCGTTGATGAAGGGCATGGGCGATGACTCAGCGAAACGCGTCAGCGCGGGCGACGCTTCCCGCGCAAAGCGGTCTGAAGCGTATTTGCTGTGCCGGATGACAATCTCCTGGAAATCCTCGACGCCCCAAAGATTGCGGTTCTGGCAAACGGCGCGGAGATAGAAGGAGGCGAGCCCCAGCGTCTTCGCGCCGACTTCCGAGTTCCAGCAGTAAAAGCCGCGGAAGAAGAGATCGGGTGAACCGTCGGGGAGCCTCCCCGCCTCTATGGGATTAAGGTCATCGACCAGGAACAGAAAGACGTCGCGGTCGGAGGCGTAGAGCGTGGTCGACTCCCGGCTGACGGCGGCGTTCGGGTTGTAGACGCCGGTCGACCAGTCGAGGACGCCGGGGATTTTCCAGCGCGTGTCGCCGACGCCGTCGCCGGCGATCTTCATCACCGCCGAGACGAGTTCGTGATCATAGATGCGGCCATAGTCGGGGCCGGTGACGGCGCGCAGCTCCATGCGGCCGTCTTCCGTCTCCAGCGTCTTCACCTGCTCGGCGCGATGCGAGGCGAGCCCATATTGCAAATTGATCGCCGCAAGCGGCGCAGGCAGCTGGCGGAGATAAGATGCAGGCGCGCCGACGAGGCCGGCGAGCTGGCCGAAACTCCAGTGAGTCGGCGCGACCGGCGCATCAGCCCCGGGGAACGCCAGCATCAGCCGCTCGCTATCATCGCGCGCCGCTTCAACCCGGATGGCGGCGCTCTCAACCGTCCTCGTCCGGCTGCGCGACGCCCTGGATGCGACCGACGCATGAAGATCGGACAGCGAAAGAAAACGTTCGTCATCCGGCCGCGAGAACCATTCGGAAGAAACCCGGCCGACGCGCGAGCCGCGGGAAACGTCAACCTTATAGCCGCCGCGTGCATCGCAGTTTGCGTCAAGAACCTGCATGGACATGGGAGATCTCCGTGGGCGGGCCGGCTGAAAGACTTTCTCTCAGCCTCCAAAACCCGTCACGAAAATTCCGCAATGCTCTTTACTCTCTCGAGGTTTGGCGCTTGCCGCGGGAAAGATTTTTCAATTCTCCGGCGGGCGCGCGAGTAACGCAAAAAGGCCCGGATATTAGAGACCAGATGAAAAGGGAATTGAGTGATTTCAGCGCCTTATGATTCACTGTAGTTTGCCTAGATCAAACCAATCGAGGCCGCGATGGGGGCAGCGACGTGACTGGAGACAGTGGTGAGATCGGCCGTTGAACAGAAAACGATGGCGAAGCGCGGGCATCCTGTCTCGATCACCAACACTTTGGTCCAATGCTCCAGGCCGAACTTTCAAAGTGGATGCGCGCCGGCTCGCATCGGCTGACGATAACCGAGCAGCCGCAGCGCGTTCGCGACGACGAGAAGCGTCGACCCTTCGTGGACGACGACCGCCGCGCCGATGTTGAGGCCGAAGATCGTCGCTGGAATGAGAAGCGCGACGACGCCGAGGCTCGCCCACAGGTTCTGTTTGATGATCGCGCTCGTCTGCCGGCTGAGGCCGAGAGCGAAAGGCAAGCGCCTCAGATCGTCCGCCATCAGGGCGACGTCGGCGGTTTCGAGCGCGACGTCGGAGCCCGCCGCGCCCATGGCGACGCCGACAGTCGCCTCGGCGAGCGCCGGAGCGTCATTGACGCCGTCGCCGATCATGGCGATGGCGCCTTCCTCGCTTCGGAGCTTGCGGATAAAGGCGGCTTTATCTTCCGGCATGAGCGCGCCGCGCGCCTCGCTGAGCCCTACTTTCATGGCGATGGCGTCAGCGACTTTCTGATTGTCGCCGGTCAGCATGATCATTCTCCAGACGCCGAGCTGGCGCAATTCGGTGATGACCGCGCCAGCGAATTCGCGTTCGACGTCGAGAAGGCCAAGCGCGCCGAGATAGCGTGCGCCGCGGCGCACGATGATTACGGTTCGGCCCGTCTGTTCCAGGCGGCGCGCGGCGTCTCGGACGTCGTTCGGCATCGGCGCCTCATCCTCGCCGTCGAACATCGCCGGCTTGCCGACATGCACGAGATCGCCCGCGACAACGCCCTTTACGCCCTTGCCGGTGATGCTTTCGACGGCGCTCGCCCGAAGCCTTGACGCCTCCGCGAGCTTTGGCGCCGCGTCGCGAACGACGGCGGCGGCGAGGGGATGGTCGCTTTGCTCTTCGATCGCGACCGTGACAGCGAGAAGGTCCGCTTCGGCCACGCCGAGGGCGGGCGCAATATCGACGAGTTTCGGCTTGCCTTCCGTCAGCGTGCCCGTCTTGTCGAAAGCGACGACGCTGAGGGCGCCGAGATTTTCAAGCGCGGCGCCGCCCTTGATGAGCACCCCGCCGCGTCCGGCGCGGGCGATGCCGCTCAAGACCGCGCTCGGCACCGAGATCGCGAGCGCGCAGGGACTTGCGGCGACGAGGACCGCCATGGCCCGGTAGAAGCTCTTGGAGAACGGCTCATCGATGACGACCCACGCGCATAGCAGAAGACTGACAAGCGCCAGTGCGCACGGAACGAAGAGGCGCTCGAAACGGTCCGTGAAGTTCTCCGTCGGCGAGCGCTGCAGCTGCGCTTCCGCGACCATGCGTGCGACGCGGGCGAGCGTCGATTCAGCGGCTGGCCTTGCGACATAGACGTCGATCGCGCCGGCGCCGTTGATTGTCCCGGCGAAGACGCGGTGCTCAGCCGAGATTTTTGCGAACTCCGCCGCATCGGGTCTGCCGGCGATCGGGCGCTTATCGACGGGCGCGCTTTCGCCCGTGACAGGCGCCTGATTGACGCTGGTTTCTCCGACAACAACAACGCCGTCCGCCGGCAGGCGCTCGTTGGGCCTGACGACGACGACGTCGCCGACCCGGAGATCTTCGACGGGAACGTGCTTGATCGCGCCGCCGCTGCGCATGTTTGCGCGATCCGGCGCGAGTTTCGCGAGCGCTTCGATTTCGCGGCGCGCACGCCCCATCGCGAATTCCTCAAGCGCATGACCGAGGCTGAAGAGGAACAGAAGGAGCGAGCCTTCCGCCCAGCTTCCGAGCGCGGCGGCACCGGCCGCCGCGACCAGCATCAGCGTGTCGATCCTGAAGCGCTTCGCCGCGATGTTCCCGATCGCTTCGCGCAGCGTGAAGTAGCCGCCGAAGAAATAGGCGGCTGCGTAGAACGGGAGCGCCGCGCCGCCGCCGCGCTCAATCAGCCAGCCGACGGCGAGCGCCGCGCCGGACAAGAACGCAAAGATGAGTTCGCCATGGCGGCCGAGGATCCCGGCGTGCTCATGCAGGTCCAGTTTCGAATCGCCGCCGCCGCGTCGATGAGGCGACGAGAGCGCCGCCGCATGGTCGTCTGGCCTCGGCGGCGCCGGCGCCTGCTCCGCGTAAAGATCACCATTTGCTTCGACTGGCGCGGTGTTGCGGTTCATGAACTGGATTCCCGACAATCATAAAAGCGCCCGCTTACTCCGCCGGGGCCGGATGCGGCACAAAGACTGGTTCTTCCTGGACGCGGCTCACGCGCGCCGGCCTCAGCACGAGGCGGCAGATCGCCGGCAACACGAACAGCGTCAGGATCGTCGCGGTGATGAGGCCGCCGATGACGACGGTCGCGAGCGGCTTTTGCACCTCGGCGCCGACGCCGTGCGCGATCGCCATCGGGACGAAGCCGATGGCCGGCACGATGCCAGTCATGAGGACGGCGCGGAACCGTTCCGCCATGCCGTCATGGATCGCGGCGTCGACGGCCATGCCGCCGTCGATACGGGCGTTGATCGCCGTCATGATCACGAGGCCGTTCAGGACCGCGACGCCGGCGAGACAGATGAAGCCGACAGCCGCGGAGATTGAGAACGGCATGCCGGTCAAGGCGAGCGTGAAGACGCCGCCGGCGAGCGCGAGGGGCACGGCGGAGAACACGGCGCCGGCGGCGCGCAGCGTTCCAAGCGCCATGTAGAGCAGCGCGAAGATAAGCGCGAACGCGGCAGGCACCACGACCGAGATGCGCTGCGACGCGCTCTTGAGATTTTCGAACTGGCCGCCCCAGACGAGCCATGTTCCTGCCGGCAGCGCCACGTCACGCTCGACCAGGTACTGCGCTTCGGTGACAAAAGAGCCGAGATCGCGTCCGCGAACATTCGCCTGGACGACGACGCGGCGCTTGCCGTTCTCGCGGCTGACCTGGTTGAGGCCCTCGGAGAAGGAAAACCGCGCGACCTCGCGGAGCGGGATTGACGCGCGCGGCTCGCCTTCGGTTTCCGGGAGCATGACCGGCAACGCGCCGACGGCGGCGAGATTGTCGCGCAATGCGTTCGGCAGCCGCACGACGATGTCGAAGCGCCGGTCGCCCTCGAAGACAAGCCCTGCTTCGCGGCCGCCCATCGCGGTCGCGACGGCGTCGGTCACTTCTTCGACGGAGAGCCCGTAACGGGAGATGGCGTCGCGATCGAAGGCGACGTCGAGGGTTGGGAAACCGCCGGTCTGTTCGACCTTGATATCGGCGGCGCCGCCGATCGTCTGCAGGACGCCGGCGATTTCGGCTGCTGTCGCCGACATCTGGTCGAGGTCGTCGCCGTAGAGCTTGATCGCGACATCGCCTCTGACGCCGGCGATCAGCTCGTTGAACCGCATCTGGATCGGCTGCGAGAACTCGTAATTGCTGCCAATGACCGCATCGAGGCGCTCGTCCATCTTTTCAATGAGCGCTGTCTTGGCGAGGGTCTTGTCGGGCCATTTTTCACGCGGCTTCAAGATGATGAAGCCGTCGGAGGCGTTGGGCGGCATCGGATCGGACGCGACTTCCGCAGTGCCGGTCTTCGAATACATGAACGCGACTTCGGGAAACTCCTCAACGGCTTTTTCGATCTTGCGCTGGATGTCGACCGACTGGGCGAGCGATGTCGACGGAATCCGCAGCGCCTGCACCGACATGTCCTGTTCGTCGAGCGTCGGGATGAACTCCTGGCCGAGACGCGTAAACGTGAAACCGGCGAGCACAAACACGGCGACAGCCGCGCCGATCACCGCGAAAGGGCGGCGGATCGACCAGCGAAGGCTCGGCTCGTAGTGCCGCTTGGCGATGGCGATCGCGGGAACTTCCTTTTCCGCGACCTTGCCACGGATGAGGATCGCCACCATCGCCGGCACGAAGGTGAGCGAGAGGATGAAGGCGCTCGCGAGGGCCAGCATGAGTGTGATCGCCATCGGCGAGAACATCTTGCCTTCGACGCCGCTGAAGGTGAGGAGCGGCGCAAAGACGAGGAAGATGATGGCCTGGCCGAAGATCGTGGGGCGGATCATCTCTTGCGCCGCGGCGCCGGTCTCTTCGAGACGCTCGGCAAGCTTGAGGACCCGCCCCTCACGGTGCTGGCGCTCAGCGAGCCGCCTGAGGCAGTTCTCGATAATGATGACGGAGCCGTCGACGATGAGCCCGAAATCGAGCGCGCCGAGCGACATGAGATTTCCTGACACGCCGAAATAGTTCATGCCGATCGAGGTCATCAGCATCGAGAACGGAATGATCAGCGTCGCGATCAGGGCGGCGCGGACATTGCCGAGAATGAGAAAAAGCGCGACGGCGACGAGGATGGCGCCTTCGGTCAGGTTCCTCTCGACCGTCGCGATTGTTGAATTGACGAGCTTGGAGCGGTCGTAAACGACCTCCCTCTCGACGCCGGGCGGCAAGGTCTTGGCGACTTCCTCCAGCTGCGCTGCAGCCGCCGCCGCGACAGTGCGGCTATTGCCCCCGGTGAGCATGAGGACGGTGCCGATGACGACTTCATCGCCGTTCATGGTGGCGGCGCCGGTTCGAAGCTCGCCGCCGATCCGGACATGCGCGACGTTGCGGACTGTGACCGGCACGCCTTCGCGCGTCGCGATGACGGCTTCGCTGATCTCTTCGACGGTGCGGATGCGCGCGTCGGCGCGGACGAGAAACGCTTCGCCCGCCCGCACGACGAAATTCGCGCCGACCGAGAGGTTCGCCCGTTCAAGCGCGTCGGCGAGCTCCGAAAATGAGATGCCGTAAGCGGCGAGGCGCGCGGGATCGGGCTCGACGACGAACTGCTTTTCGTAGCCGCCGATCGAATCGATGCCGGCGACGCCGTCGACCGAACGCATTTGCGGCCGGACAATCCAGTCCTGCACGGTACGGAGATACGCTGCGCGCGAGACGTCGTCGGTCAGCCGCTCGCCTTCGACGGTGAGGAAGGAGCCGTCGCGCTGCCAGCCCGGCGCGCCGTCGGCGGCGATCCCGGACTTGTCCCTGAAGCGGATCGCCCACATCAGCACCTCGCCAAGGCCGGTCGAGATCGGTCCCATCTGCGGCTCGGCGCCGGCGGGGAGATTCTCACGCGCCTGACCGAGCCGCTCGGCGACCTGTTGGCGCGCGAAATAGACATCGACACCGTCGCGGAAGACAGCGGTCACCTGGCTGAATCCGTTGCGCGAAATCGAGCGCGTCGATTCGAGGCCGACAATGCCGGAAAGCGCTGTCTCAACCGGGTAAGTGACGAGCCGTTCAATGTCGAGCGGCCCGAATTCCGGCGCGACCGTGTTGATCTGCACTTGTTTATTGGTGATGTCCGGCACCGCGTCGATCGGCAGACGGACGATGTTCCAGACGCCAATGGCGGCGATTACAAGCGTGACGAAAACGGCGGCCCAGCGGGCGCGGACGGCGGTTTCAGAAATGCTTCGGATCATGACTCTTGCTCAACTTTCATGTATCAGTGCTCGGCTTCACCCTTGCCGATTTCGGCTTTGACGAGGAAGGCGTTCTCAGCGACGAGAATCTCGCCCGCTTCAAGCCCGCCGGTCACTTCGACGGCGCCGGCGCCGGAGCGCCCGAGCGTCACGGGCCGCGCTTCGAGCGCCTCGCCCTCCTGGACGAAGACGACCTGCTTTCCTTCGAGAGACTGCACAGCGTCCGCCGGCGCGACGAGCGCGGCCTCCGTTTCGCCGACGACGACGTCGCCGCGGATCGCCATGCCGGGGCGAAGCGACTTCACATCGCCAAGTTCTACGGCCACGCGCGCGATCAGGGTCTGGCTGTGCGCGTCAGTCACCGGCAGCACTGAAGCGATCGTTCCGGTAAAACGGGCCTCGCCGTCGAGGCCGAGGATCGTGACGGTCTGCCCTGCCGCGATGCGATCGGTGTCGTGCGTGACGACGTTGAGCTCCGCCTGCAGGCGCTGAAGATCGCCGATCAGGAAGAGCGGGACGCCGTCGGTCACGTCGCCGACATTGGTGGCCCGTTCAAGTACCGTTCCGGCGATCGGCGCCTTCAAGGAGTAGGTCTGGAGGCTCTCCGCGCTTTCGACCCGGGCGAGGATGTCGCCGCGCGCGACCATGTCGCCGATGTTCTTTTCGACGCTCTTGACGACGCCCTGATAAGGCGCGCGGACTTCGGCGCGCGCCGAGGGCTGGAGCATGATGCGGCCCGTCAGCGTCAGCGTTTCGCGGATGAGGCCGGGGCCCGCCTTGGCGAGCTTTACGCCGGCGGCTTCGAGCGCGGCGGCGTCGATCTCGACGCGCGGCATGTCTTCGTCATGGCCCTCCTCCTTTTCGGCATGCTCCTTTTCGCCAGCGGCGGGTTCGTCGGCGGCGAGCGCCTCCCCGTCTCCGTTCTTGACGCAGGCGGCAAGCATGACGGCGACCGCAAGAGAGGCGATTGAAGCGATGATGATGCGATTATTCATTGGGGGAACTCCTTCACGTCGGCGGGCGCGGCGAGGCGCGCGGTCAATCGGTCGAATTCGGCTTTGGCGAGATGGGCGCGGCGGAGCGCATCGACTTCCTTGGCTCGGAAATCGAAGAGCGCCGTCTGAGCGCTGAAGACTTCGAGATAGGTGAAGGCGCCGCGCGCATAGCCCGCGCGGGCGCCCGCAAGCGCCGCCTCCGCACGCGGGATGACGTCGCGGCGCAGCGTTGAGGCCTCGGCGACTGCCGTGTCGAGAACGCCGCGGGCCCGGACGATCTCGCGGGAGAACGCAATCTCGCCCGCCTCGCGTTCGAACGCCGCCTGCCGCCGTTCCGCTTCGGCGCGCGCGATCGCGCCTTTGTTGCGATTGAAGATGGCGAGCGGCATCGAGACCGAAAGGATCGCCGCCGTATCGCGCGTCTCCCGCAGATTTCGAACGCCGACAGCGATCGTCGGATCCTGCTTGGCGGCGGCGCGCTCCAGCCTCGCCGCCGCGTCGGCTCGATCCTCAAGAGACTTCAGGATCGCGAGATCCGGCGATTTTGATGCGTCAACGGACGGATCGCCGATTACGGCGGGAGGGGCCGCGAACCATGGCGCAATGAGCACGAAGTCCGCGGCGTTGAGCCCGGCGAGTATCCCGAGCTGCTGGCGCGCGACTTCGCGCTCTCGTTCCGCGCGCGCAAGGTCCGACCTTGCAGCGGCGGCCGCCGCCTCGGCGCTTTCGCCTGCGCCCCTTGGGTCCTTCGCGGCCTCAACGCGGCGCGCAACAGTCCGCCGCGTCTCCTCGGCGCTGTCGGCTCGGGCGCGCGCGAGATCGGCCCCCGCTTCGGCGGCCACCGCATCGATGAAAGCTGCTTGCGCGGCGAAAGCAATGTCGAGACGCGTGCGTCCGACCGTGAATCCTGCGATGTCGCGTTCCGCCCCGGCGAATGCGCGACGTGCGCGCCGTTTCCCGCCACGCTCGATCTGCTGGCCGAGACTATAGGTGTATTCGCCGCCGCCAAACCCGCTGAAGTCGCCGCTGCCGCCGAAGTTCTCGGCTTCAATGAGAAGCTCGGGATTGGGCCGCGCGCCCGCCTGCCGGTAGGCGCCTTCGGACGCGCGAAGCCCTTCCTCGCTCGCGCGAATGATCGGCGCGGTTTCAAGGGCGCGCGCAACCGCGTCGTCAATCGTCAGCGCCGCCGGCGCACCCTGCGCATTGACGCCTCCCGCCAGCGCGGAAATGAGCACGCATGCAGCAACGCCTGCTGCGAGGCGCGGCGCCGATCGGCGCCGCCATAGACACAAAAACACGGAATTCCTCCTCGGACTGACTTCTGAACGGCAGCGGCGCAAAGCCGCGCGGGCGTCAGATCAGGCGCGAGGGGGGCGAAAAAGGCCGTCGAGATGGCTGGCGGGCGAATAGCGTTCGTCGAAGATGACGAACAGCGCGCGCGACGCCGAATAGACGACAGCAAATGCAAGGCGCGCTTCGGGAAGCTGGATGTGGCAGGCTGCGCCGCAATGGGTGTGGCCGGGCGTGTCCGGATGCTGATGCTGAGGAACGCCTGCATCGGGCGCGTTCGCGGCTTGCATCTCCGGAGACGCATCGCTGCTCGCATGCGCGGCGGCGTGGTGCAGTTCCTCGGTGAGTTCGGAAACCGGCGCGATCAGGCTCGCCGTCGCCACAAAGAAGATGGCGACGAGCGCGAAAGCGGCGCGTATGACGGTCATTCCGAAATTCATCGCGTAGCTGTCTAAACCTCTTTCACCAATAAATCATTAGGAAATTCGCACGGCTCGCTCATGAGCTCCTTCATCAGGGGCACGAGGCGAAACAATGCCTTGGCAGTGGCCCCGCACCTGGCGGCGGCCTGCGCGATCGCTGCCATGGCGACGCACAGCCTTGAACTCATTGTTGTTCTCCATTTGGAAAGAGCGCCTCGTGCTGGAAAGGCTGCCGTTCTTCCGGCACCCTACACTTTGCCGGCGACATATCGGATGTTCCCATGCTCAAAACGATTCCAGTCTACGCCCTCGCCGCGATCGCCGAAATCGCCGGCTGTTTCGCTTTCTGGGCCTGGCTTCGCCTCGGCAAATCGGCTTTCTGGATCGCGCCGGGGATTGCATCGCTGGCTTTGTTTGCCTGGCTCCTCACCTTGATCGATTCTGCTTTCGCGGGGCGCGCCTATGCGGCCTACGGCGGCGTCTACATCGCCGCCGCGCTGATATGGCTCTGGATCGTCGAAGGTCACGCGCCGGATCGCTGGGATCTTGCCGGCGCCTTTATCTCTCTCCTTGGCGCCGCAATCATCATATTCGGCCCGCGACCATAAGAGCGCGCGACGCTCGGCCAGCGCCTGGCGAACAATCTGGACGGACGAGCTCATGAACAAGGAGGCGAGCGCCAGCGCGACCACGAGATCCGGCAAACGCGATCCGGTCGCAAATACGACGCCGCCTGCAGCGATGACGGCGACATTGCCGATCGCGTCATTGCGCGAGCAGAGCCAGACAGAGCGGACGTTTGAATCGCCTTCGCGCCAGCGCAGCAGAATGAAGACGCTGGCTATATTGGCGGCGAGCGCGAGCGCGCCGACGCCGCTCATAATCGGCGCTTCGGGCGTCACTCCGCTGAAAAAGCGCAATCCTGTCGTCGTAAGCAAGTAGAGCGCGAAAATCGCGAGGCTCGCGTCCTTGATGAGCGAGGCTGTCGAGCGGGCGCCAAGGTTCGCGCCGATGACGGCGAGGCTCAACGCGTAGGTCGCCGCATCGCCCGCGAAATCGAGCGCGTCGGCTTTGAGCGCCTGCGAACGGCCGAGCGCTCCGGCCGTGATCTCGACCAGGAACATGCCCGCGTTGATGGCGATGACCGCGATCAGCGCGCGCCGATAGGCGGGCGACATGCCCTCGAATCCTGTTTCTTCGCAGCCGCAGTCGGCCATTCCTCGGCGCTCCTTGCCTGGCGGCGACTGCTTACCTAGTCTCTACAGCAGCTGTAGGGTCAAGAGGAAAAATGCCTGAACGGAACAACCGGCGCGCGACGACGATCGGCGGCCTTGCGAGGGCGTCGGGCGTCAAGGTCACGACCATCCGTTACTATGAGAGCATCGGCCTCGTCGATCCGCCGGATCGGTCCGAGGGCGGCCAGAGGCTATATGATAAGGGCGCGATCGAGCGGATGAATTTCATCCGTCACGCGCGCGATCTCGGGCTTTCGCTCGACGCGATCCGGGAGCTGATCGCCTTGTCGTCGAACAAGGAGTGGTCCTGCGCCAAGATCGACGAAATCGCACGCCGCCACGCGGAGGACATCCGCCATCGCATCAAGCGGCTGAAGGCGCTCGAACGTGAAATGGAGCGGATGATCAAAGCCTGCTCCGTCGACAAGGTCGCAGACTGCCGCGTTCTCGCGGTTCTCGCCGATCACGATCTATGCGCGACGCCCAACCACGGGCGCAGCGAGGAATCGAAACGTGCAAAGCGCCGCTGAGGCTCCGCCTTGACCCTACAGCGGCTGTAGAGGCTATCGAGCGCGATACTCGTTTGTGCAAGGATGAATATATGCCGCCCGCCTGGCTTCCGCTCGCCGCCATCGTCGCCATCATAGCGGTTTCCGCCATACGACTTTTGTCCGTCCAAATGGGTCACGGCGTCAAAGCCTACGGCTTCGGACGCCACGCCGACATCCAACGAGTCACCGAGCGCAATTGGCGGCTCGCGGTCGCGGCGATTCTCGCCTTCGCAACGATTGCATGGCTCAAGCCTCAGTGGGAACTCGCGCTCGGTCGCCCCGATTGGGCGGGGAATGCGATCGTGCGATGGGCAGCCAGCGCGCTGTTTCTTGTCTGCTTTCTGATCATCGCCGCGGCGCAAATCCAGATGGGCGCCTCATGGCGCATCGGCGTTCCCAAGGAAGGACCGGGCGCACTCGTGGCGCAAGGCCTTTTTCGCTGGTCGCGCAATCCGATCTTCGTCGGCATGATCGGGACGCTGGTCGCGCTCTTTCTGTGGTCGCCGCATATCGGAACCGCGGCTGTTCTCGCGGCGACATGGACGCTTGTTCTCGTTCAAGTACGGATCGAGGAGGAAGCGCTGCGCGAAAAGCATGGCGAGGCGTATGAGGCCTATGCGGCGCGGGTCCCGCGTTGGTTCGGTTGGCGCTGAAAGTCGCCACTTCCGGCGATACAACTCCGCCGCGCAAATGCAGATTGACAACTCAGTTAGCGGGGCGATCCGGCCTCGATGCAAGCGGGGTCACGATACTGCAAAAAAGAAAGGCGCAATCCGCGCATCAGTCATCAGGCGCTTTCGTATAACGCATCAATGATCGGACAGTCGGGCGCTTCGCCGCGCGCGCACTCAGTCGAGATTTCAACAAGCGTCTTTTCCAGCTTTTTAAGGTCGGTGATTTTACTCCGTATGCTGGCGATGTGCGCCTCCGCCATGTCGTAAACGTCGCCGCAGGAAGGTCCGTCGCCGTCGATGAGTTTCAAAAGCCCCTTCAATTCCTCGATCGTGAATCCGAGCTCGCGCGCCCGCAGAATGAATCGCAATCGGCGCTCCTGCTCAGGGTCGTAAATGCGGTGGCCCGCATCTGTCCTCGCCGGCTCCGGCATGAGGCCCGCGGTCTCGTAATAGCGGATGGTTTCGAGATGGCAGCCCGTCCGCCGCGCCAGTTCGCCGCGCTTCAATCCCCTCTCCGATCTGTGACCCGCCACGGTGAAAAAACCTCTTGCACCTGTACTAACTACAGGCCCTATCTAGGGCGTCGAACCCCGCGAACGCAAGGCGGACGACCGACATGACAAACGCTGAAGGGAACACGCAATTGAGGGCCGAGCCGGATGGCCGAGCCGGATCGGGTTGGCTTGCGACAGGCAGCGTTCTCGGCGCCGTTCTCGCCTCGAGCTGCTGCATCGGTCCGCTCGTGCTGGTCAGCCTCGGCGTGTCGGGCGCCTGGATCGGCAATCTGACAGCGCTCGAGCCTTTGAAGCCCTATTTCCTCGCCACGACGCTCGTCTTGCTGGGCCTCGGCTTTTGGCAAGTCCATTTCCGCAAGAAGCCCGCCTGCGAGGAAGGGTCTTACTGCGCCCGCCCCGAATCCGGTCTCGTCACCAAAACCGCCTTGTGGATTGCGACGATTCTCGTCGCGCTCGCGGCGACGGTCGATCTGTGGGCGCCGTGGTTCTATTAGAAGGAAGAGGAAGAACATGAAGAAAGCAATCATCGGTTTGGCGGCGGCCGCGCTCACCGCAATCGGCGTCGCCTCGTTCTATGCGGCCACGAACGCGCCGGCGAACGCTTCTGCGCCGTCGGAAGAACGCATCCAGACTTTCGCCATCGAGAACATGACCTGCGCGGCGTGCCCGATCACGGTGAAGAAAGCGATGAGCGGCGTCGACGGCGTGCGCGCAGTGAATGTCGACTTTGACGCAAAGACGGCGACGGTCGTCTACGATCCTTCCGTCGCGACCGCCGACGAGATCGCCGCGGCGTCGACGAACGCCGGATATCCCGCCGCTGCGATCTGACGCGGCGCGCCGACTATTGAGAGATTGAACCATGGCTGATTGCTGTCCGGCGTTTGTGGAAGGCGCCTATGACCTCGTCGTCATCGGCGCTGGTTCCGCCGGATTTTCTGCCGCCATCACGGCGGCCGAAGCGGGCGCGCGCGTTGCTCTGATCGGTCACGGAACGATCGGCGGCACTTGCGTCAATACCGGCTGCGTGCCGTCGAAGACGATGATCCGCGCCGCCGAAGCGGTGCATGCCGCGAAAAGCGCCTCGCGCTTTGACGGGCTTTCAGGCGATGCGCGGGTTGCGGACTGGCGCCGCTTGATCGCCGCGAAGGACAGCCTTGTCGGCGCCCTGCGCCAGAAGAAATACGCCGATCTCCTAAAGGACTATGACGCGATCTCGTATATCGAGGGCGCGGCGCGACTCGCTGATGGCGGCGTCAGCGTCGCCGGCGCGATGATCCGAGCACAGAAGACCATTATCGCAACCGGCGCGCGGCCCGGCGTTCCGCCCATTCCGGGGATCGTGAAAGTGGGCTTTCTCACCAGCACGTCGCTGCTCGATCTCGAACCGCTGCCGAAAAGCCTCATCGTCATCGGCGGCGGCTTCGTCGGCGTGGAACTCGCGCAGATGATGGCGCGCATGGGCGTTGAGGTCACGCTGATATGCCGGTCGCGGCTTCTGCCGCAGGCCGAGCCCGAGATTTCCGAAGCGCTGAGCGATGTATTCCGCAATGAGGGAATCCGCCTTTATTGCGGGATCGCTTATGACGCCTGCCGAGAAGACGAAAGCGGCGTCACGGTTTGCGTCAAGGAAGATGACAAGATCATCGAGATCAAGGGCGAAAAGCTGCTGATCGCGACGGGAAGAACGCCGAACACGGACGATCTCGGCCTCGCAAAAGCCGGCGTCGAGCTCGACAAACGCGGCGCGATCATGATTGACGTTCGCATGCGCGCGTCGATGCCCGGCGTCTACGCCGCCGGCGACGTCACGAACCGCGACCAGTTTGTCTATATGGCGGCCTACGGCGCGAAGATCGCCGCGAAAAACGCGTTGAACGGCGACAGCCTCGCCTACGACAACGCCGCCATGCCGCGGGTGGTGTTCACCGATCCGCAAATCGCCGGCGTCGGCCTTTCGGAAGCGGACGCCAAAGCAGCAGGGCGCGCGGTCAAGATATCCGTTCTTCGGCTCGACCAATTGCCGAGGGCGCTCGCCGCGCGCGACACGCGCGGACTGATCAAGCTCATCGCCGACGCAAAGACCGGAAAGCTGCTCGGCGGACAGGTCATGGCGCCTGAAGGCGCCGACAGCATCCAGACTTTGGCACTGGCGTTGAAAGCCGGCATGACCGCGCGGGAATTGGGCGAGACGCTGTTTCCGTATCTGACGACAGTCGAGGGCTTGAAGCTCGCCGCGCAAGGCTTCGAAAAAGACGTGGCGAAGCTCTCCTGCTGCGCCGGCTGAGAGGTCGCCGCGCGGGCGCAAATCGAGTTTCTGGCTCCTACCTGTTCGTTTCAGTGGTTTCCGGGTGGGTAATGCTTGCATAAACAGAAACTATTTTCACGGCGCTGACCGCGTCGATCCAAGGCGACGCCTGCCGATGAGCACAAAGCGCAAGCCACGATCATTGATCGCGTGCGGCGAGTCTAAAGGATTCGAAATGCATGCTTCATGCGGGTGCCAAGCATGAATGGAGATTATTTATGGCCATTTGTTCAATCACGGGCGACAGCGCTGCTTGCCCTTTGCTAAGCGCTGCGTCGCGCACGGATGTCACTATCAAAGCGGCCTTTCCGATCTTTGATCGTCTTCCAACTTTTATTTCGAATCGTCCACTATGCCTGCATTTTCGTCCTCCTTATACGGATAGAATTGGGGGCCTTCCTGTGTCGATCAAAGCCGGAACAAGGGGTTCGGGAGCCCGGTGAACCCGCGCTCGTACGACCGAACCGCGATGTGACCGCAATACAGGAAAAAAGGACGGCGCGCGGGACCATTGCGGCAGCGACAGGAGCCTTTGGTGCTGACTTCCGATGGCAATTGCACCAGCGACAGCTGTTGAACGCGGTCAGCGGGCGCATTCTTGGTTTGGTGCGCTCATCCTCCCGGTAGGCTGCGCCCCCAATGCTTGGAAAGCTGCCTCGCCGACAGAAGACCCTCTGCCGTTTGACCCATGTCAAAGGGCGGGGCTGAAAATCCGGTATTGATGTAGTCATGAGCATAATCGGCTATGCCTCCGATCGGAAAAGGGATAAGCGCCGCTGGGGCGTATATTCCCCTGAGCTGCTTGGAGACGTGGCGTTATGTCGAGATTTGAGGCGCTTTTGCGCAAATACAGGGAGCAAACCGCGTGCGATCCGGCCGACTCATTGGAATTGAATGTGCTCGCACGGCTGCGCAACGAGGCGAGCGATTCTCTTCAGACCAATCTGTCCAAACCCTCGGTTCGCCCAGCGGCTGCCACAGTCGGCCTTTTGGTGGGATTGCTCGCGGTCGCCGCGCCGCCCTTCGCCGCGGGCGCCGAGGGGCCAATACCCGAATTGACCGTATTCGCGCCCGATGCGCCGCAGCTTCTATCGACCTGGATGGGTCGCCCGCAGTGAAATCGAAAATCGCGCCGCTGGTGACGACGATCGTGCTCGTGGCCGCTTCCAGCGTGGGCGGCGTATGGCTCGGCTCGAAACTGTTCTCGGTATCAGGACGCGCGCAAGATTTGACGCACGAGGAATTTCACGAACGCCTGTTTTCCGAATTGCGCCTGTCGCCGGAACAACGCGCCCTAATGGAGGCGCTGGAAGCTCGGTACGCGCCAGAAAACAGTGCGCTTCGCCAGGCGCTGAGAAACGCCAATCGTGTATTGGCCGATCAGCTGGCGACGGAACCTGAGTTCACAATGGATGTCGAAGTCGCCGTGACGAATGTCCATGCGGCGATGCTCAAACTGCAGAAAGCCTCTGTTCGCCACCTCTACGAAATGCGGAACATCCTCGATGACCGGCAGAAAGAGACATTTGATCGCCATGTCGCCGAAACCATGCAGCAATACGCTAGCCAGAGCATCGACTAGCTCTGATGCGGACCTCATCGGCGAAGTGATCGACGGCGATCACGACTCGTTTGCGGAGTTGATGTCGCGTTACAAGGCCCCGCTCTATCGCTTCATTCTGCGCTATGTAAGCGCCGCAGCTGATGCGGAAGACCTGCTTCAGGATGTTTTCGTCAGCGTGTTTTCAAAAGCCGCAACTTATGATCCGGCATGGAAGCCCTCAACATGGATCTATCGAATTGCGCTCAACAAATGCCGCGACCATGGACGAAAACAACGGCTGCGGAGAATTGTTTCATTGAACCGAACGGCTGACCGGGACGATCCGGCTTATATTCCTGAGGCTGTCGATCCCAGCCCCGATGTTGAGCATGTCATTATTCACAGAGACGAAGTGCGCCGGCTCACACTCGCTTTGGAGGGGTTGCCGCATGCGATGCGAAGCGCCGCCGTATTGCATCTGATTGAGGGGCGCCCCCAAGCCGAATGCTCCGAGATTCTGGGTGTTTCACGCAAGAGCGTTGAAATGCTTGTCTATCGGGCTCGCAAGACATTGCGCCAAAAGCTCGGAATGGCCTTGTAACGCGCGAAGAATTCAGCAGGCCGACTGCGGCGAGGCAATGTCGCGCCCGCTCGCCCTGCTCAAGCAAAAGGCGACGTCTGCGCGTGGAACCTGGTCGGCTGACAGGAAGCAAGCGTGTATGTTCGCCAGCCGGATAATTAGATCATTGGTGAGCGACGATCTCGCGCCGCAGAATTTTGCCGAGAGCGAGGGTTCCGTGCTGGCAGACCGTATAAGTCTGGTGGAACACGATTTAGGAGAATCTCTGTGAGCCAACTTTCAAAAAATTGGATTAGCGGCGTTGCGATGACCGTTTTCGCTGGTTTGTTGATGAATGCCGCGCCCGCCTTTGCGCAGACTTCGGATGAGTCTGAACCTGTCACGGTCGCGGAGGATGCGACGGAGGGGGATCGCGCAACCCAACCCTGCGCTTGCCCGTGCGGTCTTGTTTCCGAAGCCAATGAGGAGACAAGGGTCATCTATGTCGGGCCGCGCCAGAACATCCCTATGAAGGTTAAACGCAAAAAGAGCGAAGAAAAATCCGGCAATGATCAGGAGGCGTTGGAGCCTCAATCATAAAGATGGCTTTCCCATAAGGCCTCGCCAGTCTTGGTGCGAAAGTTTGGATCAAGGCGGAATCGCCGTCAAGGTGAGCCGCCATTCCCGCGCCGATTCTGTCCGGCCAACGCGCCGGGTCGGCCCCGAAGTTGGCACGCCATTGGAAAATCGAAAGCTCATTGGCTCCGCCTCCTCGGGTGGCGCCGGCGGCGTGACCATGCAATTCTCTTCTTGCGGAGCGCCAAGCAATGAGGAGCGCATGGAACCACCACAATCGCAGTTGATGGCGTCGTCATTGCGACGGCTCATCGAGACTTGGCGCGACGATCCGGGGGCGACCTATCGGACGTGGTTCTTGTGGGAGGAGCGTCTCAAGAATTTCCGCTCCATCCGACGGGGGATCGCCGAAGTGGTGCGCGAAATCGACGATGGGTCATTCGGCAATCTTTACAAAGGTTCATCGCTGGAAACAGCCGTCAAATCTATCGCCGAACAGCGCCAAATATTCAAAGGGGCGGATCACGCCTTCTTGTGGAAGCCAAAGCTTCGGATACCCGACATTTACGAGAATGTCGAAAACCAAAAGGCCTTTGGACGCTTCCTTGACGCTTGCGCATGCTGTTCCACAGAGGCGCAGGTGTTGCAACACATTCGGGATTTGGATCGGCGGAGGATCAAAGGATTGGGCCCGGCGGCGGCGAATCTGCTGTATTTTCTCCATCCGACGCTTGCAGCACCGTTCAACACCGCAATCGTTCGAGGTTACAATGCGATCTCCGGGGCGAACGTGAAGTTAGGCCGTTGGGACGAATATCTCGGCATGCGTCTTGGAATGCTGCGGCTCAACTCGGATAACCAAGATCTGCTGTCGAACGATCTCGGCGCGATCGCCGGCCTTCTGTTCGACGTGGGCTCGGGCCGCTATGCGGCGCCGCCGTTGCACGGAACACAGGCTTTGGATGCATGGTCGGCGGATCTCGCGCGCGTTCGCGAGATCGCGTCGGCGCCGGACAAAATCCAATCATCGCTGCGTGAAACAGATCGGACCCACACCGAGATTCAGGGGTGGCTGCGCGATATCGGGTTTGGCCTCGGTTACGACGTATGGGTCGCTGCTAACGATCGCAACCGGAGCTATGCGGGGGGACGGCTGGCTGATGGATGTTTGAATGAGCTGCCGACGCTTGCGGATATGTCGGGAGCGGACGCTGTCCGGCTGATCGACATTCTATGGATCAGCAAGGACGAAGGGGCGATTCGCGCCGCCTTCGAAGTCGAGCATACAACGTCGATATATTCCGGAATCGTGCGCATGCTCGACCTTGCGCTCGGCCCTTGCGGCCACTTGTTGAAAGGGATGTTCCTCGTCGCCCCGGACGACCGCGAAGCGCAAATTCGCGCGCAAGTGGCGCGACCGGCGTTCGCCTCCGTCGCGGCTATGGATGTCCGCTACCTATCCTACAGCGAACTCGATCGTCATCGCGACGCGATCATCCGCTTCGGCGAAGGTCTCAAGGCCATCCGATCCATCGCCAAGGTGTTGAATTGACCGAGGTCGTTTGTTTCAGCGTCCGCATATCACGCGCCGCCGCTTTTTCGCCGCGACCATCACATGGTGAATTCCGCGCGGAACGCGGCGCATCACGCAGTCGGGTTGCCGGTGATCAGAGGATGAATGGCGAAGCGGGTCATTCGGCGCGCTCCCTGCGTTGAAGCGGCGCGGCCTTGGGCCAAACGAACCAGGAAGCTGGCGTCGGCCAGTTGTAAAGCCAATTGAAGATCTGTTCGCCAGCGCTGTCGCGCGCCATGCGCCAGCGTCTAATCGCGGCTTCCGCGTCATCGACGGTGCGACGCTCGGCTTCGATAAACGGATTGCGCGGGTCTCGGCGCCGGCGCGACTTTTCCGCCATCTCCGCCGCCGTCGCGACAATCGACATGAAGGGATTGAGCTTTTCTGAAAACATATAACGGGAAGCCCGCATTGGATGCGTCCATCGGAGCGCCTCGGCGGTAACCGGATTGGAGCAGGCGCGAACCCAAGGGCTGAAGAACTTCGCGTAGAAACCTTCCGCCGCTTGAGACACTTCGTGGGCATTTTCGAACGCCCTTGCGGGATAATCGAAAGACAAGTCCTCAACCTGTCTCGGTTCGAACCGAACCGAGTATTGATTTCGGTCGCAATCCGGATCTCCGGTCGGATTCTCGATCATCATTTCGTAAAGTCCCGGCGCCAGCGATTCGATGTCGGCGATGTTCTCAAGGATCGCCCGGTGTTCGAAGCGGGCGACGTCCGCCGAAACGAAAAGGCCAAGATGTCCCGCATGCTGATTGATGAGATAAACGATGCGTTGACCGGCGTCTTTCAGCTCCTCGGTCGATTCATATACCGCCGATATCCAGCCGAGCGCCTGATGAGGCGGAGTAATATTGTCGCCATAGGAGGCGAAAATGACGAGAGGATTGCGAACATCCCTCAAATCGACATGGCAACCCGCGCAAATTTCGACCAACCCCTTTTCGAGTCGGTTCCCGATGAAGAGATTTTCGACAATCGCGAGCATTTCTTCGCGGCTGAACCGGTAGAAGCCGCTCCACCATCTTTCGAAATCGAGAAAGCGATCCCGTTCGCCATCAATATCGAGATAAAGATCGGCGTATTTGCGCCAGATCGCCGATTCCGGCTTGAGATTTTCAAAATTCTGCACAAGCCAAGCGCCGTCAAATACGCCCGCGCCGAGATCGCCGAGAAAATGCGTCATCCACGATCCGCCCAGAAATCCTCCGGCGAGCCGCATCGGATTGGTCCCCGCCTCGCCCGCCCAATACGACAAGGGCGATCCGTTCATGACGACCGGGCCCGCGAGACCGCCGCAACCAGCCGCCAGCAGCGCCGCCGCCCACCCGCCCTGGCAGTTGCCGTAAAGAATCGGCGGCCTGTCCCCATGCAATGAACTTAGCGTCCCGACAAATTTCCGCAGTGCATGCAGAACGTCAGCCAACGTCTGACCAGGTGCAGGATCAGGGGCGAAGACGACAAAATAGACAGGGTAGCCCTCATGCAGCGCGATCCCGACTTCTGAATCCTTCTTGAACCCGCCGATCCCAGGGCCGTGGCCCGCGCGCGGATCGATGACCATGAGCGGCGGCTTCTCAGGATCGAGGCAATCGTCGAGACACACGTCATCGATCTCGAGAATCTTCAGTAGCTTGTAATTCGCTGGCGGATCGTACTCGGCGGCGTCCGCGACGGCTTCATATTTGAATTTCAGCAGCGCCGGCAGACCCTGGCGTTCGTGCTCCAGCATGTTGTTTGCACGCTGGCGCAATGCGTCCCAGAAGAGAATGTTGCGCTGCGCCGCGTCGATGAGATAATCGGCGAATGCTGTCGCGTCTTGCGTAGCGGCTCCAATTTCGTCTTCATCCGCCTTTGTAGACTCTGGCGGCGCCGTATGGCTCTCGCAAGCGGCTGTTGATTTCAATTCACGCTTGGTCGTCCGGCCGTCCAGCGCACTCTCAATAATCACCGCGTCAACTGGCATATCTTTCTCTCCTTACGCATATTGTTCCGGCGCGGTGTCAAATCAGGCGAGGTCTTTCGATCTGCGCGCACCTGCCATTCGATTTCGGAGTCACGGTTTCAGTATCCTGGGAAAAATTTGCATCATGCGGCCCGTCGACTTGCGATCGCCAGCTTCAGGCTCGCCCTGAACGAAGCCCGTCAAACACCAGCAACCCAATTTCATACGAGCTAAGCGGCGCGATCCCTCGCCGCATGGTAGACGTGGTGAATGATATAAATGGCCGGCAGCAGCGCGATGACCACTACAAGCCGCAACATCGCCTGATCCCAGGTGGTCTCCAGCGCCGCAGGCATTGGAGTAAGTCCCGCCGTCGCGGCTGGCGCAACCAGGACGAACACTGTCACGATGAGGCCGTCCGCCAGTTCGCCCGCAGCCGTGCTGGCGAGCACGCGGATCCACAGACGCTGGCCATTGGTGAGCATGCGCAGGCGATGGAACATGTCGATGTCGACGGTCTGTCCAAAAAAATAGCCCGCAAGCAGCGCGATCACATGCGCGAAGGGCAACGCCATCACGTGGTCGAAAGCGTCCGGCGGCAGGTGCGAGCCGATGGCGACAGGCAGCTGTCGCGCGAGTTCAATCAGCGCGTACGCCAACCCGACAGCGACCAATCCGATCGTCGTGACGCGGCGGGCCCATTCGCGCCCCTGCAGCTCGTTCACCAAGTCAGTCGTCAGAAACGTCACTGGGAAGGTGAGAACCGTCAGCGTCACAAGAAACGGCCCGAGTTCGGCGGATTTGCTGCCGAGAACGTGGCCGACGACAAGGGCGGCGACATGCAGTCCCGCCAGCCAAAGCAGCGACACCTGCTGAGGCGTCGCGGCCGCAGGCTGCATCAATGGTGCTTGTACCATCCGACGCCCTTGATGTCGTTCCATGCGGTTGTCTTGTGGCACTCGAAACATTGTGACACGTCAGCGTGCGGCCGACCGGCGATGGTCACCGACACCATTTTGAAATGTTCCATATAATGGCTCGGCGGCGCCTGATGGCACTGCACGCATTCCCGTGACTGCGCCGAGGGATGCACAAACGCCGGAATCGTCCACGCGCTGACGCTGTGGCATTGCGCGCAGTCTGTTCCGAAAAGAGTGCGGTGCCGGTCTTGATTCGCATGACAACTCTGGCACGCGAGTTGCGCCTCGGCGCGCGTGATCCCAGCGTGCGGGGCGGCCGGCGGTGGGCCAGCCGCGACGAATTCGGCGGCTGAACCGCGCTTCTCAAGCGCCAGCCGCAGGAGCTGTTCGTGCTGCATGTCTACGGGCCGCCGGGAGCGGCCTAAATGCTCGACATGACAGCTGCGGCAATCTTCTACCGCCGCGTGGAAAGCGGTGGGGGCGCGTTCGAGAAGCTCAGATTCGTTGGCATGGCAGGCGATGCACCGGTCCGCTGTCGGTCCCAAATGCGGCGTGTGGCAACTTTCGCAATCCTGCTGCAGGAATGCATGTCGCGAAGACAGGGGGCCGGGATCAACGAACCATGTCCAGCCCGGCACGCTTTGCGCGCCATCGCGGTGCGCCAGATACGGCACGGCGAATCCGAGACCGGCGACGGCTGCGGCGATGACAAGGTAGAGCGCCTCCAGCCGTTTCACGTCAGCCACCGGATGCCGAAATACCACGCGGTCCACACGTGCAGCGCCAATAGCCCGTAAAGAATCAAGGCAATCACGATATGGCACGCCAGCCAGCGCTTGAAGACGCCCCGGAGCCAGACAGCTGCGTCAGCTTCCAGCTCGGTGTCGGCGATCGCGTCCGCGATCCGCATGACGTCATCGGCCGGCGGCGTCCGCCCCATGTGCGCGGTTCGCAAATCCAGGAACAGGCGCTCCAATTGGGGCGCCATGTCGCGATCTTCGCGGACGGTTGCCGCGAGTCGTTGAAGCAGGTGCCGTCCGGCAAAGCCGCTGAAGGCGACGACGAGCATTAACGCCGTGAGCCAAATGCCGAGCGCACTTTCAAATCGGTGCCCGGAGTGCAGCACGCCGAGTATCGGCGCCAAAACGCCGGCATATATGTGAATGGACAATAGCGTGCGCAGGCTTGTGAATTTCGTGACCCTTCGCTTCAAGACTGGAACACGCTTGATGATTAAATAGACGAGCGGCGCAAGCATCAGCGTCGCCGCCAAGACGCCGAGAACGCCGCCGGCGAGACTTCCAGGGAAAAGCGGATCGCGATGGACAAAAAATCCGAGAATAACCAAAGCCAGCAGCAGGAGCATCCCGCCGACAATGACGCGTTCCCGCTCAAGCATGGTCAGGCGTCAATCTCGACAGCGCCCGCGGACTTTGCCTGGCAAGCGAGGATTACGCCCTTCTGTTTCTCTCCTGGCTCAAGCGCGTCTTCGACGTCCATGGTTACGCTTCCCTTGAGCAGCTTCACCTTGCAGCTTCCGCAAGTGCCGGACCGGCAGGCGCTTTCAATGAATACGCCGATGTCCTCGGCGGCTTCAAGAACGGTTTTGTCGGGCGGCAGCAACGCTGTCTTGCCTGACCGCGCGAAAAATACGCTGCCCGAGACAGCGTCGGACGGCATACGTGCGGCTGGCGTGGGTGCTGTTAATGAAGTCAGTGCGACGTCGGGAGGGACGGCCGGCTTTGCTGCCGGGCCAAACGCTTCAGTTTTGATTTGCGCCTTGGGAACGCCAAGTTCGTCGAGCGCCTTCTTCACAAAATCCATCATTGGCGGCGGCCCGCACAAATGGACGCGTCGACGCTCGATCGAAGGCACGCATTCGCGGATTAGGTCCGCCGTCAGCCTCCCGGTCGGTCCCATCCAGATTTCGCCTTCGGACCGCGTCAGGGACGCGACGATATGCAGGTTTGGGTGTTTGCGCTGAAGGAATTCCAGTTCATCGCGAAAACAGAACTCCGCGGTGGAGCGCGCGCAATGAAGCAAGTAGATCTCGCCTGCCCAACTTTGGTCCGTGAGGCAGCGAATGACGCTCATCATCGGCGTGATGCCGACGCCGCCGCTGATGAGGACGATGCTGTCCGCTTCCGCGCCGGTGAACGTGAAATAACCCTTGGCTGCTTCCACCAAAAGGCGATCGCCGGGCTTCAATTGTGCGTGCAGCAGGGCCGACACCAGCCCTTTTGCCTCGCGCTTGATTGAAAGCTCGATGCAGTCCGGGCGCGACGGCGAGGAGGCGATCGTATAGCAGCGCCGCACGGCTTTGCCGTCAGAGGTCACAAAAACGCAAAGGTATTGCCCGGGCCTGTGCCGGAACGGAATCGCGCCGCCGTCGGGATTCACAAGACGAAATGTCTTGATCTCCGGCGTTTCCTGAAAGATTTGAGCGATGGCGAGTTCGCCCTTCCAAACTGGATTCGCTTCAACGTCGCCGACCTGGCGGGCGGCGGCCAATGGAGGATTCGCAGGGGCGGCGATCGGCGACGGCAGTGGGGGATTTTCTGGTAAGCGCGGGACAAACGCCGAAGGCTCCCTCGATACGGACGACGAACCACCGGGCGTTAATGGCGGCGCCGGCGCAGCGGCGAGCTTGGCGAGCACCTGAGTTGTGCGGCGCGCTCGCCAGACGTTAAGCAGCAGCAGCGCCATTCCGAAACCGGCAATGAGCGTCATTCCCGTCCAGTGCGACCATGACCATCCAAGGGGTCCGGTTGCAGCCGCATCGGCAGCCGGCGGCGCAATGTTCAATTGCGTCTTGAACCAGTCCGTCGCGATCGTTTGCGGCGACTTGTCTTCATGCAGGGCGCGATGCGCCGCAAGGCCGCTGTCGAAGCGGCCGAGCGCCTCGCGGATCTCTCCGACCGCGGACTGCATCGCCCCATAGTCGTCGTCGCGAGACGCGCTGATCAGGCGATCGAACGCTTGCGACATCTGCGCGCTCCCGCTGGTCATGCGCTCATTTGCAGCTTGTTCAACAGAGGCGCGTTGGTCGGGCGGCATTTCAGGCAGGGCGATCAGCGTCGGATAAAGTTCCTTGCGCGGAGGTTGCAACATTTCGCGCATCATCTCTTGCATCGGGCCCATATCGCCTGAAAGCGGCGCCGCCGTCTGTGCGTTCGCGGGGTCGAACACCTCGGCGCCGGGCTCCTGCGGATGGTGCGCGGCGTGTTCTTCCGAAGATTGGGCCGCTGCAGAGCCCGCGATGAGCGACAACGAAATCGCCGCCGGCAGCCCAAGCCGTTTTCGCATGTCGCGCTCCGTCAGGATCGAGAATTACATTTCCGGCGAATGTTCCATAGGCTCCATGGGTTCCATGGGTTCCATTGGCTGCATTGTTCCGTCACCCGCCTGATCCGGCGAGGACACGACCGGCGCATCAGCCGCCGGCTCCGGCGGCAGCAGACCGGTCAACTGATGGCGTTGGTGATCGGTCAGGACTTTCGCGGCGTCTCCTACCGCACGGATGAATGCGATCCGCTGGTCAGTCCGCAGTTTTTCGATGCTGCGAGCCTTTTTATCGATCGCTCCGGCTTGCGGCTGATCGGACGCGGTCAGATCCCAGAGTTCTTGCTCAGCCTGCTCAATTCTGCGCGTTAGCGCGTTCTGCTGCGCCATCGCCTGGTCCTTGCGTTGCGTGAGCGCCTGCTTTTGCTCTGGCGTCAACGCAATATGTTCAGGATGATCAAGGAAGAACCCGGTCGCTCCAATGTGATAAAGGCGCGACTGACCAGGAAAGCCGGGCAGCGTCGATTGCATCGCCGCCGGACCGCGCATGTCCGTCATGCCCATCATTTCCATGCCGCCCATTTTGTCCATCATGCCCATGCCGCCGCTATCGCCGGGTTGGGACATCGCCATGCCGGCTCCCATTTTGCCCATCTCGCCCGTCTGCTCGACGTTCATTTTTCCCATCATGCCCATGGCGGGACCGGGCGAGCCGTCACGCTTCATTTTCATGTTTGCTTTGCCGCCGGGCGATCCCATTGGGCTTGGCGTCGCCTCTTGGACCTGCTCGTTCAATTGTTGCGCCTTTTCGCCAAGCGTGGTCAGTTCGTCCTGTCGCTTGGCGTCATCGACCGCGGTCTTGTCCGGCGCAGCTGAGTTCTGGGCCTGCGCGCCTTGCGCGGTTGACAGCGCGGCGAGCGAGACAAATGCGGCAAACATTGATGTCTTTAAGATCGCTGACGGGTTCTTCATGACTTTCTCCTTGCATTGCTGTGTCTTGTGACTGTTAAAACCGAATCTTGGCCTTTCATCGTTCACACCCAACCGATGGCGCGCCTTCCTGGTCTTGTCGCTGCAGAATGACCGGACGTACACGCATATCCGTCCCTGTCTGCGCCTCCGGCGGCGATCGGCAAACTGAATGCACACTGCTTACGTTTCAGACGCCGCCTACCCTCCACGTTACACTTGACCCGAAGGCGGCGAGCTGTCGCACCCAAATTTTTCGTCAAGCGCTTGAGATGCAGTCCGCCGACTTTTCTATTGCAAAGCCGACGTTTGAGCCGGGTCGCGGTTCAAGCGGGCGATCGAGCGTTTCCGTACGGATGCGTTTTCACTTTCGCTCGGGATCGCCCGTCCTTTCTTCAAACTGCGTGCGCAAATAGGCGAGGACGTGGGCCAGATCCTGATCAGTGAGATCCGGATTCCCGCCCCTCGGCGGCATCGCCATCGGCGATCCGGCACTCTGAAAACCGTTGATCATATTGGCCAGTAGGATTTCGTCTGGTTTGGAGAGGCGCCCGCTTACAATCATTAGATTAGGAACGCCTTCAAACGCCCCTTCGCCGTTGGCGCTATGGCAGGCGATACAGGTCTGGGAATAGAGTTCCCCGCCGCGCACCGCGTCTCCGGGTTTTAGATGGGCGTAAGCGGCGCCGGCTGCGGTCTTTTCGATTGGCGCGGCGTCCGCGGCCGTTGACTGCGCGCTGTACATCAGGAAAGCTTTGATATCGTCGGCAAGGTCGCCGGGAAGGTTGGCGCGCGCGCGCATGTGCGTGACGGATACATCCCAAGCATTCTCGCCGAGTTCGCTCGGCGAGCGAAGATTATGACACCGGCCGCAATGATCCGCCCACGCTTTCGCGCCTCGCGTAAGGTCGACGTCTCTGCCAAGCGCCGAGGCGGAAGCGATAGAGTCGGTCGCCGATTGATCTGCCGATTGTGCGATCGCGACAGTGCTTGCGAGCAGTGCGCCCCCTGCCAGAATGCCGAACATCTTGATCATGACCGCCGCCTTTCGGTGCCGCGCTAGAATCCGTAAGCGAATTGCAACATATAACGGGTCTCGGAAGACGGCTCGCCTGCTGGGCGGGCCGTGAAGTCTCGCCATCCGACAACGCCGCGCGCGACGATTGAAGGAGCGAGCCAATAATTGACGCCGACATCGATTCGCTTTTCGGCCGCCTCTTCCGCGAGTTCATCGAGGCCGTTCACTTTGTACTCGCCGTATCTGACGACCGGCTCGAATTTCTGGAGAACGGGATGGCTGGTGATGTCGGAAAGGCTGTAGGCGACTTGCGCATACCAAGCTTCCAGTTTCAAATCCGGCAGGATCTCTACGCCGTTCGATCCCGCGAAGGCGGTGGCGATGGCGTCACGGGTCGCGTTCAGATATTCAGCGCGCACATCCCAAGGGCCGCGCGTGTAGGCGGCGTCCGCGCCCCAAAGAGAGACGTTGGCGCTGCTTGGCGCGAGCGCAGGCATGGGATCGGGGGACGGTTCCATTTCGTCAGCTACGCCGCTGACGTCGCCAACCAGGAACGATCCGCCGACTTCGAGATAAGGGACGGGCAGAAATCCCAGTCGTCCGCTGATTGCTTTGTTGGAATTGTCATCAGCGCCGCTGGCCTCAAAAACGACGCCGCCCTCGTGGGCGACGGTTGGGCCGTTGCCGACGGCGAGGGCATAGGTGACGAGCGTCCTGCCGATTGAAACGCCTCCCCTCGCCATGACCCCGAGTTCGGATGTCGGCTGGACGCCGTCGTGGCCGAACCCCGGGGGCGCGTCCGCCATGCGGTTGATCCAGCTCGGATGCAGCCGTTCCTGAAACTGGCCGACGGGGCTCAGGAACTGCCCCAGAACGAGCGTTAGATTATCATGGACGAACAGGTCGGCTTGCGCATATTCAAGTTCAAACTCGGTCTCACCGTCATCGTCGACGGAGATTTCCGCTTCAGCCTCGAGCAATACAATATCTTTGTACTGAAAGAGGAAGAGCGGATTGAAGCGGGCCGTGGAGAAACTCGTCGTCGTCTCTCCGCCAGCGTCTGCGGCCTCGAAAGTCGCATCTGCATAGCCGGCAAGATGCCACTTTGTATCGCTGCCGCCGGAGAGGCGCTGATAGACGCGGCGGCCGGAAGGTCGGGAAGATTCAACCTGCAGGGCGGAAGCGCCGGATTCGGCGTCCCGTTGATCGAAGCCTTCCGCCGGGGTCTCGTCATCCGCACGGCCAAGTGAGACGAGGTCCGAGGAACGCTGCGCGGTCTCGGTCAGTTTGCCCTCGCGGCACTCAAATCCGGCCGCCGTCAAACGAGACGCAAGCTCTTGCGCCTTCTGGTCGCAGAACGCGACGGAATTCGACGAGCGCCAGAGGATCTGGTCCGCCGCACCTTCGTCCGGCTTTCGATAGCGAACCTGACAGACAACCGTTTCACCGGATGTCGTCAATACTTCTATCGCCCGACTCACATTCCAGGCGGAGCATACCTGGCTCACCTCAGCGACAGCAGGCGTGGCTCCCGCCGCAATTCCGCCGACTGACGTCAGCAAAAGACATCTCAATCGCAAAAAGCGTCTCAGACGATCCATGAGCGCCCCCATTTCCTTCGTCGGCCGCCCAAGTGCGGGAACACGGTCGGTTCAGTATTTATTACGTTTGAAAACGCCCTATCCCTCAGCGCCCGCCGATCGACTGTCGAATGGAAGCCGCACAGGCCGGCGCGTCGTGGGTTGCGGCGACATCCTGTCGGAGCGGACTGAGGGATCGGCGGCGGCCGTGCGTATAGTGACGTCGAGCCCTAATCGTCGGGGCAGCCGCCGGTGGCGGCATTTTTGGAGTCGCTGATGAGAAGGCAGGATAAATTGGTCATCGCCGCCGCGATCGCCGTGAACGGAATGACCGGGGCGTGTCTGGCGCCTGCCTTGGCGCAAGCTCCGACCGTGAATGCGTCAACGCCTGTTCAGGCGGAAGAAGTGGTGAAAGCCTTGTCGGATCCGAGCATCGTCTCCGCGGGCGAGCGCTCATTCATCAAGTGCCAAGCGTGCCATATGGTCGGCGAAAAGGCGCAGCGTCGCGTCGGCCCGCCGTTGAATGGCGTGGTTGGACGCGCCGCAGGATTGAGCGACGGATTCGCCTATTCCGCCGGAATGCAGGCGACTGCCAAGAACGGCCTTGTTTGGACGGTTGAGAAACTTGACGCTTACCTTCAGGCACCGCGCGAAGTCGTGCCCGCCACCTCAATGGGGTTCGTCGGCATTCCAAAACCGGATGAGCGGAAGGCGCTGATTGCTTACCTGGCGTCGTTTGCAGATAACGGCTCCCGCGTTGAAACGGCGACGAAGTGAGCTGCTGGTTGACGGTTTTGGGTGAACAGAGATCATGTGTTGGCAAGAGCGTCAGGCGTTACGTCAAGTGTACTTTTTGATTGGCGCGGCCGCTCATTCAAATCCGCTTAACATCTGCAGCCTATTGTCACAACCGATTGACAATGGTCTGGGCGGTATTGGTAAACGCCATGGCAGGGACTAGCTTACGCTTATGAGCCTCTTGCGGCGCATCGTTGCGGGCGTTCTGGCGGCGGCGATGGCCGTCAGCCCGGCCGTCGCTTGCGCCGATTTTTGTCCGCAGCCCACTTCGGCGGCTCGAGCGGACGAGACTTCGCCTCCAAAACTGGAACCGGCAACCGCCGTTGAAGCCGCGATGCCGGCCGCCTGCGCCGATGCGACGCCGAGCCCGCTCGGAGACCAATCGCCGGCGCCCGGGCATGACCCGAATTGCCAAGGTTGCGGCGACTGCCCGGCGATCGCCAGCGTCAAGAGTCCGGCGGTCGCCTATACCAGCGCGGTTTCAGTCGAGTCCCCAAGCGTCGTCACGGTCGATCTGCAGATTTCGCCCGTCGCGGACCTTGGGAAGCACGTCCGTCATCGGTTGACGCCGCCAGCCAACGGTCCCCCGCTCAAAGCGACGCCTGTCACACTGAAAGACGTACTTCTTATTTGATCCTGAATTGCGAACTGCGCGCATGGCGCGCGATTTTTCGTTCGTAACAGGATCAATTCTCATGTCGAAATCATGCTTGCCGGCCGTAAGGCCGCTCTTCGATCGCCGCAAATGGGCGGCGACGCTTGCCGTGCTCATTCTCGCGGTTTCACCGGCGGCCGCGCTGGCGCAAACCGCCAGCGTAACGTTCGAGCAGCTGGAAGCACGCCTTGCCGATCATCCCTCGCTCGCTGCGCTTCGCATGGAGTCGAATGCACGGGAAGAGTTGTCGACCGCCGAGCGCGCCCTGCCTGATCCCGTCCTGTCGTTCGGCGTCGGCGACATCCCGGTTGGGAATGTCGGGTTCAGGAACGACCCGGACTCGGCGAAAATGATCGGCGCTTCACAGGAGATCCCCAATCCTGGCGTCAGGCGCGCGCGCTCGGCGCGCGAACGGTCGGAGGCGGCGGCTGTCAGCGCGCAATTCTCCTACCGGTTGGCGTCATTAAAGGCCGAACTCATTGCGGCTCTCTCCGAGAAGCGGCGCGCCAAAGAGCAGATCGCTTTTGCGGAGATGCAGCTCAAAAAATACGGCCAGCTTCAAGAGTTGCTGCGCGGCGATATCGAAGCTGGCAGGCCGCTCTATTATCGACTTTCGCAGGTCGACGTCGAACGCGCCGATGTTGAGCGGATGATCGTGGCCTTGCGATCGTCGCTCACGCAGACGGACGCTGCGCTGATCGACCTCGTCGGCGAGACGTCGGACCTTGCGCCGCCCGCAATGCCGCTGACGCCGTGGGACGGCGGCGCGCTCGCTCTTCACGCGACGCGGATCGCGGACGCGGGCGTCGACATCGCCAAAGCCGGCGTTCGCGAAGGCAAGGCGGCCTTCGGGCCGAATTTCGGCGTGAACTTCACCTACATGCAGCGCCAGGACGGCATTGGCCCGTCAGGCGATCCATTCGCTGGCGACGACTGGTTCGCGGCCGGCGTATCGGTCTCGGTGCCGCTCTGGGCGCCGAAGAGCCAGTCGCCGCGGCTTCGCGCGGCGCGCGCGCGCCAGTCGGGCGCCGAACTGTCGTATCAGGCCGTCTATCGCGACGTCACTCAGCGGCTGACCTCTCTAACGGCCGAGCATGGCGCGGCTGAGCGCAACATCGTCGTGTTCGATCAGAAGGCGAAGGCGCTCGACGAGACGATCTCGGCGCTCAGGCGCAATTACGAAGCCGGGAATGGCGATTACGCGCAGGTGCTCGACGCTGAAATCGGGCAACTGGCCCTTCTTTCTCAACTCGCTGCCGAGCGCGCCAACGCGGTCGCGCTCGCCGCGCAATTCAACAGCGAACTGGTGACGCCATGAAACGATATCTCACTATCCTGCTCGCCGGTCTCGCCCTCGCCGCTTGCGGAAAACCGGCGACCGACGAACAGCACGGGAGCGAACATCCGGCGGCGGGCGCAGACGCAGCAAGCAACGACAACCCGGAGCAGCAACCGCGAGCGTCGGAGAAAAAGTCTCGCGGCTCGGGAAAGGGCGAGATTATTCACTACCGCCACCCGATGGGACTTCCCGACACTTCGCTGGTTCCGAAGAAAGATTCGATGGGGATGGACTATATCCCCGTTTATGAAAACGAAGTTGCTTCCGGCGACAGCGCGATTGTCGTCGCGCCGGAAACGATCCAGACGCTCGGCGTCAAGATCGAAACCGCCAAGGAAGTCGACTTCGGCCGGGCGATTCGGACGTTCGGCGCGGTCGCTGATAACGCGCGGCTGCTGACGGAAATCACCTCGCGTGTCGACGGCTGGATCGACGAGCTCGTGATCACCGCTGTCGGCGACGAAGTCCGCAAGGGCGATCTTATTTTCCGCCTGAGAAGCCCGGACCTCATCGCCGCCAAGCGCGATTATGTGACGGCACTAAATTCCGGTTCTTCAAGTTGGGCGGCGTCATCGGCGACACGGCTGAAATCGCTCGGCGTTCAGGGCCAGACGATCGCGGAGATCAACGCCGGCAGGACGGTCGATGAGCTGACGCCGTTTTACGCCGAGCGAGACGGAATCGTCTCGGTGCTGAACGTACGCAAGGGCGCTTTCGTCAAATCCGGGGACCAGATCGCAACAATCGCGGATTACGGCGAGGTTTGGGTGATCGCCTCGATCGCCGAGCAGGACCTCCCGCTGATCGCGCCGGGCGCGCCGGCTTCAGTGACATTTCCGAATGCGCCGGCGGCGGGCCGGTCCGCTGCCGTCGATTACGTCTATCCGACGGTCGATCCCAAAACCCGCACCGGCAAGGCTCGCATCCTTCTCGACAATCCGACCCTTGCGCTGCGCCCTGGAGCTTACGCGGACGTTTCCTTCGAGATCGAGTCGCAATCGCGCCTCGCCGTGCCGTCGGAAGCGATCCTCCGCGATCAGCGCGGCGCGCATGTGATCATGGCGATGGGTGACGGGCGCTTTATGCCGATGCCGGTCAAGACAGGCCTCGTCGCCAGCGGATTGACTGAAATCGTCGAAGGCCTCGACGCCGGCGATCCGATCGTCGTCTCCGGCCAGTTCCTCATCGACTCTGAAAGCAATCTCAAGGAGTCGCTCGGAAAGCTGACGGCGGGCGGTCATGCCGGCCATGGCGCCGGCGGCGCGTCTGAAGGCGGCGACCGCGCGGACAAGGAATCCGACGCCGAGCATTCCGCGCATCAACATGACGACGATGGGAGCCAACTCTGATGTCAGAGCATGACGCCCATAGTCTTACCGGTCATGATCCGGCAAAAAGCTGGGTTGCGCGCCTTATCGCCTGGTCCGTTCGAAACCAGCTCATCGTCGCCATGCTGGCGGCGGCGCTCGCCGTCGCGGGCGTCCTGTCGATGCAGAAGACGCCGCTCGACGCTATCCCGGATTTGACCGACACGCAGGTCATCATCCGCACCGATTTCGAGGGCCAATCGCCGAAGATCGTCGAAGACCTCGTCACCTATCCCTTGTCACGCAGCCTCCTCGGCCTGCCGCGCGTCAAGGACGTTCGCGGCCAGTCGATGTTCGGCGTCAGCTTCGTCTATGTCATCTTCGAGGAGGGCGTCGATCAATACTGGGCGCGCTCGCGCGTCGTCGAAGCTTTGTCGAAAGTCGGAGGATCGCTGCCCGCCGCGGCGGTTCCGCGCATCGGCCCGGACGCAACCGGCGTCGGCTGGGTCTTTCAATACGCGCTCGTCGACAAGACGGGTAAACGCAGTCTCGCCGAACTGCGCTCGCTTCAGGACTGGTTTCTGAAATTCGAATTGACCGGCGTTCCGGGCGTCGCCGAAGTCGCCTCGGTCGGCGGCTTCGTCAAGGAATACCAGGTGCTGATCGATCCCAACCGGCTGCGAGCTTACGATGTCTCCATCGCGCGCATCGCCGAGGCGGTCAGGGCGGCGAGCGGCGAAGTCGGCGGCCGCGTCGTCGAGCAGGGCGAGACGGAATATGTGATCCGCTCGGCAGGATATGTCGACGATGTCCGCGATCTCGAACAGGTCGTCGTCTACGCCGACAACGGAACGCCGGTGACGCTCGCCGATCTGGCGACGGTTGTCGAAGGACCGGCGCTCCGGCGCGGCGTCGTCGAACTCGACGGCGAGGGAGAGACCGTCGGCGGCATCGTCGTCATGCGCGATGGGGAAAACGCGCTCACCGTCATCGACGCCGTCAAGGAGAGGATCGAATCGCTTCAGGCGGGACTGCCCGAGGGAGTCGAGATCGTAACGACTTACGACCGGGCGCCGCTGATCGAAGGCGCGGTGGAGTATCTCAATAGCAAGCTGATCGAGGAAGGGATCGCCGTCGCCCTTGTCTCGCTGATTTTCCTTTTGCATGCGCGTTCGGCATTCGTCGCCATCGTCACCCTGCCGCTCGGCGTCCTCGGCGCCTTCATCATCATGTCGGCGCAGGGCGTCACCGCGAACATCATGTCCTTGGGCGGCATAGCGATCGCCATCGGGGCCATGGTCGACGCCTCGATCGTCATGGTCGAGAACGCGACCCGAAAACTCGCCGCTCTGGGCGCGAGGCCCGATCCGAACGTGCGGCGGGAGGCGATCATCGAGGCGGCGCGGGAAGTCGGACCGGGTCTTTTCTTCTCGCTGCTCATCATCACCGTCTCGTTTCTCCCGGTCTTCGCGCTGACCGGGCAGAGCTACCGGCTCTTTTCCCCTCTCGCTTTCACGAAGACCTACGCCATGGCGTTCGCGGCGATCCTCTCGGTGACGGTCGTTCCGATCCTCATGCTGTGGCTCATCCGTGGGCGGATCGCCGCTGAAGATAGGAATCCGGTCAACCGGTTCTTCATCCGGCTCTATGAGCCGGCCCTCCGTGCGGCGCTCAATCGCAAGTGGATAACGATCGGCCTCGCCGGATTCCTGCTCACCAGTCTCGCCTGGCCGCTCGCGCGGACGGGATCGGAGTTCGTCCCGCCTCTTTATGAAGGACAGCTCCTTTACATGCCGGCGACGCTGCCGGGCGCTTCCGTCACCAAGATGCGCGAAATCCTCGGTCAGACCAATCGTCTCTTGAAGACCGTTCCGGAAGTCGAGCAGGTGTTCGGAAAGGCCGGCCAGTCGGATACGGCGACCGATCCCGCGCCGTTGAACATGATCGAGACCTGGGTGCGCCTGAAGCCGCGGTCGCAATGGCGAGAAGGGCTCACCCCCGAGGCGCTGATCGCGGAATTGAACGAGCGTTTGAAGCTTCCCGGCCTGATCAACAGCTGGGGTTATCCGGTCAAGATCCGCATGGACATGGTCTCAACCGGCGTCAGGACGCCGGTCGGAATCAAAATCTCCGGCGACGATCTTGAGGAGATCGCCCGCGTGTCCGCCGACGTCGAGCGCGCGGTCAACGGCGTCAGAGGCGTGCGCTCGGCCTTCGCCGACCGCGTGCTCGGCGGCAAATATCTCGAAATCGTTCCCGATCGCGCCGAGCTCGCGCGGCGCAACATCGACATGGGGGCGTTCCAGGATGTCATTTCAACGGCGCTCGGCGGCATGAAGCTCACTGAGAGCGTGCAAGGCCGCGAACGCTACGACATCATGCTCCGCTATGACCGGCCTTTTCGGGAAACCGCGGGAGCGCTCGGCGACGTCCTCGTGCCGACGTCCGAAGGTCAGCACATCCCCTTGGGCGAATTGGCGTCGGTCAACTTCACTGAAGGTCCGCCGATGATCCGCTCCGAGAACGCGCGGCTGACAGGCTGGGTGTTCGTCGACATCGAAGGCCGCGATCTCGGCGGTTTCGTTGCTGAGGCGCGACGCGTTGTGGAGGCGTCCATCGCATTGCCATCCGGCTATGCGATCGAGTGGTCGGGGCAGTATGAGCAAATGCAGGAGGCCGCGGCCAAGCTGAAGATCGCCATTCCGAGCGCGATCGCCATCATCTTTCTCCTTCTGATGCTGCATTTCGGGCGGCTCGACCGCACGCTGATGATCATGCTCTCCCTGCCCTTCGGCCTTATCGGCGGCCTCTGGGCCGTCTATCTCGCCGGCTACAATATGTCGGTCGCGGTCGCCGTCGGCTTCATCGCGCTCGGCGGCATCGCTGCTGAAACAGCCGTCGTGATGCTCCTTTATATCGACAAGCAGGTGCGCGACCATCCGCCCGCCACTCGCGACGAATTGTTCGACGCGATCACGCATGGCGCTGTCCTGCGCCTGCGGCCAAAACTGATGACCGTCGCGACCATCATGGCGGGCCTGCTGCCTATATTCCTCACCGAAGGCCTCGGCGCCGACGTGATGCGGCGCATCGCCCTCCCGATGCTCGGCGGCATGGTCTCGACGACGATCCTCACGTTGATCGTCATTCCCGTTATTTATTACATCTGGGTCGGCCGGCATTTTGCGACGCCGGCGCGCAGCTTACGCTCGGTATTTCCCTAGGAGGTCCACGAGTTCGGAAAATTTCTCGCGCTGGGCAGCGGCGCTGCGGCTGGAGATGGCCTCCTCGACGCAATGCGCCGTATGGTTTTTGAGGATCTCGTCCTCGACTTTTTTCAAAGCCGCCTTGACCGCCTGAATCTGGGTCAGGATGTCGATGCAATAGCGGTCATCCTCGACCATGCCGATGACGCCCCTGACTTGTCCCTCAATGCGCTTCAATCTCGTCACGATTGCGCCAACGCCGTGTTTAACCATTTGACAGATACCTCGCTGGGGTATAAATAATCCATGCTGAAAGGCGGGTCAACGACGACCTCGGCAGATTCGATGGCGTTCGGCTTCAAGAATCTCTTCGCGGCGCTCGCGGCCCTCGTGTTCAGCGCGGGGCACGTGGCGTGCGCATGCCTGCCCGATTTCTCTGACGCATCCGATTCACAAATTGCCGAAGCCGCGGCGCATTCCCATGAGGCGGCGGGCGCTTTCCGCCACCATAATCACGGCAGCGCTTCCGGTGAAAATGGCGACGGACCGTTCGAAGGCGCCTGCGACCATTGTCAGCTAGCCCAAGCCGCCGCCGCGCCGGACGCCGCGAAGCTGCAGGCGCCGACGCTTGCGGCAGCTCCGTTCATCGCAATTCTGTCCAGCGTCACTTCCACTCAAGCGCCGACGCTGTTTTTAGAGGCTGCTGCACGCCTTCACTGGGCGGCGCCGCCCGGCTTGTCGCCGGTCTCCCTGAAAATCCGACTTCTGATCTGAGACGAGGCGCGTCAGCGCGGCGGCGTCGCGGATTCGTGAGTTTTCGTGTCCGCGGCGCGTTGCCCCTTCCGCGCAACCGAAACCGCCTCAGCTTTCATCCGTTAACACACCAAGGAGAACCACCATGAATCGACCCCTGCTCATGTCCGCCGCATTCGCACTGGCGCTTGGCGGCGCCTCTGCCTTCGCCATGCCTTCAGGCCACAAGATGGACAACCCGACGACCGAGCCCGCAGGCGCAATGGAACATGCTGATCATTGCGGCATGCCCATGGGCGAAGGCGCGATCACCGCCCTCGATGTCGCCAAAGCAAAAGTCAAAATCTCCCACAAACCGATCACATCGATCGGCTGGTCGGCGATGACCATGGAGTTCGGCGTTTTGAAGCCGGTCGACCTCGCCGCCTTCGGCGCCGGCGACAAGGTACACTTCCTGCTCGTTCCGCAAAAAGACAAATCCTATCGGATTGCTGCGATCTGCGCGCTCGACGCGGAGAATGGCGCCCATGACGCCTGCATGAATTCGATGCATGAATCGGCAATGAAGATTGCGGCGGCGGCTGGCAAATCCTGCGACATGAAAATGGACGGGATGGATCACGAGAAAATGGAAGGGATGGACCACAACAGCCATTCGATGATCGACCGCGAATCCATTGTGCTCGCGCATGGCGACGAGTCCGATGACGACCATTGCAAAGATCACAAAGATCATGGCGGCGAGTCCGACGACGGCCACGACCATGATGGTGACGGCAAGGCCGACGACAAGGATCACGATAACGGTCATGACTGTGAAGGTGAAGGCGAAGACGGCGAGCGGAGCGCCTGACCGCACAGATGGCGGCCCGTCCCCCGACGGGCCGCTTTGACGCCTGAGGCTAATATTTTGGAGCAATGAGATGTTGACGAGACGACACATGTTGCAGGCTGGCGCCGGCGGCGGCCTCATTCTTGGCGCAAGCGCGCTGCTGCCCGCCTGGGCGAGGAGCGCTTCCGCCGGCAATAAGGGCATATTCGAGCTTGCCGGGACCGAGTTCGATCTGTCGGTCGGCCACAGCGCCGTTGAAATTGGCGGCAGAGCCGGTCACGCGATCACGACCAACGGGACCTTGCCGGGTCCCCTCATCCGCTTCCGCGAGGGCGATCAGGTTACGCTCCGAGTCCGGAATATGCTGGAAGAGGACACCTCCATCCACTGGCACGGGCTTCTGGTGCCGTTCGAGATGGATGGCGTGCCTGGCGTCTCCTTTCCGGGGATCCGCCCCGGCGAGACGTTCACCTATCAGTTCGCGGTCCCACAAAGCGGCACCTATTGGTACCACTCGCATTCCGGGCTGCAGGAGCAGATGGGCCATTACGGCCCCCTCATCATCGACCCTGTCGGAAAGAGCCCCGTCTCGTCAGACCGCGAATATGTGCTGGTCCTTTCCGACTGGTCGTTCCTCCACGCGCATAAACTGTTCGCGAAGCTGAAGAAGAACAATGAGGTCTACAATTTCCAGCAGCGGACGGCACAAGACCTGATGCGGGACGCCAAGGCGAACGGCCTCGGGCCGACGCTTGCCGACCGCGCGATGTGGGGATGGATGCGCATGACCCCGACCGACATCGCGGACGTCACCGGCGCCGCCTACACCTACCTCATCAACGGCCATGCGACCGCCGACAACTGGACGGCGATTTTCAACGTCGGCGAGCGCGTGCGCCTTCGGATCATCAACGCCTCGGCGATGACGATCTTCAACTTCCGCATTCCCGGCCTGCCGATGACGGTGGTCGCCGCTGACGGGCTTTACGTGCAGCCGGTCGAGACCGACGAGTTTCAGATCGGCGTCGCGGAGACTTATGACGTCATCGTCACGCCGACCAAGGCGCGCGCTTTTGCGCTCGTCGCCGAGTCGATCGATCGCTCCGGTCAGGCGGTCGCGACGCTAGCGCCTGAGATCGGCCTCATCGCGACTGCGCCGCTTTTGCGCGAGCGTCCCCTCCTCACCCACAAGGACATGGGCATGGCGATGGATCACGGCGCTATGGCGGGCATGGATCAAGCCACAATGGCAGGGATGGATCACGACGCTGGGTCGGCGATGACGGAGCCTGGCGCCGGCGATTCGATGGCTGGCAAGGATCACGGCGCCGCGAGCGACGCCGACATGCAAGCCCACAATCACAAGACCGGCGCTGGCGTCGACAATCTCGCCATGGCGGCCACTAACCGCCTCGGCGAGCCTGGCCTCGGCCTTGAGAACGTTCCGCATCGCGCGCTCAATTATCTGCAGCTCAAGAGCCTTGAGCCCAATCCCGACACGCGCGAGCCCGAGCGCGAAGTCGAGATTCACCTGACCGGCAATATGGAGCGCTTCATGTGGTCGTTCGACGGACTGAAGCTTTCCGAGACAAATAGCCCGATCGCAACGCTCAGTGACGGCGAACGCGTGCGTTTCTTCATGGTCAACGACACCATGATGACGCACCCCATTCACTTGCACGGCCAATTCTTCGAACTCGTCACCGGCGAGCGCGACTTCAAGCCGAGGAAACATACGATCAATGTGAAACCCGGCGAGAAGATGGCTTTCGACTTCACGGCCAACGCCGGCGACTGGGCGTTTCACTGCCACCTCCTCTTCCACATGCACGCCGGCATGATGCAGGTCGTCTCCGTGATGCCAGGAGACGGCGAGCCGCTACGTGATCACATGGGCCGATTGAAGGACGCGACGCGGAATTCGTCGGACGATAATCTGAAGTCTAAAAACGCGAACCCTAGCGCCAAGATTAAGCGAGCCGCGCCAAAATCCGAACCGGTCAAAACCATGGACCGCGGAGGCATGGATCACGGATCGATGGGACACGGATCTAAACCAGCCCAGCCGCCGCCGAAACCGCAGCCGGTTCCGCCAGACCAGCCCCATGACATGAAGAACATGGACCATGCCGGCCATGGAGGCGCACGATGAACCGCCGTCTCTTGACTGCGCTTGCGGGCATGACGCTGGCTCTCGCCAACGCCCCTTCGGCGGTTGCGCAACAGGTGCCCGGCGCGCAGGCCGACGCCTATTGGGACAAAGACGCACAAGCGCGCGCCCGCCAAGCCCTTTACAGCGAGCATGGCGGCGGCCTCAATTACTTTGCCCTCATCGATCGCTTTGAATATCAGTCGAATGATGGCACCCCAACATTGCTTTTCGACGGGCAAGGTTGGTGGGGCGGAGATCGCAACAAGCTTTGGGTAAAGTCGGAAATCGAATACGATTTTAATTCCGCGACATTCGAAGAGGCGGAGCTGCTGGCTCTTTGGGCGCGACCGATTAGTCGGTATTTTGATCTCCAGGCTGGCATACGCCATGATTTCGAGCCCGACCCAACGCGAACCTTCGGAGTGCTCGCGATACAGGGCCTCGCGCCGTACTGGTTCGATATCGAAGCCTCGCTTTTCGTCAGCGGCAAGGGAGACGTTTCCGCGCGTTTCGAAGCCGAGTATGATTTCCTGCTGACTCAGCGACTGATCGTCCAGCCTAGGACCGAACTGAACTTTGCAGTGCAATCGGTGGATGAACTTAACATCGGCTCTGGACTATCAACCGCTGAGCTTGGATTGCGAGCAAGGTATGAGTTCAATCGCCAGATCGCGCCATACATTGGGGTGAATTGGAAACGGTCATTGGGTGAGACAGCAGATTTCGCGCGCGCTGGCGGCGAAGACCCCGGCTCCGTATCGTTTGTCGCAGGGCTGAGGCTGTGGTTTTAGGGAGGGAACGAAAATGGAAAACATGATTGAACCGAACATCCATCCGATACTTGTTCACTTCGCTTACGCACTGTCAGTGACGGCTTTCGTCACATACGCGTTTGCCTCATTCGCACCGTCCAAAAGATTGCGCGAAACGCTTTTTCCGGCTGCGGACTGGATGTTGGCGTTCGGCGCGCTTGCAATTATCGCGACTATCGCGGCTGGCTTCCAAGCCTACTACACGGTCAACCACGACGCGCCCTCCCATGCCGCCATGACGACGCACCGCAATTGGGCGGTCCCGTCCGGCTTGGCGATTTTGTTGTTGGCGCTTTGGCGTTGGACTTCACGCGCAAAACCGGTGTCTTCAGTCTTTGTCGCTCTGCTTGCTGCTGCGGCGCTTTCCTTAACCGTCACCGCTTGGTGGGGCGGCAAAATTGTCTATGGTTATGGTCTCGGCGTGAAAAGCATGCCGATGGTCACCGGCGACGGGCATGATCACGATCATGGAACCGGCGCAAAAGATGAACATGACGGCATGGATATGGCGGCGCCGAATGCTGACGGTCACGATGACAAAGACGGCCTTCATGACGCAACGGAACCGGTTGAAAACGGACATGACAATAGCGACGGTCATCACAATGATGATGCGGCAACGTCTGCGCCGGCAAGGGCCGTCGATGCCGGTTCGCCTGAGGCAGCCGTTGAAGCCTACGGCCTCGCATTAAGGGCGGGCGACGAAACGGCCCTTCGGGCGTTGCTGACGCCAGATGTGATTATCGCCGAAGGGGGGAGCGCTGAGCGTTCCGTTGATGAATATGCCGGACACCACATGCCTGCTGATATGTCTTACACGGCGGCGGTTGAATTCGCATTGAAGAAGCGCGACGTGATTGCCGGCGATGATATGGCGACAGTCATTTCCGAGTCGCAAATCCATGGCTCCTACAAAGGCGAGACGATCCACTCGAGGATGATGGAAACGATGGTTTTGCGCCGCATCGATGATCGCTGGCGTATTGTCCACATTCATTGGTCGGCGGCGCCGATCACTGGAGACCATGAGCACTGATCCGTCATCGAACCTGAAAATGCAGGACAATATATTTTTTTGAGCAGCGTGTCTTAAAAGATTGGGAGTAGGATATCTTTTGAAGAGGCGAAGACGAATACAGTCTCGGCCGACTCCCGTAGCCCGCCGCGCTTAATCCCCCGAAGCGCGGCGGGCGGCCCTGAATTTGGCCGCCAATGAAAGGATCTGATGATGTCGCCCGGCAAAATCCAATTCCGTAATGCTTGTAATTCTCGGCGATCGTTTTTGTGCAACAGCGGAGCGCTTATCACAGTCGGCGCGCTGTTGGGAGGAGTCGCCGCATGCCAAGCGCAAACTCCACCAAACGGCGGTGAGATCGTCGTTTACAAGACGCCGACTTGCGGCTGTTGCACGGCCTGGGTGGACCATTTGACGAGCGCAGGATTGAAAGCTCAGGTTGTTAATCAAGACGATCTGACAATAACAAGAAAAAGATTGAACGCTCCGGATGATCTGGCTTCTTGCCATATCGCAGTCATCGACGGCTATGTGGTCGAGGGGCACGTACCCGCAGACGCCATCAAAAAACTGATCGCCGAAAAACCGGCTGCGGTCGGGATATTTGTCCCCGGCATGCCGATCGGATCGCCGGGAATGGAAAGCCTCCGTGGATCGCCGCCTTTCAATGTCATTCTCTTGGACCACGACGGCAGGCGTGAGGTTTTCGCCTCTTACGGCGCGTGATTGGGTCAGCAAACACCGAATGGATGCAAATGCTTGCAAAAAGCATCAGTCGCAGACTGTCTTTCAGTGACGCCGCCTTCGAGCGCCCGGCCCTATTCTGGTCATCGCCAGCATCTTGGAATAAGGGCCTTTATAGGAAGACAAAATTCAGCAGATTACGAGGAGGGTGAATGCGATAGCTGCCACGCCACGAGCATGGGAGGTCTCATTTTGGACTCAATGGCCTGTCCCCCTTCGATCGGTCCGCTGCAAACTGGAAAAATCCGACATATGAGGCGGCGCGAACTGGATCGCCGTCTTCGATCATTTGATTTGGCTCAAACGTTTCGGCGCTGATCTGGGGCTTATACCCACGTACGGTAATTGACAAATACCCATATAGGGTATATATGCAGAATAGTTGGTCGCAGGCGCTCGCAATGAAAGCCGCCGGAATTCTCATCGGCCGGGCGATGTGTTTCGCGCCCGGCCAGTACATGAAGTTCGTTTGCGCCCCGCTCTTCAATTTCTTCGATCGAAAGCATGGTCAATGAACAAATCTTCAAACACGCAAGCCACGCAACGCGGCGGGCATACGCATCATGCGACACACGCGCATCGTGGGCACATTGCGCGAGCGCCGGACACAGGCGGCGATCACCTCGCGGCGACGAAGGGCGAGGTCATTTACACCTGTCCGATGCATCCGGAGATTCGCCGCAATGCGCCGGGCGCCTGCCCGATCTGCGGCATGGCGCTGGAGCCGATCGTCCCTGCCGGCGCAGAGGAACACAGCCATGAACTCGCCGACATGGAGCGGCGGTTCCTGATCGGAACGATATTGGCGCTGCCGGTTCTTGCATTGGAGATGGGAGCGCACCTGCTTGGTCTCCACAAAATCATTCCGCCGCATGTCAATGCGTGGCTGCAACTCGTGTTGGCGACGCCCGTCGTTCTGTGGGCCGGATGGCCGTTCTTCACGCGCGCATGGGCCTCGGTCGTCAACCGAAGCCTCAACATGTTCACGCTGATCGCCATGGGGACCGGCGTCGCATGGATTTACAGCGTTGTCGCCACGCTAGCGCCGCAGGCGTTTCCGGCGGAGTTTCGTGGGACCGGCGGCGCTGTCGCCGTTTATTTTGAAGCCGCCTCCGTCATCACTGTCCTGGTGCTGCTTGGGCAGGTGCTTGAGCTGCGCGCCCGTGAAACGACCAGCGGCGCGATCAGGGCGTTGCTGGACCTCACGCCAAAATTGGCGCGCCGTATACGGACGGACGGAACCGATGAGGAGATTGCCGTCGACGCCGTCGCGGTCGGCGATCTCTTGCGCATTCGTCCCGGCGAGAAAATCCCCGTTGACGGCGCCATCCATGAAGGCCGCAGCGCCGTCGACGAATCGATGGTGACCGGCGAATCGATGCCCGTCACCAAGGAGCCGGGCGCCAGACTGATTGGCGGCACGATTAATCAGAGCGGCGGTCTTGTCATGCGCGCTGAAAAAATCGGCCGCGACACCATGCTCGCCCGCATCGTCCACATGGTCGCCGAGGCGCAGCGGAGCCGGGCGCCGATCCAGCGTCTCGCCGATCAGGTGTCCGGCTGGTTCGTCCCCGCCGTCATCCTTGTCGCAGTCGCCGCCTTTGCGGCTTGGTCGATCTGGGGGCCGTCGCCCTCGATGGGTTTCGGCCTCATCGCCGCCGTGGCCGTGTTGATCATCGCCTGCCCTTGCGCGCTCGGCCTCGCGACGCCGATGTCGATCATGGTCGGCGTCGGGCGCGGCGCGACAACCGGCGTTCTCATCAAGAACGCGGAGGCGCTCGAACGCATGGAGAAAGTTGATACGCTGGTTGTCGACAAGACCGGCACCTTGACCGAGGGAAAGCCGAAAGTCGTGGCGATCCAACCTGCGTCGGGATTCGACGAAACAACGCTGCTCGCCCTTGCCGCAAGCGTTGAGCGCGCCAGCGAACACCCGCTGGCGCAGGCGATCGTCGCGGCGGCCGGCGAACGCGGGCTGAAGCTGTCGGAACCTGAAGGCGTTGACAGTCCCGTCGGCAAGGGAGTCCTTGGACGCGCCCAAGGTCGATCCATTGTCATCGGCAATGCCCGCTTCCTCAGCGAACAAGGCGTCGACGTCGGCGCGCTGCAGCCGGGCGCGGAAGCGCTGCGGCGCGACGGCGTGACGGCGATCTTTGTCGGCGTCGACGGCAAGCCCGGCGGCGTCATCGGCATCGCCGATCCGGTCAAGGCGACGACGCCGCAAGCTCTGGAGGCGCTGAAGGCCGAGGGTATTCGCGTCATCATGCTGACAGGCGACAATCGCGTGACCGCCGAAGCTGTCGCCCGCCGCCTCAATATTGAAGAGGTCGAGGCGGACGTGCTGCCCGATCAAAAGAGCGCTGTGGTCGCGAGGCTGAAGGCGGAGGGCCGGATCGTCGCGATGGCCGGCGACGGCGTCAACGATGCGCCGGCGCTCGCCGCCGCCGATGTCGGCATCGCCATGGGATCTGGTACGGATGTCGCCATCGAAAGCGCGGGCATTACGCTGTTGAAAGGCGATCTTGGCGGCATCGTGCGCGCGCGCCGGCTCAGTCAGGCGACGATGCGCAATATCCGCCAGAATCTGTTTTTCGCCTTCATCTATAACGCGGCGGGCGTGCCGATTGCGGCCGGCGTCTTTTATCCCGTGTTCGGATTGTTGCTGTCGCCGATCATCGCCGCCGCCGCGATGGCGGCGAGTTCAGTCAGCGTCATCGCCAACGCCTTAAGGCTCAGGAGCGTCAAAATATGACCGGCAAACTGCAATTCAATCGATGGCTGATCGTCGCCCTTTCTTCGGCGCTGATCGCGGCGTTTTTCCTGCTTCGCGAGCATTGGGGACACGCTTTGGGGCTTGCGCCCTACCTTATCCTGCTCGCGTGCCCGCTGCTTCATCTTCTGCATCCTCACGGCGCGCATGGCGCCGACAACCGACAAAACGAAAAAGAGGCGCATCACTAACCGATCGCGATCCGAGACAAACCGCTCATGAACCAGGAAAGGAATTCGGTCATGACAAAATATCATCCGCTTCCGTACCTTCCGACGATGTTCGCCGCCTGCATGCTGTTTCAGGCGGTCTACGTTCTTTGCGTCGCGCTGTGGCTCATCGCCCCCGATCTGCGAGGCCATACCTGGCTCATCGATCTGTTTCCGGGATTTGAACTGCTCAATACGGCGAGTTTCATTTACGGCCTGGTCGCCAGCGCCTTTTACGGCTGGTTCGCCGCAACAGCGTTCGTCTTTTTCTACAATCTCTGGGCGGGCGTCGCCCGCATCATCTCTGGCGGAAAAGCCCAAGCGAAATAACATTGTCCGCCGGCGCAACAAAGGAGACCAACGGCCATGACCATCGCTCTCCAGAGTTTCGGCGGCGCGGGAACCGTCACCGGATCAAGACATCTCCTAACGGGCGATAATGCGAAATTGCTGGTCGATTGCGGGATGTTTCAGGGCGCCAAGGTCCTGAGGGAACGCAACTGGGCGCCGTTTCCGATCGATCCGAAGACAATCGACGCCGTCGTTCTGACGCACGCGCATCTGGACCACAGCGGCTATCTGCCGAAGCTCGTGCGCGAAGGATTTGAGGGGCCAATCTATTGCACGGCGGCGACGGCGGACCTTTGCGCCATCCTCCTCAAAGACAGCGCCCATATTGCTGAAAAGGACGCGGAATATGCAAACCGCAAGGGCTACTCCCGTCACAAACCGGCCCTGCCGCTGTACACGATGCGCGATGCAGAGAATGCGCTGACGCAATTGCATCCGATCGCGTTTGGAAGCGACGAGAATTTGCCGGGCGGCGCAACGCTCAGATTCCGACGCGCCGGACATATCCTCGGAGCGGCCATTGCGGAAATCCGCTTACAGGACAGAACGCTAATCTTCTCAGGCGATCTCGGACGCTACGGCGATCCGTTCATGCTCGACCCGGAGGCGATTTCGCGCGCGGACTATGTCGTCGTCGAGTCGACTTATGGCGATCGCTTGCACCCGCAAATCGATCCCATGGACGCGCTTGGCGAAATCATCGAACGCACGGCGCGGCGCGGCGGAACCGTCGTCATTCCGGCGTTCGCGGTCGGGCGCGCACAGCTGCTTTTGTATCACCTGTGGATGCTGAAAAGCGCAGGCCGACTGCAGTCAGTTCCGGTATTTCTCGACAGCCCGATGGCGGTCAATGCGACGGATCTGCTGTGCAAGCACATGGAGGATCACCGGTTCAAGCCGGACGTCTGCATGGCGTCGTGCGCCGTTGCGACCTATGTCAACGATGTCGAGGCATCGAAGGCCTTAACCGTCAACCGGCAGCCTAAAGTCATCATTTCGGCGAGCGGAATGGCGACCGGCGGGCGCGTGCTGCACCATATCAGGGCGTTCGGCCCCGATGCGCGGAATACAATTCTGTTCTCGGGATATCAGTCCGTCGGGACGCGCGGCGCGAAGCTTCTCGCCGGCGAGAAAGCGACGCGGATTTTCGGGGAATGGATAGAAATCCGCGCTGAGATCGCCGAGTTGCCGATGCTTTCCGCCCACGCCGACGCGGGCGAAATCATGCGCTGGCTGAAAGGATTTTCGTCAGCGCCGCGGCGTGTTTTCGTCGTCCATGGGGAACCGGCCGCCGCAGAGGCGTTGCGTGTTCGGATCGATCGGGAACTCGGTTGGAACTGCTCCGTCGTCGATCCGGCGCGCCGGTACGAGTTGGCATGACGGTGACAAACAAATCTGAAGAATCGCATGGCGGCGCGCCGGCAATTCGGGCGAGGCGCCTTGGCCTCTTCACCCAGGACGACGCGATCGTTCTGATGCGATCGGATTGTCACCTCTGCCGCGCTGAAGGCCTCGCGGCGCGGTCACGGGTTCTGTTGTCGTCGGCGAGAAGACTCCTGTCCGACTCATTCGACAGTCTTGTGACGATTGATCCGCATCCGCACCACCGCAGAAATCTCGGCGAAATATTCTCAATTCCGGCTTGCGTCGAACACGCAGCGCCGCTGCTTGCCGATTGGATTGCGCGCCAATGTCGAGCGACCGCGTGCGCCGCGACCGCTGCGCTTCTTTTCCCGTCTTCTGCGGTCGCTCAAGTTCCAACAAGAAAAGTGATTGACCATGACGAAGAATGATCCCGCCGCTTACACGCCCCCGCTTGGACACGCCGCGTTAACGCCGATCTATGACGCTGCGATCGCGTTGCTGACTCGCGAAAATGCCTGGCGGCGGGCGCTCGTCGCGGAAATCCTCGCGGGCGGCCATGATGCGATCCTCGATATCGGTTCTGGAACTGGAAGTCTTGCGGTCCTTCTTTATCAGGCGTCGCCGCACGCCGCTTATGTCGGCGTTGATCCCGACCAAGACGCGGTTCGCCTTGCGCGTAATAAGGCGGCGCATTCAGGCAGCGCAGCGACATTCGTGGTTGGTTATTTTCCGGCGGCGATTCCAAGCGAGCCGATCGATGTCATCGTCTCAAGTTTGGTCTTGCATCAAGTCAGTCTCGCCGAGAAGGAACGAATTCTTGCGGCCGCGCTCGATCGGCTGAAACCGGGCGGACGACTGATCCTCGCCGATTACGGTTTACAGGATACAGCTCTGGCCCGTTTCCTCTTCCGCGCGACGGTCCAGTCTCTGGACGGTCGCGCCAATACGCAACCGAACGCCGATGGCGTGTTGCCCTCTCTTTTAGAAAAGGCAGGCTTCAGCGCGATCGAACAACGCGCGAAATGGCGGACGATGACCGGTGTCATCTACATGTACATCGCCGCGAAGCCGCTCGCGTCGGCAATATAACATCGAAAGCGTTCGAGCTGCCTGGACAGCACTCCTCACCTGTGAATAAGTGCGGAAATTTGACCCCGCGTTTTCGCCCGATTAAGCCTTTGCGTCATCTTGGAATTCTTCATTCAGGACGGGGTCACGATCGGCGCCGATCGTGACCCCGTCGACACAGCTACTTGACGCCGCAAATCAGCGGCTTACCGAAACAGAGTAGAAGGTCACACATCGGCGCTTTTTCACGGGCGTGACAGTTTTTCGAACCGCAAGGTCTGACTGCTACGTATTCGGCGCCGGAACGTCTTTTTTCTCGATCCTCGAGAATGCTCATCAACTTCTAGCTATTTTCTAGCTGGCCTCGAACGCGAGGCGCGCGCCCTGAATGTCCACATTCTAATAGTTTGATTTTTAATGGATTTTCTGGAGCGGGTAGCGGGAATCGAACCCGCGTCTTTAGCTTGGAAGGCTACGACTCTACCATTGAGCTATACCCGCCTCCGGCGCTTAGATAGCGGATCGGATCGCCTGCGCAAGGGGCGCGCCGGTCAGCAAGACCGGCAAAGCCTGAGGAGGCGGCCTTCGGCCTCATCGGTGAGCGCGTAGATCTCGCCGTCTCGCCCGACACGAACGTCCCGGAAGCGGGCGCCAAGGTCGACCAGCAGCCGTTCCGTCTCGTCGATCGACCGACCGTCATTATCGATCTGCGCCCGCACCAACGACTTTGACGCAAGGCCGCCGACGAGAAAGTGGCCATTCCAATCGGCGAATTCCGCGCCTCGATAGACCGCAAGACCGGACGGGGCGATCGACGGCGCCCAGACAATTAGGGGCGAGGCGATCCCCGGGCCGTGCGCGCGCTCGGACACCAGCGTTCCGTCGTAATCGATCCCGTTGGTCGTCAGCGGCCAGCCGTAATTGGCGCCCGCCGTCAGCTTGTTGATCTCGTCGCCGCCGCGCGGCCCGTGTTCATGCTCCCAGACGAATCCGGTCGCGGGGTCGACGGTCAGCCCCTGCGGATTGCGGTGCCCATAGGTCCAGATTTCCGGGCGCGCATCGCGGCGGCCGATAAAAGGATTGTCCGCAGGCGGAGCGCCATCCCGGTCGAGGCGAAGGATCTTTCCAAGATCGGATGCTAGATTCTGCGCTTCATTGCGATAATCATAGCCGTCGCCGACGCTGAGAAGAATCGTCTTGTCCGGGAGGAAGGCGATCCGTCCGCCGGGGTGGCTTGGATCCTTCTTGTCCGGCGTCGCGCGAAAAATCGTCTGGCCGTCGACCAATCTGCCGCCGTCAAGGCGCGCGCGCCAGACCGCCATCCTGTTCGCGTCTTCGTTTCCGCTCGCATAGGCGATGAAGACGCGGCCGGTCGTCGCAAAATCCGGATCAAGCGCGATATCGTGATAGCCGCTGTCGGCGTTGACCATCACATCTTCAGGCAGCCCCGGGATCGCGTCCGGCGATAGCGCGCCATTTGTGAACACGCGCAGCCCGCCCGCTTTTTCGACGATCAGAATGTCGCCATTCGGGGCAAACGCCATACTCCATGGGAATTTCAACCCAGTCGCCAGGGTCTCGACCTTCATTGGCGACGACCCGGCGCCTTGCCCATCCTCGATCAGGGCCGGCTTGACGTCGGCATCCGGCGCCGGCGTTTGCGTGCGCGCGCATGCGGCGCCCAACAGGAAGGCGAGCGTTGCCGTTGCAAGTTTGAAGTCCATGAATGCCGCCTCCCGATTGATCGCCCTAGGACAATAGGCCGCGCGTCATCCCTCAACGACACGGTCTGTCGCAATTATAGCTCGCTTCGCCTCGGCCTTCCGATTTTCGGAACGGAAATATTGAAGACAATCGATGCGGCGCGAATTGCGAACGCGGCGAATGCGGCCAGCGGGGCGGCAGCGGCGCCGGCGAGCCCCAATTCGAGCAATCCGACATAAGCCCCGCCACCCGCAAGCGCAGCCGTCACGTAAACGTCCTGCTTCATGAAGAGCGATGGCTCGTTCAAAAGCACGTCGCGAATAAGTCCGCCGAATGTCGCCGAGACGGCGCCGAGGAAGATTGCAATGAAAGGCGGCGCGTCAGACGCAAGCGCGGCCTGTGTTCCAAGAACTGAAAAGACAGAAAGGCCGAGCGCGTCGGCCCAGATGAGCGCCTTGAGTCGCGAAGCGAATACCGGCTGTGCGATCATCGCGGCGGCAGCGCCCGCAAGGCAGACGGTCACCGCCGACGAGTCGCGGATCCACCAGACCGGAAACTCGCCGAGCATCACGTCGCGGATCGTGCCCCCGCCGACGCCGGTGAGAAAGGCCGTCATGATGACGCTGAGTATGTCGAGATCGTTCCTCAACGCCGTCAGCGCGCCGGATACGGCGAAGACGAACAGGCCAAACATATTAAGGGCGTCGAAGACGGCGCTTGTGTCCATCCGCCGATTAAGCCCCGATTCTGTCTCAGGCGTTCACCCGACGAGGGTCCGCCGCCTCGCCAGCGTCGCGAGCAGCCGCAAGGCGCGCGCCTTCCTCGGCGACAAATCCGAACAAGCCATCGGGATTGTCTGTGCGCATCTGCAGCGCCGCAAGCTCCATCCCCTCGGCGACGACGATCTCGCGCTTTCCCTCGGCGACGCCCGCGAGGATGATGTCAGCCGCCTTCTCCGGCGCCATGCCGTTTTCAATGTTTTGATCGGAGCGCCCGCGCGGCGCGCCGTCGCCTTCCAGCGCATTCACCGCCACATTGGTGCGCACCGAACCGGGCGTCACCACGAAGACGCCGACGCCGTAAGCCTTCTCGACTTCGGCCCGCAGCGCGTCGCAATAGCCGACGCAGGCGTGCTTGGCCGCGCAATAGGCGGTCCGGAGCGGCGCGCCGACTTTGCCGGCGACGGAGCTGATCATGACGATTCGCCCGCTCTTTCGGTTGACCATCGACGGCAAGACAAGCTGCGTCAGCCGCAGCGGCGCAAAAAAATCCACTTCCATGATGCGGCGATAGACGTCGAAAGAGGTGTCGAGCGCAAGGCTGCGCTGACTGACGCCCGCATTGTTGATGAGGAGGTCGACGCCGCCTTTCCACCCAGCCGCCTTCGCGGCGACGCCAGGCAGCGTGTCGTAGTCCGTCGCCTCGAACGGCAGCACAAGACTGTCGCCGCCGGCCTCACGCGCGACGCGCTTCAAGGCGTCGACACGCCGCCCGGAAAGAATGACGCGCGCGCCACGGGCCGTTAGCCCCTTCGCCAGCGCCTCGCCGATGCCGGACGAGGCGCCCGTGACCCAGGCGGTTTTTCCGCGGTATTCCATCTACATCGACCGCGCGATCAACAGCTTCATGATCTCGTTGGTGCCGCCATAGATGCGCTGCACGCGCGCGTCGGCGTACATGCGGCTGATCGGATATTCATCCATGAAGCCGTAGCCGCCATGAAGTTGAAGGCACTCATCGATGATCTCGTTCTCAAGGTCGGTGAGCAGCATTTTCGACATCGACGCGGTCGCAGCGTCAAGCTTGCCTTCAATGAGCAGGCCCGTGCAGTAGTCGACGAATACGCGCGCCATCGTCGCCTTCGCCTTGCATTCGGCGAGCTTGAACTGCGTGTTCTGAAAGTTAAAGACAGGACGGCCGAAGGCGTTTCGCTCTTTCGTGTAGGCGATGGTCAGCTCCAGCGCGCGCTCAATCGCGGCGATCGCGATGACGGCGATCTGCTGGCGCTCTTGCGGCAATTGCTGCATTAGCTGAACGAAGCCCATGCCTTCCGACTGGCCTAGCAGGTTCTCCGTCGGCACCTTCACGTCGTCGAAAAACAGCTCCGACGTGTCCTGCGCTTTGAGGCCGAGCTTCTTGAGGTTGCGCCCGCGCCGGAAGCCGTCGGCGTCGTCCGTCTCGACGACCATCAGCGAGACGCCCTTTGCGCCTTCCGACGGATCGGTCTTGGCGACGACGATGACGATATTCGCGGTCTGCCCGTTCGTAATGAACGTCTTTGAACCGTTGATGACGTATTGGTTGCCCTTCTTGATCGCGGTCGACTTCACCGCCTGAAGGTCCGAACCCGTTCCCGGCTCCGTCATCGCGATTGCGCCGATGAGTTCGCCCTTCGCCATGCGCGGCAGCCACCGCTTTTTCTGCTCTTCGGTGCCGTAGTGAAGAATGTAGGGCGCGACGATGCAATTATGGAGGCCGGCGCCGAAACCCTCGACCCCCGCTCTCACCTGCTGTTCGCAAAAAATCTGTTCGTGTGCGAAGGAGCCGCCGGCGCCGCCATACTCCTCCGGCATCGACATGCAAAGGAGACCCGCCTCTCCCGCTTTTTCCCAAGCCCAGCGATCGACCTTTCCCTGATCGCGCCATTTTTCGACATGGGGCGCCAATTCGCGGCTGAAGAATTTGTAGACCTCGTCTTCAAAAAGCGCGAGATCATCGGTTTTCCAGCTGGGCCTCGCGGTCTGAAGCGCGGACATATAGCCTCCAATGCGCAAACTCGCCTGCTTCATGCGACGCAGGACGCGATGGCGCAATCTTGGAGCGCACACGCAGAGCGCACACGCAAAAGCCGCCGCCGGCGTTTTTCCGGCGGCGGCTTTGCCGTCAATGGATTGCTGAGCCTAAAGTCCGCCGATCAAGGCCGGAACATAGGTCGACGCGATGACAACCAGAAAAATCGCGCCGGTCAGAAAGATGAGACCCTTAGCCGCTTCGCCCGCCCCCAACTGACGAAGCAGACCGATGACAGCGACCAGCAGGAGCCCGAGGCTGACCATGCCGACCGTCGCAGCGATCGAAAACATTGATTGTGCGCCCTTCCACAAGACTGATTAGATACCCTCGCCGGACCACCCAACCCGGCTGAGAGTTATATAATTACAATTCGAATCACGATCTGTCGAGCGGTCTGAGCCCCAATCCTAAGATTTTTTTAATAATGGCGGCGAAGCGTCCAGCGCACCGGAAATCCCAAAGAAAAGAGCCGGCTAGCATCGCTTTTTCAGGCGCATGACGAGGCTGGATGTGTCGAAGCGGCCGCCGCCGCGCGCCTGAACATCCGCATAAAATTGATCAACCAGCGCGGCGACAGGCAATTGCGACCCGTTTGACCTTGCTTCTTCGAGGGCGATTCGGAGGTCTTTACGCATCCAGTCGACCGCAAATCCAAAGTCGAATCGCCCCTCCGCCATCGTCTTCATCCGGTTGTCCATCTGCCAGGATCGGGCGGCGCCGCCCGAGATCGCCTCAAAGACGCGATCGATATCAAGGCCCGACGCCCCGGCGAAATGGACCCCCTCGGCCAGCCCCTGAAGGATGCCGGCGATACAAAGCTGGTTTACCGCCTTGCATAGCTGGCCATGGCCTGAAGGGCCGATATGGACGATCCGGGCGGCGTAGGCCTCCATGGCGGTGCGAGCCCGCTCGACATTCGCCGCCTCGCCGCCGCACATCACCGAAAGCTTGCCCGTTTCGGCGCCAGCCTGCCCCCCGGAAACCGGCGCGTCGACAAAGCCTATCCCGCTCGCGCCGAACCTCGCCGCCAGCCGACGCGCGAGGGCGGGGCTTGCGGTCGTGTGATCGACGATAATCGCGCCGCGCGCGACCGCCGGGGCGGCGTCGCCAAGCACCGCCTCGACATCGGGATCATCGCCGAGACAGGAAAAGACCAACGCCGCGCCGACAACCGCTTTTGCCGGGCTTGCGACGGCGACGCCCCGGTGAGCTTTCGCCCATGCAGAGGATTTGGCCGCCGTGCGGTTGTAAACGCAAATTTCATGGCCATGCGCCGCCAGATGTCCCGCCATCGGGAATCCCATCACGCCAAGCCCGAGAAATGCGATCTTCATTCAAGGCGTCCTAGTCCGTATGCGGTCCTTTGCCGTAGCAGCTCGCAAAATATAAGAGCGGCGAGCCTGCGTGCGAGTCGAACTTCACAACTTTGCCGACCAATATCACATGATCGCCGGAGAAATGCTGATCGACGACCTCACAATCAAAGCCGGCCAGTCTCTCACGGAGGATCGGGGCGCCGGTCTTCCAGATTTCGCATTCGTCGGCGGCGAGCGGCTGCGGCGCATGCTTTGCGAAGCGTTCAGACGTTTTCCGCTGGCTGGCCTTCAAGATGCTGATCGCGTATGACGCGGCAGTCGAGAAATCGCGATAGGATGACGCGTTTTTCTCAAGGCACCAAAGCACGAGAGCCGGATCAAGCGACACCGACGTGAAGGAGTTTATCGTGATCGAGGTCAATCCGCCGCGAGCGTTCGCACAAGAGGCGATCGCAACGCCGGTGGCGAAACGGCCGAACGCGTTCTTCAGCGGACGGAAGGGATCAGTCACGTATAGCGCCTTGCGCCCGCCGCGCGCAGCGTTGGCTCAGTGACGAGAACTGGCGACCGGAAATGATACAACATAACCTCGCAGGGCCTGCTTGCGCCGTTAGCATCAATTGCGGCAAATAAAAAGCACGGCGCGCCGTCGCGAAAAGGACCCGGATGGAGATCGCCGACAGACTGATCGCCTTCCTCGCCGCGTCGCCATGGCAGATGTGGGCGTCGCTGGCGATTTTGAGCGCGGCGATCGGCGCGTTCGCCAGCGAACGATTCTCGATGGAGCTGATTTCCGTCGCGACCGTCGCCGCCTTTCTCGTTCTTTTCGAATTCGCCCCGCTTTTTCGGCCGGACGGCGCCGCAGCGATAACAACAGCGACGATCCTGGAGGGATTCGCCGATCCCGCGCTTCTCGCCATCATGTGCCTCCTGATGCTGAGCCAGGGGCTCTTCCTTTCCGGGGCGATGGAATTGCCGACACGCCTCCTCGTCGGGGTCGCGGGGCGGTTCCGGAAGTTCGTCCTCGCGCTCGTTTTGCTGCTCGCTCTCTTTGCGAGTTCATTCATCAATGACACGCCGGTCGTGGTGATGTTCCTGCCGATTGTCGCCGCGATCGCATCGTCTGGCCGCATCGCCCCTTCACGCGTGATGATGCCGCTATCCTATTTCGCGCTGCTTGGCGGGATGACGACCCTGATCGGATCATCGACCAATGTCCTTGCGGCGGGCGTCTATCACAATGCGACCGGCGATGAGATCAAGTTTTTCGATCTTACGCCGCTCGGGGTCGTTATCGCCGGCGTCGGCGTTCTTTATCTCTCGACCGTCGGCCGCATGTTGCTGCCCAAGCGCGGTCTACAGGACGCCGAGGTGGAGCGTGAAAACAAACAGTTTATTGCGCAATTTGAAATCAATCGCGGGCACTTCCTGCTCGGAAAGGGCCCTGTCGGCGGGCTCTTCCCTGACTTGCCGAACATCACGGTGCGCATGGTGCAGCGTCGCGAGGAAGCGATTTTGCCGCCCTATGATGAATTTCAGTTCGCCTTCGGCGATCTGGTCATCATTGCGGCGACGCGCGATGTGTTGACGAAGCTGCTGAAGGAACGGCCGGAAATTCTCGGCGATGCGCTGTCCGAGGTCGATCTCGACGAGGACGATCCAAGAGCGCCGCGCGCGCAGCTGACGCTGGTCGAGGCGGTCGTCGCGCCGGCGTCGCGCATGATCGGGCGCACGATCGGCCAGATCGGATTTCACTATCAGACCAATTGCGTGATCCTCGGCGTCGAGCGGCGCAGCCGTATGATCCGTGAACCAATCAGCAGCATCCGCCTTGAAGCGGGAGACGTTTTGCTGATTCTCGGTCCGCTCGAAAACATCCGGACGCTGCGCTTGGACCGCGACGTCCTCCTGATGGAAGCCTCGATGACCGGCCTGCCCGCGCCGCGCAGCGCAGTTCTCTCAAGCATCATCTTCGTGATCGTCGTCGTCATTGCGGCGCTTGACGTGTTGCCGATCGGCATTTCGGCGCTTTGCGGCGTCTTCGCGATGCTGGCGCTCGGCTGCCTCAACATTCGTCAGGCGGCGCGCGCTTTCGACAAGCGCATCTATCTGTTGATCGGTTCGTCGCTCGCCATGGGACACGTGCTAGAAGCGACCGGCGGCGCCGCCCTCATCGGCGGAGCAATCGCCCCGATTGCGCATAATTTCGGGCCCGCCGCGCTGCTCTCCGCGATGTTCATCATCAGCGCCGGCGTCACCAATGTCCTCTCCAACAACGCGACAATCGCGCTGCTCGTTCCCATCGCGATCAGCGCCGCGAAAGTCGCGGGAGTCGACCCATGGGCGCTCGCGCTCACCGTCATCTACGGCGCGAACTGCCCCTTCGCGACGCCGATCGGATATCAGACGAACCTCCTCGTGATGTCGCCGGGCCACTATACGTTCCGGGACTATTTGAGGGTGGGCGGCCCGATGCTGATACTTATCTGGGTTGTCTATTCGCTCGTCGCGCCGATCTATTTTGAGTCAATTGGGCGGCTTTGAGTGTCGCGCAATCATACGGTTGTTCCGATCGGCCAGAGCATCAGGATGGAGAATGAGCTCAAAAAGGCCGGCAAGACCGTCACCTTCATCAAACAGAAGAATGGCGATCACTGGCTCTCGACAAGCGAAACGCGTCTGCAGACGCTGCACGAACTCGACAAGTTTGTCGCTGCGGCGATCGGCCCAAAGTAGCGGCGATCGCCCCATTGGCAGGCCCGCAGTCCGCATTCTTTGCCCGCCGCGAGGGTCAAGCCTGCCGGTCGCCCTGGCCGAACGAGGCGAACGCAACCATTTCGTTGACAGGCATGAACCGAGATTGCCCGGACGCTAATCGGCCGCTAAGATTCAGGGCTTAGGGTCAAGATATGCGCAACGAGGAAATCTCCCGCCGGCTGGGCCTTGATGGCGGGGATTTCTATATCACCGCGCCGTCGCCCTGCCCTTATCTGCGGGGCCGGATGGAGCGCAAAGTGTTCGCCTATCTCGGCGGGCCTTCGGCGCCGACGCTGAACTCCGCTTTGTCCGGACGCGGATTTCGCCGCTCGCAGAATATTATCTATATGCCGGCCTGCGACGGCTGCAGGGCGTGCACGCCGGTGCGCGTCGTCGTCGGCGAGTTCGACCTGACGCGTTCGCGCCGCCGCATCGTCAGTCGCAATGGCGATCTCGTCCGGAGGATGCGGGCGCCGCGCGCGACGAGCGATCAGTTTTCGGTGCTGCGCGCCTATCTCGACGCGCGACACCAGGACGGCGGGATGGCCGAGATGACGGTGCTCGATTACGCCTCAATGATCGAGGAGACGGCGGTCGACACGATCCTGATCGAATATTGGCGCCAGACCGAGGATGGCGACGAGGCGCTCGTCGCTTGCGCGTTGACGGACCGTCTCGGCGATGGATTGTCGATGGTCTATTCGTTCTTCGAACCGGAAGAATCCGCGCGAAGCCTTGGCGCCTATATGATCCTCGACCATGTCGCGCTCGCCCGCGATCTTGGTCTCTCTTATGTCTATCTCGGCTATTGGGTCGACGGCTCGCCTAAAATGGATTACAAGAAATCCTATCAGCCGCTCGAACGCCTGACCGCCGGCGGCTGGACGCGAATGACGAACGCCAAGGCCTGACCCTTTCCATCGCCTGCAGTTCAAGCCATTCTCCCGCCCGCCATGGGAGGGGCTTTGATCCCTGATCAGTCGACGACATATTCTCGCCGGCGGCGCGCTCGGCCTCACCGCCGCCTGCGATTGCGGGACGCCGGAAGGATTGCCGCTCGCCGCAGGCGCGATCCGCGAGCGCGAGCTCAAAATGGTGACAACCTGGCCGAAGGATTTTCCAGGCCTCGGCACGGCCGCCGAAAATGTCGCGAAATTCATCAACGAGATGTCGGCCGGCGCCATGCGGGTTCGCGTCTTCTCCGCCGGCGAGCTGGTCGGCGCCTTTGACAGTTTTGACGCCGTCTCGACCGGCTCCGCCGACATGTATCACGGCGCGGAATATTACTGGGCCGGCAAGTCAAAGGCCTTTCCATTTTTCACCGCTGTGCCCTTCGGCATGACGTCGTCGGAAATCATGGGGTGGACGGAGTTCGGCGGCGGACAGCAATTGTGGGATGAGCTGTCGGCGAAATTCAATATCAAGCCCTTCATCGCCGGCAACACGGGCCATCAGCTCGCCGGATGGTTCAAGCGTCCGATCAACTCGCTCGAAGATTTGCGTGGAATGAAGATCAGAATGCCAGGCGTCGGCGGCGAGGTGCTGCGCCGCATCGGCGCCTCCGCCGTCTCTCTCCCGGGCGGCGAGATCTACGCGGCGTTGCAATCCGGCGCCATTGACGGCGCCGAATGGGTCGGGCCGTGGAACGATCTCGCCTTCGGTTTCTATCGCGAAGCGAAGTATTATTACTGGCCGGGCTTTCATGAACCGGGCGCGCAGACCGCTGTTGGTGTCAATCTCGATGTCTGGAATTCGCTGAATGCGCAAGAACAGGCGATCGTCAAACACGCCTGCCGGGCCGTCAATCATCTCTGCCTCGCTGAATTCACACATTACAATGGCGTTGCGCTCGAGCAGCTCATCAAGGACCACGGCGTCGAAGTGAGGAAACAGCCGGACGACGTGCTCGCCGCGCTCGCGCGCGAATCGAAGATCGTCCTTGAGGAGGCCGCCGCCAGCGACGACATCACGCGCCGCGTGTTCGAGAGCTACAAGACCTCTCTGCTCAAGACGCAGAAATGGAGCGAGATTTCCGACGAGGCGTTCTTGACGGCGCGCCGAACGGTTTTTTCGTTTTGACGATGCTCACGATGATCGGCGACATGCTGAACTGGCTGGCGGCAGGCGCGCTCTTTCCGCTGATGATGCTTCCGCTGGGTTCGCTTGCGCGCAATAACGCGCCGAGCGCGGCCCTCTGGCTCGCCGCGACGCTGATCGTCACCGCCGCCGCGGTCATCTTCGCCATTCTCGCGGTGGATCTCAGTCCGCCGAAAATGACGCCGGGTTTTGTCGCGACCGCCGGCGCCGGAGTCCTCGCCATTTTCTGCCTGACCCTTGCGGTCGGCGCTGAAAAACTCGCGCACCGTCTCGCGGCCGCCTTTTCCACGCTTGTCCGCCGCGTTGGCAGGCTCTCCCTCTACCTCATTCTCGCGATGGCGCTCGTGCAGTTCACGGCGGTCATCATGCGTTACGTGTTCGGGATCAATTTCATCGCGATGCAAGAGAGCGTCACCTATTTGCACGGCGCCGTCTTCCTGCTCGCCGGCGGTTACGCGCTCCTGACAGACGATCACGTCAGGGTCGACATTTTCTATCGCGAGGCGAGCCCGCGAAAAAAGGCGATGATCGATCTCGCCGGAACCTATCTCTTCCTGTTTCCGTTCTGCTTCGTCGCGCTTTGGGCCGCTGGCCCCTATGTCGCCAATTCGTGGGCGGTCCGGGAGGGCTCGATGGAGCAATCCGGCGTGCAGGGCGTTTACCTTCTCAAGACGCTGATCCCGATTTATCTGACGCTTCTCGCGCTTGCCGGTTTCGTCGCCGCGACGCGCGCGGCGCAAACGATTCGATCGAAGGGCGCCTGAGCGATGGAGGCTGGCGCGCACGGTCTTTGCCTTTGCGGCGTCGCGCCGTGGCTCGACGTCGCGATGATTGTCGCGCTCTGTCTGTTCATTCTGGCCGGCTATCCGGTCGCGTTCAGCCTCGCCGGCACGGCTCTCATCTTTGCGGCGCTCGGGCTCGCCTTCGGCGTGTTCGACCTCGGTTACATCCGTCCACTGCCGCAGCGGATTTTCGGCGCTGTCAACAATGCAAGCCTCATCGCCGTGCCGATGTTCATCCTGATGGGAGTAATCCTCGAAAAAGCGAAAATCGCCGAGGAATTGCTCGAGGAAATGGCCAAGCTTTTTGGTTCCTTGCGCGGCGGGCTCGGCATTTCCGTCATGCTTGTCGGCGCGCTCCTCGCCGCCTCAACAGGGATTGTCGGCGCGACCGTCGTCACCATGGGATTGCTCAGCCTGCCGACGATGATGAAGCGCGGCTACGACAAGTCGCTCGCCTGCGGCTCGATCGCGGCGGCGGGGACCCTCGGCCAGATCATTCCGCCGTCAATCGTGCTGATTCTCCTCGGCGACGTCATTTCGAACGCCTATCAGAAGGCGCAGCTGGAGCTTGGAAGCTTCGCGCCGCGGACAATTTCGGTCGGCGATCTTTTCGCCGGCGCGCTCCTGCCCGGCCTCATGCTGGTCGGGCTCTACATTTCCTATCTGACGCTGGTCGCGATTTTCGACGGCAGGAAAATGCCCGCAATCCCGGCGGCCGAAATCGGAACCGGCAGGGAGGTCTGGCTTGCTGCGCTTCGGGTTTTGCCGGCGCCGCTCCTGCTGATCGTCGCCGTGCTCGGCTCGATCCTCGGCGGAATTGCGACGCCGACAGAAGCGGCAAGCGTCGGCGCGATCGGCGCTTTGTTGATCGCCGGCGCAAGGCTCGCGCCGAAGAACGGGCTATTCTTCGGGCGGGCCGCCGTTCAGATTTCCGCGCTCGCGATCATCGTGCTGCTGGCGCTGACGACGTTCGTCGACCTGAGGCTTGGTCGCGACGCGCCATCGGAGGTTGAGCGCATCGCCGTCTTCGCCGCCGTCGCCCTCTGCGCGATTGTCCCCTGGGGCGTCATCGCCAGCGCGACGGCCCTTGCGCGGGAGAAATCGCTTCGGCCGATCGCGGATCAGACGGCGCGCATCACGTCGATGGTGTTCACGATCCTCATCGGCGCCGCCATGTTCTCTCTGGTCTTTCGCGGCCTCGGCGGCGACGACGCCGTTCATCGCGCGCTCGAGTCGCTGCCGGGCGGTCTTGTCGGTGCGATGATCGGCGTCATGTTCGTCATGTTCATCCTCGGCTTCTTCCTCGACTTCATCGAGATCACGCTTGTCGTTGTGCCGCTGGTCGCCCCGGCGCTCTTGAAGATGGGCGTCGACCCCGTCTGGCTCGGCGTGATGATGGCGATAAACCTGCAGACGTCGTTCCTGACGCCGCCTTTCGGCTTTGCCCTTTTCTATCTGCGGGGCGTCGCGCCGCCAGAAGTGAAGACAATCGACATCTATCGCGGCGTCGTTCCGTTCATCCTGATACAGATATTGGCGTTGATCGTGCTGGCGCTCGAGCCTGGACTTGCGACCTGGCTGCCGAGCCAATTATACGACTAGACGGCACGCGACTGAGACGCTACAAGTGTCGCATACCGCCCAATGGGGACCGATCAATGAAGCTGCTGTTTCCGCTATTGTCCGTCGTATGGGCGACAGGATGCGCTTCCTCGCCGCCGGGAAACCTTTTGGCGTTGATCGAGCGCCACACCGCCGCGAGAGGCGGGGCCGAAGCCATCGAGGCTGTCAGGAACCTTCGCACGCGGGTCGAAATCTTGGAGCCGTCCTTTTCGGTCACCGGCGACTATCGCGCAATGGATGGCCAAATGCGTGTCGATATTTACGCCGATGATGCTCTTGTCTTCAGCGAAGGCGTCGACGCCGCCGGATCTTGGCAGCAGAATGGCGCCGGCGCGCCGATCACGGAAACAAGCGACGCCGGACGCGCCGCGCTGCTGCACGGCATCGAATTCAACCTGTTCGGTTTGCATCAGTTCGACGAGCGAGGTCATATCTTGTCGCTCGAAGCCGATGAGACGCTTGACGGGATCGCGTACAGGGTCGTCAAAGCGACGCTGAGCGATGGTTTTGAAACCTATCTCTTTATCAACCCTACGAACTCCATGATCGAACGCCGGCGCGACATACGGGCGCTCCATCCGGACGCCGATCCGAAGAAAAAGCTGATCGAAAATCAATATTTCGATTTCACCGACTATTGCGGCGTTCTGAATTCGGCTTCATCCCGCCAGATCGACGTAGGGAGTGGCGTCGAATTGCAGCGCACGACGGTAATTTCGCAGGAATGCAATATTCCGGAGGAAGCGCTGCAAATTCCGCGCGACGCGGCGACAAGCTAACGAGTCCCGCCCGCATAGCTCTCCAGCGCCGAAATCCGCTTTTCTATTGACGGATGCGTCGCGAAGAGGCCGGCGAAATTCGTCGAATTGTCGATCATCATCTGACGCACTTCGCCCGGCGCGTCGATTTCCGACCTCCCGGAGATTTTCTTCAGCGCGGAGATCATGCCGTCCGGTCTGCGCGTCAGATCGACAGCGCCCGCGTCGGCGAGAAATTCGCGCTTTTGCGACAGCGAAAAGCGGATCACCATCGCGAGCACATAGGCGATCGCGATCATCGCGATCGCGATGAGGATCAAAACGCCGCCGCCGCGGCTGTCGCCCTTACGGCTTTCAGTGTGCCCGCCGATCCTGACGCCGGTGCGGAAGATATTGCGGAACACCAATTCGCCGAAGAACGAGAAGATGCCGACGAAAATGACCGCGATAATGAGGAGGCGCACGTCGCGATTGCGGATATGCGTCAGCTCATGCGCCATCACCGCTTCAAGCTCCGCGCGGTCGAGCGCTTCGACGATGCCGCGTGTAAGGGTGATCGCATAATTCCTGTCGCTGACGCCGCTGGCGAAGGCGTTCAGCGCCGGCGTGTCGATGACCTGCAATTTCGGCATCGGAACGCCGCGGGAAATGCAGAGATTTTCAAGCATGTTGTAGAGTTCCGGCGCTTCCTGCCGGGTCAGCCCGCGCGCGCCGGTCGACATATTGATGAGTGACTGATGCGACAGCCAGGCGATGAGGAACCATACGCCCGCCGCAAGAAACGCGAAGGGCCAAATCCGGCCGAGCTGATCAAGCGCGAGGCGCAACCCCTCTTCAATCGTCGAAAACTCGACTGCGACGCCGACATAAAGCACGCAGAGCGCATACATCAGCGTCAGCAGCAAGACCGGAAATCCCGCAAGCAGCAGGATCGACTTGAGGTTATTGTTCCAGATGTGAGTGGCGAGGCCGTAGGCGCCCATGCCTCACGGCTCCCCGTCAAGGGCGAACGCCATTCCCGCCGCGGCGTGCAGCGCGGTCGTATCGAAAACCGGGACCTCGCAATCGCCCTCCGACAGGATCATCGAAAGCTCGGTGCAGCCGAGAATGACGCCGTCAGCGGTCGGATGGGATAGGACGATGTCCTGCAGCAAGCGACGCGATGCGGGCGAGACGACGCCGCGGCATAGTTCGTCGAGGATAATTTCGGCGATGCTTTCCTGCTCGGCCTGCGTCGGGATTTGAGGTTCGCCGTCAAACCGTTTCGCAAGTTCCGCGCGATAGAACTCGCCGCTCATCACGACAGGCGTGCCGAAGAGCAACGGCTTCACGCACCTGACTTTCGCCATCGCCGCGGCGAGCGCGTCCTGCAAGTGAATGAGCGGCAATCCCGTCGCCTTCGCCACCGCGTCGGCGGCGAGATGCGATGTGTTCGAGCCGATCATCAGCGCATCAGCGCCGGCGCGCTTTAGCGCATCGGCGGCCTTCACGAATTCGGCGCGGAACCGCTCCCAGTCGCGCTCATGATAGAGGCCGATAATGCGACCGTAATCCATATACCAGACGATGAAATTCGCCGAATGTTCGCCGCCAAGACGAGCGCGCGCCGCCTTGTTGAACAGGCGGATATAGATCTCCGTCGATTCCGGGCTGACGCCGCCGATGAGGCCAAGGCGTTTCATATGCGACCAGCGATGAGCGATCGGCGGAATGCGCGGGAGGAATCCGCTGACCGCTGACTAAGCCTCTTAGAACTTCACATTCGGCGCCGCTTCGACCGCCGCGCGGGAGTCAGCCGGCAGTTCGAAGAACTCGCGCTGCTTGAAGCCGCCGAGCGGCGCAACGAAATTGCCGGGAATCTGCTGGATCGCCGTGTTGAATTCCTGAATCGAGTTGTTGAAAAAGCGCCGCGCCGCGGCGATCTTGTTTTCAACGTCCGAGAGCTCGCGCTGGAGTTCGAGGAAGTTCTGGTTAGCCTTGAGATCGGGATAGGCCTCGGCGAGCGCGAACATCTTGCCGAGCGCGGCGTTCAGCATCCCTTCCGCCTGCGCCTGCGCCGCCGGTCCATGCGCCGCGGACGCCGCGTTCCTCGCCTGAATGACCGCGTCGAGCGTTCCTCGCTCATGCGACGCGTAGCCTTTGACGGTCTCGACGAGGTTCGGGATGAGATCGTGCCGCTGGCGAAGCTGCACATCGATGTCGGCGAAGGCCTGGTCGCCGCGCTGGTTGAGGCCGACGATGCGGTTGTAGATGCCGACCACGAAGAGCACGATGAGAACGACGACGATCAGGAAGATCATGAAGCCTGACATGGGGTCTCCTATGCATGGCGGGGCAGGAACCATTGGCCCGAACCGCGAGGAACGGTAATGTAGGTTGCGTCGCCCGAATTCGCAAACCATGGTGCGGCATTGCCTGGGGCCGGGAGGGGCGTTCGTGGATATTGAGATCATCGCTGACGGCCTTGAGTTTCCCGAAGGACCGATCGCCATGGCCGACGGCTCCGTGATCCTTGTCGAAATCAAGCGCCAGACGCTGACGCGCGTCCTCCCGAACGGCCGCAAAGAGATCATCGCTGAAATCCCGGGCGGTCCGAATGGCGCAGCGCTCGGTCCGGACGGCCGGGTCTATGTCTGCAACAATGGCGGCTTTGAATGGCTAGAGGTGATGGGCCAGACGATTTCGGGCGATGCGCCGCATGATTATCGCGGGGGGTCGATAGACATTGTCGATCTCAGGTCTGGCAGGGTTGAAACACTGTATACGGAGGTCGGGGGACGCCGTCTCAGCGGACCCAATGACATTGTATTCGACCGGACCGGCGGATTCTGGTTCACCGATCACGGTAAAGGACGCGGCCGGACGCGCGACATCGGCGGGCTCTTTTATTCGTTTCCAGACGGCTCAAGAATCATTGAGGCGGCGTTCCCGATTTTCGCCGCGAACGGCGTCGGCCTCTCGCCAGATGAGAAGACCGTCTACGTCGCCGACACATTTTCATGCCGCCTCCTCGCCTTCGACCTCGTCGGCGCCGGCGAGATCGCACCGTCGCCGATCCCCATTCCCGGCCGTCCGGTCGCGACCCTTCCAGGCTATCAATTCCTCGACAGCCTCGCGCTTGAAGAATGCGGGAGGATTTGCGTCGCGACGCTCCTCAATGGCGGCATCACCGTGTTCTCGCCGGACGGCGCGAGCGAGCATCTGGCGATGCCGGACCTTTTCCCGACGAACATCTGCTTTGGCGGCGCGGACAGGCGCGACGCCTATGTGACGCTTTCGGGGACCGGACGGCTCGCGAAAATGCGGTGGCCGCGGCCTGGCCTCACGCTCAACTTTTCGACCTGATCATGACGATCGCCAAGGAGAAACCTGATTATGCGTATACTAACGATGTTTGCGGCGACGCTTTCGCTTTCCGCCTGCGCCACCGCGGTCGCTGACTCGCTCGATCGCCGCGGCGTCGACGCCAAGTCGATGCTGATCGAGCGCGTCACTGAAGCGCGAGGCGACGCCGTACGCGCCAAGACGAGTTTCGATCAGGCGGGCGCCGCGCTTGAAGCGATTTCCGGCCTCGACGGGGCCGCGCTTGCGCGACAGGTCGACACGGTTCGCGCCGCCGGCCAGAACGCCGCCCTCGCCGCGCAGGATGTTCGCCTCTCATCCGACACTGTGAGCGCGGCGGCGGCCCGATTCTTCCGCGAAAAGGAGGAAGAACTCGCCCTTTTCAAGACCAGCGACGCGGCGCGCGCGGCGGCGGAACAAACCCTCGCCGCCAACGCCGCTGCGCACCGCGCTTATGCGTCGTCGCTCGACGCGGTCGCCCTTCGTCTGTCGCCGGCGCTCAGTCTCATCGACGCCGAAGCAAGCGCACTTCGCCGCAATCCGACGAGCGCCGTCGCGGCGGCGGCAAGAACGGACGCGCGCGCCGCGGCGATTGCGGCCGCCAGGGACGCAAGCGACGGCCTCGGAGCGATGATCGACGCCGCTGACGCTTTCACTGACAAGATTAAATGAAGTCCAGCGCCGGTTGATTTTGCCGCGGGCGACGCCACATACCCGCCGCTCTGATAGAAAGGACGCCTCCATGCTCGACGCCCGCAAAATTCTCGCCGATCTCCAGCACCAAGCCGAACTCGCCATGCAGGACCTTCAATCATCGGGCGCGATCGACAAGGCGAAAAAGACGGCAAATGACGTTCGCGAGCGTTTGAAGACCGACCCGAAGACGCGCACGGTCGCGGCGGGCGCCGGCGGCCTTCTCATCCTTGGCATGCTCGGCTCGAGAGGCGGGCGGCGCATCATTGGCGATATCGCGCAGACGGGCGCCGTCGCCGCGCTCGGCGCCCTCGCCTACAAGACCTGGATGGAGCGCCACGGCAAGCCTGCGACGGGCGACAATCTCGTCAAGGAAGCCGGCGCATCGGGATTTCCCATCGACCCTGCGACGGACCCCGAATTCGCGCTCGCCGTCGTCCGCGCGATGCTGGCGTCCGCCTACGCGGACGGCGTGCTTGACGCGCACGAGCAAGAGGTCGTCGACAGCGCCCTTTCGAAGTCCGATCTTTCCGCGTCCGAGCGCGCGATGCTGACAAACGAAGTCCCGCAGGAAGAAACGCTCCGACTCATTTCGGCGGCGGCGAAAACGCCGCATCACGCAGCAGAGCTCTACGCGGCAGCCGTCGTCTCGGCGGGCGAACTCAGTGATCGCGAGACGGCGTTCCTCACGATGCTCGCGGACCGGCTTGGCCTTAACGCCGATGAGACAAGAGCGATCCGCGACGGCGCGCTCGGCTAAGCGCGCCTGCGCAAACTGCAAGAAAACAAGCGCTTAAGGCGCGCCCGAAAGGGGTTGTCGGCGGGCGATAATTGGGCCAAAATCTCCCGATTGTGTTGCGCTGCGCGTATTTTTGCAGCTGGAATTGTCTCGGGGGGATGGCGTCATGAAGCCGACCTCATTTGCCGCGGCAGCCGCGGCGGTAATGATGCTTTGCGCTGCGGGGCCGCATGAGGAGACGTTTCCTTCAACGGCGGGGGAAACCGATGCGGCGATGACGCCTGCCGCGTGGTCGCCGTTCTGTTCAAAATGCGAACGCGAGCGCGCTGATCTCAAAGTAGATCTCAAAGGCGAAATCGAGTCTCACGAGGCCCTGAAAGATTCCTCCCGGGTCTTGCGTGACGGTTTCGGCTATATTCGCATCGATTGGGTGAAAGCCGCACTCTTCAACGCCGGCCATTATGATTCGACTGCCGTCAGGATCGACGGGTACGACGCCACGATCAAGTCGCTTGAGTACAACCGCCTTACGATCGACGCGGCGAAAAGGTTTCAATGTGCGTTCTACGAGGAAGCCGCCGACGGCGGCTGCGACACCGCACTCTCAACCGGCTGGATTACATTTCTTGAGGCTAGATCGTCAATTTGCGAGCAGGGCTTCCTCGCCAAAGACGAAACGGCTTTCGTGCTCGCCGAATGGTACGCCTACGGACGTGTTTTTGAGCAGGATCTCGCCTACGCTTTTCATCTCGTCAAAACGTATCAGGATTCGCTGAACGCGCAGATCGCCGCCGAATCGAATGTGCAGCAAAAGGACTATCTCAAGAAGCTCAATAACGACGCTCGAGCTCTCAGGCAGTTCGTCGATCGAATCATCCACGAGCGGGCGAAGGCGAGCGGTCACACGACACAGGCTGAACTCGACGCCATGCACGGGATCGGCGTGACCTTCGACAAATCGGTCATCTGCCCGCGCCAGGCATAGCGGCCGCAAAGGGGGCGTAATCGTGAACGGACAATTTCGACCTGCTCGCCTGGCATTGGTTTCGGCGCTCGTCGCCATCGTCATCGCGGCGACCGCTGCGGCGCAACCGGTCACGCCGCCGACCTCTCCGCCCGGCTCCGGCGGCCAGACGCCGCCGCCCGCCGAGAAAAAGTGCGTCGGCAAGTCGACGAATGTGACGGTCAATCCCTATGTTCCGGTCGGGGGCGACAATTTCCACAAGATCAGTGACGCGCTTTGCCGCGTGAAGCCGAACGGAACCATTATCATCACTCACGACCGGACGAAGCCTTACGCGGAAAAGATTGAAATTTTGAAGCCCGGCCTGACCATTTCCGCGGCGGAGCTGATGCAGGGCGGCATTATTGAATTGCGACCGCCGGCTGGCACCTGCATCGTCGTTCGGCCGTGGGATCCGCACCCAATGGACCCGGACCGGACCGCGGTGACGACGATCGAGGGCTTCATCATTGTCGCACCGGAGACTACTGACGGAAAAACACTTCCAGCCTGTGTCGACGTAAGATTCGGCATGTTGAACCTTCGGCACGCGCGCATCGATATGACCGCGAGCGACGCGCAGGCCGTCCATATTCATGCGACCGGCGCGCTCAGTTTCGAAGGCGCCTATCCGGCCTATCACGGCGTCTTTCGCCGCGCCGGCGCCGAGACGGGTGCGCGCCGCGGCGACGGCGTACTCGCCGATCAGAGCCTTTCAGTGGCGCTCACCAACATCCGGATCGAAGGGTTGCGAACCGGCCTGGTTTCACGCAGCCGGACCAATGCGCTGAAGGGCGTGCAATTCATCAACAACGACATTGCGGTCTACGTCGCTGATGAGGCGATTGTCGCGCATTATGCGCCTGGCCTCACGGTTGAAAGCGGCCGGTTCGAGGACAATGGCGACGCCGTCCTGCTCGGCGTCGGTCCGCTAGAAACCGGGGCTGCTGTCGGCGAATATCGCATGGCGTTCAAGGGGCCGATCAACATTGGCCGCGAGGAATCCGACGCTTCCGTCACTTTCGTCGGCAATCAGCGGGGCCTCGGATTTATCGGCGCCTATCCGGAACAGGCGCTGACAATCCGGCGCGCGAGTTTTGTGGGGAATACGCAGCATGCGCTGCAGCTTCACCTTCCCGACGCGACGTCGACGACGATCTCCGATGCGACTTTCACCGCGAACGGCGCCGCGATCGCGCTTGACGGGGCGCTTGATGGCGACCTGACGCTCACGGGCGCGACGTCGCTGTCCGGCGGCGCAAATCCGGCGATAGAGATCGAGAACGGCTCGGGCGTCTTTTCAGCGCAACTCTTGACGCTGTCGGGAACCCCGCCTGCGCTGCGCTTCGGCGCAGGGTTCTTCAAGTCTGGCCGCGGCGTCGACGTGACGATCGCGGGCAATGCGAAGCCGGACCTGATCGCCGTCAGCAAGGCAACGTCGTTCTGCACGCTCGACATTTCAGACAAGAAGGGTCGCGAAGCCTTCGCCAATCGACTTAACACCCTCAAGATCAAGATCGGGGGCAAGCAGATTGCGCAGCATTTCTCGAAGAAGGGCGGCGAACTGAAGGAGTCCGAACTCGAAGCCGCGCAAACGACGCTATGTCGCTGACGCCGGCGATTGCTTCCGCATCCTTGCGCCTTCATGATGCGCTGAGATCGGGAGACGCGCATGGCTTCAAGGGAATTCGACCTCATTATATACGGCGCGAGCGGCTATACAGGCCGGCTTGTCGCCGAATATCTCGCGACCAGATACAAGGGCGACACAGCGCTCAAATGGGCGGTCGCCGGCCGCAGCGCCGGAAAATTGAAAGAAATTCTTGGCGAAATCAGCGCCCCGGCGACAACGCCGATCGTTGCCGCTGACGCGGCGGACCCCTCTTCTCTGAAGGCGATGGCCGCGCGCGCCAGATGCGTCATCACCACCGTCGGCCCCTACCAGCTCTATGGGGAGCCGCTCGTCGCCTCCTGCGCGGACGTGGGGACCGATTATGTCGATCTTTGCGGCGAACCGAACTGGATGCGCCTAATGATCGAAAAATACGACGCCTCGGCGAAAAAATCCGGCGCGCGCATTGTCCTTTCGTGCGGTTTTGACTCGATCCCTTTCGATCTCGGCGTCTGGTTCACGCAGGAAGAGGCGAAAAAGGAATTCGGCGCCCCCTGCCGCGAGGTGAAGGGACGCGTGCGCGGCATGAAGGGGAAATTCTCCGGCGGCACCGCGGCGAGCCTCAAGGCGACGATGGCGGCCGCCTTCAAGGACTCATCGGTGATCGAACTCCTGAAAAGTCCCTTCGCGCTGACTCCCGGCTTCGTCGACGCCGACCAGCCGTCAATGTCAAAGCCGATGCTCGACGAGGCGACGGGCGTCTGGCTCGCGCCGTTCGTCATGGCGCCGATCAACACCAAGAACGTTCATCGCTCGAACTTCCTGATGCATCATCCGTATGGAAAGGATTTCCTCTATTCCGAGATGATGATGACCGGAAAAGGCGAACAGGGCGAGGCGATGGCGAAGGCTGTCGCCGCCGACAATTCGCTGATGGGCGACGATGCGCCCAAGCCCGGCGAGGGACCGACGAAGGAAGAGCGCGACACCGGTTTCTACGACATTCTCTTTGTCGGCGAGACCGCGCGCGGGGAGAAAATCCGCACCCACTGCAAAGGCGACAAGGATCCTGGCTACGGTTCGACTTCGAAGATGATCGCGGAAGCGGCGATCTGCCTCGTCAGGGAGGCGACGGACGCCAAAGGCGGCGTCTGGACGCCCGTCGCCGCGATGGCGGCGCCGCTGCTGAAACGGCTCCAGGCGAATGCAGGGCTGACCTTCGGGCGGGAATAGGAATCAGCGCGGGCTGTCCCGCCGCTTCGCCCGACGGGGAAATCATGCCGAAGGAATGACTGACAGCATTCAGCGACGGCGTCATCGCGATCATCATCACGATCATGGTGCTGGAGATGAATGCGCCGCATCACCCGGAATGGGCGGCGCTCGTCGCCCTCGCGCCGGTGTTCCTGAGCTACGTCGTCAGTTTCCTCTACCTCGCAATCTACTGGAACAACCATCATCACCTCTTGATGGCGGCCGAGCGCGTCGACGGAGCGATTCTTTGGGCGAACATGCATCTGCTCTTCTGGCTTTCGCTTATCCCGTTTGCGACCGCATGGATGGGCGAGAACGACTTCGCGTCGCTGCCGGTCGCCGTTTACGGATTCGCCTTGCTGGCGCCAGCGGTCGCCTACTACTTCTTGCAGGCGGCGATCATCCGGCGCCACGGTAAGAACGGGACGCTGGCCAGAGCGCTCGGGTCCGACTGGAAAGGAAAATTGTCGCCGCTCGCCGATGTCGCGGGCATTGGCTTGGCGTTTCCCGCCCCGCTTGTTTCGCTGGCGCTCTACGTCTTCGTGGCGCTCGTCTGGCTCATCCCGGACCCGCACATTGAAAAGGCGATCGCGGCGAATCGATTGCGCCGGGTTGAGATTCGGCGGTCCGCAAGCAAAGCGCTGCCGCCGGCGCCGGATAACGCATTGAAGCGACGCGGCGACGCTAGCTATGCTGGGGTGTTCCTGGAGTTCTAATTCCCGATGCAGGAAGAAGCCCCTTCAACCCCGCGCCAGCGGCAGATCGCGCTGGCGGTTCTCCTCGCCGGCGTCGTCTGCATGGGCATGGGCCAGACGATCATTTTCGCGGTCCTGCCGCCGCTCGGACGCGAAATCGGCATGAGCGACATTCAGGTATTGTCGATCTTCATGCTGTCGGCGCTCTGGTGGGTGTTGACCGGACCCCTCTGGGGCAGGCGCAGCGACTTCTACGGGCGCCGACCCTTTATCATGGTGGGGCTTTCTGGATTTGCGGTCTCGATGACGGCGTTCGCGACGGTCCTGCATTTCGGCCTCGCCGGCGCGCTTAGCGGCGCGCTTCTTTACGCGCTGCTGCTGCTGACGCGGTCGATTTACGGCGTCATCGGATCTGCGACTCCGGGCGCCGCGCAAGCCTATATCGCCGACCGGACGCCGCCCGAAAGACGCACCGCCGGCATGTCCGCTTTCTCGGCCGCGTTCGGGATCGGCGCGATGGTTGGACCGGCGTTCGCCGGGGCCGTCGTCGCAATCGATCCGCTGGCCCCGCTTTACGCCGTCGCCGCGGCCGCTGCGGGCTGCGCCGCGGCTGTCGGGTTCTATCTGCCGGAACGCACGCCGCCGAAGGAGCGAACGCCCGCCCCGCGCCTCTCCCCGCTCGACAAACGCATCCGGCACCTCCTCATCTACGGACTTGCGACCGGCGTCGCGATGTCGATCCCGATTCAGTTCATCGCCTTCTACCTCATCGACCGGCTCGGCCTTGAGGGGAAGGACGCCTTGCAGCTCGTCGGTGTCGCCCTGTCCGCGGCGGCGATGGCGTCGCTTTTTTCGCAGCTTGTGCTCGTGCAGCGCTTCAATCTTCCGCCGAAGACATTGATGCGTGTCGGACCGATCCTCATTTGCGTCGGCCACGCGATTGTCGCTTTGTCGACCGACCTCGGACCGCTCGTGTTCGGAATGCTGCTTTCCGGCCTTGGCGGCGGCATGATCGGCCCCGGCTATGTCGGCGCCGCCTCGCTGTCGGTCGCGCCGGATGAACAGGGCTCGGCCGCCGGTCTCTCCAACGCCGCCGGCGCTTCTGGTTTCATCTTCGCGCCGTTCATCGGCAGCTTCTTCTATTCGATTGCGCCGGGCGCGCTTTTCATTGCGACGGCCGCCATCTGTGCGGCCTGCGCCGCCTATGCATTTCTAGAAAGGAAATTCGAACGTGCCGCGCCAGCCGTGATCAGCGACGTCGCGGAAACTGAGATCGAGACACCGATATGATCTCGTGATCGCTGCGCTCACCACGTCTTGCCGAGCGTTTTGAGTACGCCTCGCGCGCGCTCGTCGCCCTGCCGCGCCGCGAGCGTGTAAAGGCGGGTCGCTTCGGCAATGTCTTTTTTGACGCCGCCCTTGCCGGTGAGATGGAGCGCGGCGAGTTCCATTTGCCCGCCGACGTCGCCAGCCTCGGCGAGCGTCTTGTAAATGGCGACGGCTGCGGCCTCATTCTTCGCCACGCCCTGGCCCTCGAACTGCATGCGGCCGGACATCAGCCGCGCCAAGGCGTCGCCGCGGTCGGCTGCGGCGCTGTAGCTGCTGAACCCTTCCTCGTAATTCCGGACGACGCCTGTCCCCGTGCGATAGAGATCGCCCAGCCGGCGCATCGCGTAGGTATCGCCGGCGCCGGCATCGCGTTGAAACGCCGCGAAGGCCAGGCGGTAAAATTCCTCGCCCGCGTCCGTCCATAAGTCGTGCTCATCGCTTGATTCCGCCATAACCGCGTCACCAATTCGCAGGTCTCCAAGCCGATAGAGACTTTCAGCATGCGACAGCTCGGCGGCTGCCCCGTAATACTTCTCGGCGAATTCTTCGTCCTTCGCGACGCCGACGCCGTAATCAAACAATCTCGCTAACTCATAATTCGCCTGACCTTGCCGGGCGTTCGGCGTGCTGGCGGCGCGCCTGAAGAGGCGGATCGCTTCGCTGTAATTCTGCTTCGTCGCGATCCCGTCGCGATTGAAAATAGCGAGATTGAAATCGGCGACCGGATGGCCTTGCCGCGCAGCAAGAATGAAGTGCTCCCGCGCTCCGGCGAGCGCCTCCCATCCGCCGCTCCCCGCGCGGCCGTCCTGCAGCATGACGCCGTAATTGACCTGCGCGATGACATCGTCGCGGGCGCCGAGCTTTAGAAGCCGGGCGGCCTCGGCATTGTCTTGCGGATAGCCGTGCGCGCCAACGAGAAAGCCGGACCCGGCGAGCGCCTGCGCGCGCGCGTCATTCTTCGCCGCTTCGTCGAGCGCCGCTTTGGAGGAGGCCGCGATCACGCGGCCCAAAAGGCCGATGCTCGATTCCGACAGCCATTCCTTGTCGGTTATGGCGTCAAGCGCCGCGATGGCCGGTTGAGCTGCTGCAGCGGCCTTTGCCGGCGGCGCCGCAGCCTCGACAACCGGAAGGAACGCGTTGGCGACAATCGCCAGGCACGCCAGGAAAATACTCTTGTTGAGCTTGCGCATAAGCCTCCCCTTTTCGCCCCACTCTACAGCCGGCGGCGATCCGAGGAAAGCGGCGCCCTACCCCTTCTTCTCGACGATCGGCGGAACAACGCGGATGTGCAGCTCTTTCAGCTGCCTGTCCGTCACTTCGTTCGGGGCTTGCATCATCAGATCCTGCGCCTGCTGGTTCAATGGGAAGGCGATGACCTCGCGCAAATTCTCAACGCCCGCGAGCAGCATGACGATGCGATCAACGCCCGGCGCCGAGCCGCCATGCGGCGGCGCGCCGTAACGGAAGGCGTTCAGCATGCCGCCGAACTTCGCCTCGACGACATCGGCGCCGTAACCGGCGATTTCGAAGGCTTTCAGCATGATCTCCGGCTTGTGGTTCCGGATCGCGCCGGACGACAGTTCAACGCCGTTGCAGACGATGTCGTACTGGAACGCGGTGATCTTCAAGATCGTGTCGCGGTCGTGTCTGTCGAGCCTGGCGAACGCCTCGTGATCGAAATTCGGCATCGAGAAGGGATTATGCGAGAAATCGATCTTCTTCTCGTCCTCATTCCACTCATACATCGGAAAATCGATGATCCAGCAGAATTTGAACTGGTTCTCGTCGATGAGCTTCAGCTCGGTTCCGACGCGCGTGCGCGCAAGGCCGGCAAATTTGTAGAAATCGTCCGGTTTGCCGGCGACGAAGAAACAGGCGTCGCCGACCTTCAACCCGAATTGCCGGCGGATCGCCTCGGCGCGTTCGGCGCCGATGTTTTTCGCGATCGGCCCTGCGCCGCCTTCTTCGCCTTCGCGCCAGAAGACATAGCCGAGGCCCGGCTGGCCTTCGCTTTGCGCCCAGCCGTTCATGCGGTCGCAAAAAGCGCGGCTGCCGCCGCCGGGCGCCGGGATTCCCCAGACTTCGACTTTCGGGTCCTTGTCGAGCATGCCGGCGAAAACTTTGAAGCCGCTCCCTCGGAAATGTTCGGAAACATTTCCCATCTCGATCGGGTTTCTGAGATCCGGCTTGTCGGAGCCGTATTTGCGGATCGAGTCGGCGTATTTGATGCGCGGAAAAGGCGGCTTTGTCACGGATTTCCCGTTGGCGAATTCGTCGAAGACGCCGGATAGCACCGGCGCGATCGCGTCGAAGACGTCGTCCTGTGTGACGAAGCTCATTTCAAAATCGAGCTGGTAGAATTCGCCGGGCGAGCGGTCGGCGCGCGCGTCCTCATCGCGAAAGCAGGGCGCGATCTGGAAATAGCGGTCGAAGCCGGCGACCATCAGCAATTGCTTGAACTGCTGGGGGGCTTGCGGCAGCGCGTAGAATTTCCCCGGGTGCATGCGCGACGGGACGAGGAAGTCGCGCGCGCCTTCGGGACTCGACGCGGTGAGGATCGGCGTCTGGAACTCCGTGAAGCCCTGTTCGATCATTCGCCTGCGGAGCGAGGCGATCACCGCCGAGCGCAGCGCGACGCTCTTATGGAGTCCCTCGCGGCGGAGGTCGAGGAACCGGTATTTGAGGCGGACCTCTTCCGGGTAATCCGGTTCGCCGAAAACCGGCAGCGGCAATTCCTCGGCCGCCGACAGGATTTCAAAGTCCGTAATGCGCACTTCAATTCCGCCGGTCGGCAGATTCGGGTTGACGGTTTCGGGCGTTCTCGCCACCACCTTGCCGTCGACGCGGATGACGCTTTCGGCCCTCACCCGTTCGATCGCGGCGAAGACTGGCGCTTCCGGTTCGACAACCAGCTGGGTGACGCCGTAATGGTCGCGAAGATCGATGAAGAGTAGCCCGCCATGGTCGCGTTTCCGGTGCACCCAGCCGGAAAGGCGCGCCGTCTTTCCGACGGCGTCCGGGCGAAGCGCCCCGCAATTGTGCGACCGGTAGGCGTGCATGGAATCCTCGCGAAAACAGGCCGGCGCCGGAGTGGCGAACCGGCCCCTCAATGTCAAGGCGGCGGGCCGCCTCCTTGGCCGGGTGACGCGGGCGCCGGTCGCTGTTAGAAGCCGCCCGCAATGAAGATCATCACGACCACCGACGAGCTCGCCGCCTTTTCGCAGGAATTGCGCACCCGGCCGTTTTTCGCCGTCGACACCGAGTTCATGCGCGAGAAGACCTATTGGCCGATCCTTTGCCTCATCCAGGCGGCGGCGGACGGCGTCGAAGCGATTATCGATCCGATGGCCGAGGGGTTGGACCTCTCGCCTTTTCTCGAGACCCTCGCCGATGAGAGAACGGTCAAGGTCTTTCACGCCGCGCGTCAGGACGTCGAAATCTTCTTTCAGCTGACCGGCGCCGCGCCGACGCCGCTTTTCGACACGCAGGTCGCCGCCATGGCGTGCGGATTCGGCGAGCAGGTCGGTTATGAGCCGCTTGTGCGCGCGCTTCTTAACGCATCGATCGACAAGGGCCATCGATTTACGGACTGGGCGCGCCGGCCGCTTTCGGACGAGCAGCTCTCCTACGCGCTCTCCGACGTCACGCATCTGCGCGACGCCTACAAGATCCTGCGACAGCAGCTCGACGATAAGCGCAGGCTCGCCTGGGTCGAAGCGGAAATGCAGTCGCTCAAAGATCCGGCGCTTTACAAGGTCGAACCAAAATCGGCGTGGGAGCGCTTGAAGCTTCGCGGAGTCCGGCCCGGCGATGTCGGCCCGATCATCAAGCTCGCCGAGTGGCGCGAACGGGAAGCGCAGGAGAAGAACCTGCCGCGCGGCCGCGTGCTGAAAGACGAAGCGATCTTCGAAATCGCTCGGCTGAAGCCCGCAACGCCCGCCGAGCTCGCGCAAGCGCGCACGATGCCTCATGGATTCGAGCGGTCGCGCTCCGCGGCCCTCATCATCGAGGCGGTGAAAGCCGGACGCAATATTCCACGTGCGGATCTTCCAGACATCGAACGCCCCTCCCGCCGCGCGCCGGCGCCGCCTGACGTCGTCGAATTGCTGAAGGTTCTCCTGAAGCGCCAATCCGAGGCGTCCGGCGTCGCGCCGCGCCTGATCGCGACCGCGCAAGACATCGAATCGATCGCCGCCGGCGACAAGGACATTCCCGCCCTTGAAGGCTGGCGGCGCGAAGTGTTCGGCGAAATGGCGGAAAAGCTCCTACGCGGCGAAGTCGCCTTGCGCCTCAAGAACGGCGCGATCGATCTCGTCGAAACAAGCGGATGAAGCCGCAGCCCTGAAGCGTCACCGAAATTCGATGACAGGCGTCAGGCCCATTGCGCCGGCGAGGGCGTCGAAGCGTTTTCGGGGCGACTCATCCATCAGCGACTTCATGTCGGCGGGCGCCGAGAACACGAGCTTGTTGCGCTCAGACCTCAGCGTGCAGCGCCGAATGGCCGCGGGCGCTTTTGGCGCGACAGCGGCGGCGAAACGCAATGCGAGCCCGATTTCGGCCGCGCGCTTTCGCTCGAAATCGGTGAGCATGTTGATGACGTCGTCAGCGCCCGCCGGCGCGCCTGTCCCTTCGTGCCGACGGTAAAGCGACAAGGCGATGGCCGCGCGTTCAGCATGCGTGACGGCGTAGAACGGCGCGCGCAACGCGGTGTCGAATGCATGTTCGCCGCGAAGATCGGGATGGAAAAATGCGCCAATATCCGCCAGCAGACATGTCGCCTTGCGAACCCGCTTTTGCGCGATTGTTTCATCCACGAACAAGCTGGAAAGCAATTCCGCATAAGCGGCGCCCGTCCCTTCTTCCGGCGCCATGCGCGATGCGAGAAAGCTCGCCCCTGCAAGCAAGGGATCATACGCTCGCACTTCATCGGGCAGACGACGGAAGAGCGCGCCCTCCCGAAGGCCGCCCGCGGAGATCGAAACCCTTGCGATCCTGCCTGCTTCCAGCAGACCGCGCATGACGAGCGCAGCAAAGGGCAGAGTGTCAATTCGCTTCGTGGAGATTCCGGGCGTGCCCTCTAGCGAGGACCTGCTTTGACGCGCGATGAGATCGCAAGCCTCAATCGCCTGCTTCGCGGGCATTTCGTAATGGTGAAGCACCGGCAACGGGTGACGCCGCAGCTGCATATGAAATCGCGCAATCGACCGCCAGGCGCCGCCGACAGCGAACAGCGTTTCAAATCGGCCGGGCGATAGCCAATGAACCTCCGCGAACGACTTGTCGATTTCCTTCGCCGCAAGTTTCGGCTCGCTCTTCGCACGCTGCATGAGCCGCAACGGCCCGATTGAAAGACTGACGGCGTCGCCCGCCTGCCCATTCCGCATCGCGATGAGTTCAAGGCTGCCGCCCCCCATGTCGCCGACAAGGCCGGTCGCTCCCGGTTCGAACGACGCGACGCCGAACGCCGCAAGGCTCGCCTCTTCGCGCCCGTCAATCACTTCAACGTCAAGGCCGATCGCGCGAACGCGCTTTACGAATTCCGCGCCGTCCTTCGCCTCGCGGACAGCCGCGGTGGCGACAATCTCCGTCGGCGGATCGCCATGTTCGCTGAGCAGGCGCTTGAAGCGGGCCAGCGTCTCCAGGGCGTCGTCGACAGCTTTCGGATTGAGCCGCCCGTCTTCGGTCATGTCTCGACCAAGTCCGCAAAGCGACTTCTCATTGCAGATAGGGAACGGCGCGCGGCGCGGCCCGTCATAGATGACAAGACGCACTGAATTCGAGCCGATATCGACGACCGCCTGCTTGACGCGCTCAAGCGCCGCTCTTTCGACCGACACGTTCATTTCTTCGGCTTGAGCGGGCTTGGCGCATTATAACCGAGCGCCGCGCCGCGGCCCGACAAGCTCGGGTTCGTCATCATGAAGGCGTGGACATTGAACGGCGGAACGTCGCCCCGCGCCTTGATGCGCTCATAGACTCCGTCGCCCTGCAGGCGCCAAGTCTGCGCCTCGTCGTTGAGATTGGCGACCATGATTTGGTCGAGCACCTGGCTGTGAACGGTCGGATTCTCGATCGGGCAGAACACCTCGACCCTGCGGTTAAGATTGCGCGGCATCATGTCGGCGGAAGAAATGAAAACCTTCGCTTCGTCATTGGGCAGCGATTTGCCGCCGCCGAAACAATAGACGCGCGCATGCTCAAGGAAACGCCCGATGATGCTTTTCACACGAATATTGTCCGAAAGCCCTTTCACGCCGGGCCTCAGGCAGCAGACGCCCCGGACCACAAGGTCGATCTGCACCCCTGCGGCGCTCGCCTCATAGAGCTTGTCGATCATCGCGCCGTCGACCAGCGAGTTCACTTTCGCCCAAATCGAGCCCGGCCGCCCGGCGCGCGCATGGGCGATCTCCTCATCAATCAGCGAAACAAGCTTTGAGCGGAGCGTCAGCGGCGCGACGGCGATTTTTTCGAGGGATTCGGGTCGCGCATATCCGGTCACGAAATTGAACACCTTCGCGACATCGCGTCCGATCGCCGGATCGCAGGTGAAAAGCGAGAGGTCCGTGTAGATGCGCGCTGTCACGGCGTGATAATTGCCGGTCGCCACGTGGACATAGGTCCTCAGCGAATCGCCTTCCTGACGCGCGACAAGCGACAGCTTCGCGTGCGTCTTGTACTCGACAAAGCCGTAAACGACGTTGACGCCGGCGCGCTCAAGCGCCCGGGCGAATTTGATGTTCGCCTCTTCGTCAAATCGCGCCTTCAGCTCGACGAGAGCGGTGACGTTTTTGCCGGCCTCAGCCGCCTCGATCAACGCCTCGACGATCGGCGATTGCTTGGAGGTGCGATAAAGGGTCTGCTTGATCGCGACGACATTGGGATCGGCGGCGGCCTGCTTCAGGAACTGGACGACGACATCGAACGACTCGTAGGGATGGTGGACGATGAAGTCCTTCGCCCGGATCGCCGAAAAGCAATTGCCGCCGTGCTCGCGGATGCGTTCGGGAAAGCGCGGATCGAATGGCGGGAACATCAGGTCGGCGCGCTCGGGCGGTATGAGTTCGGACGCCTGCGCAAGGCCGAGAATGCCGTCCACCATGACGACGTCTTGCGCCACGACGCGCATGCGGTCCATCATCAGCGCTGTCATCCGTTCGGGCGTCGAAGCGTCGACCTTCAGCCGAATGACGTCGCCGCGCCGGCGCCGTTTCAGCATCGATTCGAACACGCGAACGAGATCTTCGGCCTCTTCTTCGACTTCGACATCGGAATCGCGAACGATGCGGAAAGCGCCGTGACCATCGAGCGTCATTGACGAGAATATGTGCCCGATGAACTGGACGATCACGCGTTCAAGCGAGATAAATCGGATGGAGTTTCGCTTGCCTTCGCCGGCAAGGCCCGCGGGCAGCCTGAAGAATCGCGAAATCTTGTTTGGAAGCGGCAACAGGGTCGTGAGCGCCGATCCGTCTTTGCGTCTTAGATCCATGCACAGCACAAACCCGAGATTGGGAATGAACGGGAACGGATGCGCGGGATCGAGCGCGATCGGCGTCAGCACCGGGAATATGTTGTTGAGAAATTCGGTTTCGAGCCAGGCGAGTTCGGCCTCAGACAAATCTTCGCTCGCAACCACCTCGACGCCGGCGTTATTGAGGAGCGGCAACAGCAAGCGCCAGCATTCCTGCTGTTTCGACATCAGCTGCGAGGCCTTCAAATTGATCCGCGTCAGCTGCTCTTGCGCGGTCAGACCCTCCTGGCTGAGCGCGGTTACGCCTTCTCGCACTTGGCCGCGCAGACCGGCGACGCGCACCATGAAAAATTCGTCGAGGTTGTTCGCCGAGATCGACAGGAACCGGAGCCGCTCCAGCAGCGGGTGATTTTCGTTAAAAGCCTCTTCGAGCACGCGCAGATTGAAGGCGAGCCAGGAAAGCTCTCTGTTAATGAACCGGTCGGGCGACGACGCCGACCATGCGGGCGCCGCGCCGTCCGCGTTCAGTCTCAGCCCATCATCGCCGGCGGCCATTTTTAAGACTCTCTCAACCGTCGTCATAATTATGCGTCGGAAGGCGCTTCCGAAAGGTTAGCGACCACCTCGTGCGCCAATAGGAGCCCGACCGACCGACCGCGTTCAAGGGAGGCCGCATCAATGCCGTCGACAAACCGGCGGATCGCGTCAAAAGTCTTCGGCAATTGAGCGGCTGCGAAATCGACGAGCGCAGCAGACGCGCGCAACTGACGATCCGCGAAAAGCTTCTTCATGACCGCCTTGAGAAGCGCCTCATCGGGCTCAACAAGGTCAATCCTTGCCGCGGCGTTGAGCCTTGTTTGAAGATCTTTGAGCCCCCGCGCCCAGTCAGCGGGACGCCCTCGCCCAACGAGGACAAGGCGGCCTCCATTCGCGGGAAGAGCCTCGACAGTACCGAGGATCAAATGCGGCTCAGCGCATTTCTCAAGACCGTCGACTGTCAGGTGCTGCGAGACGCTGTCAAACGGGTTCGCCTCCTCGCGGTCCGTCAATTCAACATAGGCCGCGCCGATCAGCGCCGAAATGATGCGCGCGAGGTGAGTCTTGCCCGCCGCCTTCGGGCCGCTGACGACCAGCAAGCGTTCGCTGGACGCCGCCCAATCTTCCGCCGTCTTCAGCGCCGCGGCGTTCGATTCTCCGACGACGAAAGTCTCGCGGCTCAATTTCGGCGGTCGGGCGGGCAAATCCAGAACGAATTGACGCGCCGACATCGGCCCTCTCGCAGTCTCCGGAAGATCAGCGCGACGCGTCGACGACACTATTGGTCGTCCGGACGGTTGGGCGACTGATCCTGATAGAAGTCGTCAACCGCCGATGCAGGGACCGGCCCATCCTCCGTCAAGGCTTGCTCGTCATCCAGCCCGGCGCGCCGGTCGGATCTCAAGAAGCGACGGCCGCGATATTTGCCAGCGACAGCGGGCGTTGCGAGAAACCAGCGCTCGCCGGTTTCCGTCCAGAACACAATCCCCTGATTTTCCATCGCGACCTGCATACGCGACGGCTCGCCGAACACCCTGACATCCATCTCGGCGCCGCGCCGCGACATGGACGAAACCTGAACCGCGCCGACGAGCGGCGTTGCAATGAGCGCGCTTCTAATCTTCGACCAGTCCTCAATCCGGTCAAAGAACGCCGTTACGGGGAGGCGCGCCTCCTTCGAGTGATCGATCAGCGTTCTCGCTTTCCAGCCGCTCGAATATTTCGCGATCGCCGCCTCAATCGAGCGCTCCGCCAGTGCAGGGAAGTTGCCGACAGGCTCTGTCAAATAGGTCTGCGCCAAAACTTCGCCCACTTTCGACGCGAAATCCTCGTCGCCCTGCGCATAAGAGAGGGTCTGGCTCGGCAGTGAAATGTCGTCCAGTTCAGAATCGTGTCCAAGGACGTCGGAAAGGTCCGTCTTGCCGGATTCGCGATGACCATTGAGAAGACGCACGGTCAGCTGATTGGCGCCGTCTTTCTGCGACAAGCGGGCATGCGCGACGATGACCTGGCTCACGCCGTACTTTCCGGCGATCCTTGCAAGCGCTGAGGGGTCCATCGCGAGCGCCTGGCGCGCCGTCACGGCCGAGGAATCTTCAAGGTCGCCGAGCGGCGCCTGCATCGGCGTCAATTCATGCGTGTACGGACGGACCTTCCACGCGGACATCCAGGGATTATTGCCTTCCCAAAGATAGACGCCGCCATCAGTCTGTAGCACCGGCAATACGAGCGCGACGCGCGTTTGCGCTTCGCTATAGGGAAGCTTTGCGTCTTTCAGCAGCCGCCGCACCGCGTCGGGCTTGAAGCGATAGGTGATGTAGGCGCGATAGCTCGCTGAGGACGCCTTTTCGCTATAGACTTCAAAACCGGACTCAAGAGCGTCAAGCCTTGCCGACGAGATCGCGACGGCGGTCTTTCCTGCGCCGTCGCCGGACGATTTCGCCGCGGCGCCGGCTGCGAGCGTCGGCAGGTAGACCCAGTCGCTCTCAGGCGTCAGCCGGCGCAGCAAGATGTCGATTGCGCGCCGGCGCCCCTGTCCTTGCGCCGCATCCTTGGCCTCGGTGGCGGTTGCGCCCGTCGCCTGCACCGGCACCCGCGGCACGACAAAAACATCGTCGCTGGCGGCAAACGCCGACGCAGCAGTCGCCGCGAAGTAGATGACGGTCGCGCCGATAAGGCTCAGAAATCGCATGGGTTTTTCTCTCACCGCAGGGCCCCGCCGCGCCGCGGCGGAGAATCAGGCGTCCCTTATAGCCGCAAGGCGCAAGGCGCGCACCCCCTGAGGGAAACGAGGCCGCCGGTCGACATTGCGGGGGCTGGCCCTGATTGGCTAGAGGTTCGCCATGAGCGACGCATATCGAAAGGCCGGCGTTGATATCGACGCTGGCGAACGCCTGGTCAGCGCCATTTCGCCGCTCGCCCGCGCGACCGCCCGCAAGGGCGCGGACGCAATGCTCGGCGGCTTTGGCGGCATCTTCGATCTCAAGGCCGCCGGCTTCAGCGACCCGCTTCTCGTCTCCGGGACGGACGGCGTCGGCACCAAGCTGAAAATCGCTTTCGAAACAAGGCGCCATTCGACGATCGGGATCGACCTCGTTGCGATGTGCGTCAATGACGTGCTGGCGCAAGGCGCCGAGCCGCTTTTTTTCCTCGACTATTTCGCGACAGGAAAGCTTGAAGAAGGCGTCGCGGCGGAGGTGATCCGCGGCGTCGCGCAGGGGTGTCTTGAAGCCGGCTGCGCGCTGATCGGCGGCGAGACCGCGGAAATGCCCGGCATGTATGGCGAGGGCGAATATGACCTTGCGGGCTTTTGCGTCGGCGCCGTCGAGCGGAAGGATCTGCTTCCGCGCAGCGTCGAAGCTGGCGACATCCTGATCGGGCTTCCCGCGTCCGGCCCTCACTCAAACGGCTATTCGCTGATCCGGAAGATTGTGAAGGACGCGGGGCTTGCCTATCGCGACCGGGCGCCCTTCGACGCCGCGACGACGCTCGGCGACGCGCTGCTGACGCCGACGCGCATCTATGTGAAGCGGCTCTTGCCGCTCCTCAAAGACGACGCCGTGCGCGGCTTTGCGCATATCACCGGCGGCGGACTCATTGAGAATGTCCCGCGCCTGTTTTCCGATTCATTTGCGGCGCGCTTTGACGATGCGGCGCTGACGCTTCCGCCGGTGTTTCAATGGTTGATGGAGACGGGCGGCGTGCCGATCGCGGAGATGCGCCGAACATTCAATTGCGGCGTCGGCGGCGCGCTCGCCGTCCGCGCGCGGGACGCCGATCGGATCCTCGGCGCGCTGCGGTCGGCGGGCGAAGGCGCGCGCGTCATCGGCGACATCGTCAAGGCGTGACCCGATGACGAAGACTCGCGTCGCCGTCCTGATCTCCGGGCGCGGATCGAACATGAAAGCGTTGATCGACGCCGCGAAGGCGCCGACATATCCCGCTGAAATCGTCCTTGTCGTTTCCAATATGCCGGGCGCCGGCGGGCTCGCCGCGGCGGCCGCCGAAAACATCCGTACAGTGACGATCAATCACAAGACGTTCGGCGCAGGCGCTGATGCAAGGCGCGGCTTTGAAGCCGCGCTGACGACGGCGCTGAACGGCGCGCGCGCCGATCTCGTCTGTCTCGCCGGCTTCATGCGCCTCTTGTCAGCGGATTTCGTCGGCGGCTGGCGGGGCCGCCTCATCAATATCCACCCGTCGCTGCTTCCGGCGTTCAAGGGTCTCGACGCGCACGCGGAAATGCTGCGCGCGGGCGTCAAGATCGCCGGCTGCACGGTCCATTTCGTCAGCGCGGAAATGGATGCGGGGCCGATCATCGGACAGGCGGCGGTTCCGGTCTTTGACGGCGACACGCCGGACAGTCTCGCGGCGCGAATCCTCGCGGAAGAACACCGCCTCTATCCCGAATGCGTCAGACGCATCGCAGCTGGCGACATTCTCCTCGACGGCGAAGGCATGGTCCGGATCTCCGGGGCGCAAGCTTCCGGCGCGCTCCTCAACCCGCCGCCAATTCCGACCGAGACTACGCCGCCGCGCTAAAGCGCCTGGCGAAGTCGCGAACGCGCTTTGCATTGGCGCCAAGATCGGAACCGCCGACGCGCGATTTCGACCGGATATCGATGCGGGTTTTTCCGCCCTCGACCGGCGTCAGGCGCAGGACGAAATCATCCTTGAATCCAAACCACGCAGACGTTGCGACGCATTCGATCCGCCAACCGCCGCCCGCGGCGTCATCCGCCGGACCATCGGCTAGAATTTCCATGCCCATAGCCTCGATGACGGCCTTGGCGCGGTTGGCGCTCGCATTCAGATCCGCGTCGGCAATAATCGGCGCGATGTCCGGAAACGCCTTTCTTTGCGCTTCCGCAACGGTAAGGCCGTCCGCCGACTGCGGCACAAGATCCGCGCCGCGATACTCGGCCGGATTTTTCCGCGGCATGTCCGCCGCCGCGATCATCGCCGGTGGATTGTCGAAATCCGTCGTCACTTCATGAATGAACGGGTTTGCTTCGAAATCCGCTTTCATCTTCAGCGGGACGGCGCCAGCGGCCGCCGCGACGAGCGCTGCGGCCAGCGCAAGCGCTCCGGCCTTCCTGTCCTTCGTGACGAACGCGACGAGGCCGCCAAGCAAGGCGAGGCCCGCCGCGATCAGGACTGGAAGCGCGACCTGACGGATCAGGGTCAACCCGAAACTGTAGTCCCAAAAGCCAAGTCTCGTTCCTGGCCCGGCAAGCGCGACGGAGAGCGCCAGCAGCAGCGCGCCGCCCGATACGAGTTTGATGATAAAGCGCATTCGCCCCTGCCTCCCGATTTCGCCGCGATTCCGCCAATCATAGGCCGCGCCCCGCCAATCGCCAAATCGCCGCCTTGCAACCGCGCGGCGCAATCGCCATCTGTCGCGCAATCAGGGAGCACTTCCGATGCCTCGTCCGATCACCGTGACGATTTCTCATGATCTTGGCGCCGACGAAGCCCGCAGGCGGCTTCGCGACGGCTTTGGCAAGCTGAAATCGAGCATGGCGGGCGGCATGATGTTCGCCTTTGACGAGCAATGGACGGGCCCCGACCAGCTCCGGTTTGAAGCCAAAGGGCTTGGCCAGAAGATTTCCGGCGTCATCGATGTCTTCCCGCAGCATGTGCGCATCGAGGCGATGTTGCCGAATGTGCTCGCCTCGCTCGCCGAGATCATCACCGGAAAATTGCAGAAGGAAGGCGCCCTGCTGCTTGAAAAGAAGTAGCGCGCCGCATTTTCCGCATTTGCCGGATATTTTCCGGCCCCGCCTCTTGATAAATCGAGCTTTCATGCGAGCCGCAGCGTCTTTGTCCGGATTATCCGCATTTTTGAAGGCCTCCTTCCGGGCGCCGCGTCGATAGCCCCGCTTGTTGCCGCGCGCGCGACTTGCGGTTTTCCAGCTATCCGCGAGGACTGCGGCCTGAAAAAGCCCTGCTTTTCTGCGGCGAAAGAGCCCCGCGACTTCGCGACGCCGCACGCCGCCGATCGCCTGGCGCGCAAGCGACGATCGGCGCCCAATCGCTCAAAACGCCGGATAATGCGTCATCCGCGCTTTGCTTGCGGCGGCCAGCCTCAACGCCGCGCCGCCGCGTAAACCAGATTGTCAAAGAGCCTTGCGCGCACCCCTTTCAGGGCGCGAACTAGCGCTGATGTGGGGCGGCGGCGGGCGCGTTCAAGCCGCGATTTGCTTGCATTTTGCGGCGCGATTTCGCCAGAGTCGCGAATATATCGACGCGCCGCTCAGACCTTGATGATCAGATCGAGAAAATATCGGGTGAACGCCTCGTGCCGCTTCACGCCCGCGCTCTCCATGTAGCGCCGCAGAATTTCTTCCTGGGGCTCGGGGCGACGAAGCTTCAGCAGATTGGGATGCGTGCCGCCCGACAGAATTCGCGAGTCGATGTCGTCGAACGTCAGATCGAATTCGTGGAAACTGACGCTTTGGCCCCATCGCATCAACGCTAGTTCCAGCGCAGCCTGATCAAGTCCTCCGGCGGCGGAGCGCGCCATGCTGTCGCGCAAATCGCGCCGCGGCGATTTCGGAACAACCATCAGCTGCAAATCAAGCGGCAGCATGTGAAAGAACGGCAATTGTGAGGTATGGTTGTCGAAATACACGAGACGGTTTGGGGTCTCACAAATGACGATGACGCCGCCCGGTCTCACGATTTTTTGCGCGGTCCTTAGCGTTTCCAGCCGTTCCTTCAATGTTTGATGTTCGAGCAGCGCGAACAACAAGAGCACGTCTGGCTTGTTCGACCCGAAGTCGCTGAATATCGATTCCCAGAGCTTGCCCGGTTTGACGCGCCTGAATGTCGCTTTCGCTGAAAGGCCTTGCGCTGCAAGGCGAAGCATCGCGCCGTCAATCGCCTTTTGCTTGATGTCATAGGCGTGAACATGCTTGGCGAATTTCGCGAACGCCGCCGTGCTGGAGCCCGTGCCGCAGCCGATTTCGACAATCGTCGCATCGGCGAGAGGCGCAAACTGATTGACCCACGGAACGATGAATTTGACCGTCCGGTCGTGGCGGAGAAATGCGTGGCGATCGATGTCCCTTGCATAGCGCGCCTCGCCGCCGTCCGCCCAGTCCGGCTTGCTCGCGAACCGCGTTTCGATGACCATTTTTCGGACACGCGCCACAAGCTCGGCGTCATCTCGAATGCAATGCTCCGGGTATAGAAGGAGTTCCGGCGCCAAAGCGTCCTCGCAATCTGACATTGAATTTGATCGTGCTTGGGCGAGCACGACCACATCCCTTAATTGGGGTCAAGAAGCCGGCGACCGATGATAGATCGGGATATCGAGGCCCTTATAACGTCCGACGCCGGCGCGCCGGAAGCCGTTCGCCGCGGCGACGCGTATCGACGGCGCGTTTTCCTCGTCGATAATGCAGCAGAAGGTCGCGCCGGGAAATTGCCGATCGCCCCAGCGGAGCGCCGCGGCGACCGCTTCCTTCGCAAAGCCCTTGCCATGCGCGGCGGGCGCGATCATCCAGCCATATTCCGGCATGCCCGCGAGCGAGGGCGCGATGTCGCGCTTGAAATCGGCGAGCCCGACCTCGCCGATGACGGCGCGCGTTTCCTTCTCTTCGACAATCCACCAGCCATAGCCGGTGAGCGACCAGAGGCCCTCCATCCGCGCGAATTTGATCCACGCGTCTTCTTCCTTCACCGGCGCCCGCGTTGTGTGACGCTGGACTTCCGGGCTCGCCCAGATCGCGGCGTAGGCCGGAAAATCGGCGAGCGTCCGCCCCCTGAGGATCAGCCTCGGCGTTTCAAGAATCGGCGCCGTCATGACGCTTTCTTGCGCGCGATATAAGCGTCGACCTCATCGCCGAGGACGGCGAGCGGCAGCCCGCCCTGCGCGACGACGACATCGTGAAACTCGCGAATGTCGAATTTGTCGCCGAGCGCCTTTTGCGCCTTTCGGCGCAGCTCCAAGATCGTCAATTCGCCCATCTTGTAGGCGAGCGCCTGACCCGGCCAGGCGATGTACCGGTCGACTTCGACCTCAACGTTTTTCAGCGAAAGCGCCGTATTGCCGGCGAGATAATCGAGCGCTTGCTGGCGCGTCCAGCCCTTTGAATGAATGCCGGTGTCGATGACGAGGCGGCAGGCGCGCCACATCTCCATCGAGAGGCGGCCGAATTCCTCATAGGGCGTCTTGTAGACGCCCATTTCGACGCCGAGCTTTTCGGCGTAAAGGCCCCAGCCTTCGCCAAAGGCGTGCGGATAGAACTGCTTGCGGAACTCCGGCGCGTTCTCGACCTCATAGGCGAGCGCGCCCTGCAGATGATGGCCGGGGACGGCTTCGTGTAATGTGAGCGCTGGAAGTTCGTAAAGCGGCCGCTTGTCGAGGGCGTAAGTGTTCACCCAATAGCGCCCGCCGCGCTTGCCGCCAGGCGCGGCGCCGACATAGCGTCCGCTCGTGTAATTCGGCGCGATCTCGTCCGGCACGGCTTCGACCGAATAGGGCTGGCGCGGAAGCTTGCCGAAATAGGCGGGCAATTTTCCGTCGATCGTCTTGGAGAGATAGGCCGCGCGTTCAAGCAGCGCCGCCGGCGTCTTCGCGTAGAATTGGTGGTCCGTGCGCAGGAAATCAAGGAAGGCGGCGAAATCGCCTTTGAAGGCCGTCTCCTTGATGACGGCGTCCATTTCCTTGCGAATGCGCGCGACCTCCTTGAGGCCGAGCTTGTGGACGCCGTCGGCGGTGACGTCATCGCGCGTCGTGTAATAGCGGACCAGCGCCTCATAATAGCGCGCGCCGTCCGGAAGGGCGGCGGCGCCGATCTTGTCCTGCGCCTTCGCCGCATATTCATCGCGCATGAATTCATGGGTGCGGCGGAACGCCGGAATAACCTCGTTTTGAAGAAGCGCTGCGCCTTCCGCTTGCAGCGCCTTGGCGCGCTTTGCAGGGATTGACGCCGGCATCGCCTTGAACGGCGCATAAAGGGAATGGTTCTCTGGCGCGGGCGACGCTTGCGCCTCGAACGAAGGAAGGATGCCGGGAAGGATTTCCTTCGGCTGCGAGAACCCTTCGCTGAGTCCCGTCCGCATGTTTTCGACATTCTGGTCGAGATAGGCGGGCAAGGCGGCAAGGCGCTTCAGATAGGCGCGATAGTCGTCCTCATTTCGAAACGGCGTGCTGTCAACCGCGAACATGAGATCCTGATGAAATCCGTAATCCGACAGGAACGGGATGCGCCAGCCGCGGAACTCGCCGAGCGCAACCGCGTGCTTGAGAATGAAGGCGAGAAGCGAGGCGTTGAGGCGGTCCGCATCGCTGGCGGCGGAAAGATCGACGGCGTCGAGCTTTGCAATATAGGCCTTTGCTTCCTCGAGGCGCCGCGCCTGGTCTTCGGGCGTCGCTGACGGCATCCTGTCATTATGGTCGTTGACGCCGACGGCGGTCGCCGCGAGCGGATTTTCCTCAAGCTCATTCGCCCAATAGTCGGCGAAAAGCTGGTCAAGACCGTCGGCGGCGTTGGCTGATGTCGCGATTGCGAATGCGGCGATGACGCCCAGAAAGCGATTCAAAGGGGGACCCTCCTTTTGCCGCCGGACCATATCGATGTCCGGCCGACCTCGCCATTCGCGTAAGGCGGCGGGAGGTCCGCAAATTGGAAAAGGACGCACGCCCTCTCCCCCTAGCGGGCGCGCGTCCCTCTGGCTCCGCCGGAGCGGGCTTCGTTGGGCGACATTCCGCCGCCGGAGCCAAGCGCTGACCATGCCGCCCCGGGAGGGCGCCGGCGCTGTCATTGCGCAGGGCTGAAGTGCGCGAAGTCGGCCGGTGGGGCGGCGCAGAGGCGCCAGCGCTTCCAATCCATTGATTTTGTTGATGAAGGGCAATTTCAGCCCGCCCTCCATGGCGTCTTCTTCGCATGGCGGCGGAGGACCGGTCTGTGATCTGTGTCACAGGTTGGTGCAGATTTCCCGATCGCGGGCGGTTTCGCCTCATTGTGAAGAGGCGTGTTTTCCGTTCCGCCGCGGACCGCGTCATAGAAGCCGCCGGAAATTCCAAATGATCAGAAAAGGAAATCCCCCATGAATATGAAACAGCTTTCGGCGGCGATGATTGCCGGCGCCTCGCTGTTGCTTGTCCCCGCTTTCGCCGCCTCGCCGGAAATCTATACCGGCCGGTTCAACGACCTCGCGGTTGGCGGGTATGATCCGGTCGCTTATTTCGAGGACGGCGCGGCGGTCAAAGGCGCGAAGGATTACTCCCATGATTACAATGGCGCGACGTTTCGCTTTTCCTCCGCTGACAATCTCGAACAGTTCAAGGCGGACCCCGGCGCCTATGCGCCGCAATATGGCGGCTATTGCGCCTGGGCGGTGAGCCAGGGCTACACGGCGCCCGGCAATCCGGAAAACTGGACGGTTCAGGACGGCAAGCTCTATCTCAATTACAACGACAAGGTGCAGGCCGACTGGCTGAAGGACCCTGCCGGCTTCATCCAGAAGGCGGACGCGAACTGGCCTGCCGTGCTGTCGAAATAGCGCGCCGTCACTTGCGCTCACGCTTGCGGCGCAAATCGGCCTCGGCCGCATCGGCTGAATTCGCCAGCGACGTTGTCTGACGCAGGAGCGACGCCACCGCCAGGCGGCGCTTTTCCTTCACCGCCTCAAGCGCGCTGAGGCGCGCCATCAAGGCGGCGACTTCCTGGTTGAGGAGCGCGCGGCGGCGCTCGGCGAAGATCACGAAAGCGGGGTCTGACGCGCCGTCGATCGCCGGCGCGCCGAGATCGACGCCGCGCCGATGAAGCGCTTCGCTGACCGCCCGGATTTCAGCAAGAACGTCGGCGAGCGCGCGCTCGGCGCGGTCGAGCTTCCCGGATAGGATGGCGATGATGCGCCGCGCCTTGGTCAGCTTGTCGCCGTTCATCGCGCGCGCGCCGCCGCGCGAATGGCGTCGGCGAAATGGATCGCCGCCGCGACGGCCGCGTAATGTTCACGGCGGATCTCGGCGCCGACTTCGACGAGTTTGTAGATCGCGCGCGCTGTCGGCGCGTCGCGGCGGATCGGAACGCCGTTCGCGGCGGCGAGATCGCGGATCTTCGCCGCCATCTGATCGACGCCTTTCGCGACGCAGACCGGCGCGCCGGATTTCGGCCCCTCCCACTTCAAGGCGACCGCGTAATGCTCCGGATTGACGATCACGACATTCGCCTTGGGCACGTCGAGCAGCATGCGGTTCGTCGCGATCGCCTTCGACCGCTCGCGCCGCGCCTGCTTGAAATGCGGATCGCCCTCGGTTTCCTTCGCCTCGCGCCGGATGTCTTCAAGGGTCATCATCAGCTTTTTCTTGTGCTGCAGGCGAACGCGGAGGACGTCGACCGCCCCGACCGCCGCCGAAAAAAGCAGGATCGCGCCGATGAAGAGCGCGGCGTCTTTATGGAGAGCCGGCGCGATCGCCGCCGCCGGCGCCAAGGCGAGCGGCGGCAGATCCATGAATCGGCTGAATGCGATGAACCCGAACAGGGTGAGAATGGCGATCAGCTTGAAGGCGCTGATCGCGAATTCCGAAAGCCCATGCGGCCCGAATTTCTGTTTCGCATTGTCGACGATCGACAGCCTTGACCATTTGGGCGAGAGCTTCTTTGGCGCTGCGACAAATCCCTGTTGCGCGTAGATGGCGGCAATGACGCCGATCGCCGGCGCGGCGAACAGGGCGGCCGCAGCAGCGCCGATTTTTCCCGCGAGCGATGCGGCGATCGGCGGTCCGGAACCGCCAAGCAGCGGCGCAAAATCATCCGGCGCTTCAAGCATTCTTGCGAGAGCCTCGGCGACGCCGAGGCACAGGGCGCCCGACCCCGCGACAATGACGAGATAAAGCCCTGCATAGGACGCCGCCGCCGTCACTTCGCGCGACAGCGCGATGTCGCCTTCCTCACGCGCTTTTTCGAGACGCCCCGGCGTCGGATCAAAACTCTTGTCCTGCCCGTCCGTCGCGTCGCCGCTCATCGCGCGCCCCCGACAGGATCGGCGACGAGCGCGGCGACAATCGCCGACCAGCGATCGATCATGACTGACGCCGTCGCGGCGAAGAGAATGAGGCCCGCCAGCAGGATCGCCGGCGCGCCGACAAGCGTCGCCATCAATTGCGGCATCGCCCGCGAAACCGAGGCGAGCGCCAATGTGTAGATGAATCCGATGACGACAAAGGGCGCGGACAGCGCAAAGGCGATGCCGATCGCCTCGCCGCTTTCACGGGCCGCCCATTCGCCAAGATCCGCCGCCGCCGGCATCACGCCGATCGGAAAGGCGTCATAGGAACGCAGCAAGGTCGCGGCGAGGTCGATGAAGAGGCCGTTGGCCGATGCGACCGCGAGCCCGCCCATGATCAGCAAGGTCGAGAGCTGGGTTTCCTGATCATGGCCGAGGCCTGGCCCAAAGAGCTGAGACATCGACAGATTCTGGGCGGCGATCGCGCCGGCGATCTGCAGGATGAACAATGCGAGACGCAAGGCGAACCCGATGAGGAGGCCGATCACCGCTTCCGCGCCGATCAGTCGAACGAAGTCGACCGCGCCGGCCGGCGTCGGCGCCGAAGCCGAAAGCGGCGGCGCGACGATCAGCGAAAACGCGATAACCGCCGCGAGGCGCACGCGAACCGGCGTCGCCTGTTCGCCAAGGCCCGGCGCAAGAAAGGCGATCGCCGACATTCGCGCGAGAACGGCGGCGAAGAGCGGCAGATGCGCCAGAACCGCGCCCGCATAGCGTTCAATCAGCGAGAGCAATTCCGCCGGGATCACGCCGTCCCCACGAGCAGCGGCTTTGTCTGGGGATCAAGCTCGTCATAGGCGATGACGGGATTGCGAATGCCCTTGGCGTGCAGCACTTCGCGAATGAACCGGCGACGCTCCCGAAACGTCACGATCGCTGGATGGAGCCGGTCGCCCGCGGCGCGGCGCACCTGGTCCGAGATCGATCGCGCAAGCCGGTTGAACTCTTCGGGCGGCAGCGCGACGTCTTTTTCCTGCGCCTCGTTTGTCACTTCGTGGCGCGAGAACACTTGCTCCCATTCAGGCGACAGCTGCACGATCGGGACCTGACCCTTGTCATTCTTGAGGCTTGCCGTGATCTGCCGGCTGAGCCGCCGGCGAACATGTTCGGCGATCTTGTCGGCGGAGGGATGGAACGGCCGCGCCTCCGCGGTCGCTTCGAGGATGATCGGCAGATTGCGGATCGAGACGCCCTCTTCAAGCAACCGCCGGAACACCGCCTGGACGACTTCGACCGGCGCCTTGTCCGGGATGAATTCGTCAATGAGCTGGCGATTGGCCGCCGAGCGCGCGGGATCGCTCGTCCGCACATATTCGTCGATGATCTTGCGCACAGCGCGGCGCGACATCAGCCGGCCGAAATTCGACTTGATCGTCTCGAGCAGATGCGTCGCCAGCACTTCCGTCGGCTCGATGATCGGGCAGCCGAGCGCCGCGGCGTCCTTTCGCCGCGCCGCCGCGATCCAGCGCGCGGGCGCGCCGTATACAGGCTCCTCCACGCGCTCGCCGTCAAAGGGATAAATTTCGTCTTCGTCCGCGAGAATGAGGACATGCCCGGTCCGCAACCGGAAGCGCGCGCTTTCAACGCCGTGAATCCAGATAATGTAGACGCCTGGTTCCAGATCGGAATTGTCCGTCAGGCGGATCGGCGGCACGATGAAGCCGTATTCGGCGGCGATGTGATTGCGGATTTTCGCAACCCGCATATCAAGCCCGGTCGCCATGTCGAGCGCAAGCGGCACGAGATCGGTCGCGAATTCGACCTGCACCTCATCGAGATTGAGAAGATCGCCGAGCGACCGCTCGACCGGCGCCGGCGCGCTTTCAACCGGCCTGGCCGCCGCCGCCATTTCATTTTTCCGGTGAACAAAATAGCCCGCCGCCCCAAGCATTAACGCGCCGGCGATGAACGGCGCGAAGGGGAGACCCGGGACGAATGCGAAGAAGGCCATGCATCCGGCGACGACGAAGATCGCGAGCGGATGCGCGCTGAGCTGCCGCACGAGCACCTTGTCCGCCGCTCCTGACGCGCCGCCCTTCGACAGGAGGAGCGCGGCGGCGACCGAAATGACAACCGAGGGGATCTGCGAAACGAGGCCGTCGCCGACGGTGAGGATCGAATAGGTCTCGACGGCCTCGCCGACTTCAAGACCGTGGACGCCGATTCCCATGCCCATGCCGACGACGAGATTGAGGAGCGTGATCAAAAGACCGGCGATCGCATCGCCCTTCACGAATTTCGACGCGCCGTCGAGCGAGCCGAAGAAGGTCGTCTCCTCCTGTTCGATCCGGCGGCGCTCGCGCGCTTCGTCATGGCTGATCGCGCCGGCGGCGACGTCGCTGTCGATGGCGAGCTGTTTGCCGGGCATGCCGTCAAGCGCAAAGCGCGCGCCGACTTCCGCCATGCGCCCTGCGCCCTTGGTGATCACCATGAAATTGACGATCATGATGACGCCGAAAACGACGAGCCCGAGGAAGATGTTTCCCCCCATGATGAACATCGCAAAGCCCTCGATGACGTGGCCAGCAGCGTCAGGCCCCGTATGACCTTCGCCGATGATGAGGCGGGTCGAGGAAATATTCAGCGCGAGGCGCAGCATCAGCGCGCCGAGGAGAATCGTCGGAAACGCCGAAAAATCGAGCGGGCGTTCGATGAAGATCGTCACCGTAAAGACGAGAATGGCGATCGCGAAAGAGAGCGTCAGCCCGAGATCGAGGATGATCGGCGGCGCCGGCAACACCATCAGCGCGATGACCGCCATCAGGCCGACCGCCAGGATGATCGTCGAGCGCCCGCGCTCCGCCAGCGCGAAAAGCCCGTTCCAGCCGGCATTGTCTCGGCGGGCGCTCCCCGCTGTCGTCGCCGTCGCCATGGTCTAGCCGGCGGCGATGAGGGGAATGACTTCGTTCATGAAGAGCGACGTCAGCACCCGCCCCATATGGGCGGCGGTGAACCAGAAGACGATCAGCATAACGATGAGCTTTGGCGCAAAGGTGAGCGTCATTTCCTGAATGGAGGTCAGCGCCTGGAAGAGACCGATGACGACGCCGACGACGAGCGCGGCGATCATCAACGGCGCGCCCATAACGACGCCCGCCCACAAGAAGGCGCGCAAGAGATCGATGATGTCCTGTTCCGTCATGGAGCCTCTGAAGCGTTAATTCGAAATGCGTCAGCGTTTTGAAAGAGTCACACCGGCATTCTGAGGATTTCCTGGTAGGCCTCGACGACTTTGTCGCGAATGGTCACCGCCGTTTCGATCGCCATTTCGGCCGCCGCCATCGCCTCGACCACGGAATGCGGGTCAGCGCCGCCGGTCATGTAGGCGATCGACGCCGACTCGCCTTTCTTGACGGCGGCCGCGAGCGCATGGAGCGCCTCGAAGGCGGTACCTTCCTCAGGCTCTTTCGCCGGAGAGGCCGGAAGATCGGCCCGTAGCGCTGATTTCGCGACGCCGTAGGATTGCGCCGCCTGAAACGCTTCAAGTTTCATCGGTCAGACCTCATCTTTTCAGAATGTCGAGCAGGCCCGCATACATGTCGCGCGCCTGGCGCACGATCTGCAGGCCGGCTTCATAGGTGCGGTTCGCTTCGCGGGCGTCGGCCAGTTCCGTCATCATGTCGACATTCGACATCAGGACGTAACCGTTCTCATCCGCCAGAGGATGCGTCGGATCGAAGAGCCGCTCGCCCTCTTTCCTGTCGAGCGACACGCGGGCGACGCGGACCAGATCGGCGCCCGTCGCCTTGTCGACCGCGCTGTCGAAAGTGACGAGCTTGCGGCGATAGCCATGCGTGTCGGCGTTGGCGAGGTTCTCGGACACAAGCTGCAGGCGATAGGCCTGCGCCTTGAGGCCGGATGAAACGATCGAGGAAATTCTGGAGAAGGCGTCCATGGCGTCACCGGCCGGATTTCAGCGCGGCGCGCAGCATGGCGAGCGATTTCGCATAGATCGTGGTTGCGAATTCGTGGTCGCGCTTGGCTGACGCGGCGCGCGCCATCTGGTCTTCGACGGAAACCGTGTTGCCGTTCGGCGACGCGGCGCCGAGGCTTTCAATCGTCTTGGTGCGGTAAAAATCGCCGCCATTCGCGACTCCGGCGCTTTTCAGCGACCGCTCAAACGGTTCAAGATCCTTTGCGCGGAAGCCCGGCGTGTCGGCGTTGGCGACATTCTCGGCGATCAGCGCCTGGCGCGCCGCCGCATGTCGGGCCTTCGCCCCGGCGATCTGAAAAATGTCGAGCCCGCTCCACATTCACGCCTCCTTAACCATGAGAGACGATGAGTACTCGTATAAGTTGAATCAAGTGTGAACGGCAACTCAATGAGCGTGGCGCTTTTCCCAAAAGACCTCCAGCCGCTGGTTGATGCCTGCCGGCCGCGCTGGTCGGGCGCAATTAGTTCCGTCGACGGCGCGCGACTTTCGATATCGGGCCTCACCGGCATTGCGCGCCTTGGCGACCGGCTCGTCATCGAGCGCGCCGATGACGCAGCGATTGACGCTGAAATCATCGGCTTTCAGGGACGCAGTATCATCGCCTACGCCTTTGGCGCCGCGATCGGCGTCGCCGCCGGCGATCGCGCTGTCCTTCAGCGAGAGGCGACGACATGTCGCCCCTGCGATGATTGGCTTGGATCCATTCTCGACTGGCGCGGCCGGAAGATTGACGGATCGTTTCCGGGCGAAGGCGGCGTTGAAATGGCGCTCGACGCGCCGCCGCCGCCGGCGCCCGCGCGCAATCGGCTTGGCGCACGCATCAATACGCAACATGCCGCGCTCGATACGTTTCTCCCGCTCTGTCGGGGCCAGCGGATCGGCCTGTTCGCCGGCTCGGGCGTCGGCAAGTCGATGCTGCTTGGCAGCCTCGCGCGCCTGGTCGACGCGGATGTCTGCGTCATCGCGCTTGTCGGCGAGAGGGGCCGCGAGGTGCGCGCCTTTGTCGAGGAAACGCTCGGGGCCAAAGGACTTGCGCGCGCGGTCGTCATCGCATCGACCTCCGATGAACCGGCGCTCGCCAAGCGTCAATGCGCGCGTCTCGCCATGACGACCGCCGAATATTTCCGCGCCGAGGGCCGGCATGTGCTGCTCGTATTCGATTCGCTGACGCGTTACGCGGAAGCGCACCGCGAAATCGCGCTCGCTGGCGGCGAACCGCCGTCGCTCCACGCCTTTCCGCCGTCGACATTTCAGGCGATCGCCTCGCTCGTCGAACGGGCGGGACCGGGCGTTTCCGGCGAAGGCGACATCACCGCGATTTTCTCGGTGCTCGTCGCCGGCTCGGACATGGAAGAGCCGGTCGCCGACATGGTGCGCGGCGTCCTCGACGGCCATGTCATTCTTGACCGCGCCATTGCCGAGCGCGGGCGTTTCCCGGCGATCAACATCCGGCGAAGCGTTTCGCGCTCGCTGCCGCGGGCCGCGAGCCCGGAAGAAAACGCGCTGCTCCTCGACGCGCGCGCGCTGCTGTCGGCCTATGAAGACGCCGAACTGATCATTCAGGCGGGGCTTTATGCGCCCGGCGCCGACCCGAAAATCGACCGCGCGATGAAACGGTGGCCGGCGCTTGACCAGTTTCTGACCCGCATCGGCGACGACAGCCCAGCGGAAGCTTTCAACCGCTTGCGGACGATCTTGCAAGAGTGACGGGATCAGCGGATCGTCGCGTTGGAGACGATGAGCCCGACGGCCGCGCCGGCGGCGAGCCCCGAGCCGCCCAGCAGCGACAACGCCATGGCGCCGCGGACATCGTTTGACGGACCAGTCTCGACGGCGCTTCGCGCGAAAAACCGCCGGATCGCGGTTTCAATGTTTTTGTCGTCAAGAAACGCTTTTGGCGATTTTTCGCCGAATAATTGCTCCGACTTCGCCTCGAACATCGCGCGCTGACGGTCGACGTCGAGATTGGCGATCGACGCCGGCAGGCCGAACGCCGCCTCGGCGACGGCGCGCAGCGGGCGCTGACCCATGATCTGGAACCAGCCGACCCGGTCCGCGCTCGCGCCGGACGCGATCGCCTTCGCCTCGCGCCGGAAATTCATGGCCAGACGAAAGCTCTGATCGCTCTCGCCGACCGCTCGCTCGAAGCTGCGTTCAAGATAGCGGGCGGCGAGGTCTTCCCGGAATGAACTCATCCAGGTGCGCGCGCCGCCGATATTCCCGAAACCGAAGGCCGCGGCGAAGCCCTTCCAGCGCGGGTCGTTGAGGCGGTTGGCGAAGTCCTTTTGATCTTCAGTGCCTTCTTCGAGAACGCGGCGGATCAGCGCTTTCTTGCCGATCTCATCTTCAAGACCGAACGCGCCGAGCGCGACCTGCAGCAAACGCCGGTCGGCGATGAGATCGGCGGGACTTTCAATTTTCGCGATATTTTCCCGCATGTAGGCGAGGTCGCGCTGCACCGACGCTTGCCGCGCGAACGCATCGAATTGCTTCGCCGCGCTGCGGTCGAAAACCTTCCAGCCCGCGTAGCCGCCTATGGGGATGGCTGGCTGGAACATGGGATCACCGGCGCCGGTTTCGCGGCGAATGTTTTTCGCAGCGCGCGCATCGCGGCGAAGAGTTTTCCGTCGCGGACGGCCGCTTGCGCGCAGGCGATCGCGTCCAGCGCCGCGTCGTCCGTCAGCCCGGCGCGCGCTGTCGCAAGCCCTTCCAATATCTCCTTGCGCGCGGCGTCTTCATTCGCCGCGCCGGCGACCGCGAGCTGCGCGACATAATACGCCTTCTTCAGCGGCGTCACTGCGTCTTCAGGATGCATCGCGTCGCGCAGCCGCAAGACCGACGCGCCGGCGGTCCTGATCCGGAGGCGCGCGGCCTTGTCGCCATTTTGCAGGACGACGCCGTTGATCAGGAATTTCTCATGCGGCTTCAGCTTGAGGACAAGGCCTGTCATGTCGCCGCGCCAGTCGCCGTCGGCCGCAGGCCGGCGATCATGTTCGTGTTGATGTCGATAAGCGCGCCGATGTCGGCGGCCGCATTCGGCCGCATCAGCTGGCGGGTTCGCTCGCGCACAAAGGCGGCGAGCTTCCAGATTCGCGTGCGCGTTTCGGCAGGCAACGGATTGTCGTCGCGCGCGACGTCGGTCGCAAGGATGGTCCACAGGCTGAGATTGCGCGAAAGCGCGGCGACATAGGCCGGATAATCGCCGCCATGATGCTTCGCCGCGCGCGTCAGCTCGCCATTCATCTTCTCGAACGCATCCGCCTCGATCGAGCGCGGACCCGCCGTCGCCGCCATCGCGCGGCGGTAGGCGCCTTGTGCAAGGGCGGCGTGCGGCATCGAGCCTGCCTCGATTGATCAGGAAACGGAATAAATGACGCCGGGGCGGCGTGCGGCCGCCCCGGCGGGATCTTCTTAACGGAAGAGCGAGAGAATGCTCTGCGGCGACTGGTTGGCGATCGAGAGCGCCTGAACGCCGAGCTGCTGCTGCACCTGCAGCGACTGCAGCCGCGCCGAGGCTTCCTCAAGATCGGCGTCGGTCAAGGCGCCGATGCCGCTGTTCAGCGCGTCGGTCAGCTGCTTCACGAATTCGCCCTGGATTTCGATCCGCTTCTGGGAGGAGCCGAAGGACGCGGACGCGTCGATCGCCGTCTGCACGAGGCCTTCGATGGCGGTGAGCGCGGCGGTCGCGCCGGCCGCCGTCGATACGTCGATCGCAGCAAGCCCCGCAAGACCGCCGCCAACGCCCGTTTCAAGGCTCTGCGAGGCGACGGCGATCTGGCTCGCCGTCACTGTGCCGGCGGAATCGCGATCGAGCGAGGCGAGGAAGTTGACCGTTCCCGTCGCCGCTTTCACGAGATTGAGGCCGTTGAACTGCGCGGCGTTGACGATCGAGTCGACCTGGTTTTTCAATTCGCCGATATCCGTCTGGATTTTGGCGCGGTCGACGTTTGATTCCTGCGACTGAACGATGAGGCCTTTGACCTGCGTCAGAATGTTCGTCACCTGTTCGGCCGCGCCGCGCGCGACGGCGACGGTCGACGAACCAAGGTTCAGCGAGTCCGAAATTTTCTTGAAGCCTTCGACGTCCGATTTGATGACGGTCGAAATCGCGAAGATCGACGCATTGTCTTTCGCGTTGCCGATTTTCTTGCCGGTCGAAATCTGCTCTTGAACCATCGACAGGTTCTTGTTGACGGTTCGGAGATTTTGCAGCGCGACAACTGCGCTATTGTTGGTGAGGATGCTGTTGGCCATCGGATTCTTCCTTTTCAGTTTCAAACAGGTTTGTTGAACTCGAACAAATCCGACCTCGGGAGCGATATGTCGGCTGCCGGCGTTTCGTCGGCGCGATCGGGCTTTTCAGGCCCGCGACGCGCCATTCTGGCCTCGCCGCATTCGCTACTTTTCATAGCGAATTTTCCTTTGATACAACCTATGGTATAATGACAGGTTAATGCGAACCAGCCCTGACGGGCGCTGGTTTCGGGTGGGCGCCGTTGCTTCCGGCTCAGACCTTGAATCGACCCGCACCTCCCTCTGTCATCCCGGAAATTCGCGAAGCGAATTATCCGGGATCCCGGGCGGCCG
>CADEDN010000001.1 GCA_902826095.1 uncultured Alphaproteobacteria bacterium | reverse complement strand
GGAACTTCTTCAAGGCGCAAAACTATGTTGCAGTTTAATTGCGCGAGGCTCTAATTGTCGAGGAAGCTCCTCAGCTTGCGGCTTCTCGACGGATGCTTCAGCTTCCTTAGCGCCTTCGCCTCGATCTGGCGGATGCGCTCTCTCGTCACCGAGAACTGCTGGCCGACTTCCTCGAGCGTGTGATCGGTGTTCATGCCGATGCCGAAGCGCATCCTCAAGACGCGTTCCTCGCGCGGGGTCAGCGAGGCGAGGACGCGCGTCGTCGTCTCGCGAAGATTGCTCTGGATCGCCGCGTCGATCGGCAAGATCGTGTTCTTGTCTTCGATGAAGTCGCCGAGATGGCTGTCTTCCTCATCGCCGATCGGCGTTTCCAACGAGATCGGCTCTTTGGCGATCTTCATCACCTTGCGGACTTTTTCGAGCGGCATGGAGAGCTTTTCCGCGAGCTCCTCCGGCGTCGGCTCGCGGCCGATTTCGTGCAGCATCTGCCGCGACGTGCGCACGATCTTGTTGATCGTCTCGATCATGTGGACCGGGATGCGGATCGTTCGCGCCTGATCGGCGATCGAGCGGGTGATCGCCTGCCGGATCCACCAGGTCGCGTAGGTCGAGAATTTGTAGCCGCGGCGATACTCGAACTTGTCGACCGCCTTCATCAGGCCGATGTTTCCTTCCTGGATCAAGTCGAGGAACTGCAGGCCGCGGTTGGTGTATTTCTTCGCGATCGAGATGACGAGGCGCAAATTCGCTTCGACCATCTCCTTCTTGGCGATGCGGGCTTCGCGCTCGCCCTTTTGCACCGTCTGCACGATGCGGCGGAAATCCTTCACGGTGAGGCCGGTCTCGGTCGAAAGCTTGCCGATCTCCTCGCGCAGGTGAACGATCGACTTTTCGCCCTTGCCGGTGAAGTTTTTCCAGCCCTTGCCGGTCTTCTCCCGCAGGCGGTCCAGCCAGTCGGGATCAAGCTCGTGGCCGAGATATTCGTTCAGGAACTCGCGGCGGTTGACGCCGTAATTGTCGGCGAGGCGGACAAGCTTTCCTTCAAGCGCCATCAGCCGGCGGTTGATGTCGTAAAGCTGCTCGACGAGGGCTTCGATCCGCTGATTGTTGAGGCGCACGGAGCGCACGCGTTCGACAATCTCTTTCTGCAGCTTCTTGAAGCGCTTGCCCTGCGAGGCGGAAAGTTCGCCGCCCTTCAGCTCCTCCTCGATCATGATGTCCTGGAGGCGGCGGAGTTTCTTGTATTCCTCGGAGATCGCGTCGAACGTGTTCATGACGCCGTCGCGAAGCTCCGCTTCCATCGCGGAAAGCGACAGAGCGCCTTCATCAAACTCGTCTTCGTCGTCCTCGCCGGCGCCGACGGCCTCCTCAAGACGGACCGCCTCTTCCTGCTGGACGCGCGCCGCGATCTCGGGCTGCGTCATGTCGGGGCGCGCTTCCGGCCCGCCGCCATAGGTCGCGTCGAGATCGATGATGTCCCTGAGGAGAACCCGCCCGTCGCGCAGTTCGTCGCGCCAGACGGTGATCGCTTCGAAAGTGAGCGAAGATTCGCAAAGCGCGCGGATCATCGTTTCGCGGCCCGCCTCGATGCGTTTGGCGATCGCGATTTCGCCCTCGCGCGAGAGCAGTTCGACCGATCCCATTTCGCGCAGATACATCCGCACCGGGTCGTCGGTCCGGTCGGCCGAGGAGGACGTGTTGCCGGTCGTGACGCCTTTTTCCTCGCGCTTGGCGACCGCGCGCGAGGGGCCTTCTTCCTCATCGGCCTCTTCGCCCGCGTCGCCCGCGGCTTCCTCGTCTTCTTCCTCATGCTCGACGACGTTGATGCCCATCTCCGAGAGCTGGGCCATCACGTCTTCGATCTGCTCGGAGGAAAACTCCGCCGACGGAAGGATCGAGTTCAATTCATCATAAGTGACATAGCCGCGCGCCTTCGCCGTCTTGATCAATTTCTTGACCTCGGCGTTCGTCATGTCGAGGATCGGACCGTCGGTCGACTGTTCGGTTTCCGGCGCTTCTTTTTCGGCTTTCTTGGCCATTCAAAAATCTCGCTTCCCAAGGTCGGCGCAGCAAAGCGCCCTTGTTCGAATTCGTTTCAGCTTCACGTCAGCGGTCGCGGCCGCGCCGGCGCCCCTTGGCGTCGACGCTCGACCGCATTTTTTCCAGCCGCTCCGCAAGGTCTTGCGGCTTGGCTGCGCCGTCGTCGTCTCGCGATGCGCCGCTGTCGCCCGAATTGATGAGCTCATCGCGCGCCGTCACCGCGGCCTTCCAACCCTCTTCTCCGTCAGAAAACGTCTGAGATGCCGATGTCGCCATCTCCTGCTTCGCGGATGTCGCGAGCAAATGATGGCGCAGGGCGTCGCTCCAGCCCCTGTCCGCCTCGTCCAACTCAGCGCCCGGCCGAAGGAATCTCTGTTTATTCAGCGTCTCATCAGAGAGAATGCGCTGCAATGTCCCGGCCGCGGGCGTGGTGGTCAGATGAGCCTTGAGCCCCTCCCTGTCAAGGGCGGGATCGGCGAGAAGCGCGCCTAAAACCTCGCTGAGGAGGTCGTCGAGGTCCCGGTTCTCAAGCTCGAGGGAGAAAAACGCCTCCTCCCGCTTCCGCGCGAGGTCGGGGTGGTTAATTCCGGCGAGCACAAGGGTCGCCGCCCGCCGCGACGAATCGGGCGGCGGCAAGCGCTTCAGGGCGGCGCTCGGGGCTGCTTCGTGAAAGAGCCGAGCGCCCTCCGTCTCAAACCGGCGCCGGCGCGTGAACCCGGCCCGACCGCGCGGAATTTGCGCGCCGCCGGACACGAACACCGGCGCGAAGAAATCCCGGAGTCGATTGGCGAATTCGACGCCATAGGCGTTGCGGACATCCTTGTCGGCGACGCCATTGATCAGCGTCCGCAAATGCGCGCGGAGCGCGGCTCGCCGTTCGGGCGTGTCGAGCGCGCGCGCCTCCGTCTCTCGTAGCCAGAGAACGCTCGCAAGGGACTGCGGCGCATCGAAGAGGGACTGAAGGCCGCCAGCGTTGCCGCCGCGGATCATGTCGTCCGGGTCTTGCCCTTGCGGCAGGAAGACGAAATTGAGCGACTTGCCCGGCTTCAGGAGCGGCAGCGCGCGGTCGACGGAGCGGTGCGCCGCGGCGACGCCCGCGCTGTCGCCGTCAAAGCAAAGAACGGGCTCGTCCGACTGGCGCCATAGCAGTGCGATCTGGCTTTCAGTCAGCGCAGTGCCGAGCGGCGCGACGGCGGTTTTGAACCCCGCGCCGACGAGCGCGATGACGTCCATATAGCCTTCGCAGACGATCAGCGGCTTCTTCTGGTCGACTGACGCAGCGCGCGCGGCGGCGTAATTGTAAAGGACGTCGCTCTTGTGAAAGAGCGGCGTTTCCGGGGAATTCAGGTATTTCGCCCGCGCATCTGGGTCGAGCGCCCGCCCGCCGAAGGCGATCACCTGATCGCGCGCGCCGAGGATCGGAAACATCACGCGATTGCGGAAGCGGTCATACGACGCGCCGCCGTCTTCCGGTTTAATGAGGAGACCCGCCTCGATCAGGGTCGGCTCGAGGAACCCCTTGTTGACGAGATAGTCCTTGAGGGCGGCGCGCTCGCCGGGCGCGTAGCCGAGGCGAAAGGCGTCAATCTCCGACTCGCTTACGCCGCGACCCTTCAGATACTCCGCAGCGTGACGACCGGCCGCGCGCCGAAGCTGCGCCTGAAAGAAGGCCGCCGCCTGTTCGCACGCCTCGATAAGACCCTTGCGAAGCGCCGCCTCTTCCGCCGCGCGCGGGCTTTCCTTCGGCAGCTCCAGCCCGGCCTCGCCGGCGAGCTGTTCGACCGCCTCGACAAAAGTGAGACCCTTCGTCTCCATCAAAAACTTGATGATGTCGCCGTGATTGCCGGTCGAGAAGCAATGATAGCTCTGGCGATTATCGTCGACGGAAAACGACGGCGTCTTTTCCTTCTTGAAAGGCGATAGCCCCCAATAAGCGTTGCCGCGCCGCGTCAGCTTGATCGATCGCCCGATGACGTCGGATGGGCGCAGCCTGGTGCGAAGCTCGTCGAGGAATTCGGGCGTGAAGCGGGGCATGGCGCAAGTGATAGCGGCGCGGCGGCGCGCCCGTCACGCGGATACTTTCCCCCAACAATTCTCAATGCGGGCGATCAGCCGAGCGCCTGCTTCATCAGCGCGCCTGCCTTGCCGAAATCCATTGCGCCCGCATGGCGCTCCTTGAGCGCGGCCATGCATTTGCCCATGTCTTTGAGGCCGTTCGCTTCAAGTTCGGCGATCACACCTTTGACCGCCTTGGCGATTTCGTCCTCGGACATCTGCCGCGGCATGAAATCCTTGATGACGGCGATCTCCGAGCGTTCCTGTTCGGCAAGGTCGAGGCGGCAGCCTTTTTCGTAGATTGCGGCGGATTCCTCGCGCTGTTTCACCATCTTGGTCAGGATCGCGAGGATCTCATCATCAGAGACCCCATCGCAGCGGTCGCAGGAGCGCGCCGCGATGTCCCGATCCTTGATCGCCGCATTGATCAGCCGAAGGGTCGACACGCGCAGCTTGTCGTCCCGCATTTTCATCGAGGACTTCAGCGCCGTATCGATTTTTTCTCTTAGCATCGTCGTCTCCAATCGGGTCGCGCGCGTTTGGATCGCCGCCGCCCCAATGTTGGTGATTGGCATTAGCCTGTTGAATTTCCTAGAGTTTTTTCAGCTTCCGCGTGTTGACCCGTCGGGCGCTTTCGCCTAGCTTCCGTGCAATTTGCGCGCCGCAACATAAACCCTGGCGCGGGCCATTCCAACATTAAAGAGATAGGTCGCGATGAAGCTCAGTCAAGCGCCCGCCCCAAGGCCAACCGGCGTGATCGCCTTCGCCAGCGGACTTACTATTTGGGGCATCGGGGTCGGCGCACACGGGGAAGCTGTGGGCGAAGTCTGCTTTAACACCGCGATGACTGGTTATCAGGAGATCCTGACCGACCCTTCCTACGCCGCCCAGATCATTACATTCACCTTTCCCCATATCGGCAATGTCGGGGTTAACGCCGAGGACATCGAGAATTCGTCTCCCGCCGCGGCGACAGCCGCGCGCGGCGCGATTTTCCGCTGCGAGATTACAAGCCCGTCCAATTACCGCGCGCAACTCGACTTTCCGGCCTGGCTGAAGCGGCGCGGCATTATCGGCGTCGCCGGCGTCGACACGCGCGCGCTGACCGCGCATATCCGCGAGAACGGCATGCCGCATGCGGTCATCGCTCACCATGCCGCCGGCCAGTTCGACCTCGACGCGCTGATCGCCAAGGCGCGCGCATGGAGCGGACTTGAGGGCCGCGATCTCGCGAAGGAGGTCTCGACGCTTCAATCCTACAGCCACACCGAAACCGCCTGGAAATGGGACCGCGGCTACGGCAAATCGGACGGCAAGGGCCCGCATGTCGTCGTTATCGACTATGGTGTGAAGCGCAACATCTTGCGCCTTCTCGCCGAAGAAGGCGCGCGCGTCTCCGTCGTTCCGGCGACCGCTTCCTACGACGAGATCATGGCGAAAAAACCGGACGGCGTCGTCCTCTCGAACGGGCCCGGCGATCCGGCCGCGACCGGCGAATATTCGATCCCGGTCATCCGTGAGCTGATCAAAAACAAGGTGCCGACGCTCGGCATCTGCCTCGGCCATCAGATGCTGGCGCTCGCCGCCGGCGCGAAGACCACAAAGATGCCGCAGGGCCATCACGGCGCGAACCATCCTGTGAAAGACCTCGAAACCGGCAAAGTCGAGATCGTCTCGATGAACCACGGCTTTACGGTCGATATCGCCACCTTGCCGGCCAACGCCAGACCGACCTTCACCTCGCTTTTCGATGGGACGAACAGCGGAATTCGCCTAACGGACGCGCCGGCGTTCTCGGTGCAACACCACCCGGAAGCCTCGCCGGGCCCGCAGGACTCATTCGGGGTCTTCAAGCGGTTCGTCGATGGGTTGAAGGCGGCGTAGTCGCCTCACGCGCCGTGGCGCTCTTCATACTCGGCTTCCAGTCGTTCAATCGTGCTCCAAAACGCAGGCCCCTTCGTTCCGGCGAGCACCGCTTCGAGGAGATCGAGGTGGATGTGCCAGCCGCCGGAAACGCCGATCAAGGTTTCGCGCTTCTCAAGGAGCGTATGCGTCAGGGTCAGTTTGACCTTATCGCCGACCGGCGCGAGGTCGATGCGAACGCGGGTCAGCGCGTGGTCTTCCTCCGGCCAGTCGAACACGAGAAGCCGCGGCGGCTTCGCCTCGACGATCGTTCCCACGAACCTCATCTCGCCGCCGTGCTTTTCATATTTCTTCGGCGGCTTTTCGTCGGTCAATCGCCGGTGGTCGAAATGGAATTCGGCCGTCCCTCCCGAATTTAAATCGAACGCGCCGGCGCAGAACCATGTCTTTCGCTTTTCGGGATTGATGAGATAGTCCCAGACGCGATCGACGGGGCCGGGCAACAAGCGTTCAAACCTGACGCTCGTCTTGTCGATGCGTTCGGCATAGCGGTTCATTTTTTCCTCCGTCTCTTTCTTGCGTCATCTTTTTCGAGCGCGCATTCGAGCGCGTCGAGCCGGCTCGTCCAGAAGGCGCGCTTCTCCTCGATCCAGCGAGAGGCTTCATCAAGCGGCGCCGGATTGAACGACAGCAAATGTTCGCGTCCGACCGTGCGCCGCCTCACCAGATCGGCGCGTTCCAAAAGCTTGATGTGCTTCGACACCGAATTGAGCGACATCGCGAACGGCTCGGCGACATCGGTCACCCGCGCCTCCCCGCGCTCAAGGCGCGCGATGATCGCGCGCCGCGTCGGGTCTGAAAGCGCGATCATCGTTTGGTCGAGGTGGGGCCGCCGCATTGACGTCGCCTAATATTCATCCAATTGGGTGAATATCTAGGCGGCGCGCGCGTTTGTCAAGCGCGGCCGCGATTTGACTTCCTGCGCCGCTTGTAATACTCTTACCAGTAAGAATAGGAACACCCAATGCGCATCACCTCCAAAGGCCAGGTCACGATCCCGCAGGCGATCCGCGAGAAGGCGGGCCTGATGCCGAACACGGAGGTCGAGTTCGAGTACGACGGCAAAACCGTTCGCATATTGAAAGCGCGCAAGAGCGGCGGCGCCAGCCGCGGCCGCGAGTTCGTCGAGCGCCTCAAAGGGCGCGGCGACGTCAGGCTGACGACCGACGAGATCATGGCGCTGACGCGCCGATAACAATGGCGACGCTGGTCGACAGCAACGTCATTCTCGACGTTCTCACCGTCGATCCGAAATGGTCGGAATGGTCCGGCGCGGCGCTCGAACGCGTCGCGGACGGCGACCGCCTCCTCCTCAACGCCGTAATCTATGCTGAAGTGTCGATCCGGTTTTCGAGGATCGAGGACCTTGAGGACGCGCTGCCCGCCGCCCTCATTGAAAGGGAAGCGATCCCGTTCGAGGCGGCGTTTCTCGCGGGCAAGGCGTTCGCATCCTATCGAAAGCGTGGCGGCGCGCGCGCGTCGACTCTCCCCGATTTCTTCATTGGCGCGCATGCGGCGGTCGCAGGTCACCGCCTTCTGACCCGCGATCCGGCCCGATACCGCACCTATTTTCCGGGCGTCGCCTTGATTTCGCCGACGCACGGCTGACCCGGACCGCCCCCTCGCCAAAGCCCCTGGCCGTCGCTATATCCCCGCGCGTCCCATTCCAGTTGAAGAGTGAAGGCCCATGAAAATCGCCGGCAACGCCATCCGTCAGGGGATGGTGATCATGTACAAGGACAAGCTCTGCCTCGTCATCAAGGCGGAGCACCGGACGCCCGGAAACCTGCGCGCCTTCAACCAAATCGAGATGCAGGACATCCAGAACGGCACGAAATACAATGACCGTTTCTCGGCTTCCGAGATGGTCGAGCGCGCGCGCCTTGAGCAGAAGGACCACCAGTTCCTTTACGAGGAGGGCGACCACCTCGTGTTCATGGACAGCGAAAGTTACGAACAGGCGCATATCCTCAAGAGCCTTGTCGGCGAGCAGGCGGCGTTCCTCGAGCCGAACATGAAAGTGATCGTCGAGACGCATGAGGGTCGCCCGCTTTCGGTCGAACTTCCCGAAACGACGATCGCGACAATCAAAGAGACGGAGCCGACGACGAAAGGCCAGACCGCGTCTTCATCCTACAAGCCGGCGATTCTCGAGAACGGCGTCCGCGTCATGATCCCCCCCTATCTCGGCGAGGGCGAGCGCATCGTCGTCAGGATCGCCGACCAGGAATATGTGGAGCGCGCGAAGGCATAGCGCGAAAAGTTTCGAATGGCGCCCCATCCGCTGATCGACGGCCTTGGCGCATCCCCGGACGTCTTCATCCATAATTTCGATGTCGTCGGCGATCGCGCGCTGCTTATTCGTCTGAATGCGGAACAACGGCGCAAGGCGAGCTTTCTCGACGATCGCGTGCTCGGACCCGGCGTCGAGGGCGGCTGGGCGCCGTGGAGCGTCGTCGAGCCTGCGGCGCGGCGTGCGCCCGCCGCGGACGTTAGTTTCATCTTCCACATCGGCCATTGCGGATCGACGCTGATTTCGCGGCTCATCGAAGAAGCGGCCGGCGTTCGCTCGCTGCGCGAGCCGGCGGCGCTTCGGACGCTGGCGACGATCGACGACGATCTCGCCGACGGCTTGTCGCTGTGGACCGAGCAGGCGCTAACCGACCGCTTCGCGCTCTATCTCAACTCGGCGTCGAAAGGAGAGAAGACGATCATCAAGGCGACGAGCTGGTGCGGCGGCCTCGTCAACCGGACGAGAAGCGCTTCGCTTTTCTGTTATTCGAAGCCTGACGCCTACTTTGCGACGATGCTCGGCGGCGCGAACAACCCGATTGATCTGAAACTCAACGCGCCGATCCGGCTCCGGCGCCTCCGCAATCTCTGCAAGGCGCCGGTAGCGATATTGTCGGCATTGTCGCCGGGCGAACTCGCGGCGATGAGCTGGGCGTGTGAGACGGCGACGTTGGCTCACGCAAATAGTGCGCCTCTGCATGCAATTGAATTCGACTCCTTTCTGGCACGGCAAGAAACCACGCTCGCGCGCGCGCTGACGCATCTGGCGCTTACGGCGGCGGCGGATCGGATTCGTGCGGCGTTGTCGGGACCTACCATGCGTCAATACTCAAAGGATTCAGCCTTCGAATATTCGCCGGAAGACCGAAGCGCGCTGCTGGCTCAACATCGAGCGGCGCATTTCGATGAGATCGCTTGCGGACGGCGCTGGCTGGAGGCGGCGGCGAAAGCGCACGCGCCGATCGGCGCAGCGCTCGCCGCCTTTGGTTAGGGCGTGTTGCGAAGGACGCCGCCATCGCCTACCTAGCCCTCATGACCGTGACCCCGCCCTTCACCGTCCAGATCGTGCCCGTCACGCCGTTCCAGCAGAACTGTTCGATCATCCGCGCCGCGTCCGGAAAGGCGGCGGTCGTCGATCCCGGCGGCGAGCCGGAAAAGATCATGGCGGCGGCCGCCAAGATCGGAGCGACAATTGAAAAGATCTGGCTGACTCACGGTCATCTCGATCACGCCGGCGCGGCGATGGAAATCCAGCGGCGGACCGGCGCGCCGATCGAGGGACCGCAAAAGGAAGAAGTCTTCTGGCTGTCGCAGATCCGCGAATCCTGGCGCAAATTCGGCATCGAGGACGGCGAGGATTGCACGCCCGACCGCTGGCTCGAAGACGGCGATGCGCTCGATCTCGACGGGATCAGGTTCGACGTCGTCTACACGCCGGGCCACACGCCGGGCCATGTCGTGATCTTCAACCGGGAAGCGAAGATCGCCTTCGTCGGCGACGTATTGTTCGCGGGCTCAATCGGCCGCACCGATTTCCCGCGCGGCGATCACGCAACGCTCATTGGCTCGATCACGGAAAAACTCTGGCCCCTGGGCGACGATATGCGTTTCGTGCCGGGGCACGGGCCGATGTCGACCTTCGGGAAAGAGCGCCAGTCAAATCCGTTCGTGGCCGACAGCCTCACCGGCTACGCTGGCGCCAAAACGTCCGCGCCGGACGAACTCGCCCAGAAAACAACCAAGCGCTGGCAGTAAGCCGCCCGATCGCATTAACGAATCCGCCGCAATTCCGCCTGAAGATCGGAGTTCCGTCCGAGGGAGGAATCGATGGTCTTTGCACTGTTCAAGAAGAAGCCCGCGCCGGCAATCGGATCGTGCGAGGCGAACGATGCCGTCCGCGCGCAACTCGCGCGCATGGGCGACGACGGCGCAGCGACGCGGCATGTCGTTCACTTCGCCTATCCCGACAAGACCGCCGACATGTCAAGGCGCGACGCGCTTATCGGCGATCTCAAGGCGAAAGGGTTCGAGGTGAAGGACGCCGTCCATGAAAAGGGCGTCACCTTCGAGCATCACCGGCCGGTGACGCCAGGCGATTTCGACACGCTGACCAGTGAACTCAGGGATTGGTTTTCCGCTCGCGGCTGGGACTATGACGGATGGGAATGCGCCGTCGCGAAATAGCCCTGAACGCGCCAATGTGCGCGGCCGAGCGGAAATGATCCGTATACGGTTACCATATGTCGCCGCGGCGGCCCTCCTCCTGGCGATCGAGATCGCAATCGCCCTGTTCATCAAGGGCGGCTTTGTCCGGCACACGCTCGGCGATTTCCTCGTCGTCATTCTTCTTTACGCGGCGCTGCGAGGCGTTTTCCCGGTCGGCGCACGCGCCGCTGCGGCTTTGACCTTCGCCTTCGCCTGCCTCATCGAGGCGGCGCAGGCCGCCGGCCTGTTCGCTTGCGTCAGCTCGCCGGCGGCGCGAATCGCTCTCGGGGCGACCTTCGCCTGGACCGACATCGCCGCCTATGCGGCGGGCGCCGCCTTCGCGCTTCTGGCCGATCCTGGCGGATTGCGACGGCGCCGGCGCTGATTCGCGCGTTTTCGCCCTTCCCCTCCGCCCCGGCCTCCCGTATGAGACCCGCTTAACCGAAAAGTTGACCGATGCGCCCGGGCGCCCCTCTCGCGACCCGACGTGCGCTTGCGCGCGAGTGAGCATGCCAAAACGCACTGATATCAAGTCGATCCTCATCATCGGCGCGGGACCGATCGTGATCGGTCAGGCCTGCGAGTTCGACTATTCGGGCGTCCAGGCGGTCAAGGCGCTGAAGGAGGAAGGCTACCGGGTCATCCTCGTCAATTCGAATCCGGCGACGATCATGACCGACCCTGATCTCGCCGATGCGACCTATGTCGAGCCGATCTCGTGGGACTTCGTCGAGAAAATCATCGAGCGCGAACGGCCTGACGCGCTCTTGCCGACCATGGGCGGACAGACGGCGCTCAATTGCGCGCTCGACCTTGAACGCATGGGCATTCTCGCCAAGCACGGCGTCGAGATGATCGGCGCCCGCGCGGATGTCATCGAAAAGGCGGAGGATCGCGAAAAATTCCGCATGGCGATGGACAAGATCGGCCTTGAATCGCCGAAATCCGTGATCGCGTCATCGCCCGCTGTCAAAAAAGACGGAAAGATCGTCGGCTACGACCGCGGCGCCGGCGCCGCGGAAGCGCTCGCCGCGTTAGACAAGATCGGTCTTCCGGCGATCATCCGGCCCGCCTACACGCTTGGCGGGACAGGCGGCGGCATCGCTTACAACCGCGAGGAATTCGAACAAATCATTCGCGCCGGAATCGACGCGTCGCCGGTCGGACAGGTGCTGATCGACGAAAGCCTTCTCGGCTGGAAAGAATTTGAGATGGAAGTCGTCCGCGACAGAGCGGACAATTGCATCATCGTCTGCTCGATCGAAAATCTTGATCCGATGGGCATCCACACCGGCGATTCGATTACCGTCGCGCCGGCGTTGACTCTCACCGACAAGGAATTCCAGATCATGCGCAACGCCGCGATACAGGTGATGCGCGAGATCGGCGTCGAGACCGGCGGCTCGAACGTGCAGTTCGCGATCCACCCGGACACCGGCCGCCTTGTCGTCATCGAGATGAACCCGCGCGTCTCCCGCTCTTCGGCGCTCGCGTCGAAGGCGACCGGATTCCCGATCGCGCGCGTCGCCGCCAAGCTCGCTGTCGGCTACACGCTCGACGAGCTTGACAACGACATCACCGGCGCAACGCCCGCCTCCTTCGAGCCGACAATCGACTATGTCGTCACCAAGATCCCGCGCTTCGCCTTTGAAAAGTTTCCGGGATCCGAGCCTTACCTCACGACCGCCATGAAGTCCGTAGGGGAAGCGATGGCGATCGGCCGCTCGTTTCAGGAATCGCTGCAAAAGGCGCTGCGATCGCTTGAAACCGGCCTTTGCGGCCTCGACCCGATCGTCATTCAGGGTTTGGGCAAGGGCGACGACGCCAACGCCTTCCGCGCGGCGCTCGCCGCTTCGACGCCGGACCGCATTCGCGTCGCGGCGCAAGCGCTCCGCCACGGGATGGCGATCGAGCAGGTTCGCTCGATCACCCAATATGATCCCTGGTTCCTTGAGCAGATCGAGGGAATTGTCGCCGCCGAACGCGAGGTCGAAACGAACGGCCTTCCAACGGACGCCGAAAGGCTTCGCACGCTGAAATCGATGGGATTTTCCGACAAGCGCCTTGCGCAACTTGCGGGCGGGACCGAAGCCGAAGTCAGAACGCATCGGCAGGCGCTGAACGTCCGCCCCGTTTTCAAACGCATCGACACCTGCGCGGCGGAATTCGCGGCCAAGACGCCTTACATGTATTCGACCTATGAACGCGCCTTCGGCGCCGCGCCTTCATGCGAATCTCTGCCCACGGATCGAAAGAAAGTGATCATCCTCGGCGGCGGTCCAAATCGCATCGGCCAGGGAATCGAATTCGACTATTGCTGCTGTCACGCCGCGTTCGCGCTCGAAGATCTCGGGATCGAGAGCATCATGGTCAACTGCAATCCCGAAACCGTGTCGACGGATTTCGACACCTCCGACCGCCTCTACTTCGAGCCGCTGACCGCCGAGGACGTACTTGAAATCATCGCCAGGGAGCGCGCTAGCGGCGAGCTTCTCGGCGTCATTGTCCAATATGGGGGACAAACGCCGCTAAAGCTCGCCGGCACGCTCGATGCGGAAGGCGTTCCGATACTCGGCACGCCCTATGACGCGATCGACCTCGCCGAGGACCGCGAAAGGTTCCAGAAGCTTGTCATCAAGCTCGGCCTCAAACAGCCGGCGAACGCGACGGCGACATCGCGTGAAGCGGCGATCGCCGTCGCGGCGAATGCCGGCTATCCCTTGGTGACGCGGCCATCCTATGTTCTTGGCGGCCGCGCCATGGAAATCGTGCGCGACGAAGATCAGCTGCGCCGCTATCTCGCGACCGCGCAGATCGAAATCAACGAGGATGAACCGCTGCTGCTCGACCATTATCTCGACAATGCGTCAGAAGTCGACGTCGATGCGATTTGCGACGGCAAGGAAGTCTTCATCGCCGGCGTCATGGAGCATATCGAGGAAGCAGGCGTCCACTCCGGCGACAGCGCCTGTTCGCTGCCGCCCTACACGCTGCCGGATGCGATCGTGAATGAGCTGGAGGAGCAGACCAAAAAGCTCGCGCTCGCGCTCGGCGTCGTCGGCCTTGTCAATGTGCAATATGCGATCAAGGGCGAAGATATTTATCTCCTTGAGGTCAATCCGCGCGCGTCGCGAACAGCGCCGTTCGTCGCCAAGACGATCGGCATGCCGATCGCCCGGATCGGCGCAAAGGCGATGGCCGGCAAGACTATCGCTGAGATGAAGCTCAAAAAACCCGATATCCGGCATATGGCGGTCAAGGAAGTGACGATCCCGTTCGCGCGGTTTCCCGGCGTCGACACCGTCCTTGGCCCTGAAATGCGATCGACCGGCGAGGCGATGGGCATCGATCTCGATTTCGACCGCGCGAGAGCCAAGAGCCTGCTCGGCGTCGGCGTGAAGATCCCATTGAGCGGGTGCATCTTCATTTCGGTGAAGAACGCCGACAAGCCGCTGATGGTCGGCGCCACGCGCCGGCTCATCGACATGGGCTTCAAGATCATGGCGACCGGCGGCACAGCCGACTATTTCAAGTCGCAGGGCCTTGACGTGACGCGCATCAACAAGGTGCTCGAAGGCCGGCCGCATATTGTTGACGCGCTAAAGAACGGCGACGTTCAAATGGTGTTCAATACGACTGACGGCGCGCAGTCGGTGCTTGATTCGCGCTCGATCCGGACGACCGCGCTCACCCAGAAAATTCCCTGCATCACGACGGCGACCGGCGCGCGGTCGACCGTCCGCGCGATCGAAGCAATGCGCGCGGGATCGCTCAACGTCACGCCGCTGCAAGCCTACAACGTCGAATAAGGAGGGTGTTGGAGGGATCTGCAAGGCCAAACGAATCCGGCCCCGCCGCGATCATCGCCGCAGCGGGGCCGGTCCAGGTCTTATCGGCGATCCGGCGCTTAGCGCTTCGCCAGCAGATCGCGAATTTCGCCGAGCAGCACTTCCGACTTCGGCGGCGGCGGCGGCGGGGCGGCTTCCTGCTTCTTCTTGAAGTTGTTCATCGCCTTGACGAGCATGAATACCGCCCAGGCGACAACCAGGAACGAAATGATATTGTTCAGAAACGCGCCGTACTTGATCGCGACTGCCGGCGCCTCGCCTTCCGCGGCCTTCAGCGTCAGGGCGAAATTCGAAAAGTCGACGCCGCCGAGCAGCAAGCCGATTGGCGGCATGATGACGTCGTCGACAAGCGACTTGACGATTGTGCCGAAAGCGCCGCCGATGATGATGCCGACGGCCATGTCGAGCACATTGCCCTTGACCGCGAAATCCTGAAACTCCTTGAGTATGCCCATAGCCAATCCTCTCCTGCGGCCGATGTCCGCCGCTTCCCTCTGATCGCGCGGACGCTAGCTTGATTTCCCGGTTTCGCAACTCAAAAGCGGCCGAAACCAGCCAGCTTCCCGTTTCGATTACAAAATGAATAAGCGGCGGGTTAACGCAGAATCGCGCCTATTTGCAAGCCTGTTGCGCGCGTTCGAGGGCGGCTGATATTCCGGACAAGGAGATAACATAACTTGTCGCGGTTCCCCTTCCGGAGGTCGCGCTGATTTTCATGTCGGCGCCGCGGCGCATGGCGGCGATCAGGCTCTGCTCGGATGCAGCGCTTTCGATGAAGGCTTCGTTGTCGGAGACATACATGTCCCATTTCTCGGTTCCGATCCGGACAGTCGGCGCCGGGGCTTCCTGCAGATTGTAGCCGACGCGAAGGCTTGGCTGATTCGAAGCAGCGCCGGACTTCCAGGTTGCGACCAAAAAGAAGATGTCGCCGTGATTGACCGATTTGGGCGACTTGTCGCTCGCCTCAGTCGCGGCAAAACAGATCCGGTCCGCGCCGGTCTCGTGAACAAACACGCTCCAGTCCTTGAACGTCGCCAGCGGCGCCGGTTCTGCATGAGCGGCGGTCGCCGCCAGCGCCCCAATAGCGGCGGCGGCAAGCCCTAATCCGATGCGCGTCGTCATTTTCCAAAGCTCCCGAACTCTCAAGGCGATGCGCTCATCGATACCGCGCTTCGCCGCCATAAAAAGACGCACGGGCCGCGAATTGCGCACCCCATGCCTATACGCCATAAGAACCCTGATTCTTGAGGAATTTGCGAGCGGAGGCAATCTGTGATCCCGGGACGAGACAGTCTGAAAACCAAAAAAATCCTGACCGTCGGCGGAAATTCCTACGCGATCTACTCGCTCAAGGCGGCGGAGAGGCAACTTGGCGACCTTTCCCGTCTGCCCAATTCATTGAAGGTCCTGCTCGAAAACCTCCTTCGATTCGAGGATGACCGGTCAGTCTCGACCGCCGATATCAAGGCCTTCGCCGACTGGCTGAAGTCGGGAAAGAGCGACCGCGAAATCGCCTACCGCCCGGCGCGCGTCCTCATGCAGGACTTCACCGGCGTTCCGGCCGTCGTCGATCTCGCCGCCATGCGCGATGCGATGAAGGCGCTCGGCAAGGATCCGGAAAAAATCAATCCGCTCGCCCCGGTTGATCTGGTCATCGACCACTCGGTCATGGTCGACTATTTCGGCGGGCCGAACGCCTTCCAGAAAAACGTCGACCGCGAATATGAGCGAAACGGCGAGCGCTACCAGTTCCTGAAATGGGGACAGGGCGCCTTCGACAATTTCCGCGTCGTGCCGCCTGGCACCGGAATCTGCCATCAGGTCAATCTCGAATATCTCGCGCAAACGGTCTGGACCGCCGACTACAAGGGCGAGACATACGCTTATCCTGACACGCTCGTCGGCACCGACAGCCACACGACGATGGTCAACGGTTTGTCGGTCCTTGGATGGGGCGTCGGCGGCATTGAAGCGGAAGCGGCGATGCTCGGCCAGCCGGTGTCGATGTTGATCCCGGAAGTCATCGGCTTCCGCCTTTCCGGCAAGTTGCCCGAAGGAACGACTGCGACCGATCTCGTCCTCACCGTGACGCAGATGCTCCGAAAGAAAGGCGTCGTCGGCAAGTTCGTCGAATTCTACGGGCCCGGCCTTGATCATCTCGCGCTCGAAGACCAGGCGACGATCGCCAACATGGCGCCGGAATACGGCGCGACCTGCGGCTTCTTTCCCGTAACGGCGGAAACAATCCGTTATCTTAAAGCGACGGGTCGAAATCCTGACCGCGTCGCGCTTGTCGAGGCCTATGCGAAGGAACAGGGCATGTGGCGCGATGCGTCAACGCCCGAACCAAAATTCACCGACACGCTGGAACTCGACCTTGCCAGCGTGGCGCCGTCGCTCGCGGGGCCCAAGCGCCCGCAAGACCGCGTCCCCTTGAAAGATGCGCCGGCGTCGTTCGCGAATGCGCTCGACAAGGAATATGGCCTTGCCGGACAGGGCGCGAAGCGCGTTCCTGTCAAAGGCGAAAAGTTCGATCTTGGAAACGGCGATGTCGTCATCGCGGCGATCACCTCGTGCACCAACACGTCGAACCCGTCGGTCCTGATGGCGGCGGGCCTCGTCGCGCGCAATGCGCGAAAGCGCGGCCTCAAGGTGAAGCCGTGGGTCAAGACCTCGCTCGCGCCCGGAAGCCAGGTCGTCACCGATTACCTGAACGCCGCCGGCCTCTCCGCCGATCTCGACGCGCTCGGCTTCAACCTCGTCGGCTATGGCTGCACGACCTGCATCGGAAATTCGGGGCCGCTCCCCGAAGCGATCAGCGCCGCGATCGCCGAGAACAATCTCGCCGTCTGCTCGGTTCTCTCCGGCAATCGCAACTTCGAGGGCCGCGTCTCGCCGGACGCGCGCGCAAACTATCTCGCCTCGCCGCCGCTCGTCGTCGCTTATGCGCTGGCCGGCTCGCTCAACATCAATCTGACGACCGACCCGATCGGCAAGGACGAACAGGGGAAGGACGTCTATCTTAAGGACATCTGGCCGACGAACCGGGAAATCGCCGAAGTGGTTCGCGAGCATGTGACGGCGAAAATGTTCGCGACGCGCTACGCCGACGTCTTCAAGGGCGACAAGAAGTGGCAGAAGATCGACGCCGGCGACGGCGAAACCTATCGCTGGCCGATTTCGACCTATGTCGCGAACCCGCCCTATTTCAAGGGCATGACGATGACGCCCAAACCCGTGCAGCCGATCGAGAGGGCGCGCGTCCTTGCGCTCTTTGGCGATTCAATCACGACCGACCACATTTCGCCCGCCGGCGACATCAAGGAAAAGGGGCCGGCCGGACAGTTCCTGAAAGACCATCAAGTGCCGGTCTCGGAGTTCAACTCCTACGGCTCGCGCCGGGGCAATCATGATGTGATGATGCGCGGGACCTTCGCCAATATCCGCATCAAGAACCAGATGCTGAAAGGCGTTGAAGGCGGCGTGACGAAGCACATTCCGTCCGGCGAGCAATTGTCGATCTACGACGCCGCAATGAAATACCAGGCGGCCGGAACGCCGCTCGTTATTTTCGCGGGCAAAGAGTACGGCACCGGCTCATCGCGCGACTGGGCGGCGAAGGGAACGATCCTCCTCGGCATTCGCGCCGTCATCGCCGAGAGCTTCGAGCGCATCCACCGCTCAAACCTGATCGGCATGGGAGTCCTGCCGCTGCAATTCAAGGATGGAGACAGCTGGGCGTCGCTCGGCCTCACGGGCGACGAGGAGGTCAGCGTGCACGGCGTCGACAAAATCGCCCCACGCACAGAAGTTAAAGTCACGATCAAGTCAGCGGGCGGAAAGACGCGAGACATCGCGGTCATGGTCCGGATCGACACCGCGGATGAGCTCGACTATTACCGGCACGGCGGCATTCTCCAATATGTCGTGCGCCAGCTTGCGGCGGCGTAAGACCATCGGCGACGATTCAATTGCGAACGAGTTGGAGGTCTTCCGACCCGCGCTTTTGGATGATGAGAATCTTTCACCATAAATTTGAAAAGCCGGGGCCGTTGGGCCCGGGCTTTTCTTTGCCGCCGCAACTTCCGGTTGGTGGCGAAGGTCGGTGCGACGGGTAGCTTCCTGCAACCGCTGATCGCGAGACGGAACTGGGCGCCGCCTCGTCGTTTGGCCGAAAGCTGGCTTGCGACGACCGGGGACCCATGGGGGCGCGACCATTTCTCGCGATTGCCGCGACGGGCGTTATTGCCTTGTTCGGCATTGCCTTGTTCGGCGAGGCTGCGGCCAGTCCGTGGAACCGCGGCGACGGCGATCTCTTCGTCGCCAGCCGCTTTGACTATTTCTGGTCGACAACGCCTGTCAGCCGTTTTGAGCGATACGGGTCCGACACCTATCTTGAATATGGCGTCACGCCGAAATGGATGCTCGCGGGCAAAGCCTATTACGGGACCAGCATTTCGACATCGGGTCTTGGCCAGTTTTCGCGCACGCGTTTTGGCGAATCTGAACTTTCTCTCCAGCGCCAGATCCGGCGCGGTCTTCACTCCGCGACCGCTGTCAGCGTTGGAGGCGCATGGTCCGAGCGACTGGCCGATGGAACGCGCACAGCGTTCGTCAAGCCGAATGTCGACACCGAATTTCGCGCGCTTCACGGCCGCGACGTCCTCCTCAAACCATTCAAAGTTTTCGCCGTCGCCGAAGCCGGTTATCGCTATCGCTTCGGCGCCGCCGCCGACCAGATCCGCGCCGACGCGCTTATCGGCGTTGAACCGTCCTCCCGCTGGCTTCTGCTTGTCGAGGCTCGCTCGCAAATCTCGATTGGAAACGAGGGACCAGGCGGCGACAATTTCAATGTCGTGAAGGCGCGCGGCTCGGTGGTGTGGCGAGCAAGGAAACGCTGGTCGATCCTCATTGGCGGCGAAAAAGAGTTTGCGGCCGACGGCGTCGCGCCCGGCGCCGCCGTCATGCTCGGCGCATGGTCCAGTTTCTAGGGCGGATGCGATGACGCAAAGCGCGCCTCCGGATCCCGCCCTCCAGGATTTCAAACGCCTCCGGAAATATTTTCGCGACGGGCGCGCGCCATGGATCATCCGCGGCGGGCGCATGGGGTTCTTGACGTCATTGAATCGGGATTCGCCGCTTGATCACTGTGTCAGCAGCTCGGCGTTCTCATCGATTTTGCGCACGCGCTTTGCGCCGGAACTCGCCGAAGAAGCGACGAACGGCCATGCAGACCGCCGCCCGGACGAAAGCGCACGCGCCATCCGCCTTTCACTCGGGAGGCGCAGCGCGGCGCTGGCGGCGGCGCTGCTCGCGGCCGCGCTAATTGCGCCAGCGTTTGCTCTGGCGTCGCTCGCAGTCATTTCCGCCGCGCTTATCTTATCGCTCGCCATCGTCCGATTGTGGCTGGCGGCGATTGCGCATTCGGCCAAGGGCGCCCGTCCGCGCGCGCGCCTTGCCGATCGCGATTTGCCGACGGTGACGATCCTCGCGCCGTTGTTTGACGAAGCGAGCGCCCTGCCCGGCCTTGCGCGGTCGATCGATCGGCTCGACTATCCGAAGTCGAAGATCGACATCAAGATACTGCTCGAAGAGTGCGATCGCGCGACGATTGCCGAAGCGCACCGGCTCAATTTGCACGAAATCAGCGATATCATCGTCGTGCCGCCATCCCACCCGCAGACAAAACCAAAGGCCTGCAATTACGGGCTCTGCTGCGCCCGCGGAGACCTGATCGTCATTTATGACGCGGAAGACGAACCGGAACCTGACCAGTTGCGCATCGCCGCCGAGACGTTCGCGGCGGCGGACGGCGACCTTGCATGCGTGCAGGCGCCTCTCAATTTCTATAATCCCGACGAAAACTGGCTGACGCGGCTTTTCACGCTCGAATATTGCCTGTGGTTTGATCACTTCCTGCCGGCGCTCGACAAGCTCGGGGCGCCGGTGCCGCTCGGCGGCACGTCGAATATTTTTCGCACCGACATTCTGGCTGAAGTCGGCGGCTGGGACCCCTATAATGTGACGGAGGACGCCGATCTCGGTCTGCGCCTGGCGCGGCGCGGCTATCGGACCGCTATCATCGACTCAACGACCTTTGAGGAAGCCAATTGCCGGGTCGGGAACTGGATGCGCCAGCGGACGCGCTGGATGAAGGGGTTTCTCCAGACCTGGTTCGTCCATCGACGCGACATGAAATTCAGCGGCTGGCGCGGCGTCCTGTCCGTTGATCTCTTCATCGGGGGAACCGCATTCGCGGCGATCGCGAACCCGATCCTTTGGCTCATCCTCGCGTTTCAGTCGGCCGCCGGCGTCTCGCCCTTCGCCGCCATGCCGGACGCCCTCGTCGGCGCCCTGGTTACGACGCTCGCCGCCGGCAATCTCGTGTTCCTGGCGCTGGCCGCCATCGCCCCGCTGAAACGCGGTCTTTGGCGTCTCAGCTTTTTTGCCATTTTTGTCCCTGTTTACTGGCTGATGATGTCGGCGGCCGCCTGGCGCGCGCTCCATCAACTGCTGACGCGGCCTTCCTATTGGGAAAAGACCGATCACGGGCTTAGCGCCGAGGCGAAGGCGCGGCGCGCCGCCGCGCTTCAAGCGCTGGGTCTCGAATAATCGCCGCAATCGCCCTACATTGGCGAAGTGACTTCATCCGGGGTTTGAACGCAATGTCGCTTGCCGGCCTTCCATTCCGCAAAATGAACGGGCTGGGCAACGATTTTGTCGTGATCGATCTCCGTCATGCAAAAGCGCCCATGACGGAAGACGCTGCGCGACTCATCGCCGACCGAAAACAGGGGATCGGCTGCGACCAGGTGATCACGATTGAAGACCGCGGCGGGCCGTTCATGGGCGTCTGGAACGCTGACGGCTCCGAGGTGGGCGCGTGCGGCAACGCCGCGCGCTGCGTCGGCGCGATCTTGATGGACGAGTCTGGCGACAGCGGCGTCGCGTTCGATACAATGTCCGGCGAAATTTCAGCCGAGCGCGTCGGCGAGCGCCGCGTCTCAGTCGACATGGGCGTTCCGAAATTCCACTGGAAACAAATCCCGCTCGCCGAGGAATTTCAGGACACGCGCTTCATCGACATCAAGCTCGGCCCGATCGACAAGCCAGTCCTTTGGGGGCCTTCCGCCGTCAATATGGGCAATCCGCACTGCATCTTCTTCGTCGAGAACGCGGAGGCGCAGGCGCTCGACAAATTCGGGCCGATGATCGAAAATCATCCGCTGTTTCCAGAACGCGCGAATGTCTCCGTCGCCGAGGTGCGCGGCAAGCACTTGATCCGACTGCGCGTCTGGGAGCGCGGCGCCGGCATCACCAAAGCCTGCGGCACCGCCGCGTGCGCGGCTCTTGTCGCCGCAAATCGGCGCCGGCTTACCGATCGCAAAGCGACCATCGAACTCGATGGCGGCATCCTGGCGATCGAGTGGCGCGATGATGATCACGTCATCATGACGGGGCCCTACGAACTTGAATTCGAAGGACGCCTTCCGCCCGGCCTTTGAATTCTTGTTCCACCCGAAGGCGTCGCAAGAACGCGATACGCGGGTCAAGGTCATGATCAATCAGCCGATCGCACGTCATTTCATGGCGCGGCGCGCGACCTCCATCGCGCTACATCAACGCGCGATCAAGAGCGGTCTTCCACTCGGCCCGCAGCCTTCTTCGCTGTTCATCGGGCATCGCCGGCCGAAAGATTTCAGCCGTCCGTCGGAGCTTGCCGATTGATTCGAACGATCCGTATACGCCTGCCTTGACGCCAGCAAGGAATGCGGCGCCAAGCGCTGTCGTCTCCATAAAGGCAGGTCGGTCGATCGGCGCGTTCTGGATGTCCGCAAGAAACTGCATCAGCCAGTCGTTGGCGACCATGCCGCCGTCGACTTTCAGCGTTCTGCAGGGCGCGCCGTCCGCCGCCATCGCGTCGATGAGATCCGCCGTCTGGTAGGCGACGCTTTCAAGCGCGGCGCGCGCAAGTTCCGCCCTCCCCGCGCCGCGCGTCAGGCCGCTGATGAGGCCGCGCGCGTCGGCCGCCCAATGCGGCGCGCCAAGTCCCGCAAACGCCGGCACGAGATAGACGCCGTTATTCGACGCCAGCGACTTCGCAAGCGCTTCCGTCTCGGCCGACGACTTGATGATCTGAAGGCTGTCGCGCAGCCATTGGACGGCCGCGCCAGCGATGAAAATCGATCCTTCAAGCGCATAATGAGTATTGCCGTCGATGCGCCGGCTGATCGTCGTCAGGAGGCGGTTCTTAGACAGCGCGAATCCCTTGATCGGGGCCAGGACGAAGCAGCCCGTCCCATAGGTGCTCTTGATGTCGCCGGGCTCAAGGCAGGCTTGACCGATCGCCGCGGACTGCTGGTCACCGATCATCGCGAACACCGGAATCGAACGACCGAACAATTCAGGCGATGTCATGCCGAAATCGCTGACATTGTCGCACACTTCAGGAAGCGCAGCTAATGGAATCCGAAAGCGATCGAGCATTTGCTCATCCCATCGATCTTCTCTGATGTTGTACAAACTCGTGCGGCTGGCGTTCGTCGCATCGGTTAAATGCGCGCCGCCGGTGAGGCGCGAAAGGAGGAAACTGTCGACGGTGCCGAAGGCGAGTTCGCCGCGTTCGGCGCGCGCGCGCGCGCCGTCGACATGATCGAGAATGAAGGCGAGCTTCGTCGCCGAGAAATAAGGGTCCAGCAGCAGGCCCGTTTTCCGCTGGACGTTTTCTTCTTCGCCTTCTGATTTCAGAGCGGCGCAGACATCCGCTGTGCGTCGATCCTGCCAGACGATGGCGTTGTGGACCGCCTTTAACGATTTGCGGTCCCAGAGAAGCGTCGTCTCGCGCTGATTGGTGATTCCGATCGCAACAACCTCGCCGCCCTTCGCCTGCGCCGCGCCAATCGCTTCGCGCGCCGTCAGAAGCGTTGTCGACCAGATCGCTTCCGGATCATGCTCGACCCAGCCTGGCCTTGGGTAAATCTGGGCGAACTCTCTTTGCGCAACCGATACAATGGCGGCGTTGTCGTCAAACGCCATTGCGCGGCTCGACGTCGTGCCCTGATCAATGGCGAGGATTAGCGGTTTTTTGGCCATTGGCGATTTCCGTTATTGCTCCCAGAGCATTTAATACAGGGACGCCCGCGATGGCGAGGCGCTTGCTTGGGACCTTGAAAATCGCCAGTCTGACGGGCGGACGAGGTGGGGCGGACTGTGATCAGAACGATTTTCAATATTGCCGTCGTTTCGGCGGTCTTTTCGGGAGGGGAAGGCGCATACGCCGCGTCGGTGCTGATTGAAAACGTCACCGTAATTGACGGTTCCGGGGCGCCGGCGCGCGCCGGCTCGTTCGTCCTCATCAAGGACGATCGAATCGCACGCGTTGACGACGCGCCCTTCATCCAGAACGACACCGTCAGCCGCATCGACGGTCAGGGAAAATACCTGATCCCGGGGTTGATCGACACGCATGTCCATCTGCGCGGCGCGGCCGACCCGTCGGGCCACAAACGGAAAAAGGCGAATCGTCGCGACGGAGAGCAGGCGCTTGCAAGCTATCTCTACGCCGGCGTCACCTCAATTTATGACGCCGGCAATGATCCGGACTTTATTTTCTCGCTGAGAGAGGACGAACGAGAGGGAAAGATCCAGTCGCCGCGCATATTCGCAACCGGCGGCATCGTCACCTATCCCGGCAGCCACGGCGCCAGTCCCTACGCAACGCTGGTTGACGATTGGCCTGAGGCGATCCCCGCGCTCGAAGCGCATGCGAGCCGGAAGCCGGACCTTGTCAAATTCACACTTGAGGAGCGCGGCTGGGGCGCGCGTCCGCTAATTCCGCTGCTCCCCATCGACCTCCTCCAGCACATGGTCGAATTTTACAACGACAAGGGCGTCCGGACCACTGTGCACACGTCGAGCGAATTGCGCGCGCGCGAAGCGATTTTCGCCGGCGTCGATACGCTCGCGCACCCTGTTATCCAGGGGCCGGTCTCCGACAGTTTCGTGCGGTTGATGGCGGCCAAGAAAATCCCCATGGCGTCGACCCTGACGATCGGCGAGAGTTACAGCCGGCTCGCCGAGCACCCTGAATATCTTGACGAGCCGCTCTACAAGGCCGCGCTGTCAGCGACGGAGATCCAGAATCTAAAGACCGAGACCCGCAAAGAATATCAGGATCGAAGCTGGACATGGTGGATGAAAATCATGACTCCGATCGCGCAGGAAAACCTGAAGAAGATTCACGCCGCCGGCGGCGTCATCGCGCTCGCGACCGACCAGACAAGCGGGCCCGCCGCTCACCGCGAAATGGAATTGCTGGTCGCGGCGGGCATCGCGCCAATCGATGTCTTGATGATCGCGACACACAATGCGGCGCGCTTTCTCGGCAAGGAAAATGAGGTCGGCCTCATAGCGCCCGGCATGAAGGCCGATCTCGTTCTCCTCCATGCGGATCCGACGGAGGACATCAACAACGCCAAGCTGATCGACATGGTGATGAAAGACGGCGCTGTGATTGACCGCGCGTCGCTTGATCTCGCCGGGGCTGCGGCGCAATGAACGCGCCGGAAGTCGCCGGACGACGGCCGCTGCTCGTCAAATTTGAACGCGAGGGCGACGCGCTTTTCTGGTGCGCATGCGGCAGGAGCGCGAGGCAGCCCGTGTGTGACGGATCTCACAGGGGAACTGCCTTCTCACCGGTCAAGGTGACGGCGCGCCGCGCTGGCGACGAAGCGCTGTTATGCGCCTGCAAGCGAACGAAAACGCCGCCCTATTGCGACGGCTCGCATAACGCGCTCGGCGCCTATGAGGAAAACGACGAGCGGGGAGCGATCGACTGGGCGCGCGCGCAACACTGTAGTCGGAACAGCGGCGAATTCGGTCGCGCCATGCTCGACGGCGGTTGTTTCGTCCTGACCGCTCGGCAAAGCGATGGCGACGTTAGAGGCGGCTGGCGGGTTCTTCCCGCGATCTCAGCGTCGGACGGCGCCGACAAGCTTTCCATGTTCCTGCTGGAGCCGATTGATTCGGCGCCGGCGATGCTATCCTTCGGTGACGCGGAAGTTTCGTTGTTTGTATGCAAGGGCGATGCAGTCATCGAAATCGGTGAGGAATCGTTTGGTGTCCCGCTTCATTCGGCGCTTGCAGTTCGGCCCGGTGAAAGATTCCGCGCACGACAACGTGGCGGCGCGCTGCCGCTCTTAGCGGCGACTGTTTGTCCGCCATCGCCGCCAAGCTTGGTTAAGGGTCCGGGCGCGTTCGATCGCCGATTTCCGAACCGAATGACAATAGTCGATGAAAACGAACGCCAAGCGATGGGCGAGCGCTTCTATCAGGTCCTGACGACGCCGGACAAGGGCGCCGATCAGGTGACGCAATTCATCGGCGCCATCCCGAAGTCACGCGCAACACCGCATCGCCACCTTTACGAGGAATCCCTGCTCATCCTTTCGGGCGAAGGCGTGATGTGGACGGAGTCAAGGAAGGCGTCCGTTCGTGCAGGCGACATTGTCTATCTGCCAAGAAAGCAGCTTCATTGCCTCGAATGCGCGTCGCCTGAGGGAATGACGCTTTCCGGGTCGTTCTATCCTGCCGGAAGCCCGGCCATCAATTATTGAGGGACCGTCATGACCGAACAAATCCCTCCGCAAGGAGCGCAATGGTCGTCCGGCATGTCGTTCGTTCTTGTCGCATCCGGGATGGCGATCGGGCTCGGCAATATCTGGCGCTTTCCATTTCTCGCCGGCCAATATGGCGGCGGCGCCTTTGTGCTGACCTATATCGCCGCCGTCGCTATTTTCGGTCTGCCGTTGATCATCGCTGAACTGATTATCGGAAGGCGCGGCGCAGGCAGCCCAAGCCATGCGATCAGGACGCTCAGCGAGGCGGTGAGCGCCTCTCCGTTCTGGAGGGTCATCGGGTGGCTTTGCGTGCTGATCCCGTTTGTCGGGATCGCCTATTACAGCGTTGTCGCCGGCTGGGTCGTCGACTTCACAGCAAACTTCATCCTGTCAGGAGGCCTCGACGGCGCGACCCCCGACGTTCACCAGACGCGCTTTGACGGCCTCCTCGCTTCGCCAATTCGCATTGTCATCGGCCATACAGTCTTCATGGCGCTCGTCGTTCTTGTCGTCGCGCGCGGCGTCAAGGAAGGCCTAGAACGCGTCGCGAATTTACTGATGCCCGCCCTGTTTACGCTGATGATCGGCCTTGCGATATACGCCTCGCTGACCGGCGATTTCAGACGGGCGGTTCAGTTCCTCTTTGTCCCGGATTTTTCGAAACTGTCGGCGGAGGCGATCGCCGCCGCCTGCGGACAGGCGTTCTTTTCGCTCGGCGTCGGGCTTGGCGCCCTGATGGCGTTCGGCGCCTATCTCCCAAAGCGCGTTTCGATCCTCGGCGGCGCCGCGGCTGTCGCTGTCACGGACACGAGTTTTGCGTTAATCGCCGGCCTTTCGATTTTCCCAATCACTTTCGCGCTCGGCATTGATCCGGCAGCCGGTCCAGGGCTTGTCTTTGTGTCGATGCCGGCGGCTTTCGCCAATATGCCGGCGGGCTATGCCGTCGGTTCGGCGTTCTTCATCCTTGTATTCATCGCCGCCTTTACGACCGGCGTCGGCACGATTGAACCGGTCGTCGCCTGGCTTGAAAGAAAAGGAATGCGGCGCCTCCCCGCCTCGATCGCCGTCGGCGTAGGCGCATGGTTCGTCGGCCTTGCAGCGGCGCTGTCCTTCAATGTCTGGGCGAGTGTCCGTCTGCTGCCGACGATCCCCGGATTCGCCGACAAATCGATTTTCGACATCCTCGATTTTTCGATCGCATCCCTTCTCTTGCCGCTCAACGGCTTGCTGATCGCGCTGTTTGCAGGATTTGCGCTATCGAAGACTGCGACTCAGTCGGAAATGCGCGCCTCATCGACGCTTTATGCGCTCTGGCGGTTTGCCATAAGGGCGATCATTCCAATTGGGATCATCGCGGCGCTCTGGCTCGCGCCGCTCATCTGAGGCGGTTATCGTCGGCGCAGGTCCCTGATGCGCTTGGCTTTGCCCAACGAGCGTTCGACGCCGCCAGTCGGCGTGATTTCAATTGCCGTTGAAATGCCAATCATCGTCTTGACATGATGCCGCAGTGATTTTTCTGCGACGCCGATTTCGGCGGCGCTTGCTCCTTCACGCTGTTCGACAATGATCTTCAACTCGTCCATGCGGCCGGGGCGCGTGACTTCCAGAATGTAGTGCGGCGAAAGCGCCGCCTCCTTGAGGATTTGCTCCTCGATCTGCGTTGGAAAGACATTGACGCCGCGGATGATCAGCATGTCGTCGGTGCGGCCTGAAATGCGTTCCATTCTGCGCATGACTCGCGCCGTGCCGGGGAGCAGGCGCGTCAGGTCGCGCGTGCGATAGCGGATGATCGGCATCGCCTCCTTCGTGAGCGAGGTGAAGACGAGTTCGCCGAGTTCGCCGTCCGGCAGCGCCGCGCCGGTCTCGGGATCGATGATCTCCGGATAAAAATGATCCTCCCAGATGGTGAGGCCGTCTTTAGTCTCGACACATTCATTCGCGACGCCGGGGCCCATCACCTCCGAGAGGCCGTAAATGTCGACGGCGTCAATATCGAACGCCGCCTCGATCTCATTTCGCATCGCTTCCGTCCAGGGCTCGGCGCCGAAAATGCCGATCTTCAGCGACGACTTTCGCGGATCGAGCCCTTGCCGTCGAAATTCGTCAAGGATCGCCAGCATGTAAGTCGGCGTCACCATGATGATGTCCGGTTCGAAGTCCTGAATAAGCTGGACCTGCTTCTCCGTTTGCCCGCCCGACATCGGGATGACGGTGCAGCCTAGCGCTTCCGCGCCGTAGTGCGCGCCGAGCCCGCCGGTGAAGAGCCCGTAGCCGTAGGCGACATGAACCTTCATGCCGGGACGCCCGCCGGCCGCGCGAATGGAGCGCGCGACGACGGACGACCAGGTCTCGATATCTTTTTTCGTGTAGCCGACCACGGTCGGCTTGCCGGTCGTGCCTGATGACGCATGGACGCGCACGACATCGGTTTGGGGCACGGCGAGGAATCCGAATGGATAATTCGCGCGCAAGTCCGACTTTGTTGTGAAGGGAAACTTCGAAAGATCCGCGAGCGAATTCAAGTCGGAGGGCTTCGCGCCCGCCGCATCAAACGCCGAGCGGTAATGCTTCGTGCTGGCGTAAGCGTGCGCGAGCGATGACTTCAGCCGCTCCAGCTGCAGCGCTGCGAGATCTCCGCGGGAAAGCTGTTCGGCGTCGTCGAGAAGCGGGGCGTATCGTTCAACCATGCGCTTTGACGCCCTTCCATTCGAGATCGCGCAACTCCTTTCGGATGATCTTGCCGCTGATCGTCTTCGGCAGGCTTTCGACGAACTCGATCTTGCGCGGGTATTTGTAGGGCGCGGTCACTCGCTTTACATGATCCTGGAGCTCGCGCGCCAATTCGTCAGATCCTCGCACGCCCTTCACAAGTACGACGAAAGCCTTGACGATCTCCCCGCGCGTTTCGTCGGGCGCCGCGACGACCGCGGATTCGGCGACGGCAGGGTGTTCGATGAGCGCGCTTTCGACTTCAAACGGACCGATGCGATAGCCCGCCGAGATAATGACATCGTCTCCGCGTCCGACAAACCAGAAATAGCCGTCCTCGTCGCGATAGGCGCGGTCGCCGGTCAAATACCACTCGCCTCGGCGCGTCGCATTCGTCCGCTCCGGATCGCTCTTGTATCCAAGAAACAGCCCCTGCGGCGCCGGATCGAGCGCCACGGCGACATCGCCCTCCACCTTGGGGCCGAGGCGGGCGCCTTTCTCGTCAATGACGTCGAGATCAACACCGGGGGCAGGCAGCCCCATCGAACCCGCCTTTACCGCCATGCCGTCGAAGACCCCGCAAAGGATGACCGTCTCCGTCTGACCGTAGCCTTCGCAGATCTGATGACCGGTCTCTCTTCGCCAGACGTCGATCACTTCAGGATTAAGCGGCTCGCCGGCGCTGACGCAGTGCTTGAGTTTCGCGAACTTTCGCCCGGCAAGCGGCTGCTTGACCAGCATTCTGTAAGCGGTCGGCGGCGCGCAGAGCACCGTCACCGGATATTTTTCAAGCGCGTCGAGCACGCGCGCGGGGTCGACGGCGTCGGCGTGCAAGGCGAAAATTCCGGCGCCGCAAATCCACGGCGCGAATAGCGACGACCAGGCGCCCTTCGCCCAGCCGGTATCGGAAATATTCCAGACGAGGTCGCCGGGCCTCGCGCGCAGCCAGAATTTGCCTGTCGTCTCATGGCCGAGCGGGTAGGCGCAACCGTGCACGGTCATCTTCGGATCGCCAGTCGTGCCTGACGTGAAATAAAGGAGAGCCTCATCGCTCGCCGCGGTGTCGGCGAAATCGCGCAATGGCGCGGCCGCCGAATTGTCATACCGCTTCCATCCGTTCCGATCGGCGTCAACGATGATGCGCGCGCCGTTCCAGCCGGAATCCTTCATCGCCGCGTCGGCGCGTTCTGCGCAGGCGCCATTCGTCACGACGGCGGCGGCGTTCGTCGTCTGAAGGCGATAGGCGAAATCCTTTTTCATCAGCTGCGTCGTGCCAGGCGAAACGACGATCCCGAGTTGAAGACAGCCGAGGATCAGTTCCCACCATGCCTGTTCGCGCGAGAGCACGAGGAGCGCAATATCGCCGCGTTTGAGGCCAAGCGATGAAAGAAAGCCAGCGGCCTTGTTCGCGCGCCCAAGAAGCGCGCCGAACGTGACGATTTCCTGGCCGCCGTCGGCGGCGGTCCAGTAGAGCGCCGTCGCTGCGCCGTCGCTCCGCGCCCGTTCGGCGATCACCTCACGGACGAAATTGAATCGCTGCGGGCGGCGCCATACGAAATCGCCGCGCGCAGCGAGATAGGCGTCTGCGACAGTCACGTCAGCTGTCGACCGAACATGCGTCAAACGCGGCTTTGGTCCCGTCGCTTGAGGCGTCATAGGCTTCCTGATCGCTCGAATATCTGTCGCCAAGCGAGCGCAGTTCGCTTTCGAGCGCAGCATCGCCTTCCGTCTTCGCCGCGAGGCAGGAACATTGCGCGCCGACATCGCCTTGCGTCCCCCACTCTTCCGAAACGCGCAGGCACATGTCTTCGACCGACTCGGCGAGCGCCGCGCTTCCAAGCCCCACCGCCGCCAGCGCCGCGGCAACTACTAGAAATCCCTTCATTCGATGATCTCCGCCATTTGGGTTTTCAGGCCTTCGCCATGTTGAGCACGCGGATCTGCGTGAATTCAGAAAGACCTTCAAGGCTCTGCTCGACGCCGATGCCGGACTGTTTCGAGCCGGCCATCGGGATATGAGGCCCGATCGTAATGTGCTGGTTGATCCAGACCGTGCCGGCGTCGATCTCCTCGGCGATTTTGCGGGCGCGCTTGAAATTCGACGACCATACGGAGCCGCCTAGTCCATAGGCGGAGGCGTTGGCGCGCGCGACGATTTCATCATCGCTCTTGAAGCGGATGAGCGGGATGACCGGGCCGAACTGCTCCTCGTCGACGATGCGATCGCCTTCTTTCACATTGGTGACGATCGCCGGCTTGATAAAGAAGCCCGACCGACCGCCGGTTTCGCCGCCGACAATTGTCGCGCCCCCTTTTTTCGCGCTGTCGAGAATGCCCTTCACTTTCTCGAACTGCATTTTGTTCTGGAGAGGACCGACGCGCGTCCCCTGCTTGGCGCCGTCATCGACCACCGTGTCCCTTGCGATCGCCGCCATTTCCTTCGCCATGGCGTCGTAAACGCCGTCCTGCACATAAATGCGCTTGGCCGCCATGCAGACCTGGCCGCAATTCAGCATCGCCGCATCGAAAATCTTCGGCGCCACATCCTTGACGTTGACGTCGTCAAGCACGATCGCGACATCGTTGCCGCCAAGTTCCAGGGTCAGGCGCTTCAAGGTGTCTGCGCCCGACTTCATGATCTTCTTGCCCGTATCGGTCGAACCGGTGAACGACACTTTAGCGACATCCGGGTGGCTAGTCAGATAGCCGCCAAGATCATTCTCGTCGGCGATGATGTTCACGACGCCCGCCGGCACGACGTCCTTGATGAGCGCCGCAAACTTCAACGTCGCGACCGGCGTCGTCGGCGCGGGTTTCAGCACGATCGTGTTGCCCGCGATGAGAGCTGGACCGATTTTCCATGCGGCAAGCAGGACAGGAAAATTCCAGGCGACGATTCCGACGACGACGCCCAACGGCTTTCTGTGCACCTCAACGCGCGCCGTCGCATCATCTTGCACAACTTTCATTTCAGGCGCGAGCGTCGCGTAGTGACGCAAATAGCCTTCGGTCCACGCCATTTCGCCTTGCGACTCCGGGAGAGGCTTGCCCTGCTCAGCCGTCAACAGCCGCGCGAGCTCCGCCGCATTGTCGCGCACGACGTCTGCGATTTTCGAGACAATCGCTTGCCGCTTTTCGATCGGCGTTTTTGACCAGGCCGGAAAGGCCGCCTTCGCCGCCGCGATCGCATCCGCCGCCTGCTTCTGCGAGGCGCGTTCGACTGTTGCGAAGACCTCCTCGGTCGCCGGATTCACCACTTTCAACTTGTTTTCGCCGGTGACCAGTTTGCCGCCGATCAGCATCGGAAAGTCGCCCATACTCATTCTCCTTGCTTGCCGCGTTAACCGGCGTTTTGCTTCAACGCCGACAATTCCCTCGTCATCGCCTCGCGCATGACGAATTTCTGAATCTTTCCCGTCACCGTCATCGGGTACTCATCGACGAAGCGCACGTAGCGCGGGATCTTGTAATGCGCGATCTGGCCTTTGCAAAAAGCGCGAATGTCCTCTTCGACGGCGTCCGCCCCTTGGCGCAGCCTGATCCAGGCGCAGACCTCTTCACCGTATCTCTCGTCCGGCACGCCGAACACCTGAACATCCTGCACCGAGGGATGCCTGTAAAGGAATTCCTCGATCTCGCGCGGATAGACGTTCTCGCCGCCGCGGATGATCATGTCTTTCACGCGCCCTGTGATCCGGCAATAGCCGTCCGCGTCCATTACGGCGAGATCGCCCGTGTGCATCCAGCCGCCGTCGTCGATTGCCTCGCGCGTCTTTTCGGGCTCGCCCCAATAACCGCGCATCACCGAATAGCCGCGCGTCAAAAGCTCGCCTTGAGCCCCGCGCGGCGCTGTCCGGCCTTCCGCGTCGACAATCTTCACTTCAACAAAGGGATGAATGCGCCCAACGGTCGAGACGCGTTTTTCAAGGTCGTCGTCCGGCATCGATTGGAAGCTCACGGGGCTCGTTTCCGTCATGCCGTAACAGATGGTGACCTCCTTCATGTGCATGTCGGCGATGACGCGCCGCATCACCGGCTCCGGACAGGGCGCGCCGGCCATCACGCCGGTTCTAAGGCTTGATAGGTCGCGCCCCTTGAACGAGGGATGGTCGAGCTCGGCGATGAACATCGTCGGCACGCCGTAGAGCGCCGTGCAGCGTTCCTCCTCAATCGCGTCGAGGACGCTCGCCGGTTCGAACGCTTCGTCGGGGAAGACCATCGCCGCGCCATGGGTGACGCAGCCAAGAACGCCCATCACCATGCCGAAGCAATGATAAAGCGGCACCGGGATGCAAAGCCGGTCGTGCTCCGAGAAGCGCTGACGCGCCGCGACGAAGCGGCCATTATTGACGATGTTCCAATGGGTGAGCGTCGCGCCTTTCGGAAAGCCGGTGGTGCCGCTGGTGAACTGGATGTTGATCGGATCGTCGGGCGACAACCCAACGCTGATCGCGCGAACTTCATCCCGAAGCGCGTCCGTCGCAAGCGCCGCGACATCCTTGAACCGGCGCATGCCGTCGACAGGATCGTCGCCGATCACGATGGGAGTCGTCAGCTCAGGCAGTCTTTCCGCGCCGAGCGCGCGCACCATGCCGACATAGTCGCTGGTCTTGAACGATTTGGCGAGGATCAGCGCCTTGCAGCCGACCTTGTTGAGAACATACTCAAGTTCGGCGGTGCGGTAGGCGGGATTGACGTTGACGAGGATGAGGCCGAGGCGCGCCGTCGCGAATTGCGCAATCACCCATTCGGCGTTGTTCGGCGACCAGATGCCGATGCGCTCGCCGGTCTTCAAGCCGAGCGCGAGGAGGCCCGCCGCGACATCGTCTATCGCCCGGACGAACTGCGTGTAGGAGAGCCTCAAATTTTGATGACGGGCGATCAGCGCCGGGCGTTTCGGAAATCGCCGGACTGCGTCGTCGAGCGTCTCTCCGATCGTTTGATAGATCAGCGGCGCGTCGGAGACGCCGCAGACATAGCTGAGCGCGTTCGTTCCCATACCCGCCAAAGCCGCGGGCGGCGAAGCCGCCGCCCGCAATTCAATCTTAGCCGCTAGGCCAGGATCAAAAGGAGTAGTTAAAATTGATCCCCCACATGCGCGGGCGGCCATAATACTGCTCGACAAGGCCGAAGAGGCCGCCATTCGAGAGATTTCCCGATAGATCGAACGTCTGAACGAGATATTCGGAAGCTGTCATGTTCTGGACAAAGGCGCGAAGGCTCCAATTGTCATCCGGCGCGATCAGCGTCACCGACGCGTTGCCGACAAAATAGCCGTTCTCGCGCGACGCATCGAAATTGGTCAGCGCGAAGAAATGCTCCGACCGGTAAGTTCCATCGACCTGGAACGCGATGCTGCCGAGCGAGCCGACCGGAAACTCCTTGCGAACGAGGCCGTTCAGATTCCATTTGGGCGTCTGCACCGGACGCTGGGTTCCGCCCGGGATGATCGCAGGCAAAGTCAGAATCGTCGGCGGCGTCGTCGAATTGTCGGTGACGACCGCATCGATGGTCACGCCAGGTATGTTTTTCACCTCCGCATCCGTGAAGCCGACGCCGAAGTGATAGTCGAATGTGCCGCCCGCGGAGCCTTCAAGCTCCACTTCAAAGCCCTTGTTCTTGCAATCGGCGTTCAGGGTGAACGTGTCGAGCCCAAGGATCGAGAACGCCTGGCAGTTGCTGTAGTCGTAGTAATAGCCGGAGGCGTTAAGGCGCGCGCCGCCGAGATCGGCTTTGACGCCAACTTCGTAGGCGTCAAGGCGTTCGGGATCGTAAGTCATAAACGCAGGAGAAACGAAAATCGGCGTTGGGAGCAGCGGCGCGTTAAAGCCGCCGGACTTCACGCCGCGGTTCCAGCTTGCATAGGCGAGGAAGCCGTCGCTCGCCTCCCAGTTCAATTGCACACGCGACGCAAAATTTGTGTCGTGCCGGTTATCGACAAAGGTCGGGAAAGCCGGCCCGATATCGATGATCCGCGGATCAAGCCCGCTCGAAATATCCTCGGGGAAGAGCGCGGCGAAGTCGTCATACACATAATCTTTCTTCTCATCGATGTAGCGTACGCCGCCGATGAAGGTGAGGCTGTCGGTGATTTCGTAATCAAATTGCCCGAAGAGCGACCATGATTTCGTGTCCAGCTGGTACGGATTCCTGACGCCGTTGAAGCCGGCGACCGAAACTGGCCCAAAAAGCGCGGCGAAGAGGTCGGTCGCCTTGGCGCCGTTCGAATCGTTGATGTCGATGTCGAGGTAATAAAAGCCGAGCAGCCATTTCAGCTTTTCAGCTTCGCCCGCGAGCCGCACTTCCTGCGAGAACTGGTCGGCGTCTGTCGTCAGGAAGAAGTTGAAATAGTTCGCCGGCGAAGCGTCTGAATCTTCCATGTAGTCGCGTTCGGTCGACTGGAAGTCGGTGATGCTGGTCAATTCGCCGATGCCGATGTTCCAGTCGACGCGTCCGGAAAAACCCTTGGTCTTCGTCTTGTTCTGGCCGGTGAAATCGTAATCGCCGGCGTAAACGTCGCCATCGAGATCGACGTAATTGCCGAGATCCGGGTTTGGGACGCCCGGCGTATATTGACCGCCGGGGAAAATCGCCGACGCATATTCGAAAAAGCCGGTGCGGATGTTCTGATAACCGTAGCGGGCGTTGAGAAGAAGGTCGAAATCATCGCTCGGCTGAAAGCGAAGCTGGATGCGCCCGGCGGTCTCGTTGGCGTTATTGAGATCACGCGTGCTGAGCCTGTTTTCGGCATAGCCCTCGCCCTGATGGGTCGCCAGCGAAACGCGGGCCGACAGCATGTCGCCAAGCGGCACGTTGACGGCGCCCTGCCCCTTCCAACGATTGAACGAGCCGTAGGTGATGCTGCCATAGCCATTGAAGCCCTCAGTGGTCGGCTTCACGGTCAGGTAATGCACAAGACCGCCCGTCGCATTACGGCCGAACAGCGTTCCCTACGGGCCACGCAAAATTTCGACGCGATCGACGTCGAACAGTAGGAAACCCGCGCCAGACATCTGCGAGATGTAGGTCTCGTCGACATAGATCGCGACTGGGCTTTCGACATTCGACGTGAAGTCGTTGTTGGCGACGCCGCGAATGCCGACCGCATAGTTGGCCTCGCCGTTCGGCTGCAAGGTGGCGACGCCCGCCGCGAGCGCCGTCACTTCCTGCGCGTTGGTGTAGCCGAGCGCCTGCATTTGCTCGCCTGACAGCGTCGTAATTGAGATCCCGACGTCCTGCGCGCTTTCCTCGCGTTTTTGCGCGGTGACAACGATTTCGTCTTCAAAGACCTGGGCGAATGCAGCCCCGCCCGTCGTGAGGCCGATAACGGCCGTCGCGCCCATCAGCGCGCCTTTCCCAATTAGATTCATATTCGCCACGGTTCCCTCCCGTTTGCTTGTCGTAAGGATGCGCCCTAATCGCCGCCCGCCGATCCCTCTTCACTCGCGGGAAATTTATTCCGCAGCGCCTCCCGCATCATCGCTGCGTCGCTGACGAGGGGGCGCGCCCGCCCCGCCGCCATTTCTTCCGCCGTAAACGGCGAAAAGTCGTTTGGGACGTGCTGGCGGTCGAAAGTCCCCAGCGTCCAATTCAAGAGTTCTGCAAGCTGCGCATTGTCGAGTCCGGCGTTCGCGACGCCCGGCACGCGCGTCAGATATTCGCGTCCGCCCTCGACGCGCAAGAATCGCGCGACGTCATTCGCCATCCCCGGCGCGCCGTTCGCGCTGCCGGTCGCATCGGGTTGATGGCAACCCTGACAATGCAACATCCAGTTCATTTTCGCCCGCGCTTCATTAGCGACGCCCGGCGCCGGCTCAGCGCCGGCGGCCGTCGACATCAGAATGAGCGCCAGAACAGATTTCACCTCTGCGTCTCCGCCGACGAAGGCGCGAAAGCGGCGTTGCGCATCGCATGGATCGCATTCGGATTCGCGGATTTGTGTTTGGCTCGGATGGCCGCGACTTCTTCCGCCGCAAACGCCTTGGGCGTCGGCGCGGGGACGGCGCCGCCGGCCGGCTTCAGCGTCATCGCATAATTGAGAACTGCGGCGATGTCGGCGTCTGATAGACCCGCTTGCGCTGGCATGAAGCCGCGAATTTTCTTTCCGTCGACCTCAATCTCGCCCATCACACCGCCAGCAATCGTCATCACGAGATATTCTCGACCAGCCTCGCTTTCGGCGGGACCGGAAAGCCTGCCGGCGAGCGCCGGAAAGGCGCCGGGAACGCCCAGCCCGGTCGGCAAATGGCACGCCGCGCAACGCTGATAAGTTTTTGCACCGTGATCCGCCGTAGGCGTCGCTTGCGCAGACGCGATTTGCGGCGCGACGATGCTGAGCGCAACCAATGCCGACAGCAGCAGCCGCATCAACCGTTTCCTTCCTTCACAGCAACGCCGATGATCACCGCTGTCGAACAGGTGTAGGCGGCGGTCGACGTGCCGAGGCACCAGTTGATGTCGTTGTTAAGCTGCGGCCGGGTCATCGGCCTTTCGCCATCATTGCGATTGCAGAGGCACCGTCCGCAGGCCGGCTTTCCGCAGCAATCATTGTAAGAGATAATGTAATTGACGTCGTCCGCAGGGTTCCTGCAAGTCCCGATCCAGGTGATCGGCGACATCTCCGTTCCGGGCGGACACACGCTCGCCGAACCGCCGCAGCAGCTGCACAAAAAGCCGTCAATGCCGCAATAGCGCCAATAATCACAGCTTGCGGGATCGCCAGGATCCATCGGGTTTCCCGTCGATTGCGGCGTCACTCCGTCATAGCCGGAGCCGGCCGCAGGGCCTGACGCGCGCGCGACCGGCAGCGCCGGAAACATCGCGCCGCCAGTGATGACGCCGCCGATCGTTGCAAGAACGCCCCTGCGGGAATTCGACCGCGCGAGGAAGCGCACGACGCCTTCGCTGAGTTTGTCGAGTTCCTTCATGCGCCAATCCTCTGCTTGTGGTCGCGCTTGCCGTCCGATGCGCGCCGCGCCGCAAATTCCTGAAGCGAGGCGACGCCGCGCTCCATCGCCTCAAACAAACTCTCAAGGTGCTCGCGGCTGTTCACCAGCCCCATGCTGGCGATCTTGCCGTCGGCGACCAGCACGGCGTAGGGCAGCTTGCCGACGCCGAAAGACCGGCCGAGCTTCTCGGACAGCACATAGGGGAAGTCATCCAGCTTTTCGCGCCGCTGGAATTCCCGGTGTTTTTCCTTGTCGCCGCCGTCGCTCGCGAGAATGACCGAAAGCCAATCGCGTTCCGCGCGCGCGATCGATTGCACGACCGGCAACAGCGTCTTGCAGATGGGGCAATCCGGCGAAAGGAAAAAATAGAGCTGGCTCGCCCCGGCTTCGCCGACATTCACGGTTCTGCCGTCAATAGCCGAAAGCGACATCCCCGGCGCCGCGTCGCCGACTTTCAGCCGCTGATTGACCGACAACGCGCCGGCAGGGGCGATGCGTTCATGCAGGACGCCAATTTGGCGCGCGAGCGCGAAACACATGACGCCAAGCCCAAGCACCAGGATGCCGAGCAGCACTTGAGAAATGACGAGCGCTTGAATCATCGTGCGTGACCCATGGCGTGAAAGCGGTCAGCGTTCGAGCGGGCGCTCTCGGCCGCGAGGTAGAGAATTGAAATCGTCAGCACGAACAGGGCGGCGGAGGTGTATCCAAATGGGCCGATTTCGCGCGCGGACGTCGGAAGCGCCGTCAAGAGAGCCGCCGCGACGAGCGCGCCGTTTCGAAAGAGGAGCGCCGGCCCAAGCCGATCGGCGGCTGCGCCGAAACTGCAGCCGCAATCGATCGCGTTGTTGCCGCGCGACAGATTGAAGCCAATCGCGCCGGCGTAAACCGCAAACAGCATTGCAGCGCCAAGGGCGGCCGCGCTTCGGAACGCGGGCGCGAGGAGCCCGAGCGCCAGTGCGCTCTCAACGCCGATCACGACCAGCGCAATCACGGCGGCAAGGCCGTTGGGCGCGATCCGATAATTCCTGACGACGCCGACAAATTCGCTGAACGACACGATTTTGTGCGCCGCCGCAGCGCCAAGAAGCGCTGCAAGCGAGAGGCCGAAAGACAACGATATCGCCGGATCAATCGTCATTAATCTTCCTTATTTGTTCGCAATGATGGCGAACGAGGTCATGACGATCTGGCCGCCGATTCGCCGCACGAACTCGCCGTTAGACGCATTCACCACGTCAATCGACATGTCGAGATTGAGCGCGACAAGATAGGGATCCGGCCCGCCAGTGACTTCGATGACCTGGCTGTCGCCGCGAAGCTTCAGGCGATTGACAAGGCTCTTCGTTTTCGGATCGACGACCCAGACCTCGTCGCCGCCGGTGTCGTGATCGTCAATGTTCTCAGTCGCCCGCATCAGGAGGTAGAGACGGCCGGCATCGTCGCTCGCAGCCAGCTGCCAGCCGGACGGCAACCGCTTGCCGGACTGGTTTGATTTCTTGCCAAGGCCCGGAATTCGGTCGCGCCAGCTCTTTTTCCCGGATGTTTCCGCAACAGGCGCCGGAATCGCAAAGGTCTCGCCGACAACCGCTTCGGCGCCGTTGAAATCAATCGGCTGAACCTTGCCGCGATAGGTTGGAAAATAGGCGACGCCGTTAATCATCGCGGGGCGCGTGAACATCGGATCATTGTCGATGTCGGTGAACGGCGCGCTCATGGTCTGGCCGGCGAATTTGCCTTCCGCATCGAGTTTGGTCGAAGCGACAGCGCCGTTTCCGCATAGGCTCGCGAATCCGCCGCCCTTCAGTGCAAAAGCATGAACACAGCCGGGGATATCGATTTCGCTAGCGACTCGGCGTTTGGCGAGATCAACAACCGTGATCGACGCCGCCGGCGTGAAATTGTACACAAAGGCGAAACGCTCATCCGCGGAGAGCTGGAATGAGCCGCGCTCGGTCAGGGTCTGCGCGCGCTTGCCGCCGGGCAAAACGATTTCGCCGATCGGCTTAAGGGTCGTCTTGTCATAAATCGTCAGAACATCCGTGCGCTCGCCGCGCTGGCCGCGAGAATAGAAAGTTTCGACAACATAGAGTTCGGGACGGGTTTTCGCGGCGACAAAATTTCCAAATTGCGCTGCGCCGAGGGCGCCGAGGTAGTGATCCGTTTCATGCCCAACATCGGCGACGACGACTTTGCCGGCCTCAAGGCCGAAGAAGTTCCCATCGACGAGGTAGACGACGCTTTCCGGATATTCCGACGAAAGCGCTTTCACCTGTGGGGTCGCTTCGACCGGCAATTCCGCCAATGCGGGCCCGCCAAGAGCAAGGAGCGAAAGCGCCGCGCTCGCCGTCGCGAAAATCTGATTCAGTTTCATGTCGCCCCACTTTCGCAGCGATATTGCAATGCAACATGCGCATCGATTCCATCTAGGACCGATGTCCTAAATCCGACTTTGCCCCTCTTCACAAAGAGCGTCAAGCGCCGGAGCAAGCAGCCCTGAGCTCACATCGCCCTCAAGACGCCCACCGCTTCGACCCTGACTTGGCCGCAAGCTTAATCCCCCGAATTGTCGTCGCCTCGACGTTTTTCACCAAATTCAGAAGACTGTGCGCGGCGATATTGGCGATCGCTTCGCTGGACGCGGCCTTTTCCCGTCGGTAGCCGATGAACATCGTTTGCCCCTCGATCGATGCGGAAATGAACAGGGCGAGGAGGTTTTGGTCTTTCCGGGAGAGATCGGGCCGCAAGTCCGCAATCACGCGCGCGAAGGCGTCGCGCTCGATTTCATAGACACGGCCCATCTCCCGCGCCGCAAAATCGTCGTGGCAGGCGAGCGCCCAAAGCGCCGGGAAAAAGCCCGTCGTCTCCTTGGTCGACAAGTCGGCGATGACGAACCGGATCATGTCTTCCAGTCGCCCTTCCGGCGAACGCTCGAGGTTTTCAGCGATGCGGTCAAAGTCCTCAACATAACCCTGGATGACCGCTTCAAGGAGGTCATGCAGGAGGTCCTCCTTGTTGCCGTAGTAATAGGACAAATTGCCGACCGTAATGCCGGCCTTTTTGGCGACATTGCGCATCGTGAGGCGCGGATAGCCCTCATCGACCAGAACGTCGCGCGCCGCCGTCAGGATCGAAACGACCGCCTGCTGGCCGCGAGCGCTTGCCGCATTATCGCGTCTTTGCGGTCTCAGCTTTCGCAACGAACGCCCTTTCGCCGCCGGCTTGACCGCGCCGGGGACGGCCCCCACCATATAGGACATCAGTCCTAGGTCAATTTTCCTCACCGGGTTGTTTGCAGCGCCCCACCATCGTCACAGATCGGGAGTTCAACGCATGAGCAAGCCTTTCGCTTCGTCGGCGGACATATCCGAAAAGCGCGAAACGCTCGAAATTCTCGGCGACGGCGTTTATGCGCTGACCGCCGAGGGCGATCCGAATGTCGGCGCGATCGAGGGTGAGGATTTCCTCGTTGCATTCGAGGCGCGGGCGACGCCCGTCGCGGCGCGGGCGTGGCTCACAGAACTCCGCAAGCACACGGACAAACCGGTCCGCTATCTTGTTCTCTCCCATTATCACGCCGTTCGCGTTCTCGGCGCATCGGCGTTCGACGCCAGAGAAATCATCGCGCATGCGAACACGCGAAAACTGATCCGTGAGCGCGGCAAGGAAGACTGGGACTCTGAACTCGGCCGCATGCCGCGCCTCTTCCGCGAACCGGGGTCGATTCCGGGCCTCACTCATCCCTCGGTCATCTTTACCGACACGCTAACGATCGACCTTGGCGGCGCGCGCGGCGATCTCGTCCTTCAATATTGCGGGCGCGGGCATACGGCGGGCGACATTGTCGCCTGGCTGCCAAAAGAGAAAATCCTTTTCGCGGGCGACCTCGTCGAGGCGCAAGCGGCGCTTTATACGGGCGACGCTTTCCACATGGACTGGGCGGCCGAGACGCTCGACCGCGTCAAGGCCTTTGAAGCCGAAGCGCTTGTCGGCGGGCGCGGCGCCGTCGCCAAAGGACGCGCCGCCGTCGACGCGGCGATCGAACAGACGCGCGACTTCCTCCTCGCGATGCAGCGCGAAGTCGGCCGCATCCACAAGAAGGGCGGCGCGTTGAAGGAAGCATTCGAAGCGGCGCACACGGCGCTATCTCCGAAATTCGGACATTGGCCGATCTTTGAGCATTGCATGCCGTTCAACGTGCAGCGCCTCTGGGACGAATATTCGGGGACTGACTGGCCGATGATCTGGACGGCGGCGCGCGACAGGGAAGTCTGGGCGAAGCTTCAGGGCTGACGGGCGCCGTCAATGATGCACACGGACAATATCCCGGTCTGGAAAAAGTTCGGATATGCGCCGCGCAAGTCGAAGCCGCGGACTGAAACCCTCGAAACCCTGATCGTCGGCGGCGGACCGATCGGGCTTGCGCTTGCGCTCGACCTTGGCCGCAAGGGACGCGACGTCGTCTTGCTCAACGCCCTTCCCTTCATCGCGCGCGGGTCAAAGGCGATCTGCTTTTCCAAGCGATCGCTTGAAATCTACGACCGGCTCGGCGTCGGCGAGCGCCTGCTGAACAAGGGCGTCATCTGGGAAAAGGGCAAAGTCTTCTGGAAAGGCGGCGCCGAACCGATCTACGAATTCGACCTCCTGCCGGTCAAGGATCAAAAGTTTCCGGCCTTCATCAACATCCAGCAATATTACGTCGAGGAGTATCTGCTCGACGAAATCGCCAAATATCCGAACATCGACATCCGCTGGCGTCACGAAGCGATCGGCGTCGCGCGGCGCTCCGACGGCGTCCTTGTCGAAGTCGAGACGCCGGACGAGCGCTACGGAATAGAGGCGCGCTATCTTCTCGCCTGCGACGGCAGCAAATCGCCGGTGCGGACCATGCTCGGCCTCGATTTCGCCGGGCGCGTGTTCGAGGACAATTTCCTGATCGCCGATGTGAAAGTCAAAGCGCAGCGTCCGGCCGAGCGTTGGTTCCATTTCGATCCGCCATGGCCTGGCGCGTCGAGCCTCATTCACAAACAACCCGACGACGTCTGGCGCCTCGATTTCCAGCTCGGCTGGAACATCGACAAGAAGGAGGCGGCGAAGCCGGAAAACGTCGAACCGTTCGTGCGCGGATTGCTCGGCCCCGACGTCGCGTTCGAATTCGAGTGGCTTTCGGTCTACACGTTTCAATGCCGGCGCATGGAGCGCTTCGTCCATGATCGCGTGATCTTCGCGGGCGATTGCGCGCATCTTGTCTCGCCTTTCGGCGCGCGCGGCTGCAATGGCGGGATGCAGGACGTCGATAATCTCGCCTGGAAGCTCGACCGCGTTCTCAGCGGCGCCGCACCCGCATCGCTCCTTGAAACCTATGACAGCGAAGCGATCACGGTCGCCGACGTCAACATCCTCAATTCGACGCGGTCGACGGACTTCATGACGCCGAAATCGAACGCCGCGTCGATATTCCGGAACGCCGTGCTCGAGCTTGCGCGCAATCATGATTTCGCGCGGCCTTTCGTGAATTCCGGGCGCCTGTCGCAGGCGGTTCCTTATTGCAACTCGCCGCTCTCGACGCCGGACGAGGACGCGTTCGACACGGGGCCGGCGCCAGGCGCGCCGCTCATCGACGCGCCGCTCGGCGGCGGCCAGTGGCTGCTTTCGAAGTTCGGGGAAGCGTTCAAACTCTTGTCCTTTGAGGGCGGCCCGTCGATCCCGTCGGACCTGCCGCTCGTTTCGATTGCGCCGCCGCACAACCTCGCCTTTCGGCGCTACGGCGCGACGGGCGGCGAAGCCTTTCTCATCCGCCCGGATCAGCATGTCGCGGCGCGCTGGAAGCGTCCCGACGCCGGGAAGATCAACGCGGCGCTCAAGCGCGCGCAAGGAGCCGGAGCATCGACATGAGCCTCATCCTCTCGCGCAATGCGCCGGCCCCGGACGATATTTATGAGGCGATCATCATGATGCACGAAGGCCTCAGCGACGAGGAAAGCGCGTCCGTCAACGCGCGCCTCATCCTCATTCTCGCGAACCACATCGGCGACGCGTCAACCATCCGCGAAGCAGCGATGATCGCCCGCGGCGACCGGATTTAACCTCAAAATTCCTGACATGGCGCTATATGAAAGAAGGCGCGCCGCCCCCTAAAGAGATATTGACGATAATGGGCGGCACCTCGATGAGGCGATGTGCGTCCATGATCTTTGGGTGCGCTCAATGCAGACGCATCGGCAGACGGTCGATGCCGTAGAGACCGGCGTTGATCCCAAAGGTCGGCTCGTCCGCTTCGATCGTCTCGACGTGATCGAGCAGCGCTTCGAGCAGAAGCTCCATTTCAAGCTTGGCGAGATGCATGCCGACGCACATATGCGGCCCCGTGCCCCAGCCGAGCTGATCGCGCGGATTGCGCGAAACATCAAACAGCTCGGGTTTCTCGTAACGCCGTTCGTCCCTGTTCGCCGAGCCGAACATCACCATTACGCGCGTTCCTTTCGGCAAAAACACGCCGCCCGCAGAATAGTCTTCCGCGGCGTATCGCGAAAAGGCGCGCACAACCGCGCTGTGCCGCACGCTCTCGACAATGGCGATTGGCGTCAGCGAGCGATCCTCCCTGAGGCGTCGCCACTCATCAGGAAAACGCGCGAGATTGAAGAGAAGGTTGGCCTTCGCATAAATCGTCGTATCGAGGCTCGGCAGCACGAAAGCTCTTAGCGCGCCGCGGGCCTCACTATCGGTCAGACGACCTGCGCCGACCGCATCGAACAATTCCGCCGACCACGACCCCGGCGCAAGCCCTGCGGGGTCGACGCTCGAGAAAAAGGCACGCAGATCTTTCAACAATTCCAGATCGGCGCGAAGCTCCAGGGTCAGGTCTTCCGCTTTTTCTGGCAAAGGCCTCAGCGAATTGAAAAACGCCGAGGCCCAGTTGAGCATCTTTGCGCGACTCTTCTCGTCGAGACCGACAAGCAGCGTCACCGCCTTTAACGGAAGATGCTGCGCGAGCGACGCTACGCCTTCAAAAGTCTCCCTGCCGACAAGGCTCTTGACTTGCGCGTCGATGAGCGACTTCAAGAGAGCGCGCCTCTCTTCCAGCGCGCCCGGCCCCAAAGGGCGCGCGAGGACGCCGCGCAGTTTCTGGTGACGCTCCCCGTCGGAGGTCAGAACGCCTCGCTCGGGCGTTTGATGGTTGGCGATCTCGTTAAATCCGATCCCCTCCCCGGAAATCAGAATGTCGGCGGCGCGCAGCGCCGCTTGGACATCCAAGAACCGGCCGATCGCCGGCATCCCGAGGCGTGAGAGATGAACGACAGGTCCAAGATCGCGAATGGTTTGATAATGCGGGAATGGATTTCGAAGCGCGTCCGGCGTGAATAGATCAATGTCGCAGACGGGATAGTCGCCATGCGATTTCTGATCGCTCAACCACACCTCCCGCCGCTCAATCAGGAAATCTAGCCCTTACTACGCTGAACGCCAAAGGAGCGCTATCGGCGCTTGGGGTGGACGCCAAGATATTCAAGAAACGCGAGCAACCCCGTCTCCGGCCGCGGTCCTGATTTCTTCCATCACGGGCCGCCGACGGCGCCAAGGAAAACGGCGTCGGCTTCAAGGCAGGCCGTCAGCGTCGCGGGCGGCAAGGGATCGCCGTGATGATCGATCGCGACGCCGCCGAAATCGTGATCCACGAATTCGGGCCGACGCCGAAGATGTCGCATCCTCGCAACATCACGCGCCGCGCGCAAGCGGCGCCATCGGGCGCGACGCCGTTGCCGGGCAAGTAGGCGATCTTATGAGTCATGCGCGCGCCTCTTCATACGCGTCGATCGCCGGCAATTGATCGAGGATGCGCTCCAGGGGATCGACGCCGTCGAGGAGGCATCGCCGCGCGAAGGGCTCGACCCTGAATTTCGAACAGCCTTCGCCGGCGATCGTCAGCGTCTCCGTCTCAAGATCGATCGTCATTTCCGCGCCGGGCGCTGCAAGCAGTCGTCGATGCGTCTCCTCGTCGACCGTGACGGGAAGCAACCCGTTCTTCAGCGCGTTGCTCTTGAAGATTTCTGCGATATCGGACGAGACGACGACGCGAATTCCAAATTCAAGAAGCGCCCAGGGCGCATGTTCGCGGCTCGATCCGCAGCCGAAATTCGAGCCGGTGACGAGAATCTGGTGTGTCGCCGGATTAACCCCGTTAAAGACCGACGAATTTCTGGGTCGTCCGTTTTCGTCGAAGCGCCAATCATAAAACGCCGAGCGGCCGAGCCCGCCGCGCGAGGTCGTCGTCAAGAACCGGGCCGGGATGATCTGGTCGGTGTCGATGTTCTCCTGTGCGAGAATGATCGTGCGCGATGTTATTCTATCGAAGCGCTTAATCGACATCGGTGCGGTCCTTTGCGAGGTAAGGTCTTGGATCGGCGATCCTGCCCTCGATCGCCGAGGCGGCGGCGGTCGCTGGGCTTGCGAGCACGGTTCTGACGCCTTTGCCTTGCCTGCCGATGAAATTGCGGTTGGACGTGGAGACAACAAGGTCTCCCGGCTGTCCCTGATCGCCGTTCATGGCGATGCACATCGAACAGCCGGGTTCGCGCCACTCGGCCCCGGCGTCGAGAAAGACGCGGTGGAGATTTTCCGCTTCAGCTTGGCGCTTCACCTGCTCGGAACCGGGAACAATCAGCGCGACGACGCCGTCCATCACTTTTCGCCCGCGCATCACGTCGGCGGCGGCGCGAAGGTCTTCAAGGCGCGAATTGGCGCAGCTGCCGATAAACACGCGGTGGACCTTCGCATCCGAAAACGGACGGCCGGCGTTGAATTTCATGTAATCGGCCGCGTGTTTTTGATGATCGCTCTCGGGCGCCGGCGCGAGCGCGTCGACCGGCGCCGCCGCGTCAGGAGAAACGCCGAAGGTGATCATCGGCGCAAGTTTCGTCGCGTCAATTCTGACTTCGCGGTCAAACGAGGCGTCCGCATCGGTTGCAAGCGTGCGCCAGTCATCAACGGCCTTGTCCCAGTCGTCGCCAGCCGGCGCGAGGTCGCGGCCCCTAAGCCATTCAAAGGTTTTTTGGTCCGGCGCTATCATCCCGAAGCGCGCGCCCGCTTCGATCGACATGTTGCAAAGGGTCATTCGCCCTTCCATCGACAACGCGCTGATCGCACTGCCGGCAAATTCGATCGCATAGCCTTGACCGCCGTCAGCGCCGATCGCGGCGATCATGGCGAGCGCAATGTCCTTGGCGCTGACGCCGGCGGGCGTCGGCCCGTTGATAATGACGCGCATTGATTTCGGTTTTCGCTGCAAAACGCATTGCGTCGCGAGCACATGCCCGACTTCCGTCGTGCCGATGCCGAAGGCGAGTGCGCCGAAAGCGCCATGCGTCGACGTATGACTGTCGCCGCAAACGATTGTCTTTCCGGGCTGCGTGACGCCGAGTTCCGGCCCGATCACATGCACAATGCCGCGCTGCGGATCACCAAGACCGAGAAGGCGGATCGAGTATTTCTCGCAATTCCGGATGAGCGCGACGACCTGCGCTTCAGCTTCCTTCGTTGCGTAAGGAAGCTGCCCATCCCTCCCCGCCGGCAAAGTCGGCGTCGAATGATCAAGCGTCGCCAGCGTCCTATCCGGACGGCGCACCTTTAGACCGCGCTCCTCAAGCGCCGCAAACGCTTGCGGCGACGTTACTTCGTGGATGAGGTGCAGATCAACGTAGATGATCGCCGGCGCGTCCGCCGTCTCACCGACGACGACATGCCGCGCCCATAATTTTTCAAACAAGGATTGCGGCTTCACGATTCGCCTTTACAGGTTTCGCCCGAACCTTGTGGAGCCATCCCCGCCGGTCCTTCGTCGTTCCGTCAAAGAGACCGAAGAATCGCTGTTGCCGCATCGCCGTCGCCGGCCCGCATCCGTTCACGCGGGCCGGCCGGCGTTCAACAGAGCGCGCCAACTCGATTTCGGCGGCGGCGCCGGTCAGGAAGATCTCATCGGCGAAATGAAATATTGCGCCTCACGCGGCATCGCTTGATCGACAAACTCCACGCCTTCCTCTTTCGCGAGCGTGGTGATCGTATCGCGCGTCATGCCATAAAGGATAGGCGTTGCTGTCGGCGGCGGATAAATTTTTTCCCTTGCGCACGATGTCAGCCGACTTCAATCGCCCCGACATCAATCCGATCCTGACGCGCATTGATTCCGGCGCCCCTCCGCCGGTCGGCGCGCGAAAGACGCATTGAAGTAAGTCAGCCCGTCTACAGCAGATTCGACCGGCGCTTGACGCGTTTTTCCAAACTGGCGAACAGCCTATCCGGCTTTGAGGCGTTAATCTTTGTAAAAGGTAATGCGCTGCCTGCCGCAGGCGCGCGGGCCGTTAAGGTTTCGTTTTCCATGTTGATGATAAGTCGGACGAGGCCTCGCATCGGTGGCGGGCGAAACTTGCGGAGCGGTTGTGACAGTAGCGTTTTGCAATTGGAGAGCGGCCGCGATCCTCGGCTCTTTCATATCCGGAATATCCTCAAGCGCATGGGCGCAAACGACCGACCCGCAGGGTTCGGGCCCAATCCTCGCGGCGGTCGAGTGGCTGCAAGGGACGATGCTCGGCAATGTCGCGACGGCTGTCGCGGTCATCGCGGTCGCCTTTGTCGGCTTCATGATGCTCACAGGGCGGATGAACTGGCGCTACGGCATCACCGTCATCGTCGGATGCTTCATACTCTTTGGCGCGGCGTCAATCGTATCCGGCATACAGTCGGCGGCCGGCGCGGCGAGGTGACGCCGCGATGCAGGCCCTACAGAGGACGCCCGTCTTTCGCGCATTGACCCAGCCGCAAACCTTTGCAGGCGTCTCTTACAGTTATTTCGTCATCAATCTCGTCGTGTCGACGGAAATCTTTCTTGTGACACGCTCGTTCGCGTCATTGCTGGCGCCCGTCGCCCTCCACGCGATCGGCTATCTGGCGTCGCTGCGCGAGCCGCGCATTTTTGACCTCTGGATCAAGCGGGTCAGCAAATGCCCGCGCGTCGCGAATTACGGCTTCTGGCGCTGCAACAGCTACGCTCCCTGAAGAAAAGGAGCGCTGGTGGCGAATAAAGGCTTCAAATCGCTGTTCATCAAGGAACGCCGCGTCGGCGATCACCTGCCCCATGTCGGGCATGCGGATGATCGAACGCTCGTCCTGAAAGACGGCATGTTGATGCAGACGGTGCTGCTTGACGGCCTCCCATTCGAGACCGCGGACACGGACGAGTTGAACTATCGCCTCATCGTGCGCGACACGATGCTGAAGAGCGTCAACAATTCGCGCATCGCCCTTTACCACCATGTCGTTCGCCGCCGCGCATCCGCCGCGCTCAACGCCTCATTCAGGGATTCGTTCTCCTCCTGGCTCGATCAGCGCTGGAAAGACCGCATCAATTCGAAAAAGCTCTTCGTCAATGACCTCTTCTTGACGATCGTCTACAAACCATCGACCGGCAAGGTCGGCGTTCTCGACCGCCTGTCCGACAGCGCCAAGCGGTCGAACCGCTCGATGCGCACGCACGCGCGCGAACGCGAAATCAGAACCCTCGACAGCGTGCGCGACGCGCTTGTCGCGTCGCTGCGCGCCTATGGCCCGCGCACGCTCGCCCGCTATGACGGCGACGGGGGCGTCTGTTCGGAGCCGCTTGAGTTTCTATCCCTCATTCTGAACGGCGACCTCCGCCCGACGCTCGATCCGGAAGCCGCCGCCGCGCATTACCTTCCCTACAAGCGCATATCGTTCGGGATTGAAGCGATCGAACAACGCGGCGCCGGCGCGCCTTCGTTTGCGGCGATGCTCGCGATGAAGGAATATCCCTCCTCGACGACGCCGGGCATGCTGGACGGCCTCCTTCGCCTGCCGACGGAAATGGTCATTACGGAGAGCTTTTCCTTTGTCGATCGCCAGATCGCGCAGGAGCGGATTGATCTCTCCTTGCGCAGACTGAAAGCCGCCGACGACGATACGGTGACATTGCGGCGCGGGCTGATGGCGGCGAAGGATGACGCGGCGAGCGGCTCTGCGGCGTTCGGGGAGCATCATCTCTCGGTCATGGTGCGAGGCGACACGCTTGAAGAACTCGACAACAATGCGTCAGCGGCGCAGGCGGCGATCGCCGATATCGGCGCGGTCGCTGTCCGCGAGCAGCTGAACCTTGAGCCGTCTTTCTGGGCGCAGTTTCCGGGAAATTTCGACTATATCGCGCGGCGGGCGCTGATCTCATCCGGCAATTGCGCGGGGCTCTGTTCGCTTCACGGATTTCCGATCGGCTCAGCTGATGGCAATCATTGGGGCCAGGCGATCACCGTTTTTGAAACGACCTCGGCGACGCCTTACTTTTTCAACTTCCACCAGGGCGATCTCGGCAATTTTCTCGTCATCGGCCCGTCCGGATCCGGCAAGACCGTCGTCCTCAATTTCCTGACGGCGCAGGCGCAGAAATTGTCGCCCCGCACCATCTTCTTCGACAAGGATCGCGGCGCCGAAATATTCCTGCGATCGATCGGCGGCGTCTATGAGGCGCTGCGCCACGGACAGGCGACGGGATTTAACCCGCTTCGCCTCAAGGACAATGGCGGGACCCGCGCATTCTTGCGCGCGCTGATCGGCCAATTGGCGACAAGCGCCGGTTCGATCCTCGGCCCGGAGGAGCTCGCCGTCATCAGCGAGGCGGTTGACGCGAATTTCGATCAGCCGCCGGAATTGCGCCGTCTGCGCTATTTCCAGGAACTGCTCGGCGGATTCAGGCGCCCGCAAGCGGATGATCTTGCGGCGCGCATCAGCCGCTGGTGCGGCAAGGGCGAACTCGCCTGGGTGTTTGATAATCCCGAGGACCGCCTCTCAATCGATTCGCGCATTCTCGGCTTCGACATGACCGAGCTGCTCGACGCGCCGGCCATTCGCACGCCGACGATGATGTATCTGTTCCGCCGCATCGAAGAGCGCCTTGACGGATCGCCGACCCTGATCGTCATCGACGAGGGCTGGAAGGCGCTCGACGATGACGTATTCGCGGCGCGCCTCAAGGACTGGCTGAAGACGATCCGAAAACGCAACGGCGTCGTCGGCTTCTGCACGCAGTCGGCGCGCGACGCGCTCGACAGCCGCATCGCCAGCGCCATCCGCGAGCAGACGGCGGCGCAGATTTTCATGCCGAACCCGCGCGCGCAGGAAGAGGACTATAGCGCCGGCTTCGGCCTGACCGCGCACGAACTCGACATTGTCCGGACGCTGCCGGAGGCTTCCCGCTGTTTCCTGATCAAGGCGGGAACCGACAGCGTCGTCGCGCGATTGGATCTTTCCGGCGAGCCGGAGGCGCTGCGCATCCTCTCCGGCCGCGAACGCTCGGTTCGGGCGCTCGATGCGCTGCGCGCGCGCGTCGGCGATCATCCCTCACATTGGCTGCCATTGCTGCTCGGCGCCGAACCGATCGTCGCGGCGAACACAAGCGCGCCGCAGTCAATGCTGACGGCGACCCGCAAAGCGGCCCGCGGAGGCGCCGCATGATCGAAACTTGCGCCGCCGACGGCTACAACGACATCGCATCGCTCATGGCCGCGGTCGACTGCCATGTCGCCGCCTATGTGACGCGCGCCTATCGGGGGCTCTTCGGTCAGGGCGGCTGGCTCACATCGGCGCTCGCAGGCGGGCTCACCATCTATGTCGCGATTTACGGCTATCGTCTCATTATGGGCGGGGGCGCGACCGTCCCCGATCTCGTTCGGCGTTTTGTCGCGATGGGCTTCGTCATCGCGCTTTCATCGAACTGGCCCGCCTATCAGACCGTTTTCGTCAACACGATCACCGGCGGCGCGGAAGAAGTCGCGCGCATGATGAGCGTTGCGACGACCGGGCGCGCGGCGACGAGCGCCAATGTCGCTGAGAGTTTGAACATCGTCGTCGGCGACATGACCGACCTCGCCGCCAATTGGAGCCGGCGGACGCCGCTCGGCGCGCAGACGGTCGACTCTTTTACGGAAGACGCCGCCAGGGCCGCGACGCCGCCCCCGCAACAACCATTGACGCCGCCGCAAGCGACGCCCGCCGGGATCAGCGCGCCGACCATGCTCTGGATCAGCGCAATCTTGATCGGCGTCAGCTCCGCCGGCGTTATCGTCATCACCAAGATCACGCTCGGATTCCTGCTGGCGCTCGGCCCGGTCTTCATCCTCTTCGGCCTTTTTCAGGGCACGCGCGGTTTGCTCGAAGGCTGGCTCCGGTCAATCGTCGGCGGCTCATTCGTGCTGGTCTTTGCGTTGCTCGCGACGGCCGGCGCCCTCACCATCATCACGCCGATGACAGATGAGATCGCGCGCAACCAGATGCTTGGCGACAACAGCGTCGGCGCCGTCTTCGCGCTGACAGTCGCGTCGATCATATTTGCGATGCTGATCAGGCAGGTCTTGACTTCGACAGCCCAGCTTGTCGCGGCGTGGCGCTTGCCTGACAGGTTCCACGCGGACAAATCCGCCGCCGCCGAAATCACCGGACAGGCGCGCGATCATGCGCAGGCCGCCGGCGACTCGCGCATCATCGACATGGTCGCTTCAGTCTCGAGGAACGATACCGGCGCCGGCGCCCAGCCGTCGCGCGCGGCGGCGGTTTCGCCGATCTCCGCTCACGCCGCGTTTGACTCCGAAAGCGGCGCCGACGTCGCCGACATTCGCCGCGCCTCGCGCGCCTATCGCGGCTTCGGGTCGACGCGCGCGCGCGCCGCAAGAGGCTTGCCATGAAAAGACTGATGCTCTTCGCCGTCGCCCTGCTCTTCGCCGGCCTTTCGCCCGCTCACGCCGATCCGCGCATTCGCGAGGTCGTATACTCGCCGGAGAAAGTCATCAGGCTCGTCGGCCATTACGGCTATCAGATCGCCGTTGAATTCCCGGCGCCGGACAAGATCGAGAGCGTTGCGCTCGGCGATTCGCTGACCTGGCAAGTGACGCCCAACAAGCGCGGCAATGTTCTCTTCGTGAAGCCGGTCGACGAGGGCGAGCCGACCAACATGATGGTGGTGACCTCCGGCCGCTACTACACGTTTGAGCTTACCGCGAAGCGCCGCGCGCCGGAGACGCCGGCGTCCGAGATCACCTATCTTCTGAAAATCGTCGCCCCGGTCGCCGGCGCGCCGGCGATCGAGGAACCCGTCCTTCTCGGCGGCGGCGAGCCGCTCGATCCGCGCACGCCGGTCAATGAGCGTTACACCTACACAGGGTCCAAGCAAAATCTCCCCTCCCGCGTCTTCGATGACGGCGTGTCGACGACTTTTGAGTGGCCGCGCGGCGTTGAAGCGCCCGCGATCTTTTATCGTCGCCCCGATGGCGCGGAAAGCATTGTCAATTACAGCTACAAGGGCGACGCCATCATCGTGCACCAGATCGCGCCGGAATTCATCTTGAGGAACGGCAAAGAAGTGACCCAGATCTTCAATGACGGGTTTCACGAAATCGATCGCGGGCCGGACGCGCCGCAGCCGCGCGGCGGCAAGAAAAAGAAAGGCGGGCTCTTCGGCCTGTTCGCGGGATGATGCGCAAGGAAGGTCAAGATCCGCGAGTGTCGCTGTCATCGGATGAACTCGCCGCAGCGAACGCCTACGCGCTGCCGAAAGTCGCGATCGGCGGCGGCGACAACGGGACGATGATCGGCGCGGCGATCGCGGTCGGTCTTGGCGTACTCGCCTTCATGCAGATGTCGACGGCGCGCCTGAAACAAGTCGAGCCGGCGCCGGAGCCCGTTGTCGTCGCCGCAGCGCCGATCGAAGCGCCTCCGCCGGCGCCGGTCTACACCGCGCCGCCGGCTCCCGCCTATATCGAGGAAGAGCCGCCGATTCGGCCCGATCGACTGCGCGCGCCGTCGCTCGTCATCGACAACGGCCCGAGCGCGGCGGAGCTTGCGGCGGAAAACGCCGCGACGGTGGACGCCGCCTCGCTGACCGCCAGCGACCAGTTCGCGGCGCGCGTCAGCAATAGCGAGAACGCGCCGGCGACGGCGACGCATATCGGCGATCTTGCATCGACGGTGATTGAGGGGACCTTGATCGCCGGCGTTCTTGAGACCGCCGTCAATTCCGACCTGCCTGGCTTCACGCGCGCGATCGTCAGCGAAGACGTCAGAAGTTTTGACGGAACCGAAGTCCTCATTCCGCGCGGCAGCCGCCTCATCGGACAATACCGGTCCGGTCTTGCAATCGGCGAATCACGCGCCTTTGTCGTCTGGACACGGCTCATCCTGCCGGAAGGCGTCGCCATTAAATTGTCGTCGCCCGTGACAGACACGCTTGGCCGCGCGGGACTTGGCGGAAAGGTCGATCGTCACTTCCTGCAGCGCTTTGGTTCGGCGATCCTGCTGTCGATCATCGGGGCCGGCGCTGAAATTCTTGCCGGCGAAAGCGGCAATAATCAGGTCGTCATCACCTCATCGGCGCAGGCCTATGGCGTCGCCGAGACGGCGCTGCAAAGCAGCATCAATATCCCGCCGACCATTCGCATCCCGCAGGGCGCGCCGATCCGGATCTTCGTCGCGCGCGATCTTGTTTTCCCGCTCTATGAACAAAGCGGCGGCGTCGCGCTGACGGAAGAACCATGACCGACGCAGCGCGGACAACTGAACCGCAAGACCTCAATGACGAGCATGTCTATCTGACGGCGTTTCTAAAGCCGCTGGAGAAATGGCTTCGGCATGAACGCGTCGCGGAAATCTTCATCAATCGACCGGGCGAATTCTGGGTCGAGATCGCCGGCGGCGCGATGCAGCGCGTGGCGTCGCCCGAAATCACGGATCAGCATGTTCAGCGCCTCGCTGCGCAGATCGCGCGTTTTAACCGCCAGGCGATCAATCGCGAGCATCCGGTGCTCGCCGCATCGCTGCCGGGCGGCGAGCGCGTGCAGATCGTCGGTCCGCCGGCGACGCGTCGCCATTGGGTGATGGCGATCCGAAGGCCCGTCGTCGCGCGCCTCGGCCTTTCGGATTTCGCCGGCCGAGACAATTTTGGCGGGGTCGCGCTCGCCGACGAGCGGCGCCTCTCCGACCGGGACGCCGCGCTCTTGAAGCTGCTAGAAGCGCGGCGCATTCCGGAGTTTCTCGACTTCGCGGTCAAGTCGAAGAAGACGATCCTCATTTCAGGCGGCACATCGACCGGCAAGACCAGCCTTCTGAATTCGCTCCTGAAATCCGTGCCGGCGGATGAACGGCTGATCACGGTCGAGGATACGGCGGAGATGACGCTCGATCATGCGAATGCGGTTGGTCTCATCGCCGTCAAAGGCGATCTTGGCGAAGCGCGCATCGGCATCGACGATCTCTTGAACGCCTCGCTGCGGCTGCGCCCGGACCGGATCATTCTCGGCGAACTGCGCGGACGCGAAGCGGTCACTTTCCTGCGCGCCATCAACACGGGACATCCGGGTTCAATCACCACAATCCACGCCGACAGTCCGCATGGCGCCTTTGAGCAGATCGCTCTGATGGCCCTGCAGGCGGGCATGCCGCTCACCCGCCTTGAGACGATCGACTATGTTCGATCGATCATCGATATTGCTGTGCACGTGGTGCGCGAAGGCGGATCGAGACGCATCTCTGACATCATGTTCACGCCGGCTGGCGCTGAAAACACAGTTCAAACTTGATTCAATTTGGCGCGCGACTCTGGCCCTTCCTTGAATTTTTGTCATCAAAGAAGATGCCGAATTTGAAGAATCAAGCGATTCCTTAAGCGCTTCATTTACATCCCCGACTGCACGCTTTGCGCGTCAATGATTGTCGCTCGAAGGACGCATGCAAATGGCGGAGTGGCCCTTTACATCGAAGAAAGCGCCGGACGATCGGCGCTTCAGCCGGCTTGTCCTCGCAGCGGCGGCGGCGATCGCCCTCGCCAGTTGCTCCGGTTCCGATGCGCCGTCGGCGGCGCCGGCGCCGATCGGCGCGCCGCCGCCGCCGTCAATCGCCGACACGCCGACCGCGGCCGAGGCGTCCCGTTTTCTGACGCAGGCGACATTCGGCCCGACGGAAGACTCGATCAACGAACTCGTGTCGCTCGGTTATTCCGGCTGGATGCGCCGACAGCTCGCGCGCAACTCCCAACCCAATGTTGACGAGCTACGCCTCATCCAGGCGGACTACGCCGCCCGCGGCGAATCGATCGGGCCCGAAGCGCTGTCGGAGATCGTCTGGCGCGACATGATCAACGGCGAAGATCAACTGCGCCAGCGCATGGCGTTCGCACTGTCGCAAATTCTTGTCGTCTCCTATGAGAATCCGGACGTCGCGGAAACGCCGGCGGCCGTCGCCTATTACATGGACATGCTCAACAGCAATGCGTTCGGCAACTACCGATCGTTGCTTGAAGACGTGACCTACAGTCCGGCGATGGCGAAATTTCTCACCTATCTCAACAACCGCAAGGAAGATCCCTCGATCAATCGCGTGCCCGACGAAAATTATGCGCGCGAATTGATGCAGCTCTTCACGATCGGCCTCGTCCAGCTCAATCCAGACGGCACGCCCCGCCTTGACGGGACCGGCGCGCAGATCGAGACTTACACAAACGCCGATATCACGGGCCTTGCGAAGGTCTTTACCGGCCTCAGCTGGGACGACGGCGATTTCGGCGGCAACAATCCGGACCAGACGATCCCCGTCGCCGCCTATTCGCCGCTCGCGATCTTCGAGAGCGAGCATTCGACATCGGAAAAGACTTTCCTCGGCGTCACTGTTCCCGCAAACACCCAGACGGCGGCAAGCATCGATGCGGCGCTCGACACGCTGTTCAACCATGCGAACATCGCGCCATTCATTTCAAGACAGCTTATCCAGCGTTTCGTCACCAGCAATCCGTCGCCGCAATATGTCTCGCGCGTCACCGCCGCGTTCGAAACCGGATGGTTCCAGCTGCCGGACGGTTCGACGGTCGGCTCAAGCACAAGGGGCGATCTTAGCGCGGTCATTGCCGCAATCCTCCTTGATGACGAAGCGCGCGTTCTCTCCAATCGCGACAATCCGAACTACGGCAAAGTGCGCGAACCGGTGATCCGCTTCACGCATTGGGCGCGCAATGCGGGATTGAACTCCGTCTCGGTTCTCGGCGGCAATGGTCTCGACGGTCAGTTCCGGATCATGGACGCGGCCTCGCCGTCCGAACTCGCCCAGCAGGCCTACCGGTCGCCGTCCGTATTCAACTTCTACCGCCCCGGCTACATCGCCGCCGGATCGCAAACCGCCGGCGCCAACCTCGTCGCGCCGGAAATGCAGATCACGACCACTGCGACGGTCACGAGCTTTGCAAACTACATGCAGGAACGGATCGAGGAAGGGCGCGCGACCGTCACTTTCCGTCCGGGCTATGGACCGGAACTGTCAATAGCCGACAACGCCGATGCGCTCGTCGATCGACTGAATCTCACGATGACGGCTGGCGCGATGACTGCGGAAACGCGCGCCAACATCATCGCCGCCGTCAACTCGATACCCGTGCGCCCTGATACGGCGCCGCAGGACCGGCGACGGCGCGTCAACGCGGCGATGCTGATGACCGTTCTTTCATCCGAATATTTCGTCCAACGCTAGGGAACCGGCCGATGAGCGCAATCACCAGACGGCGGATTCTGCAGACCGCAAGCCTCCTTGGAGCCTACGGCGCAGCGCCGTTCGCGATGAACCTACTCCCCTTCAACGCGCTCGCGGCGTCGACAACCGGCTATCGCGCCATCGTCTGCGTGTTTCTGTTCGGCGGCATGGATTGTCATGACACGGTCATTCCCTATGACGGTCCGTCCTACAATCAGTTCGCCGCAATCCGTCAGCCGCTCTTCAGCGAATACAACAACATGGCCGGCGGATCGTCGCGGTCGCAGGCGCGGCTTCTCGCGCTAAATCCCTCGAACGCCGCAGCGCTTGGCGGCCGGCAATTTGCGTTGCCGGAAGCGCTGGCGCCGATCCATCAGCTCTTCGGCTCCGGGCAGGCGGCGATTGTCGGCAATGTCGGGCCGCTGATCGAGCCGCTGAATCGCGCGCAATGGGACGCAGACAGCGCCCGCACGCCGACGCGGCTTTTTTCGCACAATGACCAGCAATCGACTTGGATGGCGGCGGCGCCCGAAGGCGCGCGCTTCGGCTGGGGCGGTCGCCTCGCGGACATGGCAATGGCGTCGGGCGCGAACACCGCGGCGTCGTTCACCGCCGTCTCTGTGTCCGGCAATGTCGTCTATCTCGTCGGCCAGCAGGCGGCGGCGTTTTCGCTCGGCCTCGGGGGACCGGTGCAGATCGATTCAGTCGCGCGGACTGACCTCTACAATTCACCGGTCCTGCCCAGCATGATCGCGAATCAGATTCAGGATGTCGCAAATCTGCGCGCCAATCTCTTCGAACGCGACGTCGCCACGATTCACCGGCAGTCGATCGCCCTTAACCGCGATCTTGAAGTCGCGCTCTCCGCGCAAGCGCCGTTCACGACGGTCTTTCCCGACACCAATCTCGCCTCACAATTGCAGATCGTCGCCCGAATGATCGCCGCCCGCTCGACGCTCGGCGTTTCGCGGCAGATCTATTTCGTCTCGACCGGCGGCTACGACACGCATTCGGAGCAGGCCGGCAACCTCACCGGCCTCCACACGACGCTGTCAACCGCGATGCGCGCATTTTACGACGCGACCGTCGAACTCGGCGTCCAGAACGAGGTGACGTCGTTCACCGCATCGGATTTCGGCCGCACCCTCGCGGTCAATGGCGACGGCACCGACCATGGATGGGGCGCGCATCATTTCGTCGTCGGCGGCGCGGTCAACGGCAATCGCATTATCGGCGAAATGCCGCCAGCAGCGCTTGATCATTCGCAAGACAGCGGCGGCGGACGACTGATCCCGGTCGTCGCCGTCGAACAGCTCGCCGCGAGCCTTGCCGCGTGGTTCGGGCTTACCACGACCGAAATCCAGGACGCACTGCCAAACATCGGCAATTTCGCCGGACCGCTCGATCTCTTCAACGCCTCTTCGACCGTCTGACGCGGACTTCGGAACCTGACGAATAATCAAGAAATCTCACCAGACGCCAAGGCGCGGATTAAGACGGGATTAGTCCGATTGGGATGAAAATCCCGCAGAGCCGCAGACAAACGGAGCCGATATGAAATTCCTCGCCGCAACGATCGCCATCGGAACGCTCTGCGCGACTGGCGCTTACGCTGTCGAAAACGGCGGCTTTGCGCTCGCGATGCTGCGCGACAATGACATCGACTCCATGCGCGTCGCGCAGGCGGAGACACAGTCGAAATATCGCAGCGCCTCTTCGAGGCCGAGTTTGAGAGACGGCGGCTCGCAGGCGCTCTTCGTCCGCAGCGGCTACACGCTCGCAGCGAGCGGCGGCGGCCTCGCCGACGGCAAGGGCGCGCTTCTTTACAGCGCCGGCTATCGCGCGCGGATCAGCCGGAAAATTCCCTTGAGCTTCGAAGGCGAAGTCGTTTTCCAGCGCGACAGCGACCCGGTCATCATCGGCGTCGGCCAGGAACAGGCGACGAGGCGCGCGATCTCGGGCCTTGTATCCCTGCGGTACGACGGGCCGAAATTCGGACCGGTGACGCCCTACTTCACCGGCAGCGTCGGGCCGGTTCACGTCCGCACCGAAATCGACGACGGCTTCACGCCGCTTTCAGACTCCAATATCGAACTGGGGTATGGCGCACGCGTCGGCGTCGCCATGCCGGTTCATCGCAACTGGTCGGTCGAGGCAGGCTATCGCCTGCTCGGGGCCACCAATGACGACATCAAGACGCATACGGCGGAATTGGGCCTCTCCTACCGCTTCTAAGTCCGGCTTCGCGCCTGCATGATTGACATTGAGGCTGAACGCCCGTGTGAATTCGGCGATTGACAAGACCGCCGGACGAGCGCTGACGAATGACCTCCGACGCCAAAGCGAATAATCCGCCGCCGAGCCGCGCTTATGCGTGGTACGTCGTCATTCTCTGCATGATCGCCTATATATTTTCATTCGTCGACCGGCAGATCCTCGCGCTCCTCATCGGGCCGATCCGCAAGGATCTCGATATCACTGACACGCAGTTCAGCCTGCTGCACGGCCTCGCCTTTTCGCTGTTCTATGCGACTATGGGTCTGCCGATCGCGCGGCTCGCCGACCGTCAATCGCGGCCCCTCATCATCAGCGCAGGCGTCTTCTTGTGGAGCCTTGCCACCGTCGCGACAGGGCTCGGCAAGAATTTCGCTCATATCTTCCTTGCGCGCATGGGCGTCGGCGTCGGCGAGGCCGCGCTGTCTCCAGCCGCCTACTCGATGATCGCCGATCTCTTCCCGAAGGAAAAACTCGGACGCGCGCTCGCCGTCTATTCAATCGGCACCTTCATCGGCGGCGGGCTTGCCTACCTTATCGGCGGCGCCGTGGTCGGCCTTGTCGGCGATGTCGAAAGCATGGCGCTGCCGATCGTCGGCGAAATCAGGACCTGGCAAATCGTCTTCTTCGCTGTCGGTCTGCCGGGAATTCTGCTCGCAATCATCTTTACATTCACGGTCCATGACAGGGCGCGAGGCCGCCAGAAATCGAACTCGGCGACGCTCGCGGAAGTCTTCGCATTCATTCGCGGCAACCGCGCGTTTTTCGTCGCTCACTATGGCGGCTTCACCTTGTGCGCTCTGGCGCTATTCGGCCTGATGTCCTGGACGCCGGCCTATCTGACGCGCGTCCATCATCTGACGACGGCGCAGACCGGGCTTATCCTCGGGCTGATCTTGCTCGTGTCCAATGTCGGCGGCGTTCTGGCGAGCGGCTTTTTGACCGATCACTTTGAACGCGCGGGCCGCAAGGATGCTTCGATGCGCGCCGGCCTTGTCGGCGCGATGTGCCTCGTCCCGCCGATCGCGCTGTTTTCATCGGCGCCGAATTTGGCGATCGCGCTGCCGCTGATCGCTCTCGCCTTCTTCTTCGCCTCCTTTCCGCTGGCGACTTCGGCGGCCGCGATGCAGATCGTGTCGCCGCCAAGCATGCGCGCGCAGATATCGGCGATTTTCCTCTTCTTCAACAGCTTCATCGGCCTCGCGCTTGGCGGGACGGTGATCGCGATGACGACAGACTATGTCTTCAGGAACGACGCGATGGTCGGCGCGTCGGTTTCGCTGATCGGCGGGCTTGCCGCCATCGGCGCTGCATTGCTGTTGCGCGGCGGCCTAAAGCCCTTCGCCGCGATGCCGCACATGACGTGACCTGATCGCCGTCAGCACTCGTCATAGGGACTTCGCTCACCCGAAGGTGAAGTCATCCACATGAAGTTGGCTGACCAGCACGTTCCTGATGATCAGCGTGTCGCCGCCGCCGAAATTGATCGTGGTGTGCGTGCCGTCATCCGTCGCGGCCGCGAGCACTTCGGCGAAACTGTCGAACGCCGTGCCGAAGCCGACAAGCCGGATGACATCGGCGACGCCTGCCCCGGCCGTGAAGTCGCGTAACGTATCGATATCGCCGCCGAGCGAGAAGACGATCGTGTCATTTCCAGCATTTCCGAAAATGACGTCGTTGAGATCGCCGCCCTCAAGCGAGTCGTCGCCGTCGCCGCCCTCAAGCACGTCGAAGCCTGCGCCGCCGAGCAATGTGTCATTGTCATTGCCGCCCTGCAGCGTGTCATTGCCGCCGCCGCCGATGATCGAGTCGGCGCCCGAGCCGCCGAACGCCCTGTCCTTCTGGCCGCCGCCGTCGACCGTGTCATCGCCGGTTCCGGCATCGATGATGTCATCGCCGTCGTCGCCGAAGATCAAATCGCGCTGCGCTTCGCCGAAGATCAAATCGTTGTCCGCCCCGCCGCGCAACGTGTCATTCTGATTGCCGCCGAGCAGCGTGTCAGAAAGGGCGCCGCCATCAAGCGAGTCATTGCCGTCCTGGCCGAGCAGATAGTCAAACCCATTGCCGCCGAGAATGGTGTCGCTGTCGAGGCCGCCCTGGATCGTGTCATTGCCGTTGTTGCCGACCAGGTTGTCATTGCCGGTTCCGCCGACAAGCGAGTCATTATTGGCGCCGCCGTCGATCGAGTCGTCGCCCGCCGAGGCGTCGATCGAATCATCGCCGAGTTCGCCGAACAGCGTGTCGCGGCCGGCGCCGCCGATAATCAGGTCATTCCCATCACCGCCGTCGATGTTGTCGTTACCCGCCCCGCCATCGACCGTGTCGGCGCCGGCGCGACTCTCAACGCTGTCCGCGCCGTCACCGGCGCTGATAAGATCGTCGCCGTCGTGGCCGCCAAAATATTCATTGGCGGCGCTGCCGGTCAGCGTGTCGTTGAAATCCGACCCCGCGATCCACTCGATACTTGTCAGCGTGTCGCCGGCGGCGTCTCCGCCGGAATGGACGCCGGTCGCCAGATTGATGTTGACGGCGGCGGAACTGAGATCATATTCGGCAAAGTCACTGCTGCCGGCGCCGCCGTCGATAAGATCCGCACCCGCGCCGCTGCGGAAATAGTCGCTGTCGGCACCGCCGATCATCGTGTCAGCGCCGGCGCCCCCAACAAGAAAGTCAGATCCCGCTAGCCCGACCAGATAGTCGTCAAACGTGCCGCCGGCGACGGTGTCGTTGCCGCTGAGAAGCAAGGTGAGCAAGCCGAGACTGTCGGATGCATCGATCAGCGCCTGAACCGCGACGGCTGAGAAGGAACCGCCCGTCAACTCCAGATCGATGAGCGCGCTGTCCTCGGTTCGAAGTCCGGTGATTGTTCCGCCGGTCAAGTCGCCGCTGGCGTTGTAGGTGAAAGCAGTTCCTGAAAAATACCAGACATAGTTCGAGGCGGCGGGGCTCGGGCCGATGACAAGCTCCGTCGGCAACGAAGAGATGATCGGATCGGTGAAAAGTCCGCCGAAATCGATCGTCGCCGGATTCATATCGATATCGGTCGCGGCTGGACCATGAACAATCAACGCCATCGCTGTTCTCCCCGTGCAATGCGGCGCCAGCATAGCACGCTTTCATCGGCGACGGAATCCAGTCCGCCGCCCTATTTCGTCGCCAAACCCCAGAGCAGCCTCAAGCCGACGCTCAGAATCAAGACACCCGTCAGGCGCTTGATCGCGCCCGCCGGCAGCCGCCTTGCGCCGATGAAGCCGCCGATGACGCCGCCGATGAGCACCGCCGCGGGCAGCGGCCAGTACGGCGTCAATGCGTGGACCGCGTTGAGATCGCCGAGCTTCGTCAGCTGTCCGCCCAATCCGGCGACGGAATTGACGAGAATGAAAACGCTCGCGGCGCCGGCGATCTCATGCGCCCCGCCCCAGCGAACGATATGCAGGAACGGCGCAAGAAAAATCCCGCCGCCGATGCCGACGAGCCCTGAAAGAAATCCGATGAAGCCGCCGATCGCCGCTGGCGCCGCCGCGGACCGGCCGCCTGCGCGCGGTTCCGGCGTCTTCGGATCGACGAACATGAACGCCGCCGCGGCGAGAAGAGCCAAGCCGAGCATCAAGGAAAAAAGCGTTTCCGGCACCGGAATGCGGCCGCCGACCCAAGCGGCGGGCGCCGACAACAGGCAAAGCGGCGCGACGTCGATCAACCGCATGCGCCTGGCGATCAGGAATTGAATGGCGCCATTCCCGACGACGATGATGTTGCAGATGAGCGATATCGACGGCAGAAGACGATAGTCGGTCCCATTGAGGACGAGCAGCGCGCTATAGGCGGAGCCGCCGCCGAATCCCGCCATCGAATAAAGGAGCGCGGCGACAACAAAGGCGAGCGCCAGCCAGATCATCGCCGCCCTATCCCGCCAAGGCTTTCACCTCGCGGCTCCCTTCACCCGAAGCCGAAACGCATGAAGCAGCGGCTCGGTATAGCCGTTCGGCGACTTCTCGCCCTCATAGACCAGCGCCCTGGCGGCCAGAAACGCGACATTCTCCGCCGGATCGTCCGTCATCGGACGATAGGCTGGATCGCCGGCGTTCTGCGCATCGACCTTCGCCGCCATCTTCAGGAACGCCCTATCGACCTGTTCGCGCGTGCAGACTTCGTGACGAAGCCAGTTCGCGACATGCTGCGACGAGATCCTGAGCGTCGCGCGATCCTCCATCAGGCCGATATCGTTGATGTCGGGCACTTTGGAGCAGCCGACGCCCTGATCGATCCAGCGAACGACATAGCCGAGAATGCCCTGAATGTTGTTCTCGAGTTCTCTTTCGACTTCCTCGACGCTGAAATTGGCGCCGCGCGCAAGCGGGATCGTCAGCAACTTGTCGACGCCGGGCGTCGGCGCGCCCGCAAGCTCTTTCTGCTGGGCGAACACGTCGACGCGATGATAATGAACGGCGTGGAGCGTCGCGGCGGTCGGGCTCGGCACCCACGCCGTGTTGGCGCCGCTCCTTGGATGGCCGATTTTCTGCTCCAGCATGTCGGCCATGCGGTCGGGCGCCGCCCACATGCCCTTGCCGATCTGCGCCTTGCCCGAAAGGCCGCAGGCAAGCCCGATCTGGACGTTGCGATCCTCATACGCCTTGATCCAGACAGATCCTTTGATGTCGCCCTTCCTGATGAATGGGCCGGCGCGCATTGATGTGTGAATCTCATCGCCGGTCCGATCGAGAAATCCGGTGTTGATGAAGACGATCCTCTCCGCGACCGCCTTGATGCAGGCGGCGAGATTGGCGGAGGTCCGCCGCTCTTCATCCATCACGCCGACTTTCAGCGTATGCGGCGCGTAGCCTAGCATTGTCTCCGTCGCCGCGAACAGTTTGTCCGTAAACGCCGCTTCTTCGGGCCCGTGCATCTTCGGCTTGACGATATAGACCGAGCCGGCGGCGCTATTTGAGAATTTCCCCTCGCGCCGTAGATCGACGCCGGCGATGAGGCTGGTGACGACGCAGTCGAGAACGCCTTCGAACGCCTCCGATCCGTCCGGGAGCCTTACGGCCGGCGTCGTCATCAGATGGCCGACATTGCGGACAAGAAGAACGCTGCGTCCCTTCAGCCGAAAGCCGGCGCCGTTGGGCGCGAGATAGTCGCGGTCCGGCTCCAGCGATCGGCGCACCAGCGCGCCGCCCTTTGGAAAGCTCGCCTCAAGAGTTCCCGTCATCAGGCCAAGCCAATTCGAATAGGCCTCGACCTTGTCCGCGGCGTCGACGGCGGCGATTGAATCTTCAAGATCGATGATCGTCGTCAGCGCCGATTCGATCAGCACATCAGCGACGCCGGCGCGATGCGTCTTGCCGATCGGGTGGGCGCGATCGATGACAAGCTCGATATGAAGGCCGTTGTTCTTCAAGAGGATCGCCGTCGGGTCCGACGGCGCGCCGCGGTAGCCGGCGAATTGCGCCGGATTCTTCAATGCCGGCGTCAGCGCGCCGTCATTGACCCTGTACGCTTCAACGCTCGCGTGACCGCCTGACGCCAGCGGCGCCGCGTCGTCGAGGAATTGTTGCGTCCACGCGATGACCTGATCGCCGCGCGCCTTGTCGTAGCCGCCGGACTTTGCAGCGCCCGGCAAGGCGTCGGTCCCATAGAGCGCATCATAGAGACTGCCCCAGCGGGCGTTCGCGGCGTTCAGCGCAAAGCGCGCATTGCGCGAAGGAACGACGAGCTGCGGCCCCGCCATCGTCGCGAGCTCGGCGTCGACATTGGCGGTGCTGATCCTGAACGGCGCAGGCTCGTCGACGAGATAACCGATCTCTCTCAGAAACCCGATATGCGCCGCCTGATCAAATTCGCGTCCCTTGCGCGCATCGTGCCAGGCGTCGATCTTCGCCTGCAGCGCATCGCGCTTTTCGAGCAGCGCGCCGTTCTCCGGCGTCAGGTGCGAGAAAATTCTTGCGAGTTCCGCCCAAAATTTTTCGCTCGTCAGGCCCGAGCCGGCGAGGCATTGCATTTCGATGAAATCGGCGAGCGGCTTGTCGACCTTGAGGCCGGCCCGATCAATATACGCCATGGACTGTGCGCTCCCGCCAGACTTTTGAACCGGGACATGGCCTAGACAATCGCCGCCGATCGGGCAAGCGAAAGCGGCGCCCGTCACTCCTTGCCGAGATGCGCGCCCACATAGCGGCGAATGTCGAGACTGTCGTCCTCCATCGGCGCATAATAGCCATGCGCATGCACGCGCGACGACATTCCTTGCTGGACGCGTTCGCAGACCGCCCAATCCTGACGATTGGTGATGTCCCAGAAATCGACCGAATCCGAAGGATCGAAATCCGTACGCGCCATTTCCTCAGGATCAAACAGGAACCGCACTTCGATGCGCGTGCGATTCGCCGCGAGCGGGAATAACAGGAACGCCGCGCCGTGCTCCGCACTCATCGACAGCATCAAATTGGGATAGATGAGCTCGCCCTTGTGACGAACCTTTTCAAGATCGCTGAGGCCGGTAAACGGTTTGCGGTTCGTCACGCCGGAAAACGTGTAGGTCCACGCGCCTTCGCGATGCGGAACGCCGTTCTCCCAATCGAGCCCGAGACCGCCGCCGGCGCGGAATGCGGGCACAATTTTGCACAATTCGGGATGGACGCCGCCGCAATGATAACATTCATTATAGTTCTCGGCGATGACCTTCCAGTTGGCGTCAACCTCATAGGCGATCGACCGCGCGGTCTTCAGGCGCGCCAGCGGGTAATTCGCGAGCCGACGCGGCGCTTCGCCGATTTCTCGCCCGAGCGTTCTTGATATCGCGTCGCCGGGATCGGGCGACAATTTCAGGAAGATGAACCCGCCCCAGACCGCAATCCCGACGGGGTGAAGGCTGAATTTCGCCGAGTCAAATCCCGGCGCGCCGGACAATTGCGGCGCGTTGACGAGCTTGCCGTCGAGGCCGTATGTCCACTGATGATAGGGGCACCGCAGAAACTCGCCGGCCGCCCCGCCCTTGAGGCTGAGGCCCCATTTTGAATCATCGGCGCAGATCCGCGCGCCGCGATGACGACAGACATTGTAATGCGCGCGCAGCGACCCGTCATTGAGGCGCGCGACAATGACGCTTTCGCCAAACAAACTGACGACGATCGCTTCTCCCGGCGGCCCGACATCCTCCTCCCGCGCGGCGCAAGTCCAGTTTCGCGCAAAAATATCAGCTTTTTCCCGGCTAAAATGCGCATCATCCGTATAGCAATCGCTCGGCAGCGATTTCTGCAAACCGGCGCTCTGGTCTCGTTGATCCATTCCGCTTTCCGCAAGCCCCGGGCGATGATTGACGCGCCACTGTCCCAATCCTAGCGTTGAAAGTCCAGCGGCCGACGAAAGCGCCAAACCCATGCAGGCTCCGGAACTGAAATCCCGCTATGACGCCATCATTGTCGGCGCGGGGCATAATGGTCTGACCGCCGCCGCCTATCTTGCGCGCGCCGGCTGGTCGGTGCTGGCGCTTGAACGCCGCAATGTCGTCGGCGGCGCGGCGGTGACGGAGGAAGTCGCGCCCGGCTGCCGCGTCTCCTCATGTTCTTATATCGCATCGATGTTGACGCCGGCGGTCATCCGCGATCTTGAGCTTGGCCGCTACGGATTGAAGATGGTTCCTTGCGATCCGGCGCTCAATGTCCCGGTCGCGGATGGCGGCCTGCTGCGTTTGTGGGCGGACCCTCTGCGCACCGCAAGCGAGCTGCGCCGATATTCCGTTCGCGACGCCGCCGCGTATGAGCGCGTCGATGCGGAGCTGAAGAAGCTCGCCCGCTATCTGCAGCCCTATTTTCTGACGCCGCCGCCCAACCTCGCCGCCAAAGGCGCCGATCGCCTCGTCGAGGTCGCCCGCCTCGCCAAACGGTTTTGGGGCGTCAGCGGCGAGGAGGCGGCGGCGCTGTTGCGGTTCATGACCGGATCGCTCGCCGATTTTCTCGATCGACGCTTTGAGGCGCCGGAAACAAAGCGCCTGTTCCTCGGCAACAATGTCTACGGAAAACATGGCGGCCCTTATGATTCAGGATCGACGCTCGGCCTGTTGTTCCATCTTCTTTCGGGCGGCGATCACGCCGTGCAGGGCTTCACGGGCCATGTCATCGGCGGCATGGGATCGATCACCGGCGCCCTCGCGCAATCGGCGCGCGACAAGGGCGCGGCCATCCTGACGGACGCCCCGGTCGCCGAAATCCGCATACGGAACGGCGCCGCTGTCGGCGTCGCGCTTGAAGACGGCCGCGAGTTTGCGGCGCCGATCATCCTGTCGAACGCCGATCCGAAGCGAACCTTCTTGAAGCTGATCGACAAAAGCGCGCTCGACGATGAATTCCGCGCCGACATCGCCGCGATCCGCATGGCGGGACCGGCGGCGAAAGTGAACATGGTCCTTTCCGAGCGTCCCGTCATTTCCGGCCTCGCTGATGACGCGGCGCCTCATGAACGCGCGGTCCTCAGCGTCATGGGCGATCTTGAAGACGCGCAAAGGCTCTATGATCGCGCGAAATTCGGCGAGGTCGGCGACGACCTCTGGGTCGACTGCGTGATGCCGAGCGAGGTCGACAAGACGCTTTGCCCGCCGGACCGGCATATGCTGACCTGCTTTGTGCAATATCTTCCCTGGCGCCTTCGCGACGGCGACTGGAATTTACGGCGCGAAGCGCTCGGCGATCGCGTGGTCGAGCTGATCGGCCGCCATGCGCCGAACGTGCCAAAGAGCGTCATCGCGCGAAAAGTTTTGACGCCGCTCGATCTTGAGGAAATCTACGGCTTGACCGAAGGCAACATCTTTCACGGCGATTTGCATCTCGGCCAGCTCTTTTCGATGCGCCCGACGCCCGAATGGTCGCAATATCGAACGCCAATCGATGGGCTCTATCTTTGCGGCGCCGGCGCGCATCCGGGCGGCGGCGTCACCGGCGCGCCGGGCCGCAACGCCGCCCTGGCTGTGTTGAAGGCGAAGCGCCGCTAGAGCAAGGCGCAAAGACTCGGCGCCGGCGCTTGCGGCCATCCTTCGCGACGAGCGCGTTCCTCAGGATCAGGCGGCGGCGTCACAAAGGGCGCCGGCTTTTGCGGGATTGTCCGGCGGCGCGTCGTCGGCGCGATTCCCGATTTGCGCACAGCTTCGCGATCGCCGCTCGCGCTATTCGCGGGGCGTTCCTTGTTGCGAAACGGAGGCGCTTCGAGCCTTCCCTTTCGCCTCGCGCCGCCAGCATGTCGCCGGACGGACGCGGCCATCTCAACTGTCAAAGAGCCGGACACGGCTCATCGCCGCGCCCATAGTGTCAACGGTTGAAGTTGGAATTTCCGTCGCGCTTTCAAGCCGCGATTTGGTTGTATTTCAACGCGCGTTTTCGCCAGGCTGGAGCGGCGGCCGGTTAACCATTCGGGCGTACTTGAAAAGCGCGAGCGTCGCGATCAGCCCGCCGACGCACAAGAATGCGATAAAGCCGAAATAGATCCGGTATCCCGCTTCGCCCGGAAAGGCGTCAAGGAGCGCGCCGCCGAGCAGCGGCATGAAAACATCGGGCGCAAATCCGATCACCGAGACGATGCCCGTCGCCGTGCCGGTGACGATCGTTGGAATCCCGCTTTCTTCGAGCAGCGCGAAATAAACGCCCCTTAACGCGAAGATGGCGATCGAGGCGAGCGCGATGTTGGCGATCATCAGCGCGACCATGGCGGCGCCGCCGGGCAGAACGACGAAACCGGCAAAACTCGCGATCAGCGCGAGAAAGCAGGCGGCGACGGATTTTGAAACGCCGACGCGGTCCGCGACGAAGCCGGCGATCAGCGCGGAGAGGGGCTTCAACCACACTTTGCCGGCGCCGATCGCGCCGGCGGCGACGGCGCTCATCAAAAACACATCGGAAGCGTAGGGCGTGAAGTAATAAGCGCCCCAATAGGCGCTGTAACCGGCAAGCACGACGATTGCGATCAGCCAGACATTCGGCATCTTCACGACACGGATGAAACCGGCGAGCGAGGCCGAATCGCCCGCGGGCGCCGAAAGGCCGGGCTTGATCACGACATAGGCGAGAACGCCAAGTGCGACATGAAGCGCCGAATATTGCACGACAATGCTGGCGAAAGCCGGCGTGTCGCCGCCGAGCCTTGCGAAGATCGCCAGGAAGAGCGACAAAAACGCCGCTTCGGATACGCCTCTCCCGGCTTCGAGCAGGCCGAACGCTTTTCCCTGTTCGGCGCCGGACGCCCAGTCGCGCGTCGCCTTGATGAGCGCGCCCCACATCATCCCGGTCGCTGTGATTCCCCACAGCGCGTGAATGGCGAGCGCGACCGGGTAAGAAGGAAATGTCGAAAAAAGGAAACCGAGGAGGCCTGTCGAAATCAGCGCGCCGGCGATGAGCAGCCGCGGTTCGACACGGTCGGCGATCCAGCCGCCGGGAATATAAGCGAGCATCGAGGTGAAGCCGAATGTCGCCATCAAGACGCCGGACTGCGAATTGGAAAGCCCGAGCGCCTCCTTGAGCGGGTCGTAATAGACCTCGCGCAGGAACGGCAGCAGGTAGATGACGGTGCCCGAAAGCCCAAGAACCGCCATCACCGTCCAGCGGCTCAGCAAGGTTGACTGGCCGGAGGTTTGGCGGGCGGCCGGATCATTATTCATGGCGAGACTCGCTAACGCGTTCCGCGGCTTGAGGGAAGACGCGCGTCAATCTTGACGCCGCCGGCGCCGCGCAACAAAGTCCCGACGAAGCGGCGAAGGACATCTTGATGCCCGGACTGTATTTTGAAGAATTCGTCGTCGGACGGATTTTCGATCACGCGATCCGCCGGACCGTGACGGAGGCGGACAATGTCTTCGTCACCGCCCTCACCCATAATCCGGCGGCGCTGCATCTCGACGAGGAATGGTGCCGCGAGCATTCGGAATTCAAGACCCGCATCGTCAACAGCTGCTTGACGCTTGGATTGATGGTCGGAATAAGCGTCGGCGACACGACGCTTGGAACGACCGTCGCCAATCTCGGCTGGGACGAGGTGCGCTTCCCGCATCCGGTGTTCCATGGCGACACGCTGCGCATCGAAAGCGAGGTGCTTGAGCTGCGCGAAAGCAAATCGCGTCCCGCGAACGGCATCGTCATCTTCGCGCACCGCGCCTTCAATCAGCACGGCAAACTGGTCGGATCATGCAAGCGCACGGCGCTGATGCTGCGCAAGCCGAAATCGTGAACGGAAATTCCGGCTGATCGCCGCTTTTGGCCTCGACCGGCGGCGATGAACGGGAAACGGCGCTGGCGGCGTCTCCGGAACGCCGGCCGCGCATGAGCGCAAGCGCGCGCGTCTTCCGGCCGCCGGCAAAGCTTCCCGCGCTCGCCGGCTATCTCGCGCGGGTCATTCGATGAACGCCGTCATGCGCCGCAAGACTCCCGCACGATCAACTCGGTCGGCAGTCGCTCGGACCTGATTTCGGCGCCCTCCGCCGAAATCAACAGGCGCGACACCAATAGACGGCCCGCCTTCGCCATGTCCTGCGAAATCGTCGTCAACGCCGGATGGCTGTAGCGGGCGAGCAGGACGTCGTCGTAGCCGACGACGGAGCACCCCGCCGGCACTGACACGCCGCGGCGCAGCAGCCCGCGCACGGCGCCGATCGCAATAAGGTCGCTTGCGCAAAATATGGCGTCGAACCGGACGCCCATCGAAAGCAGCCGTTCGACTGCATCTTCGGCGGATTCGACCTCAAAATGCACCGGCGCGACGAGATTCGGATCGAGCGCGATATCGGCTTCCTGCAACGCCTGCAAATATCCCGCATATCGTTGCTGGACCTCGGGCGCTTCGGTGTCGCCAAAGAAGGCGACGCGGCGGCGTCCAAGGCGCAGCAGATGCGAAGTCGCGCGCTTGCCGCCTCTAATGTTGTCGCTGCCGATCGAGCAATAGCGCTGCCCCGGCAATTCAGCGCCCCAGACGACGAAGCGGTGGCCGTCCTCGACGAGCCTGTTGAAGCGCTCATGAAGAAAGCTTTGGCCGAGAAAAATGACGCCTTCCGCGCGGCTCGACTCCATCAGCTCGGAGAGATCGTCGAAGTTCGTCGGCGCGACATGCGAAATCAGGATGTCGCATCCCGCCTCGCGCGCCGCCTCGCCGACGCCGCCGATGAGCTCCATATAGAAGGGATCGTCAAGGCTGCTTTTACGCCCCTGCGGCGTTGGAATGACAATGGCGATCGTGGCCGTCGCGCCGGAAAGGATCGCCGGCATGTGCGGCCGGAAAGAGTAATTGTGTTCCCGTGCGAGCTTCCATATGCGCCGCTTGGTGTCGTCGCGCACCGCGGGGCTGTTATTTAGCGCGCGCGACACCGTTGCAATCGAAACCCCCGCCAGCGCGGCGAGATCTTCAAGCCGAGCGCTGCGAGGCTTTTCGCTTGATCCGTCCATCAATCTCCCGCCGCGGCGCTCGCCGCGACGCCTCCGCATCGGTTTTTCGCCGCCGCCCCGTCTTCGACGAACAGCGTCGCAAAAGCGGCGACCACAAGGCTCGCGGCGCCGAGCATCAACGCATAGATCGCCTCGCCGCCGAATAATCCCTTGACAAGGACGCCGAGGATGCTCGCAGCGGTCAATTGCGGAATGACGATGAAGAAATTGAAGATGCCCATATAGACCCCCATCTTATGCGCGGGCAACGAACCGGAAAGAATCGCGTACGGCGCCGACAGGATGGACGCCCATGCGACGCCGACGCCAATCATCGAAATCCACAGCATTTTCGGGTCGCCGATGAAGAGGAACGAGGCGAATCCCGCCGCCCCGCACACGAGGCAGACCGCATGCGCGACGCTTCGGCTTGTCCGCGCCGCGAGGATGGGGATTGCAAATGCGGCAAGCGCGGCGACGCCGTTATAGACGGCGAAGAGAACCCCGACCCAGTCGGCGCCTTCGTTGAACGCCGCGGAAGACGGGTCCGTCGTCCCGTAATGGCGCGCTGTCACGGCGGAGGTCGTGTAAATCCACATCGAGAACAGGGAAAACCACGAAAAGAACTGCACGACCGCGAGCTGCCGCATGGTTTTGGGCATCATGAAAAGGTCATCGAGAATTTCGGAGAAGGCGTTGTCCGCCCTTGCGTGCTGGCGCATGAGGCCGGCCGCGAGCTGCATAAGACCGAAGACGACGCCGCCGACGCTGAGGATGTAGAGCTCTTTCTGCAGCGACATCTGCGCGATCATGATTGTGGCGACGCCGCCGACGATCAGCCATAGACCGCCATTGCGAAAAAAGCTTCCGGCGCTCGGCGATCGACGATTCTCCGTCGGACGATCAGCATCGTCTTCGGACTTCTCGAATGCGCGCAATTCGTCGGGCGAATACTCCTTCGTTGAAAATACGGTCCACATCACCGAGAATAAAACGAACACAGCGCCCGCATAGAAAGCGTATTTGACGGACGGCGGCACGACGCCCGGCGCCGCAATGTTGCTGACATCGAACCAGTTGGCGAGCATCCACGGCATCGCCGATGCGAGCACGGCGCCCGTTCCAATAAAGAAACTCTGCATCGCAAAGCCCTGCGTGCGTTGGCGATGCGGAAGCATGTCGCCGACAAACGCGCGAAACGGCTCCATCGTCACATTGATTGACGCGTCCATAATCCAAAGCGCGCCGGCCGCCATCCAAAGGCCCGGCGAATTCGGCATGAACAACAGCGCGACAGTGGTCGCCAGCGCGCCAAAAAAGAAATAGGGCCGTCGACGCCCAAACCTGCCCCAAGTCTTGTCGCTCATATGACCGATGATCGGCTGCACGATCAGCCCCGTCAGCGGCGCCGCGATCCACAATAACGGCAGCGAATCGATCTCGGCGCCGAGGGTTTGGAAAATTCGGCTGACATTGGCGTTCTGGAGGCCGAACCCGATCTGAATTCCGAAGAATCCAAAGCACATATTCCAGATGCGCCAAAAGCCGAGGGCCGGTTTCTGCATTTGACGCTTCCCCTCCGCCGGGCGACTGTCTGCAAAATCTTGCAAATTATTCGCCAGTTTTGCGGCGTTGTCGACTGAATATGCTCGTTGCAGCTGGAAGACGGCGAACAGGGGCTTTCATCACATCGACCTTTTATCGTTTGAATTCAGAATATTATATTGTTCAACGCCCCAATGGCGAACGGCAATCGGTCGCGCGCCAGGCGAAACAGAACGACCTGCCGTCATGTAAAAAAAAGCGCTCATGGCGTAAATTGGCGGGGCAGGCTCGGCGGCGCCCAATTCTTCTATTCTTCGACGAGCTGGATTTGGTGGAGGGGGGTGGATTCGAACCACCGTACGCCGAAGCGGGCAGATTTACAGTCTGCTGGATTTAGCCACTCTCCCACCCCTCCACGGAGGCCCCGGAAAGGGCTGCGCCGACCTTGCGGTCGGCGCGGGAGAACGCGGGTCTATAGCCGCGCGGCCGGGCCCGCGCAACCGGCGAAAATCCTCGATTAAGCCTTTGTTTCGTCTGCCCCGAATTGCCGCTATAGGGGCGAGATGGCGGCCTATCGAAAAGCTGAACAGAACTGCGAAACAAGGGACGCCGGACATCACCGTCAGCGCGCGCATGACGGTTCGACCCTGTTATGGCTCTATGGCCGGCACGCCGTAGCGGCGGCGCTCGCCAATCCGCAGCGACGCGTCAGCCGCGGCTTTGCGACCAAGAACGCGATCGACTGGTTGAAAGATCGCGGTCTCGCAGAAGAACGCCTGTCGTTGCTTGAAGATGCCCGGCCCGATGCGATCGATCGGCTGCTGCATCAAGGCGCCGTGCATCAAGGGCTTGCGATCGAAGCGCACGATCTTGAACGCGCGCGGCTAAAGGAGGTTTGCGACCCGGAGGGCGGCAACCGGTCTGTCGTCGTTCTCGACCAGATCACCGACCCGCAGAATATCGGCGCCATTCTGCGCTCCGCCGCCGCTTTTGGCGCACGCGCGGCGATCGTGCAGGAGCGGCGAACGCCGCCATTGTCGGGCGCGCTCGCCAAAGCCGCAGCGGGCGCTGTCGAGACGCTGCCCGTCGTCAAGGCCGTCAACATCGCGCGCGCGCTCGAAGCCCTGAAGGACCTCGGCTATTATTGCGCCGGTCTTGCCGGCGAGGGCGCCGATCCGATCGCCGCCATGCCGAAAGACCGCCCGATCGCTGTCGTGCTCGGGGCGGAAGGCGCGGGGCTTCGCCAGCTCGTCGGCGAGACTTGCGATGGACGATTCAAGATTCCGATAAATTCGCAAATGGAGAGCCTCAACGTTTCCAACGCCGCGGCGATCGCGCTCTATGAAGCGACGCGCGGCTCGACCGAATGAACGCCGGAGAGCCGTCATGACTGACAAGCCGATCCTCTATCACATGCCGCAAACGCGCGGCGGCACGACCCACTGGATGAATGAGGAGCTGGGCGACGTTTGCGACGTGAAGCTCATCAATTTGCGCAAGGGCGAAGGAAGAACGCCGCAATTCCTCAAAATCAACCCGATGGGAAAATTGCCGGCGCTGCAGCACAAGGGTGTCACGGTCACCGAAGCCGCCGCGATCTGCGCCTATCTCGCGGACGCTTTTCCGGCGAAGGAGCTCGCGCCAGCGACGACGGATGCAAGGCGCGGCGCCTATTACCGATGGATGTTCTTCGCGCCGTCCTGCATCGAGCCGATGATGCTTGACCGATTGGGCAAGGTGACGCGCGAGAATGCGACTTCGGCCGGGCACGGCGATTATGAGCGTGTGATGGCGTCGATCGATCAGGCGCTATCCTCCGGCCCATGGATTCTCGGCGACAAATTCTCCGCCGCCGACGTCGTCATGGGCTCGACGCTGTTTTTCGCAACCATGTTCGGCGCAATCCCGAAAGAAGGCCGCGTCAAAGATTACGTCGAGCGCGTCTCGGCGCGGCCGGCGCATCAGGCGATGGTGAGAAAGAACGCCGACCAGGCCAAGGCGATGGGCCTGTGACCGTTCACGAAGGCGGCTGCCACTGCAGGAGCGTGCGGTTCCGCGCCGGCGCGGCGCCGAAATTCGTCTCGCGCTGCCATTGCGAAAGCTGCCGCCGCACGACTGGCGGCGCCTTCTCGACCTGGGTCGGCTTTGAGGCGGGCGCCGTCGAATGGATTGCGGCGGCGCCGGTCTTTTACGCAAGTTCGATGGGCGTCAAACGCGGCTTTTGCCGATCCTGCGGAACGCCGCTGTCCTATGAAAGCGACAAATGGCCGGGCGAACGGCATTTTCTGATCGGCGCCTTTGACAAGCCGAGGGCCTTTACGCCCGCAAGCGACTATATGAAGGAAGAAGCCCTCGACTGGGTCAAAACCTGAAGGAGTTCATATTAACGACAATCAAAAAACCGCGGTCGTGACGGGCGCATCGACCGGCATCGGCCGCGCGATCGCCAAGACGCTGATCGACGCCGGCTGGCGGGTGTTCGGAAGCGTGCGGAAGGAAACAGACGCCGCCGAAGCCTCGAAGGCGCTCGGCGCGGCGTTCACGCCGCTCCTTTTCGACGTGACCGACGACGCGGCGATCAGGCGCGAAGCCGCCAAAGTCGATGCGGCGCTTGGCGGCCGTACGCTGAATGCGCTGATCAACAATGCGGGCGTCGCGGTCGCGGGACCGGCCGCTTATCTCGATGTCGAAGACGTGAAGCGCCAGATGGATGTCAATGTCTACGGGCCGCTGCGCGTCACAAAGGCGTTCCTGCCGTTGTTAGGCTCCGACCATGCGCGCGAAGGCGCGCCGGGCCGCATCGTCAATATGAGTTCGGTCGCCGGCAAGATGGCCTCGCCCTTCATGGCGCCTTACGCGATGTCAAAGCATGCGCTGGAGGCGCTGTCAGAGAGTTTGCGACGCGAACTCATCGTGCACGGAATCGATGTCGTCATCGTCGGCCCCGGCGCAATCCGAACGCCGATCTGGACGAAGGCGGACGATCTCGACGTCGGGCGATACCAGAACACCGAATTCTACGGCGATCTCGTCAAGATGCGCGATATGATGAAAGGCTTTGGCGATGCGGGCCTTGAAGCCGACGACGTCGGAAAGCTCGTTCTGCAAATTCTCACGACGGCCAGACCAAAAGTGCGCTATCCGATCCTTCGCAACAAGCTTGCGATGTGGACGCTGCCGCGCCTGCTGCCGAGGCGCATGGTCGACAAGGCGATCGCGAAACGGTTCGGGATGCGGCCGCGCGGCGCATGACCAGACGATTCGACGCGGTCATTTTCGATTTCGGCGGCGTATTCACGACATCGCCTGTCGAGAACTTCGCGGCCTTTGAAAAGAAACACGGGTTGCCCCTGCGTTTCATCGGCGGCGTCATCAAGGCGCGGCTCCATGACGGCGCGTTCGCGCGCTATGAGCGCGCCGAGATCGGCCTCGACGAATTTGACCGGCGGTTCGCCGAGGAATCCCGCGCCGCCGGATTTGAAATTCGCGGACGCGACCTCATCAGACTGCTCGACGTATCGATCAGGCCGGAAATGGCCGCGGCGCTGCGGGGCGTCAAACGCGCCGGCTTCAGGACGGGCTGCATCACCAACAATTTTCCGGCGGTCGAGCCTTACGCGGCGCTAAGCCGCGAAAAGCTTGACGCCGATCCGGCTTCGATATTCGCCGGTTTCGATCACGTGATCGAATCGTCGAAAGCGGGCGTCAGAAAGCCCGAGCCGCGCATCTATGAAATGATGCTGGAAGCGCTGGCCCTGCCCGCGTCGCGCTGCATTTTTCTTGACGATCTCGGCGTCAATCTAAAACCGGCGCAGGCGATGGGCATGACGACAATCAAGGTCCCGTTCGGCGACGTGAGATCCGCGATCGCTGAACTTGCCGCGCTGACGGGCGTCGGCCTTGGCTGAGACCGAATGGCCGACGACAACGCTAACCATATGACATTTTCCATTTCGACGGATCGAAGGCCCGAAAATTGAAGGGCTTCAGTTCGGGCGTCGCCGCAATGATCTCTTTGCGGACAAAAATGGCGTCGCATTGATAAAAGACGTCGTCGTAGTAGCAACTCTCGACAATGTCCCACAAGGCGAAGCCATGCCGTTCGATGCGCGCCGCGAGGTCCATGAAGCGCGCCGCGACCATTTCGCTGACGACGCAGGAGACATCCTTCATGATCCCCGCCGCGCCATCGACGATCTTGGCCGGAATGTCCGCGCCGTCGACGTCAATTTTCAGAAGATAAGGGCCTTTGAAACCATAGGTCGGAACAATCGTGTCGAGCCGCGCCAGACGGACTTCCTCGCCCTTGTTCGAAATCCAGGCGTGCGAAACTTCCTTGCCGTCGATCATCGCGGCTTCAATGCGTCCCGTCCCGTCGACATCCGACAGCGCCGCTTCGACAATTTCGTGGCGAATATGTTGGTAGTTCTTCTTGATATCCGGATAGAAGGCCTTCACCGGCTCGAAGAGCAAATGCGGCACGTCGGGAAAGACCTCGATCAGCGAGCCCGTCGCCCGTTGAACGCCGACATCAAGCACGGCTGACACCGGAACGCCCCTCGCCCTTAAGGCTTTGAGGCTTGACGACTGGCTGAGCCGGCCTTCCGGCTTTTTCTTCTTCAAGAACATAGGCATCCGGAGGCTTAAGCGAAATGGCGCCAAAATTCGACGCCCTCCCTCCCTTAGCCTATGCGATCCAATTGCTGAAAGAAAAAACTTGGCCTAATTCTCCAGCATCGACTCCCGCCAGACGCAATCAGGACCTTTCATGAGAGCTCTCGTCAAAGCCAAGCGCGAAGAAGGCATATGGCTGGAAGACGTGCCGATGCCGGAAATCGGCCCCAACGACGTGCTGATCAAAGTCAGGAAGACGGCGATCTGCGGGACCGACGTTCACATCTACAACTGGGACGCCTGGGCGCAGAAGACCGTGCCGGTGCCGATGACTGTCGGCCATGAATTCATGGGGGAAATCGTCGAGATCGGGTCGGAGGTTCATCCGGAACATTCGAAAATGAAAATCGGCGATCGCGTTTCGGTCGAAGGCCATGTCACTTGCGGCTATTGCCGCAATTGCCGCGCCGGCCAGCGGCACCTTTGCCGCAACACGCTCGGCATCGGCGTCAATCGCCCCGGCGCCTTCGCCGAGTATATTGCGGCGCCCGCCTTCAATATCTATCGCATGCCGGACGACATTCCCGATGAAATGGGCGCGATATTCGATCCTTACGGAAACGCCGTTCACACCGCCCTCGCCTATGATCTCGTCGGCGAAGACGTATTGATCACCGGCGCCGGTCCGATCGGCATCATGGCCGCCGCCGTCGCGCGTTTCGTCGGCGCGCGCCACATCGTCATCACCGACGTCAACGAATTCCGTCTGGGCCTTGCGAAAACGATGGGCGCATCGCGCGCTGTCAATGTTTCAAAGCAGGATATTCGCGACGTGATGAGCGAACTCGGCATGACGGAGGGGTTCGATATCGGGCTGGAGATGTCCGGCGTTCCGGCGGCGTTCGCTTCCATGCTCGACACCATGAACCATGGCGGCAAGATCGCCATGCTCGGGATCATGCCGAACGGCGCCGGCGTCGACTGGGACAAGATCATCTTCAAAGGCCTCGAGATCAAAGGCATTTACGGTCGGCGGATGTTCGAGACCTGGTACAAGATGGGCGCGCTGTTGCAGGCGGGGCTGAACCTCAAGCCGATCCTGACGCACCGTTTCGCGGCCAATGATTTCCAGAAGGGCTTCGACATCATGCGCTCGGGGCAGTCCGGGAAAGTCGTGCTGGACTGGTAGGCGGACCTATTCCGCCGCGCTCGCGGTCGGTTCGCCCGCGATGAAGCCGCCGGACTGGCGCGCCCAGAGATCGGCGTAGAGGCCGCCGCTGGCGACCAGCTCCTTGTGAGAGCCCTGTTCGATGATTCGACCCTGATCAATGACGACAAGTCGGTCGAGCTGGGCGATCGTCGAGAGGCGATGCGCGATCGCGATGACGGTCTTGCCTTTCATCAGATGAAAGAGATTTTCCTGGATCGCCGCTTCGACTTCAGAATCAAGCGCCGATGTCGCCTCATCAAGGACAAGGATCGGCGCATCCTTCAAAAAGACGCGCGCGATGGCGATGCGCTGTCGCTGGCCGCCCGAAAGCTTCACGCCGCGCTCACCGACATGCGCATCGAAGCCCTTTCGGCCGCGGCTGTCCTCAAGCGATTCAACAAACTGAAGCGCATTCGCCCGGCGCGCCGCTTCGCGGATCGCCTCATCGTTGGCGCCGGGACGGCCATAGGCGATGTTGTCCCGGATCGATCGATGCAGCAGCGCGGTCTCTTGCGTGACGACGCCGATCTGCGCCCGCAGCGATTCCTGTTTCACCCGCTTGATGTCCTGTCCATCGACAAGAATGGAGCCGCCTTCGGCGTCGTAGAAGCGCAGCAGCAGGTTCATCAAGGTCGTCTTCCCGGCGCCGGATCTGCCGACGAGTCCCACCTTGTCGCCCGGCCGGATCGCCAGATTGAAATCGTCGATGACGCCGCCCTCCTTGCCGTAGTGGAAGGAGACGTTTTCAAACCGTATTTCCCCGCGCGGCCGCTCAAGGGCGACAGCGTCCGGCGCGTCGACGACGTCGAGACCGCGCGTCATCGTCTCCATGCCGTCATAGACCGTGCCGATATTCTCGAAGAGCCCGGAGACCTCCCACATGATCCACTGCGACATGCCGTTAAGACGCAGCGCAAGCGCGATGACGGCGGCGATCGAGCCGACCGTGACGAGACTGTTCAGCCAAAAGGCGATTGAAAGGCTCGCAATGACAAAGACAGCGAGGCAATTGTTGACATAAACAGCGGTGTTGAATTGCGTGACAAGGCGCATTTGGGGATGCACGGTTGCAAGAAACTGCTCCATGCTCTCGCGCGCATAGGATTCCTCGCGGCCCGCATGCGCGAAAAGCTTCACGGTGCCGATATTCGTATAACTGTCGACGATGCGCCCGGTCATGACGGAGCGCGCATCGGCCTGCTTTTCCGCGATGCTTCTGAGACGCGGGACGAAATGCCAGATCATGCCGATATAGCACGCAAGCCAGACCAGAAGCGGCATCGCGAGCCGCCAGTCCGCGCTCGCGACCATCGCGATCATCGTGACGAAATAGACGACGACGTAGACGAAGACGTCGAGCAATTTCATCACCGTTTCGCGCACGGCGAGCGATGTCTGCATGACCTTCGTCGCGACGCGGCCCGCGAATTCATTTGCATAGAACGACATCGACTGGCCGAGCAGATGCCGGTGCATCCGCCACCGCGCGCTCATCGGCAGGTTTCCGAGCAGAACCTGGTGAACGATCGTCGTATGCAGGAACGCCGCGAGCGGCAGGCCGACGACGACGAGGGCGCCCATGCCGAACAGCGTCGCTTTTTCCCGCTCAAGGAACCCGGCGCGATCGGCGGTCGCCAGCCAGTCGACGATCCGGCCGAGGAAGGCGAACAGGAACACCTCGCCGATCGCGATGGCGATCGTCAGCAGGGTTAAGGCGGCCAGCCAGCCGCGAGCGTCCCTTACGAAGTGCCAGCAAAACCGAACGAGCCCCTTGGGCGGCGCGCCGAGGCGCGTCTCCGGGAACGGATCAAGCAGACTCTCAAAAAACCCAAGCATTCGCGAGCATTCGCATGGCGGCGCCGGCTTCGCAAATTGAAACCGCTGCGTTCAGGATCAGAATTATTGACAAGAGATTAACGAGGGCGGCCGGCAAGGTCTTGTTCATCGGCGAGCGGTAAACAGAATCTGCTGGACTCTCTGGAGGTTCGACGTGACTGACGGTTCGAGATCGAAGAGCCGCGCAACTCCCGCGGTCCGCCTTTCCGTCGACCGAGGCGGCAATGTCGCGTTGATGTTCGCGCTGGTCCTCATTCCATTGGTGGCGGCGGCGGGCATCGCCATCGACATGTATCGCCTTAACGACACAAGGACGGCGCTCGCCAACGCATCGGACGCCGCCGTCCTTTCATCCGCGCGCGCCAAGCTGATCAATCCCGCCATGACAGACGCCGAGGCGGCGCAGATCGCGCGCAAAATGTTCGACGCCAACACGAAAAATCTCTCCCATCTTGCAATTTCCGATTTCGAATTCGAGAAAATCGAACCAGACGATGTCTTTCGAATCACAGCGAAAGCGAAGCTGGACACCACGCTTTTGCGAATCGCCGGACGAAAGACGCTCGATATCGACATTCTCTCGGAAGCCCGGGCGGGCGAGCCCCGCGATCTCGAAGTGGTCCTCGTACTCGACAACACCGGCTCGATGAACGGCCAGAAAATGACCGACCTGAAGTCGGCCGCGAGCGATCTCGTCGACAAGATCATGGCGGATGCGGGCAACCAGACCAAGGTCGGCGTCGTTCCCTTTGCGCGGCACGTCAATATCGGGCTCTCATTCGCGTCGGCGCCATGGCTGCAGATTCCGCCTGACGGCGTCTGGAATGAAAATGTCTGCACCGTCGACGCCGCCGCCGCGACCTCGTCAGGCTGCTCCGAAGTCAACACGACCTGTTATTCGGACGGCTCCCCCTATTCCTGCAAGCAATGGCAGTGCCCGTCAGGCGATCCGCCGACGAACTGCTCGATAACGCCGCATCCGACAACCTGGTACGGCTGCGTCGGCTCGCGAAATCATCCAAACAATATCGAAGACGACGATTATCTGTCGGAGCGGATCCCGGGCGTTCTGAACGCCGGAGGACCCGATTGTCCCCAGGAGATAACGGCGATGACGACGACAAAGTCCGTCGTGGAAAATGCGATTGTCGCGATGTCCGTCGGCGGAGAAACCTATGTGCCAGGCGGACTGTTCTGGGGTCATGCGCTGATCTCCTCGGACGAACCGTTCACGCAAGGAAAAACCGATGCGGCGATGCAGGCGGCGGGCGGCGCCAAGGCGATTGTCTTGATGACCGACGGCGAAAACACCGCTTCGCCCGACGATTGGGGCGCGCATTACGACAGCAACAGGACCGAGGCGAACGACTACACCGAGGAAATGTGCGATGAAATCAAGAGCAAAAACATCCAGCTCTACACGATCGCATTTGACGTATCGGATGCGGCTGTTACAAATCTCCTGAGGGACTGCGCGACCGCGCCGGACAAATTCTATGACGCGGCGGATTCAGGCCAGCTCGCAGCCGCCTTCAAATCGATCGCCAACAGCCTTGTTGAGCTCGCGCTGACGAAATAGGCTAGCGCCGGGCGAAAAAGCGGCCGCCGGTTTATCGGCAATACGGAGCGAAAAACAAAAGGCTAGCGCCGCGTCCTCGCCCGGATATAGCGGATCGTCCCCGTCTTCGAGCGCATGACGACCGTATGCGTCGAAATGTGGCCTGGCTCCCATTTGACGCCGTCGAGCATGGTGCCGTTGGTGACGCCCGTCGCCGCGAAGAACACGTCGCCGCCGCAAAGATCCATGAGCCCGTATTTCCGGTTGAGGTCCTTGATGCCGGCGCGCGCCGCGCGCTCTTTTTCGTCGTCATTGCGAAAGACCAGCCTTCCCTGCATCTGGCCGCCGACGCAGCGCAGCGCCGCCGCCGCGAGGACGCCTTCCGGCGCGCCGCCCTGGCCCACATAAAGATCGATGCCGGTCGACGGCTCCGTCGTATGAAAGACGCCGGCGACGTCGCCGTCCGGAATGAGGATGATCCGCGCGCCGACCTTGCGCGCGCCGTCGACAATATGCTTGTGGCGGTCGCGATCAAGCACGCAAAGCGTGATGTCGGACGGCTGAACGCGCTTGGCTTTGGCGAGTTCTTTGATGTTTTCTTCAACGGAAGCGTCAAGATCGACGACGCCGTCAGGATAGCCTGGGCCGATCGCGATCTTGTCCATATAGGTGTCCGGCGCGTGAAGCATTGTTCCGGCTGTCGCCATCGCGACGACGGCGAGCGCGTTGCCCATGCCCTTGGCGGTGAGGTCGGTGCCTTCGAGCGGGTCAAGCGCGATGTCGACCTTCGGGCCTTTTTTCGAACCGACTTTCTCGCCGATGAAAAGCATCGGCGCTTCGTCGCGTTCGCCTTCGCCGATAACGACCGTTCCGTCAATGTCGAGGCGATTCAACGCTTCACGAAGCGCCGCGACCGCCGCCTGGTCCGCTCCGTTCTTGTCGCCCCGCCCGATCATTTTCGAGGCCGCGACCGCCGCCGCTTCGGTGCAGCGCCCGATCTCCATGGTGAGAATGCGGTCGAGGAATTCGAGGTCGGCCATAATAATCTCCTTTTTCCCCTTGCAAGCGGAAGTGACGCCCATTGTCAATGCGACGGGTCAGGCTCCGATCAGCCAACGCGACCGCCGCCCAAGAAGGCGTTTCATTCCCATGCTGATAAAAATGGAGACGCCAAGGCCGACGGCGAATAAAACCAGTCCGAGCGCGATCGCCGCAAGCACACTCTCCGGCGGGCCAAAATAGACGCGAGCCGACCTGCCGACGATATTGATGATCGACACGTGCATGAAATAAGTCGGGAACGAGTGCGTGGCGACGGTATCGAGCAACTTCGTGCGCGATTCATTCGATTTCAGCCAATCGAGAACGAGAAGCGCGAGCGAGCCTTTTTGAATATAATAGGCGCTCTCACGCGCCGAGATCGGCCCGAGATAATCGGCTCCGACCAGGAATAATCCGCCGATCGCGGCCGAAGAAAGCAGGAAGGCGATGAACAGCCCGGCGCGGCGAGCGCGAACTATCGCCATTGACGCCTCATAATTCGACCCCAGCCAGACGCCGAGCGTATAGGCGCCGAGAAAATAGATGACGGACTGCGCGCTCACGTCCGACCCGGTGCGGGTGACCAGGATGGGCAGCAAGACAAGCAGGATCGCAAGCGGCTTGCGGCTTCGCTCCCGCAGCGTCCAGTCGACCGCGGGCGTCAGAAGGTAGAGCGCCGCGAGAACCGGTATGTACCAGAATTGAAAACTCCCCGTGCCGTTGAGAAGGTCGCTCGCGACGTTCGCGGCGAAGTCGCCAAGACTCTGTTCGACGACGAACAGCCCCTTTGTCGGACTCCACTCGAAAACTTCCATCAGGAGCGTGATGATGAAATAGGGCGCAAGAACGTTGCTGATCTTGCCGGAGAAGAATTTGCGCCAGCCGCGCGCTTTCAGGGCGACCGAGAACAATATCCCGGAAATCATCGCGAAATAGAGCGTGCCGCCGTGAAACAGCGCTTGCGTCGCGCCGTTAAGGATGACCCCGCCGTCGCTCGCTTTGACGGCGTGAGGTGCGATATTGATCCCGAAACTCAGCGCGTGAACGGCGACAATCGAAATAATGGCGAAGGCTCGAAACGCGTGGAGATGAAAAATCTGTTCCGTTTTGGCGCCCGCCGGGGCGGTCTTGCGCTGGAATGCGGCGCGCGCCATCGCGCGCTCAAGAACGCCGCCGCTCAACATGCCAAGCACCAACACCACACAACAGGCTACAAACCGCGACGGGCCGATATCGTTAACAAGTCGGCCGCCTTGTCAGTTTCTGCATATACCGCGCCAGCGCTGCGGCGGCTAGCGTTCGATCACGCCGATCCTTGACGCTTGAAACCCCAGCCGCGGCCCCTGGCCCCGCGCGGTCCCGCCGAATTGGCGTCGATCCCGCGAAGCGAAAGGCGACGGTCGGGCGATAATGTCCGTGATTTAAGTCGCATACGGATGACAGCGGCGATAAGGTTCGATGATCGACGATCACCTGCAAGCAAGCTGCGTCACGCAGCGAGGCGGCTGCTCCAGCTGTTTCCGCCTCTGGAGGTCTTATGATCCGCGCCGCCATCCCGCTAATTTTGTTCGCGCTGTTGTCGCCCGCCCTTGGACAGGGCGCGCCCTCCATTATCACCCCAAACCCGACCGTTGAATATGAAGGATATAACGCCGGCGCGCCGACGGACCTCGTGTCGACCGTCCCGGCGGCGGACCCGGGCGCGCCGTTCACGCAGGCGCTGCGCATCAAGCGCGGCGTCACCGGCGTCAATGTCTATGACGCCGCGGTGATCTGGCCGACGCGCGCGCCGGTCACAAAGGGCGACGTGCTCCTCGCGACCTACTGGATGCGAAGGACGAAGCCGTCTCCAGAAACGCTGAAAGTCGAAATGACATTCCAGCTCAATCAGGATCCGTTCACAGCGTCGCTGCTGACAAACGCGCCCGTCGACGGCGCGGCCTGGCGCAAATACGCGATCCCCTTCCGCGCGGAAACCGACTTCACCGCGGGCGAGGCGTCCTTGCAGGTCCGCTACGGGCTCATTCCCGACGAATTTGAGATCGGCGGGATGTCAGTCGAAAATCTCGGCCAATTGAAGCCGCCATTCGCCGCGGCGATCGCCGCGCGCTTCGCCTATTATTATCCGGGGCGGGACGATCCGAACGCGCCATGGCGCACGCGCGCGCTCGCCAATATCGAGAAGAACCGCAAAGGCGACTTCAAGCTGCGCGTCCTTGACCGCGCCGGATCGCCCGTCAAGGGCGCCGTGATCGATATCCGGCAGGTCAGAACGTCATTCTATTGGGCGTCCGCAATCGAGTCCGCGCGGCTGCTTTGCTCGTTCGCGCCCGGCGCGGCGCGGCCCTGCTACGACACGTTCGAAGGGCGCCCGTTCACGCCCGCCGACCAGCGGAACTACCGAGACGCGGTGCGCCGGCGATTTAACGCGGTCGGCTTTGAAAACAATGTGAAATGGCCGTCCTGGGAGGGCGACCGCCAATTGGCGCTAGACGGGTTCGCATGGCTCGCCGCCAACAATGTGCGATTTGTCCGCGGCCACAATCTGATCTGGCCTGGCATTCGCCCGGAACAGATCATGCCCGCCGACATCACCGCGGCGGCGAGCCCTGCTTATGTGCGCCGCCGCATCAACGCGCACTTCACGGATATCCTGACAGCGCTCAACGGGCGCAGTCCGGAATGGGATGTCGTCAATGAGCCGTTCGACAATTACGACATCCAGGGCAGGATCGCCGCGCCGGGCGTTACGCCGGTTCGCGGCAAACTGCCCGCGACCGAAATTGCGACATGGTTCAAGAACGCCCGCCTGCTTGATCCAAAGGCGAAGCTCTTCCTCAACGATTATGGCGTCCTTGAAAACTCAAATCCGACGAAGGCCGGCTATGACGCATCGCTGATCGCCCTTATCGAAGCCGATGGCGGCAAGGTCGACGGCATGGGATTTCAGGCGCATTTCAGTCAGTCGGCGCCGGATTTTCGGCAGATGCAGCGCGTCATCGCCCAATATTCGCCGCTCGTTGAAAAATTCGCCGTCACCGAATATGACGCCGAACAGCTTGACGAAGAGCTGCAGGCCGACATCACCGAAGACATGATGACTTTCACGTTCGGCAATCCGCGATTTTCCGGCTTTGAAATGTGGGGCTTCTGGGACGCCGATCACTGGCTGTTGAATTCGCCGGTATTCGCGTCCGATTGGCGATTGAAGCCGTCGGGACGCCGCTGGATCAATCTGACGACGAACGCCTGGCGAACGCGGCCGGCGCAATTGACGACGGACAGCTTGGGCGCGACATCGCTGCGCGGATTTCTCGGCGACTACAAGATCACGGTGACGATCAGCGGCAAGAAATGCGCCTTTGATCGATCGCTGGCGAACAGCGGAACATTCACGCTGACGGCGTGCTGACGATTATTCGAGCGCATTGCGTTTGCGCGCGAAAGCAGCCACGTTGCCCCATATCGGAGGTCTCGCGATGGGCCGTCGCCCTTTCAATCTCTCTCGTCGCGGTTTCGTCGCGTCCGGGCTGGCGCTTTCGGCTTGCAGCGGAAGCGGCGGCGGGACAGCGCCCCCCGCCCCGCCGCCGCAGCTCGCCGGCCGCGTTGTCGGCGTTCATCCGACCGAACGGGAAGATGATGACTTCAACATTGTCGCGGACAGGGTTGAAGATCTTGGCGGGGAGATCGTGTCGCTCAGTCTTTACTGGGATGACATTGAGGTCTCGCCTGGCGTCTACGCCCCGTCGCCAAATTTTCCGCAGATCGCGAACGAATTCTATCGAACGCGAAATTTCCGCCTTTCGGTTTCTCTTGTCGGGATCGACACCAACAATGACCGCCGACCCGCCGACCTTCTTGCTCTGCCCTATGACGATCCTGGCGTCATCTCGCGATTTGAGGCGCTGGCGGCGTTCGTGCTCGACCAATTGCCGGACGTGACGATTGATTGCTTCGCGATCGGCAATGAGATCGACGGGCTGCTTGGCGGCGATGTCGCCAAGTGGGAAGCGTATCGCCGGTTTTTCGCGGCGGTCGCGCCGGGCGTCAAGGCGCGGTTGCCCGGCGCCTGCGTCGGCGCAAAGGCGACATTCGGCGTTGTCGTCGACGAGCCGGCGCGAACGCAGTACGCCGCGCTCGTCGACGGCGCCGATGCGTGGCTCTTGACCTATTATCCGTTGAACGCCGATTTCACAGTCCAGTCGCCGAGCGCCGTTCAGGCGGACTTCGCGCGGATGGCCGGCGCGCCCGGCGCCAAGCCCGTCCGGCTTCTTGAAATCGGCTTTCCGACATCGTCCGTCTGCGGATCGTCTGAAGCGCTGCAGGCGGAATTCATCACACGGATGTTCGCCTCATGGGACGATTATTCAAACCGGATCAGGGAGATCGACTATTTCTGCCTTCATGACTTCGATCCGGCGATCATCACAGTTCTTGAAACCTATTACGGCGTCTCAAGCCCGCAATTCGCGGGCTTTCTCGGCACGCTCGGCCTTCGCGCCTGGGCGGGAGACGGCGGCGCGAAGTCCGGCTATCAGCGCTTCAAGGAAGAAGTCGCCCGAAGGCGCTAGAACATCGGGCGCCAGTCGCTTGATGCGATAGAATTCCTCGGGCGACGCTATTGCCAATCCGCTTGTTATTCCGCGTCGCGAAGCGGAAGGCCGCGCTCGCGGCGCGCCAGAGCGTCTTCCTTGGCGACGGCCTCGCTCAGCGCGTCGCGGGCTTCTTCAAGCGCCGCGTCGCGTTCCGCCGCCGCCAGTTCCCGGTCAGCCGCGACCGCGGCGTCCAGAACGTCGCGTTCGGCGAGCAGCGCTTCTTCCATCGCGGCGCGCTCGGGCTTTGCGATGCCTTCGGGCGTCGTCAGCGGCTGTTCGGAGAGGTTGGGAAACCCGCCGCCGCCTTCTTCCGCGCGTTCGGCGACGCGCTTTTCGATCGCTGGATTGACCGGCTGGTCTTTGGCAAGCTCTTCATATTTGACGATGCCGGGCGGCGCAAAGCGCTTCAGGCCGCCCGAACACCCCGTCGCCGCCAGCGCCGCCAGCGCCAGAAGATAAGCTTTGCCCGTCACACCGCCGCCCTATAAGGTCACTTCCATCACATAACCGCGAACCGACCCCATGACGCAAGCCGAGACGCCGCGCGAACCCGCCAAACGCCCGCGCAAAAAGGCCGCAGACAAGCCCAAACCGGCGGCCGAATCCGAAGCCAAAGGAGCGGCGACGCCGGATGACGGCAAGCCGCTGATCGAGGATTTTGACGCTCTTTCCGAATATATCGCCGACGTCACCGGACACGGCCAACAAGTCGTGCGCGAATTCTTCGTCAAGAACGCGGATGCGATGAAAATGGCGACGACGCCGAAATCCGCCGATCCCCTGAATGTCGGCGAGGCCTATCAGGAAATGGTGACGGCGATGGCGGCCGATCCCGGCACCGTCATGCAGCGTCAGTTCAATTTGTGGGGCGATTACGCGCGGCTGATGGCGACGATGAGCCGGCGGATGACCGGCGAGGAAGTAAGACCCGCGATCGAACCCGAACCCGGCGACAAGCGCTTCCAGCATCCCGCCTGGCGCGAAAACCCGATGCTCGACTTCGTGAAACAGTCCTACCTCACCTACGCCAAGTGGCTGAAGACGACCGTTCATGAACTCGACGGCATGGACGAGCACGAGAAGAAGAAGGCCGAATTCTACACCCAGCAATTTCTTGATGCGCTGGCGCCGACAAATTTCCCGGTGCTCAATCCCGAAGTCGTCGAAATGACGATCGCGAGCAAGGGCGAAAACATTCTGAAGGGAATGAAGAACCTGCTCGAGGATCTCGATCGCGGCGACGGCTCGCTGTCGATCCGGCAGGCGGACCTTGAGCACTTCAAGCTCGGCGTCAACATCGCAACGACGCCGGGCAAGGTCGTCTACCAGAACGAGATCATGCAGGTGATCCAGTATGATCCGGCGACCGAGACCGCGGCGAAGCGCCCCTTGCTGATCTTCCCGCCGTGGATCAACAAATTCTACATCCTCGACCTGCAGCCGACGAATTCCTTCATCCGCTGGATGGTCGAACAGGGCCGCACGGTGTTTGTCGTCTCCTGGGTCAATCCGGGTACGGAGCTTCGCCACAAGACGTTTGAAGATTACATCAAACAGGGATGCTTCGAGGCGCTCAGCGCGGTGAAGCTCGCGACCGGCGAATCGGAAGTCGACGCGATCGGCTATTGCATCGGCGGCACGATGCTGTCGACGGCGCTCGCGCTGATGGCCAAACGCGGCGACCGGCGCATCCGGTCGGCGACGTTCTTCACCGCGCAGGCGGACTTCAAGGAATCCGGCGATCTCCTTCTCTTCGTCGACGACGACCAGCTGGGCGCCATCGAAAAACAGATGGACGCCGCCGGCGGCGTTCTCGAAGGCCGCGCGATGGCGACGACCTTCAACATGCTGCGCTCAAACGATCTTATCTGGTCGTTCGTCATCGACAATTACATGAAGGGCAAGGACCCCGCGAAGTTCGATCTCCTCTACTGGAACTCCGACGCGACGCGCATGCCGAAGAACGTCCATCTCTTTTACCTGCGCGACTTCTATCAGCATAACCGCCTCGCCAAAGGCGAGATGGTCATCGACGGCGAGCGTCTCGATCTCGGCGACGTCGATATTCCGATCTTCATGCAGGCGGGCGAGACCGACCACATCGCGCCGCATAATTCCGTCTACAGAACAGCGCGCCTCTTCGCCTCGAAAGACAAGGCGGACGTCACCTACATGCTCGCCGGCTCCGGCCACATCGCCGGCGTCGTCAATCACCCCGACAAGAAGAAATATCATCACTCAACGAACGAAGCGCTTCCGGCCGCGCTTGAAGACTGGAAGGCCGACGCCAAGCGCCATCCGGGCTCGTGGTGGCCGTACTGGATGGCGTGGCTCAACAAGGTGTCGCCCGGCAAGGTCCCAGCGCGCCATCCGGGCGACGGCGATCTCGCGCCGATCGAGGACGCGCCCGGGAGCTACGTGAAAGTCAAGGGATAAGGAACCCCGGTCTGACGGGCGCCGTTCCTTGATGGCGCCCGGCGCCCGGTCGATTCTTCTCGCGCGCCGCCCGGCGAACGACCGGTCGCCGTATTTTCGCCCGGCGCCCCCGCGCCGGACTTTCCGTATTCGTCGGACAATCCGACGGGCCCGCTTCTGTTTGAGTCCAGCATTTGCGCGGGGTCCAGCGCTTTTGTGCGGATTATGCGGAATGCGCGGATTGTCGCCGCGCGTGCTTGCGCGAACGGTCGGCGATTGGGCGCAATTTCGCGTTCGCCGCTCGCGCATGGCGCGGGGCGCTGCTCGCCTGCAAAGCGGATCGCGTGATGAATGCCGCTTCGCCCGTGCGACGGACAGTTCAAGGAACCGAACCGCCGCGACCGTCCTGATTGTCAAAGAGCCGCCGGCGCGTCGCCGCCCCGGCAGGGAATCACCCTTCGAGGTGGGGATTTCGATCGCGCCTTCAAGAGCCGGTTTGGATGTATTCCGCCGCGCAAATTCCCGCAGCGCGCGATTTCATCCGCTTACGCATTAACCATAGAGCGTTTCGCCTCGCCCCCGACGCGAATTTTTCCCGCACCGGCTGCATTCGCCGACCGATCGGTCAGGGAATTTCCGGCGCCCGTGAACGCCGAAATCGCGGCGGCGGGGCGGGCTTTAGCCCGCCGCCGCGCCGCCGGCCCGCCTCATTGCTGCGGGCGACGCCGCGTTCAAGCCGCCCTATTTTCCTTGCGCTCGCCGAATTCACTCGAGCGCCGAAAACAGAAGCAAGTAGGGTGCATTAAGCCGAAGGCGCAATGCACCTTCAACGCTCGCCGAGGTGAACGGGCTTCCATTCGCCGGGCGGAACATTGATCGGCCGGCCGAATTCCTTTTTCCACTCATGGTATGTCGAATGCGGCCAGTCTTCCGGCGTGGCGACGGTTTCGAAGGGATGGTCGCGAGCAACCAACCCATTGGCCGCGCGCAACGCGTCAATGTTCTCCGTCAACAGCCTCGCGCGCCGGTCAAGCAAGTTCACCGTGAAGAAAAACGTTCCGCCGGGAATGAACAGGCGTCGGTAATTCGACATCGCGCAAAAATAACCGGCGCAGCGCTGCGCCGATAGAGCAGACGGTACATTGCGCTGCGCTTAATGCACCCTACCTTGCTCGCCGAAGGGGGCGTAGCTCTCGCGCCCGAGGTCGCTCCTCTTCGCCATTCTGTTGAAAATTTGAGGCGGCCGGCGTGCCGATTGGGGGCCTGCGCCTCTAGCCTCCAGAATCGAACAGGGTACATATTGTGAGTCTTGGCGCGGCGGATCACCAGATATCGTGGGCGTCCGGCCGTCTTTTGGCGGGCGGCGCCGGGAGTTTGAGGGCTAGGAATGCGGCTTGCGGCGACGGACCGGCGGGCGATCGCGAGGCGGCTTGGCCTCTCGTCGGCGCTTGTCTCCCTGCCGGCGCTCCTTCCCCTGCCGGCCTTGGCGCAGGCGCCCGCCATCCCCGCCGCCGCGGCGCCGATGCTTGATCCGGTCGTCCTCGGCGTTGTCGCCGTCGGCGCGCTCGCGGTGGCGGCGATCGCCTGGGCGCTGCGCGTCTCCGCCGCCTCGCGCAACGCCTCCGTCGTCTGGACGAAAAAGCTCGCCGAGATGGAGGCGCAGCTTGAAAAATCCGATGCGGTTCTATCGGCGCATCCGGGCCTCGTCCTCGTCTGGGAGGATGATTATGATTCGATCGAGCAGGGCTGGGGCGCGCCGAAGATTCTCGGCGGGCCGGCCGCGCTCGCCTCGCTGATGTCGTTCGCGAAGGATCTCGACGATCGGGCGGCGACGCCGGTGACGCGCCTCTTGAACACGCTCGGCGATCTGCCGCTGGAAGATGACGGGCCGCCCGAGGATTTCCGCAAGCTGAAGGACAAGGTGCGCGAGCTGCGCCAGCACGGCATCGCGTTTTCCGGCTCGGTCATGACGAATGAAGGCCGCGCGATCGAGGCCGACGGAAGGGTCGCCGGCGGCCAGGTCGCGCTGTGGCTGACCGATCCCGCCGTCCGCATGGCGGAAGACACCGGCATCATGGGCAAGGTGCGCGAGAAGACCGCCGATCTTCACGGCGCGCTCGCGCAGCTTGAACGCGCGCCGGCGCCCGCCTGGCGGCGGACGGCCGATCTGGCGCTCGCCTGGGTCAACGCCGCCTATGTCGAAGCAGTCGAGGCGTCGAGCGCGGCGGTCGTCCTCAAAGACCAGATCGAGCTTGATCCCGCCGCGCGCAAGATCGCCGAACGCGCGAGCGCCGAACGCCGCGCGGTCGAGGGCCGCGTCCTCCTCAACGTCAAGGGCGCGCGCCGCGCCTTCAAGGTGACGGAAACGCCGGTCCACGCCGCCGGCGACGCCGCGATCGCTGGTTTCGCCTTCGACGTGACGGAGCTTGAAAAGACGCGCGCGGACCTGACGCGGCACATTGAATCGAACCGCGCGACGCTCGACCAGATTCCGACCGCGGTCGCGATGTTCGGCGCGGCGCAGGATCTCGTCTACTCGAACGCCGCTTTCCAGAAGCTCTGGGCGCTCGAAGACGCCGAAATCGCCCAGCGCCCGAACCATGGCGAAATTCTCGACCGCCTGCGCCATGCGGGCCGGCTTCCCGAACAGGCCGACTACGCGGGATGGAAACGCCGCCAGCTTGCTCTTTATACGGAAGGCATGGCGGGGCCCGGCGGCGAGCGGACGGGCCGCGAGGCGGACGAGGTCTGGCACCTGCCGGACGGGCGGACCTTGCGCGTCTCGCGTTCGCGCCATCCGCTCGGCGGCGCGCTCATCGTCTTTGACGACATCACTGAAGAAATGTCGCTCGAAGCGCGCTTCAACACGCAGATCAACGTGCAGCGCGCGACCTTGAACAATCTGTCGGAGGGCGTCGCGGTCTTCGGCGCCGACGGGAAGCTGCGCCTCTCCAACACGGCGTTCCAACGCATGTGGCGCCTTGACGAAGGCGCGCTCGCGCGCCGGCCGCATGTCGATCCGACGATCAACGCGATGACGGAGCGCGTGACTTCCGGCGCCGACGCGCTCGCGCTCGCCCGCCGGCGCGCGACGTCGATGTCGCCGGACGACCGCATGCCGATCCGCGATGAGATCCTGACGCTTTCAGACGGCCGCACGATCGCGCTCGGCGCCGAGCCCCTCCCCGACGGCGCGACGCTTCTCTATTTCCTTGACGTCACCGACAGCCGCGAGCGCGAGAAAGAGCTGCAGCAGCGCAACGCCCTGCTTGAAGACATCGACCGCCAGAAATCGAAATTCGTCGATCACGTCTCCTATCAGCTTCGCACGCCGCTCAACACGATTATCGGCTTCACCGAGATGATCGACGGGCAGATGTTCGGCGTTCTGAATGACCGGCAGAAGGACTACGTCGCCTCGATCCTCACCGCGTCCTATCTCCTGCGCGATCTCATCACCGACATCATCGATCTCGCGGCGATCGACGCCGGCAAGATGACGATCGAGGCGGTCGACGTCGACATCCGCGATCTCTTGACCAACGCCGCCACCTATTCCGCGCTGAAGGCCGAAGACACGCAAGTCACGCTCGCGGTCGAGTGCGACAAGGACATCGGGATCATCAAGGCCGATCCGCGGCGGCTGAAGCAGATCCTGTTCAACCTTTTGTCGAACGCCTTCGCCTATACGGGCGCCGGCGGCGCCGTGACGATCGGCGCCGACCGCGCGCCGGGCCTCGTCCGTATCTATGTCGCCGATTCCGGCCGCGGCGTCTCGCCGGACGATCAGGCGCGCGTGTTCGATCCGTTCGAATCAAGCGGCCCGTCGGCGGGCGCGGGGCTAGGCCTGTCGCTGGTGCAGCGCCTTGTCAGCCTCCATGGCGGCTGGGTGCGGCTTGAATCGGCGCCCGGCGAAGGGACGCGCGTCACCTGCTTCCTGCCGGCCGAACCGCGCGTCCTTGAGGCGCCGTCGACCTCCAGCGGCAATATCGTCGTCACCAAGCCCGGCGCGCGCGACAAGAAAAAGGACGGGACCGCCGCCGGCCCCGCCAAGCCCTCGGTCCGCCGCCAGGCCAAGCGCCCGCCGGGCGCGGAAGCGGCGGAGTAATCAGCTTCAATAAAGGTCGCTCAAAGCGCCGCGCCCGCGATCGTCAGATCACGGAGCGATGAGACCGTCGCAAGCTCATAGCCGCGCGCGAGCGCTGTCGTCAGCCACGGGCCGATCATGTCGAGCGTTTCCGCGCGCGGGTGGCAGATGACGATCGCATAGCCCGTCTTCGCGGCGATTTCCTCCGCGAGCGCAAGCTGCCGGCGCACGATGTCGCGTCCGGGTTCGGCGTCGAGGAAGACGTCGCGCACAAACACTTCGGCGCCGACCGCCTCGCCCGCTTTCGAGACGACGCTGCCGCCCGTCGTCAGCGAATCGATGAAAATGAGCCCGCGCTGGTCGAGCGAGGCGAGAACGCGCTTCATCGCCTGCTCGTTGCGGGTGAATTTCGATCCCATGTGATTGTTGACTCCGACATAGCCGTCGAACTGTCCGAGATTCCAGTCGAGCGTCTCAAAGAGACGGTCGGCGCTCATGCCGGATTGCAGGCTTTTCGGGCCGGGATCGGCGTTCCCCGACGGCTCCATCGGCAGATGCAGAAGAATGTCGTCGCCGCGCGCGCGGGCGGCGTCGACCTGCGACTGCACGCCATGCCCGTATGGCAGAAATGACAGCGTGACCGGGCCCGGCAGTTTCATCACCTCGGTGAAAGCGCGGCGGTCGACGCCCATGTCGTCGAAGATGATGATGAGTTTCGGCTTGATGGTCGCCGGGCCGCCATGTTCGACCTGCAACCGCTCCGCTTCGCCAGCCGTCAGGATTTCCGCGATCAGCTGAGAGCGTCCGGCGTCGACATTGTCGACAGCGGTCAGCGGCGCGTCGCGCAGATCAAGGCTGGCCAGATGTCCCGCAGCAGCGTCAGCCTCGGCGCCGCGGCCCGAAACGAGCGCGCCGGCGACGCCTAGCGCCGTCCCGAGCGCTGCGGCGACGAGCGCGCCGAAAAGTCCTGGCGCGCGCCGCTCCAGCGCCTGACTGATCGGGTCGAGCGGCGGCAATATTTCGAATGCGGCGGAACGCCGCCGCGGCGGCGGCCGCGACGCCATTAACGCCTGACGCACCGCGTCATCCAACAAACGCTCTCCCCGGCGGCCGGCCGTTCAGGCCGCCTTAAGGCGCGCCCGGCTATTGTGCGGCGCGCCGCCTCTGACGCATCCTGCCTGCAATGATTCTCCTGATCGACAATTATGACAGTTTCACCTGGAACCTCGTCCATCTGATCGGCGGGCTTGGCGAAGGAGTGGACGTCGTCCGCAACGACGCCTTGAGCGCCGAGGCGGCGGTCGACAGCGGCGCGTCAGCCATCGTTCTGTCGCCGGGCCCTGGCGAGCCGAAGGATGCGGGCGTCTGCGTCGACATCATTCGCCTCGCGGCGGAGCGGAACATCGCCGTTTTCGGCGTGTGCCTCGGCCTGCAGGCGATCGCCGAAGCGATGGGCGGGCGCGTCGTCCGCGCCAGCCGGCAGATGCACGGCAAGACGAGTGCGATCCAGCATGAGAAGGCCGGTCTCTTCGCCGGGCTGCCGAGCCCCTTCGCGGCGACGCGATACCACTCGCTCGTCGCCGAACGCAAAAGCCTGCCGAATTCGCTGAAAATCGTCGCCTCGTCCGCGGATGACGGCGAGATCATGGCGCTTGAACACGCGTCGGCGCCGATCGCCGGCGTGCAATTTCACCCCGAGAGCATCGCCTCCGAGCATGGCGCGGCGATCATCCGCAATTTCCTTGCGATGGCGAAGAGCGCGCGCGCATGACGGGTTTCGTCCCGCTGCTCGCCAAGGCCGAGGCGGGCTTGCCGCTCGATCGCGCCGAAATGCGCCAGGCGATGGACCTCCTCCTCGAAAACATGGTTGCGGAGGCCGACATCGCCGCGTTCCTTCTGGCGGTGAAGGCGCGCGGCGAAACGGTTGACGAAATTGTCGCCGCCGCCGAAGCGATGCGCGGGAAAGCGCTTCGCGTCAACGCGCCCGCCGACGCGATCGACACTTGCGGCACCGGCGGCGACGGCGCTGAAACGCTGAACATTTCAACGGCGGTCGCTTTCGTCGTCGCCGGCTGCGGCGTCCCGGTCGCCAAGCACGGAAACCGCGCGGCGAGTTCGCGGTCGGGCTCATCGGACGTGCTGACGGCGCTCGGCGTCAATATCGAGGCGAGCCCGGCGACGATCGAGCGCTGCATCCGCGAGGCGAAGATCGGCTTCATGTTCGCCGCCTATCATCATCGCGCCGTCGCGCATGTCGCCGCGGTCCGGAAAAAGCTTGGCGTCCGCACCCTCTTCAATGTGCTGGGACCGCTCGCCAACCCCGCGCTTGCGCGGCGGCAGTTGATGGGCGTTTACGACGCCCGGCTGACCGCGCCGCTCGCCGAAGCGCTCGGAAGGCTCGGCTCTGAGCGCGCCTGGGTTGTCGCGGGATCCGACGGTCTTGACGAGTTGACGACCACAGGACCCTCTTTCGTCAGCGAAACGCATCGCGGCGCCGTCCGCAATTTTTCGATCTCGCCGGAAGACGCCGGCCTTGCCCGCGCCGCCGCCGCGGATCTCAAGGGCGGCGACCCCGCGCACAACGCCGCGGCGATGCGACGCCTGCTCGACGGCGCGCGGAGCCCCTATCGCGATATCGTTCTCCTCAACGCCGCCGCATCGCTCATTGTGGCGGACAAGGCGCCCTCCCTGATTGAGGGCGCGCGGCAGGCGGCGGCGTCAATCGACGACGGCCGCGCGAGATCGGCGCTTGAAAACCTCGTCGCGCTCACGAATGAAGATCGGCGATGACCATCCTCGACAAGATCATCGCGTATAAGCGCGACGAAGTCGCCGCCGCAAAGTCGCGAACGCCGCTGCGCGCGCTCGAGGCGCTCGCGCGCGAGACGCCGCGCCCGCGCGGCTTTGAAAAAGCGCTCCGCCGCGCCGGCGCGAACGGGTTCGCTCTGATCGCCGAAATCAAGAAAGCGAGCCCCTCAAAAGGCGTCATCCGCGCCGATTTCGACCCGCCCGCGCATGCGCGCGCCTATGCCGAGGGCGGCGCGGCGTGCCTTTCCGTTCTGACCGACGGCCCAAGTTTTCAGGGCTCGCCCGACCATCTCAAGGCGGCGCGCGCGGCGGTGTCGCTCCCGATCATCCGCAAGGATTTCATGATCGACCCCTATCAGGTCGCTGAAGCGCGCGCGCTCGGCGCCGACTGCATCCTTCTCATCATGGCGAATTTGTCCGACGCGCTCGCGCGGGAATTGTGGGAGGCGGCCCGAGCATTCGACCTCGACGCGCTTGTCGAGACGCATGACGAGGAAGAACTCGATCGTGCGATCGCGCTTGGCGCTGGCATGGTCGGCGTCAACAATCGCAATCTCAAAACCTTTGTCACCGATCTTTCGACAACGGAACGGCTGGCGACGCGCCTGCCGAAGGATCGCCTTCTCGTCAGCGAAAGCGGGATTAATTCCCATAAGGATCTGTTGCGCCTTTCGCGATCGGGCGCGGGCGCCTTCCTGGTCGGCGAAAGCCTGATGCGCTCAGCTGATATCGCCGCCGCGACCCGCAATTTGCTGCGGCCGGTGGAAAATTGCTGATAGCCATTCCGAATCAGGGGGATACGCCGAAGAGCGCGCTTGACGGCAAAAGAGAACATCCCTAGAACGTTGATGGTTTGTTCTCTCGTCGTTTCGGGCGCGCAAGGACGCGTGCCGGGCGGGCGAACCCCTTAATTGACGGACGGAGGGCGACCGATGCTCACCAGGAAACAGCGCGAGTTGCTGCTTTTCATCAACGACCGGATCATGTCGAGCGGCGTCTCGCCCTCATTCGACGAGATGAAGGAGGCGCTCGATCTGAAATCGAAGTCGGGCATTCACCGACTGATCACCGCGCTTGAAGAACGCGGGTTCCTGAAGCGGCTTCCCAATCGCGCGAGAGCGCTCGAAGTCATTCGCCTTCCGGATGAAGCGGCGACCGCGAAGACCAAGGCGACGAAATTCTCGCCGTCCGTCGTCACCGCGAATTTCGCCGGACGCGGGCGCGCCAGAGCGACGCGACCTTCGCTCGCCGGCTCGACGACGAACGATCTCCCCATTCTCGGCCGGATCGCCGCCGGCACGCCGATCGAGGCGATCCAGCATGAGGTCGACCGCGTCGCGGCGCCCGAGGCTTTGCTGCGAAGCGGCGAGCATTTCGTCCTCGAAGTCGCCGGCGAGTCGATGATCGACGCTGGAATCCATGACGGCGATTACGCGATCATTCAGCGCACGGACGATGCGACGAACGGCGAAATCGTCGTCGCGCTTGTCGATCATGAAGAAGCGACCTTGAAGCGCCTCCGGAAGAAAGGCGCCTCAATCGCGCTCGAAGCGGCGAACCCCGCTTTTGAAACGCGCATCTACGGCGCCGACCGCGTGTCGATTCAGGGCCGGCTTGTCGGGCTGATGCGGAAATATTGAGCCGTCAATCGCCGGTCCAGCGCCTCTTCCCGCGCCTTTCGGCGACGGTCTCGATGCGGATTTCGCCATCCTCGACATAGACAGCGTGCGCGCCGTTTTCCCAGGCGTCTCGGCGATTGATGAGGGCGGCCGCGCAAAGATCGCGCTCGGCCCGATCGACCGGATAGGTCGCAAGGACAAGGCTTGCGCGCGCGCAATCGTCGTCCAGACCCTGACGGTCGCCAGAGACCGCAATCGTTGCGCCGCGGATCGTCGTCACGCATCCCGCCGCGTCGCAGGCGGCGATGTCGGAGAGCGGGAGCGCCTTCGCCCGCTCAATGTCGATGCCTGCTTCCTCCATCCAGGCGCGCGCGTCGAATTTTCCCTTGCGGCGATCGAACAAGGCGAGCGCGCGCGTCTCGCCCCGCAAATCAAGAACGCCGACATTGTCTCCCTCTTCGCTGAAATAGACGACTGGATGCGGTTTGGCGGCGATCAGCGCCGCCGCGAGCGGGAGGCTGAGAAAACCGGCGAGCCGCCACGGCTTTGACATCAGACAGAGCCAGAGCCCGCCGATCGTCAGCACAAGGATCGCCGAAGCCGGCCATTGCGGAAAGACGGTGACGGCGCCTTTGAGGTTCATCGTCCAGGTCCCGAGCGCCAGCATGATGTCGACGCCCCTCGCGGCGAGGCGCCAGAGCGGGGCGTCGGCGCCGAACGGCATAAGCAGCATGGCGACGATCGCCGCCGGCATCACCCAGAACCCCATCAGCGGGATCGAGACGATGTTGGCGGCCAGTCCGAAATTCGCGGTCCGATTGAAGTGGTAGAGCGCATAGGGCGCGGTCGCCGCCGACGCGATCGTGTCGGTGACGCCGACGCCGACGACATAGCGCCGAAGGCGCGCATGCCAGGCGAAACTGCGCGCCGGATCGGCGCGCCCGGACGACCATTCGTACCAGGCGATGAGCGCTGTCACCGCCGCGAACGACATCTGAAATCCTGGGTGCAGCACGGCCTCCGGCGTCATCAGGATGATGACGAATGCGGCGATCGCGACATTGCGAAGCGACAATGCGCGACGGTCGGCGATGACGGCGATGAAGAAAATCGAGGTCATGATGAAGGCGCGCTGCGCCGGCCAGGCGCCGCCGGAAATCAGCAGGTAGAGAAATCCGGAAAGCAGCGCCGCCGCCGCGGCCCATTTCTTGATCGGCCGCGTCAGCGCGACCGGTTCGACAAGCGCGAGCCCCGCGCGCGCCGCGAAAAAAATGAGGCCGGTCGCAAGCCCCATATGCAGGCCGGAAATCGACAATAAATGCGCAAGTCCCGAATCCCGGAAGGCGGCCTCCGCCTCCTCGCTGATCGCTTCGCGCTTGCCGGTGACGACGGCGGCGACAATCGCGCCGCTGTCGCCTTTCGCCGCGCTGGTGATCCGGCGCGACAGCCCCACGCGGATATTCTCAATCGCTGTGCGCGCATCGGCGAATAGCGGCCTTCGCTCTTCCGGCTGAACGATCGGCGGCGAGACGGCAAAACCGACCGCGCCAATTCGCTGGAAATAGAGCTGGCGGGCAAAGTCGAAACCGCCGGGCGCCGCCGGGCCTGGCGGCGGCGAGAGACTGGCGCGAACGGCGACGAGATCGCCGGGCTTTGCGTCGAACTCCTTGCCGCGCCAGGAGACGCGCACGCGCGCCGGCGTCGCCTCCTTGGAAACGCCCTCAATCGAGTGCGTTTCGATGATCAGCCTGCGCTGTTTTGGCGCTTCGTCGATCGACAGAAGGCGCCCTTCGACCGACGCGAACTTCAAGTGACGCGCGAGCGCCGGCGCATCGACCATCGCCGCACGCCAGTCCGCCGCTGCAAGTCCGGCGGCGAATAGAGCGAACGCCATCAACAGCGTTCTTGCCTTCTCGAAGGCGAAGGACGCTGTGATCGCCAGCGCAAGCGCCAGCGGCGCGCCCCAGGACGGCGGCTCGGTCTTCAGCGACAAAAAGACCGCGGCGCCGGCGCCGAGCATGACCGGCGCCCAAAGACCGATGCGGATCTGTTCGGCGGCGAGCCAATCCAGAAGGAGCAGGCGCCATTCCCGCCGCCGGTTGAGGAGATCGCCGACAGAGCGGGGGACCCGCGCACCGATCGGCTTCAGCGCTTCGGCGACGTCGACCATATCCCCCCGGGCGCCGGCTGTGCTAAGGGCGAGCCGCCTTGGCTGTCCCGCCCGAAGCAAACCTCAAAGACCCGATCGCTGCAACCATGCCCTCTGCCGTCGTCACACGATTTGCGCCCTCGCCGACCGGCTATCTTCATATCGGCGGCGCGCGCACCGCGCTGTTCAGCTGGCTCTATGCGCGCGGCCGCGGCGGCAAATTCCTCCTTCGAATCGAAGACACCGATCGCGCCCGTCACAATGAAGCCGCCGTCGACGCGATCATCGACGGTCTTTCATGGCTCGGCCTAGACTGGGACGGCGAGCCGGTCTCGCAATACGCCCGGCGGGAGCGGCACGCCGAGGTCGCGCATGAGCTTCTGGCGCTGGGCGCGGCCTATCGCTGCTACATGACGACGGAAGAAATCGAGACGGCGCGCCTTCGCGCCATCGAAACGAAAACGCGATTTGAAAGCCCCTGGCGCGAAGCGGCCCCAGCGGCGGCGCCGGCGGACCGCCCCTACACGATCCGCTTTCGCGCGCCGCGCGACGGCGAAACGATCGTCCACGACGTCGTGCAGGGCGAGGTCAGGTTTCCCAACAGCGCGCTTGACGATCTCATCATTCTCAGAAGCGACGGCGCCCCGACCTACAATCTCGCCGTCGTCGTCGACGATCACGATATGGGCGTCACCCATGTCATCCGCGGCGACGACCATTTGAACAACGCCGCGCGCCAGCAGCAAATTTATGCAGCGCTCGGCTGGGGCGTTCCCTCTTTCTCGCATGTGCCGCTCATACATGGGCCGGACGGCGCGAAGCTATCCAAGCGTCACGGCGCGCTCGGCGTCGACGCCTATCGCGATCAGGGGTTCCTGCCCGAGGGGCTTGCAAACTATCTGCTGCGCCTTGGCTGGTCGCATGGCGACGATGAGATCATTCCGCAGGACAAGGCGCTCCAATGGTTCGACATCACCGGCATCAACCGGGCGCCCTCGCGTCTCGACCTCGCCAAGCTTGAGTTCACCAACGCGCATTACATCAAGGCGCTCAGCGACGACGCATTCGCCAGCAAGGCGGCGCCGTTTTTCGAACGCGCGGGCGTCAGCCTTGACGGCGAAAGACGCGAAAGACTGCGCCGCGCGGCGCCGTTCCTCAAAGAGCGGTCGGCGACATTGGCCGCCGCCGTCGACGCCGCGCGCTTCCTGTTCCTCGCAAGGCCGCTCGATCTTTCCGGCAAGACCGGCAAACCGCTCGAGAAGGAAGGCGCCAGAGATATTGTGAAGAACGTCGCCGACATGCTTTCCGGCGCCGACTGGTCGAGCGCCCCCGCGCTCGAAGCCGCGCTGAAGGTTTTCGCAGACCGCAAAACAATCGGCTTCGGCCTGATCGGGCAACCCTTGAGAGCCGTTCTCACCGCGGGTCATGCCGCGCCGTCGCTAGGCGAAGTCCTCCACGCGCTGGGGAAAACCGAATCGCTTGGCCGGATTTCGGATTTGCTTTCTCATTAAAATCAGGGAGTTGCGCCGTTAAGCCGCCCTCAATATCGCAACTGTAGATTGCAGCTGCCGCTATGGAAACTCGAACGTTTCCTTATATGATCGCAGTGCAGCATTTTCTGCCGCAACGCACAAAGGGAAGACCGTCATGGACAGCAAATTGAAACCGGCAGGCAAGATGACCCTCGCCTATGACGGCAAGACGATCGACCTCCCCGTGTTCGCGGGAACGCATGGGCCGCGCGTCGTTGATTTCCGGAAATTCTATACCGAGACGGATCTCTTTACGTTCGATCCCGGCTTCACGTCGACGGCGAGCTGCGAGAGCCAGATCACCTTCATCGACGGCGAGGAGGGAATTCTCCTCTATCGCGGCGTTCCGATCGAACAGCTCGCGGAGAAATCGAACTTCCTCGAAGTCGCCTATCTCCTGCTGCACGGCGACCTTCCGAATGCGGAACAGTCGAAATCGTTTAATCGCACCATCACGCTTCACACCATGGTGCATGAGCAGCTGAAGAGCTTCTACAACGGATTCCGGCGCGACGCGCATCCGATGGCGACCATGGTCGGCGTCGTCGGCGCGCTGTCGGCCTTCTATCACGACTCGACCGATATCAACGACCCGATCCAGCGGCGCGTCGCCAGCCATCGCCTCATCGCCAAGATGCCGACGATCGCCGCGATGGCGTACAAATATTCAATCGGCCAGCCTTTCGTCTTCCCGCGCAACGATCTCGGCTACACTGAGAATTTCATGCGCATGTGTTTTGCGGTGCCGGCGGAGGAGTATCGCGTCAATCCGGTCCTCGTCGATGCGCTCGACAAGATCTTCATCCTGCATATGGATCACGAACAGAACGCGTCGACGTCGACGGTGCGCCTCGCGGGATCGTCCGGCGCCAATCCCTTCGCCTGCATCGCGGCCGGCATCGCCTCGCTCTGGGGGCCGGCGCATGGCGGCGCCAATGAGGCCGCGCTGAACATGCTGGAGGAAATCGCGACCCCGGACCGCATTCCGCATTACATCGCGCGCGCCAAGGACAAGGACGACCCGTTCCGCCTGATGGGTTTCGGGCATCGCGTCTACAAGAATTACGATCCGCGCGCGAAGGTCATGCAGAAGGCCTGCAACGACGTTCTCGCCGCGCTCGGCATCAAGGACGATCCCTTGTTCCAGGTCGCGAAGGAATTGGAGCGCATCGCGCTTTCAGATTCTTATTTCATCGAAAAGAAGCTCTACCCGAACATCGACTTTTATTCGGGGATCACGCTGAAGGCGCTCGGCTTTCCAACCGCGATGTTCACCGTGTTGTTCGCGCTCGCGCGCACCGTCGGCTGGATCGCGCAATGGCAGGAAATGGTCGAGGACGACAGCCAGAAGATCGGCCGCCCGCGCCAGATCTACACCGGCGCCGCCAAGCGGCCTTACGTCCCGCTCACCAAGCGATAGGCGGCGCGGCGCGAGCCGCTATTTCGAAAACATCTCGCCGAAGAAGTCGCCCTCGACCCAGGCCGGCGACTGCGGCGCGTTGGCGAGCGCGCGCGCCACGCGGAAATTCAATTCCGTAAATCGCGCCAGCGCGTCGTAATCGATCGGCAGCGCAAGATCGTCCGAAGGCTTGTGATAATGGTCCTTCAGGAATGACGCGAAGGCCGCCTCGCCGCCATTGGCGAAACCCGGCACGAGAAAGACGCTCGGCGCGCCCTGCTGCACGAAGCTGTAATGGTCGGACCGGACGAAGAGATTTTCTTCCGGCAACGGGTCCGGCGAAAGCGCGAGCCCCATGGATTTCGCCGCCTCGGCGACGATCGGACCGATCGACGAACGCTCAGCGCCGAAGGCGACGACATCCGTGAACGGATAAAGTGCGATCGGCATGTCGAGATTGACGTTTGCGGCGATGCGTTTGCCGCCGAACGCGGGATATCGCGCGAGATAGTCCGAGCCGATGAGGCCTTTTTCCTCGGCTGTCAGCGCGACAAAGGCGATCGTCCGCTTCGGGCGCTCGCCCGAACGCGCGAAAGCGTTCGCCGCCTCGATCAGCACGGCGACGCCGCCCGCATTGTCGAGCGCGCCATTGTTGATCGCGTCCTCGCCGGGCTTGGCGGATTTCGACAGACCGATATGATCAAGATGCGCTGAAAGCAGGATGACTTCGTCCCGGAGCGCTGGATCGGCGCCCTCGATGACGCCGATGATATTGGCGCTTTTCACGTCGCCGAGAATTGAGGCGCCTGACAGCGTCGCGGATTTCGCGAGAGCAAAGCCCTTTGGCGCGCCCTTGCCTTGCGCTTCTCCGGCCTGCAGCGCGGCGAATTCCACTCGCTCGCCGGCGAACAGCTTGGTCGCGCCGGCGACGCTGAGCGACGCGCTCGCCGTGATTTTCGGCGCTGCCATCATCGGCGCACCGTCCGGGCCGATCGCCGCCATGCCGAGCGATTTGACGTATCTGAGGCCGGTTTTCCAATCGTCATGCTCTGCGTCTTCCTTCGTCATCAGCGTGACGAAACCGACGGCGCCGCGAGATTCAGCGGTATTTAGCTTGACGTCGCGGTCGCTGTAATAGGCCCGCTTTTCGGTGTTGAACGCGGGCGGCGCTCCGCCAAAGGCGACAATGATCTTACCGGCGACATCAAGTCCCGCATAATCGTCATACCCATCCGCGGGCGCGCTGACGCCGTAACCGACATAGACAAGCGGCGCCGTCACGCTGAATGCGGGCTCCGCATAAGATCGCCCGACAATGAAGTCATCAAGATGAAGAAAATCGGTCTGTGAAGACCCCGCGCTCACCGAGAAACGCGCTGCGTCGAGATCGCGCTGCGACGATCGCATCGGCACTTGCTGGCGCCAGCCCGATTTCGTCGCCGGCTTCAAGCCGACGGCTTTCATGCGCCCCGCGACATAATCGGCCGCATCATCATAGCCCGCCGTACCCGGCTCCCGGCCCATGCGCGCATCGTCGGCGAGATAGGCGACGTCCGCGCGAATCCGTTCCGTTGGAGTCGCCGCCAGCTCGGGGGTCGATGCGCATGCAGCGAGGGCCGCGAAGAAAATCGCGGCGAACAAACGGAACGTCATCATCAAAACAGCTCCTGGCGATTTCGCCCAGTCAGGGCCGATGCGCGCCTGGCGGTCAAGCCGGTCGGCGAAGCGCCGGGGCGAACCGATCAGATTCGGCGATCGATGGAGTTGCCCTCGCCCATCAGGACGACGGTCGGTTTGAAGGATTTCGCCTCATCCGGCGTCATCTGGGCGAATGCGGCGATGATGACGATGTCGCCGACGGCGGCGTGTCGGGCGGCGGCGCCGTTCAGCATAAACTCGCGCGAACCGCGCTTGGCCGCGAGCGCATAGGTGACGAGGCGCGCACCATTCGTGACATTCCAGACGGCGACTTGCTCATGAGGAAGGATATTCGCCATTTCGAGAATATCCTCGTCGATGGCGATCGACCCCTCATAATGAAGGTCGGTCATCGTCAGCCGGGCGCGATGGATCTTCGCCTTCATCATGGTCAAGAACATTGCCCTCTCCTTTCAAATCCCGAGAGGCGGCGCGCGTTTGGCCCCGCGCGTACGGGCGTCGCCCCCAACGGCCTGTAGGCGGCGCGGGCGCGGCGGGCTATATATGCTCACCTTGAGCAGAATTAAAGGGGCGCCAGCGTATGGTTCCAATGGGCCGGTGAGTCGGCGCACCCTATTTCTGACACGGATTCCGCGCCAGATGGCCGGACGATTTGAGGAGGCTTGATTGGCGGCAAGTTCAACATTGCGCGTTCTGGCGCTGGCGACGGCGCTGACTTTGGCGTCGGCCTCACTTGCCGGCGACGCGGCGGAAAAAAAAGCGCCGGCGCGCACGCACCAGCTCCTCCTCGGGCTCGGCTTTTCAGCGCCCTTCAATCTCGAAGAGCCGTTCATCAATCTGGCGCAGACGCGCGCCGCCGAATGGAAGTTCGAAACGAAATCGCACGCGCGCCTTGAAGGCGCCGAGACGGTGACGGCCGGCTATCTCGACCCGCGGACCTTTATGCCGACCGAAAAGAGCCGCTCGACAAATTTCGCGGCCGCCGGCGTCTTCTTTCCGGGCGCGCAGAAATTCCGCGACTATTACGCCGACACCTATGTCCTCGACTGGAAGGGGGAGGCGCGCGGCATGATGCACCGGTGGGAGGAAAAAGCGGCGGCGCAGCGGCGCGACAATAGCGTCGCCTATTCGCTAAAGCCGTTTCAGGTGTCTGAAGGCGGGCTGCGGTTTTCGTCGATCGGCGACGGATTTGGCGGCATTCGGCTCTATCGCAGCAAATATGCGCCGCTTCTCGAGCGCGGCGAGATCTGGAATCCGGCGTTCATCGACTATGTCAAACGATATGACGTCGTGCGCACCATGGATATTCAGTCGACGAACAACAGCCAGGTTCGCCGCTTCGATCAGATTGCGACGATGGAGGAGCCGTGGGGACAGCGCGCGACGATTTCATGGCCGGAGCCGCCGTTTTTCAGCGCGCCTTACGAAATCCTGTTCAATCTCGGCGTCAAGGCGGATGTCGCGATCTGGCTGACGATCCCGCCCCAGATCGGCGCCGGCGTCAGCGCCGCCGATCCCTCGCTCCGGCGCGAAGACAAGCCGAGCCGCCTCGATTTCGAACGCTTCAAGGCGACGACGGCGGCGCAGGCCAAGAAAACGCTCGCGAGCCCGGAATGGCAGGTGTTCGCGAAGGAATTCGCCGATCGCTATCTCGCCTCCGGCTATCCGTTGTCGCGCCCGCTTTATGTCGAGATGGGCAATGAAATCTGGAATCTCGCCGGCGGTTTCGCCGTCTCAAGCAATTACGCGATCGGCATTGCGCGCGGCCTCGATCCTGACTGGAAAATTGGTCACGGCTATGGCGCGCTCACCGCGCGTTTCATGCTCGCGCTTGAAATGGAATTCGCCTCCCGCAAAGTGAGGCCGAACATCGTCTATGTCGTCGGCAGCCACACCGCAAATCCATGGCGCACCAAACAGGCGCTTGACGGCCTCGCCGATTATCTGCGCGCGCAGGGCGCCGATCCGAAATCCTATCTGCCGAAAACCGGCGTCGCGGTGACCAATTATTACGGGAACTTCAACGCGATCGGCGCCGCGCTGTTCGGATCCGACGATCCGGCGGCTTATGCGCCGAAATGGCTCGCCGCGATCGATGAGGATCAAGGCGCGCTTGAGGCGCGGCTTTCAGCGCATCTTAAGAGCGGACCCGCCGGCGCAAAGCTCACCGTCCCGTGGATCGCCGCTCAGTGGGCGGAGCATCGCAAGATCGCCGAGAAATCCGGCAGCCGTTTCCTCGGCGCCTATGAAGGCGGCAGCCATCTCCTTCCGCCCAAGCAACTGACGCAATCGAAAGCGTTTCTCGCCTGGTGGGAGGCCTATCATTGGGGCGATGACGGCGCGGACGTCGCGCGCGCCCTAAACCGCCGACTGATCGACGAATTTCCCGGCGCGATCATCGCGAATTATGAGAGCATCGGCGAAATCAAGCCGAATTCGCCATGGATCGACGGCCACTATGCGAGGCCGACGCCGATGCTCAAAATGTGGGACGAGTTTGCGCGGCCGGACCGCCTCGATTAGGCCGACCGTCGGCAAGCTGCTGAATTTCGGACGATTTCGGCGATTTGCCGTCGGCGGCCGGTGCGGCTAGATTAACCAAGGTGGGTCGGGGGCGTTCGATGCGGGGAATGACGATGTTAAGACGCGCAATGGCGCTGGCGGCGTTCGGGTTGGCGGCGACAGCCGTAAACGCACAGCAGCATGAAAACGGCATTGGACCGGACCCTGACGGGGACTCCAATCCGGCGACGAAGACGCGCGCCGTCGCCAGCATCGGCGCGACGGACGTCAAACTCGACCCTCGCTTCGACGTGCTGACGTTCGAGCCGCCGCCGGGCGCCCATCGCCGCGCCATTCGCAATCAATATGCTCCCTCCGCCGGCGTCAGCTTCAGCAAGGGCCTCGAATGGCAGATCTGCGACGACCAGCGCTATTTTCAATATGACAGCCTTTGCACTTATGTCCGCCCGCCGTCAGGCTCCTTCGCCGCCTATTATCGCGATGATTGGCGCCGGCCGCTCGAAGTGAAATTCAAGGAGCCGGTTTGCGCGGTGATGATGTCAGTTTACCCGACGGGCGGCCGCGAAGGCGAAGTGTTCAAGGTCACCTTGAAAGCCAAAAAGGCGGACGGCTCGTCGGCGGGAACGGCAAACGTGAAATTCGCCTGGACGCAGGATACGTTTCGCTGGCGCGTCATGGCCGGCGGATTCTTTCTGAAAGACGCCGCATCGAGCGTCGATGTGATGGTCCGACGGGTTGAGAAGGGCGGCGACGTCGTCCAGTTCCTGATCGACGATCTCGCGACCATCAAAACCGGGTGCGAAGAGGTCCTTGAAGACATCAAGAAGGTCGCTGGATTCGAAATCGGCGAAGATGGCGACCTCGTCACCGCATCGGCGCAGGCCGCGGCGCCGGAGTGATCGCGGCCGACTGACCGGGACGGTCAGTAATGCGCTTCGTAAAGAACGAAGCGGCTGCTCTGCGCGATCGGCGACAAACGAAGGCGGACCGCGGCATAGCGCAACTCGACGACAAGGTCGCCGTCAGACCGGACGGCAAAGGGCAAGATCGTGCTCGCGAGCTCCGCCGGCGCGCCGCGTTTTCTTGCGGCTTCACGAAGAAGCTTCGTGCGCTGGATCAAGAAATACCGCGGGTGATGCCGCTCGATAAACCCATGGGCCCAAATTTGATGCGCCAGAAATTTGTCATTGAGGGACAAGCCGGGTGCGATCACTGTCTTGTCCGCGGTCAGTCTGATCGCCTCGTCCTTGCCAAGCGCGCGGGCAGCGTCGCCGGAAACGCAACAGCGGCTTAAGTATGTATACGTAGGGGCCTGAGACTTCGCCATCGCGCGAATGGCGATCGCATAATCAAAGCCGTCGCCGTAATCGAGAAAGACAGCATCGCCCGCAGCAACCCGAGCGAGCAGCGCGTCGGCGATCTCGCGGGCGAACGCCGGCGGGCTTGCGGCTCGCCGGGCGAAACCCCTTTCCATCTGGATGACAGCGAGCACGGTCGCTGCGCCGACGAAGAGAGAGACCGCCGCGCGGCGCAATTGCGTGTCGCCATGTCCGCCGCGAAGCGTGTTCAATCGATTGACGGCGCCCTTGAATAATTCCGCGGCCGTCGCCGCCGCCGGCATCGCGAGAAGGCACATCGCGAGCGTTGCGTAACGAGGCTGTCCCGCGACAATGCGCCCGCTCATCGCTGCAAGAACGACGAAGCCGACACAGACAAGCGCGAGAATTCCCAGGAGTCTGACACTTTTTGTCGCAAGCGAATAGGCGCTTGCGAAGAGGGCGAACGCTGATATCGCCGCGCCCCAGGTCAACGCCATGCCGCTGGTGAACAGCGATGACTTGAGGAATTCACTGAGCGTCAACAGCCTGATGCTCGGATAATAGCGCCGGATTTCGCTGTAGGGCGCCGCGCCGTCGACGAAGGACTGGACCGCAAATTGCACAATTGCGTAGCTCGAAGCGGCAAGGACGACGGCCGCTGATCGCCGGAAACCAAGGCGCTTGTAGAGCAGGCACGCGAAAACCGGCGCCAAGACGATGATTTCAAATCGAAACGCTGTAGCCGCCGAAAATGCGCCGGCGCCGATCAACGCGCACCTTAGCGGTCTGGCGTCCGACAGCGCCTTGATGAAAAACAGAGCGCTCAGCGAAAACAGAAGAATCGAAATCGGCTCGACTGCCGCAGTCAGGCTCACAAAATTGGGCGAAAAGGCGGAGACTCCAAGCAGAATGAAACATGCGGCGGCGAGCTGTCCTGCGCAGCGGCGCACGACGCTCGCAAGACATGCGATTGCGCCCGTAAACGCCGCGGCGTTGTGCGCCAAGACTGTTTTTGTCACTGGCAAGACGCCGCCAGTCGAAAGGTCCAGCCCGTACAAAATCGAGTAATAGATCTGCGGGATGGGAAGCGGCAGCGCCGCCCAGGTCGACAACGACCCGAAATAATCAGGATCGCCAAAACGATCCATGGCGATGAATAGCCGGCTTGCGCCGTCCGAATTGGTGATGCCGATTGCGCCGCTCAAAATGAGCGCCAGCTTCGCAATCAGGCTCGCGGCGAGCAGACCGCCCGCGAACGTCCTATAGGCGACGGACGGCTCCGCCGCCAAAAGCGCCGGCGCCAACAATTCGCTGAGCCGCCGCGCCAGACCGTGCAGGAAGGCGGCAGGCCGCGTGAGGGCGGCCGTGCAAAAGATGGCGGGCCGCAATGGGCGCACTGGCAATAACGCTAGGCCGTCTGATCGTCCAGAGCCGCAAGCTTGGCGGTCGCCAGGACGCTTTTGATTCCGTTGTCGCAAGCGTCGTCGCTGTCATATTGCTCGGACGTGCCGATAATTTGGTGGTTTGCCGCCTTCAGGACGAAATAGGATTTTCCGGACGCCGAGGTCTTCTTTTCAAATCGGGCGAGCAGGTCCGAGTTCTTCTTGACCGACTCAACGCCGTTGAGCGCTCCGGCGCGATCCTTGTAGCCTTCGCTCGCCAGGATGATTTCGCCGTTGCCGGCTTTGAGCCTGAATCTGAATTCGCCCTTCTTGTCCTTGTAGACTTCAAACTTGCCCGCCATGCGATGCTCCATCCGACTTGCGCCAGGACTGTATCAGCGGATTCGCCGCGCGCACGCCAATTCGCGCGAGCCCTCGCGGCGTTGTGGAACCCTCTGAAAATTCAACAAAAATTGTCGACGATGCTGGAATATCGCCGTCGGATGTTCCAGAATCGTTCTCGCTTCGCTAGGATTGGCCGGTGACCGTCAGACCCTCAATTTCGGAACGCGCCTTGGCGGGTTTTGGGCGCGCTGCGGACGACGCCTTGCCGCCAGCCTATCTCGCCGGGCTGAATGACGAGCAGCGCGAAGCCGTGCTCGCGACCGACGGCCCCGTGCTGATGCTCGCCGGCGCCGGGACCGGCAAGACCAAGGCGCTGACGACGCGCCTTGCTCATCTGCTTTTCACCGGGAGGGCCCAACCCTGGCAGCTTCTCGCGGTCACGTTCACGAACAAGGCGGCGCGGGAGATGAAGGAGCGGATCGGCGCCATCATCGGCGAGCGCGTCGAGGGCCTGCAATGGCTCGGCACCTTTCACTCGATCGGCGCGCAAATCCTGCGCCGGCACGCCGAGATTGTCGGCCTGAAATCGACTTTCACCATCCTCGACGCCGACGATCAGGTCCGGCTTTGCAAGCAGGTGATCGAAGCGGCCGGCCTTGATGAGAAGCGGTGGTCGGGCCGCGGGCTCGCCTTCGCGATCGACGCCTGGAAGAATCGCGGCCTGACGCCCGATAAAGTCCCCGCGAATGAGGGCTGGCGCTTCGCCGACGGAAAGGCGGTCTCGCTCTATGCCGCCTATCAGGAGCGGCTAAGGACGTTGAACGCGGCCGATTTCGGCGATCTTCTCATTCACAATTTGACGATTTTTCAGAAGCACCCCGACATTCTGGCGCAATATCAGGACCGGTTCCGGTTCATGCTGGTCGACGAGTATCAGGACACGAACGTCGCGCAATATCTGTGGCTTCGCCTGCTCGCCCAGAAACACAGGAACATCTGCTGCGTCGGCGACGACGATCAGTCGATCTACGGCTGGCGCGGCGCGGAGGTCGAGAACATCCTGCGCTTCGAGAAGGATTTTCCAGGCGCCAAAGTCATCCGGCTGGAGCGCAATTACCGGTCGACGCCGGCGATTCTCGCGGCGGCGTCCGGCCTCATCGCCGCGAACAAGGCGCGGCTTGGCAAAACACTGTGGACGGAACAAAGCGGCGGCGAGCTTGTGAAAGTGCGCGGCGTCTGGGACGGCGAGCAGGAAGCGCGCCTCATCGGAGACGACATCGAGAGCGAGCAGTCGAAAGGCCGATCGCTGGCCGATATGGCGGTGCTGGTGCGCGCCTCCTTCCAGATGCGCGCTTTTGAGGAGCGCTTCAACACGCTCGGCCTCCCCTACCGCGTCGTCGGCGGCCCGCGATTTTACGAGCGCGAGGAAGTGCGTGACGCGATCGCCTATCTCCGACTGATCCGGTCAGCCGACGACGATCTCGCCTTCGACCGCATCGCCAACAAGCCGGCGAGAAAGCTCGGCGGGCAGACGATGCAGGCGATTCATTCGCTCGCCCGCGCGCGCGGACTGTCGATGATGGCGGCCAGCCGCATCCTTCTTGAATCCGAGGATCTCGGGGCGGCGGCGCGCGGCGCGCTCCGGAAGTTCGTCGAAATGGTCGACCGGTGGACGCGGGAAGCGCCGAATATGAACCCGCGCGATCTCACCGAGCTTGTCCTCGATGAATCCGGCTACACGGATTTCTGGAAGAACAACAAGTCGGCGAAGGCGGATTCAAAGCTCGACAATTTGAAAGAGGTCGTGAACGCCGTCGCCGAGTTCGACACCCTCGCCGCCTATCTCGACCATGTCGCGCTCGTCGCCGATCATGGCGAGGATTCGCCGGACGGCCAAGTCTGGCTGATGACGCTCCACGCGGCGAAGGGTCTGGAGTTTCCGGTCGTTTTCCTTCCGGGGTGGGAAGAAGGCGTATTTCCTTCGCAACGCTCGCTCGACGAAGGCGGCGCCGCCGCGCTCGAGGAAGAACGCCGTCTCGCCTATGTCGGCATCACGCGGGCGCGCGAAAGCTGCCGTATTTCTTTCGCCGCCAACCGCCAGATGTACGGCCGCTGGCAGACGTCGCTGCCGTCGCGCTTTATCGACGAGCTTCCGGAGAGCGAAGTCGAAGTTGTTTCGCAGCCGGGCCTTTACGGCAATACGGCGTCAAGTTTTCCAAGCCATTCGCGGTTCGACGCCCACGCCGTCGATGATGACGCCTATTACGACAATCCCGGATGGAAACGCGCGCGCGCAGCGTCCAGTCGCGCGGCTGCTGCGCCGCCGATGATCGAAGGCGCAGCGCGGACCGTGTCGATCAACGCGCCCGGCGCCTCGAAATTCGCCGTCGGCGCGCGCGTGTTCCATCAAAAATTCGGCTATGGCCGCATCATCGCCGCGGAAGGCCAGAAACTCACCGTCAATTTCGACCATACGGGCGCCAAAAAAGTCGTCGATTCATTCTTGACGGAGGCGTGAGTGGCGAAAAAGCCGAAGAAGCCCATTGTCATGGAGCGCCGGGGCAAAATTTCGCAACTTGACCGGTCTTTTGACTATGAATTCTGGTCGCTGCAATCGGCCGAAGCGAAGATGGCGGCGATATGGGATATGGTGGTGTGGCATCATGCGCTCAAAAAACGAGATCCATCTGAACTCCGACTGGATCGAACTGTTGGCGGCTTTGGAAAAATATCGCGTAAGATACATGATCATCGGCGGCCACGCGGTCGGCCATCACGTTGAGCCGCGTTACACAAAGGACCTCGATATCTGGATCGCCACCACCAAACCGAACGCGCTCGCAATCTATCGCGCGCTCGCCGAGTTTGGCGCGCCGCTCCTCGGTTACGGGCCGCAAGATTTCACCGAAGAGGACACCTTTTACTCATTCGGCGAATATCCGTGCCGCGTCGACATCTTGATGGGGCCGCCCGGACCTCGCTTCGCCAGCGCTTGGCGCGGCAGGGTTGAAGCTGAAATCGCGGGCCAAAAGGCGATCTATGTCGGGCGCAAGGCCTTGATCGGGCTGAAGGAAGCGGCAGGACGCCCTAAGGACAAGCTGGATTTGCGCGCGCTCGCCGACTCCCGCGCCTTCGCGAAGAAATCTGCAACGGCGCCATCATCGCTCGAGCGGCGCGCGCCGAAAAAGTCGCGCGCGGGCGAAGCAATCAAGTCCGGCGCCGGAAAGAAACGGTATTGAATGCCCACCTTCAAAGCAGTGTGGACCGGCGCCGAAGCCGTGCTTGAGGCCGCGAGCGTTCTGCTGACGGAGGTTCTCTTCCCGCCGGCCGAGGCCGTCAGCCTGACGAAGGATGACGACGCCGCGCCGGACGATGCGGCGGCGTGGAGACTCGATGCCTATTTCGCCGGGCGACCTGACGCGGCGGCGCTCATCGATCTCGTCATGGACGCCGGCGATCCTGTTATCGAGGAGCTTCCCGACATCGACTGGGTCGCGCATGCGCTCGAAGGGCTTGGCCTCGTCGAAGCCGGCCGGTTCATGCTTTACGGCTCGCACGACGCGGACAAGCTGCCGAGGGACGCCGACAAGATCCCGATCCGGATCGACGCCAATCAGGCGTTCGGCACCGGCCATCATCCGACGACCGCGGGATGCCTGACGCTGCTTGACCGGTTCGCCGGCGCGCCGCCGCAAGCGGTGTTCGACCTCGGTTGCGGCTCGGCCGTGCTGGCGATCGCGGCGGCCAAGCTCTGGGACGTCGAAGTCATGGCCAGCGACATTGACGAGCGGTCGGTTGAGATCGCGCGCGAAAATGTCGAACTGAACGGGGTCGCCGATCTCGTCAATGCGATCGTCGCGGACGGTTTTGCCGATCCGCGCATCCGCGTGCGCGCGCCCTATGATTTCGTGTTCGCCAATATTCTCGCCGGTCCGCTCGTCGACTTCGCGCCGGCGATGGCGGCCCATGTCGCCCCGCGCGGGCGCGTGATGCTCGCGGGGCTGATGTCGGAGCAGGAGGCCGGCGTCGCCGCCGCCTATGCCGCGGCGGGCTTCAAGCTCATCAACCGGCTTGATCATAAAACCTGGCCGGTTCTGCTCTTCGTCAGATTGTAGCGGCGCGGCTTGAGAGACGCGGGCCGCGGCGCCATATAGGCCCTGCCCCGAAAGCAAGGCTCCCAAGCATGTTCCAGCATTTTGATCCCGTCTCCGACCGCGGCTTTGCCGGCAAGCATTTGCCTCTCCTGCGCGCCGAAATGAAGAAGCTGAAGATCGACGGCTTTATCGTTCCGCATGATGACGAATATCAGAACGAATACATACCCGCTTACGCCGAAAGGCTGATGTGGATCTCCGGCTTTTCCGGATCGGCGGGAGCGGCCGTCATTCTGGCCGACAAGGCGGCGGTGTTCGTCGACGGGCGGTACACATTGCAGGTTCGCCAGCAGACTGACGACAAATATTTCCTGTACGAAGACATCACCGAGACCGCGCCCGAGCAGTGGCTGGCGGAGAATGCGCCAAAGGGCGCGCGCATCGGCTATGATCCGATGCTGCACACGAAATCAGGCGTTGAAAAACTCGAAAAGGCCGCGAAAAAAGCCGGACTGACGCTCGTCCCGCTCGACGCCAATCCAATCGACGCCGCGTGGAAGGACCAGCCGGCGCGCCCGCTCTCCCCGGCGAAGCCGCATGCGCTCGATCTCGCTGGCAAATCCTCGGCCGACAAGCGCAAGGAAATCGCCGACGCCGTCGCGAAAGCGGGCGCTGACGCTTTCCTCGTCACCTCCCCGCCGTCGATCGCGTGGCTGTTCAACATTCGTGGGCAGGACGTGTCGCGCACGCCGCTGCCGCTCGCGCGCGCGCTCGCCTGGAAGGACGGCAAGGCGACCTTGTTCATCGCGCCGGAGAAGATCGGCAACGAACTTCCGTCCTTTCTCGGCGATGATGTCGATATTCGCAGCGAGAGGGACCTCGAAGCCGAGCTAAAAAAGCTCGGGAAGGCCGGCAAGATCGTCGCCGTCGATCCCGCCCTTGCGCCGATGAAATATGTGACGGAGCTGACCGACGCCGGCGCGAAGACCGTCGATCTCGTCGATCCTTGCGCGTTGCCGCGCGCGACGAAGAACGAGACGGAACTCAGCAACACCAGGGCCGCGCACATACGCGACGGCGCCGCCGTCACCGAGTTCCTGCATTGGGTCGCGACAAAGGCGCAGGACGGCTCCGTCGACGAGATTGAAGCCGCAAAAAAGCTCGAAGCGTTTCGCGCGGCGACCGGCAGGCTTGTCGATCTTTCCTTCGACACGATTTCCGGCGCCGGCGCGAACGGCGCTGTTGTGCACTACAAGGTTTCGACCGCGACTTCGCGGAAGCTGACGCCGGGCGAACTCTATCTCATCGATTCCGGCGCGCAATATCAGGACGGCACGACCGACATCACGCGCACGGTTCCGATCGGCGCGCCAACGCAGGAAATGCGCGAACGCTTCACGCTGGTTCTCAAAGGCCACATCGCGCTCGGCACAGCGCGCTTTCCCGCCGGCACCACCGGCTCGCAACTCGACGTGCTGGCGCGCAAGGCGCTGTGGGACGCGGGCCTTGATTATGATCACGGCACCGGCCACGGCGTCGGCTCGTTCCTCGGCGTCCATGAAGGCCCGCAGCGCATCGCCAAAGTCCCGAACACGCAAGGCTTGAAGCCCGGCATGATCATTTCGAACGAGCCCGGCTATTACAAAACCGGCGGTTACGGCATCCGGATCGAAAATCTGATCGTCGTTTCGGACGCTGAGGCGATCGCCGGCGGCGAGCGGCCGATGATGGCGTTCGAAACGATCACGCTTGCGCCGATCAGCCTAGATCTCGTCGTCTCATCGCTGCTGACCGAGGCGGAGCGGCACTGGCTCAACAAATACCACGCGCGCGTGCGCCAGACATTGTCGCCGTTGCTGCCGGGAGCGGTCGCGGACTGGCTGGCGAAAGAGACGCGCTCAATCTGACGATTTGACCGCAATGACCCCGCCAAGATGCGAGACGGCGACGATATCGCCGCTCACCGCGCTGAAATCCGCGAGCAGGCGCTCCCGGTAAGCGTCAAGCCCGCCATTCGCCGCCGCATAGGCGCTCGCGTAGGACATGGTGAGAATGAACCCCGCGGCGTCCTGCGCGGACAACGCGAATTTCATGTCCATGCTGAACATTTCAGTGATCTTGAGCGCGCCGTTCTCGCGGATCGACTTCGCATAATCGACATTCGAGCCGAGGCGCGCATCCTTGTACGGCCCCCAGAGCGCGTTGTGCCGCCGAAAGGTCTCGGCAGCCGCGCCTTCCATTCGAAACGGACCATAGAGAAACGGAAAGAAGACGCCGCCCGGCCGCAGCCACCGGGCGACCGAATGGCAGACCTTCGCCTGCTCCATCCAGTGAAACGCCGTCGCCGAAATGACGGCGTCGATCGATCCAGCTTCGAAGTCCGCGTCCTCGGCCGCGACGTTCTTGACCGTGACATTCGCTATGTCCGGAAATCGCTCGACCATGCGCGGATCGGGCTCAACCGCCGCAACGCGAGCAAAGCGCTGCGCGAGGGCGCGCGTCGCCTGCCCTGAACCCGCCCCAAGATCGACAGCCTGCCGCCTCTCACCCTCAAGATTCGCCGCCAGCCGGTCGAACGCTTCCGCCGGATAGGTTGGGCGGAACGCGGCGTAGAGCGCGGCGCGCTCGCCGAATGAGGCGCCGTGATCCTTGTTTGCGTCAGGGTCGGACGAGCGCACGCCATTCCTCCTCGGTCAGCAATTTGACGCCATGCTTTTGCGCGTCCTTCAGTTTCGATCCGGCGCCGGGGCCCGCAACGACATAATCCGTTTTCGCGGACACAGACCCCGACACTTTGGCGCCGAGCGCGAGCGCCTGCGCCTTCGCCTCGTCGCGCGTCATCGTCTCAAGCGTTCCGGTGAAGACAACCGTCTTGCCGGCGACGGGCGATGAGGAAGCGGTCCGTTTCATCGGTTGCGGCTTCACCTCCTTGAGGAGGCGTTTCACCGCGTCGCGATTATGGTCTTCCTTGAAAAATTCGACGACGCCGCCGGCGACCAGCGCGCCGACGCCTTCAATCGTCAGCATGTCGTCATAGGCGCCGCCGCCCTCGCCCGCCGCAATCGCCGCATCGCGGAACGCCTCGAACGTTCCATAATGCAGAGCGAAGAGCCGCGCATTCGTCTCGCCGATATGGCGCAGCCCAAGCGCGTTGATAAAGCGATCGAGCGCAGGCTCCCGCGCCGCCCGGATCGCGGCGAAGAGGTTTTCAACGGACTTTTCATTGGTCGGAGTCTTCGTCCCGTCTTTCTTTTCCTTGTAAGCGTAGAGATCAATCTCGCCCTTTTTCTGGCGCGTTTCGAGCGTGAAGATGTCGGCGGGCTCGGCGATGATTTTGTCCGCAAAGAACGCCTCGATCTGTTTCTCGCCGAGCCCTTCGATGTCCATCGCGTTTCGCGACACGAAATGGCGCAGGCGCTCGACCGCCTGCGCCGGGCAGATGAGGCCCCCGGTGCAGCGCCGCACGACCTCGCCTTCCTCGCGCGCCGCGTGGCTGCCGCAGACGGGACAGGTTTCCGGAAATTTGTAGATTTGCGCGCCATGCGGGCGTTTTTCCCGGATGACTTCAACGACCTGCGGGATGACGTCGCCGGCGCGCTGGATGACGACCGTATCGCCGACCCGAATGTCTTTTCTTTCGATTTCATCCTGATTGTGAAGCGTCGCATTCGAGACGACGACGCCGCCGACAGTGACAGGCCGCAATCGCGCGACCGGCGTCAGGGCGCCGGTGCGCCCGACCTGAATGTCGATCGCCTCGAGAACAGTCATCGCCTTTTCCGCTGGAAATTTGTGCGCGATCGCCCAGCGAGGGCTTCGCGACACGAAGCCAAGGCGTTCCTGATAGTCGAGACGGTCAACCTTGTAGACGACGCCGTCGATGTCATAGCCGAGATCGGCGCGCTTTCCCTCGATCGCGCGGTAGTGCTTTAGCATCGCCTCTACCGACAGGCAGCGCTTCAGCAGCTTGTTCGTCGGAAAACCAAACGCGGCGATGCGCTCGACGCTGTTCATCTGCGTGTCGCCGAGCGCCTTCGACAATTCGCCCCATGCGTATGCGAAGAACCGGAGGGGACGCGAGGCCGTCACCGCGGCGTCAATCTGGCGCAACGATCCCGCGGCGGCGTTGCGGGGGTTGGCGAAGACTTCCTCGCCCGCCGCCTCTAGGCTCTTGTTGAGCGCGACGAAGTTGTCATGGCTCATGTAGATTTCGCCGCGGACTTCGACGGTTTCGGGCGCGCCTTTGATGGTTTTCGGAATGTCGGCGACCGTCAGCACATTCGCCGTGACATTCTCTCCGACCGCGCCGTCGCCTCTCGTCGCCGCGACCTTCAGAACTCCCGCTTCATAACGCAGATTGAGCGACAGGCCGTCGATTTTCGGCTCCGCGGTGAAGGCGAGCGGCGCGTCCTCGGCGAGCTTCAGGAAGCGGCGGATGCGCGCCTCGAACTCGGCGACGTCCTCGTCGCTGAACGCATTGTCGAGCGACAGCATCGGCCGCGCATGTTCGGCCTTCGCGAACTTCGTCGACGGCGCCGCGCCGACGCGTCTTGACGGCGAGTCCGCGCGCTTCAGTTTCGGGAATTCGCGCTCAATGAGAGCGTTGCGGCGCTGGAGCGCGTCATATTCCGCGTCCGTCATCAGCGGCCGGTCTTCGGCGTAATAGGCCTTGTCCGCCGCCGCGATTTCCGTCGCGAGGCGCTCAAGTTCGCCCGCCGCCTCTTCCGCGGAAAGCTCCTTGACCGGTACTGCGGCCGTCGGCGTCTTCTTCGTCATCAAGAATTGTCAGCCGTTCAGATTGTTCCGTCGCCGGCGGAGCGCCCTGCCGCCCTGCCAGATGAGCCAGCCGGGTCCGATGCAGATGACGGCGATGATGAGCAGCATCGGCATCGACTGCAGCAGGCCGAGCTGATCGCCGCCGAGAGCCGCCGAGACGACAACGCTCGCCGTGCAAAGCCCTGTCAGGGTCATCCACAAGATGCCGATGACGATGAGGGCGGTCGCCCAGAATCCGCCGCCGGACTTCGCCGCATTCGGGTCAGACATCGCGCGCCTCCATGGTCATCGCCCGCGCCGCCGCAGCGCTCTGCCGATCAGCCAGATCGCCAGCCCCGGCGCAAAGCACATGGCGCCGACACCCAGCACGAATGACAAAACGCCCAGGATTTCACTGATGTCGGTGACGCCGCCGAAAAGCGACGAAATGGCGAAGCCCCCAGTGCAGAGCCCGGTGAGCAACATCCAGATCGCGCCAAGGACGATGAGCGCGGTCGCGATGAAGCCGCCGCCGGATTGTGGGCCGTTCGATTCAACCATGTCGCCTCTCGTCAATCCTTCTTCGCGCCGGCGCGCCCGGCCGGTAGAACGTGTTGTAGGTGTCGAACGGATAGATCTTGCCGTCCGGCTCGACGAAATGCACGCAGGAGCGCTTGACGCCGCCGAGATCGAAATTCCAGCGATCGAGAAATTGCGAAATCACGACGCGGAAAGTCGAGCCATAGACGATTCCTTCCGGCGCCTTCACTTCAGGCAGGCAGCACAAGACCTGTTCGATGCGCTCGGTCGGATCGCCAGCGGCGCCCGGCAACGAGAAAAGGTCGAGGACCTTCTTGTGAAGCCCCGGGAAATTCTCGAACGCGACCGTGTTCGGCGCCTCGGCGACAAGCAGCTCGCGCGGAATGAGCGAGGTCAGCGGCACAATCGACTTGCCGTTGCGCAGGCCATAGGCGATCGAAATCTGGTCGGGATTGCAGGGAAGCGGAATGAAATCGTCAAGCGCGAAGACGCCGGCTGCGGCGGCGCGCCTTCGAACTTCCGACAGAACAATGCGATGGCGCCTCGAATCAAACGCGACATTCCTGCCCGCGTCCTGCACCGGCTGGATGGTGACGCCGCGCACACAGCGCCATTCAAGCGCGTGGCGGATGATGTCGGCGATTTCGCCGTCATTGACGCCCTTCTTCACGGTGACGACCAGGGTGGTCGAGACGCCGCGCGCTTCAAGCGCCTCAAGCGCCTGCCGGCGCACTGACGTGAGATCGGCGCCGCGAATGTCCATCAGCGCATCGCGGCTGATCGCGTCGAACTGCAAATAGACCTCAAAGCGCGGCATATAGGTCGCGAGGCGATCGGCGAAGTCGGGATCGCGCGCAATGCGGACGCCGTTGGTGTTTACCATCAGATGCCTGATGGGCCGGCGTTTGGCGGCGTCGAGCACGGCGAAGAAATCGGGGTGAATGGTCGGCTCGCCGCCCGAAATCTGTACGAGATCGGGCTCGCCCTCCGCCTCGACAAGCGCGTCGAGCATGCGTTCGATCTCCGCGAGCGTCCGCCGTTCCGTTCTTTTCGTCGAGGACTCCGCGAAACACACCGGGCAATTCAGGTTGCACTCGTCGTTGATCTCGACGATCGCGAGACAGGAATGCTGCTCATGATCCGGGCAGAGGCCGCAATCATAGGGGCAGCCATGCTCGGTGCGGCTGGCGAACCGGTGCGGGCGATCGCCGGGCTTCAGGAATTCCTTGCAGAGCTTCCAATAGGCGACGTCATCCGAAACGAGCGTCTTCATCACACCGTGACCGTGACAGCGCTTCAGATAGTAAACGCATTCGCCTTCGATGATGATCTTCGTCGGAACGAGCGCGTAGCACGTCTCGCACAGGCTCGTCGTTTCGCCCCAGAAGAGATAGGGCGCGGCCTTGCGTTCATGCGGCCGGGCGTCGAGCTCCAGCGATCCAGACGCATCCATAAATGACAAGCCCCAGCGAGATGAAGTGAAAGAGATTAAAGGGTCCGATCAGGGTTGGATAGGGCTTCAGGAACTCCCAGAGAAATCGTTGCGCGCCGTAAAATATCGCCATCGCGTGAAAGCCGTGAGCGAGCGCCCACTTCGCGCGCATGGCGAGCCCGGAAATCCACACCCCGAGGAAGATCAGCATGGCGAGCGATTCGTAGGCTTGCACCGGATGGCGCGATTGGCCGTCGCCGAGATCGACGCCGAAGGGTAAGGCCGTCGGCGATCCATGGGTGCCGTCGGCGAGCCCTGAAAACAGGCATCCCCAGCGGCCGATGACGATGCCGACGGCGAAGGGCGCAACGAAGAGAGCGCCTGTCGAGTGATTGATGCCGTTCGCCGCCTTATAAATCTCGACCGCGAGTATGGCGCCCGCGAGCGCGCCGACGACGCTATGAGAAAGACTCGCCGAACCGCTCATCAGCGACGGCGCCGTTCCAGCAAGATACGCGCCGATAATCGCCCCGGCGCCGAGCGCGATGACATATCCTGGCCGTCGCGGAAATCGGCTGCGCGCATCCGCAAGGCGCCAACGCCCGACAAGCCATCCCGCCGCCAACGCCGCCGCCCACGCCAGAATGTCGAAATAGAAATGCGCGCGCGGATCGACCGGAATGGCGATCATGACAGCAGGTCCTGCGTGTCGGACCAAAGTCTGGAGACAAATTCCGCCGCCGGCATTGTCGGCGCCAGCCGCGCCGCCTGCCCTGACCACGCCTGCATTCGCGCGAGGTCGTTTGCCTTTGCCCCGCTCGAGCGCATCAACGCGGTGAGGCCCCGCTGCACCGGGTAAGGCGCCGGCGCCGGCGCGTCCGGCGCCAATGTCGCGCGCGCATAAGCCGTCATCAGCGAGCGCCCGGGGCGGCCTGAAAAAGCGCGCGTGATCATCGTGTCTTCCGGCAGGGCGCGCGCGAGCGCATCCGCCCAGGCGATTGGAATGCCCGCCTCGGGGCAGCGCAGGAACCCCGTTCCGATCATCGCAGCCGACGCGCCGAGCGTCAGCGCCGCCGCGATCGTTCGCGCGTCGGCGATCCCGCCCGCGGCAATCACCGGAATTTCGACAACGTCTGCAATCGCCGGCAGCAACGCGAACAATCCGATCGCGGATCGCTCGGCATCGGCTGGATCGAACGCGCCGCGATGACCGCCCGCCTCCGCCCCTTGCGCGATGATCGCATCGGCGCCGGCGGCGGCGGCGCTGCGCGCTTCGCCGACCGTCGTCGCCGTCGCGAGCCATTTGACGCCCGCGGTTTTCATGCGCCGGACATAATCGGACGGAAAGAGACCCATGATTGAAGAGATCGCGGTCGGTCTCGCCGCGAGCATCGCTTCGCACTGTGCGGCGAAATCCGGCGGCGTCGCGTCGCCCGCCTGGTCGGGAATCGGGGCGCTCCAATTTGCGAGAAACGCCCGGACGAGCGCTTCATGCGCGGCGTCGCGCCGTGGCGCCGGGTCGGGCGTCCAGACATTCAATTGCAAGGGAAATTCGCCCGCCTTGCGGAACGCCGCGACCCATCCTTCGATCTCGGAAGGCTGCATCAAAAGACACCCGCAAGCGCCCATGCCGCCCGCCCGCGCGACCGCGATCGACAGCGACGGCGGGCAGGACCCGGCCATCGGCGCCAGAAGGAGCGGAAGCGCAAGACCAAGCTCCGCGGCGAAATCGTTCGCGCGCTTCAACGCCGCCTTCATGCGCGCTTGCGCTTTGCCGGCTCCGCGGCGGGCGCGCCGAGCAGGCGCCGCGCGGCGGCGCGCGCTTCGTCGGTGACCTTGGCGCCCGACAGCATGCGGGCGATCTCTTCGACGCGTTCTTCCGTATCAAGAACAACAACGCGCGTCGTCGTTTCCGTCTTCGAGTGCGATTTCTCGACGCGCCAATGCGTCCTGGCGCGGGCGGCGACTTGCGGGCTGTGCGTCACGACCAGGACCTGCGCGTCATGAGCAAGGCGCGCCAGCCGCTCGCCGACGGCGTCCGCGACGGCGCCGCCGACGCCCGAGTCGACTTCGTCGAAAATGATGACAGTGCGGTTTTCCTTCGCCGCCAACGCCGCTTTCATCGCCAGTACAAACCGCGAAAGCTCGCCGCCCGACGCAATTGTTTTCAGCGGCCCCATCGGCGCGCCGGGATTGGTCGCAACCATGAACTCGACGGCGTCGATTCCAGCGGGGCCCGCTTTCGCCTCATCGGTCTCGACCGCGGTCGAGAACGCCGCCTTGCCGAGCTTTAGCGGTTCAAGTTCGCGCGCGACCGCCGCATCAAGTTTCTTGGCCGCCTTCTTGCGTGCCTCTGACAGCGACCGCGCGGCGGCGAAATAGGCGCCGCGCTTTTCCGCCGCGGCCTTTTCGAGGGTCCCGAATTGCGCGGCGTTTTCGTCAAGGCTCGCCAGGGCGTCCTGAGCTTTCCTGAAAAAATCGGGAAGGTTGTCCGGAGCGACGCCGTGTTTTCGCGCCGCGGCGCGGATCGCAAACAGCCTCTCCTCGGCTTCTTCGAGCGCGCGTTCGTCGACCCCAAGCCGCTCGGCAGCTTCTTCAACCGCCGCGCGCGCCTCCGCGAGTTCGCCAAGCGCCCGGTCGATCCGGTCGATCGCGTTGTCGAGCGGATTTTTCTCGCGGCCGAATTGAGCCGAGGCGCGCGTCAGGCGATGCGCGGCGCCGGCGAGCTTGCTTTCGAGCCCGTCTTCCGACAACGCGGCCGCCGCGGAAGCAAGGTCTTCCGTCACTTTCTGCGCCGCCATCATTTCGGCGCGGCGCGCCGCGAGCCCTGCTTCTTCATCCGCCTGCGGATCAAGATCAGAAAGCTCCGACACGACGTGGCGGAGATAATCCGCTTCCTGCGAGGCCCGCTCGCGAAGCCGGCGCCTTTCTTCCAGCGCCTCATCCGCGGTCCGCCAGTCTGCGAACGCCCGCGCGACCTCGCGCGCCGTTTTCGCAACACCGCCAAAATCGTCCAGCAGCGCGCGGTGCGTCGTCGCCGACAGGAAACTGACGCCGTCATGCTGTCCGTGGATTTCGATGAGCAGTTCGCCGACGGTCTTCAAGAGCCCGATCGAGACCGGCTGATCGTTGATAAACGCCCGGCTCTTGCCGTCCGTTCCCTGAATGCGGCGCAAGATCACCTGGTCGTCGCCCGTCGCGACGCCGTTTTCCTCAAGCGCGCGCCAGACCGGATGATCGGCGCCCGGCTCAAACGAGGCGGCGACGACGCCGCGCCCGGCGCCGCGCCTGACCGCGCCGCGTCCGGTGCGCCCGCCGGCGGCGAGGCCCAACGCTTCAAGCAGGATCGATTTGCCGGCGCCGGTTTCGCCGGTCAGCGCCGTCAGCCCTTCGCCCAATGCGAGCGAGAGCTGATCGATCAGCACGAAATCCTGGATATGAAGCGCGGTCAGCATCGGTTTCCGCGCCGACCTTTCCTATCAATTGCCTTCCGGAGTCGGCTCGGTCGGCGACTCGATCGAGTCGCCAAACGGATCATCCGACGGCGGCTCAATGACCGGCGCGCCGGAATCCTTCAGCGCCTTGTCTTCCGATTTGCGCTGCTGCTCTTCGATCTTTTGCAGCGCCTTCTCCGACCGCTTCGGCCTTGAGCCCGGCTCAAGGAGGCCGTTCTTTCGCATCAGATTATAGGCGTCCTCATACCAGACGGAGCCCGGATAATTGGCGCCGAGCACCGCCGCCGCCGCGCGCGCCTCTTCGACGACGCCGATCTGGAGATTCGCCTCGACAAGCCGATAGAGCGCCTCGGCCGTGTGATTGGTCGTTTCGTAATTGTTAACCACCATCTTGAAGCGGTTGATGGCGGCGATGTGCTTGCCGTATTTCAGATAATAGCGCCCGACATACATTTCCTTCCCGGCGAGGTGATCGAAAGTGAGGTCGAGTTTCAGCCGCGCGTCGCGAGCGTATTCGGTTTGCGGATAACGGCGAACGACGTCATTCAGCGCCTGCACGGCGTTGTTCGTGAAGTCTTGATCGCGCCCGACGTCGCGGATGCGCTCATAAAAGCACATGGCGCGGAGATAATAGGCGTAAGGCGCGTCCTTGTTTCCGGGATGAAGCTGGATGAACTGGTCGAGCGTCGTCACCGCTTCTTCGTAGTCATTTTGTTGATACTGCGCGAACGCCTTCATCAAGATCGCGCGGCGCGCCCAGGCGGAATAGGGATGCTGGCGCTCCACCTCGCCAAAGAGTTCGATCGCGTCATCGAAGCGCTTTCGCTCCATGGCGGTCGATGCTTCCTGATAGAGGATCTCGACCTCCCGCTCGACATAAGCGAATTTTTCTTTCTTTTTCGACGAGGAGCCGCAGGCGCCAAGGGCGACGGCGGCGCAGGCGATCAGCAGGAAAACGCGGAAACGACCGATCATTGAGTCTCAAGATCCTTGATTGGCGGCGGCGACGGGCGCGCCGGAAAGCGACTGACGGCGAAAGGCCGCCATCCTCTACGTGGTTTTGGCGGCCCTGAAAACCATGCGGCCGGGACTTCGAAGCCTTTCCTTAGACAAACCGGGCAAGTCCTTGGTTTGACGCTCGAATGGCCGGGGCTTTCATGCGCCGTCGCCGATTCGGACCGCAGTCCTTGGCCGCCCCCGCGGAAGCCCTTGCCCGGCCGACAGCGCGCGCACAAAGCGCGCATTGAGGTCATGGCCTGGCCGCCGCGCATGGATTCGGCCGACGATCGGCGCACCGGCAAGGCGAAGATCGCCGACAAGGTCGAGCGCCTTGTGCAGCACGAATTCGCGCGGATCGCGGAGGCCGCCGTCGTTGAGGATGCGCGCGCCGTCGACCACGATTGCGTTGTCCAGCGACCCTCCCTTGCTGAGACCGGACGCGCGCATCGCCTCGACATCGGCCAGCCTGCAAAAAGTCCGCGCGCGCGCCAGCAGCGCCCGGTCGGCGGGATCGTCGAGATCGAGGATCGCGGTTTGGCTGGCGATCGCCGCGTCGTCAAAGTCGATTCTGACATCAAGCAGTCTGCCGTCCGCCGGCTCGGCGCGGATCGATCGGTCGCCATCCCTGACTTCAATCGGCTGCGTGATCGTGATCATCCGCCGCGGGGCAGCCAGGCTCGCAAGCCCCGCTCGCTCGATCGCCTCGACATAGGGCGCGGCGCTTCCGTCAAGAATCGGCATTTCATCGGCGTCGATTTCGATATCGACATTGTCGACGCCGCAAATTGAAAGCGCTGCGAGGAGATGTTCGACGGTTCCGATCGAAGCGCCGGCGCCGTCGCCAAGCCGTGTGCAAAGCCGCGTGTCGACAATCGAGGCGGCGTTCGCTTCGATCATCGTCGTTGCGCCAGCCGGGTCCCTCACGTGAAATACGACGCCGCGATCGGCGACCGCCGGGCGCAAAGTCGCCCGGGCCATGGCGCCCGAATGAAGCGCGACGCCTGACACCGCAACAGCGGCGGCGAGCGTCGTTTGCCGGGCGTGACGCATGGCGGGAACATGCCTCGAACAGCGATCGCGCAAGACCGCGCGGCGACCTTGCGACGTCGGGAAGCGGCGAACAAATAACGCATTGTTGCCGCTTGTTGCCTCGGCTGCGGCGGCGTCAGCTGACCTTCTTCTTCCGGAGGAAGGACGGAATTTCGAGTTCGCCGTCCTCATCGTCGTCGAAGAGATCGCCATGCGCCGTACGCGTCGGCCGGACCGCCGGCTCTTCTGCCCGCGGCGCGTGCGGTTCTTCGGCTTTCGGCGTCAGCGACTTGAGGAGATCGAGCGCGCCGATCGACGCGCGCTGAATTTCTTCGGCAGCCTCGCGGAATGGGTTTCGCGCATGCGGCTGACGCGCCGGCTGCGCCGCCGGCGGCCGCGGCGTTGCGGCGCGCGGCGCTGGCGGCGGCGACACTAACGGCGCGGGCGCCGTTTCCGGCGTTCCTTCCGTCAGCATACGGCGAATTCGCTCATGCACGTCGCCGACGGGATTGACTTCGCGAGCAAGCGGATGCCCAGCGGGACGCGGCGCCGGCGCGCTTGCATGAACGCGCTCCTGGACAGTCTGCGGAGCCGCAGGCTCAGCCGCGGGAGCCGCCATTTTCGACGGCGCCGGCGTTTGCAGCGGAGCCGGCCGGACGGGAAGCGGCAGCGAGGGTCCCGCCGTAACGGCCGGAACCGGCTCTCCTTGCGCGGCTTGGGCGGCCTGCGCCGGTTCGCGCCAGGGCTTCGAAACAGGAACGGTTGTAGGCCGCATCTGGTAGCCATGCGCATCGCGCGGCAGCGCCTCAATGCCGGTCGCGACGACGGAGACGCGCACGCGCCCTTCAAGCTCCTGATTGAACGTCGAGCCGACAATGATGTTGGCGTCGGGATCGACTTCGGCGCGAATGCGGTTCGCCGCCTCGTCAACCTCGAAGAGCTTCATGTCCATCGAGCCGGTGATGTTGATGAGGACGCCTTTTGCGCCTTTCATCGACACTTCATCAAGGAGCGGGTTCGAGATCGCCGCTTCCGCGGCGTCGATCGCGCGGCGGTCGCCGGAGGCCTCGCCCGTCCCCATCATCGCCTTGCCCATTTCGCGCATGACGGTGCGGACATCGTTGAAATCGAGATTGATGAGGCCGGGCATGACCATGAGGTCGGTGATGCCGCGAACGCCGGAATGGAGGACCTGGTCGGCGAGCGCGAACGCTTCGGCGAATGTCGTGCGTTCATTGGCGATCGAGAAGAGGTTCTGGTTCGGGATGATCAGCAGCGTATCGACATGCTGCTGCAGCGCTTCGATGCCGGCGAGCGCGATCTTCATGCGCCTTGCGCCTTCGAAATGGAACGGCTTCGTCACGACGCCGACGGTCAGAATGTCGCGCTCTTTCGCCGCTTGCGCGATCACTGGCGCGGCGCCGGTGCCGGTGCCGCCGCCCATGCCCGCCGTAATGAAGAGCATGTGGGCGTTGCCGACCTGCCCGAGAATCTCATCGAGCGTTTCCTCGGCGGCGGCGCGACCGACTTCCGGAAGCGAGCCGGCGCCTAGTCCTTGCGTCGTGTGCGCGCCAAGCTGGATCTTGCGCGTCGCCTTCGACTGGCCGAGCGCTTGCGCATCGGTGTTGGCGACGACGAAGTCGACGCCCTCAAGCCCTGAATCGACCATATTGTTGACGGCGTTGCCGCCCGCGCCGCCGACCCCGATGACCGAGATTCGCGGCTTTAGTTCTGTCAATTCCGGCACGCTGAGATTGAGTGGCATCGTCGGCTCCGCCCCACATGGTTAAGGTGATGTTAAACAATCCTTTACAACCGTTACCAAAAGGTTAACGCCGCCTTCGCCGACGCCGTATTCGCTTCTATTCCGATCGCCAAAAGGACTTTAGAATTTTTCTCCCCGCGTTCGCGCGCGCTGGCAATGGGGAATTTGAACGCGCCTCGCTGCGCTTTAGGACGCAGTCGGCGGCGCCCGTCAGTTTCGTTTTCTTCACATTGGCGCCGAGATTGGCCGCGCGGCTGCGATCAGCCCGTCACAACTGGCCTCGTTCAACGGCGCGCCATCATGTTCCGGATTGCCGCCTTCTCGCCGCCGCCAAAAGTCCCTAAAGCAAGCGGACGATCACGCCGCCAGAAAGCCGATGCGCGTTCAAAATCCCCTTCTTGAGATCGACCTCGCCGCGATTTGCTCCAATTATCGGCGATTCGCGGGAAGCTGCCCGCAGGCGGAAGCGGCCGCCGTCGTCAAATGCGACGCTTACGGCCTTGGCGCGGCGACGGTCGGACAAACCCTCGCGGCGAAGGAAAATTGCCGGGCGTTCTTCGTCGCCTATTCGGAGGAAGGCGCGGCTCTGCGCGAGGCGCTTGGCGCCGGGCCGGAGATTTACGTCTTCAACGGCCCCTTCCCCGATGACCTTTCCGCCTACAGACAATATCGCCTGACGCCCGTCATCAACTCCCTCGAACAGGCGCGGCTCTGGGCGTCAGCCATGAACGGCGCGCCGGCGGCCGTGAATTTCGACACCGGCATGCATCGGCTCGGCATGCGGGCATCGGAAAGCGGTGCGTTGCGCGCAATTGACGGACTCAACGTGACGATCGTTATGAGCCACCTCGCCTGTGCGTCCGACGCCGCCCATCCGATGAATGAGCGCCAGTTGAAGGCGTTCTTGGAAATCGCCTCCGCGTTTCCGAATGCGCGAAAGAGCCTTTCGTCATCGGGCGGCGCCTTAATCGACGGGCCTTTCGGGTTTGATCAGGTGCGGCTCGGCGTCGGGATTTACGGCGTGAGCCCGCTTGACGCGGGAACGCCGGACTTAAGGCCGGTCGCGCGGCTGACAGCGCCCGTCATTCAAACGCACATGATGAAGGCCGGCGAAACGGTCGGCTATGGCGCGACATTCACGGCGCCGCGCGCGCTGAGCCTCGCGACCGTCTCGCTCGGCTATGGCGACGGGTTTCCGCGCGCCGGATCGAACCGCGCCAAAGCCTGGCTTGGCGGCGCTGTCTGCTGCGTCGTCGGGCGTGTCTCGATGGATCTCACCGTGCTCGACGTGACCGACGCGCCGATGCCGGTGTCAGTCGGCGACCGGGCGGAGTTCTTCGGTCCCAACTGGCCGATCGAGGCGGCCGCCGCCGATTGTGGGACCATCGGCTATGAACTCCTGACGAGCATCGGCGGCCTTTCGAGGGCGCGGGAGCCCGGTCTCCGCGGGGGCCTTGGCGTCCGCGTGCAGCGCCGATACCTTTGGGAAGGCGCGGCTGTCGACGTTTCTGCGACGCCGCCCGAGGGGAACTGAGACGATGAACCCATTCGCCGCCATCGGCCGCGGGACTTTCGCGTTGCTCGCCGAGATTGGGGCGATGTCGCTTTTTGCGCTGCGCGGCACTTTCTCCTGGGCCTCGGGCCCCTTCTACGCGCGCGAGTTTTTCAGCGCGGCGCTTAGGATCGGATTTAATTCGCTTCCGGTCGTCGGACTGACGGCGATCTTCACCGGCGCGGCGCTCGCGCTCAATATTTACGACGGATCGCTCCGGTTTAACGCCGAGACATTCCTGCCGCAAATTCTCTCGGTGTCGATCGTCCGCGAACTCGGGCCCGGCTTTGCCGCGCTGATGGTCGCCGGCCGGTCTTCATCCGGGATGGCCGCCGAACTCGGCGCCATGCGCGTCTCCGATCAGATCGACGCGATGTCGACGCTCGCCGTCGACCCGTTCAAATATCTGATTTCGCCGCGCATCCTCGCAACGACGATCATGATGCCGTTCATTGTTCTCGTCGCCGACCTCATCGGCATTCTCGGCGGCTGGATGGTCGCGGTCTTTGCGCTTGATTTCGAAGGCGCGACCTATATCCGCAATATCGACCAGTTCCTGACCGCGGAGGACGTCGGGTCCGGCCTCATCAAGGCGGGCGTGTTCGGTTTCCTGATCGCCGTCATGGGGTGTTACCATGGATACAAGAGCCGCGGCGGCGCGCAGGGCGTCGGCGCCGCGACGCGCTCCGCCGTGGTCGCTTCGGCGGTCGCGATCCTCGCATCAAACTACGTCATGACGTCGCTGTTCGTGGATTTCTGACATGACCGGGACGCCGAAAATTTCGATCAGAGCCTTGCGGAAATCCTTCGGATCGAAATCGGTTCTGCAAGGGCTCGATCTCGACATCGAGGAGGGGACCTCGCTCGTCATCATCGGCGGATCAGGCACCGGAAAGTCAGTGCTTCTCAAATGCGTTTTGGGCCTTATTCCGCCCGACAGCGGCGAAATCCTCATCGACGGCGTCAATATCCTCAAACTTTCCTCCTTCGAGCGCGCGCGCCGGACGCGGGAAATCGGCATGCTGTTTCAGGGTTCCGCACTGTTCGATAGTTACAATGTCTGGGAGAACGTCGCTTTCCGCCTCATTCACGGCGAAGGAAAAGGGCGCGGCGCGGCGCGCGAAAAAGCCGTGGAATGCCTCGCCAAGGTCGGGCTCGCCGCCGATGTCGGCGATCTCCAGCCATCGGAGCTTTCGGGCGGCATGCAAAAAAGGGTCGCGCTTGCGCGCGCCATCGCGGCGGACCCGAAGGTCCTGTTTTTCGACGAACCGACGACCGGGCTCGATCCGATCACCGCGGACGTCATCAATCGCCTCATTATCGAGCGCGTAAAGGCGCTCGGCGCGACTGCGATATCGATCACGCACGACATGGGATCGGCGCGCCGCATCGCCGACCACATCGCGATGATCTTCGACGGCCGCATCATCTGGCGCGGCCGCGCGGACGAAGTAGGCGCCTCCGGCAATCCTTATGTCGACCAGTTTGTGAACGGCCGCGCCGAAGGCCCGATCAAAATGGCGCTGAGAGCCGATTAGCGCGCCGGGCGCGAAAGTGGAAACCGGTTTCGCGCGCAAAGGCGCGCCAAATCAATCGGCTAGAACATCGGGCGCGATTCCCATATCGCGCCCGATGTTCTAGCCGTTGAATAACGTTCTGCCGTCTGGCCGCTGGGGAACTTCCGGATTGAACGTTCGTGCGTCGGCGAACGCCGCGCGAAAGGCGGGCCGTTTCGAAAGCCGCGAAAGATAATCGCGGAAAACGTCGCTCTGACACATGCCGTAGCCGCGCGCCCAGGTGACATTGTGGCCGATGACGCAATCCGCCGCCGTAAAGGCGTCGCCGCAAATGAACGGCGTTTTCTCAAGCCGCGCGGCGAGCTGCGGTTCGACCTCCTTCGCGAATTTGCCGCGATAGCGCGCGATGGTTCTTGGATCGCGTTCGGCCGCCGGCAGCACATGTTCATGAATGCGGATCTGCCAGAGCATCATGTCCATCGGCGCGGCGCCGAAATGAAGCATCTGTAGATAGTCGGCGCGTTGCAGCGACCCGTCCGGCGGCGGCGCGAGGGATTTCGCGGGAAAGGCGTCAGCGAAAAACGCGACGATCGCGGAGCTTTCAAGCATGCGCATCAAGCGGCCGTCCTCCGTCTCAATTTCAAGAAGCGGAACGTTGTGATTGGGATTCCTTTCAAGATACGCCGGCGCGTATTGTTCTCCGGCGTAAAGATTGAGCGTCACCGTCTCGAAAGCCTCGCCGACCGTTTCATGCAGGATCCATTTCGCCCGGGCGCTGCGCGTCGCGGGATAATGATAGAGCCTCAGCGTTCGAATTCCGGCATGCGTCATGATCAAAGCTCCACAATGACGCCGCGGTCGGGCGCTGTCTCGCCGTTCAGCACCCTTCGATAAGCGGCTTCGAGGCCCTTCATTCCCGCGGCCCGTTCGATTTTCAGCCAAGCCCTGCTCCTTATCGCCGCATCCCGCCAGAAGACGAACGCTTTCTTTTCGAAAACGCCGGGCCCCCAATCGGCGCTGCGCTTTTGAATGTGGCCCGGCGCAAAAAACATCGCGCTCCGTTCGCGGATGAAATCCGGGCCCATTTCGTTCTCGTCGTAATGCGTCACCCCGACATTGGCGCAATAGCGCATATTGTCGCCGAGATGGCGGTGAAGTCTGGAAAGGATATTGCCGTTTCCCGACATGTCGACGATGACGCTCGGGACTGAGGCTTCGATCGACGCGATGTCGTTGTAGGCGTGAACGCTCGAATAGAGCCGCAATTTTCCGACCGTTCCGAGATTGCCGGACGAAGTGAGCGCGACAGTCTCCGGCGCCGACGCGTCGTCGGAGAGCGCCATGGCGAGCCCGATCGCCGTTTTCGAAGAGGCGCTGACAATGATGATCCGACCGGCGCCGAACCACTGATTGTCGACGAGAAAATCGTAGAGACAAAAAGACGTCGCATAGAGCGGAAACAGCAGCATGCGCTCGTCTTCCATCGCGGGGTCGAAATGCGTCTCGGCCTTCGTGCGGGCGTAGGAATTATAGACGGGCGGAAGACCGGAGCGATGGCTCGCCGCGTCGAAAATGCGTTCAGGCTTCACCTTGGCCGGCGTCATGACAAGGTGCGTCCCCATCGGGAAGTAACCGTAAAGGCGCTCGCCGAGCGTGATCTCCGCATGCCTCGTCTCGACAACATCGGCAAAGCCCCAGACCGGGATGACGCCCCACCCTTCCTCCGCCGGAAAAAATTTCCAATACCCGATCTTCTCGCCGACGACGCCATAGGTGATGTTGTTCGCGGTCAGGGCGAATCGATCGGTCTTGACAAGAATCTCGCCGTCTTTTAGCGCGGGCGCCGACTTCTCGGCGATGCGAACGCGCGATATGTCTTCCTTTTGAACCTCAAGCGTCGTCATGCGCGTCATCGTCTGCCTCCTTTTTCGCGGCGTGACAGGGCCAGCCGCAGTCTTTATAGCCGGTCGCCGCCGCAGGCGGGAAATCATGTGCAGCTGTCCGTCGCCCAGCGTTTGAAACTCGTCCGTCAGCGCATCCTCGCCGCTCTCCGGATTGGCGGAAATGTCGATGTTCGCCTCGGCGAAGGACCGGACGGCCTTTTCGCGATTGTCGAGGGACGGCGCATCGCCATCCCTTCGCCGTTGCGTTGGAAGCTTTATCGCAAAGGGTGGGCGGCGCGCCTCGATCGGCTCGAACAAGAATATGGCGTCGGGCGCCATGCGCAGCTGACGGCTGACAGCGTCGTTCTTGATATCGGCGCCAACGCCGGCGAATTCGCGTTTGTCTGCGCGCGCTACAACGCCAGCGTCTTTTGCTTTGAACCGGACCCGGCCGTCTTCGCCTGTCTCCGGAAGAACACCCGGAGCCTGTCGGCCGTTCGCACGTTTGACTGCGTCGTCTGGAACGAGACTGGCGAGGTTGACTTCGCGCTTGCGCCGGAACGCGCGGATTCTTCGGTCTTCGCCGACGGCCCGCGCATCAAGAAGCGGGCGATCACGATTGAGTCCTTTGCGCGCGAGAATTCACTGACGCGCGTCGACCTTTTGAAATGCGACGCGGAAGGCGGCGAACCGGAGGTGCTGGAAGGGGTCGGGGCCGCATTCCCGCTCATACGGGCCGTCGCGCTCGACACCGGCGCCGAACGAAAGGGAAAGCGCACAAACAAGGAGTGCGCGGCGATCCTCAGCGCGCATGGATTTCACGTCTTCGATGAAAGGATCGGCAGCCGCCTTATGACCTACGGCGTCAGGCGTCAGTCGGCTCAGTCCCAGCGATAATTGAAGCTGACCGATATCCGCGGCTTCGTCGACTGGTTGCGGACGACTTCATGACGCAGCCAGCTCTCCCACATCAGCGCCATGCCGGCCTGCGGCGCGAGATAGACGAAATTCCGGATTTCTTGCGGCGCGTCGTCATTGCGCGTCGGCGCCGCCATCATCATCCCGAGCCGCGGGTCCTCCAGCTTCAGCGAGGACGCGCCGTCCGGAACCTGTGCGTAATAGACGCCGGAGACGACCGAATGGGGATGAATGTGTCCGGCGTGAAACCCGCCGGGATCGAGAACATTCACCCAGATATTGTCGAGCTTGAGCTTGCCGCCGCCAAGATCGAAATGAACGGCTCTTGCGAATTTCGACGTTTCGGCGTCGATCAATTTCTTGAGCGCAGCGAAGCAGGGCGCCCGCGTCGGCAGGTCCGCCAGTGAGCCGTAGGACGTGTAGCCCGGATAGGAATTTTCGTCACACCAGCGCCGGCCAAGGTCGTCTTCCTTCGCAAAAGAGCGAGCCGCCGCAACAATCTCGTCATTGAGGGCGGCGGCTCCGGGAAGCAGCGCCCGGCGGACATTGGTGACAAAAAGCGAAAGCGTCTCCGACATGATATCTGGCTAGCCGGGTTCGCCATCGCGGTCAAAATCGGCCGGCATTTCCAAGCGCCGGCGGGTAGGGAAATTCGCGCCCCGTCGCGCTATTCTTCGCTGATGACGGACAAGCGCGGACGCCCGCCCCATGACGACCAGCTGACGCCCGCCGAATGGCGGGTCGCCGAGCTTGTCCGCCACGGGATGACGAACAAACGCATCGCCGTGCAGCTCGGGATCAGCATCGACGCCGTGAAATTTCACATCGCCAACGCGCTGCTGAAACTCTGCCTCGATGACAAGAAGGCGCTCCGGAATTGGGACGGCGTCTCGAAGGCGAGCGCGCTCTTTGGAAAGCAACGGACGATGGACGAACTTGCATTAGGACCGATCGGCCAGATCGCGCGGACGGTCAAAGACATCAAATCGGCGGAAGCGTTCTACAAGGAAAAGCTCCGCCTCCCCCACCTCTTCACCTTCGGCAATCTCTCGTTCTTCGACTGCGACGGCGTCAGGCTTTTCCTGTCGCAAGGCGACGGCGACGATGCGGCGTCGATCCTCTATTTCCGCGTCGCCGACATTCACGCTGCGAATGAGGAGCTCCGAGCGCGCGGCGTCAAATTCACCGACGCGCCGCACATGATCCACAAACACGCCGACGGAACCGAGGAATGGATGAACTTCTTCGAAGACGATGAAGGCCGTCCCCTCGCGATCATCGCGCAGGTGAAGGCGTAAGCGGCGGGCGGACTCACGCCGCTTTCAATAGCTTCAGCCGCACGAGGCTTTCGGCCGTGGCGACCAGCGCGTCCTCGCGCGAGCGCGGCGACCAGCCGAGCAGGCGGCGCGCTTTTTCGTTCGTCGCGTTTCGCGTCTTGCCGAGCTCCGGGATGATCTGCTTCACGGCGGGATCGCGCATCGAGCCGAGCTTCACAAGCCAATTTGGAAAGACGCGCGTCGGCACGCGGCGCGCGGCCTCGCCCATGCGTCCGCGCAGCGCCTCGGCGATCTCGGCGATCGACATGAAATCGCCGGAGACAGCGAGAAAGCGCTCGCGCTTCGCCGCAGGATGGGTCATCGCGCGGAGATGAAGATCGGCGACGTCGCGCACGTCGACAACGCCGAACATCATTTGGGGGAGGCCCGGCATCGCGCCGTCCATCAGGCGCTGCACAAGTAGGATCGAGGTCGAATAATCGCGGCCGAGCACCGGGCCGAAGACGCCGACCGGATTGACGACGGAGAGTTCAGGCCCGCCCTCTTTCGCGACAAAGTCCCAGGCGGCGCGTTCGGCGAGCGTCTTTGATTTCACATAGGGCGAGACGCCCTCGCCGTCCGCATTCGTCCAGTTCGTCTCATCGAAGGGCTCGTCCTGCGATGGCTGGCCGTAACCGACCGCTGCGAAAGATGAGGTAAGAACGACGCGCTTGACGCCAGCGTTCTTCGCCGCCCGAAGAACGCGCAGCGCGCCTTCGCGCGCCGGGCGGATCAAGTCGTTTTCGTCCGTCGGCACGCCTGCTGGAAAGGGCGAGGCGATGTGTTGCACGAATTCGCAGCCGGCGACGGCGGCGTCCCATCCGTCGTCCTTCTCCAGATCGGCGGCGGCGAAAGTGAGCCGCGCGCCCGGCTCGGCGCCGCCTTCTTTGAGCAGCGCGCGAACCTCGTTTTCGCGCGCAAGATTGCGGACGGTCGTTCGGACTTCGTGCCCTGCGGCGAGCAGCTGAAGGATCGTATGGCTGCCGATGAAACCCGAACCGCCGGTGACGAGGACATTGGGCATGATGTCTCCTCTTTTTTATGTCGGCTTTGGCTTGCGTACGCGAAAAACCGCCGAAGCGTCACCAGACTAAGTATTTCTTGATTCTGGAGGTCCCATACGGTTCTAAATGGCGCAACATCTCCACTACTCCCACTCGATCGTCCCCGGCGGTTTGCTCGTCACGTCGTAGACGACGCGGTTGACGCCGCGGCATTCGTTGATGATGCGCGTCGCGCAGCGGCCGAGGAAGTCGTGGGGGAACGGATAGTAGTCGGCCGTCATGCCGTCGGTTGAGGTGACGGCGCGGAGCGCGAGGACGTGGTCGTAGGTGCGCTCATCGCCCATGACGCCGACGGTGCGGACGGGAAGGAGCACGGCGAAGGCCTGCCAAATCTCGTCATAGAGCCCCGCTTTGCGGATTTCGTCGAGATAGATCGTGTCGGCCTTGCGCAGGATGTCCGCTTTTTCTTTCGTCACTTCGCCCGGAATGCGGATCGCAAGACCTGGCCCTGGGAACGGATGGCGCGAGACGAAATGATCGGGGAGGCCGAGTTCGCGGCCGAGCGCCCTCACCTCGTCCTTGAAGAGTTCGCGCAAGGGCTCGACGAGCCTCAGATTCATCCGCTCGGGAAGGCCGCCGACATTGTGGTGCGACTTGATCGTCACCGACGGGCCGCCGTCAAAGGAGACGCTTTCGATGACGTCGGGATAGAGCGTTCCTTGCGCCAGGAATTCCGCGCCCGCGGTCTTTTTCGCTTCCGCCTCAAAGACGTCAATGAAGGTCGCGCCGATGATCTTCCTTTTCTTCTCCGGATCGTCAACGCCCGCGAGCTTGCCGAGGAACAAGTCCTCCGCCTCAACATGAATGAGCGGAATGTTGTAGCTGTCGCGGAAGAGGCGGACGACGTCGGCGCCCTCGCCGGCGCGCATCAATCCGGTGTCGACGAAGACGCAAGTCAATTGTTCGCCGATCGCCTCGTGGATGAGGACCGCCGCGACAGAGGAATCAACACCGCCGGAGAGCCCGCAGATGACGCGCGACCTACCGACCTGCTTCCGGATTTGCGAAATCGCTTCCGACCGGAAGGACGCCATCGACCAGTCGCCCTTGAGGCCGGCGATCTTCCTGACGAAATTGCGCAGAAGCTTCGCCCCGTCCGGCGTGTGCGCAACTTCGGGGTGGAACTGCACGGCGTAAATGTTGCGCTTTGCGTCATGGATCGCCGCGAACGGCGCGCCTTCCGACGTCGCGATCACCTCAAAGCCAATCGGGATCGCGTTGACGCGATCGCCATGGCTCATCCAGACCTGATATTCGCCTCCCTTCTCCCAGACGCCGTCGAAGAGCGGGCTCTGCCGTTTCACCTCGACATGCGCGCGCCCGAACTCGCGATGGTCGGAGCGCTCAACGTCGCCGCCCATCTGCGCGCAGATCGTCTGTTCGCCATAACAGATGCCGAGGATCGGCACGCCCGCGTCGAAGACCGCCTGATGCGCGCGCGGGGACGCTGCGGTTTTGACGCTCGCCGGCCCGCCGGAGAGGATGATCGCTTTCGGCTTGTAGGCGTCGATCAATTTTTCATCGGCCCGGTTGAAGGGATGGATCTCGCAATAGACGCCCGCTTCGCGCAGGCGCCTTGCGATCAGCTGCGTCACTTGCGAGCCGAAATCGACAATGAGGACGCGTTCATGAAGGGCGGCGTGAGGGTCCAGGGACATTTTGATTCCTGCTTGGGCGGGCGTTTAGCCCACTCTCGCGCGGGCGTCACCCTGATTCGAGGCCCCCGGTTACGCAAGCGTAATCCCGATGACTCGGACATGGCCGCAATTTTTGCTATGCTCGCTTCTGTTGCGTCCCCGCCCTTTCCCGGAGACTCGCCATGCGCATCCTTGCTCTCTTCGCCCTCGCCGCCGCGCCCGCTCTCGCCGGCGAGCAGCCAGCGCCGCTTCGCCTCGTTCCGGTCGAGAGCGGCGGCTATGCAATTGAGCGCGATTCCGGCGTCGAGCCGGTTGAGGCGAAAGGCATCGCGAGCGTCGCCGAAATCCTGCCGCTCCTCGCCGATCAGCCGGGCGCTGAAAAGGTCGATTATTCAAACGGGCGAAAATTTGACGGGACCTACACAATCACCGTCGGGCGCGAGGACGGGACGCTCGGCAAATATCAGGGCGCAAGCGAGGTCATCGCTTTTGTCGCGCCAAAGACCTTGTTGAAAACCGGCGCCGTGACGACGCTCGATGGCGCGATTGTCTTTGCCCTGAAGATCGACAACAAGCAAAGCGTGCAGCGCTTTGAACGCGGACTGATCACGCTGACCGAAACAAAGAAGTCCATTTAGGTTTTCATCAGCGCGGCGACGAAAAAGCCGTCCGCGCCGATGCGCGCCGGCGTCATGCGAAGCGCGCCGTCGCCGGTTTCGCATTTTTTCAGCGCGGCGAGTCCGGCGGCGGTCATCAGACCTGTGCGCTCGATCTCGTCGACCGCGCGCGCCAGCTTGAAATCAGGATTGCCGGCGAGAAACGCTGCAAGCCGATCTTCGTTTTCTTCCATCAGGACGGAGCAGGTGACGTAGATCAGGCGCCCGCCCGGCTTCACGAAACGCGCGCCGTCGCTAAGGACCAGATCCTGCTCCGCCATCCGGCGTTTCAACTGGTCTTCTGTCAGCCGCCATTTGGCGTCAGGATGGCGCCGCCAGGTGCCCGATCCCGTGCACGGCGCGTCGATGAAGACGGCGTCCATTTTTTCCGCGAGCGCGTCGAGCGCCGCTTTGTCCGTCGCCGGATTGACGATCTGCAGATTGCGGACGCCGGCGCGGCGCGCGCGCTCGTAAAGCGGCTGCAGGCGGCGCGCGTCGCTGTCATAGGCGTAAAGCTGGCCCCTGTTCGCCATCATCGCGGCGAGCGCGAGCGTCTTGCCGCCGCCGCCGGCGCAAAGATCGAGAACCTGCTTTCCTTTGACGTCGCCGGCGGCGAGCGCGGCGATCTGACTCCCGAGATCCTGCACCTCAACCCAGCCCTTGTTGAAGGCGGGGATCACCGTCACCGCCGGCGCGCGATCACGCGCGTCTGGCGCGGCGATGCGCGCCGCGGTCTTCACAAAGGGATGCGCGACGGCGCCGACCGTCTTCAGCGCGTCAAGAATTGTGTCCGGCGGCGCTTGCAGCGTGTTCAGCCGAAGATCGACGTCGGCGCGCGCGGCGAAGGCGGCCGTCTCCATCGCCGCCTTGTCGCCGAATACTCTTGATACGGATGATTCAAGCCAGTCGGGGAAGTCGGCGATGACAGACAGCCTCCCCTCTCCCGCTTGCGGGAGAGGGGCCGGGGGTGAGGGGACGTCAATTGAGAGGCCGGCACGCGTTGAAGCCCCCTCACCCTGCCCTCTCCCGCAAGCGGGAGAGGGTAGCGTTTCAAGCGTCTCCAATTCCCTTTCACTCAACGCGCCCGGCCCGTGCGGCGCTTCCGCGGCGAGCGCCGCGATGTCGTCGACGCTTTTCCCCCAAAGAAACTTCAGCGCGGCGAGCGTCGCGGCGCGGACGCTGTCGTCATGCATCGCCGCCGACAAGGAACGCCGCCGCCGCAAAACGTCGAGGCAGAGGCCTGAAATCCACGCGCGATCCTTCGCGCCGGCAAAGCGCGCGTTTCGGGCCCAGTCGGCGATCGCGGTTTTGAGCGGCACGCGCCGGCGCTCGAAATCCTCAAGAATGGCGATGGCGGCGGAAACGCGTCCGGATTCGCGCATAGATTGCTCATGGGCGGGCGGCGCGTCTCAATAATGAGCGCTCCAGATCGGCGCAACCGTTCGCGGGCGATTTTTGCGTCAATGTGTTATAAGCTGTGGAGCCTGTCTGCTGGAAGGGGAGGCTTTTTCATGATGCTTCGTTTCGCAGTCCCTGTCGCGCTTGCGCTGACAATCGCCGCATGCGCCACGCCGCCCGCGGATCAATCGTCGCCGGCAAGCGCGCCGCCGCCTGTTGTCGCGGCGCCGGCGCCGCCGGCCGCGAAGCCGGACGCCTCACGCGCGCCGGCCTCGTCCTGGAAGACGAACGCCGCGGCGGTCGCCATCATCAAGGAATCCGAGGGTCTTCGGCTTGAGGCTTATACCGACGGCGTGCGCTGGCTGATCGGTTACGGCCACACCGCGACGGCGAAGAAGGGCATGCGGATCACCGAGGCGCAGGCGGAAAATCTCCTCCGACAGGACCTCGCCGTTTGCGAGAATGCGATCGCAAAAATCATCAGCGTTCCAGTGACTGAAAACGAGTTCGGGGCGATGGCGTCCCTATGTTACAATATGGGAACCGGAAACTTCGCGAAGTCGCCGGTCGTCACGAAGCTCAACGCTGGCGATTACGCCGGCGCCGCGGACGCGTTTTTGACGCACACGCGCGGGACGCTGAACGGCGTCAAGCAGGAAATTCCGCATCTCAAAACCCGGCGGGAGAAAGAGCGCGCGCTGTTCCTTGCGCCCTGATCAGCCCTTGAACACGAACCAGGCGCCGGCGGCGATGAGCGCAAAGCCGATCGCGATATTCCAGCTGATCTGCTCCTTGAGATAGACGACCGAGAAGATCGCGAAGACGACGAGCGTGATCACTTCCTGCATCGTCTTTAATTGCGCCGCCGAATAGACCGCGTGGCCGATGCGGTTCGCCGGCACGGCGAGGCAATATTCGATAAAGGCGATCCCCCACGCCGCGACGATGACAATCAACAGCGGCGTCGATTTGAATTTCAAATGCCCATACCAGGCGAGCGTCATGAAGACGTTCGAAGCGATGAGGAGAAGGATCGGCGTGATGTGGGGGGACATATGGGGACTGGGGATTAGGGACTGGGGACTGGGGACTAAAGATTGGTGAGAAGGAAGCGCGGACACGCTCTTTCAGACATTTCAATCACCAACCGCCCCTAATCCCTAATCCCTAATCCCTAATCCCTAATCCCTAATCCCTAATCCCTAATCCCTAATCCCCAGTCCCTAACTCTGCGTCGGATAATTCGGCGCCTCACGCGTGATCTGCACGTCGTGAACGTGGCTCTCGCGAAGGCCCGCATTGGTGATCTTCACGAAGCGCGCGCGCTCTTGCAGTTCCTCGATCGTCGGCGCGCCGACATAGCCCATCGACGCCCGGACGCCGCCGACCAGCTGGTGGAGGATCGGTCCCGCCGGGCCCTTATAGGGCGTCTGTCCCTCGATCCCTTCGGGGACGAGCTTCATCTGCTCTTGCACATCCGACTGGAAGTATCGGTCGGCGCTGCCGCGCGCCATCGCGCTGATCGATCCCATGCCGCGATAGGACTTATACGGACGACCCTGATAGAGGAAGATTTCGCCGGGCGCCTCGTCGGTGCCGGCGAGGAGCGAGCCGATCATCACGCAGTCGGCGCCGGCCGCGAGCGCTTTGGCGACGTCGCCCGAATATTTGATGCCGCCATCGGCGATGATCGCGGCGCCGGTTCCCTTCGCCGCGCGCGCCGCGTCCATCACCGCCGTCAATTGCGGAACGCCGACGCCCGCGACGATGCGCGTCGTGCAGATCGAGCCCGGTCCGATGCCGACTTTGATCGCGTCGGCGCCGGCGTCGATCAGCGCTTTCGCGCCGTCATAGGTTGCGATATTGCCGGCGACGACTTGCGCCGCGTTCGACGCTTTCTTGATGCGCGTCACCTGTTCCAGCACCTGGGCGGAATGGCCGTGCGCGGTGTCGATGACGACGACATCGACGCCGGCGTCGATCAGCGCCTCGACCCGTTCAAAGCCCTTGGCGCCGACGGTCGACGCGGCGGCGACGCGAAGGCGCCCGTCGGCGTCCTTCGCGGCGTTCGGATATTTCTGCGCCTTTTCGATGTCCTTGACGGTGACGAGGCCGATGCAGCGATAGGCGTCGTCGACGACGATCAGGCGTTCGATGCGATGCTGGTGCAGGAGGCGCGTGATCTCCTCGCGGCTCGCATGCGGGCGGACGGTGACAAGATTTTCGCGCGTCATCAGATCGGCGACGCGCTGCTTGCCGTCGCTCGCAAAGCGCATGTCGCGGTTCGTCAGGATGCCGACCAGCCTGCCGTTCTTCTCGACGACCGGAAAACCGGAAATTTTCCGCTCATCCATGATCTTCCAGGCTTCATCGAGCGTCGCGTCGGGCGACAGGGTCAGCGGATTGACGACCATGCCGCTCTCATAGCGCTTGACGCGCCGCACATGCTCGGCCTGGTCCTCGACGGCAAGATTGCGGTGAAGGACGCCGATGCCGCCGTTCTGCGCCATCGCGATCGCCATTTCCGCTTCCGTCACCGTGTCCATCGCCGACGATAAAATCGGAATGTTCAGCGTCACCATGCGCGTCAGCCGCGACTTCGTCGACACCTGCGAGGGCATCACCGCCGAAGCGCCCGGCTCCAGCAACACGTCGTCGAATGTCAGCGCTTCGCGAATTTGCATGGTCACTCCTCGGCGAAGAGATAGACGGAGAAAGCGCCGGTCGCGGCCTCCGTATCGTCCTCCCAAGGCCGGCGCTGCTCAAGCCGCAGGACGCCCTCGCCCGCCGCCGTCACGTTGAACAAGAACGCCTCCCAGTGATTGCCGCCGGCAAAGCCCGGCTCCAGCTGCGCCGAGGAGGTCGGCCCGCCATATTCGCCAGTTGGTTCGAGGAAGGCGGGCTTTTCCGTGACTTTCCACATATAGCCGGCGGTCGGCACGCCGACGAGTTCGACCGCGATTTTCGTTCCGACCTTCACCGTGACGTTCTGACTGTCTTCGGCGGCGGTGATCTTCATCGCGACGCCGTCGGGCGTCGGCGCCGAAAGCGATTGATATTGTTTCTGTTCGTCTGGCGAGGCGTCCGTCGCGGCGCAGCCGGCGAGCAGAATGAAGGCGGCCATGATGCGTTTCATGCGGTTCGTTCCTTTCCCATTTCACTCCTCCCCTTGAATCTCGTCGCCACGACATACATCTCCGCCGAATCCTGTCGCGAGGATTTCGGCTTGGCGTGTTTGACTGTCGCGAAGTTCTCCTTCAGCCGTCCGAACAGCGCGCTCTCGGCGCCGCCCTGAAACACCTTGCAGACGAAGGCGCCGCCGGGCGTCAGCACCTCAAGCGCGAAATCAAGCGCGGCGTCGGCGAGCGCGATGATGCGCACATGGTCGGTATTTTTGTGACCCGTCGTCGGCGCCGCCATGTCGGAGAGGACGATGTCGGCCTCGCCGCCCAGCAACGCCTTCAGGCGGTCCGGCGCCGCGTCGTCGAGGAAATCGAGTTCGAGATGCTCGGCGCCGACGACATGCGGCATCGGCAGGTAATCGATGCCGACGACGCGCGTCGCTCCCGCCTCGACCGCCGCCTGCAGCCAGCCGCCGGGCGCTGAGCCAAGATCGACGACGCGCGAGCCCTTGCGGATCAGCGAGAATTTTTCGTTGAGTTCTTTCAGCTTGAAGGCGGCGCGGCTGCGATAGCCTTCCGCCTTCGCGCGCGCGACATAGGGGTCGTTCAGCTGACGGTCGAGCCAGAGCGTCGAGGAGAGTTTGCGCTTCTTCGCCGTCTTCACATTGACGCGCATTTCGCGCTGGCCGACGCCTTGTCCGTCGGCCGACTTACCGGGATCGCGCTTCAGACCGCGCTTTTCCGGAACCGCGCCGAGCGCCGTCGTCGCCTGGTCTGTGGCTCCGCGCTTTTTCGGCCTCCGTGCGGCCTTTGTCGTGGATTTGCGACGCTCCATGGCGCGCTATAGCAGAGGCGATTTGAGTCGCAAAGGCGGGTTTTGCTGGATTTCCGCCCGCCGTCCGCCCACAATCAAAACGGGTATGGAGCGGAGCCGCTGCGCGGCCCGGCTGTCATTGCGCCCTTTTGTCCTGATATGGAGTTTTGATGTCTTTGATCGAAGAACTGGGGAAAGTCGCTTTCAGCCAGATGGCGGGGCGCGCGTCTTCCAGGACCGGCCTCAACGAGGCGGCGGTGAAGGCGCTGATGCCGATGGCGACCGCAGTGTTGCTGAACGGTCTTAAGAAAAACGTGGCGCAGCCGGGCGGCGCAGAGGCGCTCGCCAAGGCGCTCGCCAAACATGACGGCAGCCTTCTCAAAAACCCGTCGCGCGCCGGCGACGATGAGGTGATGGGCGACGGCGCGAAGATCCTCGGCCATATCCTTGGCGGCAAACAGGGTCAGGCCGAAACCGCGCTCGCGAAGGCCGCCGGCGCAAATCCGGACCAGATCGCCAAGCTCCTTGCGATGGCGGCCCCCGCCGTTCTCGCCGGCCTTGGCCGCGCCAAAGCGGAAGGCGGCCTCGACGCCGGCGCGCTCGCAAAGCTGGTGACAAAAGAGTCGAAAACCGCGCAAAGCGCCGCGCCGAATGAGCTTGGCGGCCTCCTTAAATGGATCGATGCGGACGGCGACGGCAATGTCGTCGAAGACATCGCCGCAATCGCCGGCAAGGCGCTCGGCGGAATGTTCAAGAAACCCTGAAGCAAAGGAGAACGCCATGAATCTCTTCAAATTCGCGCGCGACGCCGGCGAAGCGATCGGCAAGAAAGTCGACAATGTCGGCGATTCGATCCGTGACCGGATCACCGGCCACAAGACCAATGTAAAGGACCTGAAGGTCGAACATGCCGGCGAGAAGGTCGTCCTTAAAGGCAAGGCCGCGACGCAGGCCGAAGCCGAAAAAGCGATCATCGCCGCCGGCAACACAAAAGGCGTCGCCGAAGTCGAAAGCCATATCGAAGTCGAGGAAAAGGCGCCCGCCGCCGTCTTTTATACGGTGAAGTCCGGCGACACGCTGTCAAAGATCGCCAAGGCGCATTACGGCGACCCGATGAAATATCCGGTCATCTTCGAAGCGAACAAGCCGATGCTGAAAGACCCTGACAAGATCTATCCGGGGCAGGCGCTGCGCATCCCGCCGGTCGCGCACGCGTAAGGCGCTCGCAATCCCGCCGATATTTGGGCGAGGCGCCCCCTCCGTCGGCTTCGCCGACGCCTCCCCCGCTTCAGCGGGGGAGGTGGCGAGCGCAGCGAGCCGGAGGGGGGCCGTTCCGCGGGTCCGTCCTGTCGCGCGGGTCGCCGCCGATTGTCCGGCTTCTCCGGAGGCGCGTTGTCGGCGCATCAGGCGAACCGGGCGCGGCTTCGCGATCGCCGCTCGCGCATTTCGCGGGGCGTTCTTTGTCGCGAAACGGAGGCGCTGTGAGCCTTCCTTTTCGCCTCGCGCCGCCAGCATGTCGCCGGACGGACGCGGCCATTTCACTTGTCAAAGAGCCGGACACGGCTCATCGCCCTGCCCATCGTATCAACGTTCGAGGTGGCGATTTCCGGCGCGCATTCAAGCGGCGCTTTAATTGTATTTACACGGAATGATTCGCCGCGCGCGCGAATTCGACCCTGGTTAACCATAGGGCTCGTTTTCGAACCGCCCGTATGTCGGCTATTGCGCGCCGCGCCGCCGCTTGCGCCTGCGCCGTTTTTTGCCGCGTTCGCGATGATGCGCGTCCGCAAGGCCGACGAGGATTCCCTCGCGGAGGCCGCGATCCGCAACGCGAATCCGCGTTGACGGCCATTCGAGCAGCAATGCGTCAAGGATGGCGCAGCCGCAAACGACGAGATCGGCGCGTTCAACGCCGATGCAGGGTTCGTCCGATCGTTCTTCAAAGCTCATGGCGCGAAGGCGCTCGGTCACATCGCGAACCTCGTCGGCGGAAAGCCATAAGCCGTCGACCGTGTCGCGCCGATAGCGCGGCAAGCCGAGATGAACGCCGGCGATCGACGTCACCGTTCCCGATGTTCCAAGGTGATGCGCGGCGCCGCTTTTAAACACTTCCCGGAGCCCGGCCGGATCGCCGAAGACGGCGATCTCCCTGCGAACCGAATCCACAAGCTCCTCATAGGCGTCTCGCGACAGCTCCCTGCCGCCGAATTTTTCCGAAAGGCTGACGACGCCGATCGGCATCGACGTCCATGCGGCGATTTCAGGTCCGGCGCCGTCGCGCGCCGGGCGCACCCAGGAAAGCTCCGTCGAACCGCCGCCAATGTCGAAAATGAGCCCCGCCCCGGCGCCTTCGTCGAGGAGATTCGCGCACCCCGCGACGGCGAGACGCGCTTCCTCCGCCGGCGGGATGATTTCAAATTCGAGGCCCGTCTGCTCACGGACATTTTCCAGAAACTCCCGGCCGTTCGACGCGGCGCGGCAGGCTTGCGTCGCGATGCAGCGCTGGCGCGTCACCGACCGCCGGGCGATCTTCTCAGCGCACACTTTCAGCGCATCAATCGTTCGCGCCATCGCCGCGTCGGATATCGCGCCGGTCGCGGCCATCCCCTCGCCGAGCCGCACGATGCGGGAAAAGGCGTCGAACACGCGAAAACCCTGGCTCCTGGGGCTCGCAATCAGCAGCCGGCAATTATTCGTGCCAAGATCAAGCGCCGCAAATCTCGCCTGGGCGCGGCGCGCGCCGTCCGCTTCAAGATCATCTTGCTTGCGGCGCGGCGTCGCGGGTCCGGCGTCCTTGGGCGGCGACGGATGCGCAAGCTCGATTTCCGGGGGATTTTCCGCCGAACGTTCCGTCAACGCTCCGCCTGCGCCTGGCGCATCGGGCGTGCGGCGCCGTCGGCGGCGCCTCTTCGCCATGGTTTCGCGTCCTCGCTGGGGGGCCCGCGCGCGGGGGCCCCAATTCCTGACGCGAACTCTAGCCTTTGCCCGACGGCGCGCGCAACCGGGCGGAAATCCTCAGAAAATCATGTAAATGCAGCAAACAGGCGGCGGCGTCGCTGCGGCGTGGGCGTCAATGTTGGCGCTCGCCCCGGCAAGGACCGCCGCCGCCAGACAGATGGAAGCGAACAACAAGGCTCCGATGATGTTGGCCAGTCGCGACATCATAAACTCTCCCTCTCCGGGCGCGCGTCTCCTTTCGGTCCTTGAAGACCGTTCGCGCGCCATGCGATTCAATTGGCTTCAGGCCCCGCTTTCGAGATCGCGGAATTCTTTTCTCAAGGCGTAATCGCTAGACGTCACCGCCCGCTCCATATCGGCGATGCGGGCGTCGAGCGCGCGGAACCGGTGACGCAGTTCCGAATAGGTGACTTTCGGCTTCATCGAATAATTGCGCCAGAAGCGCTCTTCTTCGGGGTCTTCATAGCGGGTGGCGATCGGATCGCCGGGCGGCATGAAAAACGCCGCGGCGGCGTAAAGAAAGATTGGAACCGGAAAGAAAAAGACCGTCGCCAGGATCGCCGCGACGCGGACATATTTGGTGCGCCACCCGAAATAGTCGGCGACGCCGGCGCAAACGCCCGCGATCTTTCCGTCGCGACGGTTGCGGTACATGCGATGACGATTGGGGCCGGGTCCCGGCTCGCCGACATGATGCGCGTATCGACGGCGCCGGTCGTCGAAATAGTCGTTCATGTGCGAGATGAAGCGCTCGACTTCCGGATGAACGCCGTTCCGGCGTCCGTCATCGTCTCGATGCCAGCGGCGCCTATGCATGGGGCCGCTCCCGATAATCCTCGCGCCATTTCGGCGCTTCCTTGTCGAGGATCGTCTCCAGCGCGTCGACGCGGCGTTCGAGCCGCTGCGCCGTGCGCCAGAGGTCTTCCACCAGCCTTTCGTCGTCCGCCGTCGGCGCTTTCATCTTCTTCAATTCCGTGACGTAATGCATGACCATCGACGGAAGGCCGATGACGACGATCGCGACGATGGCGACGATGAACGGCCAAGCATTCTGTTCCATTCCTACGCCCTCTCTCCCTCAACGCCGTCTAGGACGGCCTGCCGACGCGTTCCGCGACCCGCCTTTTCAGCGCGTCGAATTCAGCGTTGACCTCGTCTTCCGATTCAAGCTCGCGGAATTCCTGCTCAAGCGATTTCGGACGGCCCATCACATAGCTTTCCGCTTCCGCTTCCATCTCGTCGATGCGGCGCTCATAGCGCTCATAGCGCGCCATCGCGTCGTCGATGCGGCCGTCATAGACCGCGCGGTTGATGCGCAGGCTTCCTTCGGCGGCCGAGCGGCGGATCTCCAGACTGCGCTGTTTGGCTTTGGCTTCCTTCAGCTTCGCCTGCAGCTTTTCGAGATCGTCATTCGCCTTGACGAGGCTTAAGTCGATCGCCTCATGCTCCTTGGCGAAGAGGTCGACCATTTCGAGCGCCTTGCGCTTTGCAGCGATCGCGCCCTTGGCGAGGTCGTCGCGTCCCTTGGCGATCGCAAGTTCGGCCTTCGATTCCCATTCTCTCGACCGCAGTTCGAATTCGGCCTTGCGGCGGTCGACCTCTTTCTTGTCGGCGATCGCGCGCGCGGCGCGCGAGCGAACCTCGACAAGCGTGTCCTCCATTTCCTGGATGATGAGGCGAACGATTTTTTCCGGATCCTCCGCCTTGTCGAGCATCGCATTGATGTTCGAATTGACGATGTCGGTCAGTCTTGAAAAAACGCCCATGTCCGTCCTCCCTTAAAAGATAATGCCGCCGAGAACGAAACCAATGAGGAACGCGCCCCAGGCGAATCCCTCGCGACCGCGACAGGCGCGGCGAAACCGGGTCTCCCAGTCGTAATCCCGGTCTTCGTAACGGTAGTAGCTCATCCCTTGGTCTCCGGTTTGGCCCGACATTGCGGGCGGATTCGCCTCTGATTAATCTTTCATTTGCGAAACCCGTGCCAACGCGCGGAGAGTTTATTATCTAGTTGTTTTTATTGTATATTTTGAAAAAATCGCTTTGGCGATCGGCATCGGTAATGGTATTTTATACCTTCCGATGGTTTTGTCCGCCTGCGTTTTGTGGTATTTTTCGCCGATGCAGCGTGATCGTCAGGCGCCTGAATTGATCGGGCAATCGCCAGTCTTTCTGGATGCGCTGGCGCATGCGTCTTCGGCCGCCGCGCTCGACCGGCCGCTCCTCATTTGCGGGGAACGGGGCTCCGGCAAGGAGTTGATCGCCGCCCGAATTCATTTTCTGTCGCCGCGATGGGAAGGCCCCTTCGTCAAGCTCAACTGCGCCGCGCTCGCCGAGGAACTGCTCGACAGCGAGCTTTTCGGACATGAGGCCGGCGCCTTCACCGGCGCGACGAAGCGTCATGCCGGCCGATTTGAACGCGCCGACGGCGGCACGCTGTTTCTCGACGAGATCGCCTCGGCGAGTTTGCGCATTCAGGAAAAGCTGCTGCGCGTCATTGAATATGGCGAATATGAGCGCGTCGGCGGCGGCGAAACGCGTCTCGCCGACGTGCGCATCGTGGCGGCCGCGAATGTCGATCTCCCGGCCCTCGCCGAGGCCGGCAGGTTTCGCGCGGATCTTCTCGACCGCCTCGCTTTTGACGTCGTCGCGACGCCGCCCCTGCGCGCGCGCCGTGAGGACATCCCGCTTCTCGCCGCGCATTTCGCCGCCGCTCTTGCGCAGGAGATGGGCGTGCAATTCGAAGGTTTCACGCCCGGCGCGATGGCGGCGCTTCTCGGCCATGAATGGCCCGGCAATGTCCGCGAGCTGAAAAACGCGGCGGAGCGATCCTTATACAGATGGATCGCCGGCGGCCGCTCGGGTCCGGTCAATGAGATTTGCATCGACCCGTTCAGGAGCGATGAGCTGGCGCCGGCGACGCTCGTCAAAGCGAGCCCCCTCGCCCCGGCCGAGCGGGCGATCGCGGGATCGCCTTTCGATCTGCGCCGCGAGCTTGACGCGGTCGAAAAGCGCTGGGTCGTCGATGCGATCGACGCTTGCGGCGGCAATCAAAAGGAAGCCGCGACACGCCTTTCCCTCACCTACGACCAGATCAGAGGGCTCGTGCGAAAACACGCACTGCGCAAATCGCCGAAAACGAATTGAGAGCGACACTCCTGAAACGTGGAAATGCTGCGCCGCAATAAAGTCAAATGGCGCAGATGCTCGACAGTCAAACGCCACCGCGGCGATCACTGACGATTCATCTGTCGCGCGGCGAAAGCATTTTCCACCAATCTCGCGTTTCGCCCAATATTTAAGTTGCAGTTAGAAGTGGAACGCCCCTCCATTCGCCCGCTCACAGGACCGTGAGTGTTCACATCCCCAGACCGGCGACAAACCGGCGGGCTCACCAGGGAACCAGTCATCTATGAATAGCTTCAAAAATGCCACGCTCGCCGGCGTGGGCGTCCTCGCTGTCGCGCTTGCTGGAAGCGCCGCTCTCGCAGCGCCGCTCTCCGCCCAGGAATCGGCCGTCTACGCCAACGCCTCCGACCTCGCCAAAGCCAAGCGCGCGGACGCCCGTTCGACCGTCGCCGCCATGCTCGCCGCCAAGGGCAAATCCGCGGCGACCGCCGCCTCGCTCGTCGAGACCGCTCGCTTTACGGACAAGAACGGCCTTACCCATGTCCGTTACGAGCAGCGCCTCAACGGCCTGCGCGTTTACGGCGGCTACGCAAAAGCGGCCTTCGACAAGAGCGGCAATCTGAAGCACATGATCGAGCGCGTCGCCGGCGCCGGCGGCTTCAGCGCGCGCCCGACGATCACCGATGCTGACGCGCTGACGGCGGCGATCAACGCCAACTTCAAAGGCGTCGCCGTTCCGGTTATCAGCAACAAGGCGGGGGCCGTCGCGAATTTCGCCAAGACCTCATTCTTCCATCGCGCGCCGACGGTCGAGCGCGTTGTCATCGCCGACGGCGTTCTGTCCGAAGGCTTCCTCGTCGAAACCTGGGGCGCGAAGGACAACAAACTTCACCACACGCTCGTCGACTCGGTCGGCCGAGTCATTCACAATGAGCTCAGAACGGCGGACGACAGCTACAACGTCTTTCCGGTCGATCCCGACACCAACAGCCAGACGATCATCAACGGCCCCGGCGCGGGCAACGCGCAATCGCCGATCGGCTGGCTTGGAACCGGATCGCAGACGACGATCAACATCAACGGCAACAATGTCAGCGCCTATCTCGACCGCGATAACTCCAACACGCCCGACGCCGGCGGCGTTTCGGTGACCGACGGGAACTTCCTCACGTCCGCGAACCTGACACAGGCGCCGACAATCGCGCAGAACCAGGCGGTCGCCGTCCAGAACCTCTTCTATCTGAACAACGTCATTCATGACCGCCTCTACAGCCATGGTTTCGTCGAAGCGACGGGCAACTTCCAGATCAACAATTTCGGCAATGGCGGGCTCGGCAATGATCCGGTCAACGCCGAAGCGCAGGACGGCGGCGGCACGAACAACGCCAATTTCGCGACGCCGTCCGACGGCTCGCGGCCGCGCATGCAAATGTACCTTTGGACGACGCCCAACCCTGATCGCGACGGCGACGTCGACAGCGACATCGTCTGGCATGAATACGGCCATGGCCTCACCTGGCGCTCGATCGGTTCGATGAGCGGCAACGTCCCGGGCGCCATCGGCGAAGGCATGGGCGACACGCTCGCGATCATCGTCAACAATGAAGATCGCGTCGGCGAATATTCAACGCTTGATCCTGACGGCATCCGCTCAATCCGCTATTCCCTGCACCAGGACACGATCGGCGACTTCAGCAGCGCAAGGGGCGTCCATCGCAACGGCGAAATTATCGCCGCAACCCTTTGGGATATGTGGAAGCGCTATGAAACGGCCGGCCTCACCGCCAATGACGCGCTTGACGACATCGTCAGCGGCATGAACTTCATCCCCGCCGCGCCGACCTATTTCCAGATGCGCGACGGATTCCTCGCTCAAGCGCCGGCGAGCCGCGACTGCCTTATCTGGGCGGCGTTCGCGGCGAAGGGCATGGGCGAAGGCGGCTCGATGAACGCCGCCGGCACGGCAATCACCGAGTCGTTCAGCGTGCCTTCGATCTGCGGCGGGCCGCCGCCGACGGGACCGCGCCTCACCAACCTCACCGGCGTCGGCACGAGCCAGAACAACAGCCGCTGGCGCGCGACGATGACGGCGACCGTCGACAATGGCTCTGGAACGCCGCAGTCGGGCGTCGTCGTCAATATTTCGACGTCGACCGGCGCAACCGGATCATGCACGACCGGAACGTCGGGCACCTGCTCGGCGTCGCTCTCTAATCTCCGGAAGTCGACCGTCGCCAGCGTCACCTTCACCGTGACGGGCCTTAACGGCAATTCGTCGGCGGCCGGCGTTCCGCGCTCGGTCGTCGTCAACCGGCCGTAGGCGATTCAGCTCGATGCAAGAAACCGGCCGCTTCGGCGGCCGGTTTTTTTACGCCTGCTTTTCCCAGCGCCCCTGCGGCGTTTGCTTCCAGTAGGTCGCGTCATGGCCTTCGTCTTTCACAGCCTTCCAGAAGGCGCGCGCATTGGCGACGGCGCCTTCGTCTCCGCCGTCAAAGATCGTCACGCACCGCACGAACGCGCCGATTTCCGGCGCTTGCGCTTTGGCGTTGTCGACGAGAAAGAGAAGATGCGCGCCGTTTGGAATTTCCGCCTCGGCGGTGAGGAAAACCGGTTGGTCGGCCGCGCGCGCAAGCTCGGCGGAGTGCGGCAGAAACGAGTCGTCACTGTACGTCCACAGCAATTCGTCGAGGCGCAGGGCCGTCTCGCGCGTTCCGCAGCGCACGACCGCCTTCCAGCCGCGCTCGAGCGTGCGCTCCAGAAGGCCTGGAAGAACGCTTTCAAGCGATGCGCGTTCGAGATGATAGAAGAGGACTTCAGGCATCTTTGACCGCCTCACGCATCGCATTGGCGACCGCGCGCTGCATCTCGTCGCCGCCCGCGAGCTTCTTCATCACATTGGCGAAATCCGCCGCATCCTTGTTCTGGCTGAGCTTCGCTTTGTACGCCATCGCTTCGATGTCGATTTCGAAGGCGACAATCGCCTGTCGCATCATCTCAAGCTTCGAGACCGGCAGTTTTGAAAGCTTCCAGAGTCTTCCGTCGGCAAGATCGTGACGGCGCCGTTCATGATGATCGGAGAGTTCGCCGAGCAACGCGTCGACATCCGAAGCGTTCGCCAGGACGCGCGTTACTCCCTCAATCTGGACGGTCGAATAGTTCCATGTCGGCACCTGCTCGGCGTCGCGATACCAGTCCGGCGAGACATAAGCGTCCGGACCATGAAAGACCGCGGTCTGGCGCCGTCCGTCGATCAGCGCCGCGTGCGGATTGGCGCGCGCGAGATGTCCGCGAAGAACGAAGCGAGCGCGATCCGCCAGCATCGGCAATTGGGAAATGACCGGCCTCTCGCCGTCAACCGCGATCAACGTCGCAAAGCCGTTGCGGTCGACAAAGTTGAACGCCGCGTCGGCGTCGTCAATCTTGAAGGCGGCCGGCGCGTACATGCTATTCGTAATTGGCGCGGATGAATTGATCGAGCAGCCGCACGCCATAGCCGGCGCCGCCTTTCGGGCAGGTCGGTTTGTCCTTCGCGTTCCACGCCATGCCGGCGATGTCGATATGCGCCCAGGACTGGCCATCCTTGACGAACCTGCCGATGAACGCGGCCGCGCTCGAAGAGCCGCCCTCGCGCGGGCCGATATTCTTCATGTCCGCGACGTCCGACTTGATGTTGTCGTAATGCGCTTTCGCCAGCGGCATCCGCCAGACGGGGTCGCCCGACGATTTCGCGGCGTCTTCGATTTGCGCGACGAGCTTGTCGTCCTGCGAGAAGATTCCGGCGTATTCGTGCGCCAGCGCGATCACGATGGCGCCTGTTAACGTGGCGAGATCGATCACCGTCTTCGGCTTGTATTTTTCCTGCGTCCACCAGATCGCATCGCCAAGAACCAACCGGCCTTCCGCATCAGTGTTCAGGATTTCGACGGTCTGGCCGGACATCGATTTCACGATGTCGGACGGGCGCTGCGCGGCGCCGTCCGGCATATTCTCAACGAGACCGATGACGCCGACGACGTTCGCCTTCGCTTTTCTTCCAGCGAGCGCCGCCATCGCGCCGGCGACAGCGCCGGCGCCGCCCATATCCCATTTCATGTCTTCCATGCCGGGCCCCGGCTTTAGCGATATGCCGCCCGTATCGAAGCAGACGCCCTTGCCGACGAAGGCGACCGGCGCCTCGCCTTTCTTGCCGCCCATCCACTCCATGGCGACGAGCTTCGACTCGCGCGCCGACCCCTGACCGACGCCGAGCAGCATGCCCATGCCGAGCTTTTGCATCTCCTTTGCGCCGAGCACCGTCACCTTGACGCCGAGCGCCTCGAGCGCCCTGCAGCGCGTCGCAAAACTTGCGGGATAGAGCACGTTCGGCGGCTCCGACACGAGATCGCGCGTCAGGAAGACGCCGTCCGCGATCTTGTCGAGATCGGCGAATTTGGTCTTTGCGTCCGCAGCGGGCGTCACGATCGACAGCTTTTCAAGCGCCGGCTTCTGGTCCTTTTCAAGCTTCGTGCGATATTTGTCGAAGCGATACGAGCGAAGGCGCGCGCCGAAGGCGATGCGCGCCGCGGTTTCGCCCGCGCGCACTTTGTCCGTCGAAAATCCGCCGAGGAGAAAGGCAGCCGCCTTTTCCTGCGTGCGCAAAATCGGCGCGATCCCGGCGCCGCCGACATTTTCCGCCTCAATCGCGGTGAGATCGGCGCGCTTGCCGGCGCCGACCATGACGATGCGCGTCGACTCAGCGCCATGAAGCCCCACGAGTTCGAGCGCCTGGCCTTTCTTGCCGCTGAATTTCGCCGCCTTGATCGCTTTGGCGAGCGCGCCCGACGTTGCAGCGTTCAGCGCCGCATGAGCATCGGTCGGATCGCCGTCTTCAAAAGCGGGAACGATGAGGGCGACGCCGGACGGCGCTGCAGCTTTCGAAAAGGCGATTTTCATGGGCGTCCTCTTTTTCATGATTTGCGGCCGGCCCGGCAGGCAAGAGCAAACTGGCGACGGCGCTCGGATTCGCGACACTTCCTAGGATGCCGGCCAAAAGCTGGCAACAGTGTCACGCCCTTGCGAATCGACCTTGGCGCCGAATGCATCTAAAAGCCCGATCACCTGTCCCATCATCCATATCGATCCGGGCGCCCGCTTGAAGAGTCTCGACAGCTACATTTTTCGTCAGATGTGGACGCCGTTCCTGTTCGCGACCGCCATTGTGACCTTGATCGTATGGCTGACCCAGAGCCTGCAGCGCATCGATATCATCGTCGAGCACGGTCAGACCCTGGCGATGTTCGGCTGGCTGACCTTGCTGATCGTGCCGAGCCTGCTTGCAGTGATCATACCGTTCGGCCTTTTCGCCGCGGCGATCTTCGCCTTGCATCGGCTTCACGCCGACAGCGAAATCGCCGTCATGTTCGCGGCGGGCGTCAGCCGCGCGCAAGTCGCGCGCCCGATCCTGCTGATCACCTTGATCGGCGCGCTTTTGACCTTGTGGATCAATGTCGACCTGATGCCGCGAAGCTACCGGGAGCTAAAGCGAGAAGTCGCCGACATCCGCGCTGATTTTGTCACATCCGTATTGCGGAGCGGCGAATTCCTGACCGTCGCCGAGGGCTTCACGGTCTATGTCGACGACGCCCGGCCCGGCGGCCAGCTCTCGGGACTGCTCATTCACGACTACCGAGGCGGCGATCATGCTGAAACCTATATGGCGCGGCGCGCGCTGATGCAGGAAACGAGCATTGGTCCGGTGCTTCATCTTTCGGACGGCAATATCCAGCGCGTCAACCCGAAGACCGGCGAGGTCGACATCGTCGTCTTCAACAGGACGGCGATCAATCTCGGCGCGTTCAAACGCGACCCCGGCGTGCTGCAGCTTGAGATGACCGAGCGCTATCTCGGCGAATTGTTCAACCCCGACATGACGCAGAACTGGGACCGCGAGAACGCGCAAAGGCTGATCGGCGAAGGACATGGGCGGCTCGCAGGGCCGCTCTATGCGTTCGCCTATGTCCTGATCGCGATCTATGCGCTGATCGGCGGGCCTTATGATCGCAGGGGCTACGCGATCAGGATCGCGATCGCTTGCGCCGCGGCGGGCGCGCTTCGAGTCGCCGGCATCATCCTGCAGGGAGAGGCGTCGGAAATCGGTCAATACTGGCTGATCTACGCAACGCCGATTCTTGCGGCCGTCGTCGCGGCGCTGCTCATCATGGATGTCATAAGGATCGACGCAAAGCGCCCGTCGGCCGTCGCGAGCGAGGCGCGCACCTGATATGCCGCCGACGACCTTGTTCCGTTATATTATTGGAAGGATCGCTTTCGCCGTCGTCGCGCTGTTCGGCGCGCTCGCCAGCATGGTCATTCTGGTCGATCTCATCGAGAATTTGAGGTTCGCCTCGAAATTCAGGGGCGATTTCGCTTACGCGCTGCAATTGACGTTGCTGCGGACGCCGGCGCTGGCGCAGACGATGATGCCGTTCATATTTCTGTTCGGTTCGCTTTGGATGTTTCATCAGCTGAACCGGCGATCCGAGCTCGCCGTGATGCGCTCCGCGGGCCTGTCGGTCTGGCGGCTCATCGGGCCCGCCGCCATTTTCGCGGCGCTGGCCGGCTTTTTCGTCATTGTCGCGATCGACCCGATGTCGTCGCGCATGATGTCCTATGGCGAAAAAATGCGAAACGAGATTCGCGGCCAGTCGTCGAGCCTGATGCGGGTTTTCGGCGACGGCATCTGGCTGCGCCAGCGCGATGCCGGCGAACTTTTGATCATCAACGCGGCGAGTTTCGACGCGGCGCGCGGCGCCTTGCAGAAAGTGACGATCTGGCGGCTGTCGCCGGACAGCGCCTTTGAAGAGCGAATCGACGCGCCGGAAGCCGTGCTCGCCGGACGCACGATCGAACTCAAGGACGCGCGCATGAAAGCGGCGGGAGACAAATTCTCGCAGCGCACGCCGCTCTATTCGGTGCCGACGAAACTGACGCTTGCGGACCTTCGCGAGAGCGTCCCGCCGCCCGAATCGATGTCGATCTGGGATCTCCCGCGCTTCATCATGCTCGCCGAGGCCGCGGGCCTGCCGACGATCCGCTACGATATCCGCTTCCACGATCTTTGCTCGACGCCGCTGAAGCTCGTCGCCATGGTTCTGATCGCGGCGATCTTTTCGATCGGCCCGATGCGGTCGGGCGGCGCGCCGCGCCTCATCTTTGCCGCGGTCGGGTCCGGCTTCCTCCTCTACGTCCTTTCGGAAATGTCGACGGCGCTTGGCGAATCAGGGGTCGCGCCCGCGGCGCTCGCCGCATGGACGCCGGCTCTCGCCGCTGCGATCGTCGCGATATCGACGTTGTTGCGCCACGAAGAGACCTGATGGGGCCTTTCCCGCCGCCCCATGGACCAACCGGAACGGCTCAGCTAACCATGCGAAGTTCTTGGGTTTTCTAGGGCCGCTGCGCCGGAGGTTTTTTGTTTCCGTCCCGATTGATCGCGCGCCTTCTGGCGACGTCGGCGCTCGTTGGCGCGTGCGGCGCGGCGTTCGGGCGTGCGGCGGCCCAGCCGGCGGCAGATCCGTCGGTCGGCGAACGAGCCGGGGCGGCGACGCAGGCCGCGGCGCCGGAGCGCGAACGCATCCTGTTCGAAGCGGAAACCGTCACGCGCGAAAAGGACGAATCGCCGATTGTCGCGGAAGGCAATGTTCGCGCCTATTTCGGCGAGCGATACCTGCGGGCGGACAAGCTGATTTATGACCCGGCGACGGACATTGTCGTCGCCGAGGGCAATGTGTCGATCACTGACGAACATCTGGAGACGGCGTTCGCCGGGCGCGTCGAACTGACGGGCGATCTTCGCGACGGCATCGCTGAAAATTTCAGCGCGATCCTTGAAGAAAAAACCCGCCTCGCCGCCGACTCGGCTGTGCGGGAGCAAGGCGCGCGGACTCGCCTCAAGAACGCCGTCTATACCGCCTGCAATGTCTGCGACGCGGAAGGCGACGGCAAAACGCCGACCTGGCGCGTCAAGGCCCTTAGAGTGACGCGCGACGAGGAACGAAAGGTCGTTCGATTCCATCACGCGTTTTTCGAAATCAAGGGCGTTCCGATCCTTTATGCGCCGTTCCTGCAGGCGCCCGATCCGTCCGTCGAACGCCAATCCGGATTCCTGACGCCGCTGATCGGCGCGTCCTCCCGCCTCGGATTTAATGTCGAGATCCCCTATTACCTCGCGATATCAAATCACCAGGACGCGACGTTCTACCCAAAATACACGTCGAACGACGGCGTCCTCTGGCAGGGCGAGTACCGCCGGCGCGACGACCACGGCTATCAGGTGTTGCAGGGCGGCTTCATCGACTATGAGCCCGATCCGACTGAAGTCGACGTCCCCGGCAAACGGTGGCATGTCTTCGCCAAAGGCTATCGCGATTTCAGCGACCGCTTGCGGATCGGTTACGATGTCGAACGCGCGTCCGACGACACCTACCTGCGGCGCTACGACGTGCAGCGGCGCGGCGATCTGCGAAAGGAGCTCGACACATCGCTGACAAACCGGCTGAGAAGCAATTCCTATTTGCGTTGGGGCGATTCGAAGACCCAGCTGCGCATCGACAGCTACACGTTCCAGGAACTGCGCACGACGACGATCTGCGATCTTCCAACCGGCGAGCGCCTCGTCATTTCCGCCGCCAATTGCAATCAGATCCGGCAGACCATCGATCCGCTCGCTGTCGAGGGGCCGGATGTGGCGCGTGTGACGCCCTATGTCTTGCCTGTCATCGATTTCCGCCATGAATTTGCGCCGCCGGAAATCGGCGGGACGGCGCGCCTCAATTTCAACTTCGCGTCGCTCCAGCGCACGAGCGGCGTCGACACGCGGCGCCTGACGGCGAGCGCGCTTTGGGAGAAAGAACACATCACCGCGGGCGGGCACCGGCTCAACGCCTTCGCCGAGCTTCGCGGCGATCTCTTCCGTTATGAAGACCTCAATGAAGGAACCGAGAACCAGCAGCCGATCGCCGACGACAATCGGCTTAACGGGCGCTTTGCGCCGTCGGTCGGCGTCGAATGGTCGTATCCGCTGACGCGGCGCATGGAGGGCGCGCGCCTCTTCATCGAGCCGCGGGTGCAGCTTGTCGCGAGCCCGACGAACCGCAACGGCGCCGACATCATCAATGAGGATTCGCAGAGCGTCGAGTTCGATTACGCGGGCCTCTTCCAATTCAACAAATCGACAGGCTTTGACGCTTTCGAGGACGGTCAGCGCATGAACGCCGGCGTCGCGGCGGCGGCGGTCTTCGACAACGGGATCACGCTTGAAGGCGAAATCGGGCAGCAGTTTCGCCTCCAGGAATCGGCCGCCTTCGACCGATCGACCGGCCTTGGCGACGAAAGCTCCGATTATGTCGGCTCACTGAACATCCGCTACAAGAATATTGTCGGCGTCGAAAACCGGTTCCGGATCGCCGATGACGACGGATCGCTGAAGCGCGCCGAGTCGATGATCTATCTCAATTACTGGCGCTTTAGGGGCAATGCGAGCTATGTGCGCCTCGACGACGAAGTCTCGATCGGCGGCGAACGGCGACGCGAGGAGCTGAACGCCCGGATGAACTTCAAGCTGACGAAAAATTGGTACACCGGCGTCGGCTGGCGCGAAAACCTCAATCCGGGAACGCGCCTCGACACCGATCCCTTGTCGCCGACCTTCAATCAGCAAGTGCCGAGGAACGGCACCATTCGCCAGGATTTCATTCTCGGCTACGAGGATGAGTGCTCGCTGTTTGAACTGACTTACCGGCGCGACCGGACGCAAGACCAGGGCCTTGAACCCGACGAAGCGTTCCTTGTGCGATTCACCTTGCGCTCGCTGGTGAACTAGAGCTGTTATGGCGCTTTCAAGATCAATAATCTTGCTTCGGCTGTGACCCGTCTTGCTCTACTTCCGATTTCACTTGCGTTCGCCTGCATCCTTGCAGGCGCCTACGGGGCGGTGCACGATCAGATTTCGTACACCATAGCGCCCAGCTATTATCACGACTTCAAATTCATTCAGTTCGCGATCGATCCAACACTACGCAATCGGCTCGGGGCAAGCATCGTCGGGTGGAATGCCTCGTGGTGGATGGGCATTCTGATTGGATCGCCCATTTACATCGCCGGGCTCTTCGTTCGCGGAATCAGCGAGTTTTGCCGTGCGTATGTTCGTTCTGCGATACTGGTTGTATCAACGGCGATGCTGATAGGCTTGGCGGCGTTGGCGTTCAGCTTCGTGCTGATCGATGAGCAACATTTGCCGCTTTGGATGGCTGGCCGGTCCGTGGAAGACCCAGTCGCTTTCGCTCGGGCCGGAACGATGCACAATTATTCCTACCTAGGCGGCTTCATCGGCCTTATTGCAGGCGTCGTGCTGATGATTGCGGCTGCGCGCAAAACGCAAGCCAGCGGCAGCGCTCCAAGCTCGCTGTGGGCCCGAACTCAGCGCCTTGATCGAGAATAGGCGCCAACCCTTGGCGCCCCTCGGTTGCGCCCACCCCAATTTCGTCTATTTTCCGCGCGAGATCGGGGGTCGAGGCCTACCGCCGAGTCAGCTATTGAAAGGCGGGTCAGGCGTGTTGGAGCAGTTGCGCGTGAGCGGAAAAACAGCGGATTCCCTATTCAGATCAACAGCCTTTGGGATGGTTGCAGCGGCGTGTTTCGCCGGGGCGGCCCTTGCTCAAAGGCCGGCCGACGACCGCAAGGGCATTCCCGAGACCTATAAGGGCCCGGCGAGCGCCGTCGCGGCGATCGTTAACGACAAGGTCATCACCACCTTTGACGTCCAGCAGCGCATGAAGCTGATGCTGATGTCGGCGGGCGGGCGCATCACGTCGCAAATGCTGCCGCAATTGCAACGTCAAGCCATCCGCGACCTCGTCGAGGAGCAATTGAAGTTTCAAGAAGCCAAGGAATTCGACGTCAAACCCGAAGAAGGCGAAGTCGCCAGCCAGCTTCGCGGCATGGCCGGCCAGGCCGGCCTCACCGTTGAACAGCTTGAAAGCGCGCTCAAGGCCGATGGGATTTCGATCGACACGTTGAAATCGCAGCTTGAATCGCAGATCGTTTGGCCGCGGATCGTGCAGGGGCGCTATGGCAAGCGCGTGCGGGTCAGCGACGACGAAGTCGAAACGACGATCGCGCGGATGCGCGCCGACGCGACGCAAGAACAGACGTTGATTTCCGAAATCTGCATTCCCGTGCCCTCGCCCGATCAGGCGCAGGCCTATTATGAAGGCGGCATGCAGCTCCTTGAGCAGATGCGCAAGGGCGTTCCCTTCGCCGTCATCGCGCAGCAATTTTCGGCCTGCACCACCGCCGCCGGCGGCGGCGACATGGGCTGGGTGCGCGCCGGCGAGCTTCCCGCTGAACTCGATGAAGCGGTTCGCCAACTGCCGGTCGGCGCCGTCACCAATCCGATTCCGTCCGAAGGCGCCTTCATGATCCTCGCCGTTCGCGACAAGCGCGCGGCCGTCAAGCAGGGCGAAATGACATGGACACTCGCCTTTGCATCAACGCCGATTTCGACAGGCCGCGCGGCGGCGCGGACAGCGCTTGAGAAGCTGAAGACATCCGAGGCCTGCGCCGGCGGCCGAACGCTGCGGCAGGATCTCGGCGCGGACGTCGGCGTCGCGATGATCGAAAACGCGACTTTGGCGTCGATTGATGAACGGTTCCGCCCAGCCGTCGAGAGCCTGCGGCGCGGCGAGCTCAGCGAGATCGTCGAGGCTGACGACGCCTTGCACGTTCTTCTTGCCTGCGAGGTCGACGAAGGCCTCGGCATTCCCTCGCGCGAAGCGATCGAGGATCGGCTCTACAATCGCCAGCTTGAGCGCATCGCGCAGCAATATCTGCGCGATGTCGAACGCAAGTCGACCGTCGACATCCGGTTGAAATCGCCGGCTGAGGTCGAACAGGAGCGGCGATCGGCGGCGGCTGCGACGCAAGGCTAGGCGCGCGCCGGATGTCCCCCAATCCCGGTCCGCCGATCGCGCTCACCATGGGCGAACCGGGCGGCGTCGGACCGGAAATCACGATCAAGGCGTATGAAGCGCTGCGCGTTTCCGGACCAGCGTTCTTCGCAATCGCCGACCCGGCGGTCTATGCAAGAGCGCCCTTCCCGGTTTCAGCGATCAGCGCCCCGAGCGACGCCGGGCGCGCATTCGTCAGGGCGTTGCCTGTCATCGATCTTGAAATGCCCGTTTCCGCGACGGCTGGAAAAGCGGCCGCAGCGTCCGCGCCCTGCGTCATCGCCTCGATCGAGCGCGCCGTCGGTTACGCACTGTCAGGCGGCGCGGCCGCCGTGGTCACCAACCCGATCCAGAAAGCGAGCCTCATCGCCGGCGGTTTCCGGTTCCCCGGCCACACGGAGTTTCTGGAATCGCTGACGGCCGGAACGCCGATGCCGCAAGGCCGACGATTTGGTTCGGTCATGATGATCGCCGGGCCGGCGCTCCGCAGCGTTCCGCTGACCATTCATTTGCCCGTGCGCAAGGCGATCGAAGCGCTGACGACGGAAATGATCGTCGACAAATCGATGATTGTCGTCGAAGCGCTGAAACAGGATTTTGGCATCGGGGCGCCGCGTCTTGCGATCTCCGGCCTTAATCCGCACGCCGGCGAAGGCGGCGCGATCGGGACCGAAGATCGGGACATCATCGTCCCGGCGATCGAGCGCCTCAGACGCCTCGGCGTCAGCGTCGTCGGGCCGCTTCCCGCCGACACGATGTTCCACGCCGAAGCGCGCAAATCCTATGATGCGGCGCTCTGCATGCTTCATGATCAGGCGCTCATTCCGGCGAAAACACTGGCGTTTCACGATGCGGTCAATGTGACGCTTGGGCTGCCGATCATCAGGACATCGCCGGACCACGGCACGGCGCTCGACATCGCCGGCAAGGGAACAGCCGATCCGTCGAGCTTGATCGCCGCGATCCGGCTCGCCGCGTCAATGGCGGCGACACGACGCGCCGCGCAATGAATGACGGACTGCCGCCGCTGCGCGACGTCATCGCCCGGCATGACCTTGGCGCCAGGAAAGCGCTCGGCCAGCATTTCCTTCTCGATCTCAACATCACCCGAAAAATCGCCCGCGCCGCTGACGTCGGCCCAGACGATCTCGTCATTGAAGTCGGCCCTGGACCTGGCGGGCTGACCCGCGCGCTGCTCGAAACCGGCGCGGAAGTGATCGCCATCGAGCGTGATCGTCGCTGCATCGCAGCGCTTGAAGAGCTTGGCGGCGCTTATGCGGGCAAGCTCTCGCTGATCGAAAATGATGCGCTGAAGACGGACGAGCGCGCGCTCGCAAAGGGGCGCGTCGTCAAGATCGTCGCCAATCTTCCCTACAACATCTCGACCGAACTCCTGATCAAATGGCTGCGCGCCAATCATCAGGACGCGCCGCCGCTATGGTCCTTGATGGCGCTGATGTTCCAGAAGGAAGTCGGCGACCGCATCATCGCGCCGCCGCGGTCGGACGATTACGGCCGCCTTTCGGTGATCGCGCAGGCGGCGTCGCAGCCGTCGCGCGCATTCGACCTGCCGGCGCGCGCCTTTACGCCGCCGCCGAAAGTTCAATCGAGCGTCATCCTCTTCCGCCCGGCGGAACGCCCGCTCGCCGATTTTCGCGGCCTCGAAGCGGCGACGCAGGCGGCCTTCGGCCAACGGCGCAAGATGCTCCGGTCGTCGATGAAGTCGTTGTGGGGAGACGCGGCGGAAGCGCGCCTCGCCGCCGCCGGAATCGATTCAACGCGCCGCGCCGAGGAATTGAGCGTCGACGAATTCCTGAAGCTCGCGTCTACCCGCGCATCGGCAGGATCATCTGCGTCTGGGTGACGACAGCCGCGAGCTTCCCGTCTTCGCGACTGATTTCCGTCTTCCAGACCTGTAGCGATTTGCCGATGTGAACAGGCGTCGTCACCGCGAGCGCCTTTTGTCCGACGGGGATCGGCCTCAGGAAATTCGTCTTGCTTTCGACGGTCGTCGTCATCATCCCTTCCGGCATATTGAGGAACGCGCCGCAGCCGCCGAGATTGTCAGCGAACGCCATGAGCGCGCCGCCATGCAGGCTCGCCGGGATCGTGCAGTGATCCGGCGTGACGAGTAGTTCCGCCTCCAGCCGCTCTTTTGTCGCCAGCGTCATCTTGACGCCGAGCATTTTTGCGAATGGCGCATTCGATTCATTGAAGACCGCGGCCAGATTTTCGTCTCTCATGCTATTTCCTGTCAGCGCTGATCAATACCGCGACTAGCAGCGCGGTCTCTTTCCCTCGGTTGACCCAGGCGTGATTGGTCGCGCGCTGGATGACGATGTCGCCGGGCTTCAGGGATTTCGCGTCGCCGGAGTCAAGCAGCAGATCGACAGCGCCCTTCACAAGAACAATCACATCGAGCGTCCCGGTCTTGTGCATCATCGGATGGCGCGCCGTGTCGACGCGCGCGTGAGAAGCGCCGCAGGCGGCGAACGCAAACGCCGCCTGCTGATCCTTTTCGGCCGGCGACATCGTCGAATTTTCCGGCGATATGGTGAACCAGCGCACTTTGACCGCGCCCGGCGCGGGTTCGAGCCGGACATCCTCCGACTTTAAGCGATCGGCGCCGTCGAAGAGAGTTTGGCCGAGCGCCGCCGTCCAGATTTCAGCAAGGCCCGCTTCGTCGACCGCAAGGACCTTCGCCGCGCGGTCGTCGATCTTCACGAAAGAGCGGCCCGCCTTGTCGTTTTCCGTGACGATCCGCCGGAGCGCGTCCCAGATCATTGCGCCGCCGCCGGCGCCGGCATCCGGGCTCTGATCGTCTCGATCACCGACCGCGCGTCATAGACTTCGCCGCGATCGTCGCCTTGCGGCTTCTCGCCCTTGCCATAAAGGACTTCAAGATTGGCGGTGTAGAATTTGCGCGCGCCGACGGTTCCAAGATTGCCGCCGACGCCGACGCCGACATTGCGCCCGCCGCCGCCGACGCCGGCGCCAAGACCGACGCCGCCTTTTTCGCGCTCGTCGAGCGACCGGCCGACGACCCGAAACCAGTCATAGCCGTTTTCAACCGCGATCTCGGCGGCGCGAAGGAGGGCGTAATCTTCAACGACATCGGCGGGCGTCGCGCCGTCGCCCGCGAACGAAACGCGGAAACGGTCGCCCTCGATGCGCGTCGCGACATAGCCGTAGCCCTGGCGATCCGCCGGCGCATAGGCCGTGCCGACCGCCGTCGCACAGGCGGCGATCGTCAAGAGCGCCGCCAAAATCGTCAGTTTCCGCATTGATTTGTCCTCACTTGATCTTGAACGGTCAGCATAGCATCGGGCGACGGCGGCGCAAAATCAGCTGAAAAGGCGCGTCAAAACGTCGGGGCGCATCAGCACTGTCAGCGCCGCGCCTGCGAGCGCGCCGCCGAGATGGCCCTCATGCGCGATCACGCGATTGGAACGCTCCATCAGCTGCGCCGAGATCGCAATGAACAGGACGCCGTATAAAATCGCCGGGATCGGAAACGGCAGGAACAGGATGTAAAGGCTGCTGAACGGAAAGAAGCAGCAATAGGAAAGCACGATTCCGGACGCGGCGTCCGACGCGCCGACAGAGGAATAGGCCGGATTGTTCCGGTTGACGCGAAGCGATACGAAGCCGCTCGCCAGGATCGATCCGAAATAGACGACGAGAAATCCGAGCTTGCCGAGCTGATCTTCGACCACCGGTCCGAAAAAGAACAGCGTCATCATATTGAGGAGGAGATGGGGAAGGTTGCCGTGCAGGAAGCTCGACGTCACCATCCGGTAGTGCTGCTTCAGATCGCGGACCGCGGCGACCTGAAAGGCGAACTGGTTGATGAAAGTCCGGTCGCCATAGAACGCATAGAGGCTGATCAGAATATTGACGCCGATCAGCGCAAGCGTCGCCGGCGCCGAGCCCAGATCATCCATGATGGCCGCGTCCTCTGTCGCCCGACATTCTAGGTCGCTTCGCGCGCCCATTCTTCCGGCGTCAGCGCCCGCATCGCGAGGGCGTGGATTTGCTCCTTCAACTCCTCGCGCAGGAGATCATTGACCGCGCGCTGGCGGGCGACCCGCGGCAGGCCTTCAAAGCCTTGCGAGACGATCAGCAGGCGGAAATGCGACTGGCCCCCCGGGCGGGATCCCGCATGCCCCGCATGCAGGTGGGATTCATCCTTCACCTCGAGCAATTGGGGCGCGAACGCCGCCCGGAGCTTTTCTTCAATAATTTCGGCGACCTTCACCTTAACCATCCGGATTTTCACGGTTCTTTGACCGCCTCGCTTGCGCCTACGCTTCTGTCAAGATTGTATCAACTGGCCGGGCGCATCATAATCGACCCATGAGCACGCCCTATCGTCCGCGCTTCGGCTACGACATCCGCGTCCGCCCGCCCGCCGACAAGGCCGCCGAGACGCCGGTCTGGGCGCGGGCGCATACGCGCGTTTGCGACATTGAGGGCTGCGCCCGCAAGGCCGCCGTCCGGGCGGCGAAATCGCCGCGCGACGTCGAGACCAAGGTCTGGCTGTGCGAGGCGCATGCGAAAGCCCACAACGCGCAATGGAATTTTTTCGAGGGCCTCTCCCCGGCGCAGGCCGAAGCCGCAAGGCTCGCCAACATCTATGGCGATCGGCCGACCTGGAAAATGGGAAAGAACGATCGGGCGCGCAGCGCCGCGAAGGCGCGCGGTCCCGCCGACCTTCGCGACGCGCATGGCATCTTTTCGGAGGCCGTGAAAGCCGCCGCCCAGACGCGCACGTCCCTGCGCAATGGAAGGCCGCTCACCAAGCTGCAGGAGAAGGCGTTCGGAACGCTTGATCTCGCCGCCTCGGCCGAAGCCGGCGAGATCCGCCGCCGCTACGCTGAACTGCTCCGCCGCTTCCACCCGGACGCCAATGGCGGGGATCGCAGCGCGGAGACGCAGCTCCAGGAAGTCGTGCGGGCCCATCATATCCTGAAGAAGGCGGGGTTTTGCTGATCGCGCCCCTTGTGCGATCGCCCCGCTCTCTGACGCAGCAAGCCGCCCTTGAAATCCCCCGCCTTTCGGGCAAGGGTCCGCCGCGATTTCAGCGATAGAATGGGCGTTATGGCCGGTATTGACGACAAGTTCCTGGAAAAGCCTGACACGACGGTCGACGCCAAGAAAGTCTTCGGCGTCGATTTCAGAACGCCGGTGCCGGCTTTTTCGAAGGCGAACGAATATGTGCCGGCGGTCGACGCCGCCTATCGCTTCGATCCGCAAACGACGCGCGCGATCCTCGCCGGCTTCGCCTATAATCGCCGCGTGATGGTGCAGGGCTATCACGGCACCGGCAAGTCGACGCATATCGAACAGACGGCGGCGCGCCTCAACTGGCCTTGCGTGCGGGTCAATCTCGACAGCCATATCAGCCGCATCGACCTCATCGGCAAGGACGCGATCGTCGTCGAAAACGGCGTGCAGGTGACTGCCTTCAAGGAAGGCATTCTTCCCTGGGCGTTCCAGCGCCCCGTCGCGCTCGTTTTCGACGAATATGACGCCGGGCGCCCGGACGTGATGTTCGTCATCCAGCGCGTTCTTGAGGCGGAAGGGCGCCTGACCCTGCTCGACCAGAACAAGGTCCTGCATCCAAATCCCTGGTTCCGCCTGTTCTCGACGACCAACACGATCGGCCTTGGCGACACGACCGGGCTTTATCACGGCACGCAGCAGCTCAATCAGGGCCAGCTCGACCGCTGGTCGGTCGTCACGACGCTGAATTATCTCGCGCATGACGAGGAAGTGGAAATCGTCATCGCCAAGGCGCCGCTCTATAATTCCAAGGAAGGCCGTCAGGCGATCAGCGCGATGGTGCGCGTCGCCGACATGACGCGCAACGCCTTCATCAACGGCGATCTTGCGACGGTGATGAGCCCGCGGACGGTCATCACCTGGGCGCAGAACGCCGAAATCTTCCAAGACATCGGCTATGCGTTCCGGGTGACGTTCCTCAACAAATGCGACGAACTTGAGCGCCCGACCGTCGCCGAATTCTATCAGCGCGCCTTCGGCGAAGACCTTCCCGAGGCCGCCTATCAGGTGGAAGTCGCGTAAGAAGCGCGCCGCGTTGAATAAACCGCTTATATAATTAAAGAAATTCCGCCTCCGGCCGGACTCCGCCCTGGCGGAATCGTCCCAAAATTCCGCCGCGATCAGGTGTTCCTGGTACGGATCGTCAACCGGTTGGGGCGGCGGAAATCAGTCAATTGTCATCCCGTGCGCGCTGCAGCACGAAGTGCTGCCGCGCAGACACGGGATCCCGTGCGGCGGGAGCGCCGCAAAACTCCCGGGGTCCAGGATCAGCGCTGCAGCGCTGCGTTCCAGCGCGGATATGGCGGCGGGCGCCGCGCGTCGCGCATGGCCTGGAGCGATCGGAAGGCGGGGTGGGCAGGCGGCGCAAACGGGCGCTATACTCGCGGCCTATGGCCAATCTTCTCACCGCCCTGCGCATTTTTCTGATCGCGCCGTTCGCCGCGATGTTCTTCATCGACGCGCCATGGGCGATGAACGCGGCGTTCTTCATCTTCGCGATCGCCGCGGCGACGGACTTTGTCGACGGCTGGGTCGCGCGCGCGCGCGGCGAAATTTCCGCGCTCGGCGCCGCGCTCGACCCCGTGGCGGACAAACTGCTGATGGCGGCGGCGCTCCTCCTGCTCGTCCGCAACGGCGTCATCCGCGACCTTGGCGTCATCGCGGCGCTCGCGATGCTGCTGCGCGAGATCCTTGTCGGCGGCCTCAGGGAGGCGCTGGCCGGACGCGGCGCGCTTTTGCCGGTGACGACGCTCGCGAAATGGAAGACGACGGCGCAACTCGTCGGCGTCGCGCTCCTCCTCGCCTCGGCCCCAGGCGGGCTCGCCGGCCAATCGCTGCGGCCGGCGGCGGCCGCAATCTTCTGGCTCGCCGCCGTTTTGACGGTCTCAACCGGCGCGGCCTACGTCGCCCGCGCCGTCAGCCTCTTGCGCGACCGGCCCGGCTGAATTCAAAGAGCGCGCATGTCCAAGACGATCGCCGAGAAATCGCCCCATATCCTCGTTGTCGATGACGACGACCGCATTCGCTCGCTCCTCAAACGCTATCTGACCGACAACGGCCTGCGCGTCTCGACGGCGCGGGACGGCGCCGAAGCGCGCGAACTCCTCGGTTCGATGGAGTTTGATCTGCTCATTCTCGATGTGATGATGCCCGGCATGTCCGGCTTCGATCTCACCGAGAAAATCCGGGCGGCGTCGAATGTGCCGATCCTGCTATTGACGGCGCGCGGCCTTCCCGAGGACCGCATCGAGGGGCTGGAGCGCGGCGCTGACGATTATCTCTCCAAACCGTTCGAGCCGCGCGAACTTCTCTTGCGCATCAGCGCGCTGCTGCGCCGGTCTCGTCCGATCGCGCGCGACCGGCAGACGCTCGCTTTCGGCGCGGCGACGTTCGAGCCTGGCCGCGGCGAGCTGCGCCGCAACGGCGAACTGGTCAAACTGACCGCCGGCGAACTCGCCTTGCTGCGCGTCCTCGCCGCCAAACCCGGCGAGGCGATCTCGCGCCTCGCGCTCGCCGAACAGACCTCGACGCCGATGGAGCGCTCGATCGACGTGCAGATCACCCGCATCCGGAAAAAGATCGAGGACGACCCGCGCACGCCGATCTATCTCCAGACCGTGCGCGGCGTCGGCTACATGCTGATCCCCGACTGACGATGCTGAAGCGCTTCATGCCGAAGAGTCTCTACGGCCGGGTGGCGCTGATCGTCATTCTGCCGATTTTTCTGATGCAGTCGGTCATAACTTACGCCTTCTTCGACCGGCACTGGGACACGGTGACGGCGAACCAGTCGGCGAACATCGCCGGCCAGATCGCGCTGCTGACGCGTCTTTATGAGGAGGCCGCGACGCGCGCCGACCGCGAGCGCGTCGAAGGAATCGCGCTCGAAGATCTCGACATCTCGACCCGGTTTGAGAGCGGCAAGCCGATCCCGGAGCGCAACAAACTCTCGCCTTTCAACCTCTATAACGCGACGCTTGACCGCCAGCTTGAAGAGGAGCTGAAGCGGCCCTTCTGGTTCGACACCAAGAGCTGGCCGGCCTATGTTGAAATCCGTGTGCAGACGAAAGACGGCGCGCTTGTCTTTCTGCCGTTTCGCGACCGCGTGTTCGCGACGACCGGGCCGGCGTTCCTGTTCTGGCTGATCGGCACGTCGCTCCTTCTCGGCGCGATCGCGATCGTCTTCCTGCGCAACCAGGTGCGATCGATCCTGCGGCTCGCCGCCGCGGCGGAGGCGTTCGGACGCGGGCGCGACATGCCGCAATTCAAGCCTTCCGGCGCGACGGAGGTGCGGCGCGCGGGACGCGCCTTCATCGCCATGCGCGAGCGCATCAAACGCCATCTCGACCAGCGCGCGACCATGCTCGCGGGCGTCAGCCATGATCTGCGCACGCCGTTGACGCGGATGAAGCTGGCGCTCGCGCTGCTGCCGGACAGCGCCGACGCGCAAGAACTCAAAAGCGACGTCGCCGAGATGGAGACGATGATCAACGCCTATCTCGAATTCGCCTCCGACAGCGCGACGTCGGGCGAACCTGAAACCTTCGATCTCGCCGAACTTGCGCGCGAAGTCGCCGAAGACGCCGATCCGGACGGCGCCCGCGTCACGGTCGACCTGCCGCAGAAGATCAGCTTTGACGGCAGACGCGACGCTTTGAAACGCGCGATCGCCAATCTTGTCGGCAACGGGTTGAAATACGCGGCGCGCGTCGCCGTCACCGCCGAGCGCATGGGCCCTTATGTGTCGATCATCGTCGATGATGACGGCCCTGGAATTCCCGAAGACAAGCGCAGCGACGTTTTCAAGCCGTTCTTTCGCCTCGACGAGGCGCGGCGCTCGAATGAAGGCGTCGGCCTTGGGCTTTCGGTCGTGCGCGACGTCGCGAGAAGCCATGGCGGCGACGTGACGCTCGCAGCCTCGCCCGCCGGCGGCCTGCGCGCAGTGATGAAATTGCCGGCGTAGAGCGGGTTGCATCCTTCGCGACGCGATGCTGCGCATCGCTCCTCAAGATGAGGCGGCGGTGCGGCTGGTGAGATCAGGCTGAAACAGCCCCAATCCCTCCGCCCCCTTTCCAAGGGGGTGAAAGAAAGGAGGCGCGTCCGGATCCCCTCCCCTTGGAAAGGGGAGGCGGCGCGAAGCGCCGGAGGGGATTGGTTTTGATACGGACGAATGGCGCAGCGCGTTCGGCATCTCGTGAGGCGCAATGCGCCGCTCGGCGGCGGATACGGTGCATTGCGGCCATCGGCCTTAATGCACCCTACGCTTGCTGCGTTCAATTTGAAAAATTCGCCCGGAGCGTTGCTCCCTGGAAGCCGCACGCGAATGCCCGCAATTGATTATCTGCGCTCCCTCACACATGCACCACCCGCCCATAGGCGTCGAGCGCCGCCTCATGCATCATCTCGCTCAAGGTCGGATGCGGGAAGATAGTGTGCATGAGGTCCTCTTCCGTCCCTTCCATCGTCCGCGCGATGGCGAACCCTTGAATGAGTTCGGTCACTTCGGCGCCGATCATGTGGGCGCCCAAGAGTTCGCCGGTCGTCTCGTCGAAGATCGTCTTCACCATGCCTTCGGGTTCGCCGAGCGCGATCGCCTTGCCGTTGCCGTTGAAGGGGAAGCGGCCGACTTTGACTTTTTTGCCGGCGGCTTTCGCGCGCGCTTCGGTGAGGCCGACGCTGGCGATTTGCGGGTTTGAATAGGTGCAGCCCGGAATTTTGGTGATTTCGAGCGGGTGAACGCCCGGAACGCCGGCGATCTTTTCGACGCAGATGACGCCTTCATGGCTCGCCTTGTGCGCGAGCCAAGGCGGGCCGACGAGATCGCCGATGGCGTAGAGGCCCGGAACGCCGGTTTTCAGCCATTCGTCGACGACGACATGGCCCTTCTCGATTTTGGCGCCCAAGGCTTCAAGCCCCAGATTTTCGACATTGCCAGCGATGCCGATCGCGAGGACGACGCGCTCGGCCTCGATCGTCTCGGTCTTTCCATCCGCGGTCTTGACGCTCGCCATGACCGACGCCTTGCCTTTTTCGAGGCCGGCGACGGTCGCGCCGGTCAGGATCTTCATGCCGGCCTTCCGGAACTGCTTGAAGGCGAAGGCCGATATTTCCTCATCCTCGGCGGGGAGGATGCGACCCAGCATTTCAACGACCGTCACCTCGGCCCCGAGGGCGCGATAGAAGCTCGCGAATTCGATGCCGATTGCGCCCGAGCCGATAACGAGCAGCGATTTCGGCATGATGTCCGGGATCATCGCTTCCTTCGCCGTCCAGACGAACTTGCCGTCCGGCTCAAGGCCGGCGCCCTGGATCGTCCGCGCACGCGCGCCCGTCGCGAGGATGACGTGCTTCGCCTTGATCACGTCCTCACCGTCTTTCGTCTTGACACGGACGGTCGGCGCCGGAGCGCCCTTTTCGAGCCGCGCCGTCCCCATCACGACCTCGATCCTGTTCTTCTTCATCAGGTAGCCGATGCCGCCCGAGAGCTTGCCCGCGACATTGCGCGAGCGCTTGACGACGGCGTCGAGATCAAAGCCGATGTTTTCCGCCTTGAGGCCGAAATCGGCGGCGTGCTTCATGTTCGTATAGACTTCGGCGGTCCGCAGCAGCGCCTTGGTCGGGATGCAGCCCCAATTGAGGCAGACGCCGCCAAGCGCGTCGCGCTCGACGATGATCACCTTCATTTTGAGCTGCGCCGCCCGGATCGCCGCGACATAGCCGCCGGGGCCGGAGCCGATGACGACGAGGTCACAGGATTTTTCCGCCATCTTTGCTTCTCCGCTCAGCGCGAGACTTCGAGTTTTTGCGCGTCGAGCCCATATTGGCCCGGGTTGAAGTTCACGTCATTGGTCATGATATAGGAGTCCTGGCCGTTCACGCGCCAGGCGTGGTCATAGGCGGCGTCAAGCTGCACCGGGCCGCCATAAGCCGGATCGTCGTAGGTTTCGACGCCGCGGACCGACTCGATGAACTCACGCTGGTTGCGGTCGCTCGACAGCTGGCGGTCCTCATACATGCCGTTGATGATCTCGCCCTGCTTCTTGATCGCATCCATGCGGATGGCGTGGCGGTCCGCGGCGCCTTTGGCGTTGATGCGGTTCTTCTCAGCGAAATAGGCGCTGATCTTCTGCATCCATTCGGGACTGAAGCGCGTGCTTTTCTGAATCCGGTCCCTCAGGCTGAGATCGAGCGCGCCCGCCGGCGCGCTGACGATGACCAGTTCCGTCGGCGCGCCCGTCACCTGGTCGAGCGCGATCTGGCCGGGGTTGATCATGTCAGCGACGCGCATGCGCGTCAGCGTGACCATCGCGCTGATCGCCGCGCGCATCTCTTGCCCATTTTGCTGATAGGCGATGAGCACTTCGCCGGCGTCGAAGTCGATCGCGTGCTCCATCCCCTGCATCGGCGGCTGCGCCGGCATCTGCGCCAGCATGTCCTTCAGCGGTTTCGTTTTCTCAGGCAGCGCCCGATAGTCGATGACGCGCGCGCCGGGATACATCCGCACGGCGCTCGCCTCAAGGAATTCGCGCGCCGTGGTGAAGAACGCCTCCGGGCATTGCGGCCCTTGCGATTTGTCGAGCGGAAAATTCGTGCGCGCGCCGATCCATGTCTGCGAAGGAACGACGGTCACGGCGAAGGCGCCGTCCGGCGAGCGCATCGAGACGTTAGAGGCGAAGTCCGGCCCGCAAGGGCCCGCCGGCGACCACTGAATGCCGCCTTGCATTGACCATCCCGCCGGGATCATGATCGTGCCGGCGACAAGCGGCCGCTCGAAGCCGGAGGCGTCCATGATCTGCTTTTTCTCAACCGCATAGACGCCGGGCGGCAGAGGCCGGCGCGGCGCCAGCGGGGCGGCGTTCGCCTCGCTGCGCGCCGGACCCGATGGCATGGCGATGGTGTTTTGGCCGGCCGGCGCCGCCCGCTGCGAACCTCCGGTCTGCGCTTCCGATTTCGCCCCGCAGCTTGCGAGCGCCAGCATTGCGATCGCCACCCCTATGCGTTTCATAAAACACCCCTTTTCGCTGGGCCTGAGCATACCGGACTTTGCGCGCGCCGCCAGAGCGGGGCGCTGAGGGCGGCTATTCCGCCGCCATCCGCCCGGCGTCGCCGCGGCGCCGGTCCGCCTCGCGCGCGTCTTTCCAGAGCGTTTGCAGCGCATGGACAAAGCTGGCGCGGCTCGTCGTAAGGTAGGCGGCGTTGTCCGACAGCTCGGCTTCGAGCGCCGCGTGGAGCTTTGGCAGATTGTGATAGGGCGTTGCCGGGAAAAGGTGATGCGTCGCGTGAAACCTGAGGCCCACGGGCGCGATCAGCTTCGAGACGAGATCTTCCGACGGCACGTTGATCGAATCGAGGAATTCCTCCGTCTTCGACACCGTTGCGTCGCCCGAGTGGCGATAAGCGTGCGCGCCGAGCGTCCGGATTGAATTCACAAAGAGGATCGTCGCCGTCGTCGCGTACCAGACGCCGAGAACCGCGAGCGGCAGAACGCCCGCCGCGACGAGCGCGACGACGCTCACCGCGAGAAATGACGTCGCCGTTTCCTGCAACAGCCAAGTCTCGTCATCGTCCTTGTTCTGGGGATGGCGGTCATAGGCGAGATCGATCGCCAGCGACGACATATGCCGCCAGATGATTTGGCGCAGCGGTCGCACGATCCATGAGAGCGGCGTCAACACGACGAAGCGGAACAGCAAGAGCGGCGGCAGGATGAACGACAGCAGCACATAACCGACCGTCCGCCACGGCTTGCCGGCGCCGAAGGAGACATATTCGCCGTCGCGCGTCGATCCGTAAACGCCCGGCCGGTGATGGTCGATGTGAACGCCTGTATAGGAATAGGACGGCACGAGGAACGGCATCCCCGCAAGAATATTCCAGACGAAGCGGAAGAGGCCGAAACTCCCCTTCTTCAGATGCGCGAGTTCATGCGTGAACAACACCGCCCGAAAGAGCGCGAAGGATGCAACGAGCGTCAGCGCGATTTGCGCCGGCGACCATGGCGCGGCGAAGACGGCGCCCGCGAACGCGCTCCAGCCGACGCCCGCGCTGACGAGGAAATCCGGCCAGTAGATTTTCGGATCGGGCTCGGCGAAGCGGCGCGCGATGAGGCGCGCTTCCGCCATCGGGAAGTTCTGGGGCCCGCTCGGCGATTTCGCCGTGACGTCCATGATCGCGCCATTCCTCAAGGTCCGGCAGGGGCCGGACATCGCTCTCGCCTACATAGGGGCTGACCGGCCCAAACGCCAGATTGCGGGCGCGATCCGCGCCGCTGGCGGCGTGCGTGTGATCCGGGTCAAATCAGCGCGCCTCGTCATGCCATAAGGGTTCGCGAAACGAGGTCGACGATGACGCCAGAACGCCCCCTCGCCTTCCGGACGCGCAGCCTTTCCAAGGTCTATGGCGAGGGGCCGACGGCGGTCCATGCGCTGCGCGCGGTCGACCTTGAAATTCCGCGGGGCGAGCTTGTCGTGCTGCTCGGGCCGTCGGGCAGCGGCAAGTCGACCCTGTTGAACATCCTCGGCGGGATCGACCGCGCGACCTCCGGCGAGGCGTTGTTTGAAGGCGCCGATCTTGTGACCATGACCGATCGCGGCCTGACGCTTTATCGCCGTCGCCATGTCGGCTTCGTGTTCCAGTTCTACAATCTGATGCCGTCGCTGACCGCGGCGGAAAATGTCGAGCTTGTCGCCGAGATCGCCGAGACGCCCATGAACGCGATCGAAGCGCTCGACATGGTCGGCCTCAAGGATCGCGCCCGCCATTTCCCGTCGGAACTCTCCGGAGGCGAGCAGCAGCGCGTCGCGATCGCGCGGGCGATCGCCAAACGCCCGAGCGTCCTCTTTTGCGACGAGCCGACCGGCGCGCTCGACATCAAGACCGGCGTCGGCGTTCTCAAAGCGTTGCAGTCGCTGAACGAAACGCTCGGCGCGACGACGCTCATCATCACCCACGCGGCGGCGACGGCGGCGATCGCCGACCGGGTGCTGCATCTCGCCGACGGCGCGCTGCGCAAGGTCGACGTCAATGCGTCGAAGACATCGCCCGAGGCGCTCGTCTGGTGAGAAAGCTTCACGTCAAGCTCTTGCGCGATCTGTGGCGGGTGAAAGGCCAGGCGCTGGCGATCGTCCTCGTCATCGGCGCCGGCATCGCGCTGCTCGTCATGTCGCGCGGGATGATCGCCTCGCTCGACGCGACGATGCGGGCCTATTACGACCGCTATCGCGTCGCCGATCTTTATGCGCCGGTGACTCGCGCGCCGAACCGGCTCATCGAGGACATTCGCGCGATCGACGGCGTCGCGTCGGCGGAAGGACGCATCAGCGGCGCCGGCCTCGTCAATCTCGATGATTTTCCGGCGCCGATCAGCGCGCGGCTCGTTTCAATCGACGCCGGCGCCGACCGGCGCATCAACGACGTGCATCTCGTCGACGGGCGCATGCCGGCGCCGCATTCGACGAGCGAGGCGCTATTGCTCGAACCCTTCGCCCGCGAGCACGCGATCCGCCCCGGCGACGCGATCGCCGTCACCCTGCATGGCGCGCTTCAGACGTTCCGCATCGCCGGCCTCGCCCTCTCGCCGGAGTTCATCTACACGATCCCGCCCGGCGACATCGCCTCCGACCCGAAGCGCTTCGCGGTGCTTTGGATCGGACGCGAAGCGATGGAGGCCGCCTACGATCTTGACGGCGCGTTCAACGAAGCGGTCCTGACGCTGTCAGACGGCGCGGACGAAAGGCGGGCGCTGCCGGCGCTCGACCGGCTGCTTGCGCCTTACGGCGCGACCGGCGCCTATGCGCGCGCGGACCAGATCTCCAACAAATATCTCGTCGAGGAGCTGAAACAGCTTGCGACCATGGATCGCGTGATGACGCCGCTCTTCCTCGCCGTGTCGGCCTTCCTGCTGAACATCGTGATGACGCGGCTCGTCCAGACCGAGCGCTCGCAGATCGGCCTCATGAAGGCGTTCGGCTTTTCCAATCTAGAGATCGCTTTCCATTACCTCCTCTTCGCCCTGATCATCGCCGTCCTTGGAACGATCGCCGGCTGGCTCGGCGGGCTTTATCTCGGACGCATGATTACGGCGATCTATCAGCGCTATTTCTATTTCCCCTTCCTGATTTTCCTGCCGGAATACCGGACCTTGGGCGCCGCGCTCGCCGCGAGCGGCATGACCGCCGCGCTCGGCGGCCTCATCGCCGTCGCCTCTTCCGCGCGGCTCGCCCCCGCGATCGCCATGCGCCCGCCCGCGCCGCCGAAATATTCGCGGCGCGGCGCGCTCGGGGCGGCGCTGTTCAAGGTCGATCAGCCGACGCGCATGATCTTGCGCCGGCTGTTGCGCAGTCCGGTTCGCGCCGGCCTCACCTGCCTTGGCGTCGGCGCCGCGATGGGGCTTGCGGTCATGATGCGGTTCCAGACAAGCGCCGTCGACTACATGCTGGAGACGAGCTTCAACATCATCGACCGCAGCGACATTCTCGTCACCTTCGCCGAGCCCTTGTCGGAAACGACGCTCTACGACTTCAAACGCATCGACGGCGTCCTCGTCGCGGAGCCCTTTCGCGCCGCGCCGGCGCTGCTCGTCCATGGCGGCCGCGAGCGGATCGCGACAATCGCCGGCCTCGCCGACGCGCCGCGCCTTAGCCGCGCGCTTGATTCCGATTTGCGAGAGGTGCGGATCGCGGGCGACGGGATCATTCTCGCGCGCCAATACGCCGAGGCGCTGCGGATCAGGGTCGGCGACACGCTCACCGTCGAAATCCGCGAAGGACGCCGCCCGACGCTTCAGATTCCAGTCGCAGGATTTGTCGACAGCCTCGTCGGAACGCCGGTCTACATGAACAGCGAGGCGCTTGGCCGCGCGCTCAAGGAACAGGGGCGCATTTCCGGCGCGCATTTGAAGATCGACCCCGCCGCGAGCGACGCGATCTATCAGCGCCTCAAAGACATGCCGATGGCTGCTGGCGTCAGTTTAAGACGCGAGGCCTATCTGAATTTCAAGAAGCTGCTCGACGAGGGCCCTGGCACATTCCGGTCGATCATGATGGCGATATCGATCATCATCGCGGCGGGCGTCGTCTACAATAACGCGCGCATCGCCTTCATCGAACGCGAGCGCGATCTTGCGACATTGCGCATTCTCGGTTTCACCAAGATCGAGACGGGCTATGTGCTGCTCGGCGAGCTTGGGGCGCTGTCGATCCTCGCATTGCCGGTCGGCGCCCTGATCGGCTATCTGCTCTGGACCTATGTGGCGACGGCGATGAGCACCGACCTTTATTCGATTCCAGTCGTCGTCGAGGCGCAGGGGTTCGGCTTTGCCGCGATCGTCATCTTGATCGCCGCCGCCGCGGCGGGCGCGGCGGTGCAGCGCGACATCAACAAATTCGATCTCGTGCCGGTGCTGAAATCGAGGGAGTGACCGCGTGAAGGGCCTCACATCGCGCCTTGTCGTCATCAGCGCCGCCGCCGCGCTGATCGCGGCGTTTCTTGCTTTCGCATTCCGGCCGAGGGCGGTCGCGGTCGATGTCGGCGTCGTGACGCGCGGCGCCATGATGTCGACAATCGATGAAGAGGCGAAAACCCGCGTACGCGACCGCTATGTCGTCTCGGCGCCAATCAATGGCCGCCTGCTTCGCGTCGCCTTCGACGCCGGGGCCGACGTCGTCAAAGGCGAAACGATTGTCGCGGAGTTGGCGCCGGTCTATCCGGCCGCGCTCGACATCCGGACGCGCGAACAGGCCGAAGCCGCCGTCGAGGAGGCGCGCGCCGGTCTCGCCCTCGCCCGCGCCGAGACAAGACGCGCGCGCGCCGACGCCGATTTCAGCCGGCAGGAAGCAGAGCGCGCTCGGGAGCTCTTCAACGGCGGCGCGCTCGCCAAACGCGGATTGGACCGCGCCGAGATCACGCTGACCGGCGCGCGGGCGGCGCTTGAAGCGTCGATCGCGGCGGTCGCCATGCGGGAGGCCGAACTTGCGCGCGCCGAAGCGATGCTGAAATCGCCGGACGACGCCGCCCCGGAAAGCGCAAGGCCCGATCCGATCGCCATTACGGCGCCGGTCTCCGGACATATCCTGCGCGTTCTCCAGGAGAGCGAGGCGATCGTTTCGGCCGGCCAGCCGATTCTCGAAATCGGCGATCCGCATACGGACCTTGAAGTCGTCGCCGAGCTGTTGTCAACCGACGCCGTCAAGGTCTCGGTCGGCGACCGCGTCATCATCGACAAATGGGGCGGCGACGGCGTGCTCGCCGGCGTCGTCCTGCGCATTGAGCCGCTGGGCTTCACCAAGATTTCGGCGCTTGGCGTCGAAGAGCAGCGCGTCAACACCATCATCGGCCTTGAAGGCGGGCGAAACGACAGCGAGAAACTCGGGGACGGCTACCGCGTCGAGGCGCGGATCGTCGTCTGGGAAAATAACGACGCGCTGAAGGCGCCGGCGAGCGCGCTCTTTCGCGTCGGCGAGAAATGGGCGGTCTACAAGATCGCCGCCGGCCGCGCCGCGCAGACGATCGTCGACATCGGCCATAACAACGGCGCCGACGCCGAAATCCTCGGCGGCCTCGCGCAAGGAGAAGAGGTCGTCCTTTACCCGAGCGGCGATATCGCCGACGGCGTCAGAACCGCGCCCGCCGCAAGGTGACGCGTCGCCACATCTTCGCCCGGCGCTTTGATGCGCAAGGCGCTTTACGCGCCGCCATCCGCGGCGTCATCATGGACGCAAGCCGCAAGGATCCCGCCGATGCCCATCGAAGCCCTCAGAACGCCCGACGACCGTTTCGCCGATCTCCCCGGCTGGCCTTACGCGCCGCATTATGTCGAGGGCTTCAAGGGCTTTGAGGGCCTCCGCATGCATTATGTCGATGAGGGGCCGAAGGACGCGAGAGCGACGTTCCTCATGATCCATGGCGAGCCGTCATGGGCCTATCTCTTCCGCAAGATGATCCCGGTCTTCACTGCGGCGGGGCATCGCGCCGTCGCCGTCGACATGTTCGGCTTTGGCCGCTCGGACAAGCCGGTCGACGATAATCTCTACACCTATCATTTCCACCGCGACGCGCTGCTCGCTTTCGTCGAGCGCATCGATCTGAAGAACATCTGTCTCGTCGTGCAGGATTGGGGCGGCGTCCTCGGCCTCACCTTGCCGATGGCGGCGCCGCAACGCTACACCCGCCTCATCGTCATGAACACCGGCCTTCCCGGCGGCGAGGAAGCGCCGGCGGGTTTCGCCATGTGGCGCGCGTTCAACCGGTCGCAGCCGGACCTCAAAGTCGGCGAGCTGATGAAGCGCGCGACGCCGATCCTCTCCGACGCCGAAATGGCCGCCTATGACGCGCCCTTTCCCGACCAGCGCTACAAGGGCGGCGTCCGCCGCTTTCCGGAACTCGTGATGCTGAAAGAGCAAGGAGCCGCGGATCTGACGCCCTTGTCGAAGGAGGGCGTCGAGACATCCCTCCGCGCCCGGAAGTTCTGGTCGGAAGAGTGGAACGGCGAGAGCTTCATGGCCGTCGGCATGCAGGACCCGGTCCTCGGCCCGCCGTCGATGCATTACTTGCGGAAATTCATCAAAGGCTGCCCCGAACCGATGGAGATCGCCGACGCCGGCCACTTCGTCCAGGAATGGGGCGAACCGATCGCCAAAGCGGCGCTGAAGGCGTTCCGGCTTTAAGGGCGGCGTGCTAAGGCCTTGTGCGGATCATGGGAGCGCGCAAGGGCATGGCGGCCGAAGAGAACGAAGCTTTGAACGACCTGATCGAGGTTTGTCGCGCGGCGCCGGCCTCGGACGCGCTCTATCGAAGCCTCATCCGCGCCGCACGTGAAACGGCCGACCAAGCCGCGGCTCTCGATTTCTTCTGTGCCGGCCCGCCAAAGAACGGCGCGCTCTCCGCGCCCGTCAAGTCTCTTGTGAGCCGGTTGCTGCTTGAAACCGATCGCGGGGAAGGCGCGCTTGCCTGGGCTGCGGGCGACAGCAATGACGAGAAGCTCGATCGCGTGCGGGCGCTGATCGCGTTGGGCCGGCTCGGCGACGCCGTCGAAACTTATCGGCCGCTTGTCGCAGAAGACGCGGCGCTTCGCGACGCCGCGATCGATGCGCGCCTCGCCGCGGCGCCGGCGAAAACGCGCGGCGCGACAATCGTTGATCTCACTGGCCGGCCAATCGGCGACCAACCAGGCGACGAACCGGTCTTTGCGCCGCTCGCCGTTCGCGACCGGATCCGCTTTTCCGACGTCGGCGGACTCGACGACGTCAAGGCGCAGATCAGTCGAAAAATCATCCTGCCGTTCCAGAAACCGTCCCTGTTCCAGCGCTTTCGCAAGAAGTCCGGCGGCGGCGTTTTGATGTACGGCCCGCCCGGCTGCGGCAAGACGATGCTGGCGCGCGCAACCGCGGGCGAATGCGGCGCCAAATTCGTCAATGTCGAAATCCCCGACGTGCTCGACATGTATATCGGCGAGTCGGAAAAGCGTCTCGCGGCGATCTTTCGCGAAGCGCGCCAGCAGGCGCCGGCCGTGCTGTTCTTCGACGAGCTTGAAGCGCTCGCCGCGCGCCGCCGCTTCGGCGAGTCCTCGACTGGCGCCGCCATGGTGTCGACATTTCTCGCCGAGATGGACGGTTTCGGGAGCGTCAACGAGGGCGTCCTCATTCTGGCGGCGACCAATGTTCCGTGGGCGATCGACAGCGCCTTTCGCCGCCATGGACGGTTCGACCGGTTCATTTTCGTGCCCCCACCCGACGCGCCGGCGCGCCGCGAGATCCTCGCCCGCCTGCTTGCGGAGCGCCCGCAATCGCCGACGCTCGATCTTGACATGATCGCGCGCCAGACTTCGGGATTTTCCGGCGCCGATCTCGCGAGCCTTGTCGAGGAGGCGTGCGATCTCGCGATCGAAGAGAGCCTTTCCGGTTCCGTCGCGCCGATTTCGCCGACGCATTTCGCCGAGGCGCTGAAGACCGTCAAAGCGACGACGATCGAATGGCTGACATCGGCGCGAAACTACGCGAAATACGCAAATCAGGGCGGGCTCTACGACGATGTCGTCGCCTTCCTTGATCGCCACGCCAAATAGCGCCGCCCGATGACAGACGACACGATGGAAGGCTCGCTCGCAAAGGCGCATGCGCTCATCGCCGCAGGAAGCCTCGACAGCGCAATTGACGAAATCAAGGCCGTGCTCGCCCGCCATCCCGATCACGCCTATGCGCAAGCGCTGCTCGCCGCCTGCTTCATCGACAAGGGTTTCGCCAAGGATGCGCTGAAGGAGGCGCAAGCGGCCCTTTCGACCGACCCCTCGCTCATACTCGCCCACCGCGTCGAAGGGCTCGCCCATCTGCGCCAGAAGGATTTCGCGCTCGCGGAACAATCGATCCGGCGCGCGATCGAACTTGACCCTGAAGACGCGGAGTCGCACCGCCTGCTCGGCGCGCTCTTTGATTCCTGCGCGAAGCTCAACGAGGCGCGCACGGCCTTCGAAGAGGCGCTAAGGCTCGATCCCGCCGACCCTTCCGTCATTTCCTCTTACGCCGACTTCCTCATCGACAAAGGCGAACTCGACGCGGCGGACACGCTGCTGGCGAGCGCGCCAGACCATGTCGTCGACAATGATTACTTGCTGATCGCACGCGGAAAGATCGCGTTGAGGCGCAATGACCTTGAGAAGGCGCATGATCTGGCGCTCTGGGCGCTGCGTCACGACGCGCAGAATGAAGCCGCGGTCAATCTTCTCTGCCAGACCAAAATCAAGAAAAACCCGCTGATGGCCCTGTGGTGGGGATGGGCGATGTTCATGCAGCAGTTTGACGGCAAGACGCGCGTGTTCATCCTGATCGGCCTTTGGATCGGCTACAACATTCTGGCGAGGACCGTGCTGCGGTCAGCGCCGCCTGCAATCGCCAACGGCGCCGCGATCTTCTGGGTCGCCTTCTGCCTCCTGACCTGGATCGGCCCCGCCGTGCTGGGGCGCATGGTCGCGAGAGAACTCGAAAAAGTCAGCCTGAAGCCTGACTTCTGACGCTTCGCGAGGCGCGTCGGCGGGCGCGCGGAAAATTGTCCGCGCCGCCGGTTCGCGAGCGCATCATGCGGACTCGCCTCGTCAAATCCGGACTGGTATAGACCGTGCTTTTCCTGAGGATGCGTCAGGCGGGGTTCATGGGGGTTCACAGCTTTAACCGACAAGACAGTCGCGCGCCGCAGGGCGAGCCGCGCGTCCTGATGGTCATGGTTGACGCGATGAGCCTTCAATTCGCGCAGGCGCATCTTGATGCATTGCCGGTGTTGCGCGGCATGATGAAAGACGGCGCATTATCGGAACTCTCCTCGCCCGCCGCCCATATGAGCGCCTCGGTCTGGCCGACCTTCGCTTCCGGCGAGGACCCCGGCGTTCACGGCCATTATTATCCTTTCCAGTGGTGCGCCGACGCGATGCGTTTCAAGCGCACGTCGAAAATGGACTGGATCGACAAATTCCATTTTGAGCCGTTCTGGCACAGTCTCGCGCGGCGGGGCGTCAAGTCGATCGCGCTTGACGCGGGCTTCACGCTTGATCCCGCGAAATCGCCTTGCCTTGAGATTTTCAACTGGTCCTTCCAGAGCAGCGGCGCGGCGACGTCGACCGACCGGACGCTGCTCGCCGAGATCAAGCGCCGCTTCGGGCGCCGGCCGATCGGCAAGGAAGTGCCGGTGCCGAAGTCGCTCGCCCAGAGCCGGCGCATCCGCGACAGCATGATTGACGCGATGCGCCGCAAGACCGACGCGACGCTGTTCTTGATGGAGCGCGAGGACTGGCGGTTCTTCGTCGTCGGCTATTACGAGATCCATCGCGCCGGCCACAATCTCCTTGTCGTCGACGGCGATTTCGGATCGCAGGCGGACAAGGAAGCGCTGCTCGAAGTCTACAAGGCGCAGGACCGCGAGCTTGGGCGGCTGCTGCAAAAGGTCGATGACGGGCGGACGACGATCCTGCTGATGGCGCTGCACGGCATGGCGGCGAACCGCGCGCAGGATCATTTCCTCGACGAGATCCTCGCCCGCCTCAACGCCGCCTTTGCGAAGGAGCGCGGCGAGAGCGCGCCCGCAAAGCGCAAGCCCGGCTTGATCGCGCGCCTTCGCGCGCATGTTCCCTATCGCCTGCAATACGCGCTCGCCGAAGCGCTCGGCGAGGACGTTCAGGATTTCGTCGTCAACCGCACGCTGCTCGGCGGGATCGATTTTGCAAGAACGCCGTCGTTCCGCTGCGCCTCGGGCGGCGAGGCCTTCATCCGCTTCAACATCAAGGGCCGCGAGAGCGACGGCTATTTCGACGCCGACGGCGCGGCGCTCGCCGATTATCGCCGCTGGCTGATCGCCGAGCTCATGAAGATCAAGGTCGCGGCGACGGGCGAACCGCTGTTCGGCGACATTCTGGACGCGCACAGACTGTTTCCCGGCGCGCGGACGGAGCGTATTCCCGATCTCATTGTCGGCTACAGGCCCGACGCACCGGCGACCGCGATCCATTCGCCGACGATCGGCGAGATCCGCGCGCAACTCGAAACCGGCAGAGGCGGCAACCATGCGCCGGACGCTTTCGCCCTCGCCATCGGGCCGGGCGCGCATTCCGCGGCCTTCGGCGCCGTCCGCGACATCAAGGATCTCGGCCGCTGCGCGGCGGCGCTTTTCGACGACGCGCCGGCAGATTGCGTCGCTACGCGAACGCCGGTAGCCGCTTCGGCGTGAGCGGAGTTTCCGGCGCGGATCGCCATGAAGGCTGAGTATCGAACGGACTGGTTTGACAGACCGGCGATCGCGGCCGGCGTCATCGCCCTCCTTTTCCTCGCAACCTTGCTCATTGGCTGGAGCGGCCTTGCGCCCAATGATTCCGGAAAATATATCGACGCGGCGCTCCGTTGGCGTGAAGACGGGCCGACGCTCGGGACGACGCATTGGGCGCTGCGCCTGCCGCTGATCGTCCCGATGGCGGCGAGTTTCGCCGCGTTCGGCGCGAGCGAGCTTGCGGCGGCGCTGCCGAATGTTCTCTTCGCCGGCGGCCTCGTCGCAATCACGCTGCTCTTTGGACGCCGCCATCTTGGCGCGGCGGGCGCCGCCGCCGCGGCGGCGCTTGTCGCGACATCCGCCTTCTTCGTCACCAAACAGTCGGAAGTCTCGATCAGCGGCGTTGAAGCGTTTTTCGTCGCGCTTTCGATCTGGATTTTCGCGGACGCCGTCAAAGGCGGCGCCGGGCCCAAGCGCTACGCCCTCGCCGGCGCCGTCGCCGGCGGCGCCTGGCTTTGCCGCGAAGTCGCGATTTTTCTTCCCGCGGCTTTCGCCCTGTTCCTCCTTCTGCGACGGCCGCTTTCATGGCCCGCGATTTTCGCGACAGGCGCCGGCTTTGCCGCCTTGATTATTATCGAAATGATCGCTTACGGCGCCGTCACGGGCGATCCGCTTTACCGCTATCTGATCGATTTCGGCCACCGCGGCGCCAATCCCTATGTCGACATCATCACGCCCGCCAAGAGCCCGGCGGATTATGTCGTGCAGCCCATCTTCTATCTGATCAGCGCCGCCGAAACGACGCTGTTCCTCGTGCTCGCCGGCGCCGTATTTCTGGACAAGGGATTCCGCGCGCGTTTCGCCGACAAGACAAGACGCGATATCGCGCGGCTCTTCGGCCTTTGCGCGCTCTTTGCCTATGTCGGCGCGGCCTATGGGCTCAATCTCAAATCGAACGACTATTATCCGATCGTCGCATACGCCTCCTTCCTGAGCCTTGGCGCCTATGTGGGTCACTTGTATGAAACGCGCGGCCGGACGCTCGGCGTTGCGGTCTTTCTGGCGCTCTTTTCGCTCAACGCGGCGATCATCGACTTTCGCCGCTATGACGAATATTCGGAATCGCGCCATCTCGCCCGCCTGATGATCGATACGGGCGCAAGCGTGACGACTGATCATGCGACGGCGGCGCGGACGCGGACGCTCTTGCTTCTCGCGGGCGTCAGCGACGACGAAAGCCGACGGCGCGTCGTTTCGCATAAAGGCCGACCGGCGCAGGCCTGCGGACTGATCTATCGCGCAACGCCCGACGGATCCGCCTACGACTTCGCCGCCGAACCCCAATGGCGAGAAGTCATGAGAGATGCGGTCCGCAGGAAGCCGCTGACGCATCGCGCGCTCGCGGCGATCGGCCTTTCGGCAAGTCCTTCAAGGCGGCTCAATGAAATCCTGCGCGGCGCGGGTCCGGTCATTCTCTATGACGCCGGCGCCTGTCCTAATTGAGGCGGCGAAAATGAAAATCTTCATGCTTGACGATCTTCCCGCGCAGCCCTGGAAAAACGGCGGCGGCGTCACGCGCGAAATCGCCCGGCTCTCGGACGACAAAGGAATGCTCTGGCGATTGTCGCTCGCGGATGTCGATCGGGACGGTCCGTTTTCGCATTTTCCCGGCGCGACGCGCATATTGACGGTCGTCGAGGGCGCTGGTCTGCGGCTTCGTCACGACAGCGGCGTCATCGAAGCGACGCTCGGGCGGCCGGTTCGGTTCAGCGGCGATCTGGCGATCGACTGCGATCTCGTTTCAGGCAGTGTTCGCGATTTCAATTTGATCTTCGATCCCGCGCGCGTCGCTGCCGATGTCGCGCGCCTTGAGCCCGGGCGGCATCGCCGCGCGCGCGCCTTTGGCGTTCTGCCGTTGCTGGCGCCGTGCATGACCCTAAAGATCGGCGCCGTCGCGCCGGGCGCCTTCGCGCAATTCGAGGCGCATGATTTGCCGATCGAGATCAATGTTAAGGACGGCGCCGCCGCGCTGCTGGTGTCGATCGATTGAGGCGACTAACGATAATCGGGAATTGACGGCCCCCCTCCGGCTCGCTGCGCTCGCCACCTCCCCCGCAAGCGGGGGAGGAAAGAGGCAGCGCTTGCCTTGCCTCCCCCGCTTTAGCGGGGGAGGCAGCGGCAAAGCCGACGGAGGGGGTCGGTCAACCACTAAACGTCAGCGACCAGCCCGGCGATCGCCTTGCGATAGGATGAGACGATCGCCTCGCGCGCGACGTGCCTGCCCTGCCGCACGCAATGGCGTCCCGCCGACCACAGATCCGTGACGACATCGTCGCCCGCCGCGAAGCAATAGCCGTCCAGCAATTGATGGTCAGCGAGCGCGCAAAGGCTCGGCGCCGCGCTGTCGATCGCGACGAGATCGGCGAGCTTTCCGGCCTCGATGATTCCGGCGTCGCGTCCGAGCGCCTGCGCGCCGCCTTTCGCCGCGCCAAGATACAGCGTTTCGCCGACGCCGGCGCCGCCGGCCGTCAATATGTTGCGCGAGAGATCGCGCAGACGCTGCGAATATTCGAGCGTGCGAAGCTCTTCCGTCACGGAAATCCTGACATTGCTGTCGGAGCCGACGCCGAAGCGGCCGCCGGCCGCGACATAATCCGCGCCGTTGAAAGGCCCGTCGCCGAGATTGGCCTCGGTGATCGGACAAAGGCCCGCGACCGCGCCGCTCGCCGCGAGCGCGCGCGTTTCGGACGCCGACATGTGGGTCGCATGGACGAGGCACCAGCGCGCATCGACCAGCGCATGATGAAGCAGCCAGTCGACGGGCCGCGCGCCGAGCCATGCTTCAATTTCAGCGACTTCCTTCGGCTGTTCGGCGATGTGAATATGGACGGGTCCCGCCGGATGCGCGGCGATGACGCGCGCAAGCTCGTCGGGCGCGGTCGCGCGCAGCGAGTGCGGCGCGATGCCGACAAGCGCGTCCGGGCCGACATTCGCGATATTCGCCTTCGCGGCGACGACAAGGCGGTCGAACCGATCGACATCATTGCCGAACCGCGCCTGCTCCGCCGCGAGCGCTTTCTTGCCCGCGCCGCCATAGATATAGAGCACGGGAAGATGCGTGAGGCCGATCCGGGTCTCGGCCGCCGCCGCGAAAATCCGCTGCGAAAGCTCGTCGATCGCCGCGTAGGACGAACCGTCTTGCCGGTGGTGCAGATAATGAAACTCGCCGACGCTCGCAAAGCCAGCCTCCTGCATTTCCATGAAAGCGAGCGCGGCGATCGACTGCAGCTGATCCGGCGTGATCTTGGCGGCGAAGCGATACATGAGCTCGCGCCAGGTCCAGAAAGAATCGCGCCCGGTCAGCCGATATTCCGTCATGCCGGCCATCGCGCGCTGGAAGGAATGGCTGTGCAGATTGGCGATCGCCGGCAGCAGCGTATCGACGCGCACAGCGTCGGCCGGCGCGGGCCCTTGCGTCACGGCAGCGATCTTCCCATCCGCAAGCGTCACCGCGACGTCCTTCGCCCAACCGTCTTTGATCCGTGCGCGCTTTGCAAAAATTTTCGTCATCCCGCCGCCCCTTGCGCCGTTCCGTCGCGCAGGCGCGCCGCGCATTCCGCGAGCCGGTGAAGGATTTCCTTGAGGACGCCGCGCAGCTGCGCCGCGCGCGCGCCGTCATAGGCGAAAGGCGGCGCTTCTGATTGCAGGTAATTCAGCTGCGCCAGCTCCATCTGCACCGCATGAACGCCGTCGGCGGGCCTGCCATAGCGGCGCGTCGTCCAGCCGCCTTTGAAGCGCCCATTGACGACCGCCCGAAAAGGCGACGCTTCCGCGACGGCGCGCACGGCGCTTTCAACCGAAGGGGCGCAGGTCCTGCCGTCATTGGTGCCGACATTGAGATCAGGCAGCGCGCCGTCGAACAGGAAAGGAATCCGTGAGCGGATCGAATGGCAATCATAGAGAATGGCGACGCCGCACGTTTCTCTCACGCGGTCGATTTCGCGCGCCAGCGCCTGGTGATAGGGCCGGTGAAATCGTTCAAGCCGGCGCTCGGTTTCGCGCCCGCCGGGCTCGGCGCCCGCTTTCCAGATCGGCGCGCCGTCAAAATTCGTCAGCGGGACGAGCGTCGTCGTGTTCTGTCCCGGATAGAGCGACGCGCCGGAGGGGTCGCGATTGGCGTCGATGACATAGCGATGAAACGTCGCGCGCACGATGGTCGGATCGGCGAGGAGGCCCTCATAAAGGCGATCGACATGCCAGTCGGCGTCGCGCAGGGTTCGGCCTTCCTCATTCAACCGGTCGAAAATATCGCCCGGAACATGCGTTCCGACATGCGGCATGCCGAGGATGACCGGCCCCTCTCCCCTCATCACCTCGACAGGGGCGACGTCGTTCGCGCTCAAGAACGCCTCCTTGCGATCGCAAGATCGATCTGGTGCGGGCGGTGGGACTCGAACCCACACGAGGTTTCCCTCAACGGATTTTAAGTCCGTTGCGTCTACCAGTTCCGCCACGCCCGCGCCTGTCGATCAGGACGGCGATTAGCATTCATCGCGGGGGCCCGCAAAGCGCCCGGACGATCCGCCGCCTTGAAAGCCGGCGCGAGCGCGCGTAACCGCAGTAAGGCCCTTCGCCCCTCGCGCCCTGATTCATGTTCCGCGCCGTCGCCGCCATTTCATCGCTGCTGTTCGCCGCCGCGATCCTGCTTGCCGGCAACGGTCTGCAAGGGACGCTGCTCGCCGTCAGGGCCAATATCGAGGGGTTTCCGACCTCGCTGATCGGCGTCTTGATGTCCGCCTATTTCGCCGGGTTCGTTCTCGGCTGCCGGTTCAATCCGGCCTTCATCAAATCGGTCGGGCATATCAGGACGTTTCTCGCCCTCGCCTCGATCGCGTCGGCGTCGGCGCTCATTCACCCGATGGTCATCGACGTCTGGGCGTGGGCGGTCTTGCGCGCGATCACCGGCTTTTGTTTCGCCGGCCTCATCATGGTCATCGAAAGCTGGATCAATGAGCGCGCGACGAACGCCAATCGCGGGCGCATTTTGTCCGTCTACCGCGTGATCGACCTCTCGGCGACGACCGCCGGCAATGCGCTCCTCGCGACGGCGAGCCCCGCCGACTTCCATCTCTTCGCGGCGGTCTCGATCCTGATGTCGCTCGCGCTCGTTCCCGTCGCGCTGACGAAGAGCGACGCGCCGAAGCCGATCGAAACCGCGCGGCTCGATATCCGGCGCCTCTTCAACGTGTCGCCGGTCGCCGCCGTCGGCGCGCCGCTCGTCGGCCTCGCCAATGCGGCGTTCTGGGGCGTCGGCGCCGTCTACGCGCAAGAGCTTGGCTACGATAATGCGAACATCGCGGCGTTCATCAGCGCCGTCATCATCGGCGCCGCCGTTCTCCAATGGCCGCTCGGCTGGCTTTCCGACCGCATCGACCGCCGGCGCGTCATGCTGGGCGCGGCGCTTCTCGGCATCGCGAGCGCGATCGCGCTGTCACGCTTTGGCGGCGAGTCGCCTGAATTGCTGCTCGGCCTTGGCGCCCTGTTCGGCGCCTTCATCGTCCCGATGTTCGGCCTGACCGCCGCGCATGCGAATGATCACGCATCGCCCGGCGAGGCGGTCTCGACGAATGGCGGCCTCTTGCTGCTGCATGGCTGCGGCTCCGTCGTCGGCGCGACGCTCGGCGCGAGCGTGATGGCGGCGTTCGGCCCGCCCTCGCTCTTCCTCTACATCGCGACGATCTATGTCGGCTTTTCGGCGTTCTGCCTTTATCGGATCCTCGTTCGCCCGCCGGTTCCCGGCGAACAGAAGACGCCGTTCACGCCGGTGCCCAAAAGCGCGTCGCCGACCGTGTTCGAGATCGGGGCGGAGGAAGAAAAGCGCGACAGCGAAGCGGCGGCGTAGAGCCGCCGTCCCTTACGGCAAGCCAAGCGTGACCGTCAGCACGTCATCGGCGACATGCACATCGCGCAAGAGCATGCGCGCCGCTCTCTTTTCAAGTTTGTCGCCGGTCAGACGATAGATCGGCCGCGTCTCGTAGAAATTCGCGATCGCCAATTCAAGGACGGATCGCACGCGCTTTTCAAATGCCGCCGGAACTCCCTCGACATCAAGGTTTTCGATGGTCGGTTCGACAAGAAAGAATTCGCCGCGCTCGGCGACATAGTCGACGGACCCAGAAAAGTCGATCGACCCGCCAAGCGGCCTCGGCTCGTCGTTGACATATATGTTGAGAATGACGTCGGCGCCCGCTTTCACCCGATCGCTGTCGTCAATCAGTTCGACGCGCGGCGACGCGAGCGTCACCTCAAAGATGCGGAAATAAGTATCCGTGAACGGCGCGCGCGCCGCGAGAGTCGATTGAATCTGCGCCTCGGTGAAGCGAATTTTATATTCCCTTCCGGAAGAATAGGCGACGGCGCCGGCGATCGCGACGACAATCAAGCCGCTGGCGATCCATGCGTTGCGGTGAACCGGCTTCATGAACGCTCACCCTTCATCGCTCGTCAGCACTCCACCACATTCACCGCAAGCCCGCCTTCGCTCGTCTCCTTGTATTTCCGGCTCATGTCGAGGCCGGTCTGACGCATGGTTTCGATCACTTGGTCGAGCGAGACCTTGTGGCTTTCGGAAGCGCGGAGCGCGAGGCGCGCGGCGTTGACGGCCTTGACCGCGCCGATCGCGTTGCGCTCGATGCAGGGGATCTGCACGAGGCCGCCGACCGGATCGCAAGTGAGCCCGAGATTGTGCTCCATGCCGATCTCGGCGGCGTGCTCGACCTCGTCCGGCGCGCCGCCCCAGACCGCGGCGAGGCCGCCGGCCGCCATCGAACAGGCGACGCCGACCTCGCCCTGGCAGCCCATCTCGGCGCCGGAGATCGAGGCGCGCTGCTTGTAGAGCATGCCGATCCCCGCCGCGGTCGCGAGGAACCGCCGCACATGCTCCGTATGCGTATCGTTCCCGTCCTCGCAATAATGCTTCAGAACGGCGGGAATGATCCCGGCGGCGCCGTTGGTCGGCGCGGTGACGACGCGCCCGCCGGCGGCGTTCTCCTCATTGACCGCCATCGCGTAGACATTGAGCCAGTCAAAGAGCTGCTCGCGCTCATTGGCGAGCGGGGCTTCCTGCAATTTCCGGAACAGCCCCGGCGCGCGCCGCGTCACCGAGAGCCCGCCGGGCAGCACGCCGGACGTCCGAAGACCGCGGTCGATGCAGTCGCGCATCGCCGTCCAAATCCGGTCAAGGCCGGCCTGCGTCTCGGCGCGCGGGCGGATCGCGTCTTCATTCCTGAAGATCACCTCGTCGATCGCAATGTTCTCACGCCGGCATATCGCAAGCAGCTCCGCCGCCGAGCCGAAGCTGTAGGGCGAGCGATGCGGGTCCTTGATCATGTCGCCTGGGGCGGGCGCCGTCAGCTGCTTCGCGCTGGCGATGAAGCCGCCGCCGACGGAATAATAGGTCTGCGCGAAAATCTCGGCGCCGGATGCGTCCGACAAGGCGAGCCGCATCTCGTTCGGGTGGAGGCTTGGAATGATGTCGCCGCGCAGATCGATGTCGCGCGCCGGGTCGAAAGCGATCTCCGGGCCCTCGTGCAGCTTCAGGCGTTTTGTCTGGCGCACGCGCGCGACCGCCGCTTCCGCCTCGTCCGGATCGGTCGCATCCGGCGCGAAGCCGAGAAGGCCGAGGATCGAGGCTTTATCCGTGCCGTGACCAATGCCGGTCAGCGCCAGCGAGCCGTGAAGATCGACCTTCGCGCGCGCGGCCTTCGCGAGCGCGCCCGCCTCTTTCGCTTCCGCAAGGAAGCGCAGGCCGATGCGCATCGGCCCGACCGTGTGCGAACTCGAAGGACCGATGCCGATCTTGAATATGTCGAAGACGCTGAGCATGCGACCCTAATGCGGCGCTTCTTCCCGCGCCTCAAGCCATCGCCTCAGCGCTTTCGGCTCAAACAGCGTCTTTTTTCGCGCGCGGCGGAGGCTGCGCTGCGCGGCGTCAAATTGATCGAGAAGCGTCGGCATGCCCGCCAGCGCGGCTTGCTTGTCGCCCGCCGCCGCGCGGACATCGCCGATCGCGGCCGACAGCGCCGTCAGCGTCGCGCGCTCTTTTTCGAGCCGATCGCCTTGCAGGCGCTGATGGACGCGGCCGAGCGCGCCGCGCGCGGCGAGGAGAAGAAACGAGGCCGTTTCGGCGTCGCCGCTTTCAAAGGCGGCCTGCGCCGTCAGCAGGGCGCGCCTTGCGTCTTTCATGGCGGCGTCAAGCGTCGTCTTCGCCGGCTCCTTGGGACACGCCGCGCTGTCGAGCGCGGCGACATAGGCGGCGATCGCAGGGATGACCGACGGCGGCGGCGCGCCGGCGAATTCCTCATCGACAGCGCTCGCGATGAATTCGTCGAGCGAGCCATGGGGCGAAGTCGCGCCGAACGACGATTTCTTCCCCGCGTCGACGAGCGTCGGGATCGTCACGGGGTTGAAGACGCCGTCCTCGCGCACTTTGCTGAAGACCGACGACGTCACGTCCGCCGCGCCCGGCGCGCCGCTCAATCCCTCAAGGAAGAAGTCCGGATTGTCATGGCCGTCGCGGTGGCAGGAATTGCAGGAGAGACCCGCGCGCGCGGCGGTTCCGCCGAACAGGAACGGCGTGCGGAAGGCGGCGCGGCCGATCTCGACCCGGCGCGCCTCCTCCTTCGTCGCGGGCGGGCGCAGGCACTCGCCGGGCGATGTCGTCAGTATACGGACGATGTCGGCGTCCGGCCGCGCCCAGCGCGCGTCCTCAAGCGGCTCGGCGGCGGCCTGCGAACAGCATAGCGCCGCCGCCGCCAGCCGGATGATCATTGGCGCTCCGCCCGGCGGTCGGTTTCCTTGAGCGCGATGAGCCGCGCCAGGTCTTCCCGCTCGACGCAGCCGAAGGCGCAGATCGCGTCGAGTCGCGCCAGCTGGCGCCTTGCCTCGTCGATCTCGCCGATCTCAAGATAGAGTTCGCCGAGATATTCGGTCGCGCCCTTATGGTCCGGGTCGAGGGCGAGCGCCTGTGCGTAATAGTCCTGCGCCTTGTCCATGATCCCGAGCTTTCGGTGCGAATAGCCGAGATAATTGAGGATGTCCGGATGCGGGCCGACGATCGCCTGCGCCTTGTGGAGGTCGGCGATCGCCTCGCCATAGCGCGCCTCATTGATGAGGCGGACGGCGCCCATATAGTGCGAAACGCCCTCGTCGCGCGGCGCAAAGAAGAGCGAGAGCTGATCGTCCGCTGGCTGATCATCGGATGACTGATCGTCCGACGGCGCATCCCCGGACGCATCCTCCGGCGCGCCTTCCGGCTCCGCGGTCTCCGCCGGCGCCGCGGCGTCCGGCCCTTCCGTCGCGGTCGCCGCGCCCATCGCGGCGTTGACGCGCTCGATCGCGGTGTCGACGCGGGCGACGAAGGCCGCCTCGCAATCGCCGGCCGCGGCGCATTCGGCCTTCAACCCTTCGATCGCGGTCAGTTGCTCGCGCGCGACGTCCGGCTCGCCGAGCTCGATCGAAACCAGCGCCAGACGCTCGCGCGCCTCGACGAAATTCGGCCGCTCCTTGATCGCCTTTTCGAGATAGCGGACGGCGTTTTTCGACTTGCCGTTGCCGATCTTGGCGAGCGCCATGTAGTAATTGGCTTCCGGGTGCTTGGGCGCGGCGGAAAGAACGTCGCCGAATTTCTTTTCCGCCTTCTTGTAGTCTTTCGCCTGCAGCGCCTCGACGCCGTCGCGAAAGGCTTCCGCAGGGTCAACCCTCGGCCCGCTGGAGGACGGCAATCCGCCGCTTCCGCCGCCGCCGCCCGCCGCCATCGCGGGCGCCGCCGCCAAAGCCGCCGCCGCGGCCGATAAAATCAAAATCGTCTTTCTCATCTTCCCTCTCCTTGCCTCATCCCGGCGGGCCGCATTCTACGCCGCTCCCGCATCCGCCGTCACCGCCCCCTTTTTTCGCGATCAGGTCTTTCGCCGATGACCGGCTCCGCGCCGAGCGCGCGCATCGCGGCTGCGACCTTGTCGATCGCCGCCTCCGCCGCCCTGACGCTTTGCGACCGCGCGACGATGGTGACGCCTTTCTCATCGCCGTCGATCGGATAAGAGCCGATCGAAACGCCTTCGAGCGCCGTCTGGATCGCGAGCAGCGGCCCGGCGAGGCGCGATTCCGGCAGACGCATGGCGGTGACCGCGCGCGAATGGATCATCACCCCGCGCTCAAGCGCCGTCTCGACCGCGTTCAGCATGCCCTGAAAGATCGACGGCACGCCGGCCATCACAAACACGTTATCGATGCGGACGCCGGGCGCGCCGGTGACCGGATTGAGGATCAGCGTCGCGCCTTCCGGCATCAGCGCCATGCGCCGGCGCGGGACCGTGACCTCCTCGCCCTTCGCCTCATACCATCGGGCGATGAGGCGGAGCGCCTCCGGGTGCTCGACGACCTTGCGGCCGAAAGCTTTCGCGATCGCTTCATAGGTGATGTCGTCATGGGTCGGGCCGATGCCGCCCGAGGTGAAGACGTAATCATAGGCCGCGCGCAACGCATTCAGCGCCGCGACGATCGCCCGTTCGTCATCGGCGACGATCCGCGCTTCCTTCAGCTGGATCGCGCGATCGGCGAGCCAGGTCGCAAGATAATGGATATTGGCGTCGCGCGTGCGGCCCGAAAGCAGCTCATCGCCGATCGCCAATATCGCCGCGGTTTTGTGCGTCACAATCGCATTCCTTCCCGCTCGTCGTCCCAAAACCGGCGCGGTCGCGCGCTTTCCCGCCGACCGCGCCCTCAGCCGAGCGCCGCTCGATGCCAGCGCAGATGATCCTCGATGAAAGTCGAGATGAAATAGAAGGAATGATCATAACCCTCGCGCATGTTGAGGGTGAGCTTCTGCCCGGCCTTCCTCGCGGCGTCGGCGAAGAGCTGCGGGCGCAGCTGTTCGGCGAGGTACGGATCGGACGCTCCCTGATCGATGAGGATATGCGCCTTGCTCGCCCCGCGTGTTTCAAGGAGCCGCGTCGAATCATATTCCGCCCAGCTTGATTCATCCGTCCCGAGATAATGCGTGAACGCTTTGCGCCCCCACGGAACAAGGCTCGGCGCGACGATCGGCGCGAAGGCGGAGCAGCTGCGGAACATCGTCTGGTTCTTCAAATGCAGGGTGATCGCGCCGTGCCCGCCCATCGAGTGTCCGAAGATCCCGGTGCGATGGGCGTCCGTCGGCAGATGCGCCGCGATGAGCGCGGGAAGCTCGGCGGTCACGTAGGAATACATCCGGTATTGCGACCGGAACGGCGCCTCGGTCGCGTCGAGATAAAAGCCGGCGGCGACGCCGAAATCATAGGTCTTCGGCTCAAGGTCCGGGACGCCCTCCCCGCGCGGGCTCGTGTCAGGCCCGATGATCATCAAGCCGAGCTCGGCGGCGATGCGCTGCGCCCCCGACTTGATGATGAAATTCTCCTCCGTGCAGGTAAGGCCGGAAAGCCAGAAAAGCGTCGAATAAGGACCCTTGCCGTGAATGTCCGCCGGCGGCGTGAAGACCGAAAAGCGCATGTCGCATTTCGTCTCGGCGCTTGAATGTTTGTAGACGGCCTGTTCGCCGCCGAAGCATTTCGAGGATGAGACGCGGTCCATGGTTCTACTCCGCCTTGATGCGCGTGATCGTGTTGAGAACGTCCAATTCGGGTCCGAGCCCGCCGAGGACATAGAGCCCTTCATCGCCGGCGACGAGGCCGCGATGATCCATCGACGCCGGGATGTCGCCGATGATGCGCCATGCCTTCTTTCGCGCGTCGAGCGCGAGGACCCTCGATGAAGGGCGCGCCCGAACCCCGTCATAGCCGACGCCGTCGTAATTATAGGGATTGTCGCCGCCGCCCGCGACATAGATCGCGTCAAGCCCGCTGCTGGCGGCCATCCGATAAAATGGTCCGACGGGCGGCGCGGGCAGGCGTTCCCATTTGATCTTGTCTGGGGCCTCCTCCGCGACGGCGCCGATCCACGCTTCCTTGCTGGCGACGAAATTGCGCTTGCCGTCGGCGCCGAGGGAAAGTTCGACGCCGCCCATCACCATAAGATGGGTTCGGTCGCCGCCGCCGGCCTGGCCGAAGACCGGCGCGCCTGGAAAATCCGTCCCGCGAAACCACCGGTCTTCTTGCGCGTCATAGACCTGCGTCAGCGTCACATTGGCGTCGTCATGCCACCCGGAGACGAGGTAGACGTAGCGGTCAAAAAGAACGATGGCGGTCGAATCATCGACCGGCGTCGGCATGTCGGCGACGCGGTCATATTGCTCCGTTGCCGGATCAAACCGGAATACCTCCGGCGTCGATTTCTCAGCGCCGTCGGCGGCGACCGTGTAGCCGCCAAAGAGGTAGATCTTGCCGGCGACGCTCGCCGCGACGGCGGCGAGGCGCCCCTCGGCGACCGGAACGTCTTCGATCCGGCGGCAGATCATCGTCGCTTCAACGCAAGCATAGGCGCTGGACGCAATATCGGCGGATGTTTTTCCGGCGCCGAGCCCAAGGAAGGAATAGAGCGTCCCCCGCCCCGCGCCGTCGCGGGCGAAGGCGACGGCGTTGTTCGTCACCGGCGCCGGCAATGCGCCGACGACGACGCCGTCCGGCTTATCGGCGCAGGCCGCAAGAAGCGTGATCGCCGCGGCGGCCGTCCGTCTCATCATGGTCCTTCTCGCGCTAACGCCCTTCACCGGCATAGCCGCAAGAACCGCCTCAAGGAAGTCGCAAAAAGTACCGTCAGGCGCGGAGCGGCGGCGAAAGGAAAAGCGCGCGCTCAGCGGCGCGGCGGCGTTTCAGCGCTTTGAGGACCGTTCGCTCGCCGTCGATGTCGGCGGCGATGATGTGGCGAAACGCGTCGGCGGCGCCTTTGCGGTCGCCGGCGTTAAGGCGCCGCAGCACCTCGGTGCGCGCGAATGCGGACGGGCCCATATTATAGGCGAGCGAGACGAGCGCGGAGAATTCATTCTCATTGATCGGAATGGCGACGAGACGGCGCACCGCCTCCTCGGCGTCTTTCACATCCCGCTCAAGGAGATCGTCGGCTTCCTCAGCGGAGATCGTCATGCCTTGGCGCGCGCTGCCGGCGTGGCCGTAGCCGATCAGCCATTGTCCCGCGAGATAATAGGATTTGAGGCGCAGCCCTTCGCTCTTCCGGATGACGTTGAGGCCGCGCTCATTGATCGCGAGCCAGGCGTTAGCGCCATGCCGGCTGTCCGGCGCCGGCGGCAGCGCCGGAAACCGCTCCGGCCCGAGCGGCAACAGCGCCTCGAAATTGCTGATGCGGACGCCGTCAACGCCCGCCGGCGCCGGCGCGCGCGACAGCGACAGCGCCGAGAGCGCGAGCGCGAGCACCGAAACGACGATCAGCGGCGGGTTGGTCATGGCGTCAACTCTAGCAGGGGGATGCTGTAAGAAAAGCTGACCTCGCTCGGAAAAATGCCGGGCGACAGGCTCTGCCGCTTGACTTTTTTGTATATGATGATAATATACATGCATGCTCGACCTCGATCTGGTCATCGGCTTTGACTGGGACGTCGGCAACGCGTGGAAGAGCGAAAACAAGCATGGCGTGACGCAAGGCGAGGCCGAGCAGGTGTTCTTCAATGATCCTTTGTTTCTGGATGACGTGAAGCACAGCGCCGATGAACCAAGATTTCAAGCGCTTGGCGCGTCGAACGATGGGCGCCTGCTTCACATTACCTTTACGATGCGAGAGGACGGATCGCTTATCCGTGTCAACTCCGCCCGCCCCATGAACGCGAAGGAGCGTGTGCGCCATGGCAAGGAAGCTTAAGGCCATTCCGAAATTCCGGACCGAGCGCGAGGAGCGCGAGTTTTGGGAAAGCCACGATTCGACGGAGTACGTGGATTGGAGCAAAGCGCGTCGCGTCCGCTTTCCGAATTTGAAGCCGACCACGACATCGATCTCCCTGCGCCTTCCGGTGTCGCTGCTCGAACAGATCAAGGTCGAGGCGAACAAGCGCGACGTGCCCTATCAGTCGCTGATCAAGACGTGGCTGGCGGAGAAGGTGGATTAGGTCGGTTGCGAGCTTGATTGCGTTTACCGGCGATATATCGGTTCGATCTCGTCACTAGTCGCGCGAAGTTTGAATGCGAAAGGATCATCGGAAAGCACGAAAAACGCAGAGCCTGCCAAGTTCAAGAAGCAGCACGCCCACAAGAACCTGCGAGTACCGCGCTCTTCGCGCCGCCACGCAATAAATCCCAATCCTAGAGCGAAAAATACGCCGACAATTGCCATCGATCAAACGTCCGGCAACAACAACTTCTGCGCGCGCCATTGTTCAACAATGCGCGAGATGAAGTTCTTGTCGTCGACGTCGACCGACCAGCCGTCGGTGAAGCTTGCGGTGAGGCTTCGCGGCACCGCTTCGCGCGGCAAGGCGTCGAAGCGGATGCGCGTCGGCAGCGGCACGCCCTCGCCGACCGCGATCGCCTCGCCGAGGCCGAGCGAGGGAAGGCAGGACAAAAGGCTCGTCGACGCGTCCGGGACGGCGGCGCGCAGCGCCTCCTGATCCGCCTGGTTGGCGAGACGCATGGCGAAGATCGTGTTGCACTGGGAGAGGATCGTCGCGTCGAGTTCGGTCGGCCGCTGCGAGGCGACGAACAGCGCGACGCCGACCTTGCGTCCTTCCTTGGCGATCCGGACGAGCGCTTTCCTTGTCGGTCCGAAGCCGACATTTTCCTTCGACGGCGCATAGCGATGCGCGTCCTCGACGACGAGCGCGATCGGCGCCGCGCCATGACTCCATAGGCCGAATTCAAAAGCAAGGCGCGCGACGACCGAGACGATCACTTGCGCGACTTCGACCGGCAGGCCGCCAAGTTCGATGATCGAGATCGGCGAGCCTTCGACCGGAATGCGAAAGAGCTGGCTCAAGAATTCCGACATCGTGTCCTGAACGGTCAGGCCGCCGAACATGAAGGAATAGCGCGCGTCCTGGCTGATGCCGTGGAGCCGCGCGCGAAGCCGCTTGTAGGGGCCGGTCGCGCGCGCGTTTTCGAGACTGCCGAGCGTCTTGTCGATCAAGGTCAGCAGCTCTGAAATGCGGTACGGGATCGGCGTGTCGACCGTGATGGTCGAGGCGTCGCGGCGCTCGGCCATCAGCTTTGCGCCGCCGGCCGTCGCGCCGATATTCATCTTCTTGGCGCTCGGGATGATGTCCTGGAGAATCTCGATCTCCTCGGCGCAATTGACGCGGCCGGGATAGAGGATTTCGACTAGTTCCTCAAAGGTCAGCATCCAGTAAGGCAAAGTGAGGCTCGACGTGTCGAAGACGACCGCGTCCTGACCGAAGCAATGCGAATATTCATTGTGCGGATCGAGGATGACGACGTGCCCGTGACGGTAGCGCTGAAGGACGGCGGTCAGCATCAAAGTGATCGCACAGGATTTGCCGGCGCCGGTCGTGCCGAGAATGGCGCAATGGCGCGAGAAAAGCTCGTTGACGGAAACCGTCGCCGGGATCGCGACATCCTGCTTGACGACGCCGATCCTGACCGAGGCCGAACCGTTCGCCGCGAACAGGGCCGCGAGCTCCTCGCGCGCGGCGAGCTGCACTTCGTCGTGGAGCGTCGGATAGGTCGAGACGCCGCGGCGAAAGCGCGCCGGGGCTTTTTGCGTCGGCTTGGTGAATTCGCCGATGAGTTCAAGCTCGATGATCCGCAGATCCTTGCCGACGGAATCGGGCGAGGGCGCCGGAACGCTCATCGCCGAGACGAGGCCGAGAACGATGCAGGCGCCGGTGTCGACCGACAGAATCGCGCCGAGCTGCGGGCGATGGATGCGGTCGAGATCCGGGCGATCCTCGTCCAGCATGACGAGCGCGTGGCTGCCATTGACCGACACGACTTCGCCGATGCGCTGCTTGCGCTTGGCGGCGACCGCTTTCAGCTTGTCGACGGCGGTGACGTTTTCAGCGGCGGCTTGCGACATAGGGGGTCCCAATCGTTTCGGTTGTTCGATGCGGCGGCGCGGCTAGGTTTCCCATCATCCCGCCATTTTCATGTCGCCCGCCGCTTGCGCGGCTTTGGGCGTCGGCAGCGCGACGCGGATCAAGGTGCCCTCGCCGATCTTCGATTTGATCGTGAAGCGCCCGCCTTGAAGTTCGATAAAAGTCTTGGCGATCGCCAGTCCGACGCCGGGGCCGGCGAAGGAACGGTCAAGGCCGCGATGGGTTTCGCGGAACGCCTGCAGCGCCTTTGCGATCTCTTCTTCGGTCATGCCGGGACCGCGGTCGCGCACGGCGATTTCCGCCCATCCGTCCTTTTCGACCGACGCGCGCACGAGGATGCGCGACCCTTCCGGCGAGAATTTGACGGCGGTGCGGATGATGTGATCGAGCGCCTGCGCAAGGCGGACGCCGTCGCCCCAGCCTTCAGACCGCGCGCGGTCGGACTTGACCTCGATTGTCACTTTGGCGGCGTCGGCGACGATCTTCGCGCGCTTGACCGCCTCGTCGAGCGCCGCGCCGCAGTCGATGCCCGCTTGTTCAAGCGTCAGCGCGCCGCCGTCGAGCGCCGCGGCTTCGAGCAGCGTGTTGATATGGCCGAGGAGAAGATCGGCCGACTGCAAAATATAGTCGGCGTAGGAATCGCGCTGCTCCGCGGTGAGCGTGTAGGTCTCGCCTTCCTTCAGCATCGTCGCAAAGCCGATGATGGCGTTCAGCGGCGTTCTCAGCTCGTGATTCATGTTGGCGAGGAATTCGGCGCGCGCCTTGATCGACATTTCCGCTTCGGCGCGCGCGGCCTTGGCTTCAAGCGAGGCGCGGCGCACGGCCATCGCCTCCGCCATGTCTGACGCGAAGGCGGCCATCAGCGAGCTTGAGGCCCTGTCGGTCCTTGTCAGCGTGCGCATCGACCCTCTCTGGCGCGACGCTAGGATTGAAGCGCTAAAGGGCCGTTAACCAGGGGAGATGGGCAGTGGGCGGAAGTAGGCGTTTTCCGCGTCGTCGCCGGTCTTCCTGATTCCTTTTTCTTTCTGCCTATTCCCTATTCCCTACTGCCTACTGCCCACTGCCCCCTTACTTAACGATTCCTGAAAACCGGCTTTCGCTTTTCAACGAAGGCGGCCATGCCTTCCTGCTGGTCTTGCGTGCCGAAAATCGAATGAAAAAGCCGCCGCTCGAAGCGCATGCCCTCGCCGAGCGGCGTCTCAAAAGCGCGATTGACCGACTCTTTCATCAGCATGACGATCGGCCGTGAAAAGGAAGCGATCTGTTTCGCCGTCTTGATCGCCTCGGCGCGCAGCTCGCCCTTGGGCACGATGCGGCTGACAAGCCCGCAGCGTTCGGCTTCCTGCACGTCCATCATCCGCCCGGTGAGGCACATCTCCATCGCTTTCGACTTGCCGATGAAGCGCGCGAGGCGCTGCGTGCCGCCAGCGCCTGGAATGGCGCCGATCGTCACTTCCGGCTGGCCGAATTTGGCGTTGTCGGCGGCGATGATGAAATCCGCCATCATCGCGAGTTCGCAACCGCCGCCGAGCGCGTAGCCGGCGACCGCCGCGATCACCGGCTTCCGGCAGCGCGTCGTCTCCTCCCAGTTCCTTGTGATGAAATTTTCGTTGTAGGCTTCCATATAGGTCTTCTCCGCCATCTCCTTGATGTCGGCGCCGGCGGCGAAGGCCTTCTCCGACCCGGTGATGACGATGCAGCCGATATCGTCGTCCGCCTCGAGCTTTTTCAGAGCGTCCGTCAGTTCATTCATCAGCTGGTTCGAAAACGCGTTGAGCGCCTCGGGCCGATTGAGCGTGATGATCCCGGCGGCGCCGTCAGTTTCGAGGAGGATGGTCTGATAGGACATTTGGGACCTCGGGGGTGGGAGTGGTGGGTGGCGAATCGGGAATGGTGAATCGGGAATCGGGAATGGAGGAAGTTATTGGCGTTTCCTTTCGAGCGCGCGGATCAGCGCACGAAGCATTTTTGAGATTCGGGTCAGCGTGACGAATAGATCAGTTTTCTGCTCCAGGCGCAGGAACCCAAGCGTATGAGAAAGCTCCACGAGCGTCTCCAACTCCTTGGCGGATCCCTGGGAGACTCGCAAGAATTGTATATAGGCGCCGGCTGTCTCACGGCCGTAACCTTCCGCAATGTTTGCCGGAACGGAAACAGCGGCGCGGCGCAACTGTGCGGTCAGCCCGAACCGCTCATCGATCGGAAATCCCGCGGTTTCGCGATAGACTGCAGCGGCAAACGACATCGCCGCCTTCCACACATCGAGATCGCGATAGTCCGTGATCGGCGCAACGCCATCGTCTTCAGCGAATCCGAAGGTGAGATCGTCGCCGCATTCCGGATCGATCTCTATTCCCCATTCCCGATTCACCATTCCCGATTCCCCCTCAACTAAACCCCATCAGCTTCATGACTTCCTGCCGCGAACGCGGGTCCTCGCGGAAGACGCCCATCATCCGGCTCGTCGTCATGATGACGCCGGGCGTCTCGACGCCTCTGCAGGTCATGCAGGCGTGCGTCGCCTCGATGACGACGGCGATGCCGATCGGCTCGAGCACGCGCTGGATGCAGTCGGCGACTTCCGCCGTCAGGCGCTCTTGAACCTGCAGGCGCTTGGCGTAGGCGTGGACGACGCGCGCGATCTTTGAAATGCCGACGACGCGGTCCTTCGGCAGATAGGCGACATGCGCCTTGCCGAGGATCGGCGCCATATGGTGCTCGCAATGCGAGTGAAACGGGATGTCGCGCAGCAGCACGATCTCGTCATAGCCGCCGACCTGCTCGAAGGTGCGCTGCAAATAGGTGTCGGCGCATTCCTCATAGCCGCGGAAATATTCGAGAAAGGCGTCGACCACGCGCTGCGGCGTGTCGACAAGGCCTTCGCGCCTCGGATCATCCCCGATCCAGCGGATGAGCTCTTCGACCGCCGCCATCGCCCGCTGGCGTTCCTTCTCCGTGCGGTCTCGAGGAATGCGCGCCATCCTTGTGTTCCTTTTCCACGCCCGCCGCGTTGCGCCGCAAGCGTCCGCATCATAGCTTTCTTTCAACGCCTGCGGACTTCAAAATCGCATTTGCCGTGTGGCGGCTCTTGAGGTTCTCGGGACGATGATGAGTCTTCCTGATTTCTCATGCGCCCATTTTTCGTGGGAACCCTTCGCGTTTCCCTTGTGCGCGTATCCTTGCTGCCGCAGGGCAGCCACGACTTCGCGGTAATAGCTGTCGGCCATGTTGGTGTTCCCTGGAAATCAATCCGCCTGATCTAGGAACGGCTGCTTCGCCCTTTCAACGCATCGGCGTGAACTTCAACAATGTTGGCCAATCCTGCCTATGCGCTCGCCGCGGCCGGCCGCTGCCAGAGGATCGCAGGGACCAGGTCCTTCAGCGGCGTGTCCGCCAATTCGGACGCATTATAGTGGTTGGAGAGAATCAGCTCCGGCGCCAAATCCAGCATCGCCGCCTCGAACTCGTCGATCGTGCCGGCCTCGATATGGAGACCGTCGATATCGCTCTCGGCATAGTAAACCTTTGCGTCAGCATCCCAGCAAGCGCGAACGAAGTAGTTTCTCTTCATGATGTTTTCCTATGCCTGACTTCCTAGCACGCCGTCGGCAAAAAAGCGAATCAACGGCTGAGGGCAAGTGATTGGATACAGAGGGTCACCTCTTCTCGATCGGAACGACGTCGCGCTGCGCCACGCCGACATAGTTGGAGAGCGGCCGCACGAGCTTGTTCGCCGCGCGCTGCTCCATCACATGCGCGGTCCAGCCGGTGATGCGGCTGATGACGAAGATCGGCGTGAAGATCGGTATCTCGAAGCCCATCAGATAATAAGCGGGGCCTGTCGGGAAATCGAGGTTCGGATAGATGTTCTTCTCGCGCACCATGATTTTGTCGAGGATGCGCGACATTTCCCAATATTCCCTCGCTTCCGGCGTGCCGATGACGTCGACCATTTTCCTGAAGGCGTCGGTCATGGTCGGGACGCGGCTGTCGCCCTTTTTGTAGACGCGGTGGCCGAAGCCCATGATGTTCTTCTTTTTCGCCAGCGCGTCCATCATCCAGCTTTCCGCGTTCTTCGCGCCGCCGACTTCCTTCAGCATGTGCATGACCGCCTCATTCGCGCCGCCATGGAGCGGGCCTTTGAGGGACCCGATCGCGCCCGTGACCGCCGAGTAAATGTCGGAGAGCGACGAGGCGATCGTCCGCGCCGTGAAGGTCGAGGCGTTGAAGGAGTGCTCGGCGTAGAGCGTCATCGACATGTCGAAACATTTGACGATTTCCGGCTGCGGAACCTTGCCGAAGCACATATGAAAGAAATTCTCGGAGAAGCCGAGGTCCTTGGTGGTCGGAATGGGCGCCTTGCCGGCTCTGACGCGGAAATCCGCCGCGACGATCTCCGGAATTTGCGCGAACATGCGGATCGACTTGTCATAGAGGCCTTTTGGCGATGAATCCTCCGCCGTTTCGTCCGCCTGCCCCATGAAGGAAACCGCCGTCCGGAGCGCGTCCATCGGATGCGCGTGTCGGTTCAGCATGCCGATCAGCGTCAGCATCGCCGGCGAGATTCCGCGCTCGCTCTTTTCCAGCGCGTTGAACGCCGCGAGCTGCGCTTTCGTCGGCAGCTCCCGGTTCCAGATCAGATACGCGACCTCCTCGAACCGGCATTTCGTCGCGAGGTCCTGCACCGCATAGCCGCGATAGGTGAGCGAATTCGTCTCCGGCATCACCTTGGAGACGGCCGTGTCGTCGGCGACGACGCCGGCAAGACCGTATTTCACTTCTGAGTCCGTCATGTTCATCCCTGTTGCGAAATGGGCAGTGGGCAGTGGGCAATGGGCAGTAGGCAGTAAGATGGAAACATTCGGACGAACAGCGATGTCGCAGTCGACCACTGCCCACTACCTATTGCCCACTGCCTACTGCCCAATGCTCACTGCCTCTTGATCTCCGTGCGCAGCCATTCAAACGACCGCTTCGGCGTCCGCTTTTGCGTCTCGAAGTCCACATGCACGACGCCGAAGCGCGGCTCGTACCCTTCCGCCCATTCGAAATTATCGATCAGCGACCAGACGAAATAACCGTCGATGCGCGCGCCGCTCTCGATCGCGCTGGCGACCGCGCCGATATATTTCGCGAGATAGTCGATGCGCAATGGATCGTCGACCTCGCCGCCCTCTCCGACTTCGGCGCGATCGGCGACGCCGTTCTCGGTGACGACGATTGGAAGCTTGTAGCGCGCCGCCTCCTGGATCAATGTCTGCGCGAAAGCCTTTGGCGCGATCTCCCACCCCATCATCGTTACTGGAGCGCCCTCGGGCGGCTTTCCCTGCGCGAGGCCGCCCGGCGCGGCCGGATCGCTTTTCACATAGGTCGGCGAGTAGTGATTGACCCCCAGAAAATCGAGCCTCTGCCTGATCGCTTCGAGATCGCCGTCCTGAACGAACGGGCCAAAGAAAGGCTGCAGGCCTTCCGGATAGCCGCCGAGGATCATCGGATCAGCGAAAGTCCGATTCCAGAAAAGGTCGTAGAGCGCGGCGGCGGCCTTGTCGTCATCCGACGGCGACGCCGGCCGCGCCGGCTGCTGGTTGCAGACGACGCCGATCTGGCCCTTCACATCGGCGCCGCGCAGCGCGACGACAGACGCGCCATGCGCGCGGTTGACATTATGCGCGGCGGCAAGATAGGCGCCAAGATCGGCGACGCCCGGCGCATGATAGCCGACCGCATAGCCCGCGGTCGTGAAAACGCCGGGCTCGTTGAAGGTCGCCCAGCGCACGACGCGGTCGCCATAACGGCGCGCGAGCAGCGCGGCGTAATCTTCAAACCAGCGCGCCACATCGCGATTGGTCCAGCCGCCGCGCTCATGTAGCGCCTGCGGCAAATCCCAATGATAGAGGCAAAGCCACGGCTCGATTTTCTTGTCGAGCAATTCGTCAATCAGCCGATCGTAGAAGTCGAGCGCTTTTTCGTTCGCCGTCCCGACCCCGTCCGGCAGAACGCGCGACCACGAGACTGAAAATCGATAGGCGTCAAGGCCGAGGCGCTTCATCAGCGCAATGTCTTCCTTGTACCGATGATAATGGTCGCAAGCGACGGCGCCGGTCGAACCGTCCTTGATCTTGCCTTGCGTCGCCGCGAAGGCGTCCCAGATCGACGCGCCTCGCCCGTCTTCGGCCGCCGCGCCCTCGATCTGCGCCGCCGCGGTCGAGGCGCCCCAGAGGAAGCCTTTCGGCAGTTTCGGCAGATGCGGCTGTTTTGTCATTGACGTCTCCGGCTATTCCTTCGGCGTATCCGTCACCTGAAAATTATACAGCGACTGATCGAACTGGTTGTAGTCGTGGTAGCGCAGGAGGTCGTAAAGATCACGCCGGTGCTGCATGATATCAAGAACGCCGTTCTGGTCGCCGTCTTTGAGGATCGCATCAAGGCCCCTCTCGGCGCCGAACATCGCAAGGCGCAAGGTGGTCACCGGATAGATCACGAGGTTGAAGCCGAGCGCCTCCAACTCCCTCTTGTTCAAAAGCCGCGATTTTCCGAACTCGGTCATGTTGGCGAGCAAGGGCGCCTTGATCGCCTTGCGGACCGCTTCGAATTCCTTCTCATTCGCCATCGCTTCGGGGAAGATCATGTCGGCGCCGGCGCCCTCATAGGCCTTCATGCGCTCGATCGCTTTATCGAGCCCTTCGACCGCGCGCGCGTCGGAGCGGGCGATCAGGATGAAGTTCGGATCGCGCCTGGCGTCCGATGCGGCCTTCACCCGCTGCGCCATCACTTTCGTTTCAACGACTTCCTTGCCGTCGAGATGGCCGCAGCGCTTGGGCATCATCTGGTCTTCGATGTGGCAGGCGGAAATGCCCATTTCTTCCATCGTCCGGACGGACCGCGCCGCCGACATCGGTTCGCCAAAGCCGGTGTCGATGTCGATGATCGTCGGCAGATCGGTGACGCGCGCGATCTGATGTCCGCGGTCCGCGAACTCGGTCAGGGTCGAAACGCCGATATCGGGAAGGCAGAGATCGGCGGACATCACCGCGCCGGAAATATAGACGCCGTCAAAGCCCTTGCGCTCGATCAGCTGCGCGCAGAGCGGATTGAACGCGCCGGGAAACTGCAGGAGTTTTCCGGATTTCAGCTTTGCGCGGAAATCGGCGCGCTTCTCGGCGGCGTGTTTTTTCGTGAAGAGCATCAGCGGTCTTCCTTGTCCTTCAAACAGATTTCCGTCGCCAGCATCGTCGCGACCAGCGTTTCGCCCGCACCCGAAACGGAAAACACGTCCGCTTGCGCGATGACGAGCGTGCGCCCGGGCTTGATCACCCTTCCGCGCGCGACGAGGCGTGGGCCGGTCGCCGGCGCCAGAAGATTGATCTTGAACTCCGTCGTCAGCACGGTCGAATTCTCCGGCATCAGCGAATAGGCGGCGTAGCCGCAGGCATTGTCGGCGATCGTCGCGGTGACGCCGGCGTGAAAATAGCCGTGCTGCTGCGTCAGCGATTCATCGAAGTCGACCGCGAGTTCGCAGGTTCCAGCGCCGAGCGACACGATCCGGGCGCCGAGCTTCTTCATGAAGCCCTGACGCGAGAAGCTCTCGCGGATGCGGCGCTCGGCGGAGGAGGAGAGCGGTCTATCCATTTCGTCCCTTGTCATCCCGGAAAATCGCGCAGCGATTTATCCGGGACCTCGTGACGCGGCCGCGCTCCAGCCGCGCCGGATCCCGGATAATTTGCTGCGCAAATTTCCGGGATGACAAATTCACGGGCGTCAAAATATCCCCTTCGCCATGTTCTCGGCGAGATAGCCCTTCGGCGCGACGGGATTGAGCGTCATCACCTCCGCCGCCGACAAATTCGGCAAACGCTGCGCCAGCGCCAAAAACCGCGCGGACTCCTTCGGGTCAAGAATGTCATCCGTCAGGGTGCGGAATTTGCGGATATACTCCGCCCGGCCGAACGGGCGCGCGCCGAAGGGGTGCGCATTGGCGATGCCGAGTTCATCGACGAGGGTCGATCCGTCGTCAAAGGCGATGACGACCTTGGCGCCGAAGGCTTTCTCCTTCGGATCGTGGCTGTGATAGCGGCGCGTCCAGTCTTTGTCCTCGACGGTCGAGATCTTACGCCAGAGGCGCACGGTGTCGGCGCGCCTGGCGCGTTCGGGCGCATAGGAGCGGACATGGTGCCATTCGCCGTCCTGCAGCGCGACCGCGAAGATGTACATGATCGAATGGTCGAGCGTTTCGCGGCTCGCGTTCGGGTCCATCTTCTGCGGATCGCCGCTTCCCGTTCCGATCACGTAATGGGTGTGATGCGAGGTGTGGAGGACGATCGACGTCACCTTGTCGAAATCCCTGATCTTCTTGCCCATGCGGAAGGCGAGATCGATGAGGGCCTGCGACTGATATTCCGCCGAGTGCTCCTTCGTATAGGTCTCGAGGATCGCGCGTTTCGCCTCGCCCTTCGCCGGCAGCGGCACGTGATAGGTCGGCTCGTAAGGCGAGCCGCCCTGGTCGCGCGTCGTTCGGCCGTTCAAAATCCACGCGAGCGGCGCGTCTTCGCCTTCATAAGCGGGGCTCGGCGCGCCCTCGCCGCGCATGCAGCGATCGACGGCCTCGATCGCCTGTTTGCCGGCGTAAGCGGGCGCGAACGCCTTCCAGCTTGAAATCTCGCCCTTCCTCGACTGGCGCGTCGTGATCGTCGTGTGGAGGCCCTGCTGCACCGCCTGATAAATTACCTCCGTGGGCAGACCAAGCAGCGTGCCGATCGCCGCCGACGCTGACGGTCCGATATGCGCGATGTGGTCGATCTTGTGCTCATGGAGGCAGATCGCCTTCACGAGATTGACTTGAATCTCATAGCCAGTTGCGATGCCGCGCAAGAGCGCGCGCCCGTCTTTGCCCATCTGCTGCGCGACCGCGAGCACGGGCGGAATATTGTCGCCGGGGTGCGAATAATCGGCGGCGAGAAACGTGTCGTGGAAGTCGAGCTCGCGGACCGCCGTGCCATTCGCCCAGGCGGCCCATTCCGCGCAGACCGTCTCGCCGGCCGGCGCGCCGAACAAGGTCGCGCCGCCTTTGCGCGCATGGGCGTAGGCCATCGCCCGCGCCGATTTGATCGGCCCCCGGTTGAGCGAGGCGATCGCCACCGACGCGTTGTCGATGATGCGGTTGATGATCATGTCGGTCGCTTCGGCGTCAACCTCCACGGGATCAGCAGCGACTTCGGCGAATTTCCAGGCGAGCTGCTCCTCGCGCGGCAGTTGGTCCTTCGAGCGGTGCGCGCGGACGGCGTGGGTGATCATCGGTTTTCCTTTTGGACGTGTGACTTGCGGCGCGTCGGCGCGCCCTTGCTGCGGGTGCAAAATGCGCCGGGGAAATAACCGCAGACGCACCGCCCTGTCAAAGCGCCGACCTGTTCCTCCCTGTCATCCCGGAAAATCGCGCAGCGATTTATCCGGGACCTCGTGTCGCGACCGCGCTCCGGTTTCGCGGGATCCCGGATAATTTGCTTCGCAAATTTCCGGGAAGACAAGAATGTCCAACCCTGTCATCCCGGAAAATCGCGAAGCGATTGATCCGGGACCCCGTGACGCGACCGCGCTCCAGCGGCAAGGGATCCCGGCTCTGCGCTGCGCGCCGGCCGGGATGACTTGGATTTCGGCGCCTACCACCCGCCGCCGCCCCCTCCGCCGCCGCCGCCGCCGGAGGAGCCGCCGCCGCCGGAGCCTGAAGAGCCCGAGGATTTCGGCATCGAGTTCGACACGCCGCTTGAAAGGTTCGAGACGAGCGCGCTGTTGAGGCCCGCAAGGCTGCGCCCGCCGCCGTAATTTCTGTGCGCCCAGCTCGGGCGGTGCTCGGCGGCCTCTTTCGGCATCAGCGCCTCGAAATGCTCCGTCCACGGTTTTTCGACGCCGAGCGCGATCGCGTAAGGGAGGAACCGTTCATAGCGCTCGATCGTCATCGGCGGCGGCGCCTCGCCGCCGACCTCGACCAAGTTCAGGTGCATTTCCTCGGCGGTCTTGAGGTAGAGCCGGAAGCCCTCGATCTCGGTGCGGATCTCCTGCCCCTTCTTCGTCGGCGCCGGCAGGAAATAGGCGCCGGCGAGGATCATCGCGCCGAGCCCGAGGGCGACAAGCGTGTGAAGGCTCGTCCAGGCAAGCGCGAGATTGGCGGCGAGAACGACAGCGCCGATCCCGCCGAGCGCGGCGAGGATGAGATAGCCCGTGTTCCAGCGGAAATATTCCGCGCCGTAGCTCTTTGCGAGCGATTTGCGGAACTGCTCATAGGCGCTTGTCAATGTCGGGTTGTAGGTCTTGCCGAACGAGAACGCGCCGTCGACGCCCGTCATCAGCCGCGCTTCGAGCGCTTCTTCCGCCTCGGAAAAGCGCTGCCCGCCCCGGCCGCCCGGCCCTTTCGTCAGCACCGTCAGCTTCCTCGTCTTGTCGACGTCGATCTCGACGCGCTTGCCGATCGCGAGATTGATGAGGCTCGCGATCAGCGCGTCGTGCCCGGAGAGGCCGCGGTGATAGATGTAATGGACGGCGGCGGGCGAATGATCCGCTGGCGGATCATAGCGCGCGAACACCGGGCCCTTCGGCGGGTCGCGCCCGACGCGCTCATACATGGCGAGAAAATACCCGCCGAGCAGCAGGAACGCCGCGCCAAGAACGATCGCCGAGGCGTTCTCGGCCTGCCATTCGCCGCGCGCATCGGCGGCGGAGGGCGGATCGACGACGCCCTTCGCGAATCCGACAGCGACGGTCATCCCTTCGCCGGGCGCCATCCGCTTCGTCGCATTGAAATGATGCGCGCCGCCCTCGAAGCGGTATTCGTAATCGCGCCCGCTTGCGCCTTCATGGCCGGTATAGGCCGCATGCTGAACAGCCGGCGCGCCGCCCGGCAGTCTCACCGCGGCGCGCGCGCGTTCGATCGGGAACGCCCAGTAATTGCCGGTCGCGTTCCAGTAGATTTCATCATAATTCTCGAAATAGCGGATCTGGTTTTTTACCTCATAGGTCAGCGCATATCGGTGCGGCCCGTCGGCGAGATAGACGTCTGCGTCGCCGATCCGGATGCGAAAGGCGTTCCCCTCCTTCTCGATCGCATAGGGCTCCTTCTCGCCGTCGCGCGTCACGCTCTTGACGTCGTAGACGTAAGGAAGCTTGCGCGCGCCTTTGAGGTAAAAGCGCGGCAGATCGCGGAATATGCCGCGCTGAATCTGATCGCCCTCAGAGACGACCGAAATCGTCTCCACGACGCGGATGTCGCCCTCCTGTTCGACCTCGATTGCAACGTCGAAATTGCTGATGCGTTCTTCGGCATGCGCGGGGACGATGACGCAGACCAAGGCGACGATCGTGAGCGGCCGCATCCTTCGAGACGGCGCTCCGCGCCTCCTCAGGATGAGGGCGGTTATCATTGAAACAAGCTCTGTCCTCATCCTGAGGAGCGATGCGAAGCATCGCGTCGCGAAGGATGCGGCGCCGCGCATGTCGCTCATCGCGTCTCAACCTTCGGAACCGCCCGCTCGCCGTCGGCGATCTCGAAATAGGCGCTCTCCTTGAAGCCGAAAGCGCCGGCGACGACATTCGACGGGACCGAATGGACGAGAATGTTCAATTCGCGCACCGCGCCGTTGTAAAAGCGCCGCGCCATTTCAATCTTGTCCTCCGTTTCGGCGAGCTGACGCTGCAGGTCGAGAAAGTTCTGGTTCGCCTTGAGATCGGGATAGGCCTCGGCGAGCGCGACCATGCGATTGACCGGGCGCGCCAGCGCGCCTTCCGCGGCGGCGCGCCTTTCGGGATCGTCGCCCGCGGCGAGGGCGGCGCTCCGCTTCTCGGCGATTTCCTCGAACAGCGAACGCTCATGCGCGGCGTAGCCTTTGACGGTCGTCACCAATTGCGGAATCAGATCGGCGCGGCGTTTGAGCTGCACGTCGATGTCGGACCAGCCATTGCGCGCAAGCTGCCGCTTGCCGACGAGTTGGTTATAGAGAACGGCGACGACGATCGCGATGAGGGCGACCGCGGCGATGAAATAAATGGCTGCGTTCAATGGAGCCTCCCGCCTTGAATGAAACAATGTGCGCGGGTTCGTCCCGCGTTTCAATAAAGCGGTCAGGGAAAGAACAACAGCTTCACCGCCATCGCGGCCAGCACCGCAAAGAGCGCGCGCTTGATGAGTTTTTCGCCCTTCGTAATCGTCGCATGCGCGCCCATCCAGCCGCCGAACGCGGTTCCGAGGGCCAAGGCCGCGCCCGCCTCCCACAGGATCGCGACTTTCGACGCGAAGACGAGAAACGCGACGAGCGTGTACACGAGCGCGATGAAGACCTTGTGCATGTTGACGCGCACGAGATCCAATCCCATCACGCGATAGAGAATAGGCATGATGAGAAAGCCGACGCCGATCTGGATGAAGCCGCCCCAAAAACCGGCGCCGACCATCAAAATGTGCCCGAGGGCGAGGTTTTTCGCTGTCGACGCCGCCTCGGGTCTGGGTCTTGATTTGTCTTCTCCCGTCGCCATCAGGATCATGACCGCGATCATCACCGCCGCGACGGTGCGGTTGAACCAGACGCCGTCGAGCGAAACGCCGATCTGCGCCCCGAAAAAGGCGCCGACCGACGCCGCGGCGGCGAGCGTCGCCGACAGACGGAAGTCCGAGAACCCTTTGGATCGGAAAGAGGCGATCGCGCTCAGCGACTGCACGATGATCGCGATGCGATTGGCGCCGTTGGCGACCGGCCCCGGCATCCCCATGAACACCATCACCGGCACGGTCAGCAGCGAGCCGCCGCCGGCGATCACGTTGATCCAGCCCGACGCGAATCCGGCGAAGGCGAGGATCGCGAGTTCAAAGGGTTCAAGAATCATCGCAGGGCCGCGTCACCAGAAAACCGCGGCGCCGAATTTTGCAATGCTCTCATCCCTCGTGATGACCGTCAGTCCCGACCGAATGGCTTGCGCCGCGATCAGCCGATCCCACGGGTCGCGACCGATCAATGGCAATCGCGCCGCCGCTTCGGCGTCCTCCAGGGAAATCGGCAATGCGAAAAAGCCGGCGGCGACGGCGAGCGTCGATACGCGCTTTGGCCAGGGCGGCAATTTGCCGAGGGTCGATTTGAATTCCAGTTCGTACACGGACGCCGCGCTGAAATACGCGTCGCCCGCGTTTTGAGCGATCATGACGCGCGCCGATTGGGTCAGCAGCGGGGAGTCCTCAAGACTCCACAACAGCGCGTGGGTGTCGAGAATGCATCCCATGCAAGGGTCAGCTGTCGGGGTCGCCCGGAATCAGCGGCGCGTCGATCGCCTCATCCGGTTCCGGCGCGAAAACTTCAAATGGCGTCTCCTGGGTCCAGCCGTAATCTTTAAGGACGCCGAATCGGATCGTTCGCTTCGGCGCCAACGCGCTCATTCGCGCCACCGGCTGGCCATTGCGGGCGATGATGACTTCCTCGCCGCGCTCGGCCGCTTCAATGAGGGCGGAAAGCTTGGCCTTGGCCTCGGCAATGTTCACCTGAATGGTCATGCCTGACCATATAGTCTGACCATGTGGTCAAGTCAAGAATTCAGACCTTCCGGTTGAGCGCGTAAAGGGCGACGAAAGCAATCGCGACGACAGCGAAAGTGACGACCGCCTTCAGCAAATCCGCGCTCCACCCCGCCCACAGCGCGGTGACCGCCGCCCCGGCGAGAATGATCACGGCGAAAAACAAGACCCAGCGCATCATCGGCGTCGCCCTCCCGTCAGCGGCGCGAGCCTAGCACGCGCGGTCGCGTCTTGTCGGTTAACGCCTAAAGAAACCGCTCCCGCAAGGCGCCGTCCGGAACAAGGCAGGACTTGCGGGCGCCGAACCAGGCGATGCGGTTTTTCTGGATGAAATCGTAAAGCCGGTCGCCGATCGCGTCGGGAATGAGGCGGCCGAGCAGAGCCGCGATCGACCACGGCGCCGGCATCGTCCGCCCCGCCGCGAGGAGCCCTTGCCAGCGAAGACGCGCGACGCCGTTCGTCAGCACCATGAAGGTGTCGAATCGGACCGGATCAAGCGCGTAATGTTCGTAGAGCGCCCGCGCCAGCGGCGCCTCGATTGCGATGAAGCGCGCGCGCCCCTTCGGATCGCGCTTCGCCATCCACTGAACGCCGGCGGCGCAAAGAACGCACCCTCCGTCGAACACGATCAGCGGCTCGCTGTCGTCGAAGGACGGAACGCGCGGATCGTCGCGGTAGGAATAGGGCGCCGGCTTCGCCATCGTCACCCCCTCATACCCGCCGCGAGCGCCACCATGAACGCGACCTCGATCAGCACCGTCAGCGGAACGCGGACGCCGAGATACCAGGCTGGCGCGCCGTCGCCGCGGCGCGTGGCGCCGAGGTCGTCGACGAGAAGCACAATCATCAGCGCCATGATGATCGGCATTTTTCCAAAAGGCTCGCCGGGCAGGAGGAGCGGCAGCGCGGCGAGCATCGGCAAGGCGGCGCCGAGAAGCGCGCGCATCGTCGGCCCCTTCTGCTTCATGACGGCGACGCCCCAGCGCACGCCGCCGAAGAAAATGAGAAGCGCGGCGCCGTAAAGGACAAGAAATTGTTCGGCGGCGGCGCTTTCAGGTTCGGCGATCATAAGGATCGCGGCGGCGAGCAAGGGCGCGGCGCCGAGATAGGCGAGAAAACTTGCAGCGCCGGTCATCGGGTTGGCCAATGGCGGCGCGGCTTTATCGTCCATCCTTCGCGACGCGGCCCAAGCGGGCCGCTCCTCAAGATGAGGAATTGCCCGATGGAAGCCGAAATCGTCTTCATCCTGAGGAGCGCGAATCGCGTCTCGAAGGATGCGGCGCGGCTGGCGGCGGGAGAGTTCAAGGATGTCTGCGTGGGTCATATGCGCCTCCTTCTCTGAGCAATGGGCAATGGGCAATAGGCAACGGGCAATGGGAAGCAGAAATCGGATCGGCCTGAAAATTGCGGCTTTTTGCGCCGCAGGCTGCCTATTGCCCATTGCCCATTGCCTACTGCCTCCCATCCTTCTTTTTCAAAAACGGCGACAACAGCTCCACCGCTTTCGAGCCGAGTTTGATCAGCGGCAGCAATTGCGATTTCGGCACGCGGTTCATCTGCTCATACCAATTGTTGAGGAGATCGATCAGCGCTTTCATCTCGGTGAGGCGGCGAACCGCTTCCGGCGCCGCCGCCGGATCGTGCGCGGCGTCTTCAAGGCAGGATTTCAGAACCTCCGCCGCCGGATCGATCTCGCGCGCCTTCCTGATCGCGACGATCTTCGACGCCATTTCCCAGACATCGCCGTCCGCCTCGAAGAAATCCCGACGATCACCGAACATTGGCGCGCGCCTCGCCAGCCCCCAATTCGTCAGGTCACGGATTGATGTCGACACATTGGAGCGCGCCAGCATCAGCGCGTCGGCGATCTCTTCGGCGTTCATCGGCCGCGCCGCAACGAAGAGCAGCGCGTGGATCTGCGCGACCGAGCGGCTGACGCCCCAAGTCTGGCCCATATCGCCCCAATGCAGAATGAAGCGCCGGATCGCCGGGGTCAGGGTGACGGGCTTTTCCGTAATTTCTGTCATAACAGAAATATCGGAAATATCGGTCGCATCCGCAAGGGGCGGAATGACAATTTTTTCCACAAGCGTCATCCCGGCCGGAGCGTCACGAAGCGGCGCGCAGCGCCGGGACCCCGTGAGATTGGAGCGCCTCGGCTGCATGGGGTCCCGTGTCTGCGCAGCAGCGCTGCGCGCTGCAGCGCGCACGGGATGACAGTTACTTGTGGGATTCTCGGCGGCCCACAATGTTTCACGTGGAACATATCCCACATTTTTTCGAAAACCCCCTTGACTCCCACACATGCTGCCGCTATATGACCCTCAAAACGTGGGATGCATCCTGATGTCGACCATCAACGAGCTGATGAAACGGGCGGAATCGCTGGCCGAACGCGAAAGTCTCTCGCTGTCGACCATCTCCCGCAAGCTGCTCAATGATGGGAAGGGGCTCGCCCGCCTGAAGGCCGGCGGCCAGCTCACCTTGAAGACCATGGATTTGGCGCTGACCCGCCTTGCCGCGCTCGAACGCGGGCGGAACCCGGACGAGGACCGCCTGCCGGCGGACCTTGAGCGGAAATTCGCGCCGCCGCCGGTCAACGGCGAATATGGGCGCGCCGCGAGCCCCTCCCCGCCGACGATGTCGCATCTCGACCGGCTTGAAGCCGAAGCGATCCACATCATGCGCGAGGTCGCGGCGGAAGCGGAAAACCCGGTCATGCTCTATTCGATCGGCAAGGACTCGTCGGTGATGCTGCATCTTGCGTCAAAGGCGTTTCATCCCTCGCGCCCGCCCTTCCCGCTGATGCATGTCGACACCACCTGGAAGTTCAAGGACATGTACGCGCATCGCGACAGGATCGCGAAAGAGCTCGGCTTCGACCTCATCGTTCATGTGAACGAGGAAGGGCTCAGGCAAGGCGTCGGCCCCTTCACGCACGGTTCGGCGATCCACACCGACGTGATGAAGACACAAGGGCTGAAACAGGCGCTCGACAAATACAAATTCGACGTCGCCTTCGGCGGCGCGCGCCGGGACGAGGAGAAATCGCGCGCGAAAGAGCGCATTTTCTCGTTCCGCTCCGCGCAGCATCGCTGGGACCCGAAAAATCAGCGCCCGGAGCTCTGGTCGATCTACAACACGCGCATCATGAAGGGCGAGTCGATCCGCGTCTTCCCGATCTCGAACTGGACCGAACTCGACATCTGGCAATATATTTATCGCGAGAACATTCCGATCCCGTCGCTCTATTTCGCGAAAGAGCGCCCGGTCGTCGAGCGCGACGGCGCGCTGATCATGGTCGACGACGAGCGAATGCCGCTCAGAAACGGCGAAAAGCCGAAGATGGAAGTTGTCCGCTTCCGCACGCTCGGCTGCTACCCGCTGACCGGCGCCGTGCGGTCGAGCGCGACTACGCTCCCCGAAGTCATTCAGGAGATGCTGCTGACAACGACATCCGAGCGGCAAGGCCGGGTCATCGACCACGACCAGTCCGCTTCGATGGAAAAGAAGAAGCAGGAGGGGTATTTTTGATGGCGGCAGGAAAGTGTCAGCCCGGCCGGAGCGATGCGCAGGATGCGAAAAAGATCGCCCTTTGCTCCCCCGTTTACGGGCATGGCGATCGCATATGGCGCTGCAATGCCTTCCCCCCTCTCCCGCTTGCGGGAGAGGGGCCGGGGGTGAGGGGGCGTCAACGAAGGGAATCCCTCGTTCAGACAACCCCTCACCCTGCCCTCTCCCGCAAGCGGGAGAGGGTGGCGCACCAAATGCGATCGCCCTGCGTTTACGGGGGAGTTGTCGCGCAGCGACTGAGGGCGCGCGCTCCATCCGCGAGGTCAGGACGCGCGGATAGGGCCCCCGCAAGCGGGGGAAGAATGGACAAATCCCTAATCCCTAATCCCAAGTCCCTCCGATGACCGCCGCCTCCAAAAAACGCGAACGCGTCATGGTCGCAACCTTGATCGCCGCATCGCTCGGCGCCGGCCTCCTGTTGGCGGAGGCGACGCTTCGCCTGTTTCCGGTGCTGCAGCCGTTCAGCGAGATCAAGCGGGTCGTTTGCTCCGCCGTTTCGGCGTCGCGCGCGCCGTCGGCGAAATTCGGATTCACCGAGCCGCCGAACGCTGTCTTTTTCGAGCGCCAGCACGCGGCGGAGGCATGGAACTTTCACGCGACGAACGCCGACGGCTTCCGGGATCTTTTCGACACCGGCGAGCCGCGGATCGCCGCGTTCGGGGATTCCTTCACGCGCGGATCGCTCGTCAATAACGGCGAGACCTATGCCGATCTTGTCGATGCGTGGACGCCGTCCGTCGGCGTCAGGGCTTACGGCCTTGGCGGCTGGGGGACGGGAGACGCGCTGCGGGCGCTGAATGCGGTCGCCGAGCCCGGCAAATTCGACCTCGTCATTCTCGCCTATTATGTCGGCAATGATCTCACCGACAACGTCAAAGCCGGATATTCGCTTTCGCCGGACGGCGCCGTCGTCAACTCGAATGTCGACGTTCTCGAATTGCAGCGTGCGAAAGCCGCGAAATTTTCGACGAAAGTCAAAGCCTTCTTTTTCCAGCATTTCCAGACGGTCCGCCTCGCTTCCGTCGGATCGAAGGCGCTGTTTGGAAAGAACCAGTATTTCGACAAGGGGGAAGGCGAATTCGAAAACCTGATGTCGCTTGGCCGGACGCTCCTTGACGAGTTTCAGGCGGCCGCGGCGCGAAACGGCGCGAAGACGCTCATCGTCGCTCTTCCCGACTACAATGAATTCCGCAGCGACAAGGCGCGCAACGCCGCGGCGCGCCAATATGAAATGATCCGCGAATTGTCGGAAGACCATGACGGCGTCGACATGATCGATTTGCGCGACGCGTTCATCGCCGCCGACCCTGAAAAACTCTACGGCGTCAAGGACAAGCACCTCAACCGCTACGGCCAATATGTGATGGCGCGCGAAATCGCCGCAAAACTCGGCGTCTCGGCGCCTGACTATGTCGTGGAGCAGGCGCTCCGCATTCGCCCGGACTGCGCGAAAGCCGACGATTACGCAAAAGAATTGAAGATCTACGGACCGGACTCATGATCGCAGAGCCGGGCCCCCGTGAGAATGAAACGCCTCGGCCGCATGGGATCCCGTGTCTGCGCCGCAGCGCGCACGGGATGACAAATTCTCCTAACAAGTGTCATCCCGGCCGGAGCGTCGCGAAGGATGCGAAAAAGAGCGCCCTTTGCTCCCCCGTTCACGGGGGAGCTGTCGCGCAGCGACTGAGGGGGCGCGCTCCATCCGCGAGGACAGGGCGCGCGGACAGGGCCCCCTTCGTCCGCTTCGCGGCTGCTTCCCCCGCAAGCGCAGAGCGATCGCATATGGCGCTGCAATGCCTTCCCCCCTCTCTCGCTCGCGGGGTCGGACCATGCGTCCGACGGGCTGGGGGTGAGGGGGTGTCAACGAAGGGAACCCCTCGTTCAGACAACCCCTCACCCTGCCCTCTCCCGCAAGCGGGAGAGGGTGGCGCATCAAATGCGATAGCCCTGCCCGCGCACGGGGGAGCAAGAGACAGGAGCGCCGCGCCATGACCCACGCCTCCGCCCTCGCCGAGGGCGACATCATCGCCTATCTCGACGCGCACGAGAAGAAATCGATGCTCCGCTTCATCACTTGCGGCAGCGTCGACGACGGCAAGTCGACCTTGATCGGGCGGCTTCTCTACGACACCAAGCTTCTTTACGAGGACCAGCTCGCCGCGCTCGAAGCCGACTCGAAAAAAGTCGGCACGCAGGGCGAGAAAATCGATTTCGCCCTTCTCGTCGACGGCCTCGCCGCCGAGCGCGAACAGGGCATCACGATCGACGTCGCCTATCGCTTCTTCTCGACCGAAAAACGCAAATTCATCGTCGCCGACACGCCGGGCCACGAGCAATATACGCGCAACATGGCGACCGGCGCCTCAACCGCCGATCTTGCGATCATCTTGATCGACGCGCGCCAGGGCGTGCTCAAACAGACGCGCCGTCATTCCTACATCGCCTCCCTGCTCGGCATTCGCCATGTCGTCATCGCCATCAACAAGATGGACCTTGTCGGCTATTCGCGACCGGTCTTTGAGAAGATCGAAGCCGACTATCGCGAATTTGCGCAAAAGCTCGCCTTCCAGTCGATCGTCTGCATCCCGATCTCCGCGCTTGAAGGCGACAACATCCTCGCAAAGAGCGCGAACACGGCCTGGCACAAGGGGCCCGCGCTTCTTCCCTATCTTGAGACCGTCGAAGTTGAATCGGACGCGTCGGGCGAGGCGTTCCGTCTGCCGGTGCAATGGGTGAACCGGCCCAATCTCGATTTCCGCGGATTTTCGGGAACGATCGCCTCGGGGACCGTGCGTCCGGGCGATGAGATCGTCGTCGTTCCTTCCGGGCGCCGCTCGACGGTGAAGCGCATCGTGACGAAGGACGGCGATCTCGCTTCCGCCGGCCATCATCAGGCGGTCACCTTGACGCTCGCCGACGAGATCGACATCAGCCGCGGCGACATCTTGTGCGCGGGCAAGGCGCCCGCCGAACAGTCCGATCAGTTCGCCGCGCATGTCATCTGGATGCATGACGATGAAATGATCCCGGGACGGCAATATTTCTTCAAGACCGCGAACCGCATCGTCTCCGGCGCGATCTCCGAGTTGAAGCACAAGGTCAACGTCAACACGCTGGAGCACATGTCCGGCAAGACGCTTGAGCTCAATGAAGTCGGCTTCTGCAATATTTCAACCAGCGCCGCGATCGCGTTCGACGCCTACTCGGAAAATCGCGTGACGGGATCCTTCATCATCATCGACAAGCGGACCAACAATACGGTCGGCGTCGGCATGATCGACTTCTCGCTGCGCCGCGCGCAGAACGTTCATTGGCAGGATCTCGACGTCAACAAGGCGGCGCGCGCCAAGGCGAAGCATCAGCGCCCCTGCGTCCTGTGGTTCACCGGGCTTTCCGGCGCCGGCAAATCGACGGTCGCCAACCTCGTCGAAAAGCGGCTCTGCGATCTCGGGCGGCACACCTACACGCTCGACGGCGACAATGTCCGCCACGGGCTCAACAAGGATCTCGGATTCACCGACGCCGACCGCGTCGAGAACATCCGCCGCGTGTCGGAGACGGCGAAGCTGATGGTCGACGCCGGATTGATCGTCCTCGTCTCGTTTATCTCGCCCTTCCAGAGCGAACGGCGGATGGCGCGCGAGATGCTCGAAGACGGCGAGTTCATCGAAGTCTTCGTCTCAACGCCCCTCGCCGTCTGCGAAAAGCGCGACGTCAAAGGCCTTTATGCGAAAGCGCGGCGCGGCGAGATCAAGAACTTCACCGGCATCGACAGCGATTACGAGCCGCCGGAGCGCGCTGAGATCACCCTCGACACATCGAAGGTGACAGCGGCCGACGCCGCAACCCAAATCGTCGAGCATCTCAGAAAGAACGGGTATCTCGGGTGAAGCTCTTTCTTTTGCGAAAGCGCGCCGCCTGTGACCCATCTCACAGTCGGCGTTTTCGTGCGGCTTTACATTCAAGCTCATGGATGACGGGCCTTCATTCAAGCCCTCCTGAAACGCCCGAAAGCCAGTCATCTGGGGAGACGGGTCGGATCGCCCACCGGCCCGGCAGTTTGGGGGAGATAAAAGCGGCCGGCGTCCCCGGCCGCTTTTTTCATGCGCCTGAAATCCTCGCCGAGAGTGATGAAGGTCACAGCCGGACCGCCGCGCCGACTTTATCTCTCTTTCACCGGATGACGGGGACCTCCTTGCCGCCCCTTCCTGACAAGCCCGAAGTCTCGTCATCCGGGGACAGGCGGGACTACCTGACTGACGCGCCCGCGACCGGGGGAGTACGGAAACGGCCGGTGAAAGCCGGCCGTTTTCTGCGTTCAGCGCCGCCCTCGCAAGTGTTTGCGATGCAACAAAATCTGCTAAGCTCGCCGCCTCCCCCGGAGGGTGCGATGCCTCAGCCCTCGAAATCTGCCGAACGATCTTACCTCAACCGGATAATCGCCGGAGCCGAGCTGTTCCGCGCCGCGCCGCCCGACGATATCGCCGAAATCGCGAGGAACGCGCGGCTGACCGCCATTCCGCGCGGAAAGTCGGTCGCGCCGCCAAAGGGCAAGGGCGGCGAGGTCTTCATCATTGAAACCGGCGCTGTCGCGGCGCTGGAACACGATCCCATCGCCGACAAGGCGGTGCTGATCGCGCTTTACGGACCCGGCAGTGTCGCCGGGCTTGGCGCCGTCGCCAGCGGCCTGTCCGGCGGTGCGGTCGAGGTCAGTCACCGCGAGCTGCGCGCGCTTTCGAATGTGACGGTGGTCGCTATCGGGACGGCGGATTTCCTGCGCGTCGTTCGTCGCAGTCCGGAGCTGACCGAGGCCTTCATCGGCGCCCTTGGACGCGAGCTTGGCGAGCTTGCCGCGCGGATGACGGCCTCGCTCGGCGCGCCGCTCGAAACGCGCCTTGCCGGGTTTTTCGCCGACCTTGCGCGCATCCTCTCCGGCAACGCGTGGGAGCCGACCGTCAATATCGGCCGGCTTCAGCAAACCCAGGTCGCCGACATGCTCGGCGTCAGTCGCGAGCATGTCAACCGCACCTTGATCATGTGGGAGCGCTCGGGTCTCATTCTCCAGACCAAAGGCGGCGACGTCGTCATCGAAAACAGAAAGCGGCTCGATCAGATCGCGCGCGCCAGGCGCATCGCCGATGGGGCGTCAATCGAAAATGAATGGATCTGGGAGATCCAGTCGCATCTCGGCCACGGCCTCAATGACAGCGCCTTTGACCTCGCGATGGAAGGCGTCAAACGCGCGCCGCGCGACGACCGCTTCAAATATTTCGCCGCGCTTGCGATGGCGCGCATGGGCGCGCTCAAGGAAGCCTTGTCGCTCGTTGAATCCTTCAAGCTGACGACCGACGCATCCAATGAAGATATTGCGAGCATCGGCCCAAGGCTTCGCCGCGATCTCGCCTTCGCCTCGACGCCGGCCGACATGGCGCTGCTCGCCGAGGCTGCTGAAGGATATGACAAGGTCTTCCAGGCGCTGAAGTCGACCTATCCCGGCGTCAACGCCGCATCGACCTATGCGATGATCGGCGATGATGCGCGGGCGAAGAAGCTCGCAAGGGAAGTCGGCGCGCTGGCGGCGGCGGCGCTCGACGACATCGACGAGGACGATCCATCTTACTGGACGCGGGCGACGCTCGCCGAATGCCGCCTCATCGAGGGCGATCTCGCCGGCGCCGCGGCCGGCTATCTCGCCGCCGTCAAAGCGCCGGACGCGGCGCCCGGCATGATCGGCACGACGCGCAAACAGCTGAAGCGTCTGAAATCACGCCGCCCGATCGACGACGGCTGGATCGACAGCGCCGCGCCGCAGGCGGGCGTCGTTTATTTTTGCGGACCGCTGACGCCGGCAGGCGTCAGCGCGAGCCGACAGCTCGAACGCCTGCGACAGCGGATCGATGCGACGCTCGAAGAACGCCCGCTGGCGGCCGGCGTCGGCGCGCTCGCCGCCGGCGCGGATATCGCGATCGCCGAGGCGTTGCTCGACGCCGGCGTCAAACTTCATGTTCATCTCCCCGTCGAGCCGGCCGAATTTGTCGCAACGTCCGTCGATCCCTTCGGCGATCACTGGCGGGAGCGTTACATCGCCTGTGTCGAGCGCGCGCAGACGATCGACTGGACGCGCCGCACCGGGCGCTCGCGCGGCGCTTACCGGCTCGGTTCGCGGATCGGCATGGGCCGCGTCATTCGCCTCGCCGAGGAAATCGACGGCAAGCCCTACGGCTTTTTCGCCCTGCAACGCGGCCGCACGCCCGAAAATTCCGTCAGCTGCGAGAACGCCGCCATCTGGCGATTGCTTGGTCATCACGCCGACATCGTCGAAGACGACTGGCAGGCGGTCGCGGCGAGAGCGGACGCCGGACGCGCCAATGATTATTTCGCGGCGCTCGTTGTCGCCGGCGCGGCCGCGCCGGCGACACTCAACGAAGGCAAGGCGCAATTCACGGCGATGTCGGGGTCGATCGCATGTTTCGCATTTGAGAACGCGATCGAGGCGATCGACGCCGCGCGAAGGGTCGCGGCGTCGGCGGAAGCTAAGACATCGCGGCTCTGGCTCGATATCGGCGCGGTCGACGAAGCGGCGACGGACAAGTTCCCGTCCGCGCTGATCACGGCGGCGTCGCGTCCGCTCACCGCCCCCGGCAAGACATTCGCGAGCGAAGGCTTTGTGAACGCCGCGATCGCGACGCCCGGATGCCCGCGACCGTTCGAATATGCGGGCGTCACTTCGACCGAGGAAAAACTCGACCCCTGCCCGCTCTATCTCGTGACGCTTTGACAATGCGGCAACTTGGCGCGCGCGGCTTTCGCGACTAGCATGAAACAAGATTTGCAACAGGGAGAATTGTCATGCGCGACCTGACGAAACATTTCATCAACGGCCAATGGGTCGACTCGCACGGCAAGGCCAGACTCGACGTCATCAACCCGGCGACGGAAAAACCGTTCGCGGTGATTACGCTCGGCGATGATACGGACGTCGATCGCGCGGTGAAGGCCGCCCGCGCCGCCTTCGAGTCTTTCTCGGCGACATCGATCGCCGACCGCAAGGCGCTCCTCCAGCGCATCACCGAAGAATATTTGAAGCGCAACGAGGAGATGGCGAAGGCGATCACCGAGGAAATGGGCGCGCCTAAGGGCCTCGCGCTCCATGCGCAGTCAGCCTCTTCGCTCGGCCATTTCCAGACGGCGATACAGGCGCTCGACGAAATCAAGTTCGAACAGGACAAGGGAACGCACTGGCTGGTGCGCGAACCGGTCGGCGTATGCGCGATGATCACGCCGTGGAACTGGCCGATGAACCAGATCGCCTGCAAGGTCGCGCCGGCGCTCGCCGCCGGCTGCACCATGGTCTTGAAGCCGTCCGAAGTCGCGCCGGTCTCTGGGCATATTTTCGCGGAAATTTTGCATGCGGCCGGCGTGCCCAAAGGCGTCTTCAACCTCGTTCACGGCACAGGTCCTGAAGTCGGCGCGGCGCTGTCGCGCCACCCTGAAATCGACATGGTGTCGTTCACCGGATCGACGCGCGCGGGCGTTGAAGTCGCCAAGAACGCCGCGCCCACGGTCAAGCGCGTCGCGCAAGAGCTTGGCGGCAAATCGGCGAACATCATTCTCGACGACGCCGACTTCAAGAAAGCGGTCTCCAAAGGCGTCATGGCGATGATGGGCAATTCCGGCCAGTCCTGCAACGCGCCCTCGCGCATGCTGGTGCCGGCGAACCGCATGGACGACGCGATCGCGATTGCAAGGGACGCGGCGGCGAAGGTGAAAGTCGGCGATCCGAACGCCGACGGCACAATCATCGGCCCCGTCGTCAGCGACGTTCAATGGAACAAGATACAAGGGCTCATCAAGAAGGGAATTGAAGAGGGCGCCGAGCTTGTGACCGGCGGCCCCGGCAAACCGGAGGGCCTTGAGCGCGGCTATTATGTGAAACCGACTGTCTTTGCGCGCGCCAACAACCAGATGACGATCGCGCGCGAGGAGATTTTCGGGCCTGTGCTCACGATCATTCCCTACAAGGACGAAGACGAAGCCGTCGCCATCGCCAATGACACGCCTTACGGCCTTTCCGGCTATGTCTATAGCGGCGACATCAATCACGCGCGCAAGGTCGCGCGGCGCATTCGCGCCGGCAACATTCATCTGAACGGCGCCGGCGTCGATGCGACCGCGCCGTTCGGCGGCTACAAGCAATCCGGCAACGGCCGCGAGTGGGGAACCGCCGGCGTCGAGGAGTTCCTGGAAACGAAAGCCGTGCTGAAGCCGGCGCAATAGGCGGACCCGATGGCTGACATCATCCCCGTCAAGCCCGACGCCGCGAAGCGCGCGATCTACTCGAAGAAGCGCTACGAGGAAGATTACCGGCGATCGATCGACGACCCTCATGGTTTCTGGAAGGAAGTCGCGGCGCGCATCGACTGGGTCACGGCGCCGACGAAGATCAAGGATGTTTCCTTCAACAGGAAGGATTTTCATATAAGATGGTACGAGGACGGCGCGCTCAACGCCTCGTTCAACTGCATCGACCGCCATCTTCCCGAACGCGCAAACGATGTCGCCATCATCTGGGAGGGCGATGATCCCAGGGATGATCGCCGCATCACTTATGGCGAACTCCACGCCGAAGTCTGCCGGATGGCGAACATCTTGAAAGCGCGCGGCGTCAAGCGCGGCGACCGCGCCATCATCTACATGCCGATGATCCCAGAGGCCGCCTACGCGATGCTCGCCTGCGCGCGGATCGGGGCGATTCATTCGGTCGTCTTCGGCGGCTTTTCGCCGGACAGCCTTGCGAGCCGGGTTGAGGATTGCAGGCCGACCGCAATCATCACCGCCGACGAGGGTCTGAGGGGCGGCAAGAAGATTCCGCTGAAGCGCAATGTCGACGCCGCGCTCGCCAAGACCGACGGCGTGCGCCTGGTGCTCGTCGTGAAACGCACCGGCGGCGCGATCGATTTCACGAAAGGACGCGACCTCTGGTGGCATGAGGCGCGCGACGACGTGGCGCCGGACTGCGCGCCGGAAGTGATGAACGCCGAAGACCCGCTGTTCATTCTCTATACGTCGGGATCGACCGGCAAGCCGAAGGGCGTTCTCCACACGACCGGCGGCTATCTCGTCTACGCCGCCTTCACGCATGAGGCGGTGTTCGACTACCGCCCCGGCGAGATCTATTGGTGCACGGCCGATGTCGGCTGGGTGACGGGACACACCTATATTGTCTACGGACCGCTTGCGAACGGCGCGACGACGCTGATGTTTGAGGGGATACCGACTTATCCCGACACGTCGCGCTTCTGGCGCGTCTGCGAGAAACACAAGGTCAACATTTTCTATACGGCGCCGACGGCGCTGCGCTCGCTGATGCGCGAGGGCGAAGGGCCGGTGAACAAGGCGGACCTTTCATCGCTCCGCCTCCTCGGCACGGTCGGCGAGCCGATCAATCCCGAAGCCTGGCTCTGGTATTATAGGACGGTCGGCAAGGAGCGCTGTCCGATCGTCGACACCTGGTGGCAGACGGAAACCGGCGCCGCGCTCATCTCACCCCTCCCCGGCGCGACGGACTTAAAACCCGGTTCGGCGACGAAGCCGCTGTTCGGCATCCGTCCGGCGCTGGTCGACGCCGAGGGAAAATTCCTTGACGGCGCGACGAGCGGCAATCTCGTCCTTCTCGATTCATGGCCGGGGCAGATGCGCACGGTCTATGGCGACCATCAGCGCTTCTTCGATACTTACTTTTCGACCTATCCCGGGATGTATTTCACCGGCGACGGCGCAAAGCGCGACGAGGACGGCTATTGGTGGATCACCGGACGCGTCGACGACGTCTTGAACGTCTCCGGCCATCGCATCGGCACGGCGGAAGTCGAAAGCGCGCTTGTCGCGCATCCTGAAGTCGCGGAGGCCGCCGTCGTCGGCTATCCGCACGACATCAAGGGTCAAGGCATCTATTGCTATGTGACGCTGATGCAGGGATCGGCGCCGTCCGACAAGCTCGAAGCCGAACTCGGCGCCTATGTCCGCAACGAAATCGGCGCGATCGCAAAGCCAGACATCATCCAGTTCGCACCTGGCCTGCCGAAGACAAGATCGGGCAAGATCATGCGGCGGATATTGCGCAAAATCGCGGAGAATGATTTCGCAAACCTCGGGGATATTTCGACTTTAGCGGATCCGGGCGTGGTGGAAGAATTGATCAGTAGCCGGAAGGGCTGAGCCCTGCTTGCGGGCAAGCCTGTCGCATCGCGTGACGGGCGCCTCCCCTACGCCTGTGGGGGAGGGGCTAGGGGAGAGGGTTCCGGCGGTGAGTTTGTCCGAAAGCGGATAGATTGGGACCCTCACCCGGAATTGCTGCGCAATTCCGACCTCTCCCAAAGGGAGAGGTATTGTCCCTCTACACCCGCGTCGCCTCGATAATCGCCTTCGCGCCCTTCTCCAGCAGTTCAAGCCCAACGGCCCGCCCCAGCTCATGCGGGCGATCGATCGGGCCTTCGCGCATCGCTTCAATCAATTGCGCGCCGTCGAGGCTGATGACCGCGCCTTTCAAGGTAAGGCGCGACACCGAAACCCTGGCATGGCCGGCGATCGGCGCGTTGCAATGGCCGTTCAGCACCCAGAGCATTTCGCGCTCGGCCTCGGCCATGGCCCGCGCTTCGGCGTCGTCGATGGCGGCGAGGAGTTCGCGCGTTCGCCACGCCGCCGCCGGGCACTCGACCGCGACGATCCCCTGCCCAACGCAGGGGAGCATCTCGTCGAGCGTCAACAGCCGGCTGACGCGCGCCGATTGTCCGATCCGCGACAAACCCGAGGCCGCCATCACGAGCGCGTCGGCGGGCCCGACGGTTCCGCCGTCGGGAAGTTTCTGCGGCGTCCGATTATCAAGTTTCGCCAATCGCGTATCGGCGGCGCCGCGGAAATGGATGACCGCCGCCTTCGGAAAAAGCCGCTTCAGATAGGCCGCGCGTCGAACTGAATTGGTGCCGATCTTCGCGCCCGCAAGTCGCCTCTTGTCGATCGCGTCAGGTGAATCGACGCCCTTCGGCAGCACGATTGCGTCTTCCGCCGCCTCGCGCTTGAGGTAAGCGCCGATGACAAGCCCCGGCGTTTCCTCATCGCCCGGCATGTCCTTCAGGGAATGCATTGAGCAATCAAGCTCGCCGCCGATCATCGCGGCGCGGAGTTCCGCGACGAAAGCCCCGCCCTTGCCGCCATGTTTTTCAAGTTTGCTCGTCTGGTCGCGATCGCCGGACGGCGTGAACCGCACCGCTTCCGGTTTCAGCCCGGCATGGGCGCGCGACAGCAGACGGGCGACTTCCGCCGTCTGCGCGAGCGCCATCGCGCTGCCCCTGGTGCCGATTTTCATGACAAGACTTCTAGGGCGATTTGCCGACGACTGAAAAGCAGGCGCCAAAAACCCTTGCGGCGCGCCGACGCGTCGCGGCATCAATCCCCTTCATCCCCGGGAGGCGATCCGATGAAAAAGACACTCTTCGCAGCCGCATCCGCAGCCGCGCTCTTCCATGGCGCTGCGCAGGCCCAATCCTATCCCGAAAAGCTCCTCTGGGGCGACACGCACCTTCACACCCGCCTTTCCTTCGACGCCTATTATCTCGGCAACAAGACGGTCGACGCCGACACAGCCTATCGATTCGCCAAGGGCGAACCCGTCATTCATCCCTATCATCGCGCGCGCGTGCAGTTGCAAACGCCGCTCGATTTCCTCGCCGTCACCGACCATGCGGAACTGCTCGGCGCGCCATACAACCTCATTTCAATCCGGGATCCCCGCCTCACAAAGACCGAGATCGGCCGGCGCGTGATCAAACTCGTCGACGCAGGCCGCGGGAAGGAAGCGTTCGGCCTGATGGTCCTCGGCGGCAATACGGCGGACCTCCCCGATGAAAAGCGTCCGCCGAAAATCGGACTAGCCGATGTCCTGCGGTGGCGGTTCGTCGACCTCATTCGTCCGGCGGACAACGCCGCGCGCGCACAGCGCTGGGTCGCCTCCGATCCGACGATTGCAAGGGACCTCGACAACCCGGAGATCTTCAAGGCCAGCTGGTCGAGCAATATGGACGCGGCGGTCCGGCACAATGCGCCGGGGACGTTCACGACGCTCGTCGGCTGGGAATACTCCTCGACGCCTGACGGCGCCAACCTCCACCGAATCGTCTTGAGCCCGATGGATCCCGAGAAAGCGAAGTCAATAAGACCCTTCTCATCGATCGACAGCAACAACCCCGAAGACCTCTGGCGCTGGCTTGAAAAAACGAAGCGCGAAACCGGGGCCGATTTCACCGCCATTCCGCATAATTCAAACATATCGAAAGGACGAATGTTCGCGACGATCGACTATGAGGGCCGGCCGATCGACGCCGATTACGCCCGGATGCGTTCGAACTGGGAGACGGTCGCCGAAGTGACGCAGATCAAGGGCACCTCGGAGACACATCCGGTTCTTTCGCCGAATGACGAGTTCGCGAGCTTTGAGTTTTACGGCAATCTGATCGAAATGCGCGCCGAAGCCCAGCACGAGGCGACGACGACGCCCGCCGACTATGTGCGTTCGGCGCTGAAAACCGGCATTGAGATTGAGGACCGGACCGGCGTCAACCCGTTCAAATACGGGATGATCGGATCGACCGACACCCATTCCGGCCTTCCGTCCGCGGAAGAAAATAATTTCATGGGAAAGTTCGCGATCGATTCGATCCCCGAGAACAAGGCGAATCCGGGCGGGCTCGGATCCGGCTGGAACATGTCGGCGTCCGGCCTCGCGGCAATCTGGGCCAAGGAAAACACGCGCGAGGAAATCTTCGCCGCGTTCAAGCGCCGCGAAGTCTACGGGACCTCCGGACCGCGGATCGCCGTCAGATTCTTCGGGGGTTTCGGCTTTACGTCTGACGACGCGGCGGCGGCGGATATCGCTGCGATCGGCTACGCCAAAGGCGTGCCGATGGGCGGCGATCTTGCCAACGCCGCAACGGCGCCTTCCTTCCTCGTGCAGGCGGTGAAGGACCCGAAGGGCGCCAATCTCGATCGCATCCAGATCGTCAAGGGCTGGCTTGACCGCGACAGCAAGGCGCAAGAGAAAGTCTTCGATGTCGCCTGGTCCGGCGACCGCGCCATCGGCGCCGATGGAAAACTGCCGGCGGTCGGCGGCACAGTGAATGAGGCGACCGCTTCCTACACAAACGCGATCGGCGCCGCCGAATTGGCGATCGTCTGGACCGATCCTGAATTCGATCCTGCCGCCCGCGCCTTCTATTACGTCCGCGTTCTGCAAATTCCGACGCCGAGGAATTCACTCTACGATTCCGTCGCGCTGCAGAAAGCGCCGCCGGAAGGTCATCCAACGACGATCCAGGAGCGCGCTTACACGTCGCCGATCTGGTATTCCCCTGCGCGCGGCTAAATCGTCGGGCATGATTTGGGAATCACGCCCGACGATTTAGTCTCTTGATTTTCGCGCCGGCTGGCGAAAAGCCCGTCGCCACTTTTCCGCCCGGCGCTCCAGGCGCCGGAGGCGCTTGCAGGCCGGCGCCGCTATGCGGCATGATCGCCGCCCCACGGGAGGCGATTTCATGATCAGGACGGTTTTGCTCGGCGCGTGCGCAGCGCTAGCTTTTGGCGGCGTCTCGGCCGCTCAATCCTATCCGGACAAGCTCCTCTGGGGCGACACGCATCTTCACACCAATCTCTCGACCGACGCCTATTTCCTGAAGAACCACACGGCCGACGCCGCGACCTCCTATCGCTTCGCGATGGGCGAGCCGGTCGTCAACGCCTATTCGCGCGCCCGCGTCCAGCTGAAAACGCCGCTCGATTTCCTGGCGGTCAGCGATCATGCTGAACTCCTTGGCGTCCCCTACAATCTCTTCAGCCTTAAAGATCCGCGCCTTGCGAGGACGCGCCTCGGCAGGAAATTGGCGGAGCTTTACAACGCCGGCCAATCTGAAGACGCGTTCGGCCTCTTCATTCTCGCGATCAACGCCGCCGGCGCGCCTGAAAGCGAGCGCCCGCAAAAGGTCGGCATGCTGACGGCGCTCCGCTGGCGATTTGAAGACCTCGTCAGGGCGCCCAATCTCGAAGAGCGCGCGCAGCGCTGGCTGCTGTCCGATCCGACATTGATCGCCGAACTTTATAATGAGGATATTTTCCGGACCGGCTGGACGTCGAACATGGATGCGGCCGAAAAATACAATCGCCCCGGAAAATTCTCGACCCTCGTCGGATGGGAATACACGCCGACGCCCAACGGCGCCAATCTCCACCGCATCGTCCTGTCGCCAATGACGCCGGCGACCGCGAAGACATTCCTTCCCTATTCGTCGAACGACAGCGGCAATCCCGAAGACCTCTGGAAATGGCTCGCGGTGACGAAACAAAAGACCGGCTCTGACTTCGTATCGATCCCGCACAATTCGAATATTTCGAAGGGCCGCATGTTCGCGACCGTCGACAATGACGGCCGGCCAATGACCGCGGAATATGCGCGCCTTCGCGCCGCCTTTGAGCCGGTCGCCGAAGTGACGCAGATCAAGGGCACGTCGGAGACCCATCCGGAATTGTCGCCGGAGGACGAGTTCGCCGGCTTTGAATTCTTCAAGGTGCTGATCGAGGGCCGGCAAGGCGTCGACAACACGCCGACGACCGCCTCCGCCGATTATGTCCGCGGCGCGCTGAAGACCGGGCTCGAACTTGAAAAACAGATCGGCGTCAATCCCTACAAGCTCGGCATGATCGGCTCGACGGATTCGCACAGCGGCCTGCCCTCCGCTGAAGAAGACAATTTCATGGGCAAATTCGCCTATGATTCCGTTCCGGAAATGAAGGACTACAAGGTGGCTGGCGTCGTTTCTGGCTGGGACATGTCCGCGTCAGGACTCGCCGCCATCTGGGCCGGTGAAAACACGCGCGAGGAGATTTTCGCGGCGCTGAAGCGCCGGGAAGTTTACGGGACGACAGGGCCGCGCATCGCTGTCCGATTCTTCGGCGGATTCGGCTTTACGCCGGAGGACGTCGCCGCCGACGATCTCGCCGCAGTTGGTTATTCGAAGGGCGTCCCGATGGGAGGCGACCTAACCGCCGCGACGACTGCGCCGTCTTTCCTCGTGCAAGCGGTCAAGGACCCGAAAGGCGCCAATCTCGACCGGGTGCAGATCGTCAAGGGCTGGCTCGGCCCTGACGGAAAAGCGCGCGAGAAGGTTTTTGACGTCGCCTGGTCGTCCGGCCGCGAGCGCGGCGCGGACGGAAAACTTCCCGCCGTCGGCGACACTGTCGATCTCGCCAGCGCTTCTTACGCCAATTCAATCGGCGCCGTGGAACTTGTCACGGTGTGGACGGACCCGGAATTCGACCCCGCCTCAAGCGCGTTCTATTATGTCCGCGTTCTCGAAATTCCAACGCCGCGCAATTCGACCTATGATTCCGTCGCCATGCAAAAGGCGCCGCCCGCCGGATATCCGGCGACCATACAGGAGCGCGCTTACACTTCGCCAATCTGGTATTCCCCGTCGAAAGGATGACGGTGCGCAAGTTCCTGAAGGATCCGCTGTTCCACTTTCTCGCGGCGGGGCTCGCGCTGTTCGTCGCCGGCAGCGCCCTCAAACCCGCCGTGCCGCCGACGGACGCGATTGTCGTCGACAGGAACGCCCTTCTCTCGTTCATCCAGTATCGATCGAAAGCGTTCGAGGCGGCGACGGCGGCGGCGATCCTCGACGGGCTCGACGATCGCGCGCGCGAAGAGCTGGTCCGCGACTATGTGCGCGAGGAAGCGCTGACGCGCGAGGCGGCGGCGCTCGGCCTTGACGCCAATGACTATGTGATCCGACAGCGGATGGTTCAAAAGATCGAATTCCTGGCGGAAGCGGCGGCGGAATTCGCAGATCCGGTCGACGCCGATCTTGCCGCCTATTACGATGCGAACCGCGATCGCTATGCCTCGCCGCCGTCGGCGACGTTGACGCATGTGTTCTTTTCAACCGAAAAAGAGACGCCGGACGCGGCCAAGGCCAGGGCCGACCGCGCTCTAGCGAGATTGAAGGCGGCGAAAGCCGGATTTAACGATGCGACCGCCGACGGCGACCGGTTCCTCTTTCACAAGAATTACGTCGATCGCACGAATGACTACATCGGGAGCCAGCTTGGCGGCGAGGTCGAGCGCGCCGCCTTTGACCCCGAAGGCGCGCTTAACGAATGGCGCGGACCGTTGCGCTCCGATTATGGCTGGCACCTGATCTATGTGACAGCGCGCGCGCCAGCCCGCCTCCCGCCGCTCGCCGAGATCGCCGACCTGGTCAGATCCGATCTTGCGGAAGAGCGCAGGCAATCCGCGATCGACAATTCGATCGACGCCATTGTCGCAAAGTACAGGGTCGATGACAGGCTCGCGGCGGGCGGCTGACATGCGCGCCATCGCGACGCTCATCATTCTTGCGATCACGGCGCTGGCGACGGCGGCGCGCGCGCACGACTCGCGTCCGCTGTTCATTGAGCTGTCAGCGCTCCCGGACGGCCGCGTCAGCCTCAAATCGACGGCGCCGGCGGCGGTCGGCGCTGAGGGCGCGCCTCTTGTTACCCTTGGAGGACCCTGCCGCGAAATTTCGCGCTCTGCCGCGGACCCGCGCCGGCAACGCGCGCTTTATGAATGCGCGCTCGGCGCAGCGGAGATCCGCATCGACTGGCCGACATTCAACCCCTCAATCAGCGCGCTCGTCCGCGTCGATTACGGTTCGGGAGAGACGCGAACCGAAATTCTCGACCCTGCGCAGACTTCCTGGCGTGCGCCCGCGCCGGAAACGCTTGCCGGCGTGTCGAAAAGCTATTTCAGGATCGGCGTCGATCATATCATCGGCGGGATCGATCACCTGCTGTTTCTCGCCGGCCTGCTCATCATCGCCGGAAGCCTGAAGCGGACCGTGATCACGGCGACCGGCTTTACGATCGCGCATTCGCTGACCTTGGCGCTGGTCGCGCTCGGCTTCATGCGAATATCGGTCCCCGCGGTCGAAGCAGTGATCGCGCTGTCGATCGTATTTCTCGCGACGGAAATCGCGCGGGGCGACCGGACGACGCTCGCCTGGCGAAGGCCGGCGCTGGTCGCCAGCGCCTTCGGCCTCGCGCACGGCGCCGGCTTCGCGGCGGCGCTCGGAGAAATCGGCCTTCCGAAGGGGGAGACGCTGGCCGCGCTCTTCTTCTTCAATGTCGGCGTCGAGGCGGGTCAGGTCGCGATCATCGCTGCCGTTTTCGTCGCGCTTTTCGCGCTCCGCCGCGCATCGGCTGAAGCGCGCGCGCTGACGAACCTCTCACTCGCGACGCGCGCCGCAGGCTACGCGCTTGGCGTCGTTTCGGCCTATTGGTTTGTCGAACGCGCCGCGGCCTTGCTCACGCCGGCCTGATTATTCCGCCGGCGCCTCGCCCGCGCGGCCGCGCCAACCGCGCGTCCACCATCGCCAGCCGCGTGAGACGAGCTGCTTGATGTCCCTGCCGATCATATAGAGGCAGGGCGTCAATATCAGCGTCACCGGCATGCAGAGCAGAACGCCGAAGGCGAGAGACAGCGCCATCGGTTTCAGGAACTGCGCGATCGCCGCTTGCTCGAATATCATCGGCATCAGGCCGATGAATTCCGTCACCGACGTCAGGAATATCTGCCTGAACCGCGAGACGCCGGAGTCGAGCGCCGCGGCGAACGCCTCTTCCCCCTCATCCCGAAACTGATTCATCTTGTCGATGAGCACGACATTGTCGTTGACGACGACCCCCATCGCGGCGATCGCCCCAAGCGCGGAGAACAGACCGAAGCTGACGGAAAAGGCGCCGTGGCCGACGATCGCGCCGACAATTGCGAACGGGATCGCCGACAAAATCAGCGCCGGGAGAGCGTAAGAGCGGAAGACGATCGCCAGCAGGATATACATGCCGAGCACCGCCAGCAGCAAAAGCCGGCCGATTTCCGAATAAAACTCAGCCTCCGACTCGGCATCGCCGATATCCTCGCGCGTGACGGTCGGATAGTTCGCGTCAAAACGCGGAAAATATCCGGCCTCAAGGTCGCGCATGATCTCCGCGCGCGCTTCGCGGTCGGCCTCGGCCTCGACCAGGATTGAGCGCTGGCGCTGGCGCCGGTCAAGCCCGGTGACGCCTTCGTCAAAGCGCGTCTCGGCGACGGAGGCGAGCGGAATTTCCCGCCCGTCCGCCGTCCTCACACGAAAATTGTCAAGACTTGAGAGCGAGCGGCGCGCCTCTTCCGGGTAACGGACATAGACGCGCACATCGTCGCCCTCGCGCGGGAGACGTTGCGCCTCCTCGCCGAAATAGGCCTGCCGCACCTGATTGGTGACAGAGGCGAGCGTCACGCCAAGCCGCTCGGCGCCCGGCTTCAGGGAGAAGCGCAGCTCCTCATTTGCCGCCTCTTCGCTGTCGCGGACGCTCCTCACCGACGCATAGGTGAGAAGCTGCGCCTTCAGATCCTCGACCGCCGCGCGCAAATCTTCCTGGTTTTCGCCGATGACGGCGATCTGGATCGCGGCGCCCTGATTGTTGCCTGACAGCTCGAAGCTGATTTTCTCGGCGTCCGGAACGTCGCCAAGCAGCTCCTTGGCGCGCTCGGCGATTTTCTTCGAACCGATTTCACGCGTTTCGGGCGGCGTGAGGGAGACCCACGACCGCACCACGTTCTCATCGACCGCCATCGCCCAGCTGCGGACGACGCCAAGGGAGTTTTCGCCCGTATTCGGATCGAGAACGGCGAGATCTTCTGTCTCCGCGACAAGTCGGCCTCGGGCGGAGTCGAGCTGGTTCGCGACCTCCTTCATGCGCTCGAAGGGCGTCGACTGCGGCAGCTCGATCGACACCTGCATGAAGTCGCCTTCAATTTCAGGCATGAAGGCCTGCTTGATCCGACCGCTCGCCATCAGGCCGATTGAAAGCACGAAGACACTGACAAAGATCGCGAGCGTGATGTAACGCCGGCTGATCGCCGCCTTCAAAAGCGGTTTGTGGATGTTCTTCGCGACCCAGAGAACCGAATGCGCGCAGGCCTGCTGCGCCGCCATCAGGCGGCCGAGAAACGTCGTCGACTTCTTCGGCAAGGTGACGTGCGCAAGGTGCGCCGGCAATATCAGCAACGACTCGATCAGCGAAAACACAAGCGTCGACATGACGACGACCGAAATCGCCCGGGTGAACTGCCGCGCGTCGCCAGAGATCAGCATCCAGGGCGAAAACGCCATCATGGTCACGAGAACGGAGGCGATCAGCGGCTTCAGGACAAGCTGGGTCGCGAGGATCGAATTCTCGACGCCGCTCTTGCCGGTCCGTTCAACCTGCTCATAGACGGCCTCCCCGACGATGATCGCGTCGTCGACCATAATGCCGAGAACAAGAAGAAAGCCGAACACCGACATGAAGTTCAGCGACACGTCGACAAAGGGCAACACGAAGAAAGCGCCGGCGAACGCCGTCATGACGCCGACGGTCGCCCACGCCGCGACGGTCGGGTGAAGCGACAGCAAGAGCAGCAGAAAGATCAGGAAAAAGCCCTGCGCCGCGTTTGAAAAAAGGATGTTGGTGAGCGTGCCGAAATCCTCCGCCTCATCGTAAAAGAGCCGGATGCCGACGCCCGTGGGCAGTTCGGCGCGCATCTCGTCGATGACCTTGTGCGCTTCCTTGGAGGTCTTCCAGATATTGAAGCGGTCCGCGGTCTGGATGGACACGAGGATCGAGGCGTTGTCGTCAAGCCGGTTGTAAACGTTTCTGTCCTCAAACCCGTCGATCACTTTCGCGACGTCGCGCACGCGGACGACGCCGCCATCGGCGGTTTCGCGAACGACGATGGCGCCGAAATCAAAGCTCGTATCGGCGAGATTGCGCGTCCGGAGCTGATAGTCGCCGTCACCGGTCCTGACGCGGCCTGACGAGACATTGATCGAGTTTCCGCGAACCGCGCGCGACACGTCGTCAAACGTGACGCCGTATCGCCGAAGCGCCTCTTCGGAGACTTCAATCGACACTTCGGGCCGGCGCGCGCCGACGACAATCGTATTGGCGCCGCCGTCGATCAGCGAGAGACGGTCGCGAAGCCGCATCGCGGTTTCGCGCAGAACCTTTTCCGGCGCATCGCCATAGACCGACAGGATCAGCGACCAGTTGCGCCCGACCTCGCGCGCGACGATCGGCGGTTCAAGACCCGGCGGCAGGGTCGAGATGCCGTCGATCCGCGTCTTGACTTCGTTCGTCAGCGCATTGACGTCGGTCCCGGGCTTGGCGAGCAGGCGCACCCAGCCGAACCCCTCTCCCGCCCGGCTTCGCACCCAGTCGATTCCGTCGAGATCGGCGGTCGCCTCCTCGATGCGGACGATGACTTGCGATTCCATGTCTTCGGGCGAGGCGCCCGGCCAGACGGCGTTGATCGAAACCGCGTCGCCGCGTCCCGCCGGCCAGAATTCCTTTTCCATCTGGAAGTAGGAAAGCAGGCCGAAGACGACGCAGGCGAGCATCATCAGATTGCCCGCGACTGGATTTCTAGCCCACCAGGCGACGATCCCGTTCATGACTGCCGCCTCCTATTTCTTCTTGTCGGCGTCGGCGACTTTTTTCTTCCCGTTTTCGGCCGCTTCCTCTTTCTTCGGCGCCGGCGCGTTGATGTCGCGCACTTTCATCCCGTCGCGCGGGCTCGGCAGGAACGAAGCCACAAACCGTTCGCCGATCTCGACGCCGGTCAGGAAGTAGATCGACGACGCGTCCGCCATCAGCGGCGTCACTTCGCGGGCCTTGATCGCAAAATCCTTGTCGACCGAATAAAGGTACTGGTTCTTTTTCAACGCGCTGCGCGGCAGCGCGATGAGTTGCTGTTCCAGGCCGCTATTGATGCGGATATCAACGAACAGTCCCGGAGCGAGGGGCGCCGAATTCGCCGCCCCGAACGGATCTGCGACTTCGACCAGCCCATAGACGAGGCGCGTTTGCGGATCGACGGCCGACTCGATCAGCACGAGTTTTCCGATCCATTCGCGACGCTCGCCGGCGACGACCGCGGAAAGATGCGCGACCGGCGCATCGGCGCCCTCGCCCGCCGAGAACCCGGGCGCCAGGCCGATGACGCCGAGATCGGCGTCGGTCAGCGGCGCGCGGATTTGCGCGACATCAACAGCGAAGATCGAGGCGAGCGGCGCGCCTGGCGAAATGAAATCGCCGACATTGGCGCGACGCTCCTTCACGCGCCCGTCGAACGGCGCGCGGATGGTTGTGCGTTCGAGATTGAGTTCGCTCTCGCCGACCGCGGCCTCCGCCGTCCGGAGGTCGGCGAGGGCGGCGTTCACCTGCGGCTTTTGCATGGTGAGCTCTGAAGGGTCGCCCTCAAGCCCTAAATCTTTCCAGTCGCGTTCGGCGAGATCGGCTTCCGAACGCGCGCGCGCCAGCGATTCCCGAGCCCTTGCGACCTGGCTGCGGCTGCGATCGACCGCGAGCTTGTATTGCGCGGGATCAATGCGCGCGAGCACGTCGCCCTTCTTAAAATTGGCGCCGGATTCGAGCGAAGGCGAGATTTCGATGATCTGTCCCGCGACCTGGGCCGCAATTTCGGCTTCATTGCGCGATTTGACCTGACCTTGCGTGGCGACTCGCAAAGTCGTCGCCTCGGCCCGCGCGGCGACGATTTCGACAGCGATCGGCAGCGGCGGTTCGTCGTTTTTCTCGGGCTTCTTGCCTGTAGCAAGGAGAAGCATGAAGCCGGCGACCGCGACCGCGATAATCAGGAAGGGCGCGGCGAATACCGCAGCCTGACCGATGAAGGCCCGCTTCGCCGGCTTTCCTGACAGATCCGCCATGTTGACATCGGCCCGCACGTCCATCGGGCTCTCTACTTTCCGCGCTTGTTCTTATGGCCGGTCCAAATGAACGCCTGATTGCGCAGCCTGATCTGTAATCGCTCGATATTGCTTTGCAACGACAAGAAGGCGCGATTTCGGCGGAATGCGCCTGCAAAGCGACAATTGGAGCCCTTTAGCTCCCATTAATGGCTGTTAACGCTTGGTTTTTGGCGAAGCGATCACCGCGGCGCCAGGCTCGCGCGGCAATAAAAAAGCGCCGCCCGCAAGCCGATTGGCGCGAGCGGCGCTTCCCGTTTCCTCCCGAAAACGGGGAGTGGCGCGGCCATTTTGTTCTATCTGCCGCGCATCCCTGAAAGGCCGGAAATGAGGGTCAACAGCCCCCCGCCGCCGGCAAGGTAAGAGCCCCATTGAACCCCGCCGCCATTTTCGCCGCCGAGATTTGTAAGGATATAAAAACCGACGCCGGCGATCACGACGACGCCCGCCAATGTCGTGATCGCGCTCGTCAGCCTGCCGACGAACGGAAAGAGTCCAAGGACGCCAAGCGCTGCCGCGACCGCCGAAACGAAAACCGCCGCGAAAATCGCCAGACCAAGATTGCCGGCTTCCGGCGCGCAATCGCCCGCGAGCGAAAAATTTCCGGTCGTCCAGCATTTCAGCGTGTCGCCGACATAGTCCATGCCGGTGACCGTGTTCGGCTTCACTATGCCCCCGACTTCCGACGTCTCGGCGCCGAAAAGCGGCGTCAGAAGCAAAAGCGCGATCACCGCCAGCGGCAGTAGAATTCTGGTCATGCCAACCCCCGTTGACCCCAAGTTCGATGCTGCGCAGTTTAGGCGCCGTCCCTGCCGAAAGGAAGCGGCGGATGGGCAACAGACGGAGCCGAAATTTATACCGCAACGCAACACAAAAAGGTCGTGCCGGCGGTTTCATGAGCAGGTTCAAGGATGAAGCAGACCTTCAAGATGGCGGCCGCGCAAGCAGCGCCGGTCTTGTTCGACAAGGCCGCGTCGACCGAAAAAGCGTGCGGCCTGATCGCCGAGGCGGCGCGGAACGGCGCTGACATCGTGGCGTTCGGCGAGACCTGGCTCCCGGGCTATCCCTTCTGGGTTGAGGGCGCGGTTCAAGATCTCACCTGGGAAGCGAGCGCCGTCTATCTCGAAAACGCCGTCATCATCGGCGGCCCCGAGACTTCTGCGCTTTGCGACGCGGCGCGCGAGGCCGGCGTCGATGTCGTTATCGGGATCGCGGAAAAAGACCCATCGACGCACGGCGCCGCCTATTGCACGGCGCTGACGATCGGCCGCGACGGCGACATTCTCGGTCGCCACCGCAAGCTCAAGCCAACGCACGCCGAGCGGATCATCTGGGGCGACGGCGACGGCGTCGGCCTTAAATCTCATCAGCGGGATTATGCGAAGATCAGCGCCCTGAATTGCTGGGAGCATCAGATGATGCTTCCAGGATACGCACTCGCCGCGCAAGGAACGCAGATCCATTGCGCGCTGTGGCCCGGCTGGGAGAAGATTCCGCGCAAGGAGGAATATTGCTGGGCGCGCCAGCATCTCCTTTCACGCGCCTTCGCCAGTCAGGCCGCCGCCTATGTCATCTGCGCCGCCGGGCTGAGGCTCGCGCGCCATATCCCCGACCGCTGGAAGCCGCTCGGCGTCTGGGAGCATACGGGACAGTCCGCCATCATCGATCCGCGCGGCGAAATCATCGCCGGGCCGATCGACGGCGAAACGATTTTGTACGCGGAGGGCTCTCTCGACGTGGTCCGCGCCGCAAAGGCCGCCTGCGACATCGCCGGGCACTATGCGCGTCCCGACATTTTCAGCTTCGATGTCGACGACCGCCCTCGCCCTGCCGCGCGATTTGCCAGCGACGGAATGCGGAAAATCTAGCTCAAAGGCGCGGCGATCAGCCGGCTGAGCGTCGCATCCAGCCGCGCAAGCTGCGTCGGCCATTCATAATCGGCGAGAATCCTGGCGCGCGCCGCCGCGCCGATCGTCTCGGCGGCGCTCTTGTCTTCGATCAGCCGTAAGACCTCGCGCACGAATGAGTCGGGCGACGCGACCGCGATCGCTTCGGCGCCCATGGTCGCGTCGATTCCTTCCAATCCCGCCGGCGTCGTCACCACCGCTTTGCCCATCGCCATCGCTTCGAGCACCTTATTTTGAACGCCGCGCGCAATTCGCATCGGCGCAACGACGACCCTCGCCCCCGCGACAAAAGGTCGGACGTCCGCGACGCGGCCCGTCACGGTGACGCCGTCGCGGCCGCCCCGCCCCATGATCTCCGCTGCGGGATTGGAGCCGACGATCGCAAAACGCGCGTCCGGTCTTTCGGCGCGAACGCCTGGCCAGATTTCATTCAGGAACCAGAGCGCCGCATCGACATTCGCCCAGTAATCCATCGCGCCGACGAACACCGCGTCGCATCGTTGCTCGCCGGGCGCCGTCGGCTTGAAATAGTCGATATCGACGCCGTTACAGAACCAGGCGACTTCTTTCGAGACGCCGTCGCGGCTGCCGAGGAGATCCGCCTCTTCCTCGCTGATCGCGAATGTCGCCTCCGCCCAATTGATGATTTTCGTTTCAGCCTCCGCGAGCGTTCGACCCTCGCGCGCATAAACGGCGCTCATCGGCCATCCCTTGCGCCGGGCGTATTCAGCCCATTTTGCGCTGTCGGCGTCGCACAGATCGACGATGCGCGGCGCCGTCGCCTTTTGCGCCAGATATTGCGCCATCGACGAGGAAAACGCCATTTCGGCGACGAGCCCCTTTGAACGCGCGGCGGCGACAGCCGATTTCATGCGCGCGTCGCGGTAAAACGGCAGCGTCAACGCCTCGCCCGTTAAAAATCCGACGACGCTCCGCGTCGTCGCCATATTGCGGTCGAGTGGAACCAGCGCGACGGTTTCGCAAACGCCTTTCAGATGCTCTTCATGCTGAAAATCATCCGCATCGTCGACAAAGGCGCCAAGGTGCACGCGAAAGCGGCGCGCAAGATGTTCGAGCGTGCGCCAGGACCGGATCTTGTCGCCCTTGTTCGGCGGGAAGGGAATGCGGTGCGCGAGGTAGAGAAGATGGCCCGCGGTCACGGGAAATTCCGCGCGACGATGGGCCCGATCAAATTGGCGACGGGCAGCGGCAGCTTCTTCCACAGCGCGACGAAACGTTCAAACTTCGGATTGTTCGGATTGACGTTCGGCAGTTCTTTCGCCTTCACGAGCGCCACATGATAGACGAGCGGCGTTGGTTCGAACCCCCAGTAGGATTTGGTGTCGAAATGCGAAGAGCCGACCTTGCTGCGCCCAAAATCGAAAATCCTGACGCCGCGCTGCACCGCGCGCCGCATCAACGTGTAGTAGAGATAATCATAGGCCCTGATGTCGCGCGCCTTCGCATCGGCGCCGATATAATAGGGCATCACGCGGTCCTTACGCCAGAACGAAAAGAGCCCGGCGATCGGCTCCCCATGATGCTCGACAAGGCCGATGTCGACATCATCGCCGAAATTCACCTTGAGCGTCGTCAGGAATTTTTTCGGCATCACGGGCGTGCCGAGATTGCGAAGCGCCGGCGCGTAGACTTTGTAGAAATCTCTGACGCGTCGCGAGGTCCTGAATGAGTTTTCGTTCGGCTCGTCGATGCGAAGCGCCTTTTTCACCTCGGCCCGGCGATTGCGCGGCAGCCATTGGCGGATCGCTTCTGGGTCCGCCGGCATTTCCTTGGCGAACGACGCATAGACGCCGGTCTTTTCCTGGTAGCCCTCGCCGGGCGGCGGGCCGCCGCGAAGTTCGACATATTTGACGGAGTGCTTGCGCCCGAGGTCGAGCGCGCGTGCGCCGAGGGCGCGAACGGATTCATCATCGACCGCGACAATGCCGCCGCCGATGGCGAAGGCGGTCGAGATCAGCGACCGTCCAAGCAACGGCGATGCGACAAGCGTCAACGGGAGGACGCCGGTGACGGCGCCCCCTCTTCTGGCGATCAGATTGAATTGCCGGTAGCCATAAGCGGTTCTGACGGCGTCGAGCCAGCGCAAATCGTGGAACAAGGTCGCGCCGGCATGAGTCTCGATAAAGTCGATCCACTCGCCGCGCATCTTCTCTTCGAGCGCGTCGACCCGAACCACAGCGTTATCCTTCACGCGGCCCTATCCTTCATCGTCCGAAGTCCAAGGGCGTCATCGATCCGACCCCAGGAAAAATCCGTCAGCAGGCGGTCAAGCTTTCGCTCCATTTTGGCCAGGTTCAGATAATGCCGGAATTTCGATTTCGCCGGCGCGCTGGCGACGCGCGGCTGGTCTGCATCGATTTCCCAGGGATGGAAATAGAAAATCGTCGGACCGTCGATCGTCCGCGACGCGCGCCGGATCAACGGCGCTGTCATGAGATAGGGCGCGGCGCGAAACCAACCGCCGCCGGCGCAGGAAATCCGCCTGCCGAAGATTTCCGTCGTCGCGACCGGCGCCTCAAGGATCGCGCCGGCGCGATGGGACGATCTTGGCGCTTTCGGATCGCCATAATGGTCATGCCTGATCGGGTGGCTGCTCGACGAATAGAGATGGCCGGTTTCGCCGAGTATGTCGTGCGCCCAGGGCGTTCGGGAATCGATCGAAAAGCCGGCCGCGCGAAAGCCCGAAACACCCGCGCCGCCGAGATCCTCGAGAATGCGCTTCGTCCTGATGATATCCGCCCGGAATTCGTCCGGCGTCTGATCAAAGACTTTCGTGTGGTCGTAGCCGTGGCTGGCGAGTTCGTGCCCGCGCGCGACAATATCGCGAACGAGCGCGGGCGCGCGTTCGGCGACCCAGCCGAGCGTGAAGAATGTCGCCTTGGCGCCGCGTCGGTCAAAGAGATCGAGAATCCGGCGCGTAACGCCTTCGACGCGCAGTTCATAGCGGTCCCAGGACGCGCGATCGATGACGCTCGAAAACGCCCAGACCTGAAAATAATCCTCGACATCGACAGACATGGCGAACCGGGGCGCCCCTCCCGCCCCCGATGCGGACAATGTCTTTGATCCCGTCATATCAGCGATGGCCGAGGCGCCTAGCGCCAGGTGTTCTGAAAGTCGTTCAGCAGCGACTCGGCGCGATCGAGACTGGCGGCGATCTGAACGCGCCGTTTGCGACGGCGACGGTCGATCTCGGTCAATTGCCGGCGCAGGCGCGCCACGCTGTCATGCGCGCGCTTCAGCTCCTCGCGCGTATCATTGATCGACATGACGACGGATTTTTTCCATCCCTCGCCTTCGATTGCGGCGACTGGCGGCTCTTCGGCTTCCGGGCCGTCGCCGGTTTCCGCGGCTTCTTCCGGCTCGGCGGCGACTTCGCGGAATTCAGCGTCATCAACACTGTCAAGCGATTGTCTCGACGGGCGCGCGGCGGCGATCGCGTCCGCGACTTCGTCGAGCGTCGCCGATCGCGGCGGCGGCGCGTCAGTCGCCGGCTTTGGTTCTTCAATGGACGCAAAGAGGGGCGCGACCGGCGCCTCCGGCGCGGCCGTCTTGGCGGCTTTCGGCGATTTTTTTGCTCCACGCAGACGATCGAACACGCTGGTCGAATCGGCGGAAAGAGCGGCGTTCGCCTCACTCGGCGCTGTCGCCGTTTCCGGCGCCGCGCCGGGCTTCTCCATGGTCATAACCGGCCCCTCATTCGCGGTCCTGGCGGGTTCTAGCGTCGGCGACGCCTGTATGAAAGTCGGCGCCATGTGCATTTCCACATGCTCGGCCCCGACATGGATCGGCTTGACCGTCCGCGCGCGGATCGGACGCGCCTCGTTGACGAGCGGCGGCGGCCCAAGCGCGACTTTCGCGGCGTCAGCGGCGGCCTTGGCGTCGAAGTCAAGTTTTTCGCCGTCGCGATCTTCCGGCGCCGTCGCCGATTGCTCGGCGGCGAGATCGGCCAGCACGGCGGCGATGACCGCGCCGTCCGCCTTGTGAAGTTTCTCAACAGAACAGTAGAGGAGCGCGCGGTTGCAAAGCTTGTGGATCTTGCGCGGCACGCCGCCGGTCGCCGCGTGAATGGCGGCGTAGGCGTCGTTGGCGAATGTCGGATCGCCGTCCCAGCCGACCTGCTTCAAGCGATGTTCAATGTATTTCTCAGTGTCCTCGCGCGACATCGGCTCAAGGTGATAAGTCGCAATGACGCGCTGGCGCAGCTGCTCCATGTCGGATCGCGCCATCGTTTCCCGAAAATCGGGCTGGCCGACGAGGAACACCTGGAAGAGCGGCGTTCCCTCGTAGTTGAGATTGGACAGGACGCGCAGCTCCTCAAGCGTCTTCAACGGCAGGTTCTGCGCTTCGTCGACGACCAGGAGGACGCGCCTTCCGTGATTCATCTGATCGAAAAGGAAATCCTCAAACGCCTCGATCTCGGCGCTGCGGCCCTTTGCGGCGGGCTCGATCCGGAACGCCGACAAGATCTGCGACAACAGGTCTTCAGGCGACAGGTTCGGGGTGACGAGGTTCGCCGCAAGGATGTTCGACCGGTCAAGCTGATCGAGAAGATGACCGATCAGGATCGACTTCCCCGCCCCGATCTCGCCGGTGATGACGATGAACCCCTCAGCCTGCCGAAGGCCGTAGTGAAGATACGCCATCGCCTTGTTGTGGCTCTTCGACCCGAAAAAAAATTTCGGATCAGGAGCGAGCCGGAACGGCGAGCCTTGGAAGCTGAAGAACTCTTCGTACATTTACCAATCTTCCGCCCGCCCCTGGTCCAGTGTCGTCAGAATTCGACCTGGACCCCGACGGTCGCTGTGTTTTCTCCGTACTCAAGTTCCACGTTCTGCGAGAATCGTTCCGTGTGGGCGTACTCCCCGAAAGCCGACACGTTTTGGTACAGCCGATAGGCGACGCCGATGCGGCCGCCGACCGTATTTGTTTTCCCCTCAAAACTGACGAGGCTGGCGCAGGCGGCGATCGGGTCGAATCCGGGAATGGTGATGTCAAAGCCGAACAATTCGGGATTGGCCTGGCAGATCGTCAGATCGGAGGTTGAATCGACATGCCGATAGAAGACGCCGAGATAGCCGGTCATCCGCCGTGACAATTCGCGTTCGGCGCTCAAACCGCCGCCGAAGGTCTTGATGCTGCGGAAACCGTAATCCGTGTCCTGGTAATTGCCGTAGGCGTTAACGACCGTCCGGCCGAAATCGCCGGACAATTGCGCGTTGGCGTCATTCGAGATTCCAAGACCGATCTGCTGGGCGGTGACGCGCGTGCGGGTCGAGCGGGTCAACGCGTCGATGACATCGGCAGCATCGCCGATATTGCCGTCGCGCAGGTCCTGTACGAAATCGAGCGTGCGGCGCTGCAACGCTTCAAACTGGGTCGAGACCGCCTGCGCTCGGGTTTGGAACGAGCGCCCTGCGCTCGCCGCGAAAGTCACTCGCTCAGAGAGGTCGTACCGGACGCGCGCATTGATAAAATCGTCGTCATACCTGCGGCCGTATTCAAGGCGGACATCGGTCTTGCGGCCCGGCTTGGCGCGGAAGCCGGCGCGCCAGTAGAGCCCAGTCAGCTGATCTTCCGGGATGAATGTCGCGGGAGCCGTCGTGTTCACATCGTCATAGCCGATGGCGCCGGTGACGGCGAAGCGCTCGGTCAGCTCGACCTGCGCGTCGCCTTCCAGCGTCCCCTGCTTGTACTCATAATCCTGCAGCACGCTCGATCCGTAATCGCGGGTCTTGTTGCCATAGGCGGTCAGGCCGACCTGGATGCGGTCGATGGCGTTGCCCGTGTTGTAGGAAGCGACCACTTCCTGCGTGCGCGTGTTGCCGTCGATCGTCGAACCGAACTGGTTGACGCGGTTATTGTCAATGAAGACCTGGCTAAAACGGTAGCGCAATTCGGCCGCCGAGCCGTTCGGGAACCGGTGGTTGACATAGGGGCTCAGCGCGAAATTGTGGACGTTGACGCGCTGGCTTCGGCCCGCGTTCACATTCTGCGAAAAGCGGGCGTTTTCGCCGGCGAGCTGGCGGGACGTCGATCCGGCGACGTCGAAATAAAGAAAATTGTCCGCAAGCGTCACCGTGCCCGCCGCGCCGACATCCTGGCTTGCGACGACTTCCGCCTGATCAGTCAGGTAGGAGACATCCAGGCTTCCGTCGATGATGCCGGTGATGCGGTTATTAGAGTAGATCGCGCTGCCGTTTGACGCGATTGAAAACGCCAATTCGTCATCGCGAACGGAAAATGGCTGAAGCGGCGTCGGCCCGCTGGATAGGCTGATATTGTCCGTATACGAAACGCGCGGTCCGACCGCGAGGCCGTAACCGAAATAGTCGTTGCGGAACCGCAGGGGCGCCTGCGGGCCGGTGTCCTGTTCCTGGGCGAAGGCGATCGCGTGGCTCGCGACGACGACTGATGCGGTCGCAAGCAGCGCGCGCTTCATGTTTTTCGGTAGCGGCTTCAGAAGTTTTTCCCGATCAAGGCTCATGGTTTATCCCCTGTCCCGCTCGACGGTCGGCATGTCCCCGTCGCTCGCGGCGCGTTTTTCGTAGTACTCGTAAGCGGCATAATGTGAGCCGCCCGCCGGCACCAGACATCTGTTGAGAAGGAGGCTGACATTCGGATTGAGCTCCAGCAGCTCGTCGAGCGCCGAGGCGATCGCCGGCTGCGGCGTCGAATCGGCTTCGACGACGAACACCACCTCGTCGGCATGGCGGGCGAGCGCGATCGTCTCGGTGGTCGCCAGCATCGGCGGCGCGTCGATGATGATGAGCCCATCCGGCGCCTGGGCCGAAAGGCTGGAAAAGAAGCGCTTTGCTTCAAGCGAGCCGAAGAGATCGGTCGCGTTCGCCGTCCGCGACCCTTCGCCGATGACCGTGAGCGGGACGCCGACGGCGCGATGAGCGACGCTGCTAAGCGAGGGCGTCGCGTCCTTGATGACGTCGGTCAGCCCCTTCGCCGCCGGAAGATCGAAATAGGACCTGACGCGCGGCCGCGCCGGGTCACCGTCGATCAGGATGACAGGGATTCCTTCTTCCAGCGCATAGCTGACGGCGAGATTGACCGCGGCGAAAGATTTGCCCTCGCCTGGCCGGGTCGAGGTGCACAGAATGATGTTGCGGTTGCGTCCGGCGCCCTGCAGCTGGCGGCGGTCGCGTCCGGCGCGCTGAAGGAAGCCGATGCGCCGAAGAAGCCGGCGCTTGATGGCGCGCAGCTCATAGGCCTGCGCCTCCTCGCGGGCGGTCGGCGTGAAAACGCCTTTCGACCGCAGCAATGCGTAATTAAGTTCAAACGGATGGCCTTCGCCGAGGATGGCGATCTTGTCGGTCGCCGCCTTGGCTTCGTTGGCGGCCGCTCCGCCGATTGCTCGTTCGATCAATCCCATTTTGATCCATTCCTATCGAAGTCTGGCCGCCGTTTCGGCGAACACTTCGTCAATTGATGCAGTTGCGGCGCCGTCGAGAGCGACCGACGGAAGGCGAACGACCTCCCAGTAAACATAGAAGGCGGCGACCGCCGCGAGCGCCGCTGCGGCGCCAGCGAGGCGGCGAATGTCGCGCTTTCTTTCATTGATGACTGTCTCGGACCTGATCTCGGAAAGCGCGCCGAGGACAGGCAGACCGAAAGCCGCCTGCAGTTCGGACGACTGGGTGAAGGTCTTTTGCATCCAGGTGAGGATGAGCGCGGCGGCGATCCCGGCGCCGAGCGCCAAAAGCGAGACGCCGGAGATCAGCAGAATGCGGAATTGCTGGGACGCTGGGATGAGCGACACCTGCGGGCGCTCGAACACCTTGTACTCGACGCCCTGGCTGCCGGCGCCGAGATTGGCGGTGATCGACAGGCGGTCGCGCCGCTCGATCAGCTCTTCGTAATTTTTGCGCGTCTGCTCATAGTCGCGTTCGATCCGCTGAAGGTCGGCGACGACGCGCGGCGCCTGGCCGATCGTGAAGGCGAGCGAATCGAGATCGGCGCGCAGCCGCTTCTGGCGATCCTGAAGGCCGCCGACGATGTCCTGCGCGGCGCGCAGCTCCGAAACGAGCCGTTTGTATTCCGGATTTGACGGCAGCGCGCTTGAGCTGCCCGCCTGCAATTGTTCGATGCGGGCTTTCAGCGCCTGGATATCCGGGTAATTCTCCTGATACTGACTTCTAAGCGTTGCGAGTTCGACCATAAGCTTGTCGAGTTCGGAGCCGCCGGTCGTCGATTCCGTCTGCGCAAGGATGCTGCGCGCGGTGGAGACGCGGCGCTCGGCGCTCGCAAGTTCGTCCGTAACGCGCGAAAGTTCGGATTCCATCAAGTCGCGGCGGCGATCATTGCCCTCCGTCAGCGCAAGCTCCTCGGCGTGCTGGCGGCGGAACACGGCGACTTCCTGCTCCTTGGCCGTAAGGCGCTCGTCGAAGGCCTTGATCTCCGCGTCGATCCGTTTGCGCGCCTCTTCATTCTCGGTGAGACTCGCGCCGAGATCCTGCTCGATCAGCAAATTCAGCGCGGCGTCGACAACATTGCGGGAAATCGCCGGGTCGGAATTCTTGTAGTTGATGACGAAATACATCTCTTGCGGGCTGGTGATCGTGATTTCACCGGCGACCCAGTCGATCAGCTGCTCCATCTGCGCGCGTTTTTCGCGCGGATTGGTCGTCTTCACTTCCTTGTCGAGGCCGGAGCGGTAGATGATCTCTTCGACATTGGGACGCGTCAGCAGCTGGAGCTTGATGACTTCGACGCGCTTTTCGTAGTTCGGCCGCGCCGTGACGCCGTTCATCACCGGATCAAGAACGGTCTCTGTCTGCACATAAACTTGCGCGCGCGACTCATATTTGTCGGGAACAAGCCAAAGCGCGAACCAGCCGATAAGCGCGGCCGCCCAGGTCACCGCGGCGACCGTCCACCGGCGACGCCAGATTCCGACGCCGTAGCGGATGATCGGCCGCGGCAGGTCGGCAATATCAAAACTACTCACCATCCCCCAACACCACTTGATGGTCGGACGCCTCTGGGGAGAGGCGCCCGAAAAGCAATCCCGAGCTAGAACATGCTCTCCGGGATCAGGATAACGTCGCCTGGAAGGACGGGGACGTTTGCGGAAATGTTTCCCTTGCGCAGAAGGTCGTCGAGGCGGAGCCGGTAGGACTGGCGCTCTTCTCCCTTGCCGCGGATCAGAACAGACTTGTTGCCGGCTGCAAATTCGGTGAGGCCGCCAACGGCGACCATGACGTCAAGCACGGTCATGCCTGCCTGGTACGGCAGCGCGATCGGTTTTTGCGCTTCGCCGAGAACCCGCACCTGCTGATCAAACGTCGACGTGAAATTCGAGACGATCACCGACACTTGCGGCGACTTCACATATTGGCCGAGTGAGCGCTCGAGATCCTTGGCGAGCTGCGTCGGCGTCTTGCCGGCGGCGACCATGTCTTCGACAAGCGGCGTCGAAATGCGCCCGTCGGGGCGGACGGTGACTTTCGTCGACAATTCCGGCGCGCGCCAGACAAAGACTTCAAGCTGGTCGAGCGGCCCGATCAAATAGTCAGGCGATATCGCGGTCGATGACGACGCGGCGACGCTTTCCGGCGACGCGCGCAATTGTTCGGAACTCATGACATCGCCAGAAGCGCAGCTGGCGAGAACCATCGCACAAAGAGCGGCGGCGAAAGTGCGGATAAACATCTGGATTAACCTCGTTCTTTCCATTTCAGGTCCGCTCGCGGCGGTTGAACCGCGAATCGCCGATACCCTAGACGCCTAGCAATTCCTTTGCCATGCCGTGCGGGGCTTCCTTGCGCGGCCTTTTAACCATTTTTAACCTAGAACCGCGCCGGGTCTGAGGCGTCGACCGCTTCGATCCCCGCGAGCGCGACTCGCGCCGCCGCAGCCTCTGGATGGCGTTTGACGATTTCCGATAATAGCGCCGCCGCCTGTTCGTCGCGTCCAAGCCCATGCATGACGGCTTCATAAAGGGCCGGCAGGGCCGAATCGGTCGGTTCAGCGATCAGCGCGAGCCTGAAAGCGGCGGCGGCGCGATCATCTTCACCGATCGCCGCATAGACTTGCCCGAGGATCCGGTGCGAGGGTGACGACGCCATGGCGCCAGCGAGCATCCGGCGCCGCGCAGCAGGACCGGAGGCGTCGGCGGCGCGAGCATAAAGGCGAGCGGACTCTTCGTTCGCAAAGACGATGTGAGGCGCGACCGCGGCAAAACTCGCCGCCGCCGCGCGCGCTGCGCCGCCTTCCGTTTCCAGAATCGCCATCGCCAGGCGCGCTTCATCGCTTGCCGGATTTTCGGCCAGGAATTCCCGTAAGAGGCCGATAGCGGCTGGCCGATTGCCCTGATCCGCAAAGAGCCTTGACCGCGCAACAACCGGCCGGAAAAAATTCGGCGCGCCGGCCGAGGCGCGCCCGAAGGCGTCGTCGGCCCGGTCAAAATCGCCGACCCGGCGGAAGGCTTCGCCGGCGAGCGTCAGCGCGATGGCGCCGGCTTGTTCCGCCACGATCTCTTCAGCGCCTTTGCGCATGGCGCGCGCATCCTCGTCGCTAATCGCTTTGGCGAGCGCGGCAATCCGGCGCGGACCGACGCCCGGTTCAGTAAGCGACGCCGGCAGTTCGCCATCGCCCCCGAGAAGCGCGGCGGCGACGCCGCCTGAAGACAAATCGTCCTTTAGCGACGAAACGCGCCTGAAGGCGCCATCTATGTCTTCAGCGGGCGCGCCATCGCTTTCGGCGCGAAATAGAGCAAGCGCCGGCTTTCTTTGGGCAAGCCGTGCGATGAGGCTTGCGGCGTCATCCTCGCGGCCGACATCGCGCGCGATCGCTGCGCCAAGATCGATCGCCATCCAATTGTCAGGCGAAGACGCGAGAACGCCGCTCACCAGCGAATAGGCCTGCGCCAGATCGCCATTGCGCCATTTGGCGAGCGCCGCCAGCAGCCGATCATTCGTTTGCGTCGATGCGGCAAGACGGCCTTCGTCTGAGAAGCGAACCGCCGCGCGCGCGTCGCCAGATCTCAGCGCGATCATCGCGCCGAGCCGGGCGTCATCGCGCAGGAGGCCGCCAGCGGCCCTGCGACCGGACTTTCCACGCGCCGAAAGCAGCGCTGCCGCGCGGTCAAGCGCATTCTCGCGAATTAACCGCTCGATACCGACAGCTTCGGCCGCACGGGCGTCGGCGCCCGCCTCGATCGCCCGGCGCGCCGCAGCTTCCGCCGTTTCAAGATCATTGGCGTCAAGCGCAAGGCGCGCCCGGAACAGCCATGCTTCCTTTGTCAACGCTACGGGGCCGCGCAGCGCGCGCGCAAGATCCGCGTCCGCGTCATCTGCGTCGCTGGTCAGCCCGTAGGCGGCCCGCGCCCTGGCGAAAGAAAGATAGGGATTGTCGAACGCCGAGCCGTCACCGCTGGCGGCGATCGTCTCGTCGAAGCGACCTTGACGCAAGGTCGCTTCAGCACGGAACAGCTGCGCCGCCGCCGCATCGTTTCGGAACAGGCCGCGCTCGCTGATCGCGGTCAGCAACTCGTCATAAAGGCCGGCGGCAAGAAGCGCTTGCGCATATTGAACGCCCTGCGCCGCATCGCGGCTCATTCGCCAGCGCGCGCCGAGCGCGCGCGCCTCGCCCGCGGACAACGCTGCGTATGCGGCTTCGTTGTTGAGGTCGCCCGCGTCCGTCAGCGCGACAAAGGCGATCGCCGCGCCGAACGCCGCGGGGACCGCAAGGCCGATCGCCCAGCGACGGATCGTCGATTTCCGATGGGGGCGGTCTGCCATGGGCTCCGTCGACATCCTTCGTCAGCGGCTGCCGATCCCCAAGAGCGCGACGCGGACCGTCATCAGCACAATGAGGACATCGAGCAGCGGCGAGAAATGCTTGATGTAGAAAAGATCGTAGGCGAGCTTGTCGCGGGCGCCTTCGATCGAGGCGGTGTATTCATGACGCACCTGCGCCCAGCCCGTGATGCCCGGCTTGACGATGTGGCGCTCCCGATAATGCGGAATCTCCTGCTCCAACATGCGAACGAATTCAGGACGCTCCGGACGCGGACCGACAAAGCTCATCTCGCCCTTCAGGATGTTGATCGCCTGCGGAATTTCATCGATCCGTGTACGGCGGATAAATCTTCCGACACGCGTGATGCGGTCGTCATTCGCGGCGGCCCAGCGCGCGCCGCTTTTTTCGGCGTCCTCGCGCATCGAGCGGAATTTGTAGATTTCGAATTCGGCGCCGTCGAGGCCGACGCGGCGCTGCCGATAAAGCGCCGGCCCTTTGGAATCGATCTTGATGGAGATCGCGGTGAGGATGAGCAACGGCGAGAAGAAGACAAGAAGCGCCACTGCCGCCAGAATGTCGAATGCGCGCTTGAAGAACTGCAAAACGCCCGGAGCGCGCGTCGCCGCGCCTTTGGCGAGTTCTTCCCTCGAAATCGAATTGATATCGACTCGCCCGGATGCCGACTCATCCGGCTTTTTGGGGTCGCCGATGGCGTTCAAGAAAACATCGTCGCCGACGCGACGGACGAACTGAGGCGCAAACGCACCAGCCATCAAAAAGGCTACAGCGCCTGCAGCGATAAGTGCTGCCTGGACTTCCACCGACCCAAGTCCCCCAAAAATCGCATCCAACACAACTTATACCGCAGCGCAACAAACCATGCCAACTGTCTGTGCCATGCTGACACAAACTGGAGGTTGCAAAGCGAGATTAGTGCCTAACGAACAATTAAAGCGGCATCAATAGAGTTAACGGCCGTAAGCCAATGATTTTTTGCGAAAAAAAATGTCGACTCTCAACCATAAGTTGAACAAGTCAACTGGAGGTCGGCAACTACCCCTATAGGGCGAAAAAGGCGATCGCCCGGAGAATGATCAGCCAAAGCGCCGCCGTAAGGCCGATCCAAACCGCCCAACAGACAGGCAGCGGCAGCGGGCGGGCTGAGGCAGATCGGAATTCGCCAATCGCCTTGGCGTTCGGTGTCAGGTGAGTCATTACGCCTCGCTTCCGGTACACAACTGAAGATGACGCTATAGACCCCCAAAAAAAACCTAACGGATACTGACAAATTCGAAGGATCAGGCCAAGTCGGACTAACAGCATAGGACGATTCTGGCGCTGTAGCGCGGAAAATTCCAGTAAATTCAGCCAATGAAGCTCCTAACGTTAACAACGCTCTATCCAAATGCTGCTGCGCCGCAGCATGGAATCTTCGTCGAAAATCGCCTGGCGGCCTGGCGCGACTTTTCAGGCGGTGAGGCGCGCGTCGTCGCGCCCGTGCCGTGGTTTCCCTTCACCGCGAAAATCTTCGGCGCCTATTCGCGCTATGCGGGCGCTCCGGGATCGGAGCGTCGGCGCGACATCGACATCGTTCACCCGCGGTATTTTCTGCCGCCGCGCGTCGGCATGAATTACGCACCGGCAGCGCTCGCACGAGCGTTTGAACGCGAAGCGCGCAAGGCGCTGGCGCAGGGTTTCGATTTCGATCTCATCGACGCCCATTATCTTTACCCGGACGGTGTCGCGGCGGTGCGGGTCGCGCGAAAACTCGGCAAACCGGTCGTCCTGACCGCGCGAGGCAGCGACGTGACGCTGTTTCCGACCTATCCGCGCCAGCGCGACATGATCATCGACGCCGTGCGGCGCGCGGACGCCGTGGTCGCCGTCGCCGCGGCGCTGAAGACCGACCTCGTCCGCCTCGGCGCTCCCGCTGAAAAAATCACGGTGCTGAGGAACGGAGTCGACCTCGAACGCTTCCGCCCGCTTGATCGCATAGCAATCCGCCGAAGAATGGGCCTCGCCGACCTCGTTGTCGCCTCGGTCGGAAGCCTGACCGACCGCAAGGGCCACGATGTCGCCATCCGCGCGATCGAAAAGATCCAAGGCGCGACGCTCCTGATCGCCGGCGACGGGCCAGACGGCGCGAAATTGAGGTCGCTGGCGAAGAGTCTCGGCGTCGAGGGCCGGGTCCGTTTTCTCGGACAAGTCGCACATGAGGGGCTCGTCGAAATCTACAACGCGGCTGACGCGCTCGTCCTCGCGTCGACACGCGAAGGCTGGCCGAACGTCCTTCTCGAATCGATGGCGTGCGGCGCGCCGGCGGTCGCCGCTGACGCCGGCGGCTCGTCCGAAGTCATATCAACGCCCGCCGCCGGACGCATCGTCCGTGAGCGGACTGGCGATGCGTTCGCCGCGGCGATCACAGACGTCGTCGCCCGCGCGGATCGAAAGGCGACGCGCGCGCATGCGGAGGCCCATTCGTGGGACGAAACCTCGCGCGGGCTGTCGGCGATCTATGCGGAGATCGCAGAGCGCGGGAAGGCGCGCGCCGGCGTGCGCTTTCGGTCCGCGCCGCGCGCCGGGGCGAAGCCTCGCCTCATCTTCACCGTCGACACGGAGGAAGAATTCGACTGGAGCGCGTTCTCTCCATCGGCGCACAAGATCGCCCATCCCGCCGATATCGATCGCATGCAAAGAGTCTGCGAAGAATTCGGCGTCCGCCCGCTCTATTTCATCACCTACCCGCTCCTTAGCGACGCCGAGTGCGCCGGCTATTTTCGCCGCCTCGCCGAGGAAGGGCGCGCCGACCTCGGGCTTCATCTTCATCAATGGAACACGCCGCCGATCAATGGGTACGAAGGGGAGTATTATTCCTGGCAAGGCAATCTGCCGCCCGCGGTTCACGCGGCGAAACTGCGCTCCCTCGCCGGCGCGTTTGAACGCGCGTTCGGTTTCATGCCGATCGCGCACCGGGCCGGCCGCTATGGCGTGACCGGCGAATGCTATCGCGAGCTCGCCGAGGTCGGAATCAAGTATGATTTCAGCCCTTCGGCCGCCTTCGACTTTTCGGCGCGCGGCGGTCCTGACTTTTCCGCCATGTCTAATGATCCGTTCACGGTCGAGACGGACAAGGGCGACGTCCATGTGACCCCTGTCTGCGGCGCATTGACGGTGCGCGGCGGCCGGCACTTTCTGAAACAAACCAGGGAGCCGGGGCTGACCCACCGCCGCCGCTGCGTGCCGCGCCAACTGACGGCGCCCTTTCGCCTTTCCTGCGAGCAGGCGCGCTTTGAGGAACTCGTCTCGCTGACGCGGAGCCTTGAACGAAGCGCCACGCCGATCCTCACATTTTCACTTCATTCAACGACAATGACGCCCGGCGCCACGCATTACGCCTCTGACGCCGCCGCCGTCGACGCCCTGCTGGATCTGACGCGGCGCTATCTCCAATTCTTTACAAAAGATTTCGGCGGACGCGCGATTGATCTCGCCGGCGTTGAGGCGTTTTTCAGCGGCGGGAATTAACCTTAACCCCGCATTAAGCGCCGGCGCGCAATTCTATCCATGGTGAGGAACTTCCGGAAAAGGGCGTCCCCATGGAGCTTATCGACGTTTCGCGCATCGTCTTCGCGTTGATTGCGGTCATCGGCATGATCGGACTTGCGGCGATCGCGGCGAAGAAACTCGGCCTTGCGAACGGATCGATCGCCCTGTCGCGCGCGCGGCGGCTCGCGCTGGTTGAAACCTTGAGCCTTGACCCCAAGCGCCGCGCGGCGATCATCGCCTGCGATGGGCGCGAGCACCTAATCATTCTCGATCAGACGCGCGTCACCGTCATTGAGCGGGCGATCCCGGCGCGAGAACCGCTGCCGACGGCGGATCCGCTGGAAGCGGTCGCCGTCGAGCCGGTGCGGCGGATCCAGATTTCCCCGCCTGTGGTCAATCTCTTCAGCCGCGCGCCATTCGATCAGGCCGGCCGGCTCCGCGCCGCCGGACTATTATGAATTCGTTCGGGCGTCTCGCGGCGTTGACAATTATCGCCACGGCGCTTTTTGCGCCGGCGCCCGCGCTCGCCCAGACCCTGACGCTCGACATGAGCGACGGCCAGGGATTCTCCGGACGCATCGTTCAACTCGTCATGCTGCTGACCGTCTTGAGCCTTGCGCCGTCGATCCTCATCATGATGACGTCGTTCATCCGGATCGTCGTCGTGCTGTCGCTCTTGCGGACTGCGATCGGCGTCCAGCAAAGCCCGCCGAACCCCGTCATCATGTCGCTCGCGCTGTTCCTCACCGCTTTCGTCATGGCGCCGACATTCAGCGAAGCCTATTCCGCCGGCATCGGACCATTGATCAAGGAGGAAATGCCGGTCGAACAGGCGTTCCCGGCCGCCATCGCGCCGATGAAGGACTTCATGCTGAGCCAGACGCGCGAAAAAGATCTGGCGCTGTTTTTCGATCTCGCCAAGACAAAGGCCGAAACGCCCGAGGCGACGCCGCTCCACATTTTGACGCCCGCCTTCATGATCTCCGAGCTTCGCCGCGCGTTCGAGATCGGCTTCATGATCTTCATCCCGTTCCTGATCATCGACATGGTGATTTCATCGATCCTGATGGCGATGGGCATGATGATGCTGCCGCCGATCGTCATCTCGTTGCCGTTCAAGCTGATCTTCTTCGTGCTGATCGACGGCTGGAGACTCGTCGCAGGAAGCTTGGTGAAGAGCTTCGGGGGCGGGTGAGGGCCCCAATGCCCGCCTTTGCTCCCCCGCTTGCGGGGGAGCTGTCAGCCGCGAAGCGGCTGACTGAGGGGGCGCGCCCGCGACCCCGCTTGGCCGCCCCCCTCCGTCGGCTTCGCCGACACCTCCCCCGCAAGCGGGGGAGGAAAGCCCGCCTTCGCCCTAACGATTCGCCGCCTTCTTCGCCGGCTTTTTCTTGAACTTCGCCATCCGGCGCGCCGCGTCGAGCGCCAGCGTCGTCCAGTGGCGCAGTTCGTCCTCGTCGTCGAAAATCTCTTCCGGCGCGTTGTAATAGGACATTGTCGCCGACGCGCCGTCTTTCATCTCGAACGTGAAGGGGGCGAGGCCGCGGCGCTCGAACGCCTTGCGCGTCTCGTCGTCGACTTTGAAATAAATCGCGCCGTCATCCATGATCGCGAAGAAGAGATCGTCACAATAGACGCCGGCGCCGCCGAACATCTTGCGAATGCGGATGTCGCCGAACGGCGCGAACAGCTCCTTCGCCTGCACGATAAAATTGGCGGGAACAGCCATGACGGCAACCTCGGTGGAGCGGCCAGCTTAGCTCGTTGACTCGCCGACGCAACACCAATCGCCCGTTGAGGGTCGATTGTTTACTTCCCCGCGCCTCGCTGGATGCCCGCAATTTCAGCTTCGCCTTCGGGGCTGAATATCCAGCTTTCGGCCGCATGCTTGCTGTCGAATTGCATCGGCACCTTGTGCGGCCTGACGCGGCCTTCGACCGGCACAAAGACTTCAAACGTTCCGGCGAAACGCTGATCCTTGGTCGCCTCGGCGTACGCCGGCGGCGGGCCTTTTTTCTTCTTCATCGCCATTGGCGGATTCCTCTTCGAACCCGGCTATAGCGCGCGGACCGGGCGAAGTGCAAATCGACTTCAGGCGTCGAGCTTGGCCGGGACGATCGTCACGCTCTCGCCGCAGCCGCAGGCGTCAGTCTGGTTCGGATTGCGGAAGGTGAAGCGCGAGGAAAGCTTTTCGGTGACGAAGTCGATTTCCGTCCCGATAAGGAAGAGGATCGCCTTCGGGTCGATCAGCACCTTGACGCCGTTCTCCTCGACGACTTCTTCGAGCGGCTTCGCCTCGGTCGCGTAACTCATCTCATATTCCATGCCGGCGCAGCCGCCGTTCTTGACGCCAATGCGCACGCCGATGAAATTCTCGCCGGCGCCGGCCATGATCTCCTGCATCCGCGCGGCAGCGGCGTCGGTCAGCTTTACAACTTTCGGTCTTGGTTTTCTCGCCATCACAAATATCCCAACTCCAACTTCGCCTCGTCCGACATCCGCTCCGGCGTCCATGGCGGCTCAAAGGTCATGGCCACCGTGACGTCTTCGACGCCTTCGATGCCGCGAAGCGCGCCCTCGACCCAGCCCGGCATTTCGCCAGCGACGGGACAGCCGGGGGCGGTCAGCGTCATTTCCACCGTCAGCATCCGCTCGTCCGAAAGGTCCACCTTGTAGATGAGGCCGAGTTCGTAAATGTCGACCGGGATCTCGGGATCATAAACAGTCTTGAGCGCCTTCACGACATCGTGGGTGATGCGCGCCATCTCGTCCGCCGGGATGGCGGCGGCGCCCGCGACAGCCGCCTGCGGGCGTTCCTCTTCGGCTTTTATGTCTATGACGTCATGCATGGCCGTTTCCTATCTAAGTAGCTCGTGCGTCTTATGAAGGCCCCGGATCAGCGCTTCGACATCTTCATGGGAGTTGTAGACGGCGAAGGACGCGCGCGCCGTCGCCGTAACGCCAAGGCGCTTCATCAAGACTTGCGCGCAATGGTGTCCGGCGCGAATGGCGATTCCGGCGCGGTCAAGAATGGTTGAGGCGTCGTGCGGATGCGCGCCCTCGACATTGAAAGCGATGATCGGCGCCTTGACGCGCGACTGACCGTAGAGGCGCACAAAATTGAGTTTGCCGAGTTCGCTCATCGCGTGATCGGAAAGGCGCGCTTCATGGGCGGCGATTGCGTCGACGCCCGTCGCCATCATCCACTCAAGCGCGGCGGCCAATCCGATCGCATCGAGAATTGGCGGCGTTCCCGCCTCGAACCGGTGCGGCGGATCATTATAGGTGACGTAATCCTCGGCGACGACCTCGATCATTTCGCCGCCGCCGCGGAAGGGCGGCATCGACTTCAGGACGTCGCGGCGCCCGTATAGAACGCCGACGCCGGTCGGGCCGTAAAGCTTGTGCCCTGTCGCGACGTAAAAATCGCAGCCGATGTCCTGAACGTCGACCCTGCCGTGCACCGCGCCCTGGCATCCGTCGAAAAGGATCTTGACGCCCGCTTCCTGTGCAATGCGCGACAGCTCCTTCGCGGGCGACGGCGCGCCCAGCACATTCGACATGTGCGACAGCGCAGCGAGCCTCGTGCGCCCGGTGATCAGCTTCTCGAACGCCTTTGGATCGATCTCGCCGTCATCCGAAATATCGAGCCACTTGAGAACGACGCCTTTCCGCTCGCGCAGGAAGTGCCAGGGAACGATGTTCGAGTGGTGCTCCATCTTCGAGAGGATGATCTCGTCGCCCTCCCCGATCGCCTGACCGAGACTCGACGCGACGAGGTTGATCGCGTCCGTGCCCCCGGCGGTGAAGACAATCTCCTCCGGCGACGCGGCGTTGAGGAATTTCGCGGCGGTCTTGCGCGCGCCTTCGAACGCCGCCGTCGTCTCGTTCGCGAGCGCATGGAGCCCACGATGGACATTGGCGTAGCTCCCCTCCATCGCCGCGCACATGGCGCCGATCACCGCGCGCGGCTTTTGCGCGGAGGCCGCATTGTCGAGATAGACGAGCGGCTTGCCATAAACCTCGCGCGTGAGGATCGGGAATTCGGCGCGGATCGCCGCAATGTCGAGCGGCTTCGTCATGCGCCCTCCAGCCAACGAGTGACGCGCCCGCGCAAAATATGCTCAAGGCCGGCATGAATGACGCCGTCAAAAACCTCGCCGAGAAACGCCTCAATGAGGAGCGCGCGCGCCTCGTGCTCGGAGAGCCCGCGCTGGCGCATGTAGAATATCGCGTTCGGATCAAGCGCGCCGGCCGTCGACCCATGCGCGCATTTGACATCGTCGGCGTAGATTTCGAGTTCCGGCTTATGGTTTGCCTCCGCCTGATCGGAGAGGAGGAGCGCGCTGGCGCGCATCAGCGCGTCGGTCTTTTGCGCGCTGCGCGCAACGAAGAATTTCCCCTGAAAGACGCCGCGACTGCGGTCTTTGACCGCCGACCGGTGCAACTGACGCGTTTCGCAGCCTGCCGCGTCGTGGCGGACGAGGCTGGTCACGTCGGCGTGGCGGGCGCCCGTCGTCGCAATTGCGCTTTTTAGGGATGCGTGCGCGCCGGCCCCGTCATGCGCGATGCGCGTTTCGAGCCGCGCCGCCTTGCCGCCGAAGGCGAGCGCCGTCTGATCAATTACAGCGCCTTTCGCCAGCGTCACGGTTGAAAACGCGGTCTCGATCCCCGCATCGCCGGCATTCTGCGCTATCACCCGGGCGAGCATTGCGCCTTCGCCGAGCCGGTATTCCGTCACGCTGTTTGAAAAGAACGCGCCGGCGCCGTCAAAACTCTCGATGATCGTCGCCTCGGCGCCGGGCGCAAGCGTCACCACGGCGCGTTGCTGTGTGATCCCGGCGCCGGCGATGCGGCGAATGAGGATCGGCTGCGCGATGGCGCCCGAAATCCCGATCGAGAGCGCGTCATCCGCGAACGCCGCCGCAAGATTTGCAAGAGGATGATCGGCGGCGAGCGCCGACAGCGGCGCATCCGCCCTTGCAAGGGCGACGCCGATCGGCGCCGCACCCCACGCAGCGACGCCGTTCATCACCGTAATCTCGAACGGCCCGACATTGGCGAAGACCGAAGGCGCGATGACGTCATTGTCGGCGGCGCCAGCGAGGTCGTCGCGCAGGACCGCACGCAGATCCGTCCACTTCCACGCCTCCATGCGGCGATGAGGAACGCCGGACTGCGCAAACGCTTCAAAGAATTTCGCGCGCTCGCGCGACAGTCCGCCCGCCCTCTTCGCGAGCGCCGTCTCCATGGCGGTGAGCGCGGGACGGCTCATCATGCCGCCTCAAACTGTTCGTAGCCGGACTTTTCGAGTTCAAGCGCCAGCTCCGCCCCGCCGGATTTGACGATGCGGCCCTTCGAGAGGACATGCACACGATCCGGGCGAATGTAATCGAGCAGCCGCTGATAGTGCGTGATGACAAGGAAACCGCGTTTCGGCCCGCGCAGCGAATTGACGACGTCGCCGACCATTTTCAGCGCGTCAATGTCGAGCCCTGAATCGGTTTCGTCCATGATTGCAAAGCGCGGCTCGAAGATCGCCATCTGCAGCATCTCCATCCGCTTCTTCTCGCCGCCGGAAAAGCCGACATTGAACGGGCGCTTCAGCTTTTCGTCCGAAAGCCCGACGATTTTCGCTTTCGCGCGGATAGCTTTAAGGAAATCGGCGGCGCTCACTTCGGCTTCGCCGCGCGCCTTCTTTTGCGCGTTGAGCGCGGTCCGGATGAAATTCATCGTGGCGACGCCGGGGATCTCCATCGGATGCTGGAACGACAGGAACAATCCTTTGGCCGCGCGCGCGCTCGGATCGAGGCCGAGAATGCTCTCGCCCTCCAGCGTCACCGAGCCCGCGGTCACCTCGTAATTCTCGCGACCGGCGACGGCGTAAGAGAGCGTCGACTTGCCCGAGCCGTTCGGCCCCATGATCGCGTGCACCTCGCCCGCCGGCACGGCGAGCGTCAATCCGCGGATGATTTCATGTCCGCCGACAGCGACGTGGAGATTGCCGATTGCGAGCATCAATTGGTTCCTATGGGCACGAGCGCGCTGTCCACTCGGACATGCCGGTGCGGTAGCATTTGCGGTATTGTTCGGCGCGCACGACGTACCATTCGCCGTCATTACCGAGCGTCAGCACGTCCTTGATCGAGGCGATCGAGTCATCGAGGAGGCCTGAACGAATGATTGTCGCCTGATAGGGCTCGCCGTCTCTGCGGTCGACGTTGATTTCGAGAATTTGCCGGCCTTCGGCGCCTTCCGGCCAGTCATAAATCGCCGCCAGCAGAAACAAGACGCTACCTCCGCGCGAGGTTGGCGGCGTCACTTCCGCCGATGGCTCCACTGTCGCATTCATCGGCGATTTTGTGCGCGGCTCAGCAGTCGCTGTCGCACAGGCGACGAGGAACGCCATCGGCGCAAGTCTTGCCAGTTTGTTCATTTCGCGGCTCCTCTCGGCTCGACGATGAGATAGACGGCCGTCGTCTCGCCGATATTGACGGCCTCGTGCCGCTCAACGCCGTCGCTTTTCCATGTGCCGCCGGTCGCGCCGCCGGCTACCGGATTCGGATCATCCCGCCTGAACGTCTCCTGCGCAAAGGCAGGCGTCGACAAAAGCGGGCAGAGCGCGATGATCGCTCCACTCTGCGGCTTGCTGGGTCGGCGGTGAGAAACCGCATACACTCGGTTCCGCGCGGGTCGACGACCCCTCACCCTGCCCTCTCCCGCAAGCGGGAGAGGGTGGAGCGCGAATATCTCACACTTCATTCCATCACTCATGATTTAACCGCCAGACATTCAATCTCCAGCGCCGCGCCCATCGCGAGACCGTCGACGCCGAAGGTCGAGCGCGCCGGCTTTTCTTCCGGGAAGTATTCGGCGTAGGCGGCGTTCATCTCAGCGAATTTCGACATGTCGTCGAGAAAGACCGTGCATTTGACGATGTCGGAAAGATCGGCGTCCAAACGCGCCAGCGTCCGCTTGTAGTTCTCGAAAATCTGCCGCGTCTCAGGCCCGACCCCGCCCGGAACGACCGCAACGCCGTCCGGCGCGCGGCCGATTTCGCCGGCAAGATAGATCGTCTTGCCAACGACGACGGCGGACGAAAACGGCAGATCAGCGGGCAACGACGGATCGCGGTCGTAAATGCGCGGCGTTGGTTCGGCATTGCAGGCGGCGAGCGCCATTGCCGCAAGCATTGGCGCAATGGCCTTTCCACACTTCTTCCCGGATTTCGCCGCGACCAGAGCGCCGTTTTCTGCTTTGTTGCTTTTCACCCGACGCTCCCCTCCAGACTAACGCTCACCAGCTTTTGCGCTTCAACCGCGAACTCCATCGGCAATGTCTGCAGCACGTCCTTGCAGAATCCGTTGACGAGGAGCGCGATCGCTTCCTCGCCTGAAAGTCCGCGTTGCTGGCAATAAAAAAGCTGGTCTTCCGACAACCGCGATGTCGTCGCTTCGTGCTCCAATATCGCCGAAGGGTTCTTGCTCTCGATATAGGGGATCGTATGCGCGCCGCAGCGCTGGCCGATCAGCAATGAATCGCACTGCGTGAAATTCCTCGCGTTCGAAGCATTGCGGTGGACGCTCACCAATCCGCGATAGGTCGAATTCGATTGACCGGCGGAGATGCCCTTGGCGATGATCCGCGACTTTGTGTTCTTGCCCAAATGGATCATCTTGGTGCCGGTGTCGGCCTGCTGATGATTGTTGGTGATCGCGATCGAATAGAACTCACCCGAGGAATTCTCACCTTTCAACACGCAGGAGGGATATTTCCACGTAATAGCCGAGCCGGTTTCGACCTGCGTCCACGAGACCCTTGAATTGACGCCGCGGCAGTCGGCGCGCTTCGTCACGAAATTGTAGATGCCGCCCTTGCCGTCCTTGTCGCCCGGATACCAGTTCTGCACGGTCGAATATTTGATCTCCGCCTCGTCCTCAACGACGAGTTCGACGACGGCGGCGTGCAGCTGGTTTTCATCGCGCATCGGCGCAGTGCAGCCTTCAAGATAGGAGACGTATGACCCCGGCGCCGCGATGATCAGCGTTCGCTCAAACTGGCCGGTGTTCGCTTCGTTGATGCGGAAATAGGTCGACAATTCCATCGGGCAGCGGACGCCCGGCGGCACATAGACGAACGTGCCGTCGGAGAAGACGGCGGCGTTCAAGGTCGCGAAGAAATTGTCGGATGTCGGAACGACCGTGCCGAGATATTTCCTCACAAGCTCGGGATGTTCGCGGATCGCTTCCGAGATCGCCATGAAGATGACGCCGGCCTTCGCAAGTTCCGCGCGAAAAGTCGTTGCGACCGAAACCGAGTCGAACACCGCGTCGACTGCGACCTTCGGCGCGCCTTCGACGCCGAGGAGCGTCCCGGTTTCCTTCAGCGAAATGCCGAGCTTTTCAAAATCGGCGAGAATTTCCTTCGGCACGTCGTCGAGCGATTTGTATTTCGCGCCGGTCTTCGGCGCCGAATAATAATAAGCGTCCTGGTAATCGATCGCCGGATACTTCACCATCGCCCATGTCGGCTCTTCCATCGTCAGCCAACGGCGGAACGCATCGAGGCGCCATTGCAGCATCCATTCCGGCTCGTCCTTCTTCGCCGAGATGTAGCGGATCGTCGCTTCGGTAAGGCCCTTCGGGGCTTTTTCCGATTCAATATTCGTCGTGAAGCCGTATTTATACGACTCAAGCGCCTTCGCGGTCGCGACCGTCTTTTCGCTGATCCGCGCGTCGCTCATGGCCTGTTCTCGCGCGCGGCGGCTTCGACTTTCGCGAGCATGCGCGCAACGGCGGCGGCGAAAATCGACCACAGCGCCGCATAGCCGAGCCCCGAGGCGATCGCGATCATCAGCGCTTCGCCCGTCACCAGCTTTGTCGTCTTGCCAGATAGGATGAGCCCTTCAAGCGCGATGAACAGCAGCGCAAAGGCGCCAAGGCCGCGAAGAGCCGCGCGCTTCCAGATGGGGGCTTTCGCGCCCTCCTTCACGCCAAGCCCTCCGCGAGCAGCACCGTCGTTTCGGCGGCCGCGATCCGGTCCCTGGCGATTTCCTGGTATTCCGGCGAACCGGCCCAGGCGAAAAATGATTTCTTGTCCGGGAACGACATCAACACGACGCGGTTCGCGTCCCATTTGCCTTCAAGAACTTTCGGCGCGTCGTCGGCGGCGAGCACCTTGCCGCTGAATTTCTCGAACACCGGCATGAAGCGGGAAATGTAACGGTCGTAGGTCGGCCGGTCGTGAATTTTCAACTGGACGATGGCGTAGACGGTCATTGGCAGAGCTCCGCTATCGGCGCCGCATCCTTCGCGACGCGATGCTTCCGATCGCGCATCGGGATGAGGGCTTTGCCTGTTTCAACGCAGAACACTCTCAACCTGAGGAGCGCCGAAGGCGCGTCGCGAAGGATGGCGGCGGAGGAAAACATCACGCCGCCCTCGCTTTGACGCGCGCATAGGCTTGCGGCCATTCGCGGCAGAAGGCGTCGGCGTCTTCTTCCCTGGAATTCCAGCCGAGCGACACGCGGATGCCGCAGCTTGCGAGATCCTCGCCGGCTCCCATGGCGGAGAGAACATGGCTCGGCTTGGTCTTTCCTGATGAGCAGGCCGAACCCGATGAGATCGCAATGCCGGCGAGGTCCATCGCCATCAATTGCGTCTGCGAGGAAAATCCCGACGCCGACAAAGAAAGCGTGCCGGGAAGCCGCGGCTCATCCTTGCCCCAGATCACGGCGCCCGCCGCTTCGGCGGCGTTCTGCATGCGGTCGCGCATCGCCGCGATCGCCGGCGCTTTCGCGATCGAACCGGCGGCGAGATCCGCCGCGACGCCAAGACCCGCGATCGCCGGAACATTGTGCGTGCCGGCGCGGCGATTTTGCTCATGCCCGCCGCCGCGCATCACTGGGTGAAGCGGGAGGTTCGGCCCGGCGACGAGCGCGCCAACGCCGATCGGCCCGCCGAATTTATGCGCGGTGACCGCCATCAGGTCCGCGCCGCACATGACGAAGTTCACCGGAACCTTGCCGACCGCTTGCGCCGCGTCGACGAACATGAGGCCGCCTTTTTCATGCGCGATGTCGGCCGCTTCGCGCACCGGCTGGATGACGCCCGTTTCATTGTTCGCGAACATCAGGCAGACGAGGAACCCGCCCTCGCGCTTGGCGTCGTAATTTTTCAGCCGATCGCGCAACCATTGAACATCGGCGACGCCCGACTTCGTCACCGGGATCGTCTCGACAGGGACGCCGGTTTCGGCGGCGTTTCCCGGCACCGCCGCATGTTCGATCGCGCTGACGAAAATCCGCCCGACGCCGCCGTTCTTCACGGTGCCGTTTAGCGCATAGTGGATCGCTTCAGTGCCGCCGCCCGTGATGATCACGCCGTTGATCGGCGCATTGACGAGCGTGCGCAATTTTTCGCGCCCCTCCTCGACGAGAGCGCGCGCGCCGCGCCCTTCTGCGTGCACGGAGGATGAATTGCCGATCGTCGCCATCGCGCGCGCGACAGCGTCAATGACTTCTGGACGAACGGGCGTCGTCGCGTTGCAGTCAAGATAGTGGCGCGTCTTTGCGTCGGTCATACTTCAGCCCCCGGTTTCCAGTCGTCTTGATGGCGCCCGCCGGGCGCATTGACAGCCGCCGTTCCAATGACGCGCTTGTCGATGACGTCTTCGAGCGAGACCGTCGACAGGAAGAGTTCGATGTGCCGGCCAAGCTCGTCCCAGAGGTCATGGGTCAGGCAGCGCGCGCCGGCGCCCTGGCAGCCGGCCGCGGCGCCGTGACAGGCGGTCGTATGAATTTCCTCATCGACCGCGTCGACAATTTCGCCGATGCGAATCGCTCCGGCTGGCCGTGCGAGGCGGTAACCGCCGGCGACCCCCCGCACGCTGTCAACGAGGCCGGCGCGGCGCAGCTTGGCGAATAATTGCTCAAGATAGCCGGCCGAAATTCCCTGTCTGTCGGCGATCTCCGGCAGCGACACGGGTTCGGCGCCGCGAGCCGCCGCGATATCCGCCATCGCTTGCACGGCGTAACGACCCTTGGTGGTAAGCTTCATGACCGGCTCATTTTATTTGTTGCCGCGAAGCAACAGCGTCTTGCCGAATTTCGGCGCCCCTTCCATTTCATGGTAAGGGCGCGCCCGCGTTTCCCGCAACGAACGTCAGATAAGAAACCCGACTAAATTAGTCAACTATAAAGACCACGCGCTTCCAGCGCGCCTTTCCCACAAGAAGGAACGACATGCCTGAAGTGATTTTTGCAGGACCCGAAGGCCGCCTTGAAGGCCGATACCAGCGCGGCCGCGGGGAGAATCCGCCTTTGGCGGTCGTCCTTCATCCGCACCCGCTTTTTGGCGGGTCGATGAACAACCGGGCGGTCTATGAGCTCTATAACATGTTCCTGCGTCGGGGATTTTCGGTATTGCGGTTCAATTTTCGCGGCGTCGGGCGCAGCGTTGGAACCTATGATCAGGGTCAGGGCGAACTCGCGGACGCGGCGACCGCGCTCGACTTTCTGCAATCGCTGACCCCGAACGCTCCGTTCGCCTGGGTCGGCGGCGTGTCGTTCGGTTCCTGGATCGGGATGCAGCTGTTGATGCGGCGGCCGGAAATCGTCGGCTTCATCTCGGTGTCGGCGTCGGCGAATCTCTTCGACTTCACGTTTCTCGCCCCCTGCCCTTCTTCGGGCGTCGTGATCCACGGTGAACTCGACCGCGTCTGTCCGGCTGAGGACACGAAAACCATGGTCGATCGCACCCGCACCCAGAAGGGTAGGAAGATCGAGTTCCAGGTCGTTCCGGGCGCAGACCATTTCTTCGAATCACATATGGATCAATTGGTGCAGACGGCGGACGCCTATCTCATGAAACGCCTGGCGTTTCCGGAGCCGGAAGGTCCGTTTCACGACTGACGCAGCTGCGAAGATTTGCGCGCCAAATGCGCCGCAAGGCGCCGGTTTCTTAGGGGGCTCGGGTGTTAGAACCGCTAAAGCGGATCCTGATCGGGAAGACGCTGACGCTAGAGGCAAAGCTCAAGGGCGTGGCCGGATTCACCGGGTCAGGAGTCTTTCGCTATGACGCCTGGTCGGACGGCCATGTGACTTTTGACGCCGAACTGAAAGGTGTCGCCGGCCTCAAGGCGGAGATCTGGGCGCGTGGGCGGATGATTGGACCGCTCACGGTCAGAGACGGCAAGGTCTACGGCGAATTCGATTCTCGCTCTGGCGCCGTCGCGCCCGTTCTTGCCGCAGGCGACATTGTCGAGATCCGGCAAAATGGCGACGTCATCCTTCAAGGCGGGCTCGGCTAGCAGCGCCCCGCTGGTTCGCCCTGGCTCTTGGCGCGCTCGGTTCGACGAACGGCCTCGCCGCCCGACATCCAAATCGGCCGTTGCACGCATCTAAGGGAGACAATGCGCGGACGACGGTCACGGTCGCGCCGCCAAAAAGGAAAACAGCCATGGAAGCCATTCTTGTCCCCCTCTTCGTGTTTGGCGCGCTCGCCATCATTCTGGTTGCGGCGTTCTATTTCAGCTACCGCAAACGGCGCGTCGTTTATGACGCGATCAAGGCGGCGATCGAGAAAACAGGCTCGGTCGACGCGGCCCTTGTCGAAGCGATCATTCGCGACAAGGTCGGCCCGAACGCCGATCTCAGAAAGGGCATCATCCTGCTGGCGACCGCCGCCGCATTCGCCGCTCTCGGCTCCTCGATCCCAGACGAAGATGCGCTCGGACCGATTCTCGGAGTCGCGGCGTTCCCCGGCTTTATCGGCCTCGCCTATGTTGCGTTCCACTTCTTTGCCCCGCGCGAACCGATCGTCTAATCCTTGACGGCGCTCGTTTCGCCCCGCCATTCGGAAAACCGTCGACCGGCTCCCGAAAAGCGCCGCTTGACGAGCGCCGCAGGATGAGACCGTTCTCGAAAGAGACTCCGATGGAGCTCAATGACGTCGATCTCGTCATCCTCGCAAAGGCCGCGCGCGACAGCGCGGCCTTTGAGGCGCTCGTGCGCCGTCACCAAGCGCCGCTTCGCGCCTTTTTGATCCGGATGACGGGCGATCCTCCGCTTGCGGATGATCTTTCGCAGGAGGCGCTGATCAAGGCGTATCGCGGGCTTGACGGCTTTCGCGGCGGCGCCTCCTTCCGGAGCTGGCTTTTTTCGATCGCGATGCGCGAAGCGGCGATGGCGCGTCGCAAGACGAAGGGCGAAACGGCCGCCGCCGCCGGCAATGTCGAAGAGGCGTCGCCGCCGCGGGAATTCTCGCTTGATCTCCAACGCGCGCTCGCGGGTCTTGTCGAGGAAGAGCGATCGGCTGTGCTGCTTTGCGACGCCGCCGGGTTTTCCCATGCGGAAGCGGCCGCCGCGATGGGCGCGCCGCTCGGCTCGGTGAAGACTTACGTCGCGCGGGCGCGCGAGAAACTCCGGGCTGCGCTCGAGATCGACGAACAAGGCATTGACGCCGGCAAAGCGTCCCGCGCATAGGAGATGATCATGTCGCTTGAAGATCTGCTTTCCGCCGATTTCAGATCGCTGGCCGATCGATTGAACGCCGACGGTTTCGCTGATCGCCTCCTTGTCAAATTAAAGGCTTCCGAGCGATTGCGCCTCGTCGCTGTCGGCTGCGCGGGCGCCGCCGGCGCTGCGATCGCAGCTTTGCAGTTCGGTCCGTTGACGCAAGCGATCGCCGAGGCAGCGCCGATGCTTGCGGGCATGACTGTAACGAAGACGACAATTGCGTTCGCAAACGCCCCTGTGATGGTGACGGCGTTGCTGTTCGCCATCGTCGGCGGCGCCACCGCAATGATCGCCCCGGGATCAAGGTAAAGGAGAACGGCGACCGCCGCCGCCGCTATTTCCCGCTCTCCCGATAGAGCCGTCCCCAAAGCCCGGCGCTGACGCCGTAAGTGAACGCCGCCCAGAGGATCGTGATGAAAATCCCGATCACCGCCCATAGCCAGCCGAAAAACGGAAACACCCAATCGGCGCTGTCGGGACCGAAGAAGACGCGCACATAACCTTGGACCGCCAGCGCGATCGACGCGATGACGCTGTAGGCCGAATTGACTCCGATCCACAAAAGCAGGAACTGCGCGCCGTAGATGACGACGCCGAGAAGGACGAAGGCCAGCGCAAGCCGCAGGAGATTGTGCCGGCGCGTCACGCGAAACGAATGCGCGAAGGCCATGCTGCGCCGGCAGACCGCGACGCCGGCATAGGGAAACATCTGCAGGCTGAAAAACCCGGCGAAGGCGATCGCCGCCGCCCAGAATGCGACTGCCGCGAGCATATCCGTCGTTACAAATCCCTGAAGCGGCTGTAAGCCGAAATAAACGAGAACCCGCGAGAATAGGCCGATCAGCATCATATAGAGAAAGACGGCGCCCAAGAGATATAGGATGACGCCGGTCGTGACGCCGAGCGCGCGTCCAAGAAGCCCGAAGCCGGCGGACTTGTCCTCTCGGCGCGGACGCACATGCAAGATGAGGAGCGCAATGACGATCGCGGCGACGCCGAGCGCCGCGGCGCCCCACACCTGATATTTGTGAATCCATCGGATGCCGAGCGCCTTTGCGCCCATTACAATCTCGATCGTATGGAGGCTGTCGGCGTCTGGAAAACTTGCGAAGGGCGTCTGCATCGCCTGCGACAGGAAGCCGATGATTCCGAGCGTCGCGAAGGCGATCGGCGCATAGACGATGAGAAGGAAAATCAGCGTGCTGAGAACGCCGGCCAGAAGGAATCGCATCTGGTCGGCGCCGAAAGGAACGCGAAAGGCGCCGGGCGGCGGTTTTTCGCCAAGTCCCGCATACCGAATGAGGGGCGCCATGAAGGACGAAATCACGATCGCGTTGATGAGGATCGAGGCGCTGTAGATCGTCCAGATTTTCGGCGCGCCGCTGGTGAGGCCGCTGACGGCCGCGCCGCCGGCGATCTGCGTGACCTGCCCCCAGGAAAGCCCCGCATTGGCGACGTCCGCGAAAGTGATGATCCGGTTGTTGGCGACGGAAAGATAGGCGAACGCCGCCGCCATGTTGAAAATGAGGAGCAGCGACAGCGGCAGCGCCGAGACGCGCAGGACCGTCTCATAGCGCCGCATCGCAAATTGCAGCGCTTCGCCGACGACCGAAAACGGCTTTAGTCCCATCCCGCGCCCACCCTAGACGACACCCCTGTCGCGTCTCGCGCGACCGTCCCTTCAGGGCTCTCTCGCGGAGGCCGCCATGCTATCGGATAAAAGCCGCGACGCAATGCGCCTTTCCTGTCACAAACAGCGCCGCCGGTTCGTCTTAGGAGCGAAATCGGGAGAAATCGATGATCAAACGCGCGCTTTCAGGGATTCTCGGCGTCCTTGCGGCTGGCAACGGCGCCTTGATGCTCGCCGCCGGGCGGCGATGGTTTGAGACGACGCCAGGCGTTGCCGACACCGGCCCCTTCAATGCGCATTTCGTAGCCGATGTCGGCGCCGCCTATGCGGTCGCCGGACTTGCGCTCCTCGCGCGGGCGTGGCGGCCGCATTACTGGCCGGCGGCGGTCGCTGGCGCGGCGTTCTTCAGCGCGCACGCCGCAATCCATGTCGTCGGCCTCCTCGGCGGCCATTCCCATCACGCCGGCGTCGAATGGGGCCTTGTGGTCTTGCCGGCCGCGCTGTCGCTATGGGCGGCCTTCCCTTCGAAAGCGGAGCGCCATGCGTAAATGGATCGCCCAAAAAATGATCGCGCGCTTTGGCGCTCGTTACAGCTACGATGTCAGCTATATGCGCCATCTGCTCGACGTCTCGCCCTCCGCCTTCTTCAAGTTTCTCGCCGTGTCGAAACTCGCGCGCCATGCTGAAGCGGCGCCGAAGGAAGCGCTTGCGGCGGCGCGCCTTGTCGGCGCGATGACAGAGGATTGCGGCCCCTGCGTGCAGATCGTCGTTGATATGGCGCGCGAAGCAGGGATCGCCGACAGCGATATCGGCGCCGTCCTCGCACGCGACATCAGCGCCATGAGCGAGAATGCGGCGACCGGATATCTCTTCGCCGACCGCGTCGCGCGGCGCGAACCCGCCGACGCGATCCGCGACGAAGTGCGGGCGAAATGGGGAGACAAGGCGGTCGTCGATCTGACTTTCGCATTGCAGGCCTCGCGCCTTTACCCAATGACGAAAGCCGGTCTCGGTTTTTCGAAGGAATGCGTTGGCGTCAAAATCGGCGACAGGCCGGTCGCCGTCGCCAAGGCCGCATGAAGACACTCGCCGATGAATTTCAGCTATGCCAAAGGCGCATTTTCGGACTCGCCTATCGCATGTTGGGCTCTGCGGCGGACGCGGAAGACATCGTGCAGGAGACGTTCATCCGCGCGATGCAAGGGGCTTCGGACGACATCAGGTCGCCCGAAGCCTATTTCGTCACCATCGCGACGCGCCTTTGCCTCGACGAGATGAAATCCGCCCGTAAGAGGCGCGAGACCTATGTCGGACCTTGGCTGCCGGAGCCGATCGCCGTTACCGACGGATTGTCGCCGGAGAACACCATGGAATACGCTGACGATCTTTCCTTCGCGCTGTTGATGACGCTTGAGAAGCTCTCGCCGCCGGAGCGCGCGGAGTTCCTCCTCCGTGACGTGTTTGAAAGGTCGTTCCCCGAAATCTCCGCAGCGCTCGGCAAGTCCCAAGCGGCCTGCCGACAGCTCGCCTCGCGCGCGCGAAAAGCCGTTCGCGAAATGCGGCCGATCCGGAAGGTGGCGCGAGAGTCACATGAAGCGCTGTTGATGAAATTTTCAGAGGCGATCGCGACCGGCGACGCAATGAACCTCGAAACCCTGCTCGCCAAAGACGCCATCGCCTGGTCGGATGGCGGCGGCGTAAAGACCGCGGCGTTGAACCCGATCGTCGGCGCCGACAAGGTCGCGCGCTTCTTCGCCGGGCTCGTGCAAAAAGCGATGCGGCTCGGGATCATGCCTGCCTTCAGGACTGCGACAATCAACGGCGCGCCGTCGTTCCTTCTCTTTCAGGAAGGAGAACTCAACCAGACTTTGTCGATCGATTCTGATGGAGAGCGCATCACCGCGGTTTATGTCGCCCGCAATCCGGAAAAATTGCGCACTGTCACGGCGCAGTCGGCGTTCTTGAACGAGTGATGAAGCACAGACAGGAAGCGCGCCGCGCCCGGCGGAAGCGTCGCGCAAGGTCAATGTCGGCGTCATCCGCAAGACAATGTTCGCGCAACTTTACAGGCTGCGGCGCGCAGTCGTGACGCCATGGCGCAATTTCGAATTGGCCGACTGGGAAGAGCGATTTCCACGTCGCACCGGCTATCTAGAGCCGGACGAAGGCAAAGCGGCGCTCGCCGAACTTCATCAGGAACTCGCCCGCCTCAAAGCGGCGACGTAAACAGGCCTGATTTGCGCGGCGATTAACCCTATCGCCCGGCTACCCCGTTTCCACTCCTCACGAAAAAACTTATCCCACACCTTGGCGGCGGCATTACATTGCGTTTTCGGGCGACGGAGTTCGGGGCGACCGCGCGTTAAGGGTTGGCGGCGCCGCGCTATCGCGCGGCGAGGCGACGGACGGCGAAAGGGCGAAGGACAGGAATGGCGGCGACTTCAAAATTGGCGGCGGCTGGCTCGGCGGGCGGGCGCCCCTATCGGGCGAACGGCGCCGATCGCGCGCCCGCGACATTTGCCTGGCTTTTTGGGTCGGGAATAGCCGGGCTTTTCGCGCTGGACGCAGCGCGGACGGCCGAAATACAAAGTGAGGGCGTCCTGGAAAAAAACCTGCACTTATTGGCGAGCGATCATTCTCGACGCACCCTTTCGGCCGCTCCCTCGCCTTCGCAGCGCGGCGGCGGCAGGGTAAGGCTTTGCGGCAATGACTGATCCCATCCACATCGTCGGCGCGGGGCTCGCGGGGAGCGAGGCGGCGTGGCAGGCGGCGCAGGCCGGCGCCAAAGTCGTCATCCATGAGATGCGCCCGCAGAAAATGACCGAAGCGCACAAGACCGGCGACTGCGCCGAGCTTGTCTGCTCGAATTCCTTCCGCTCCGACGACAAGGAGAACAACGCGGTCGGCCTTCTCCATGAGGAAATGCGCCGCGCGGACTCCCTCATCATGAAATGCGCCGACGCGAACCAGGTGCCTGCGGGCGGCGCGCTCGCCGTCGATCGCGAGGCGTTTTCATCGGCGGTGACGAACACGCTGAAGGCGCATCCAAATATTTCATTTGTACTCGGAGAGATCGCGGGCCTTCCGCCGGCGGATTGGGCGAACGTCGTCGTCGCGACCGGCCCGCTGACGACGCCGGCGCTCGCCTCGGCGATCCGCGAGGTCACCGGCGAAGATGCGCTCGCCTTTTTCGACGCGATCGCGCCGATCGTCTACAAGGACTCGATTGATTTCAGCGTCGCCTGGATGCAGTCGCGTTATAACAAATCAGGTCCAGGCGGCGACGGCGCCGACTATATCAACTGCCCGATGGATAAAGATCAGTATGCGGTATTTTATGCCGCGCTAATGGCGGGCGAAAAGACAGAGTTCAAGGAGTGGGAGAAGTCGACGCCTTATTTCGAGGCCTGCCTTCCGGTCGAAGTCATGGCCGAGCGCGGGGTCGACACGCTTCGCTACGGGCCGATGAAGCCGGTCGGGCTCGACGATCCAAGGACCGGGCGTTGGCCCTACGCTGTCGTGCAGCTTCGTCAGGACAATGCGCTGGGGTCTCTCTGGAACATGGTCGGGTTCCAGACCAAGCTGAAGCATGGAAGCCAGGTCGACGTGTTCCGACTGATCCCGGGGCTCGAAAAAGCGGAATTCGCGCGCCTTGGCGGCATCCATCGCAACACGTTCCTCAACTCGCCGAAACTGCTCGACGGATCGCTGCGGCTGAAGGCGCGGCCGGCGCTCCGCTTCGCCGGGCAGATGACGGGCGTCGAGGGCTATCTCGAAAGCGCTGCGGTCGGCCTTCTCGCGGGTCGGTTCGCGGCGGGCGACGCGCTCGGCGGCTCCGCCGTTCCGCCGCCATGGACGACTGCGCTCGGCGCCCTCCTCCACCACATCACGGCAGGGCACCTTTCAGGGGGCAGGCAGAGCTTCCAGCCGATGAACGTGAATTTTGGCCTCTTCCCCGAGATCACCGAGCCGAGAACTGACGCTGGTGGCCGCCCCATCAAGGGCAAGGACCGCGGTCGCGAGCGAAAGCGCGCGCTGTCGCGGCGGGCTTTGGCTGACCTCAACCAGTGGCTTAAAAATGCACGCCAAGCTGCTGAATAAACAAGAAAAAGGCCGCGACGGTAAACCGTCGCGGCCTCGCCCGAAAATGCAGCTTGGGGGAGAATAGCCGCACCTAAGGACCTGTGTCGCGTGTCTTTAATCGCCAGACGATCGCGGAAAGATATGGAGTGACTTTTAGCTCACTCGTCCTAAAATTTAGCGGGGATTTAGCGATGTCCGCTGGCGTCGTCAAGCACCGTTGGCTAAAATTTTGTTAGTCTATAACAAGGCGGGGTTGTAGTGGGGGCTGACGACGCGACGAGGCTGGCGGTCGGCCAGATTCGCCGCCACCTATCCGACCTTCAACGCGCGCGCCCAAGCGTGGCGCTTGTTAAGGATCTGTCGCCGAAAGGCGCAAATACGCTTCGACAAATCCTCATTGCAGCAAGACGTGTTTTCGAGCGCGACGGCCACGCCGGCCTCTCGCTACGCAAGATCGCCGATGAGTCCGGGCTCTCGGTCGGCAACGTCAATTACTATTTCGATTCAAAGCGCGCCCTCATTGAAGCGACGTTGCGCGAAGCGCTCGCTGATTATGTTGAAGCGCATATCGACCAGTTTGAGGAAGACCGCGATTCGCCGCTCGAAATTCTGCTCAACATTGTCACGTTCTATGTGTCGAATGGGCGCAAGTCCCACCCCCTGTTCTTTCAGATGTGGGGGTATGCGGCGAGCGACGCCGCCGGCAAGGAGCTCATTCGTGAGCTCTATCGGGAAATCGGCAGGTTCATCTACCTGCTCGTGCGAGCGGCGCGGCCCGGCGCCAGCGAAGAACGCGCGCGGGAAATCGTGCTGCAGCTTTTCAGCCTTGAGGAGGGCGTCAAGCTCTTCATCGGGATGGGGCCGGAATCAAGCCCGACGCTGAAGTCGGCGGAAAAGCACACGCGCGCGCTCGCCGAGCGCATCATCCTTGCAGACTGACGCCCCTTGATGTCGCCGCTCCGAGGAGGCAAGACGCGCCCATGGACGCTGATTTTTCGGGCAAGACCGCGCTGGTCACCGGCGCTTCTCGCGGCATCGGCCGCGCCGCGGCGCTTGCGCTCGCGAAAGCAGGCGCGCATGTGCTCGCTCTCGCGCGCACCGTCGGCGCGCTTGAAGAGCTCGACGACGAGATCATAGCGGCGGGCGGTTCCGCCTCGCTGATACCGGCCGATCTCGCCGAGTTTGAGATTGTCGATCAACTCGGCCCAGCTTTGTCGAAGCGATACCCAAGACTTGACATTCTCGTGTTGAACGCCGGCGTTCTCGGCGAACTGGCGCCGATCCCGGATATCGCGCCGAAAGTCTGGCGGCGCGTTTTCGACATCAATGTCGAGGCGAACTGGCGCTTGCTTCGGACGCTCGATCCGTTGTTGCGCGCAAGCGGCGCGGCGCGGGTCGTCGTCATGACGTCAAGAGTCAGCGGGGAAATTGCGCGCCCGTTTTGGGGCGCCTATGCCGCGTCAAAAGCGGCGCTGGAAATGCTCGCCAGGACATACGCGGAAGAGACCCGGCAAGCTGGGGTGCGCGTCGCCATCATCGATCCGGGCGCCATGCGCACGAAAATGCGCGCTGAAGCGATGCCCGGTGAAAAGCCCGAGAGTCTGCCAGATCCAAACGAGATCGCGCCGCTCATTTTGAAGGCTGCGTCGACGGCCTATGACGGCATCGCGCAGAAATTCCGGCTTTAACCGGATTGTCTTTCAATCCTCTGCAAAAGGGTTGTCCGGTTTGTCGAGGATCAGCCTGATCGGCACGCCCCAGAGGTCGAACGCCTCGCGGATGCCGTTCACGAGATAGCGACGATAGGCGGCGGGCACCTCTTCCGCGCGGGTGCATTTGGCGACGAAAGTCGGCGGGCGCGTCTTTGTCTGGGCGATGTAGCGCAGCTTGATGCGCTGGCCCGACACCGCAGGCGGCGGGTGCTTGTCGACGGCGGCGCGAAGCCAGTCATTAAGGTCCGGCGTCTTCACCCGCGCATTCCAGTCAACATACACTTTGGTGACGGCCGGCATCAGGCGATCAACCCCCTTGCTGGTTTCCGCCGAAAAGAACACGACCGGAATGCGCGGCGCCTGCGCCAGATGGTGTTCCGCTGTTTCGCGGATCGCTTTCGAGACCGCGTCCTTGTCTTCGATCAGATCCCATTTGTTGGCGGCGATGACGAGCGCGCGTCCTTCTCGAAGCACCAAGTCGGAGATCTGCATGTCCTGTTTTTCGAGCGGCGATTGCGCATCGACTAACAAAACGACGACCTCAGCGAACTGGATGGCCCGCAGCGCGTCGGCGACCGAAAGCTTTTCGAGCTTTGACTGCACCTTGGCTTTTTTCCGCATCCCCGCAGTGTCAAAGAGCTTGATCGGCCAAATGCGGTCTGGTCCCTTCCAGCGCCATTCGATGGAAATTGAATCGCGGGTGATGCCGGCCTCAGGCCCGGTCAGCATCCGGTCTTCGCCTATGAGGCGGTTTACAAGCGTCGACTTGCCTGCGTTCGGTCTCCCGACAATCGCCACGCGCAAGGGTTTGAGCGGATTGTCCCAGCCCTCCTCGCTGTCCGTTGCGTTCAAATCCAAGTTGGACGCTTCCCGCATGATCGGCCTTAACGCGTCCTCAAGATCCGCGAATCCTTGCGCATGCTCCGCCGACATGGCGATCGGCTCGCCAAGACCCAGCCGCCAGGCGTCGAGGACTCCTGCTTCACCAGCCGCGCTTTCCGCCTTGTTGGCGACGACAATGACCTTTTTGCCGCTCTTACGCAGCAACTCGCCGAAACGCTGATCCAGCGGCGTGACGCCCGTGCGCGCATCAACGACAAACACCGTCGCGGCGGCTTCATCGATCGCTTTTTCGGTTTGCTGGCGCATCCGGCCCTCAAGAGCCGCTTCTGGCGCTTCCTCAAGACCCGGCGTGTCGATGGCGATGAATGTAAGGGAGCCGAGGCGCGCATCGCCCTCGCGGCGATCGCGCGTCACGCCCGGCGTATCATCGACAATCGCGAGTTTCTTCCCGACAAGCCGGTTGAAGAGCGTCGACTTGCCGACATTCGGGCGGCCGACAATCGCAATCTTGACGGCCTCAGACATGATCTACCGGAAAGCGTAGAGCTTTCCTTCCTGTGTCAGCACGAAAATGCGTTCGTCCGCGACGATCGGCGCGATCACTGAGCCGTTGTCGATTTTCTTCGTTTCGATGACGCCGCCGTCGGTCGGCGACACCTTCGCCATTTTTCCGTCAGTTGACACAAGAATGAGCGCATCGCCGGCGAGAATCGGACCTGCCCAGGCAATTCGGCCTTTTCGTTTTTTTACGTTGTCGAAACGCTTCAGTTGCGAGACCCAGACAACCGCGCCGTCTTCACGGTTCAGGCAGACGAGTTCAGCATCGACCGAGATTATGAAGATGTATTCGCCGGCGACCCAAGGCATCTGCAGGCTCGCGATCGGCGCCTCCCACGCGCGCCGCCCTGTCCGGATGTCAATAGCGACGAGTCGGCCTGCGTGACTGACGGCGTATACAAGCCCGCGGTCAATGACCGGGCTGCCGGCGATGTCGTTAAGCGTCGAGAGCGCGGTCAGCTGCGTGTTGCGCGCAAGCGTGTCATTCCAGACTGGCCGGCCGGAATCCGCAAGGAATGCGACGACTTCGCCAGACGAAAACGGGGCGACGATAAGATCGCCCGCCGCGGCGGGGCTCGCGGACGAGAGGATTCGTGCAGATTCCTCAAACGATTGAAAGTTCCACTTCTTCTCCCCCGTCGCCTGATCAAGGGCGACCGCGTCATTGGTGTTCGTCACAAAATAGACATTGCCCCGATAGGCGGTCGGCGGCGTCCGAACCGGAGCGTCGGTCTGGTAGCGCCAGAGTTCTTCGCCTGTCGCCGCGTCGAGCGCCGCGGCGAATCCAAAGCCCGACGTCACGAACAGTTTGCCGTTCTCATAGGACACGCCGCCGCCAAAACCGACTTCCGCCGCCTTGGTGCGCGAGAGCACGTCGCGAACGCGAAATTTCTCCTTTATTTTCGGAGCGAGTTCGGTCTCCCATTTCACCTTGCCGGTCTCGACATCAAGCGCAGACACTGTCGCTCTTGCGTCAATCACGAACAGCGCGCCGTCCGCGACGATCGGCGGCGATGTCAGGCGCGAGCGTTCCGCCGCCTTGCCGACATCGGCCGACCATTGCTTTTCAAGCGTGACCGCAGCCGCCAGATGATGGAGCGTGTGGTCGGCCTCGCCGCCCGGCGTCGGCCATGATGCGTTGGTGTAAGCAGGCGGCAACTCAATCGTCTTGCCAGCAAAGCGCGGGTCGGCCTCAATCACTTCGTCAACAGCGAGAATTGAGATCCGGTCTTCCTTTGCCTCCGCGTCCTCGTCCTTTTTTTCAACGTCACTTTCCTCCTCGTCATCGCCATCGCCGAAAATCCCGGTGACGGCGCCGATCGGACCAGAGGAACAGCCCGGCGCAATCAGCGCGGCGAGCGCGAGAAAGAAGAGGGTTGCCGGCGCGAGCCCGCCCGAATGCTTTGACATGGTCTTACTCATTTCCTTCCGGGGTGTTGGCGGGCTCGGCGACGGGATCTTGCGCGGTCTCAACGGTCGGCGAGCCGGGGGACGCCGGGTCGGCGCCGGCTGCTTCATCTTTCTTGTCGACGATTGACGAGAGATCGCTTCCAGCCTCTTCCAGGGAGTCCATCATGCGCTCAAGTTCCGATTTTTTGCTCTCTTCAACGACAGGGAACTTGACGCCCGCCTTTCCGGCGCCGGCAAGGGCCGCAAATTCGCCGGCGCGAAGTCGGATCGTTTCAGGCGCCTCAGCGCTGGACGCCGCCTTACGGAAGAGTTGCTCCGCGTTCTGGAAATCGCCCGCATTGAGCGCGGCGAGCGCAATGATTTCACGCGCGTAATAACCGATGGACGTTGGGTCTGTCTCCAGCCCGCCGACATCCTTGAGGACTGCGTCGCGACCGTCGGCAAGCGCGAGATAGCCGGCTTTGAGACGCGCCATGTCTTTCAGGCGCTTCGATCCCGCGCTTTCGGCGTAGACTTCGCGGTAGAGTTTGAGCGCTTCGTCGCGTTCGCCCTTGGCCGCGTGTTCGCCGGCGAGCCGCATCATCGACAGCGCAGCGTAGCCGCCGCTTCCCGACGCAAGGCTTTCAAGTGAAGCGATCGCCTTTTCGTCGCCGCCGGTTTTCAGCGCCTCATCATATGCAGCCGAAGCCTTCGCCGCCGCCGCCGCCCGCTGATTTGACCAAAGCTGCCATCCGCCGACGCCGATAATGACCGTCAGCGCGCCGCCAATGATCGCGGGGAAATATCTCTTGAAACTCTCTGAAGTCTTGTCTTCAGCGAGGGCCTGATCAACCTCGCGCAAGATGGTGTCGTCGTTTGTCACGGCCCGCCCTTCGGATTGATTTGGCCGAGCCTTGCTATGTGCGAAAGGCGGCCTCATTACGGCGCAGTTTTCAGTCTGGCGGGGTTCTACCGGCGTTTCAGGTAGGGCGCAACGACAGCCAAGCGGCCCTAAGCTCCTGATTTCTTGGGGCGCGTCGGCGAGTCAAGGCGATAAACCTGCGCCGCTTCCGGGAAGCTGCGGCGTCGCACTTCGCTTGCATATTGAACGACCGCGTCGGTGATCGAGGACCTGAGGCTGGCATAGCGCTTCACGAATTTCGGCGTCCAGTCGAACAGGCCAAGCATGTCCTGAGTCACCAGGATTTGGCCGTCGCAGACAGAAGAGGCGCCGATTCCGATCGTTGGCGCCGAGATCCTCTCGGTGATTTCGCGGGCGAGGTCCTCAGCAACCCCCTCGACAACCACGGCGAAGGCGCCGGCTTTCGCAGTCGCTTCCGCTTCGCCAAGTATTTCCGCGCGCTCGGTTGTTGTGCGGCCGCGGGCCCTGAAGGCGCCATAGACATTGATCGCCTGCGGCCGCAGGCCGACATGGCCCATGACCGGCACGCCGCGCTCGACCATGAACTTTATCGCGTCGGCTGCGTAGCGGCCGCTTTCCAGCTTCACAGCCTGCGCCCCTGTCTCCTTCAATAGGCGCGTCGCATTTTCGAAGGCCTGAGCCGGCGACGCCTCATAAGAGCCAAACGGCATGTCGATCACGACAAGCGCGCGCTCGGACGCGCGCATGACCGCGCGACCATGCATGATCATCATGTCAATCGTAACGCCGACAGTCGAGGGCAGGCCGTGGACAACCATGCCGACGCTGTCGCCTACGAGAAGGATGTCGCAATGCGGATCAAGGATTGACGCCATCGGCGCATCATAGGCGGTAAGACATACGACAGGCTCGCCGCCCTTGCGCGCGGCGATGTCCGCCGTCGTTGTCCGTTTGACCGTTGTTTGCGAGGACATAAGATCCGCCATTGCCGCTGGAACGTATTATATAGTCGCGATGCCGCGCCGCACAATGGAGAAACTCCGTCCATGCAGATCCGACCTCGCCGCCCCTTGCCGTTCTTGATCGTCCTGGCCGCCCCGGCCCTCATCGGTTGTGCGTCACAGCCTGTTAACCGCGTTTCGACAGCGCCGCTCGAAGCCGTTTCCGCTGTCGACCTCAATCGATATCTCGGCCGCTGGTATGAGATTGCGCGGCTTGAAAACAGGTTTGAGAAGAACTGTGAAGGCGTCACCGCCGATTATTCGATGCGTGACGACGGCCTCATCAAAGTCGTCAACACCTGCCGTAAGAATGCTCCGGACGGCGAAGCGCGCGACGCTGTCGGCCGCGCCCGGATCGTCGATCCGAAAACCAATGCAAAGCTCAAGGTGAGTTTCTTCGGCGCTTTCTGGGGCGACTACTGGATCATCGATCTCACTGACGACTATTCTCGATCGATCGTCGGCGAACCGTCCGGAAAATATCTGTGGATCCTGGCCCGTGCCCCGACTATCAGCGAAGAGTCGCGCGCCGATGCGCTCGGCAAGCTTTCCGTGCTCGGGTACGACGCCTCAAGACTCTACTTTACAATGCAGCCGCCGGTCCCCGATTTGCTGACGACGGATCAATCAAGGCCGGAGTGAAACGCCTGCAATATAGGGATGCAAGAAAAAATAGACCGCCGCCCACACGGCAGCGCCGACGACGACCGCAATCACATCATTCATGGCCGGCCCTGGCGCCGGAGTCGGTTCGTCGCGTTTCTTGACGGCGATCCGATCGATAACGCCAAAGGCGAGAAAGGAGCCGAAGAGGATCACCGACCGCACTTCGCCATTCACGAGGAGGTGGCCGAAAGCCCAGAATTTCACCGCCGCGAGCATCGGATGTTTGGCGGCGGCGGCGATCTTTCCCTTTGGCAAATAGGCGGCGGCGAGAAGGATAAGCGCAATTAGCATGAAGAGATACGCAACATGCTTCAGCCAGGCCGGAGAAACATAGAGAATCGCCGCGTCCGCCGAGCGCCACCCAATAATGATCAGCGCAAAGCCCGCGATCGCAATCAGCGAATAGAGGCCCTTATAGGCCCCGGCGCCGAGGTTCTTGATGAGTTCCTGTCGGCTGCCGCGCGCAAAGGCCGTCCAAAGGTGGGCGCCGAAGAATACGACAAGTCCGAGAATGAAGAGCGTCATGGCAATCCTGCTGGTTGGCGCCTGGTTTCTAGCTTCCTACGCAAATCAGAACAGATGAAATTCGGAGAGGACGGGCGTTTCACGACTAAAAAGGGCTGGAACATCTTTGTAGGCGCACCACCCGGTCAGCAGCCACATGCGCGTCATAGGTCCGATCTAGGCGCGCCGGCTCCCCCATCTCCACACCCTGGCCGGCTCTCCACGCTAGTGTCCTTCGAACGCCACCAGCGCCGCGACTTCCTTGCCCATTTGACGCAACTTCGCCGCGCCGCCGAGGTCCGGCAGGTCGATGACGAATGAACACAGCACGACTTCGCCGCCAGCCCGTTCGATGAGCCTGATCGCCGCCGTCGCCGTGCCGCCGGTGGCGATGAGATCGTCGACAAGGAGCACCTTCTCGCCCGGGGAAACGGCGTCAACATGGATCTCAACCTCGTCGACGCCGTATTCGAGCGCATAGCGTTCGCCAATCGTCTTATGAGGGAGCTTGCCTTTCTTGCGGATCGGCACGAAGCCGACGGAAAGCTGGTGGGCGATTGCGCCGCCGAGTATGAACCCGCGCGCTTCAATCCCTGCGACCTTGTCGATCTTCGCGCCGGCGAGCGGTTGCACAAGTTCGTCGATCGCCCGGCGGAAGCCGCGCGCGTCGGCAAGCAAGGTCGTCACATCGCGGAACATGATGCCGGGCTTTGGATAATCCGGAATGGTCCGGATGATTTTTCGAAGGTCCATGGAATTCTTTCGTCTCGCGCCTGGCGGCGGAAAATGGCGCAATCGCGCGCTGGCGACAAGCCGAGCCGTCAGCTTGCCGGCGGGAATCGCCTTAATTACGAGGAAGACTGCTTTTTCGGAGGATCCAATGAGACTTCTGTTCATTTGCGCCGCCGCCGCGCTGGCCCTCACTTCTTGCGGGAAAAAGCAGGCCGCCGTCGAGAGCGCCGCCAGCGCCGCGCCCGGCAAGCCGGCCGACTCGCCCGAACTTGGTTCGTTCGGCGTCGATTTGACAGCGATCGACAAGTCAGTCGACCCCGGCGACAATTTCTATGAATACGTCAACGGCGAATGGTTGAAGACATTCAAAATTCCGGATGAACATTCGAGCTACGGCTCCTTCACCATGTTGACGGAGCGCACTGAACAGCGGCTGAAAGCGATCTTGGAAGAGCTTTTGAGATCGCGCGCGCAGGCTGGATCGCCCGAACAGAAAATACGCGACTTCTATTCGAGTTATCTTGACATCAACGCCATCAATTCGAAGGGGCTCGCGCCGATCGCAGGGGATATCGCCCTGATTGATCAGCTGAGTTCGACGGAAGAAATCGCCGCGCATTTCCTGAATCCGGCGCTTCGAATGAAGACCCCGATCGCGGCGACAATCGGCCCGGATGCAAAGCGCCCCGAGCGCTATGCGGTTTACATTACGCAATCCGGGCTCGGCATGCCGTCCCGCGACTATTATCTCGACGAGCGGTTCGCGGAAAAGCGCGCCAAATACGAAGCCTATGTTGCAACCAACTTGTCGCTAGCCGATTTCGCCGACCCGAATGACGCGGCGGCCAGGGTCGTCGCCTTCGAAACCGAAATCGCCCGCGCGCATTGGGACCCGGCGAAGCGTCGCAACCGCGATCTAACTTACAACCTCAAGAACCTTGAGCAGCTGGAAGCATTTGCGCCGTCGCTCCCATGGCGAGCCATGTTCGCGTCGGCGGGGCTTCAGTCTGTCAACGAATTCGTCCTGCGCGAAGACGACGCCGTCAGGGCGATCGCAGACATAATTGCGACGACGGCGCCCGCGACGCTCAGGGACTATCTCAAATTCCAGCTAATTAATGCGAATGCCGACGTCCTCCCCTCTGCCTTCGATGACGCAAATTTCGCATTTTTCGGGAGCGAGCTTAAGGGCGCGCCAAGGCAGAAAGACAGGTGGAAGCGCTCTATTGCAGCGGTTGACGCGTCTCTCGGCGAAGCCGTCGCCCGCCTTTATGTCGAGCGCCATTTCCCCCCTGGGTCGAAAGCGGCGATGGACAATCTAGTCTTGGATCTTCGAGCAGTGCTCAAAGAGCGTCTCGCGACTCTCGATTGGATGAGCGAAGATACGCGCGGGCGCGCCGCCGAAAAGCTTGCGAAATTTCGAGCGAAAATCGGCTATCCCGAAAAGTGGCGGGACCTCAGCGCATTGACCATCGTCGCTGGCGATCCCTACGGCAATGCGAAACGCGCACAGAAATTCGAATGGGATTTTGAAGTTGCGCGGCTTGGCGAGCCCGTTGACCGCGACGAATGGAGCATATCGCCCCAGACGGTGAACGCCTACTACAATCCGACGCTGAACGAGATTGTCTTTCCCGCAGCGATCCTGGAGCCGCCGTTTTTCGATCCAAAAGCGGACACGGCCGTCAATTACGGCGCGATCGGCGCTGTCATCGGCCATGAAATCGGCCACGGTTTCGATGATCAGGGCCGAAAATCGGACGGCGACGGCGTTCTTCGCGACTGGTGGTCGTCCGCGGACGCCGAGCATTTTTCGGCACGCGCAAGAGAAATCGGCGCGCAATTTGCGGCCTATGAGCCGATCGAGGGCTTTGCGATAAATGGAGACCTCACTATGGGCGAGAACATCGGCGATCTCGGCGGGCTCGCGATAGCGTATCACGCCTACAAACTCTCGCTGGGCGGCAAGGAGGCGCCGGTTATAGACGGCGTGACCGGCGATCAGCGGTTCTTCCTCGCCTGGGCGCAAGCATGGAAACGCATTGTTCGTGATGAGCAACTAAAGAACCAGATCGCGACCGATCCCCATTCTCCTGCGCAATTCCGCGTGAATGGCGTCGTGCGCAACATGAACGCGTGGTACGAAGCGTTCAACGTGACCCCGGATGACGATCTTTGGCTTGATCCGGAGCATCGCATTCAGATCTGGTGACCTGCATGAGTCTGGAGCGCATCGTTCTTGAGAACGCCTATGTCCGCCTTGAGCCGATCGAGGAGCGTCATCGAAACGTGCTGCGCGCGGCTGGCGACGATCCCGATCTCTGGCGCTTCGCTTCGATCAACCAGCACAACCAAGACTTCGATGCTTGGATGGAGGATCGGCTCGCCGCGACCGAGCGCGGAATGGATCTGACATTCATTGCAGTCGACAAAGCGTCAGGTGAATGCGCCGGCTCTTCAAGTTTTCTGGCGGTGACTCTCGCGCATAAGAGGCTTGAGATCGGCTGGACCTGGTATCCGAAAAGATTTTGGGCAAGCGCAGTCAATCCGGCCTGCAAGCGGGCGATGCTGGGTCACGGGTTCGATTCTCTTGGCCTCAACCGCATCGAATTGAAGTTGGACGCCGCCAATTCAAGGTCATGGAAGGCCGTCGAAAAGCTCGGCGCACGACATGAGGGCGTCTTCCGCCGCCACATGGTGAAGCCGGACGGCGGCCTTCGGGACACCGCATGGTTCAGCGTTCTAAAGGACGAATGGCCGGCGGTCCGGGACCGCCTCGATGCCCGCCTGGCAGCATTTTCGCGGCCATCCGGGTGCTGAAAAAATGTCGCAGCCGGCCCGGATTTACCCAGCCTTAACCCTGAAATCATTGACTCCTCGGCGGAACGGGCCTAACCGCCCGCCCGTATTGCCGCGGTCAATGCGCGCGCAGCCGGAAGCCTTAAGGCCCCGCGAAGCGTAAGACGACGACGCCAAATCCCCCCGCGACAATCAAACGATGACGCATCGCTTACCTTCAGCGGAAGAGCGGGGCGTTGGCCCCTAGCCCGCTGACTGCTCCCCAAGCGCTTGGTCCGAAAGGACGAAAAGCGATGGGACAATTGAAAGTGACCCATGAAGTTTGAAGACCTCGGCCTTGAGCCGAACATACTCAAAGCTGTGCATGAAGCCGGCTACGAGATTCCGACGCCGATCCAGATCGCAGCTATTCCTGAAGCCCTGAAGGGGCGCGATGTCCTCGGCATCGCCCAGACCGGCACCGGGAAAACCGCCGCGTTTGTTTTGCCGATGATCCAGCGCCTCGCAAAAGGGCGCGCAAAGGCGAGGATGCCGCGCACGCTGGTGCTTTGCCCGACGCGCGAACTCGCGGCGCAGGTTTCCGAGAATTTCGAAAAATACGGCAAGTATCACAAACTGACGATGGCGCTCCTTATCGGCGGCGTTTCCTTCGGCGATCAGGACGCCAAGCTGACTCGCGGCGTCGACGTTCTCATCGCTACGCCTGGCCGCATGCTCGACCATTTCGAGCGCGGCAAGCTGCTGCTCAACGGCATTGAAGTCATGGTCGTTGACGAAGCCGACCGGATGCTCGACATGGGCTTCATCCCGGACATCGAACGCATCTTCAAGCTGACCCCGATGACGCGTCAAACGCTGTTCTTTTCGGCGACGATGCCGCCAGAAATCCAGCGCATCACGGACACATTCCTGCACGATCCCGCGCGCATCGCGGTCGCCCGCCAAGCGACCGCCGCCGCGACGATTACGCAAAAAATCGTAAGGGTGCCGTCGAACGACGATCAACTGAAGCGGATGACGCTCCGGCGCCTTCTCGATGGCGCGGATGTGCGCAGCGGGATCATCTTCTGCAATCGCAAATCGACGGTCGATGTCATCGCAAAGTCTCTGCAAAAACACGGTTACGACGCGCGCGCGATCCACGGCGACCTGCCGCAGGCCTATCGCACCGAGACAATCGAAAAATTCCGCGCCGGCGAAGTAAAGTTCATCGTCGCCTCGGACGTCGCGGCGCGCGGACTTGACATCCCCGATGTCAGCCATGTTTTCAATTATGACGCGCCGTTCCACCCCGAAGACTACGTGCACCGCATCGGCCGCACCGGCCGCGCCGGCAAGGAGGGCGCCGCCTATATGCTGATCGGCCCGTCGGACGCAAAATTCTATCGCGCCATTCTCGACACCGTTCGCGCCGAGTCGATCGACGAACTGGACCTTGGAAATTTCTTCAGCGAGGCCGGCGAAACGTTGAAATCGCGCGTGGATCGGCGCCCGCAGCGTGAAGGACGCGGCCGCGGCCGCGAAGGGGCGCGGCGCAGCGAGCGTCCTCACGACCGGCGTCCTCGCGACCACAAACGCCCCGAAATGAACCGACCGGAAAGCGCCGGCCCCGAACAGTCGCGACCAGATCGCGACAATCCGGCGCCGATTGAGGCGACAGCCGCGCCGATCGAAGCGCCCCCGCAGCCCCGCGCCGCGAGGCCGCCGCGCGGCGACGGGCGGCGGCAGCGGTCGGAGCCTCGCGAAGCCATCCGCGGTTTTGGCGCCGATCTGCCTGCATTCATGAATCGTTAATCGCCGGATTCTGAAACGCTTCAGAATCTAGCGGATTCAGCGACCGGTTATCCGTTCTTTTACGCGACGGCGTTATGGTGAACGCGCTCGGCGATCAGGCCGATAGACGCGAAACTCGCCATGGCCGACGTCGAAAACTCGCACAAAATCGCTGAGCAGGCGCTCGCAGCGCTGAAAGCCGTCAAGCTGGCGGCGATCCCGAAAAACATTGAGCTCTGGTTTCTGGTCGCCGAAGGGAGAAGCCCCGCGCTCGTTCGCGACGTGCAGCGCCTTGTGCAGCCGGACGGTTCAATTCTTCAGAGCGACGCCGACGCGCTCTACGACGCGCACATCGTCCGCCAGGGACTTTCGCGCGACGTAATTGACCTGATCCAGCGCTTCGAAGACGAGATGATCAAGATCTCCGAAGCCGTCGAGACGAGCGGCGCCAACGCATCCGGCGCGAGTGAAAAATTGCGTTTCCTGTCGGCGGAACTGAAACGTTCGGCTGCGGACAATCCGGCGATCAGTGCGCTGATGGACGGCGTCCTATCAGTGGCGAAGTCCGTACGCGAAGCGAATGAGCGCCTCGAACAGCAATTGTCAAAATCGTCAAATGAGGTCGAAACGCTTCGGCGAAATATCGAAAATATCCAGCAGGAAGCCATGCTGGATCCGCTGACTGGCGTGAAGAATCGCAAGACGTTTGACCTCGAGATGGGTCGGCTCGTTCGCGACTCGAAGGAAACCGGCGAGCCGCTCGCGCTGATTATGGCGGACGTCGACCACTTCAAAAAATTCAACGACAAATGGGGTCACCAGACGGGCGACCATGTGTTGCGCCTGGTCGCTGACGTCATGAACGCGAATATCAAGGGCCAGGACGTCCTTGCACGTTATGGCGGCGAAGAATTTGGCATCATTTTGCCGGGCACTTCGCTCGCAAACGCCGTCATGCTGGCGAATCGGATTCGGGCGGCGGTTGAATCGCGCCGACTGAAAAAGCGTCGCACCGACGAAGACCTCGGACTCATCACATTGTCGATGGGAGCGGCGTTGCTGCGGTGGGATGATACGAGTGAGACGCTGATAGAGCGCGCCGACACCTGCCTTTACGCCGCAAAGCGGGCGGGCCGAAATCGCGTCATCGACGAATCCGAGGACGTCGCGCCGACCGGCGAGAGCACCGCGGCCTAACCGGCGCGCGCTACGAATCGCTTTTTGAATATACCGATCGATATGAATTCATGAAATTCGCTAGGAACCGCTCGCGATCGACATCGCCGAGCGTTCGAATGAGGTCCGCCTCGGCGGTCCCTTCGAGCCTGAGCGACGCTTCCTTCGTGAAAGCACGGTAGCCGGCCCGATCGCCGGCGAGGAGAAATGCAGCCGCCGCCCGAACGACGGCGGTCCTGTCTTCTTGGCTGTCCAGAGAAGGCCTTCCGCTGACAAAAGATGCATAGTCGCCGGCCGCCGCCGCCCAATTGCGCTGCGCCCAGTTGATATCAGCGCGCAGACGGAGCTCCATCGCTGTCAGCGCTTGTGAAAGCAGAGCGAGCGCCGCTTCGGTCTGGCCCGTCCCAGCTAGCGCCGTCGCTTCTGTTCGACGGCGGCGCTGCACGACATCGGGCGCCATTCCCGCGATCCGCGTTGACCGAATCGCGCGCAGCGATTCCGCCGGATTCTTCGCCAGCAGATAAAGGTCAGCGAGATCGGCGGCGACTCTCGCCCGATCAGCGCCGCGCAGCCGCTTGAAGACCTGATGATCGATGAGGCGCGCCGCTTGCGCATAAAGACCGAGCGCCTCAAGTTTCTTTGCTGCGGCCTGAATCAGAAGATCTCCATCTCGACCGGCCGGCGCAAACTCGACATATTCAAAGAAGAGCCGCGCAGCCTCTTTGGGATCAAGATCGCTTTCGGCCGCAAGCAGCGCCGGCAGCGCGGCGGCAATTGCATCGCCAGCCTTCTTTGCGTCATCGGATCGCGGAAATCGGTCTGCGACAGACCGCAACGCGGCGAATCCGCGATCATAGTCTTTTCCCTTGAGCCGAAGCTCACCCAGCGCTAGCTGCATCTCTCGCTCAAAGGCTCCGCCGCGCCACTCGAGCCCGAGATCATCGATCGCTGCGAGATCTCGCGCGCGAACCGCGATCGCAAGCCGCGCACGCATCGTCCACTCGCTATTGTCTTCAGCTTCCGCGCTTCGAAGGGCTGCTGCGCCGCGCAGAGCGTCGCCGCGCGCGAGATAGATTCTTCCCAACAAATACTTTCGGCGAAAAGAGTCCTTGCTTTGGCTCCCAAGCCGCAGCGCGGCTGCCGCTCCAGCAGCATCGCCTGACCCTGCGAGCGCTTCCGCCTTGGCAAGATAAAACTCATTGCTGAGCCGCGTCGCGGGCGGGAGCGGTGACTTACCGAATGCGGCCGACGCTGCATCAAATGCGCCAAGCCGAACAAGCGCCATTGCTTCGATTGACTCAATTTCCTCGGTCGACTCGAGCCGCGCGACGACCAAGTGGTGACGACCAAGCCTATAGTCGCATTCAGCCGCAAGCGGCGCCGCTCGCGCCGCGGCATCCGCTCCGAGCCTTTTTAGCGCGGCAAGCGCCTCAACCCACAAATCATGCGCCATATAAAATTCGGCGAGTGAAACAATTGAAGACGCCTCGCCCGATGACGCCGCCGCGATCAACTCGCGCTCGAGCGATTCGAATCCGCGGGCTAGCGAACGCTCAACGATCGCCGCGCGATCAAAGTCGGCCGGCGTTTGCGCGCATGCGATTGATGTCGCAGCGGCAAGACCCATCGCCAGCAACATGACGCAGTGCGCCCTCATGGTTCGACTTCCGGCGCCATGGATGCCGTAACCGACTCACGATTGGCGAGCGAGATCGTCAGCATTTTGGCCTTCTCGGGAGCCATTTCAGCCAGGACGCCCGCGAGCGCCTGCGTGCGCATGCCGGCCGCGACCGGAATTAGAATATCGTCATCGAGAACTTCGAAAATTCGCGCTGCGTCACGCGGCTTCATGCGCTCATAGGCGTTCGAGAGAGCGCCGATTTCATCACGGCGGTCATGCGCCCGCCCCTCTTCGGCGAGGGCGATTGATTTCTTCTCTTCCTGCAGCGACCGGATAGACGCCTCAAGCCGAAGTTCCGCCGCCTCGATCACGCTTTCACGCGTTTCGAGCTGCGCTTCTTTCGCGTCAAGCTCAGCCTTGCGCCCTTCAAGCTGGCCCAGAAGGCGTTCGGATGTTTCGCTTCTGTGCGGCTCTGGCGACGATGGCGATCCAGTCAGCAAAATCGGCGCGCCATCGATGACTTCTTCTGCGCCCGCTTTGGAAAAATCCAGCCATAGCCCGGCCGCCTTCATTGAAGCGAGCGCGAATAGCGCCGTCATGATGACCGGCGTAAGGCGCACGCGCCTGGTGCGAAATATGTCTCTCATGCCGCCCTCTTGGGCTTGCCGCCGGCGCGCGCGGCGCCAAGCGACCGGACCTCTTTGACAGCGCCCTCAATGCGGTCGGCGATTCGTTCACCCGCCGATGTCATCACTGACAACTCGCTGATAAGCGATTCAGCGCGCGTAGCCGCCGAATGAAGCTCGGCGCCCTTCGCGAGGCCGCTCGCCTCAAGCCCTTTCAGCGCCGCGTCAGCACGGGCCGCCGCAGCGTCAAACGATTCCAGAGCCTCCCTAAGGTCCTGCTGGGCCGACACCAATTTGCTGATGCGACGATTGATCAGCCAGCCGCCAACGCAGCCGAGGACCAGCAGACATATCACCGAGAGATCAATAAGCACGCCGAGGCTCATGGCGCTCTCTCCAGCGCATGCAGCACAGTGTCGATATTGAGCCCATGATCAAGTTTGACAGCGATCGCCTCGCCGAGCCGGCCGACGCGTCCGACGGCGATCGACGTTTCGCCCGCACGCAGCTCAACACGCGCGTCCGGCCCTGCTGGAAACGTAAGCGTTTCGCCGGCGTTCAGCTTGTCGAGTTCGCCGATCGACATCATGCGATCGGCGAGCACAGCATGCAGATGAAGACCCGCAGAGACGACGCCAGCGCCTAGCTTCCGCCGCCACAATTCGTCCGCCGCCTCGGAATCGCCAATGAAATCCCGCGACAGTTTTTCTCGCACCGGCTCGATCGTCGCATGCGGCGCGAGGATTGACACTCGCCCGACGAAATCATCAATGCGAACCTTGAACTTTGCAAGGGCGCAAACGCTCGCGTCCTGCGCGATCGCTGCGAATCGCGGCGTCGTTTCAATGCGATCGAGCGTCATGGTCGCCGCAATGACGGGCGCGATCGCTTCTTCCAGATTGCCGATCAACATCGCCAGCATTCGGCCGGCGAGACCTAGCTCGATCGCCGTCAGCGCGCGCTCATCCATCATCGCGCCTGACCCGCGCCTTCCGCCGAGCAACAGATCGACGATGCAATGCACGAGAGCGCCGTCTGCGGCGATCAGCAAATAGCCGTCCAGCCCGCTTGCATGGATGACGCCGATGACGCCGGCTGTCGATTGTGATTGGATGAAGTCGGAAAAGCGCGTCGACGTCACGTTGTCAAGCGTGACTTCCACGCCTTCGTTCGTCAGTTGCCTGAGGCTTGTCGACATCAGCCGCGCTGTCCGGTCAAAGATGACGTCGAGCATCGGAAGTCGGCGGTGCGATACCAGCGCCGAATTGATTAGCGCCCGCAGTCCGGCGCGATCCTGCCCGTCCTCCGCGCCAAAATCAAAGCCGAGAAGTTCTGACAAGGGCGACTCGTCGCTCCAGACGACATCATCTGATTCCCCTTCCTTCTCTTTGATGGCGGACAAAGGCTGCGCTCCTACTGAATGACAATATCTTCGATAACGACGTCAACCGCAGAACCCGGCGCGAGCGGCAAGCTTGCGCGCTTCAACAACTCAGCCTTAATGCGAGCCATCCCTTCGCTCCCATCAAAATCCTCCGGCGACAGCTCGCGCAAGAAAAACGAGATGCGCTCCTTTATCAGCGGCGCTTTCTCCTTGATCTCGGCGAGGGCGGCGGCGTCCCGCGCGGCGACTTTCGCGGTAAGTTTCAGATAGGCGATGCGGCCAGTTGCGTCAGGCGCGAGATCGGTCAGATACGTCTCGGGCGGCGAAAAATGTTGTCCGTCCTGGGCGACGCTAAACTCCGGCAGCGCATAATGCGGCAGCCTCACATTCGCCGACCGGAGCATTGTCGTCGAGAGCGCCAGCATGAAGGTGACCGCGAGAGAAAAGAGCACAATATGCTTCCCCGGCGTCCGAACGCGCTTTCGAACGGCAATTTCGTCGGCGGCGTCGCCCACCATTACAGCGCTGTCGGCCATTATTGAGCTCAGATCTCTCTTTCGGTCTCCTGTTGTCGGAAATCACGGTTAAGGGAGCGTTAGGCGAGCCCTTCTTGCCCGGCAATATTTTCCGGCCCCATGCGCGCGGCATTGCTAACCTATTGAACTTTCAGCAATTCGGAATGGCACGCCGGTTGCGACCCTATACCGGAAGCATTTTATCCGTTAACGGAAGATTAATTGATGGAAAACGCCATCACCGCCGGCCTCTCGAAGCAGATCGTGCTCGCACGCGCGCTTGAGACGACCGCCAATAACGTCGCCAATCAGACAACGGCAGGCTTTAAGTCGGACCACGTCGCATTCCGTGAATTTCTCTCGGCGATCAGCGCGCGTTCGACCGGCGATCCGCTGGTGTCGCTGGTGGTCGATCCGGACACCTATACAGATTTCGGCGCGGGCGGCGTCGAGCAAAGCTATCGCGATCTCGACTTTGCAATTGACGGGGACGGCTTTTTCGCCATCGAAACCGCCGCGGGCGTGCGGCACACCCGTGACGGCCGCTTCAGCGTCAATGCCTTTGGAGAACTTGTCACGCGCTCAGGCGCCGCAGTCCTTGATTCCGGCGGTTCACCGATTCTCGTCGACCCCGAGGCGGGGCCGCTGCTCGCAACTCCCGACGGTGAGCTCCAACAAAATGCGACGCCGATCGCTCAGCTCGGCGTCTTCCGCTTTGAGGACGAGCGCCAGCTTCGAAAGGCCGGCGACAACCTCTTCGTATCGGCCGAAGAACCGACGGCGGCCTCCGCCCCCCGCGTTCGCCAGGGCTTTATCGAAACGTCAAACGTCAATCCGGTCGCGGCGATGACCGACATGATCGAGATCATGCGCGCCTACGAGCAGGCGGCGCGACTGACCGATACGGCGAATGAACTCGCGCGGCGCGCGGTCGAAACCTTGAGCGGGACCAATTAGGGAGGAGCAGACCGATGAAATCGCTCAGCATAGCTGCGACCGGCATGCTTGCGCAGCAGCGCAATGTCGAAGTCATCTCAAACAACATCGCAAATCTCAACACTGTCGGGTACAAGCGCCAGCGCGCGGAATTTCAAGACCTCCTCTATCAAACGATCGAGCGCGCCGGCGCCCTTTCTTCGGCGACAGGCACGACCGTGCCGAACGGCATTCAGATCGGCGCCGGTGTGAAGACCGGCTCGGTCTATCGTATCACCGAGCAAGGGGCCGTCACCGCCACAGGCAACGATTTCGATCTCGCTGTTTCCGGCCGGGGCCTCTTCCGCGTCGAATTGCCCGACGGACGCGAAGCGTACACCCGCGCCGGCAATTTCGCGATTTCCGCTGACGGCCGCCTGGTCTCGGAAGATGGCTATGAGGTGTTGCCGGGCGTCACCCTACCCGATGATGTCGTTGACGTTTCAATCTCGAAGGATGGAATCGTTGAAGCCCGGGTCGCCGGCGACCAAAATCTGCGGGAGATCGGCCGGCTAGACCTTGCTGTTTTCTTCAATGAAAGCGGACTTGAAGCGATTGGCGACAACCTTCTCCTTGAAACGGCGGCGTCTGGCGAACCGGTCATTGGCAATCCGGGAGATCCCGGCTTCGGCCAAGTCCTGCAGGGTTTTCTCGAGAACGCCAATGTCGATCCGGTGCAGGAGATTACGACGCTGATCGCCGCTCAACGCGCCTACGAAATGAACGCGCGCGTTATCGAAACCTCGGACGAAATGCTGTCCATTAACGCCAATCTCCGTCAATAAAGGGAGCGATCGATGAAACTCATTCGCTATCCGGGACTCCTCGCCTACGCCGCAATGATCATGTGGCTCCTGCAACTAATGATCACGCGAGTCGACGCCGCCGAGTTCGAGCGCACGCGGCTCGCCGACCATATCGCCGAGATCACGTCGGCGCTCGTCGAAAAGGGCGTTCCGCAGAACGCCCGCGTGACGCTCGCCGCGCCCGACGCGACAATAGGCGTCGCGGAGGGCGCCCCGCTCGTTTTCGACTCTGTCAGCGTCAACCCGGCGACGGGCCGCTTCCTCATTCGCGCAAGGAGCGCGCAAGGCGCGGCGCTTGTCGCGATCGCTGGCACGGCGATCGCGCCGATACCACTCCCAGTGTTGACGCGCAATTTCTCGCGAAACGAAGAGATTCGCGAAACTGACATTGACTGGCTGGAAGTCTTCGAGCCGAACGCAGGCGCATTCGTCGCCGATGCGGATGCGATCATCGGCAAGAGCGCGCGCCGGCCGCTTGCAGCGGGCGCGCCGCTCCGTAATACGGACCTTCAGTCGCCGGTCCTCATCAGACGCGGCGAGACAGCGATGATTGTCGTCGACGCGCCTGGACTACGCCTGACGCAGTCGGGCGTCGCGCTATCCAATGGCGGCGCGGGCGATGTCATCGCTTTCCGAAACGTGAATAGCGCCCTCGAATTCAAGGCGACGGTCGACGCCAAGGGCGTCGCCAAAGCGCCCATCCGCAATTCCGCAAGCCTCGCCGCGCTGGACCAGTGAAATGATATTGCACCGCTTCCTTTTCGCCTTAATTGCGCTCGCCGCCGCTAGCGGCTGCGCGGTTGGAGACCGCATCAAGAATATTGGACAAGCGCCGGACCTGTCGCCGACGGAGAATCCCTCACATCTTTATGGAGGGCGTGCGGTCGCGATGCCGATGCCGGCGGCCTCGGTCGAGGTCGCCAACGCCAATTCGCTGTGGAAGGCCGGGTCACGCAGCTTTTTCAAAGATCAGCGGGCGCGCCGGCTCGGCGACATCGTCACCGTCGTCATCGACATCAATGACAAGGCGCGCCTCGACAATACGACGGAGCGCACGCGGGACAATGGCGAGACGGCGCAGGTTCCGGCTTTCGGCGGCTTCGAGCAGTTGCTTGTCGACGTGCTTCCGAACGGCGCCAACGCGGCCCAGCTTGTCGACCTCTCCTCCGGTTCGACAGTCAGGGGCGAAGGGAGCGTCGATCGCCGCGAAGATGTTGAACTTATCGTCGCCGCCGTCGTGACGGATGTTCTGCCAAACGGCAATCTTGTCGTCGCCGGCAAGCAGGAAGTGCGCGTCAACAACGAAGTGCGCGAACTGACCGTCACCGGCGTCATTCGCCCGGAGGACATTTCAAACGCCAACCGCATCAATCATACGCAGATCGCTGAAGCGCGGATTTCATACGGCGGGCGCGGCCAATTGACCGACGTGCAACAAGCCCGCTATGGGCAGCAGCTATACGACATCGTCTTTCCGTTCTGATGCGCAGGATTCGGGTGGCGACGCTAATTCGTTTGGCGTAACATCGCCAAATGCCACCGGCTCATTATGTCTTCTTTGAAACCGCCGTCGGTCGCTGCGCCATGCTTTGGCGCGGCGCCAGGCTGACGGGCGTGTTGCTTCCTTTCCCAAGCGACGAGGCGTTGCGCCGCGCCATCGGCAAGCGTGCGCCGAACGCCGTCGAAGCTGAGCCGGCCGCATTCGTCCAAAATGCAATTCGCAAGATCGTGAGTCTTTGTCGCGGAGACGCCGTCTTGTTCGATGACATTCCGCTTGATCGCGACGCGATCGAACCCTTCGCCAACCGCGTCTACGACATCCTGCTTCGCGTCATGCCGGGTGAGACGACGACCTATGGCGCGATTGCTGAACAGTTGGGCGACAAATCCTTATCGCGCGGCGTCGGCGCCGCACTCGGGGCCAATCCCTTCCCGATCATCATCCCGTGTCATCGCGTGACAGCGTCGAACGGCAGAATGGGCGGCTTTTCGGCGCCGGGGGGCGCGGACACGAAACGAAAACTTCTCGAGATCGAGGGCGCCTTTGCGGCGGAGAAACTGCCTCTGTTCAGGCGCTGATCTCTTAGGTGTTTCTTAACTTTCGCCTAAGAGATCGCCCCTAGTCTGCGCTCCATGCCCCGCCCCAAAGTGTTCTGCATCGGCTTCCAGAAGACCGGCACGACATCGCTCCATGCGGCGCTGACTATGCTCGGCTATCGCACCGCCGCCGTCGTCGGGCGCGACTGGACAGCCGAGCGCATTGCCGCCGAGGGCGCAGCGCTGTGTATCGAGACAGCCGACGGCTTCGATGCGGCGCAGGACATGCCCTGGCCGATCTTCTTTCGCGAACTCGACGCCGCCTATCCGGGGTCGAAATTCATCCTCACCCTCCGCGAGAAGGAGAGCTGGTTTCGTTCAATTGAGGGACATTTCGGCGCCAATCCGGACGAAATGCAGGCATTTGTATACGGACGCGCTGCCGCTGCGCCCGCTGGAAACAGGGAGCGATACATGGAAGTTTATGCGCGTCACGAACAAGATGTTCGCGCGCATTTCGCGGGCCGCCCGAACGATCTCCTGATCATGAACTTGGAGCGCGGTGACGGCTGGCGGGAAATCTGCGGCTTTCTGGGCGTTCCGATCCCCGACGCCGCATTTCCGGCAAGGAACCGGTCAAGCGATCGCAAGACGCTGTCTTTCCGTATTCGCCGAAAATTGAATAAGGCGTTCGGACGATACCTCGCGCCAGAACAGATCTAGAGCCGCGTTGACTTGACCTGCCGAAACGTGAACGCTGGCGCCATGGCCGCCGTCGCTCCGCCCGTTTGGCTTGAAGTCGCTCTTAACGGCGCCGCCGGCCCCGCCTTGCAACCCAAAATCCCAATGACCGTTGATGCGATTGTCGAGGATGCGCTCGCCTGCGCGGATGCGGGCGCCGCGATCATTCACGTACACGCCTATGACGAGAACGCTTCGCCGGTCGAGGACGCCGACATCTACGCCCGCATCATTGAACGCGTCCGCGCAAAATCGGACGCGATCATCTATCCGACCCTGGCGTTGACGGGCGATCTTGAGACGCGATTGCGGCCGATACGCATGCTTGGCGATCGCGGCCTCCTCGAAATGGGCGTCGTCGATCCTGGAAGCGTCAACATCACTCATAAGATGCAGGCGGCTTCAGGAATCGACGGTGTTCATTATTCAAATCCCGACGCACACATTCGCGAATTGCTGAAACTTGCCGTGAAATTCGCGTGGCGGCCGGCTTTTGCGATCTATGAGCCCGGCTTTGCGCGACTCGGCGCGGCGCTGGCTGCTGCGACGCCTGGAATGCTGTCGCCCATCTATCGCGTGATGTTTTCCGACAGTCTTCTATTCGGCATGACGCCGACAAGACGCGGCGTCGACCTATACGCGGCGCACCTTGACGAAACGGCGCCGGGCGCGCCGCGGATGGTCTCCGGACTCGACGCCGACGTTTTCAACATCGCGATCTACGCGATCAACAAGGGATTTCACCTGCGTGTCGGCCTCGAAGACGCGCCGTTTGGCGCCGACCATTCAAATGTCGAGATGGTGCGCGCGGCGGAGGCGCTTATCAGAAAATGCGGGCGACGCCTTTCGACCTCAGATGAAATCCGCGCCGCGCCGTAAGCGCTAGATTGTGAAGTAAGCGGCGGCGGCCCCAACAACGAAAATAGCGGCGAAAGCCAGAATCACGCGCGCGCCGGTCCTGCCGCCGCCAATGGCAACGGCCATTGCGCCCTTGACGAAAATGTTGGCGCCAATCGCCAACAGAATAGCCCGGGCTGCCACTTCCGCGATGATAGCGCCCGTTGCGGCCTGACGCCCGCCGGACAAGGTCATCGCGTCGACATCAGCCAGGCCGGAAATCGCGCCGATCGCATAAATGCCCGCCATCCCGAACCTCTCCGCCCCAAAGGCGGATGCGATCGAGATTGCGGCGATCGTCGCGGCGAAAAAGAGAGCCGGCCGCAACTCAAAAGGATTGCCAAGCGTAAGCGCCCGTGACGCTTCGCCGGTTCGCGCCGATCCGCGCCAAAGGAGGAATGCCGCGGCGCCGCCGACGAGAGCGCTTGCGGCGAGCGCGGGCGCGATCAGCGCAAGTGTCGCCTTCGACACCGCCACGAGAATGACGCCCACCCGCGCCAGCATAACGACATTCGCCATAATGATCCCGGCTGCGACGGCGCTTGCGCAAGCGCCGTCACGAGCAAGTTTCGAGAGCGACAATGTCGTCGCCGTCGACGATGCGAGGCCTCCGACAAGACCGGTCGCCAGCATCCCGTGCCCGGGTCCAAGCGCCTTCATCAGCCAATAGCCGAGGAAAGAGAGTCCGCTGATCAGGACCACCATCGTCCACAATTCACGCGGATTAAGCGCGCCATAGGGCCCGAACCTCTCATCTGGCAGAACCGGCAGCACCAGGACGGCGATCGCAAGAAACCGCAGGGCGGCATGGATCTCACGCGCGTCGAGCGCGCGCGCGACGCTCTTGATTTCGTTCTTCAGACTGAGAATGATCGCGACCGTCACCGAGCCGGCGGAGGCGACCAGAAGAAATCCTTTTCCGGCGGCGGCGCCGAGCAGCAACGTCGCGAAAATCGCCATCTCTGTCGTGCCGCCGCGCCCGGGCGATTCGCGCGCTTCAATTGCGTAGGCATAGAGCGTCAACGCCCCGACGGCGACTAGCGCCGCGGCGATCAGCACCGGCCCCTCTGCCAACGCGCCGGCCAACCCGCCAATAAGCCCGACCAGGGTGAATGTGCGGGCGCCGGCGAAAGTATGCTCCCGTTTTTCGAGCGCATGGGTCCACTCCCGCTCGAAGCCGATCAGGAACCCGACGGCGCCGGCGAGACCGATATGGCCGATCGATTGCAGGGTTGCGGCGGCAGCGTCTGGCATGAGGCAAATCCGGTTCGGCGCGACCTGGCGCAAGGCCCGCTCGTTTCATCTGACCATGCATCGCCATGCTCGCCAATGGTCTGAAGCGCGGGATTTCAAGGTATGGCGCCGTCGCGGCTTATTCACTATTTAGAGCGCGCCAGTTTACAAGGAGACCCGCCATGGCCGAAACGATGCGCGCGACCGCGCTCCAATATCTTGACAAGGCGATGGGAGAGCTGCGAGCGCTCGGCTTTGCGTCGGAAGGCGGTCAACCCGCGCCAATCGTTGCGCTGCTCAATCAAATCGCTGACCTCGATCAGGATCGGGTGACTGCGATTGCGCGAACGCTCGACCAAGCCTCGCACTTTAATGAGGTCGTCCGCGAGCAGGTCGCGAACATGACGATCGGTGAGCGCTACAAGGAAATCACCGGCGCGTTCGACTCAATCCGGGACGATGCGAAGTCGCTTGTCGACCAATATGCCGACGGCAAGATTTCGACCATGGAGCGTGTTGGAAACGTCTGGATGAAAATGACGCGCGGCGACATCGCCGCTCGCTTCGACAAGATTCGCAAGGCCTATCTCGACGTCGCCGGCGAAACGCGCAACCAGGTTGAGCGGGAATCGCGAATCCTTGAAGCCTATCGCGATTTTCGCGGCGCAATGAAGCAGTCGGAAGCGCTGGCGCTTGACGTGTTGAAAACCGCTGAAGGCAAACTCGCCGACGCAAGGGCGATTCTTAAGGCCGCTGTCGACAAAGTCACCGGATTTGCAGGCGACGACGCTGCGGCGCGCGCGACATTGGAGCTTGACCGCGACGAGGCGCTGCGCGCTCTTCAAAAAGAGGAAAAGCGCTATCAGGTCGCGAAGGATCTCTCCGACAATATCACGATCGGCTACAATACGTCGGAAGTGATCATGACGCGCCTCGTCCAGACGACGAACGCCAAAGAGCGCATCTATGCGCAGGCGGTCTCGTTTTTCGGCACGAATGAAACTGTGCTGACCGCCCTCACTGCGACGTTTACCGGCATGCATGGGCTGCACGAGTCGACGCAGACCGTTGAAGCGATGAAAAAAGGCATTGATGAAAGCCTTGAAACCCTGTCTGAAATCGGCGGCAAGGTGCAGGAAGCCGCCGTCAGGGCCGGCTACGGTCCGACCGTTTCGGCCGCCGCCGTGAAGAAGCTGGTCGAAAGCGTCGTCACATTCCAGGAACGCAGCCAGACGATCATCGCCGAAATGCGCAAGTCGTCGACGGAGAATTCGAGAGAAATTCGCGAAGCGGTCGAGGACGGAAAGAAGCGACTAGCGCACCTCATTGAAACAGGCGCAAGCGCGGCCCTCGATCGGACATAGGGCGGAAGGCTGAGTTGATGCCGCAACCGATCGCGCGCCATGTCGCGCTTCGCATGACAACTTCGCCGCCGGCCGTCGAGCATTTCGAATTCCGACGGCGCGTCACGTCGCCGATCGCACGGCGGCGGCCGACAAGTCCGACCGAGGGAGTTTTCCCGGCATGAGCAGCACGGCCCTTGGCGACACAAAGCCGCAAGCGCTCGACGATGTCATGCTCGCAATGGACATCGTCGACACGCTTCGCCATCGCGACCTCGTTCTTGCCAAAGAGCTCGGCGGCGGCGAACGAAAAGAGGCGATGATCCGGCGCCTCAAGGAAATTTACTACGCGCAGGGGATAGAAGTCCCCGATCAGATTCTCGAAGACGGCGTCAGAGCGCTTGAAGAACAGCGCTTTACGTATGATCCGCCGAAGGACAGTTTCTCGATCAAGCTAGCCCGCGCCTATATCAACCGCGGCCGATGGGGTCCGCCCCTTGCCTTCATCGCTGGCGCCGCTCTTTTCCTCACCGCCGCTTATGAATACGGCTTCGACCGCCCGCGCGAGGCGAAGGCCGAACGCGAGAGGATCGAACTATCCGTCACTTTGCCGAAGGAGATCGCGTCGGCGCGCGACGCGGCGCTGTCACTCACCGGCGATAACGCCGCGCGCGCGAGAATTGAAACGTCGTATCAGGACGGCATCGCCGCCGCGAAGGCAGGCGATCAGAAGGCCGCGCGAGCGGCGGTCGGCGAAATGAAATTCCTGACTGGCGTTCTCGAAAACGACCTGACCGTCCGCGTCGTGTCGCGGCCGGACGAGTATTCCGGCGTTTTCCGCATTCCGGAAGCGGCGCCGGACGGGCGCAATTACTATCTCATCGTCGAAGCTGTCGATGCGCGCGGCCGGGCGCATACGCTCGAAATCGCCAGCGAAGAGGATCAAAAAACCGCCCGAGCCGAAAAGTGGGGCGTCCGCGTCGCCGAGGAGACTTTCAATGCGATCGCCGCCGACAAGGCGGACGACCAGATCATCCAGCACGCGGACATCGGCCGGAAGCCGAGAGGCGCGCTTCAACCAAGCTACGACATCGCGACCGTTGGCGGCGCGATTCTGGAATGGTGATAGCAACGATGCAGGACGTTCCGCCGCCCCCTCTTCGAAAACTCGTCGCGATCGCCGCGTTGAAGGCGCGCTATGCCGAGCCGCACCGATATTACCATCGCTGGTCGCATATCGAGCAGATGCTGGACCTGTTCGAGGTTGTCGCCCTCGAATTGAACGCACCGACCTCCGTCCGCTACGCGATCTGTTATCATGACGCGGTCTATGACGTGAGGTCCACGACCAACGAAGAAGACAGCGCCGCGCTGCTTCGCGCCAACATCGCTGGAGTCGAGTCGGCTGCGACGGTAAATCTCGCCGCCGCCCTTGTGCTCGCCACCAAAAAGCATGTGGTCGACCCGTCGCTCGACGCGCCCGGGCGATCTGATTGCGCGACCTTTCTCGATCTCGACATGTCGATCCTCGGCGCCGACCCGCGTGACTACGCCGACTATGCGAGAAACATTCGCCGCGAATACGCGATTTATCCGGACGCGATATACGCGGCCGGCCGCATTCGCGTCATGGACGGCTTCCTGGAACGCCCGACAATCTACATGACCGCCCGCTTTCAGGAGAAATTCGAGGCGCAAGCGCGCCGAAATGTCGAGGGGGAGATTGCGGCGCTGCGCGCTGGACGCCCGTTGGGAGACCTGCAATGACGTCGGGACGCGATGCGCTCCACCAAATTGACGCCTCCATTGCGGAAGCGCGCCGCCGGCTTGCGCAAGCGTCTGACGCAGCGGCGGGCGACTCTAACACGATCGCCGACCTCGACCGCCGGCAAATTGAAATCTACGAGGCGATCGCTGATCTGCGGCTCGTTCATCTGCGCGAAGACACGGGCAATGGCGGCGTTCTCGGGCCGGACGATCGCCGGGCGGAAACGCTGATCGCCTCGCATCAACAGGCCTTGCTCGACATGGCCGCCGCGCGCGACGCCGCCGCCGCGGAACTTGACCGACTGGAGGCGGCGCGCATCGACGCGGAAGCGGACGTCGAAAAGGCGATAGCCCGGCATGACGATGCCGCGGCGGCGTCGCGCGCGGCGCTCGAAAATAGCGATCCCTACAAGTCCAAAGCTTCCGCTCTTGAGGTGTTGACGGCGATGGCCGCGCGCGCGGGACAAAAGCTCGCCGTCGCCGAAGAGGATCGCGCCAAGAAAGGCGCGGCCTATGAGGGCGATCCGCTTTTCCGCTATCTCCATGAACGGAAATTCGGCACGCGGGACTATCGCGCGTTTCCGCTTTTCGCCATGCTCGACAATTGGGTTTCGAGCCTGATCAAATACCGCGACCACCGACTGAATTACGAGCGACTGCTTGAAATTCCGGTGCGATTCGCCGAACACGCCCAGCGCCTTAAGACGGAAGCCGAAGCGGCAAGAGCTGACATTGAAAGGCTTGAGCGCGACGCCCTCGAGAAAGACGGCGTCGGCGCGCTGCGAGACGCGGTCGGCCGAGCGCGCGCGCTTGTTGAAGCGCTCGACAATCAGATCGCGCAAGCTGAAATGGCGCACAAACAACTTGCCGACGCTCACGCGGCGGCGGCGGCCGGCAGAGCGGGACCGCTCGCCGACGCCCGCAAGATTCTCGCGGGCGCGCTCGCAAAAATCGCCGTGCCGGACCTCAAAGTCGTCGCGGCGGAAACGGCGAGCCTCGAAGACGATCGCCTGGTCGATGCGCTGATCACCGCACGGCGCGAACGCATGGAGTTCGAGGAGGCTCGAAAGGGCGCGGTCGGCTCGCTCGACGGGCTCGGCCGACGGCTCACCGAACTTGAAGACCTTCGCCGGCGATTCAAGAGCGCGCGCTTTGACAGCCCCTATTCGGAATTCACCGGCAAGGATGTCCTCGCGATCCTTCTTGCTGAATTCCTGCGCGGTTCGATCGGCCGCGACGACGTTTGGCGGCGCATTGAACGCGGCCACAGGACGCGCCGTCGCGACTGGGACAATGACGTCGGCGGCGATGAATGGCGCGACGTCTTCGGCCTGCCTGACAATTGGGGCGGAACGACCGGCGGGTCCTGGGGCGATGAATGGTCCGGGCGCGCGCGGCGCGGCGGCCCGGTCATCATTCGCACGCCAAACCAAACGCGCTTGCCGCGACCGCCCCGCATGCCGCGATTCCCGTCAGGCGGCGGCTCCATCGGCGGCCGGCGCGGCGGCGGCGGATTTAGAACCGGCGGCGGTTTCTAGAGTCTCGGTGTTCGCGTCGGCGATGTCGCCGAACGCGATCGGCTGGCAACCGCCGGGAAGCTCGCCTAGTTAACGAGCGTTCAATCGGCGTCGGGCACTCTCTCCCCATGCGGATCGTCGTCGACACGCCTGACCGGCTCGTCCTCGAGGAGCGACCGATCATGTTGTCGGCGTTCCTATTGATGTTCGTGGTCTATTTGGTGCGCGCCGTCATGCTCGATTGGTCGACATTTTCAATGACGGAACGCGCAGCCTTGCTCGGCGTCGCTTCGGTCATGGCCGCCGTGCTGCATTTCCACATTCACTGGGTCCGCGCTGAATTCGACCGCGCCTCGGGCCGAATTGAGATCACCCGCCGCGGCCTGATCTATCGAAAGCGTGAAGTCTATTCGCTCAAGGCCCTCGAGAGCGTCCGAATAGACCAATCAAGCGATTCCGACGGCGATTCGCATCGAGTGGTCCTTGTTTTTTCGGATCGGATGCTCGCCGAACTTGATCCTGCCGAGCGCGACCGCCTTGTGTCGCGCCATAAACAAGGATTCCGGCAAGTTCCGCCGAACGAAGTTCCGTTGACGTTGTATTTTTCGGGAATTTCAAGTCCGCAGGACGCGGCTCTCGCCCTCAATCGCTGGATCGCTCGGCCGGATTGACAATCGCCGTCGCCGGCGCCCGTCTGAAACACGCTAGGCGGCAAGCATTGCGCGAATGGAAGCGAACACATCGCCTCTGCGGACGTATCAGGCGCTTTTTCTTCCGGTTGATCCGGTCGAATCCGCGACAAGCCGCAGGCCGCCCGCGGCGCGCAATATTGCGCGAAGGTTTTCCGCGCCGCCGGCGCCGTCGCCGCCGGAGAGCGACTTGCCGAATTCGGCTGCGTAGTTGCCTGCGTGAATGACATGAGGCAAGGGCATCGCGAAGACGATCTTTGCGCCGCGAAGGATCGGATCGCGCCAACGCTCGAGAATTTCACGCTTCAGCGCGGCCGGCGCGATCAGATAGTCCGGTTCGGCGGCGCGCGATTCGGTTTCGTCTATCACCGAGGGGCCGCCGGTCATCAGGCGAGCGCCGTCCTCAATCTCGCCGACGCTGATCGCCGCTTCGATCGCGCGAGCTCCCCGCCCCGCCCATTTGTAGAGCAATTGGGCGCCGCTATCGACGCCGAAAATGTGGGCGTGTTCGCCGCGCTCATGGATGCCGACCGCCATCGCCTCAAAGGCGCGGCGCGCTTCCGCGGCGCGATGTTCGAAAGCCTGATAGGGAGCGCGGGTCCGCAGCGACAGCGCGTTTTCCTCGTCCCACAATTGAGCAAGGCGCTCAAGCCACGGATCGAAATCATAGTCCGATGATCCAGCGTGCGTAATGAAGAGGCGGATCGATCCGCCATCTTTTTCCGTGAGCGTTCCCCGGAAAATCTTGAGGTCGCAATCGCGCAATACCCGCTCGAGCACGCTGATCGAGTAAACCGCGGAGACGCCTCCCGCAAAGGCGTCAGCCGCCGTTCGCGTGAGTGTCATCGCCGCGTATAGCGTTTCAACCGCGAATACGCCGTCGTCGGTCAGGAGCGATTTGACCTTCGCGAGGAACGCGCGAGGCTCCTCGATTTCCTCAAGCACCGACGCCGCGGTGATGAGATCGAATTTCTTCGCTGAAAAGGCGCGATCAATATCGGCGGATGGAAAAGCGGCCTTCGCCGTCCACGCCCATTCGCCGACTTCGTCGACATCGTCGCATGGATCGACGCCGTAGCGATCGACCCAGCGCGGGTAGAATGACAAGAGCGTTCCGTCCGAGCAGCCGATGTCGAGCGCCGCGCAATCGCGCCCCGAGATCAATTCAAGTCCTTCGGTCGCAAGCGAGCGAAGGCTTGAACGGGTCGTCCGATAGGAACTCGAAGCCGCCGATCGGCGTCGCGGCGAATCGGCGACCAGACTGCTTTGGAGCAGCCCGCAGGCGTGAACGTCTTTTGACGGATCGCAGAGCAGGAACTCGACAGGCCCCGATTTCGGGCGCGCCAGCAATCCCTTGCGTCCGCCCTCCGCCACTGCGCCGTCGATCGTGAACGCCGGCGATAGCGCCGCTGAACCGCATGCGCGACAATTCGTAATCCGCTTCACCAACGCCCCTGCTTCCTTCAACGCAATCCCGAAGAAAGTCGCAGGTCACGGTAAATTCGTCGTAAAGAATTTGGGCGACGGTCGGAAAGAATGCGGCAACATTGCTTAATGCGCCGTACGGATCAGGAAAGCGCCTTCCACAGAAGCAGAACTCCAGTCGCAAGCAAGGTCAGCATCGTTCCGAGCGTGCCGACAAATCGGCCTGTCGGCCAGACATCGACGCCAAGCCCAAGGAAATGCGACACGCGAACGATGAAGAAAAGCCCGCCAAGCGCATGAATCGCAATTGAAGGAAGGCCGATCTGCGCTAGAAGGACGAGGCCGAGCAGCGCCGCCGGCGCATACTCGACATAATTTCCCTGCGCGCGGATGCGCCGCTGCATGTCGTCATTGCCGCCGTCGCCGAGACTGATTTTATGCTTGATGCGGCCCTGACCGACGTTCCAGCTGATGTAGATGAGAAAGATCGCGTTAAAGCCGACCCAGAGGGCGGCCGCTTGCATCGGTGTCATAATGATCCCCTGTGAATTACGCGACGAGGCGGGCGATCAGCTTGCGGATGAACGCCGCACCCTCGGCGAGCTGATCGAGCGAGACATATTCGTTGGGTTGGTGCGCCTGGTCAATAGAACCTGGCCCGCAGATGACGGCCGAGAATCCCGCTTCCTGGAACTGCCCCGCCTCCGCGCAATAAGAGACGACGTCGGTCGAATTGAGGCCGGTGATCGATTTTGCGAGATCGGCGGCCGGATTATCCGCTGCCGGACTAAGAGGCGGGGCGTTGGAGCGCGCTGTCGTGACGATGCGGCAGGTCGGCGCCCGCCTTTGCATGCCGCGCTCGATCTCAGCGGCATGGCTGTTGAACTCCTCGAGGAAGCGCGATGCGCTGTCGCCCGGCACGACGCGGCAATCCCACTCAAAGGCGCATTCGCCCGCCATGATGTTCACTTGCGTCCCGCCGCGAACGACGTTGACCGTCATGGTCGTATAAGGCGGCGAAAACGGGCTGGCGGGGTCCGCCGCCCGCTCGTTCGCCTCGCGCATGGATGAAATTTTCGCGATCAGCGTCGCCGCCGCCTCGACAGCCGACACGCCGCGATCGGTCTGGCTCGAATGCGTCGTAAAACCGGTTACGGTCGTTCGAAAGGATGCGATGCCCTTATGTCCGTCGATGACTTTCATCATGGTCGGCTCGCCGACGATGACCGCGGAGGGCGCCGGCAATTTGTCCCTGATCTCGGCGATCATATGCGGTGCGCCGAGAAGACCGATTTCCTCGTCATAGGAGAGCGCGAAGATCAGCGGACGCTTGAGGTCGGCTTGCGTCATTTCCGGCACGAGCGATAAACCAATAGCGGAGAACGCCTTCATGTCGCTGGTTCCGCGGCCAAAAAGCTTGCCGTCCTTTTCCGTCAGCGCGAACGGGTCAGTCGCCCAGTCCTGTCCCTCGACCGGAACAACGTCGGTGTGGCCAGAGAGAATGACGCCGCCTTCGACCAACGGCCCGACGATCGCATAGAGATTGGCCTTAGTGCGGTCAGCGTTCCAGACGCGATGCGTTTCGGCGCCGAACTTTCTCAGATAGTCTTCAACATCGTCGACGAGACCAAGATTCGACTTCGACGATATCGTGTCATGTGCGACGAGGCGCCGAAGCCATTCAATCTGGGGGGCGAGGTGAGCCATCGGCGTCGTCTAGCAGCATTCGTCAGCGCCGCGAAGTCAGTGCGCCAGCGTAAACGCCTCGAGACCAGACAATCGCATTGCGGGCGGAACGGTCGGCGCAACCCGAGGCGTGACGCCCTTCACCGCTCTGGCGAAGGCGGCGATGTGATCCGGCGTTGTGCCGCAGCAGCCGCCGACGATATTGAGAAGACCTGCCGTCGCCCATTCCCGCAAATGCGTCGTCATCGAAGCGGGCGTTTCGTCGTAACCGCCGAAGGCGTTCGGCAGGCCGGCGTTGGGATAGGCCGACAGGCAGCAGTCGGCCACACGCGCGAGTTCGGCAACATAAGGCCGCATGAGATCCGGCCCGAGCGCGCAATTGACGCCGACAGACAGCGGTTTTACGTGCCGCACAGAATTCCAGAAGGCTTCCGGCGTCTGTCCTGACAGGGTTCTCCCCGACTGGTCGGTGATGGTGACGGACAGCATGATCGGCAGGTCAAATCCGATTTCGTCAAACAGTCCTTGTACGGCATAAATCGCCGCTTTGGCGTTCAGCGTGTCAAAGATCGTCTCAATCAGAATTGCGTCTGCGCCGCCCTCGACAAGTCCGCGCGCCGCTTCGCCGTAAGCAGCGACGAGTCCGTCAAAATCGACATTGCGCGCGCCTGGATCGTTGACGTTCGGCGAGATTGAACAGGTGCGGTTGGTCGGACCGATCGCGCCGGCGACCCATTTTGGTCTGTTCGGCGCGGAGAATGCGTCAGCGGCTTCTCTGGCGATCCTCGCGCCTTCGACATTCATCTCGTAAGCGAGCGCCTCCATGCCGTAGTCGGACTGCGCGATTGTCGTCGATGAGAACGTGTTGGTTTCGATGATGTCGGCGCCCGCCGAAAGATAGGCGCGATGCATTTGCGCGACGATATCGGGACGCGAAAGAATGAGCAGATCATTGTTGCCGCGAACGTCCGACTTCCAATTCGCAAAACGCGCGCCGCGATAGCCGGCCTCGTCGAGATCATAGGACTGGATGAACGTTCCCGCCGCGCCGTCGAGGACGAGAATGCGTTCCCGAAGCGCCGACTTCAGGGCCGCAATGCGGGCTGGGCGTCCGGGCGCTGGATCGACGGCCATGGCGATGCCTCCAAGCTGAAGGCGCCATATAAGGATATCTTTATATCTAATGCAAGCCCGGGGGGAGCCTTAGTCGTCCCGATGGACCTTTTCCGAGCGCTCATGGCGCTCCTGGGCTTCAAGGGAGAGCGTTGCGATCGGGCGCGCATCGAGGCGGCGGATGCCGATCGGTTCGCCCGTCTCCTCGCAATATCCGTATTCGCCAGTTTCGATCCGGCGGAGCGCGGCGTCGATCTTGGAGATCAGCTTGCGCTGGCGGTCTCTGGTTCTCAATTCGATCGCCTTGTCGGTCTCGCTGGACGCCCGGTCGGCGAGGTCCGGCAGATGCAGGCTTTCTTCCTGAAGTTGTTCCAGCGTGTATTTGCTCTCCTTCAGAATGTCGTTTTTCCACTCGACCAGCTTTCGCCGGAAATATTCTTTTTGCCGTTCGTTCATGAAGGGTTCGGATTCGGTCGGCCGGTAATTCGCCAGATCGGTCGCCGTCGGTTTCTTTTTCTTGCCGCTCACCTGCACAATTCGCCCTTTCGCTCCCAATTTCCTGTCTCCCCTCCCTTTCGGGCGCGGCCTGTATAGTCGCGCCGCAAGCCTGTCTCAAGACGCAAGAGAGGCGCCGCGGCGACACCTGAGATTCAAATGATTTCACACGCCCGACGTCGCCGGTCATCGCCCAATCTTGGCGAGTTCGACACGCGCGCGGAGCGAGATTTCCTCATAAAGCGCTGCGATTCTCTGATCGGGATCTGTCAATTTCGCATCTGCAGCATCAGCGATCGCCGCGAGATCGGCGACGGCGATTCGTCCCGAAAGGAGTCCGTCCCGCAGCCGCTCCAGCAACATGAGCAGCCGGTCGGCGGCGGCCTGGTTGCGCGCGCCGCTGCGCCCTTCGCTCTGGATCGCGATAAGCGCGCCGAGCGCCGCCGCGGACGCTGTCTCGCCGACGGGGGCCGCGCCGGTCGACAGGCCGGCAGCGACGGGATCATCGACCCGGAACGCGCCCGCGGGCCCTTTGGCGCCGGCGACGCCCCGCGTCGGCCGTGCGCCGCCCGTTCCCCCGCTGCCGCTGACCTTGATCATCCCTGCACAATAATTCGTCGTTGGGCGGATGAAATCCGCGCGATCGCCGCCAGCACGCCGATGCGGCGAATTTCGACCACCCTACCATAAGCCGCATAAACCTTCCGTTAAACGGGCAGGAATTTCCCGGCATCAAATGCCGCGCCCGCGCCGGCGCGCCGTCCTCACCAAAAGAATAATTTTCGCCAATAGTCTGAATTTCAACGCCTATTCGTTCTCCGCGGCATGTTTTGCGCGATGGCACGCCTCTCGCTCCTAGCGCTTGGCCCGAATGTTCGGGCGGTCATGCGCGGGCGCTTGTGCGTAGTCTCTCAAAAGCATTCCTGTTCTCATTCATGCTGGCGCTGACCTTGTCGGCGTCGATCGGGCCGGCGCGCTCTGCGACGCGGATCAAGGACCTCGCCGATGTCGAGGGCGTCCGCGAAAACATGCTGATCGGATACGGCCTCGTCGTCGGCCTCGACGGCACCGGCGATCGCATGCGCAACACGCCGTTCACGCGGGAAAGCCTCGTCTCGATGCTCGAGCGCATGGGCGTCAACATCCGCTCGGAGGCGCTCGACACCGAGAACATCGCCGCCGTCATGGTGACCGCGAACCTGCCGCCCTTTGCGACGCAGGGCGCGCGCATCGACGTTTCGGTGAGCGCGCTTGGCGACGCGGAAAGCCTGCGCGGCGGCGTCCTGCTGGTCACGCCGCTCTACGGCGCCGACGGCGAGGTCTACGCCGTCGCGCAAGGATCGCTCGCGGTCGCCGGCTACGCCGCGCGCGGACAGGCGGCGTCGCTGACGCGCGGCGTGCCGACCAACGGACGGATCGCCAACGGCGCCGTCATCGAGCGCGAGATCGCCTACAATATCGCCGGCCAAAGCTCGGTGCGGCTGGCGCTCCGAAATCCCGATTTCACCACCGCCGGACGCATCAGCGCCGCCATCAATGCAGCGCTCGGCGCCGGCGCCGCTTCTGTCGCCGATCCCGGCACGGTCAAGCTTAACCGCTTGCAGGATTTCAACGGCGACATGGTCGCGCTGATCGGCCGCGTCGAGGGCATCACGGTCGACGCCGACACGCGCGCGAAAGTCGTCATCGATGAGACCGCCGGCGTCGTCGTCATCGGCGATGACGTGCGCGTTTCGACAGTCGCCATCGCGCAAGGCAATCTCACCATTTCAGTCGGCGAGACGCCGCAAGTGAGCCAGCCCTCGCCGTTCTCGCGCAATGGCGAGACCGTCGTCGTGCCCCGCACCAGCGTCGGCGCCGATGACGAGCCCGCCGACCTACAAATTGTCGAGGCGGGCGTGCGCCTGCGCGATCTCGTCGACGGCCTCAACGCGCTCGGCGTCAGCCCGCGCGACCTGATCGCGATCTTGCAGGCGATCAAGGCCGCCGGCGCGTTGCAGGCGGATATCGAGGTGCTTTGATGGAAATCGGGAATCGGGAATTGGGAATCGGGAATCGCGGTTTGCAGCCGACGACGATCGACAGCCCCGATTCCCGCTTTCCGATTCCCGATTCCCGGCTGGACGCCGCCGCGAAGGACTTCGAAGCGGTGTTCATCGCCCAGATGCTGGCGCCGCTGTTCTCTTCGATCGAGACGCCGGAAATCGCCGGCGGCGGCAAGAGCGAGGAGTTCTTCAAGAGCCTCCTCCAGGAATCCTACGCCAAGGCGATGGCGGAGCGCGGCGGCTTCGGTCTCGCCGATCACGTCAAATCCTCGCTGATCAATCTCCAATCCCCGCCAACGCCGGAGCCAGCCCCATGACGAATTCGACGCTCGACGCCGCAACCCGCGTCAAAACCCTGATCGCGCTCACCGAGGAGCTGACAGCCGTCATCGCGCGCGAGAACGAACTGCTTGAGGCGCGCCGGCCGAAGGAAATTTCCGCGCTGCAGCCAGACAAAGCGCGCCTCGCCGCCGCCTACGCGCAGTCGATCCGTCACATCGCGGCCGATCGATCGAGCGTCGCGGGCGCCGGCGACGGCCTTATCGCGACGCTCCGTGAGCTGACAAAGACGTTCGAGGCGCGGGCTCACCATCAGCGAGCGCTGATCGAGGGCGCGCGGGTCGCCAGCGAAAGCGTCCTTCGAGCGATCGCCGACGAGGCCGCCAGGACCGGCGAGCCCGGATACGGGCCGAAACGCGCCGTCGCCGCGCCGATTGTGACGGACAACAAGGCGTAAAGGCGTTCGCCGCCCACCTCAGCGCTGAAGCGCGACCCGCAACCCCCTTGTCATCCCGGAAATTCGCGAAGCGAATTATCCGGGATCCCGCGCGGCTGGGGGGCCCTCCTTTTCACGGGACCCTGGATCAATCGCTTTGCGATTGTCCGGGATGACAATGGGGGAGATCGTCCGGACACGTCAGGAACGACAACGGAAACTGCAACTCCTTGTCATCCCGGATGCGCTGCTGCGCTGATCCGGGATCCCGCGCGGCCGGGGGGCCCTTCATTTGACGGGGTCCCGGATCAATCGCTTTGCGATTGTCAGGGATGACAATGCAGAGTGAAAACCCGAAAACCCGCGCCCGTTGAACTTTTACGGGACGCGGGTTCTCGTCATCGCGGGAAGGATTTCCCCGAAGGTTTCGGAAGAGCGGCGCGCGGGACAAGTCCGTGCATTGTGTCTCAGTCATGTGGGACTTCTCAAGTTCAGTCCCGCGCTCCCGGACGTTGTCTGGCGCCAACCTGAGGACGGTTTACCGGGGTAGCCCATTCGTTACCTACTAGGGCCATTGCCGGCGGTTCAGGTCAGCCGGCAGGGTCTCGTGAGGGCCTCCAAGATGCAGCCCTCCTGCCCGCTCGCCGGGGCTTCCCGCACTTTAAGGCCTGGTACCAAAAAGCCTCTTCCGAGCGGGTCGCGCTTCTAATATAGGCGCGCCGTCAAGGGGTGGGACAACTTCGCCAAAGACGGCTTCAAAGCGGTTAACGCTTAACCTTAATGCCGTATACGGATCAATTGAATCAACGGCTTGGGCGACGCGATCCTTGACGCGATCGCGCGAAAACGCCGTCCGCGCCGCGCAAATTGGCTTGCCTGCGACAACCTGCCGCAGGGGCGGGCGGGGGCGGGTCTATTCTGTGTACGGACTATCAGTCCTTCGCCCTGCTTTCCCTCCCCTTGGAAAGGGGAGGGCCAGGGAGGGGATTGGCGAGGCTGGAGAGACTCCGCTGAAACAGCCCCAATCCCCCCTGCCCCCCTTTCCAAGGGGGGTGAAGAAAGAGGGAGCGCCGCGCTTTCCCTCCCCTTGAAAAGGGGAGGCAGCGCGAAGCGCCGGAGGGGATTGGCGAGATTGGAGAGACTCCGCTGAAACAGCCCCAATCCCTCCGCCCCCTTTCCAAGGGGGGTGAAGAAAGAGGGAGCGCCGCGCTTTCCCTCCCCTTGAAAAGGGGAGGCAGCGCGAAGCGCCGGAGGGGATTGGCGAGATTGGAGAGACTCCGCTGAAACAGCCCCAATCCCCCCTGCCCCCCTTTCCAAGGGGGGGTGAAGAAAGAGGGAGCGCCCTGCTTTCCCTCCCCTTGGAAAGGGGAGGGCCAGGGAAGGGATTGGCGAGGCTGGAGAGACTCCGCTGAAACAGCCCCAATCCCCCCTGCCCGCCTTTCCAAGAGCGGTGAAGAAAGGGGCCTTTTCCAAGGGGGGTGAAAGAAAGAAAAGATCCGGATTCCCTTCCTGCTCACACCTGCCGCGCGACCGAGCCTGGCGAGCGATCGCGGATTTCGCGCCCTTGCGCGCCGTAAAGGCCGGTTTTCTGATCGGCCTGATGAAGCGCTTCAAGACGCGCCCTTGCGTCTGAAAATCCCTGGCGGATGGAGACGAGCTGGGCGGCGTTCTGCTCGGCTTTTGCGCGGACCGCGGCGAACTCCTCCAGCAGCGCGTTCTGTTCCGGCCCGAAGGCGGACTTCGCCAGAAATTCCTCACAGATCCCGACAAGCGCTTCCTTGCGGCGGAGCAGCGCGGCGATGCGTTCGAAATTCCGTAGACGGATGTCCCGCGCCTCGTGATCGAGGAGGCCGGCGAGTTCGCGCAGCGCGCGCTGCATGAGGTCATTGGTCATTTTCAAGTCTGTCCTTCATTTGTCGCAAAATCCGGTCAGCAAGGCCGAACCCGCCGCGATCGACGATCTTTTCCGCAAGCTCCTGCACCAAAAGCCCGCTCATCGCTTCGCCGCCGAAACCGGAATCGGCGGCGAGCGCTTTTTCGAGGCCCGCCTGCGAGAGCATTTCCGCAAGAAACACCGCCTCGAATTCCTCGGCGGTTTCTCTCTTCTGGAGCGACGCCGCCGGCGCCGGCCTTGCGGCCGCGCCGCGCGCCGCCGTTTCCGGTCCCTGGATCGTTTCCGCAGGCATGGCGTCGGCCCCCGTTTCGTTGCTCTACGATGCTCTCAATAGTTGCAGTAACTGAATAATAAGTTATCTGCGGTTGTATCAAAGAATGAACACCAGTGCTGCGTTTGCTTTGCAACTCGTTAATCCGTCCGCGCAAATTGGATCGATCAACGACGCTCCCTTCATCGATGAAACCGGCGAGGATTTCGCCGAGCTGTTTGGCGCACTGACGCAGCCGCCCGATCCGGCGGCGCTGGCGACGGTCTTGCCTTCTCCTGAAACAGCGATCGTCGAGGGCGACGCCGCGCCTGCGCGGGCGGCGATTGATCCTGAGGCGGATCAACCGGCGCCGGACGCGCTGGCGGCGCTTCCGCCGATTGTCGCCCTGGCGCCGACCGCTCCCTTCCCGGCGCAAGGAGCGATCCTCACCATGAGCGGCGGCGAAATCGCAAGCGCTTCGCCAGCAGCGTCAAGCGCGCCGCCATTCGCTGCGGATACGGCGAAGCCGCGCGTTCATGTCATGCAGGCGTTGCTTCAAGAGGCTTTCGCGGCGCCGGCGAAGCCTGGCGCAGCGCCGCCGACGCCCGGCGTCGCGCCAGACGATGTTCCAACGACGACGCTCGTCGCCGACGACCAGCCGGAGGGCCGGCCAATTGCGAAACACATTCTGGACGACGCGCCTTTCGCAGCACAGCAGACGGCGCGAAAGGCGCCGTCTTTGGCGGAGCCGCAATTCGCGCCGCAATCCGTCGGCGGCGACCTCGCCGCGCCCCCCGACGCGCCGACCTTCGCCGCGATGAAGCCGGAAGGCGACTTCAGCGCCGCCGTCGCGGCCGTCACCGTCGACCCATCCGCGCCTGTGGCGCCGCCAAGGGCGCCTGTTGTTTCCGCAATCGTCGCGGCGCCGGCGTCATTATCAATCGTCGACTCGGTTGAAGCCCCTGACGGCTCGATTGAGCTGCGCCTCGATCCGCCCGACCTTGGGCGCGTCGTCATCGAGATCGCCCGTGACGACCAGGGCGCCGTCCGCGCCGTCATTTCGGCCGAGCGCGCCGAAACGCTCGATTTCGTGCGACGTCATATCGACATTTTCAAGGACGAGCTTTCCCGGCGCGGTCTTGGCGATGTCGCGATGTCGTTCGATGATCGCCAGCGGCAAGGCGGCGACGCCGATCAGCGAACCCCGAAATCCATGACCCATTGGTCGCATTTCGACGAAGCCGGATTTGACGGCGCCATGTCGATCATGGCGACCGGCGCATTCGATGTTTTCGCATAAAAGCCGAAAGGAAGCCGCATGCTGACCTCGACAAACGCCGTTTCAAACGCCGCCGCCGCATCGCTGACGTCGAGCGCCCCGGCGAACGCCGCCGCGAGCGTCGATTTCCAGAACTTCCTGAAACTCCTGACCGCGCAACTTCGCCATCAGGATCCGCTGAGCCCGCTCGATTCGACGCAATTCGTCGCGCAACTCGCCAGCTTTTCAACGGTCGAACAGCTCGTCAATGCGAACGCCCGTCTCGATGCGATCGCAACGAAGCTGAGCGGCGCCGGCCTTGATGATTATGCGGCGTGGATCGGCCAGCAGGCCGAAACCGCCAAAGCCCCGCTTATTTTCGACGGCTCGCCCACACCTTTCCGGATCGCGAAGAACGCGGCGGCGGACCGGATCGATCTTGTCATCAAGGACGCGTCGGGCGCCGTCGTCCATCGGACCAATGTCGCGGCGACAGACGACATCTTGATATGGGACGGAACAACATCAGCCGGTAAAGCGCCGTCCGGCGCCTATACGCTCTCCGCGGAATATTTCGACGACGGAAAGCTCATCGCGACCGCGCCGGCCTCGACATTCTCGCCGATTTCAGGGGCGAGGATCGTCGACGGCGAAGTCCGGCTGCGGCTGGTGAGCGGCGTCGAACTCGATCCGGCCGACATTATCGGTCTCAGCAGACTGTGAGCCGCGGTTCATAATTTCTGATAGCCGACATCCATGATGAGGATCGATCTGGCGCCGTCGCCGATGATTGCGCGCGCTTCTTCAAGGATTTGCGCGCGCGTTTCCTCAAGCACCGCGGGATCGGCGAAAATTGAGCCGAGCGCGCCTGTCGCGCCCTGCCGGAGCAGGACTTTCAGCACGGCGTCGCGCAATTTCGGCTCCTCGGCGTAGATCGAATCGCCGACATCGGGATCGATTTCAATATTGACGTCCAGAATCATCATGGCCTGGGGCTTGCCGGAGATCACGATCGGCGCGACGAACTGACGGCTGAATTTCATATAGACGGCGCCGCCGCTCTTTTCTTCGCCGTGGCCGCCCTTCTTCTCCTTCTTGCCGTGAGAATCCTTTTCGGCTTTTTCCTTCTTGTCGCCGGCGTCAGCCTTCGCTTCTTCGCCCTTCGACGCTGCGTGAGCGGCGGTTTCGCCCTCCGCGGCGGCGGCGTCCGCGTCGGATGCTTTGGCGGGCGCGGACAATCTGAGAAAGAAACCGCCGCCCGCGCCGGCGACAAGCGCGACAATGACGATCAGGATCGGGAGGAGCTTTTTCATGGTCAGAACGGCGAGACAAGATCGATGACCTGCTGGCCGTAGCGCGCGCGCTGCAGATCCGAGATCTGGCCGCGCCCGCCATAGGAGATCCGCGCATCGGCGATCTTGTCATAGGTGATGACGTTCGAGCGGGAGATGTCCTCGGTTCTGATGACGCCGACAATCTGCAGGTCGCGAAGCTCATAATTGACGCGCACTTCCTGGCTTCCCTCAACCGCGAGGTGGCCGTTCGGCAGTACGTCAACCACTGTCGCCGCGACCCGCAGGGTGATTTTTTCCTCACGCTTGATCGTCCCCTCGCCGCTGGTCGTCGATTGGGAGGAGGCCTCGATCGCGGGATCGAGGCCGGCGGCGCCAGGCAGCACGCGCGCCGCAAGCGTTTCAACGCCGAGCATGGCGGGAACGCTCAGCTCTTCCGACCCGTCGCGTTTTCTGTCGGTGCGATTGCGGATTTCCGCCTCGTCGTCGATCAGGACGAGGACGGTCACGATATCGCCGACCTTGCGCGCGCGGCGGTCGCCGAAAAGCGATTCCGGCCCTGAACGCCAGAGCGATCCCGCGGTCGCCGGCGCCGCAATTGTCGCGGGCGCCGGCGTCGCTGCGCGCACGGCGGATCGGTCCGCTTGCGCGATGATCGGATTGCGCGGCGCGCCGGGCGCCGAAAACGCCGGCGGCTTCGCCATGTGCTCGATCTGCGCGCAGCCGGCGACAAGGAGACCGGTCGCGCCGTAGAGGGCGGATTTCATTTTCATTGAACGACCACCTTGCCGCGGCCGACGACGATCGCCGACACCACCGTCTTCGACTGCACATTCATCACTTTGACGATGTCGTCTTTTGCGCCGCCGGAGAGCGCCCGCCCTTCCATCGTCATCGTCAGCGGGCCTTTCTGAAACTCCATCCGGACCGGCTTGTTGCGTTCAACGAGGATCGGCGCGCGGAAATCGGCGGCGCGAATCGGCGCCCCTTCAGGAAGCATTCGCCGCGCTTCCTTGCCGACCAGCGTCAGCGCGAGGTCGGCGGCGTCGTCGTCTGCGTCGGCGAGGCGCAGATCCGCCGCGCCAAGAATGTCGCCCGGCGCCAACGCGCGCGCCAGCGACGCCGCCGGCGCTTTCGGCGGCGCGGCGCTCGCCGATGCGCCGATCAAAGCGGCGGCGGCGACGCCAATCGCTGCGAGGGCTTCCTTCATGCGGTCACCGGATCTGCGTCGTCGCGCCGAGCATCTGGTCGGCGGCGGTGATCACTTTCGAGTTCAGCTCATAGCCGCGCTGCGCTTCGATGAGTTCGGCGATCTGCTGCACGACATCGACGGAGCTTTCTTCGAGATATCCCTGGCGCAGCACGCCGCGCCCTTCGAGGCCCGGAACGCCGGGGATGGGCGGCCCTGACGCCGCCGTCTCCCGGAAGAGATTGGAGCCGATCGCTTCGAGCCCCTTTTCATTGGAAAATGACGTCAGGGTGATCGATCCGATCTGCTGGCCTGCGGTCTGTCCGTCGAAATAGGCGAACACGTCGCCATTGGCGTTGATGGTGATCGTGCGCGCGTCGAACGGGACGGTGATGTCGCCGGCGAGCGGGTAGCCTTCCGAGTTGACGATCAGCCCTTCGCCCGTCCGTTTGAATGATCCGTCGCGCGTATAGGCGGGCTCGCCCGACGGCAGGGCGACTTCAAAGAACCCATCGCCTTCGATGGCGATGTCGAGATCGCCGCCGGTCTGCTTCAGCGAACCTTGCTGCATGTTGATCGCGACGGCGGCCGTCCTGACGCCGAGCCCGATCTGAACCCCGGCGGGCGCGACAAGACCGCTCGTCGAATTGATCGCGCCGGGCGGCTTCAATTGCTGATAGTGAAGATCGGCGAATTCGGCGCGCCGCGCCGAATAGGCGGTCGTGCTCATATTGGCGATGTTGTTCGAGATGACCTCGACGCGCGTCTGCTGCGCGTCCATGCCGGTGGCGGCGATCCGAAGGGCCTGCATTGGTTTTACTCCTTACAATTCATTTCAGCGGGCGCCGCCGAGCGTTTCGATGGCGCGCTTTGCTCTTTCGGCGTCGTCATTCATCATCTGCTGGACCATTTCGAAAGCGCGCTGGACTTCGATCATTCGCGAGATTTCGAGGACGACATTGACGTTCGATCCTTCAAGATGCGCCTGACGGATCACCGCGCCCTCGACCGGCGTCGTTTCGGCGTCCGTGCGGAAGAGATTGTCGCCCTCGCGCGCGAGCGTCGTCGGATCGACGTCGACAAGTTCGACGCGCCCGACAATTTCGCCGTCCGCGGAGACGACGCCGTCCGCGGAAATGACGATTCGGCCGGTTCCCGGCGGAATGACGAGAGGCGCGCCGCCTTCGCCGCCGAGCGTATGGCCCTCCGCCGTCGACACGACGCCCTGATCGCTCAGAATGAAAGAGCCCGCCCGCGTCAGGCGCTGACCTTGCGGCGTCTCGATGGTGAAATATCCCTTTCCCTCGATCGCCAGATCGAGCGGCCCGCCGGTCGCGATCATGTCGCCCTGCAAGGGATCGATCAGGCGCGCGCCGATCCGCGTCTGCGACAGGCTCGGCTCGCCGTTGAGCGCGTTCACATATTCGGTGAACAAGAATCCGTCGCGCCGAAACCCCGTCGTGTCGGCGTTCGCGACATTGTTGGCGATGCTGGTCAGCTCGCGGGCGAGCGCGGCCTGCCTCGACAACGCGACATAGGAGACATTACTCATGCGCGCGCCGCTTCCTGATATAGGCGATTTCCGTCGCGACGCCTTCAGCGAAAGCCCGGAGCGCGCCATCGCCGCTGTTCGCCGGCGGCGGCGAAAACATATGCCGCAGCCCGGCCATCGCCCCTTTTTTTTGTGACGGCAGCGCCGCCGAGGGCGCCGCGCGCCTGGCGGCGAGCAGGGCGAGCGCCAGCCGCTCGGCGGCCGCCCCGTCGCCGCTTTCTTCAATCGCCGATCGCGCCGTCGCGGCTCGTTCAAAATCGCCCCTGCGCCACGCGATGCGCGCGACAAGATCGAGATCGCCGCGCCGCTCCGCCTCGTGCAGCATCGCATCAAACGCCGCGGCGTCATCGCGCGCGGCGGCGATCTTGAAGGCGAGGTCTTGAAATTCCGGCCGCGACGCATGCGGCCCGACAAGCGTCGCGGCGCCGTCGGCATCGCCGGCGCGAAGCAGCGCCCGCGCGAGCGCATGATCGCGCGCTGTCCCCGTCACGCCGCGCGCATCGAGAAACGCCTGCAGCTCGCGCGCGGCGCCGAGCGCCATGAAATCCTCAATCGCGCGGCCCGCCGCATCTTCGCCAAGGACGTGACTTGCGAAGTCGGGCTCGTTCGCCAGCGCCGACAACGCCTGCAGCCTTTTGTCATCGGCGGGGCCCTTCAGCGCGTCGCCAAGAAGCGCCGCAGCCGTCGTCGCGGCGGGCGAAGCCTTGTCGGCGCCGGCGGATCTTCCAAGCGCGCGAAGGCTTTCTTCAATTTTTCCCGCCATCGCCAACCGCCCGGCGAGCAGCTCATTGAGGCGCGATCGGTCCCGCCCGCCCGGCGCGCTCGCCGCGGCGTCGGCGAGATTTTCGTCGACGAGAGCATTCGCGTCCGGATGGCTCGCCGCGGAAGCCGCCAGCGCTTCAATCGCCCGCGCCTGCATGGGGCCTGGATCCGCGGCGACTGGGGCGAGCGCCGCGATCGCGCTGTCACTTGCTTGTGTCAGCGACGCATCGACGATCGCCGCGACCGCCGCATCGGCGATGAGCGGTCGGAGCGCGCGCGCATGATCGCGCTCGCCATGATCCAGCATCGATAAGGCGAGCGCGCCGGCGATCGGCGATGCGATGGCCGGCGGGAGGGACTGCATCAGCGCCGCCTCCTCGCTAGTCAATGTCGGCGGGACGCCGTCCGCGGCGCGGAGCGCCTTCATCGCGACTCCATAAAGCGGACCGCAGGAAAGGTGGGCGGCGAGTGCGCCGTGATCCGGATCGGCGCCGCCCTGCATCAAAGCCGCCAGCGCCGCGACGCCGACGGCGCGCGCATCGGTCCGGCCGCGCGCGATCGCGCCGGCTTCCTCCGCAAAGCCGATCGCGAGATAGGCGGTCGCCAGCTGCAATTCGATCTCGCCGCGATACTCAGCCTCATTGTCGAGCAGGAGATTCTGGAGCGATTGGATAGACCCCATCGGATCGGCCGCCGTCGCCGCCGCCAAGTCGGCGATCATGTCCGCCGTCAGGCAGCTCGTTACTACAGCGGGCGGCCTCGCGGCCTGGCGCGCCGCTGGCGTCAACGCCGGGCGCGCGACCTCATCCGCGCTTTCGCCCGCCTCGTCCGCGGCCGGCGGCGCGGCGGCGCGCGATCCCTTGATCGCCACGACGCCCTTTGTCTCGGCGTCGAGCAGGCGCTTTTTGAGAGCCTCGCGCGCGCGCTCAATCTTTTCTTCATCGCCCTCCCCGGCGGCGGGCGCGGCGCCGGCGACGCCGGTCAGCAGCGCGAGGAAGGCGATTGCCGCGAGCATCTTCATCACGCCGCTTCCTTCTTCAACGCCTTCAGCGATTCTTCGACATCGCCGAAACTCGGCCGGTCCTTCTTCGGCACGTTGCGGCGCGCGACTTCGACGCACATCTGCGGCTCGTGCAGATGAAGGCTCGCGACGATCGTCTCCCGGATCAGCGAGTAAAAGCGCTGGTCCTGCGACTGAACCGCGGCGATCTTGTCGGAAAGCGGGCCGACGAGGCCATAGGCGAGAAAGACGCCGAGAAACGTTCCGACAAGCGCGCCGCCGATCATCTGGCCGAGGACTTCCGGCGGCTTGTCGATTGACGCCATCGTCTTGATGACGCCGAGCACCGCCGCGACGATGCCGAGCGCCGGCAGCCCGTCCGCCATTTTCTGCAGCGCGTGCGCGCCATGCTGGCTGTCATGCGCCATCGCTTCGAGCTGCTTTTCGAGCAGTTCCTCCACCTGGTGCGGGTTGTTGAAATTCATCAGGATCGAACGGATCGTGTCGCAAATGATCTCGACCGCATCCTTGTCGCCGGCGATTTTCGGATAGCGCTTGAAAATTGAAGATTCGCCGGGGTTTTCAATGTGCGCTTCGACGCGAACCGCGCTCTCGCGCGCGAGGCGCAACAGCTCGAACATCAGGCACAAAACGTCATTATAGTCCTGCCGCTTCCATTTCGGCCCTTTGATCGCCTTGCCGATATCGGCGAGCGTGTGCTTGATCACATGCATGTCGTTGCCGACGACGAAAGCGCCGACGGCGGCGCCGCCGATGATGATCATCTCGTGCGGCAAGGAATGGAGGATGATCTCCATCTTTCCTCCCGCGAAGGCGTACCCGCCGAACACCATGACGAGCGTGATGACGATGCCGAGAATGCTTGTCATTCGGCGCGCTCCGCGTCGCCGGCGAGCGCGGAACGCCGCGCCGCGTTTGTCCCCGGTCTCATTTGCGTCATCCCGCCTTTTGATGTCTGACGGCGGCCCCCGCCATCAGCACGGTGATCGCATAGGCCTTGTCGGCGTCGAGCGTCGCCATGATCGCGGAGGCGCTTTCGCCGCTCATCGCAAGGAGGAGGCCCGCGGCGAAATCGGGATCCATGCCGCCGACGATGTCGCCCGCAAGCTGCGGCTTCATCTGTTCATAAATCGCCGCGACGCGCCTTACGTCCTCATCGCGCGCAGCCGCCTTTTCGTCGAGTGTCGCAACGAGCGATTTGTTCAGCGCTTCAAGATCGGCGATGCGTTTTTCGATTTGGCCGGCGAGGACCTCCGTCGTCCTTTCCTCCTCAGCGATCATCGTCTCTCTCGTTTCAAGCGCTTCGAGCTCTTTCTTCAAGGTCTCCGCAAGCGCGCCGTTGATGCAGGCCTTGTCGGAGTCAGCGCCGGGCGCTTTTGCGACGCCGCCATCCGCGAAAGCGGAAGCGAGCACGGCCGCGCGCCCGAGAAAGGCGCAAAGGAACACGACGCCGAGAACGATGAGCGATTTTGCGCGCATGAATCAGGCCGCCCTCTTTGATTTGAGACCAGGTTTTCTCATCGGCGGATCGTCGAGATAGGCGACATCGCCTTCGCCGGCCGCCTCGATCTCGTCCCAGAATTCCTCGAGCGCGGCGGCGCGCGCTTTCTCAATGTCATCGGCGGCGATCGCGGAGAGGTCGCGCAAGGCGTCGAGCAGCTTGTTGATCTCCGGCCCGACGCGCTCGGCTTCCTCGAGCACCGCGGTCAGGCGCTGGACCCCTTCAAGGCTAGAGCTTTTGGCGAAAGCGAGGACCTGCTGCGTCTGGTCGAGCGCCTGCGACATCGTGGCGATGCTCGCGCCGATGCCGTTCTTCATGTCGTTGAGCCTGGAGAGACGCCGGCTCAGCACGAAGCAGTAGATGGTCGCGACGCCGGACGCGGCGAGCAATATGAAATCGACAATGAGCTGCATATCGGTCGGCCTCAATTCAAGATGAAATCAGTGATCAGGATGGCGTGCACGGGCGCCGGCGCGACGACGAATTCGACGCGCCGCGCGATCTGCGCGCGGATGCGGCCCATGCCGGCCGGATCCTCGAGGGCGGCGACATCGACGGCGCGAAGATAGGTGTTGAGCGCGTCCCGGATGCGCGGTTCGCGTTCCGCGAATATCTGCTCGCTATCGACGCTGGTCTCGATCGCGATCGACAGTTTGAGATGCTTCACCCGCCCGCTCGGACGGATCGAGACGACGATTTCGCCGGGCGTGTAGACGCCGCGATCCCCGATGATCGCAAAGCGGCGCGGCGCATCGGATTGGCCGTCTTCTCCCGCGCCCTCGCCGCCATGCGCGTCTTTTTTCTTGGCGGTCTTGTCTTTCTTGTGCGCGGCCTCGCCGCCATGGGCGTCGGGCTTTTCGCCGTGCGCGCCCGCCGCTTCGACGTGTTCTTCCTCGGCGTCCTTCGGCGCGAACAGCGACGGGGGCGCGAGAAAATAGACGCCGGCGCCGCCGGCGCCGCAGGCCGCGAGCGCGGCCGCCAGAATGAGGATCGGCGGCTTTTTTTTCTTGCCAGACGGCTCTTCAGCGCTAGTGTCCGCCATGGCCGGCTCCTTGCTGGAGGCCTTTTCGCCAGACATGACCGTAATCTCCGGTTGCACATATCGGATATCGCAACTTTAAGTAAACGATACTTTAAGCTTCGACCCATAAATTCACGGATGTTGCGCGCGCCGCCGCGGCGAGGCGCTCGCCGCGCCGAATCATTCGGATGCGGAGCATCATGGCGCCGTGTCGGAGCAAAGCGTGAAGATCGTCGAGGACTGGAAGCGGCTGTCGACCCGAAATCAGATCGTCGCGATGGCGGCTGTGATCGCGGTCATTGTCGCTTTCGGCTATCTAATCGAGGCGGCGCGCGCGCCGCGCATGGCGCTCCTTTACGCGGGGCTCGACGCGTCCGCATCCGGCGAAATCCTCGAAGCGCTCGAAGCAATGGACGTTCCCGCCGAGGTCAATGGCGATGCGATCTACGTGCCGGAGAACGAGCGCGACAGCGTCAGGATGGCGCTCGCGCAGGACGGCCTCCCCCGCCAGGGTCAGGCGGGCTTTGAGCTGCTCGACGAAATGAACGGCCTTGCGACGACATCCGACATGTTCGATGCGACCTATTGGCGCGCGAAGGAAGGCGAGCTCGCCCGGACCATTCTGGCGACGCCCGGCGTCAAATCCGCGCGCGTTCACATCGCAGCGCCCAAGCGTTCGGCCTTCTCCCGCAAAGGCGCGACGGCGAGCGCGGTCATCACGGTCGGCATGGCGCGCGGACGCCTCGACATGCAGCATGCCGAGGCGATGCGCTTTGTCGTCGCCCTCGCGGTTCCAGACCTTGCGCCCGAACAAGTCGCCGTCATCGACGCGGCGAACGGCGTCGTCCTTGCGCCGGGCGACGGCGACGCCGGCTCCGCGATTGAGGCCAAAACCAATGATCGCGAGCGCGACATCGAGAGCGACCTCATCGGCCTGCTCGAGGCGCGCGTCGGCGCCGGCAATGCGCGCGTCAATGTGGCGATCGACGTCAGTCACGCGCAGGAAACCTACTTTGAACGCCAGCTTGACCCGCAAAGGCGCATTCTGACGGATCGGGAATCGACGGAGATTTCAGAATCGGGGTCCGACGGCGCCGGCGTCGTCACGGTCGCCAGCAATCTGCCCGAAGGCGACGCCGCGCAATCGACGAGCCCGGCGCAATCGAACCGCAATGAAACATCCGAGACCACGAAATTCGACGTCTCGGAAACAAGGCGCGAAACGGTCTCCGCCCCTGGCGCCGTCCGCCGCGTTCAAGTCGCCGTCCTGATCAATGAAGCGCGTCAGGTCGCTGACGACGGCGCCGTCACGAATGCGCCGCGAACGCCCGAAGAGCTCGAGTCGTTGAAAAAACTTGTCGCCGCCGCGATCGGCTTTGACGCCGAACGCGGAGACGTCGTCACCATCGAAAGCCTCGCCTTCGATGCGCCGGCCGCGCTTGGCGAAGAGCGCAAGGCGAATCCGATCATGGATTTCCTGCGCGTCAATCTGATGTCGATCCTGCAACTTGTGATACCGGCGATTGTCTCGCTCATCCTCGCGCTTTTCGTCCTGAAACCGATCCTCGCCGCCGGCAGGGGCGAGGCCGCGGCGCCGGCGCTCGCGGCCGCCGCGACCCCGATCGCGCTCGCGCCCGCCGCTGCGCCGGCCCCGCCGCCTTCCTCGCCGGTCGACGAAATGCGGCGCATCGCCGCCGAGCAGCAGGCGGCGTCGGCCGCGGTTCTGAAAACCTGGCTTGAAAAACAGGAGAATGCCGCGTGACCGCCAGATCGCTGACGCTAGCCGCGTTTCCGCAAGCGCATGCGCCGCCAAGCCTTCGCGCGCTGACCGGCGCGTTTGACGTCGACCGCCCCGTCGAAGGGCAATGCGCTGATCCTTTTGAGGAGGGATTTGCGGCGGGACGCGCAGCGACAGGGCGCGAGGTTTCGGCGGCGGTCGACGCGCTTGACGCCGCCTGCGCCGACATTCGCCGGGAGCAGCAAGGCCTCGAAGCGCAGTTTCGCGATGACGCCTCCTTATGGCTCTCGAAAATTATCAACGCGTCGGCGCCGAAAATCGCGCTCGCCGCTTCATTGACGGCGCTGCGCTCGCTGATCGACGGCGCGGCGTCGCCGGCGCCGCTCGACACGATTGAAATCCGCGCCCACCCGGATTTTCTCGGCGAACTCCGCGCCGCGTTCGAGCAGGCGAAAGCGCCTTGCGCTTGCGCCTTTGTGGAGGACGACGCGTTGCCGCATGGCGTCCTTCGCGCGAACTGGCCGGGCGGCGGCCTTCGATGCGACGCTGAAACCGCGATCGCCGCGATCAGCGAATATCTCGACCGAACGATCGCAAGCACGCTTTTTGAAGGACTTGAATCATGAAATCAGCCGCCGCCGTCGATGAAGGCGTTTACCTTGAGCAGGCGCCGTCGCGCGAAGATCTCCGCGCAGCCGCCATGCAAAATCCGGCGATCCTGTCGCTGCCCGTTTCGATCACCGTTTGTGTCGGAACAGCGCGGCTGACGATCGAACAGCTTCTTGCGCTCAACGCCGACGCCATTCTTGCGCTTGACGCCGCGATCGAGGACCCGGTCGAACTCCTCATCGGCGACAGGATCATCGCCAAAGGCGCGCTTGTCGAGACCGAAGGCGATCGGCCGGGCCTTGGCGTCAAGATCGTCTCGATCGTCGGCGAGCGGGAAAAATGACCAGGCGCGCGTCCTTATTCTGGATCGCGCTTTTGGCCGCCCTGGCGACGAGCGCTGCGGCGTCGGCCGCGCCGGACGGCGGGGCCGGACTCGCCGCCGGCGGCCTTTCCGAGCGCGTGATCCAGATTTTTCTCGCGGTCACCGTGCTGAGCCTCGCCCCCGGTCTTGCGATGATGGCGACGTGCCTGCCGCTCATCGTCATTGTGCTGTCAATTCTTCGCCAGGGCGCCGGTCTACAGCAGTCGCCGCCGAACATGATGATCATGGGCCTTGCGATCTTCCTCACCTGGTTCGTGATGGAGCCGGTTTTCGCCGACGCATGGAAGTCCGGCGTCGAACCGCTGCTGTCAAAAGAAATCCTGGAAGAAGAGGCGTTCAGGCGAACGATCGCTCCGTTTGCGGACTTCATGAATGCGCGCGTCGACCCTTACGCGATCGAAGCGCTCGCCGGCGCGCGCGGCGTTGAACCGCCGCCGGCGAGCCAGACGCCGCCGCTTGCGCTGCTCGCTCCCGCCTTCATTCTGTCGGAGATCCAGAAGGCGTTCGAGATCGGCTTTGTCATTCTTCTCCCGTTCCTCATCATCGACCTTCTTGTCGCGTCGATCCTGATGGCGATGGGCATGATGATGGTGCCGCCCGGCATCGTATCGCTGCCGTTCAAGCTCGCCTTCTTTGTGCTGACGAATGGATGGGTGGCCGTCTCCGGCGCGCTGGTGAGATCTTACGGATGACCCTTCCCGTCCGATCCTCCGGCAGGGAGCAGCCTCCCTTCACGCAGGCGCACAAGGCGGCCGTCATTCTCGCCGCGCTGAGCCCCGAAACGGCGTCGGCGATCGTCAAGGAGATCAGCGACGCGCATCTAAGAGCGTTCGCGATCGCGTTCAGCGATCTGAAGTCCGTCCCGGCGTCTTTGCTGCACGTCGTCGCCCAGGAATTCATCGCCGAGGTTGAGCGCTCGTCGAGCGAACTCGCCGGCGGCGTCGCCGAAGCCAAGCGCATGCTCGAAGCGCTGGCGGAAGGCGAACGCGTGAACCGCATTCTCTCCGAGCTTCACGGCGGGGGATCGGATTCAGTCTGGAAGCGCCTCGCGACCGTCAAGCCGGATCAGCTTCTCCCCTATTTGCAGGCGCAACGGACAGCGGTCGCGGCGGCGATCATGGCGAAACTCTCCTTTGAGCAGGCCGCCGCCATTCTCGCCGCCGCGGAACCGACCCTCGCCCATGCGCTGCTTGCTGAATTGTCGCGCGGGCGCGCGCCAGCCGACGAAGTCCTTGATGCGATCGCCGCGGCGGTCGAGGAGGACTTCCTGAAGCCGCTCGCAACCGCGCCGTCGAAGGACGGCGTCAATGAAATCGTCGGCGAAATCATCAATTTCCTGCCGTCCGCCAAGCGCGACGCGTTCCTCGCCCATCTCGACGCCGAGGACAAGGAGATTGGCGCAGCGGTGAGGAAGTCGGTCCTGACATTCCAGGATCTTCACACGCGACTGCCCGAAGCGGGCGCGGCGGCGCTGTTGCGCGCGGCCGAAAAGGAAACGCTGCTGACCGCGCTCAAATTCGGCGGCGCGAACGCGAAGGAGACCGTCGCCTTCCTGCGCGCCAATGTCTCAAAGCGCATGGCCGATCAATATGCCGAAGAGATGAACGCGATGGCCGACCCCAATGAGGAAGAAGGCGAAGCCGCGCAGCGCGCCTTGATGAAAATCGTCCGCCAGCTCGTCAAGGACGGCGAAGTGAAACTCAATCCGCTGGCGGCGGCGTGAGGGCGGATCGTCTCAGACGAATTCGACCGGATACGACAAAAATCCCCTGAACCGCGCGCGGCCGCCGCGTCTTGCGACGCCGCTTTTCCGAAATGAGGGAGCGCGTTCCAGCAGACGGCTGATCGCGATCCTTCCCTCGACACGCGCCAGCGACATGCCGGCGCAGGCGTGGATGCCGCCGCCGAAAGCAAGATGCCGGTTCGGGGTTCGGCCGACATCGAGGCGGTCCGGATCTGGAAATTGCGCCGGATCGCGATTGGCGGCGCCGATGCCGAGCGTGACCAGCGTTCCCGCTTCAAGCGCGACGCCGCCGATTTCAACCGGCGCGATGACGCGGCGATTGCCAAGCTGGTTTGAACTTTCAAAACGCAGAAATTCCTCGACCGCCGTTTCGATGAGCGACGGATCGGCGCGAAGCCGCGCCATCTGATCTCTATGATCGAGCAGCGCGGCGACGCCGTTGCCGATGAGATTTGTCGTCGTCTCATGACCGGCGTTCAGCAGGAAAATGCAGTTCTGGATGAGCTCGACGTCGGAAAGCCGCTCGCCTTCGTCCGTCTCCTCCGCGAGCAGCATGCCGAGCACGTCGCCGCCTTCAAGGGCGCCCTTCCTGAAACGATCGATGTGCGCGGCGAGAAATTCCGCAAACTCCGTCACCGAACGATCGCCCCAGTCGAGCGCTTCCCGCGTCGGCGCCGGTTCGAGCGCGCCCAAAATCGCCAGCGACCAGTCGCGAAGCGGCCCGCGCTCCGCTCGCGGGATGCCGAGCATGTCGCCGATAATCTCGACCGGCAGCCGCGCCGCATATTCCGAAATGACGTCCATGCCGCCTTGTCGAAGCGCTTCATCAAGCAGCCGGTCGACAAGCGCTGAAAATTTCGGCTCGAGGATTTTGACGGCGCGCGGCGTAAAAGCCGGCGCGAGCAATTTGCGAACGCGCGTGTGATAGGGCGGATCGTTGAAAACAAGGCTGGTCGTATGATGCAGATAGAGCGGGCCGTCGCCGAATTTCGGCTTGAACTCAATTTTCTTGTCGGAACTGAATCGCCTGTCGCGATAGACGGCGGCGACATCGTCATAGCGCGTCAGGAAAACGCCGCCGTCTGGCTGTCTGTGCACGGGATCGTTTTCGCGCAGCGCGCGATAGATCCTGTATGGGTCGTCCAGAAAAGCGCGATCGACCATTCGAAGATCGAACGACTTGATCGCCTCCTGGTCAATACATGCCGTCATCGCCGACCATCGCCGCCAACCGGGCAAGTCTATCGCGGCTTTTCTTCGCCGCGAAATGATTCTTGATGCGAAGGGCCGCAATCGGCGATAAGCGCCGCAATGAGCCTCAGCCTCCCGATCGATGACGTCATTCCCGCAATCCGCGCCGCGCTCGGCGAGGGAAATCGGCTCGTCCTCGCAGCGCCCCCGGGCGCCGGCAAGACGACGAGAGCGCCAATCGCGCTGCTCGAAGAACCCTGGCTCAAGGACAAGAAAATCCTCCTGCTCGAGCCGCGCCGGATCGCCGCCCGCATGGCCGCCGAACGAATGGCGATGAGCCTTGGCGAACGGACCGGCGGGACGATCGGCCTTTCGACTCGGGTCGACCGTAAAATGTCGGATCGCACAAGGATCGAAGTCATCACGGACGGTCTCTTTACGCGGCGCATCTTGTCCGACCCGGCTCTTGAAGGCGTCGGCGCCGTGCTTTTTGACGAATTTCATGAACGCTCGCTCAATCTCGATCTTGGTCTTGCCCTCGCTCTGGAGGCGCAGGCGGCGCTTCGACCGGATCTCCGCATCGTCGCGATGTCCGCAACGCTCGACACAGCGCGCATCGCGAAGGCGCTCGGCGCGCCGGTGATCGAAAGCGACGGGCGAATGCACCCGGTCAAGACCATCTATGTCGGAAGGTCGGACGAGCGCGTCGAAGATCAAACCGCGCACGCGGTGCGACGCGCGCTCCGCGACCAGAAGGGATCGATCCTCGCCTTTCTTCCCGGCATGGGCGAAATCCTGCGCACGGCGGAGCGGCTTGAGGATCTGTCGCGCGACATGATTGTCGCGCCGCTCTATGGCGCCCTGTCGCCGTCCGATCAGGATCGCGCGGTTGCGCCGGCGCCAGGCGGCGCGCGCAAGATCGTTCTGTCGACCGACATCGCGGAAAGCTCGCTCACCATCGAGGGCGTCAACACCGTGATCGACGCCGGCCTTGCGCGCGTCGCCGAGTTCGACGCCGCCAGCGGATCATCGAGCCTCGTCACGCGCCGGGCGGCGCGCGCCAATGTCGATCAAAGGCGCGGCCGCGCCGGGCGCATGGCGCCGGGCGTTTGCTACCGTCTGTGGGATGAGGAAGCGACGCGCGGGCTCGCCGCCGAGCCGACGCCGGAGATCCTTGCCGCTGATTTGTCAGGCCTGCTCCTCGCTCTCGCCGAGTGGGGCGAACGCGATGCGTCAAAGCTCACCTGGATCGACGCGCCGCCGCCTGGACGCCTCGCCGCCGCGCGAGCGGACCTCGCGGCGGTCGGCGCCATTGATGAAGTGGGCGCCATCACCAAGCGCGGCCGCGAGATCGCCGCATTGCCGCTTGCGCCGCGCCTCGCCGCGATGATCGTCGGCGCGCGCGATGAACATGATCGCGCGCTCGCGGCGGAGATCGCGGCGCTCATCGGGGAGCGCGGCCTTGGCGGCGATTCGGCGGACCTGCGTGAACGGATCGAACGCTTTCGCAAGGACGGTTCGCCGCGCGCGAAGGCGTTGCGCGATCAGGCCGCGCGATGGGGCGACCGCGCGCGGGCCGCCGCCGCGGCGGACGCCGGCCGCGTGCTCGCCGCCGCCATCCCCCTCGCGATAGCGCGGGCGAAACCCGGCGAGCGCGGTCACTATCTCCTTGCGAGCGGGCGCGCGGCGCAGCTTGACAAGGATAATCCGCTGTCGAATGAAAAATGGCTCGCCGTCGCCGACACGATCGGCGCCGCCGCAAATGCGCGAATTCTCGCGGCGGCGCCGATATCGGAAGCGCAGGCGCTTGAGCTTGGAAATGTCGAGACGGTCGAACTCGCCGAATTCGACATCGAGAGGCGTGCGGTGAAGGCGCGCCGCGTCAGGCGGCTCGGCGCGATCATGCTGTCGGAAACGCCGCTGCCGTCCCCTTCCGGCGACGCGGCGCGCGCCGCCCTATTCGTCGCGCTTCGCAAGCACGGTTTCAGCCTTCTCAATGAAGGCGGCGTCATCGGCGAAACATTGGCGCGGCTGGCGCTTGCGCGCGCGCATTTCGGCGAGGAATGGCCGTTGCTTGACGCGGATCATCTTGTTGACCGCGCCGCCGAATGGCTGGCGCCGCTCCTTGGACATCCGCCAGGCCTGTCGCGCCCGACGGCGGATGAATTGCGGCGCGGCGTCCTCAGCCTTCTCGACTGGAAGCTCGCGCGCAAGCTTGATGCGGTCGCGCCGACGCATGTTGAAACGCCCGCCGGACGCCGCCTTGCGATCGATTATCGCGCCGAGGGCGGACCGAGGATCGAAGCGCGCGTGCAGGAATTCTACGGCGCCGCCATCCATCCGACGATCATGCGCGGCAGGCTTGCGCTCACGATATCGCTGCTTTCGCCGGCGCATCGGCAGATCGCGCTCACGAAAAATCTTCCCGGCTTCTGGAGCGGCGGCTATCGCGACATGGCGAAAGACATGCGCGGCGAATACCCCAAGCACGATTGGCCGGATGATCCCGCCGCCGCCCGCGCGCATGTCGGCAAGACGAAAGCGCGGCTGAAACGGGAAGAATGATCCCTATCCGATCGCTTCCATCGAGGCCTCGAGAATCCCGAGCCCCTCCCTCACCTCATCCGCGGTGATCGTCAGCGGCGGCGCGATGCGGTTGGTGTTCGCGTAAAGGCCGCCGCGGCCGATCAACAGGCCGCGCTTTCGTGTCTCCTCAAGCAGCGCCGACGACACCGCCGCATTCGGCTTCTTCGTTCCCGGCTCGACGAATTCGAGCGCCTGCATCAGGCCCTTGCCGCGCACCTCGCCGATCGTGTTCGATCGCGCGGCGATCTTCTCGAGACCGGCGCGCAGCTCTCGCCCGCGATCTAGGGCGTTGCGCTGCAGATGATGCTCCCTGACATAGCGCAATGTCGCGAGCGCGCCGCGCGTCGCCAGCGGATTGCCGCCGAAGGTCGAGAGCGCGTTGACCTTGAAGCAGTTCATGACGTCAGCGCGCGCGATGACGCCGCCGATGGCGAGCCCGTTGCCGATTCCCTTGGCGAACGTGATGATGTCGGGCGTCACGCCATGCGCCTGACAGCCCCAGAAATTCTCGCCAGTCCGCCCCCAGCCCGTCTGCACCTCATCGCTGATGAAGAGGACGCCGCGCTCTTTCAGGATCGTCTGGAACGCGCCGAACATGCCGTCGGGCGGCGTTCCAAAGCCGCCGACGCCGGTGATCGGCTCGGCGATCAGACAGGCGACATCGCCCGCTGTTGCGACATCGAGCACTTCTTTCAGGTCGTTGACGCAGGCCTCGATATAGTCGGCGCCTTTCAAATGCGCGAACGGGCTGCGAAAAGGATAGCTTCCCTGCAAATAATTGACGACGAAGGGCGACAGCGACGACGGCGACCAGTTCGAATGCCCCGTCACCGGCACGGTCGACATCGACCGCCCGTGATAGGAATAGCGCATCGCGAGCACCTGATTCGATCGCCGACAGGTCGTCGCGAGCATCAGCGCCGCGTCGTTCGCTTCGCTCCCCGAGGTGGTGAAAAAGACGCGCGCGTCCGGAATGCCTGAAAGCGCCGCGATCTCCTCCGCCAGCTCGACCTGCGATTCGATCAGATAGAGCGTCGACGTGTGCAGCATCTTGCCGGCCTGGTCGCGGATTGCGTCGACAATCTCGGGAACGTTATAGCCGATCATGTTCGTCAGGATTCCGGCGAAGAAATCGAGATACTCGTTTCCGTCGGCGTCTTTGACGCGCCGTCCCTCGCCCGACACCAGCGAAATCGGATCCTTGTAGTAAAGGCTGAGCCAGGACGGCATGACCGCCCGGTGGCGGTCGAGGAGCTTTTCATTTCGAAGACTCATGCTGGATTTCCCTTCGACGCCGCTTCCTGTTCGGCGCGCCGGCGCGCGCGCTCTTCATGTTTCGCCATCATGTTGAGTTCGATGAAGAAAAAGCAAGCGATCCAGAGCGAGGCGTCATAGGCTTCGAACGGCTCGTCGAGCCCCAGCCAGTAAAGGACGTTGACGATGAGGATCGCCCAGAGCGGCGCCTGCGCGAAATGAATGCGCCGAAGCAGGCGGGGCGTCGCGCGCCGGACGGCGCGCATCAGGATTTCGAACTCAATGAGCGCTGCAAGCGCGATCCATGTTCCAGCGTTGACGATGTCGGTCCAGGTAAGGCGCTTGATCATGCTGAACGCGTCAGCAGACGCGAACATCAACTGGTCTTCATTGTAGAACGGACTTACGCCAAGCTCCCGGCAGTTTTGGACGTCGAGCGCCACGTAATCGTCGAGCGAAACCGCGAATGACGATCCCTCTCCCGCGAGGCTGCAGGGGTCTTGCCCCGCCCAGGCTGAAAAGCCGCGGACGAAATCAAGCCCGCCGACATAGCCGAAGAAGGCGTAGACGATCCCTGCCCAGCACAAAAGCGTCAGCGCGCCGATGATCGCCGTCACGCGCTTGTGCAAATGCTCCGGCGGATCGATCGAGGTCTCGATCTCGAACATGAGAAGCAGACCGACCCAGGCGAAAGAATCGATCGCATCGGCGTAGGCGACGACGAACTGGCCGAATGAAACGCCGTCCTTGAAGGTGAACCCTTCGGCGGCGCTGTTCAGCTCGTAATAGAAGACGATGTCAATCGCCAGCAGCGTGAAGACCGCGTATTTGAACGTATTATAGATCGGTCCCGATCGCATCTGCATTGGCGCCTGACTAGCGCCGCCGTCGCCGCCGCGTCAATCCTCTCGACATTCGCGGCGGCGAATGGAGCCGCAACGGCGCCGACAGGATTTGCGCAAGCTGCGCGTCACTCGCCGAAATCATAGGTGACGCGCACGCCGAATGTGCGTGGGCGCGCGGGCCCGAAATAATGCGCCGGCAGGATGTCGCCGCCTTCAGCGACGCCCGTGTAATAGAGGACGTTCGTCAGGTTCTCGACATAGCCCGTCACCGACCAGCCGGCGTTCGCGCGCCAGCCGAGCCGCAGCGCAAGCTCCGCGTAGCCGTCATTGACGGCTTCCGGCAGCTGGAGGAGACCGCCATAGGTGTCGGTCTGGCCGAAGACCTCCGCTGACGCGTTGAGTTCGCCAGGTCCTAGCGGCGCCGAGAAACGCAAGACCGCCGAGCCGGAGAATTTCGGCACGGTCGGCTGCGGCTGGCCCTCGCAAGCGGTCGTTCCGTCGCAGAGCGCTTCCGCCCGCGTCACCTTGGAATCGGCCCATGCGCCCGAAAGCATCAGATCGAAATGCTCGCTGAGGGGCGCCTGCACCGACCCTTCAACGCCCCAGCCGTCCACCTTGCCGACATTGTCGACGAGAATGCCGCCGCCGACGCCCGGCACGATGACCTGAAGATCCTTGTACGTATAATAATAGACGTTGGCGTCGAGCTTGACGCCGCCGAAGCCGCCCTTGGTCCCAATCTCGTAGGACCAGGCTTTTTCCGGTTCGAAAGTGTTCGGCTTGGCGTCGGCCGGCGTCAAATTCAGGCAGTTTGTCGCGAACGGCCCGCAGAAGGTGATGTCGGACAGCAATACGGCCGGATCGACAGGCGCGATCGTGAACGATCCGAAGCCGCCGGCCTTGAAGCCGCGCGTCGCGCTGGCGAAAATCATCCAGTCGTCGTTCGGGCGATAGCGCGTGATGAAGCGCGGCGTGAAGGCGTCCCAGCTCTGCTTGTCGGTCAGGAAATCGGTCGAGGTGAAGCCGAGCGCGAAATAAGGCCCAAGCTGGCTCGCGACTGGCAAAGCGTGGATCCCGAAATTCTTGGTGTCGTCGGAATAGCGCAGGCCGACGCCGACATCGAACTGTTCCGAAAACTTGTAGGTGGTGTCGATATAGGCGGCCCAGCCGTGATAACGCCCGCGAATGCGATTTTGTTCGAGCAGACCGACCGGGCTCGGCGCGAAGGCGTAGCCGTAATAGGCGAAATAGTCGGAGCAATTCGAAAAGCCGGAGGAATTCAAGTAGAAATTGCACATGAGATCCTCATTCCCATGCTGGGAGAAGAGGACGTCGATGTTCTCGTCATAATAAGAGGCGCCGACATACCAGGAGAAGGGGCCTTCGTCGCCGGAAACGAGGCGCAATTCCTGTTCGAAATATTCGCCTTCCTGGTCTTGCGCGTAGTCGTTGATGTTGAGCGGCGTTCCGTCGAAATCTTCGGCGTAGACGTAATCGTGCTTTTTGTAGCCGGTGAGCGAGGTCAATGTGAGCGAGCCGACATCGAAATTCAGCTCAAGGCCGGCGCTGAAAATGTCGGCGTCGTCATTTTCGCCGAGCCCGAGATCGCTGTCGATGTCGCGGCCGTTTCCGCGCATTGAAACGCCAAAGAGCGACACGAGGTTTGTCCAGGCGTCGCCAAGCTCCGTCGCGCGATAAACGGAGCCGGACTGATTGCGCTTTTCAATCTCGACCGTCAGCAGCGCATCAAAGCCTTCGTCCTCGTAGAGAGCCGAAACCCGCCCGGACCCCTTTCGGAAGCCGATCAGCGGGTCGGCGCCGGGAAAGAAGAGGTTGTCGACATAGCCGTCTTCCTTGCCGGCGTAACCGGAGAGCCGGACGCCGAATTTCTCGGAAAGCGGCACATTGAGCGCTGCTTCGCCGACGACGCGGCCGCGCTCGCCGACGTCGATCTCGGCATAGCCGCCGAAACCATCAAGTTTCGGACGCGCGGTGATGATGTTGAAGGCGCCGCCGATGGCGTTGCGGCCGAACAAGAACCCTTGCGGCCCGCGCAGCACTTCCGCGCGCTCAATATCGTAAAGGGTCGTGACGACCGCGCCGTTGCGGCCCTGATAAAGACCGTTCTTGAAAAACGGAATCGACGGGTCGCCGCCGACGCCGAAATCGTTGGTCGAGATGCCGCGGACGTTGATGAAATCGATGAAGCTGTCGAACGTATTGCCGGTGACGCCGGGAGTGAACGTCACGAGATCCTTGACGTCGTCGAGATTGACGTCGCGCACGAATTCGCCGCCATAGGCGGTGATGGCGAGCGGCACGTCCTGAATCGACTCGGCGCGCTTTTGCGCGGTGACGACGATTTCGTCATCTTGCGCCAGCGCCGGCGCCGCGACCGCGGCAAAGGCGAGCGCGACCGCCGAACTCCCCGCCAGGAGCGCCGGCTTCGATCCTAGACCCCTTGATAATGTGCGCATGTCGCCCTCCGCTTGCTCGCTGGCCGCTCCCCGCTCCGCCGATCGCCCGATCAGCCTCCAAACTTATAAGCCGCCCGTTTGCGCTGACAACGCGGTTTCCAACGCCCGCCTGTTTCGCTGCAGTGCGAAAGCCCTCGAATTGTGATCACAAAACCACACCTTCGGCGTGGAGCGCCTGTCGCAACGGCTCAAGCTGGCGTTCGTAGCGGCGCCATCGCCCGACTGACCGGGTGTGCGGCTTCTCGCGGACCTGCGCGGCGCTGGCGGTCGCGACCGCCCCCTCTAGCTCATGAAATTTAAGACAAGAGTCTTCCCAGGGAAGCCCCAAATACTCGACGAGCCGCCTTGCTTCCCGCTCCGTGTCGGAGACCGTCTCCTCGTAGGACACATCGAGGAAACGCCCCGGAAACACGCGCCGCCAATGCGCCATCAGCCGCCAGTAGCGCGCGTAATGGCGCGCCGTCTCGTGCAGGTCGTAGGAATGAAAATAGGCGTCCGCGAATAATTGTTTGAAGCTGGCGAAACAGGCGTCCATCGGATCGCGCGTCAGATGCACGATTTTGGCGTTCGGCAGCGCGCCAAGGATCATCGGCAGATAGAGGTAATTGTTCGGCAATTTGTCGACGAAGCGCGGCGCCCCGCCCCGCATTGGCGCCGACACGCGCAGATATTCCTCGCCAAGCGCCTTCATGTCGATCGACGGCCATTTGCGGGCGTTCGCGGCTGAAAAGCGCGCGGGCTCCGCCTCAGGCGTCAGGCGCCGCGCCGATAATCCAAATTGCTGCAGCTCGCCCGCCGATTCGACCATCGAATGGCTGGTGATGATCCGTTCAATGAGCGTCGTGCCGGTGCGCGGCTGGCCGACGACGAAGATCGGCGAGGGATCGGCGCAGCCGTCGAGACGGCGTGACGCCCAATCCGTCGTAATGCTCTCAGTCAGCGCGTCAAACATGGCGGCTTCCGCCGCTTCGTCATAGTCGACAAGCGAGCGCTTTGCGCGCGCGCCGGCCTCGAACGCCGCGAAAGCCCTGTCCCACGCGCCGCAATCTTCAAACTCTTTTCCGGCCGCATAACAGAGAAACGCCGCTTCATGCGGATCGGAAGAAGCCGCGCGCGCGGTCAGCATGTCGGCGCGATCGGCCAAGACCGCCTTGATGATTGAGGAATAGAGCCATTGCGCCTGCGCGACCCGTTCGTCTTGCCGCAGAATGCGCTCGAGAACTCGCCTGGCGTCGTCATTCTCGCCAAGAAAAATATGCGCCGTCGCAAGGTTGACGGCGAATTCGTGGTTCGCCGGCGCCTTGTCGCAGGCGATCCGATACCATTGCCGCGCCTCTTTCTGATCGCCAAGAAGCGAGGAGACGACGCCGACAAGATCGGCGACCGGCGGCTCATTGACGCCCGCGCGCTTCGCCTCTGATAGGGCCTTTTCGGCGCGCGCCGGCTGCCCCATGCGCATGAAGATTCGGGCGAGCTGGGCCCACGCCGCCGCGTGACCGGGATCGAGTTTTGTCACGGAACCGAATGCATGCGTCGCCGTCTTCAGATCATTGAGATCAAGCGCCACGAGGCCGACAAGGAAATGCGCCTCCGCCTTCGCGGGCTCAGCCGCAATCGCGCGCCGGCAGAATGCCGCCGCCTCACGCGGCCTGCCCGCCTGCAATGCGGCGAATCCCTGACGCAATAGGTCGTCGACCTGCAATCGACCTCCGTTGCCAAGCGGCGCAATATCGATTGAGATGCTTACGCGCCGTTCGGGCGCGCGACAATTGGGGCGACCGTGATGAGTGCAGGGCATCGTTCAGGCGGAACATTTTCATCAGAGGGCCTCACGGCGTCGGCCATGAGCAGGCTTGCGACCGCAATCGCCGCCGCGCTCGGACTTGTCGCCTGCGCCAGTTCAGCGATCGAGCCCGCCGATGTCGTCCTCACAGGCGGCAAGATCTACACCGCGGATAAGGACCGTTCGTTCGCCGATGCGCTGGCGATCAAAGGCGACGAAATCGTTTTCGTCGGAAGTTCGCAGAAGGCGGAGCGCTATGCGGGACACGAGACGCAGCGCGTCGATCTTGCCGGCAGGCTGGTCTTGCCGGGCCTTCATGATTCGCACCTTCATCCGATCAGCGCGATGGCGGTCGACAGCTGCACCATCGACAAGCGAGTGCTGCCGCTCGATCAGCTCTCCGCCTTTGTCGCGGGCTGCATCGCGCGGTTCAAGCCAAAGCCCGGCGAGTGGATGTACGCCGCGCTCTGGGAGTTTGAGCGGGGCAACCAGCCCGGCCCCCAATTCAAGACGATCCGCGCCGCGCTTGACGCAGCCGCGCCGAATAACCCGGTCCTCCTCGAAGGAACGGACGGCCACCATTTCGCGGTCAACTCGCTTGCGCTCGCGACAGCGCGGAACGCGGCTGGCAAAACCGTCGGACTTTCCGCCCGAACGCTGAAGACCGACTTCGCCGACCTTGCGCAATATGTCGGCGTCGACGCTGCCGGTGAGCCTAACGGCAAGCTGACGGAGTCTTACATCTACAGTCGCCTCGACACCGCCGGCATTGAGGAGGCCGAGCACGAAAAGCGGCTCGCCCATCCCGAGCGGTTGATGGAAGTGACGCTGTCGCGCGGGATAACGTCGTTTCTCGACGCCGCCGCCCGCGCCAATACGCAACCGATCTACGACGCCCTGCTTGCGAAGGGCGAGTTTCATGCGCGCGCCACGCTCGCGCTTTTTCTTGACCCGGCCGAGTACAAATCCGCCGACGGCGCAGTCGATTTTGATCGGATGCTCGCCGAGGCGGCCCGCATCCGCGACAAATACGCCCCGACCGGTCTCGTAAAAGCGACCTACCTGAAGCTTTTTGCCGACGGCGTGATGGAGGGCGATCCCTTGAGCGTGCCGCCGACATTGCCGAACGCGGCGCTGTCTCGCGACTATCTTCAGCCGATTTTCGATACGAGCGGGGACGCTCCGCGCGTCGCCGGCTATGTCGATCTCGACAGCAAGGCCTGCGCCGACGCGCACGCAGCCGCGGAGCGCGGCCTTCCCGCCGCGCCGGACGCATTCGTCAAACAGTTCGGATTTCATCCCATGCAATGCGCGAGAAGCGCCGGCGTCCTGCAACATTCAGAAGAGACAATCCGGACCTATATCAACCGGGCCGACAAGGCTGGCTTCACGTTCAACATCCACGCGATCGGCGACCGCGCCGTCAAGACAGCGCTCGACGCGGTTGAAAACGCGCGGAAGGATCATGGATCAAAGACCCGGCATATCATGACGCATCTCCAACTGGTGCGGCCGGAAGATATTGCGCGCTTCAGGGAACTCGGCGTTTACGCGTCGCTGACTTTCGCCTGGGCGACGGTCGATCCTGAGTACGACCTCTCCGTCATCCCCTTCATCGACCGGGTCGACGGGCCCGGCGGCGTCTATGATCCGAACTCCTATTACATGAAAAACGTCTATCCGGCGGAATCAATCCGGAAGGCCGGCGGCGTCATTATCGCCGGCTCCGACGCGCCGGTCGACACGCGCGATCCCCGCCCTTTCGTCAATATCGAAGGCGCGGTCGCGCGCGACATTTTCGAGGCGGGCGCGCTCAACGCCGGCGAGGCCCTGACGATCTTCGACGCGGTCGACGCCTATACGATCAACGCGGCGATCGCGCTCAAACAGAACGACATCGCCGGTTCGCTGGAGCGCGGCAAGAAGGCGGACTTCGTCATTGTCGATCAGGATATTTTCGAGCTTGCCGACAAGGGCGCCGCCGCGAAAATCAGCGAAACGCTGGCGCTTGAAACATGGTTCGCCGGCAAGAAGGTCTATTTGCGCGAATAGCGGGCAGGCCGCCTATTTTGCGGCGGCGCCCATCGCCTTGACGCGCGCGAGGAGCGCGTTGACGCGTTTCTCGCTCCACGCGCCGACGCCGCCGATCAGCGTTTCGCGGACCGGCTTGAAGCCGGACATGCCGAGCACCGCGCTTTCAAAGCTCTTAACCCCATGGGCTCCGAAGAACAATTTGTAGGCGGCGCTCGGCATCCCCATGGTGACGATGACGCGGGCCGACTTCCCTTTCAGCAGCTTGCGCGGCCACCCGCCCTTTTCGCTCGGCGCAATCGCGAATTCGTTGCGCATCAGCTGCTCAAAGAACGCCTTGACGAGCGCCGGCATCGACCCAAGCCAGAGCGGATAGATGACGACGAGATGGTTGCAGGATTTCACCGCATCTTGCGCGTCGAGAATGTTCTTTGGCGGCGGTTTCAGAAATTCGGCCGGATCACGCAGCGGGGGAACATCGAAATTGGCGAGATCGATCCGGCGGACCTTGTAGCCCTCGCCGCGGGCGCCCTTTGCATAAGCGTCAGCGATCGCATGGCAAAGATGCCTCGGTGCGGCGTCCGGATGCCCGTCAATGATGCATATTGAATTGACCGCCATGACATCTTCCTCGCCCCGACCTCGAATTCTAAGGCTCAGGCGCGGAAAACGCGTTGACGCAGGTCAACCTTCGGCGCTCGCCGCGGCGATGCGCGACATGCCTTCCATAATGTCGAGCCGGATCGCCTTGTCGAGCTTCTTGGCGTCGCCGGCGGCGAGCGCGTCGATCGCCTCTTTGTGCTGGTCGACCATCTGCGCCGCCCCGAGGCGCTGGATGACGACCCGCATGAAGGGACCGACCTGCAGCCACAGGCCTTCGACAACGCCGAGCAGGACCGGCGCGTCCGCCGCCGCGTAAAGCGCGAAGTGAAAATCGCTGTTCGCTTTCGAGTAAGCGGCGACGTCGCCGCGCTCGATCGCCTGATCGAGCCGCTCGTCGATCCTGGAGAGCCTCGCGATCAGCGCCTGGCGCTTGCGGGGCGCGCAGGCGGTGCGTTCAAGCGCGCGAACGGCGAGGCGCGCTTCGAGCGGCACGCGCGCTTCCGTCAATTCCTCAACTTTGGACGGCGTCATGCGGGCGATCATGATCCGCCGCGTCGGCGTCATTTCGAGGGCGCCGAGCGCGACCAGCCGGCGGATCGCCTCCCTCGCCGGCATGGCGCTGACCGCAAACTGCGCGGCAAGCGTTCGAACCGAGAGCGCGCGCCCTGGCTCCAGCTGACCGTCGATAATCGCGCGGCGAAGCCGCGCATAGACTTCTTCGTGCACGATCGGCGCGCGCTTGCCGGCCCGGCGCGCGCGCGAAGGCTGCTGATCGTCTTTCGTCTGCTGACGAACGGGGGTGCGTTTCAATTCAAGAAACCGCCTTTGACGGTTAACCGGCCGTGCGCCGCACCATCCCCCCTTCCGGTTGAATCTGCAAGGTTTTCCGTCCCCCTTGCGCAACGGCGGGCGGCCCTGTTATTGTGATCACATTCCCCTTGCGCCGCTTGATTTCCAGCCGGCGCACCTCATGCGCGAAGGGCCGGACAGCATCGTTCCGACGCCGCGTCGAGGGCCGCTTCGGCGGGAGATCAAGGTCAAGGGCGACCGCTCGTCGGCGGCCGCTCAAGGCGGAAACAATGGATCTGAAAGAACTCGAAGATTGGCTGCGGCGCAATCGCGTCCAGGATGTCGCGTGCCTGGTGCCGGATCTCACCGGCGCCGCGCGCGGCAAGACGATGACGCCGGCGCTTTTCCTCAACGGCATCAAGAACAAGAGTCTCAGAATTCCGGAAACGGTCTACGCGATCAGCGTGCAGGGCGAGATCATCTTCTCGCCGGCCGTCGCGACGACCGAGCGCGATCTCGTCATGGTTCCGGATTTGTCGACGATCCACCTCGCGCCGTGGAACAACGATCCGACGGCAAGCCTCATTTGCGACTCGATGACCGACCAGGGCGTCGCGACCGCGATTGCGCCGCGACAGGTCTTGCGCAATGTGGTTAAACTTTTTGCGGAACAAGGCTGGACGCCGATCGTCGGTCCGGAAATTGAATTCTACCTCATCGACCGATACAGCGACGTCATCATCGAGCCGCGCGCGCCGGGCGGGCGCTCGGGCCTCCCGGAATTCGGACAGAACGTCTACAGCCTCGACGCGATCGACGAATTCGACAAGCTCTGGGAGGACATTTACGAGTTCTGCGAGATTCAGCATGTCGACCTTGACACGCTGATCCACGAAGACGGCCCTTGCCAGTTTGAAGTGAACATCCGCCACAATGAGGCGATGAGCGTCGCCGACCAGATGTTCCTCTTCAAGCGCCTGACGCGGCAGGTGGCGCTGCGCCACAACATGTTCGTGACGTTCATGGCCAAGCCCTACGCCAACAATTCCGGCTCGTCGATCCATCTGCATCAGAGCGTCGTCGATTCGAAAACCCGACGGAACATCTTCTCCAGCGAGGACGGCTCGGACAGCGATCTTTTCCGCTGGTATGTCGGCGGCCTGCAGGCGTATTTGCCGGCGGCGATGCCGCTTTTTGCGCCTTACACGAATTCCTACAACCGGTTTGAAGCGTTCATGAGCGCGCCGACGACGACGCATTGGAGTCGCGAGAACCGCACCGTGGGCTTGCGCGTTCCCGCTTCAAGCGCCGATGCGCGCCGCGTCGAGAACCGCATTCCAGGGGCCGACATCAACCCCTATCTCGGCGTCGCCGCCTCGCTCGCCTGCGGCTATCTCGGCATGATGGAAAAAGTCGAGCCGCGCGAGGAATATCTCGGCGAGGGTTATCAAGATCGCGAACGCCCGCTGCCGAAGTCGCTGATGGAGGGCGTCGACAATTTCTCGAAATCCGCGGCGCTGCGCCGCGTCCTCGGCGACAGTTTCGTCGACACCTACTGCAACATCAAGAAGTCCGAATATGAACACCGATCGGCCGTCCTCAGCCCGTGGGACGTCCGCTTCCTGATGACAAACGTTTAGAACGAAAAAGCCGGTGTTATCATGACGACGTCAAACTATACGCGCCATATCCGCGAACTCGACAGCGCGAATCATCTTCACCCGTTCACGACGCATCATGAGCTGCGCGAGAAGGGCCCGCGCGTCATCACGCATGCTGAAGGCGTCTACATTCACGATTCCGAAGGGAACAAGATTCTCGACGGCATGGCGGGCCTTTGGTGCGTGCAGCTCGGCTATGGCGATGAGACGCTCGCCAAAGTCGCCTATGACACGCTCAAGAAGCTCTCCTATTACAATCTCTTTTTTCAGACGACGACGCCCTACGCCGCCGAACTCGCGGCCCTCATTGCGACGAAAACGCCGACCGGCGTCAATCAGTTCCTGTTTTCATCGTCAGGATCGGAAGCCGTCGACAGCGCGATCAAGCTCATCTGGTATTATTGGAATCTGATGGGGAAGCCGTCGAAAAAAGCGATCATCAGCCGCCAGCGCGCCTATCACGGATCGACGATCGGCGGCGCGAGCCTTTCCGGATTGCCCTTCATGCAAGGGATATTCGACCTTCCCCTTCCCCGCTTCCACCATATCGGGCCGACTCCTTGTTATTACCAATACGGCGCAAGCGGCGAGAGCGAGCGCGAATTCGCGCATCGTTGCGCAAAGGCGCTTGAAGACAAGATTGTCGAACTTGGACCGGAAAACGTCGCCGCGTTCGTCGGCGAGCCTGTGATGGGCGCCGGCGGCTTGATGACCCCGCCCGACGGCTATTGGCCGGAGATCGAAAAGATCTGCCGCAAACACGATATCCTTTTGTGGTCGGACGAAGTCATATGCGGCTTCGGGCGAACCGGGTCGTGGTTCGGCTGTCAGACCTACGGCGTCACGCCGGACATCATGACGATGGCGAAAGGCATGACCAGCGGGTATCAGCCGCTGTCGGCGGTCGGGCTTAACGAGCGCGTCTCAACGCCGATCATCGCGTCGAACGCCGAAATGGCGCATGGCTACACCTATTCCGGCCACCCGGTCGCTTGCGCCGTCGCGATCCGCAATATCGAGATGATCGACGAATTGGGCCTTGTCGGCCCGCGCGGGCAAGCGACGGCGAAGAAATTTCAGGCCGGCCTCAAAGCGCTTGAAGATCATCCGATCGTCGGCGAGACGCGCGGCGTCGGCCTCCTTGGCGCTGTCGAACTTGTGAAAAACAAGGCGACGCGCGAGCGTTACTCCGCCTCCGGCGCGACGGGCGTGACCTGCCGCGGCCATTGCTTTGCTTCCGGCGTCGTCATGCGCGCGGTCGGCGAGACGATGTTCCTCTGCCCGCCGCTCGTCATCAGCGACAGTGAAATCGACGAACTCTTCGCCAAGGTTCGCAAGGCGCTTGATTTGACCCTCCGCGACGTGAAGAAGGGCTGACATGCCGACGATTGCGGACCAGGGACTGGTCGATCAGGCGCGCGCTTTTTTCGCGGCGACGCCCGATCTCAAATTCGTCGACGCCTTTCTTGTCGATCTCAACGGCGTCGCCCGCGGCAAGCGGCTTCCCGCCAAGGGCGCGATCAAACTCTTCGAGAGCGGGCTTCGCCTACCGCGTTCGATCATCGGCGTCGATGTCTGGGGGACGGACGTCTTCGACAACGGCCTCGTCGTCGACACCGGCGACGGCGACGGCGTTTGCATCCCGCTGGCGCCTGGCCTTTCGCTGACGCCCTGGGCGAGAGAAAAGACTGCGCAGGTCCTGTTGATGATGGCGGAGGCGGACGGGCGCCCCTTCCTCGCCGACCCGCGCCAGCTGCTCGCTGAAATGCAGCGTCGGCTCGCCGCGAAAGGGCTGCATCCGGTCGCGGCGATCGAGCTCGAATTTTACCTTCTCTCCGGCAAGTCGGACGATCTCGGTCGCCCGTTGACGCCGACGTCGAAATTTTCCGGCCGGCGCGTCGTCGACGGCCGCGTTTACGCAATGAGCGAGCTTGACGCTTACGCGGATTTCTTCGCCAATCTTTACGCCGCCTGCGACGCGCAAGGACTGCCGCTCGACACCGCGGTGATCGAGGCGGGGCCGAGCCAGTTTGAAGTGAACCTCAAGCACCAGAAAGACGTATTGCGAGCCGCCGACCAATCCTTGCTGCTGAAGCGCGCGATCAAGGGCGTTGCGGGAAAACATGGTCTCCTCGCCTCGTTCATGGCAAAGCCCTTCGGCGATCTGCCGGGCAACGGCATGCATGTTCATATGAGCATGCTTGACGACAAGGGCGCCAACGCCTTTGACGGCGACGGCGATAAAGGAAGCGCGCTTTTCAAGCACGCGATCGCCGGCCTCATCGAGACCGCGCCGGAAGCGATGATCTTCTTCGCGCCGCATTTCAATTCGTGGCGGCGCTTTCAGGAAGGGTCGCATGCGCCGACGCGCGCGACCTGGGGCTATGAAAACCGCACGGCCGCGATACGCGTGCCGACCGACACCGGAAGTAATAGGCGGTTCGAACACCGTGTCGCCGGCGCCGACGCCAATCCGCATCTTGTTCTTGCGGCGCTGCTGGCCGGCGTCCTCTACGGGATCGAAAAGAAGCTGACGCCGCCGCCGGCGCTCGAAGGCAACGCCTACAAGTCGGATGCGCCAAAACTCGCGATCGGCTGGCGCCCGGCGCTTGACGCGTTTCAATCGGGCGACGTTCTCGCTCCGGCCTTCGGCGCGTTGATGACGCGCGTCTTCGCCGCGTGCAAGCGGCAGGAAATGGCGACGATCGACCGGCGCGTCACCGATGTCGAGTATGACAGCTATCTGTCGACGTTTTGATCATGACCGGTCCGACCGAACATGTCCGCTCCTGGTACGCGGCGACCGCGCATGCGGCGCCGAGACGCGCGCCGCTCACCGGCGATCTTGAGACGGATGTCTGCGTCATCGGCGGCGGATTTTCAGGCGTCGCCGCCGCGCTGACGCTCGCCGAGCGCGGACGCACAGTCGTTCTTCTCGAAGCCCAGCGCATCGGCTGGGGCGCGTCGGGGCGCAATGGCGGCCAGGTGCTCGCCGGCTGGTCCGGCGAAGGCGAAATGGTCAGACAGCTTGGCGAGCGCGGCGCCGAATTCCTACGACGGACGAAATATCGCGGCCACGAAATCATCGAGGACCGCATCGCAAAATATGCGATTGACTGCGATTATGTGAATGGCGCCGTGACCGTCTCGGCGAACCTGAAACAGCAAGAGGCGTTGGCCGCGGAGTATGAATCGGAGGCGTCGCGCGGCGACGCGGGGCATCTGACGCTTGTCGACAAGGCGGGGCTGCGCGCGCATGTCGCGACGGACGTCTATATGGGCGGCCTGATCGACCGCAAGGCCGCGCATTGCCATCCGCTCAATCTCTGCCTTGGCGAAGCGCGGGCCGCGGAAGCGCAAGGCGTCAGAATTTTCGAAGGCGCCGCCGTCACGCGCATCAGCGACGACGGCGCGCCGGTCGTCGAGACCGCGGCCGGCAGGGTTCGGGCGCGATCGGTCATCCTCGCCGGCAACGCCTATCACAAGCTCGAAGGCCGGAGCCTCGGCGGACTTATGCTGCCGGCCCAGACATTCATGATCGCCACGGAATCGCTCGGCGCTGAGCAGGCGCGCGCAATTCTCCCTGACAATCTCGGCGTTTGCGACGCCAATTGGGTGCTCGACTATTTCCGCAAGACCAGCGATCACCGCATCCTCTTTGGCGGTCGTTGCACCTATTCCAATCGCGAGATCATCGACATCGAGGGTTCGCTGCTTCCCCGGCTGAAGCGCATCCTGCCGCAACTTGATGACGTCAAGGTCGAGTTCGCCTGGGGCGGCGCGATCGGCATTCCGTTGAACCGCGTGCCGCTGATCGGCAAGCTCCGCGAGAACGTCTACTACGTTCAGGGATATTCAGGCCACGGCGTCAATTGCAGCCACATCGCCGGCGAAATTCTTGGCGATGCGATTGAGGCGAAGATGGACGGCGTCGATCTTTTCGAGGCGATCCGCCATTTCCGCATTCCCGCCGCCGACATCATCGGCAATCCGATGCTGGCGCTCGGCATGACATGGTTCCGCATGCGTGACGCGGCGGGAATTTAACCGCTCTGCCCGCAACGCAGCCGCCGCTCGATCATACCGATGCGGATAAGCGCTTCCCCGATCAGCAGCGCCACAACAACGCCGATCAGCGTTTCTCGCTGAAGCCCTTCGCCCGGGACAAAGATAAACAGTGCGACCGAGAAAGTGAGCGTCACCACGCACATCAAGGCGATCAAGATCGCGATCGGCGCGCCGCCCGGAACCTTGAAGGGGCGGGGCGCCGCGGCGTCCTTGAATCGCAGCCGCGCGAAAGCGATCGACACGCCGATATAAGGCAGCATGATGAGCGCGGCGCTGAACGAGAACAGCGACCAGAAGAGATCGCTGTTCGACGAAGCGATCCCACCGTAGATCAGGAGAACGCTCGTGCAGACGACGCCCATCAAAATAGCGGCGCCGACCGGTCCCCCGTGGCGCGGATGACGAATGGCGAAAAGGCTCGGCAGTTCGCCCTCAATCGCCGCTTCCGCCGTCGCGCGATTGCAGCCCATCGCCCATGTCGCGCCGTTTGAAAAAAACGTGTAGAGCGCCATCAGACCCAGCGCTTTGACGATGAAGTCGCCGCCGGGGACGTCGGCGAAGAAGAGCGCTAACGTGTCGATCAACCCTTCGACAATGTCGATCTCGCCGGCCGGGATCGCCGCGAGGATGCCGGCGGTCGCAAGAAAATAGAGCGCGAGAACGATGACGCCGGAGAAGAGAACGCTGAGCGGCATGTCGCGCGCGGGGCGACGCATCTCGCCGCTCGCGGCGGAAATCAGTTCGAAGCCGAGCATGCCGTAAACGATCGCCGGCACGTATTTGAGGCCCTCTTTCCATTCCGGGCGAAACGCTTCCGCCGTCACGGGATTGGCGAATCCGTTCGCCTGCCCGTAGCGCCAGCCTGCGATGATCAGTACGCTGAAAATAACGATCTTGAAGACAGCGCCGAGGTTCGGCACCCATTTGCCGATCCGCAGGCCGAGGACGTCGAGCAGGACCGTCGCCCAGGTGAGCGCGATTCCGATCGCGATTTGCTGCCCAAGCGCAAGTTCGACTTCAAACAGGCGCGCGAGAACGCCGGCGAAGAGAACAAAAATCGACGGCAGCCAGATCGCGGTGTTGACCCAATAGGCCCAGACCGACCGCGCCGCCCAGTGTCGTCCGAGCCCCCGGCGAATCCAGACATAGAGCCCGCCCTCTTCCGGATACGCGGTCGCGAGCTCGGAAGTGATAAGGCCGATCGGAACGAGAAAGAAGGCGCCGAGAAAAAGCCACCAGAAGAGGCTCGACGCCCCGATCGAGGCGGACGCCGCCAGCGTATCGAGAAGCAGGATCGCCGAGACCGTGAACAGCACGAGGTCTCGAAGGCCAAGGACTTTCGGCAGTTCGCGCGACGACGCCATCATGATCACCGCGCAATCGCCAAAGCTGATCCGCGCGCCCCTCTTTGCGCGGAGTTCACCGGATTTTCGTCAGGCTGGCAACGGGGGAGCCGCGTCTAGATCATTTGTTTTGCGCGCCGTATCGGCGAAAAACGGGCAGCCGCTTTTTCGTCCGGCGTTTTAATCGAGCGCCTCCAGCGCAAGGCGGCGCTCATGATCGGAGCCGATCGTTTCGGCGCCCTTTTTGAGGGCGTTGCGAATGTCGTCCGAATCCGGCGCGTCGCTGGCGACCGCTTCGAGCGCCAGCCGCCTTTCGTGATCGCTGTCTACGCCCGTGATCGCGTCGATCAGGGCGAGCCAATGCGGCGACGGACCGTCAAGCGCGCTTGAAAACTCCTCGATCGCCAGCCGGCGCTCATGCGCGCCTTCAATGGCGGCGATCGCGCGGAGCCCCGCCGCGCCGACTTCGGCGTCTGCGACACGCTCATCGGCGGATTCGAGCGCAAGCCGGAGCTCGTGATCGCCTTCGATTGACGCCGCCGCGACATCCAGCGCGCGCGCGGCGTCGGCATTGCTCAAATGCTCGCTTTCAAGCAAGGCGGATAGAGCGAGGCGAATTTCGTGATCGCCCTCAATCTCGTCGATGAGCGTTGTTGCGACGGAAAAATTCCGCTCGCTGATTTTCCGATCGGCGAGTTCTTCGACGATCAGCCGCAATTCATGATCGCCCTCGATTGTCCTGGCTGCATCAATGATGCCGGCGATCGCGCCCTCGCCTGAAGATTGCGTTGTGAGAAGCGCGGCGAGCGCGCTGCGTTTGGCGTAATCGCTCTCAAGGCCTTTGACGTGGACGGCAAGGCCGCTGATGTCGTCATCGCTCAAAGGCGCGGCGCCGGCGAGACTCTCGATATAAGCGCCGACCGCATGGCCGCCGACAAGCTGTCCGATTTCTTCGATGACGCGCGCCTTGCCGCCTTCCGCCAGCATCGCCTTGACGCGATCTTCCGCATTGACGCCCGACGAGCGCGCAAAAAGCTGCAATAGGTCGGCGGCTTGACGATCGGCGTCCGCCGTCGCCTTGTCGTCATTTTCAAAGACCGCGCTGACGATTTTCCCGGATTGATTTTCGAAGACCGCCTTACGCGTCTTGCCGCTCTCAACTGACTTCACTTCAAGGCCGCCTTTCAACGCCGTCAGCGAGCGCCCGTCGGCGGCGAAGGCGAAATCGCCCTTCCACTCCGCGGATATGCTGAGCTTGTCATCCTTCAGATGAAAGGAGCCGCGATCGCCGTCGCCGATATTGACGATGTGAACGCCCTCGCCGTCGTCGTCATTTCCAATGAATTTCGGCGCGATCACCGCCAGCGCGCCGGCCGCGAGCAGCGCAAGGCTCCCGCCGACGCCAAAGGCGATCATATGGCTGCGCATGGGCGATCATTCCTTGTTGAACGAATGCGCTTCTTAGCAAAAGATCGGCCGCCGGCCAAACCGCCGCTGCGATGAAGCGAGGCCGTCAGACGACGAATCCGACAATTTCCTTCACTTCCGCGACGGTTTTGTCGGCGATCGATCGCGCGCGCGCGGCGCCGTCCATCAAGATGGAGCGCAAATGGCCGGGGTCGGCCTCCAGACGGCGCAGCTCGGCGCCGATCGGCGCGATCTTTTCGACGACCAGGCCGGCGAGCGCCGGCTTGAATTTGCCAAATCCTTCGCCGCCAAATTCCTTCAAGACCGCCGCATCCGTCTTGCCTGACAGCGCCGCATAAATGCCGACGAGGTTCGACGCCTCAGGCCGGTTTTCAAGACCTGCGGTCTCAGAAGGAAGCGGCTCGGGGTCGGTCTTCGCCTTCTTGATTTTCCTTGCAATCGCATCGGCGTCGTCACTGAGGTAGATCGTCGCCTGTTCCGAGGGATCGGATTTGGACATTTTCGCCGTCCCGTCGCGCAGCGACATCACGCGCGCGCCCGGCCCCTTGATCAGCGGCTCCGGCGAGGGAAAATAGTCCGCCGCCTCGAATTCCCGGTTGAACTTTCCTGCAATGTCGCGCGCAAGTTCGAGATGTTGTTTCTGGTCTTCGCCGACCGGCACATGCGTCGCCTTGTAGACAAGGATGTCGGCCGCCATCAGCACGGGGTAGGTGTAGAGCCCGACCGACGCGCGCTCTTTATCCTTGCCCGCCTTGTCCTTGAACTGCGTCATGCGATCAAGCCAGCCGAGGCGAGCGACACAGTTGAATATCCACGCAAGTTCAGCGTGAGCCGGAACCGCCGACTGATGAAGCACGGCGGCTTTCCTTGGATCGATGCCAGCCGCAAGATAGGACGCGACGATATGGAACGTCTGGTCGCGCAGCTTTTTCGGATCCTGCCAGGCGGTGATCGCATGCATATCGACGACGCAGAAATAACAGTCATGCGTGTGCTGCATATCGACGAATTTCCGGATGGCGCCGAGGTAATTGCCAAGATGCATGCCGCCCGACGGCTGAATGCCCGAGAATACGCGGTTTGGGCCCTTGTAGCCGGTCATGAAGCCTACCCTAGAATTTCTTGCGGTTTCTGGAATAGGCCTTGTAGTCGCTGAGTTTGACCCCGCCAAGGGCGACGAGCGCTGCGCCATAGGCGAAGACGCCGGCGGCGGCGATCAGGATGACTGCCGCCCATGTGCGATCGAACAGATACTGTGAGAGCATGTCCGTCTTTTGCAGGGAGAACCAGACAAGACCGGTCATGACGAATGTCGCAAGGAGAATGCGCGGCGCGCGATTGGCGAGCCGATCGTCGAGCCGGAACTGGCCGCGCTTCCAGAGATTGAACGCAAGCTGAATCACCTGCAGCCAGGCGGCGAAGACGGTCGCGAACGCCACCGCGAGAAAGCCGAATATCGGAAACAGAATCAGCGCAAGCGCGGTGTTGACGCCGATCGAGACGAGCGCGTAATTCATCGGCGCCTTGGTGTCCTCGCGCGCAAAAAACGCCGGCGCGAATATCCGCTGCCAGACGAAGGCGGGAAGCCCCCAGGCGTAGATCGCAAGCGCCCAGCCGGTCCATTTGACGTCTTCTTGCGTGAAGGCGGAGCTGCGGCCGCCGAAGAGCGACAGCGCGTCGGTCGCAAATCCGACAAACAGCGCATCGCAGATCGGCGCCGCCATCACGATGAAGGCGGCGGCGGCGGGCAAGGTCAGCACGGCGGACAGCTCAAGCGACCGGTTGATCGCGTGCATGGCGCCCTTCTCATCGCCCTCCTTCACGCGCCTCGACAGCATGGGCAGCAAGACGACGCCAAGCGCCGTGCCGACGACGGCGAGCGGCAGCTGATAAAGCTGGTCCGCATTCATAAGCCACGAGACGGCGCCCGGCTCCTGCGAGGCGATGTTCGTGCCGACGATGATGTTGATTTGGGTTGCGCCGGCGGAAAGGAAGCCCGGCGCGCCGAGCACAAAGAGACGTTTGACGCCGGGCGTAATTCGCGGGCGGCGCAATTTCAGCAGGTACCCTTGCCGCTTCGCGCCCCACAAGAGCAGCCAAAGTTGAAGCAGGCCGCTTAGCGCCGTCGCCCAGGCGAGCGCTTCGCCGGTCACATGAATGTCGCTGCCGGCGAACAGCAAGATCGCCCCGATCTGGCAGAAATTGAGCAGGAGCGGCGCACCCGCGTAAGCCATGAACTTGTCGAGCGAATTGAGGACGCCCGACAAAAGACCGACCATCGACATGCAGGCGAGATAGGGGAACATGATGCGCAAATAGAGCGTCGTCAGATCGAATTTCTCGGCGTCGCCCGAAAAACCCGACGCGATCAAGTGCACGAACAGCGGCGCAGCGATTTCGACGACGACCGTCAGCCCAAGGAGGATGAACAGCAGAGCCGCCATCACTTCTTCCGCGAACAATTTGGCGGCGGCTTTGTCTTCGCTGATCAGCTTGCCCTGAAAGAGCGGCACGAACGCCGCCTGGAAAGCGCCTTCGGCGAAGAGGCGGCGGAACATGTTGGGCAGGCGAAAGGCCGCCCAGAACGCGTCCGCCACCGGATTGCCGCCCGCGCCGATGACGCCGGCGATCAGAACCTGGCGCGCAAAGCCGAGGACGCGGCTCGCCATTGTCATGCCGCTGACCGTCGCCAAGGCCTTGAATAGATTGCCGCTCATGAGGTCTTGCGTCTTACCGGCGAAAAACGTCTGGATGACGGCGGACCATCCGCCCGATTGGTGTCATCGCCGTTAACGCGGTTCGCCCCGGCGACCAACGCCGATCATTGAGATTTTTTCAGACCGCCGCCTTGCCGGCGCCGTCGCCAAGAACAGCGTAAAGGCGCCGCTCGATCTCAAGCTGGACGCGTCTGTCTTCGATTTTCCCGCCTTCCTCTGTCTGCACGTAGAAGGCGTCAACGGCGCGTTCTCCATAGGTCGCGATATGGGCGGACCGGATGGCGAGCCCAAGCTCGGCGAAGGCCGATGTCAGGCTGTAGAGAAGGCCGGGTCGGTCCCGGCCTTCCGCCTCGACGACCAGCGCCGATTGCGACGCGCCCGCGTCAAGCCGGACTTTGGCCGGGACGTTGAAGAGCGCGCGCTTGTCGCCAATCCGCCGTCCGAGAGACGGCGGCTGCGCCGGTTTCCTCCGCGCGGCGTCGAGAAGCGCGCCGTGCAGTCGACGTACAAAGTCGGCGATCGCGTCGCCGTCAAATCCTTCGGGCGGCTGCAACGTGAAGACGTCGATGATCTTGCCGTCGTCGAGCGTCACGGCGTGCACGCTGCGGACATTGCCGCCGGCGCCGGCGACGACGCCGGCGAGATCCGCGAGAAGTCCGGCGCGGTCATCGGCGTAAACGATCGCCTCGACGTCGGCATCGCGGATCGAAGCGGCGACCCCGCAGGTCTCGGCGCTGCGCGCCAGCGCGGCCGCGCGCGTGAACGTCTCAGGATCGATCATCGCGAGCGTCTCGTCGGAGAGGCGTCGCATGAAAGCGACGCGCTCGGCTTTGGGCCAGTCTTCCAGCGCGCTCTCGGCTTCTCCGCGGCTCTTTTCAGCGCGTTCGCTCATCCAGTCGGCAAGCGCTTCCTCGCCCCCTTTCAAATACGCCGCAGCCCCGAAATAGAGCTCTGCGATCTGTTTTTTGGTCCATTCGTCCCACGCCGTGGCGCTGACCGCGCGCAGATGACAGACCGTCAAGACAAGGAGGAGATCAAGACGATCCGCGGTTTTGACCGCCTTGGCGAATTCCCGGATCGCCTGCGCTTCGCCGAGATTGCGGCGATGCGCCACGTCGATCATGAAAAAGGGCCGCGCCGCGCACCAGGCGAGGGTCGCCGCGTCTTCATCGCTGATGCGCAGCCGGCGCGCCACGCGCCCGATCAGCGCCTCGGCTTCGTCAACCGACTGTTCTTTCAGCGACCAGCCCGCCTGATGCAGCAGGACAGCGACAAAAAAAACTGGGTGATCTTCCCGGCGCGCCAGAATCCGCGTCGCAATCGGGTGTTCTTCGGCAAGATCGCCATTGCGGATTTTCGCCAGCACGCCGATCGACTGGAATACGTGTTCATCGAGAGAGTAGCGGCGATAGAGTCCGAACTCGACGCGGCCGGTGATCGCCCCGAAGGACGGGATATATTTGCCGAGGAGGCCGCTTTCCGACATCACGCGCAAAAGCTTGATCGGATCTTTGGCGGTCATTAGAGACGCGATGAAGAGCTCCGCGATGACGGGATTGCGGCGGACTTCGCTCGTCACCGCATTGGCGTTCTTTGAAATGAGGTCGAGCGCATCGGGATGAAAATCGATGTCCGGCTTCTTCGCAAAGGCGCGGAAATAGCGGAAGAGGTCGACCGGATTTTTGGCGGCCGCCGACGCGCTGGCGAAGTCGAGCCGCCCGTTCTTCAGCCGAAGGTTGATTTTCTCGCCGGCTTCATCCGCCTGCAGACTTTTCGGCAGCGGCAGCGGCGCGCGATCGAGAAGCTTGGCGTTCTCCTCCTCCAGCCGCGCCCAGAAAATTCGCGTCAATCGCCCGATTTCCATCGTCGTGACGAAATAGTGTTTCATCATGCGCTCGGCGGCCGTCATGCCGCCGCGCGCCGCATAGCCGAGCCGCTCCGCCAGCGCCGGCTGGATGTCGAATGTCAGCCGCTCGTCGGCCCGCCCGCGCAATTCATGGAGATGAACGCGCACCGACAGGAGGAACCGCTCCGCCTTTTTCAGCGAGTCCGCATCGTCCGGTCTGAAAATCGCGCCGCGCTTTGGCGCATCATTGAGGGAACGCCCATAGAGCGCGCGATAAATCCAGCCGATGACGTGAATGTCGCGGAGCCCGCCCTTTCCTTCCTTGAGATCCGGCTCCGAAAGATAACGCGACTGGTTCGATCGGTCGTGACGGGCTTCCTGTTCCGCGCGTTTGATCTTGACGAATTTCGATTTCGTCCGCCAACGCAGGAGGTCGTATTTTGAGGTGAAATCCTTGAACAGCTTTTCATCGCCGCCGATAAGGCGCGCGTCAAGAAAAGCGGTCATCGCGGTCATTTCTTTTTCGGCGAGTTTGACGGCGGACGCCGGGGTGTGAACGCCTTGCCCGACGACCAGCCCCGCATCGTAAAGCGGATAGATCACAGCGCTGACAAAGGGCTTCAGCGCCTCTTCCGCAAGGCCGGAATAGAGGATCAGGAGATCGATGTCGGAAAGCGGCGCAAGCTGTCCGCGGCCATAGCCGCCGGTCGCCGCCACCGCGATGCGCGCCTTGGCCGGCAACAGCGCCGCCGCTTCGCCGACAATCGCCCGCAGCGCTTCGTCCATGATCTGCGAGAGCTTGGCGACGATGATGTCGCCCCGCGAATATTGCTCGATCAGCGCGCGGCGCGCTTCAGCGAGCGCTTTCTTCAGCGCCGCTCCGACCGACCCGAAGCTCTGGCCGGCGCGATCGGCCTCAATCGCGGCGTCAAGGCGCGCTTTGACGGCGCCGGCGCGCAAGATTCCCCCGCTTTCGCTCAATCCTTCACCCATTGCCAGACGCTGCGTCGCAACAGATCAATCAGGTTTGAGCAGTGATTTCAATCGATAGATCACGGCAAGCGCGTCCTTCGGCGACATCAGATCGGGATCAAGCCCTTCGATCGCCTGCCGCAACGGGTCCTCGGCGGGAGGCTCCGGACCGGATGGCGTCGCCGCGAACAGCGGCAGCTCCGCCAGCGCGCCCGGTCGTCGGCGATCGGCCTCAAGCCGCTTCAGCAATTCATTGGCGCGCGCGATGACATTGCGCGGAAGTCCGGCGAGCCTTGCAACCGCGACGCCATAAGACCGGTCCGCGGGACCCGGCGCCACTTCATGAAGAAAAACGACGTCGCCTTTGAATTCCTTGACGCGCATCGAAACATTCTCAAGGCGCGACAGGCTTTCCGATAGCGCCGTCAGTTCATGATAATGCGTGGCGAAGAGGCCGCGACAACGGTTCTGGTCGTGCAGATGCTCGACCGCCGCCCAGGCGATCGACATGCCGTCGAAAGTCGACGTGCCGCGACCAATCTCATCAAGGACGACAAGCGAGCGCTCGCTCGCCTGATTGAGGATCGCCGCCGTCTCGATCATTTCAACCATGAAGGTTGAGCGGCCGCGCGCGATGTCGTCGGCCGCGCCGACGCGCGAAAACACCCTGTCCGCGACGCCGATATGGGCGGCCTTCGCCGGGACAAAGCCGCCGGCCTGCGCCAATATCGCGATGAGCGCGTTCTGGCGGAGAAACGTCGATTTTCCCGCCATGTTCGGCCCTGTCACCAGCCACAATCGGGCGCCGCGCTCGTCGCCGAGGCGGCAGTCATTGGCGATGAAGGACTGAGCGCCGCTGCGCTGTCCGGCGGCTTCGACGACGGGGTGGCGGCCGCCCCTGACGTCAAAAGCGAGGCTGCTGTCAATCCGAGGGCGGACGTAATTTTCGTCAATCGCCATCGTTGCGAAAGACAGCGCCACGTCGATCGCGGCGATCGCATCGGCGGCGGCGGCGACATCATCGCCCCGTCTCACAATTTCCGCCGCCAGCTCGGCGAATATCTGCAGCTCGCGCGCCAGCGCCTCGTCCCTCGCGCGGGCGATCCGCGCGTCGAGGTCCGCAAGTTCGCCCGTCGTAAATCGCACGGCGCTCGCGAGCGTCTGGCGATGGATGAATTGCGCGCAATGAGCGCCGGTCAGGAGAATGTCGCCGGACGACGGCGGCGTCTCGACAAAATATCCAAGCACATTGTTGTGACGGATCTTGATCGTCCTGACGCCGGTCGCCTCGCGATACTCCCCCTCAAGTCCGGCGATCACGCGCCGCGATTCATCGCGCAAGGTCAGCGCCGCATCGAGGCCGGCGTCATAGCCTTTCGCGATGAATCCGCCGTCGCGCGCGAGAAAGGGCGGGTCTGCGCCAAGGGCGTCAGACAGGAGCTGAATGAGCGCCGAAAAGCCCTCGCCCGCGCGCGCTTCAAGCGCTGTCGAGGCTTCCGCAAGCTCGGCGGGAAGCTCGTGTTTCGCCAACAGGCTGGCGATTGACCGCGCCGACTGCAATCCGTCGCGAATGGCGGCGAGATCGCGCGGTCCGCCGCGCGACAGGGAGAGCCTCGACAGCGCGCGCGCCATATCGGGCGAAGCTTTCAGAAAAGCGCCGAAATCCTCGGCGACCCGCGGCTCGCCCGCAAAGAAACTCACGCTGTCGAGCCGCCGTTCAATCGCCTCCGGCGACGTCAACGGCGACGACAGCCGTCGCGCCAGAAGCCGCGCGCCCGGCGCCGTGACCGTGCGATCAACAGCGCCGATGAGCGACCCGTCGCGGTCGCCAGATTGCGTCTTCAGAAGTTCAAGCGAGGCGCGCGTCGTCTCGTCGATGATCATCGCCGTGCCGACTTCGGCGCGGCGCGGCGGCCTTAATGCGGGCATTCGGCCCGCCTGCGTCAATTCGATATAGGCGAGGAGCCCGCCAAGCGCGGCGCATTCGGCGCGCGTGAACGCGCCGAACGAATCGAGCGCGACGATGCTGAACGTCTCGCGGATTCGCCGCTCGCCCGCGCGCGAGTCGAACGAGGACGGCGCATGCGCCGAGAGCCGCGCGGACCGTCCCGCGGCGTCGAGCGTCTCTCGCCAGTCTCCCGGCGTCGCCGGCAAATCCGGCAAGACGAGCTCGACAAAAGGGAGAGCCGAGAAATCGACGGCGAAGGTTTGCGGCGAGGTCGGCCTGACGGTCAGTTCGCCGGTCGTGATGTCGACGGCGGCGAGCGCGGCCTCGGCGCCGTCCGCGAGGAGCGCAAGCGCGCCGAGGAAATTGCTCTCCGCCGCCTCGAGCAACGCCTCCTCGGTGATCGTGCCCGGCGTCACATAGCGAACGATCTCGCGACGAACGACCGATTTCGACCCGCGCTTCCTGGCTTCCGCCGGGTCTTCGGTCTGCTCGCAGATGGCGACGGAGAAACCGGCGCGGATGAGCCGCGCGAGATAATTTTCATAGGCGTGATAGGGCACGCCGCACATTGGAATGTCGGCGCCGGCGTGCCTGCCGCGTTTCGTAAGCGTAATGTTGAGCGCCGCCGACGCCTTGACCGCATCGTCGAAAAAAAGCTCGTAAAAATCGCCCATCCTGTAAAAGAGCAGCGCGTCGCCGGCTTTCGCTTTGATTTCAAGATACTGCGCCATCATCGGCGTCGCGTCCGACATGATGTCGTTGGCGGCCGATTGCATCGTGAGCGGCGGTGAGGAAGCGTCCATTAGAATTGAATCAATGCGGATTTTGATCGCAATCCTCTAGCCCAATCGCAAGCGAGAGTCGAAGGCCGGACGGGAAGGCTTGCGTCGAAGCGAAAATTAGTGACGATGCGCGCCGATGCCGCCCCGCCCCGCACCCTTGTCTGTCGAATCGACGATCGATCTTGGCGATCGGACAGCGCCGGTGACCGCGCGGGTCAATCGTCGCGCACGCCGGTTGATTGTCACGGTCGACGCCGTTTCGGGACGCGTGATTGTGACGGCGCCGTCAAAGCGCGCGCTGCCGGAAGCGCTCGATTTTGCAAGGACGCGGGCGATCTGGATTTCGCGCCAGCTTGACCAGGGCGCCGGCGCCAAGCCGTTTTGCGAGGGACTGGTTTTTCCCCTGCGAGGCGATCCCGTCTCAATCGTCCATGAAGGCCCGACGCGCGCGCCGGTGCGGGTCGACGCCGGCCGATTGATCGCGGGCGGCGATGCGCGCCATCTCAATCGTCGAATCACCGAATGGCTGAAGGCTGAAGCGCGCAAGGCGCTGACCGAGCGCGCCGATCATTATTCAGCACTCGTCGGAAGAAGACGCGGCCCTGTGACGATTCGCGACACGCGGTCTCGCTGGGGCTCTTGCGCGCGCGACGGCGCCTTGTCTTTCTCATGGCGGCTGATCATGGCGCCGCCGGCGATTCTTGATTACGTCGCGGCCCACGAATGCGCGCATCTTGTGCATTTGAATCATTCGCCCGCCTATTGGCGCGTCTTGAAGGGCTTGGGCATTGACGCGCGCGCGGCGCGCGACTGGTTCGCCGAGCATGGCCAGGGCCTTTATGTTTACGGCGTCGAACGCGCCGCATAGCGCTGCTGTTCAGCCCTGCACGGCTTCGCCGGAGGGCGATTGCGACTCCTCAATGGCCGCCGCCGGCGCCAAGATGGACACGCCCTTTGGCGGCCGGGCGATCAGGGCGCGCTCCATGATTTCCCGCCAGATGGTCGCCGGCGCGCCGCCGCCCGTGATCTCTCCCATCGGCTTGTCATCGTCGCGGCCGACCCAGACGACGCACACAAGCCCGCCCGCATGACCGGCGAACCAGGCGTCGCGATTGTTCTGGGTCGTCCCTGTCTTGCCGAACGCCGGATAGCGCGACAGGCGCGCCGATTTCCCCGTGCCCCATTCGACGACCGCGGCGAGCATCTCATTCATTTTTTCGATTGATCGCGGCGAGGCGGCGGCGTCGACAAAGGGCGAGGTTTGCGAAAAGACGCGCCCGCCCTCGGCGAGATCGATCGTCTCGATGACATGCGGTTCGACGCGCCACCCGCCATTCGCGAATGGCGCATAAGCGGCGGCGAGATCGAGCGGCGTCACGGCGTCGACGCCAAGCGCGAGGGCGGGTCCTTGCGAAAGCCGGCCGTCAACGCCCATCCGTTTTGCGGCAAGGCGGACAGCGCCGCGACCGGTTTCCTCCTGCAGGCGAACGGTCGCGCCATTGAGCGAACGCGCGAGCGCTTCGGTCAGCGTGACTTCTCCGAAATACTGCTTCTTGTAATTCTCCGGCGACCATGCGCCGACGGCGACGCGCGTATCCGCGATGATGTCGAGCGGATCGGCGCCCATTTCGAGCGCGGCAAGGAAGACAAACGGTTTGAACGCCGAGCCGGCTTGCCGGCGCGCATGGGTCGCCCGGTTGAACTGGCTGACCCGATAGTCGCGGCCGCCCGCCATCGCTTTCACACGGCCCTCGCCGTCGAGGATGACGGCGGCGATTTCGATTTCCGGATCGAGCCTGCTGATCGCCGAACCGGCTAGAACGCCCATTTCCAGCGCATCCTGAAGCGCGGGATCGTAGGTTGTGCGGACGGCAAGATCCGCGTCGACGCCCTTCGATGTCCGCTTCGATTCCGAAAGCGCATAGTCGACCAGATATGGGGCGCCGGCGAACTGCGCCGCGCCGATCTGTACGCGCGCCTTGATCGCCTGATCGGCCTGGCGGCGCGTGATGAACCCGGCGCCGAGCATCGCATCGACGACGAGCCTTGCGCGCTGTCCGGCGTCGACGGGATTCTTGTCCGGCGCATAATGCGACGGCGCTTTCAGCAATCCCGCCAATATGGCCGACTCCGGCAAGGTGAGCTTTGCGGCGGGTTTGCTGAAATATCGATGGCTCGCCGCATCAATCCCATAGGCGCCGGCGCCGAAATAGACGCGGTTCAAATAGAGCGTCAGGATTTCATCCTTGGTGAATCGATGCTCCAGCCAGAGCGCGAGAAAGAATTCCTGGACTTTTCGCTTGTAGGTTCGGTCAGACGACAAAAACAGGTTCTTGGCGAGTTGCTGCGTCAGGGTCGATCCGCCCTGCCGCACTTCTCCCTCTCTTGCATTGATGAAAAGCGCGCGCGCCGTCGAGAACGGATTGACGCCGACGTGATGATAGAAATTCCGATCCTCGACCGCGAGCACCGCGGCGGCGGCGTGCGGCGGCAAATCGACGAGACGGACCGGCGCGCCGCGGCTTTGACCGTGCACGGCGATCGGCGAGCCGTCGGCCGCGATCAGCGTGATGCGCGGCCCCGATTCGGCGCGCCATAAGCCGTCCGTATCGGGAAGATCGCGGGTGAAATGGACGACGACCGCCGCGACGGCGATGGCGGCCGCGAATAGGTAGAAGCCTGCGTCGGCGAAGTGCCTGATGAGGCGCTCCGCGATCTTCCTTGATTTTCCGCCCTTGCGGCGCTTGCGCGCGCGCCGTCCGCCAGGCGAGCCGGCGGCCGCCCGTCGCGATGCCGGTCGACGGCCCTTTGACGTCTGCGCCATGGCGGAAACACTCCGACCAGGAGGGTTAACGAAGCGTGAATCCGCGCCGCAAGCCGGCTTGTGCCTGTCGGCGCGGCGAGCGTAAGCTGCAAAAGAGAGGGGTGATGAGAGGGGCCCTCGGATCTGTGCTCATTTCAACGGCGACACCGCCGACGCGCGACGCCAAGGAAGCGGCAATCATTGCGGCGGCCCGGGCGACCTTCCTCGCGCAAGGGTATGACGCCGCCAGCATGGACGAGATCGCGCTCGTCGCGAGCGTTTCAAAGCGCACAGTCTACAATCGCTTCCGGTCAAAGGAGGAGCTGTTCGCCGCGGCGATTGAAGAGACGTGTCGCGCCATCCTCCCGGTCGACATCGCCGCCATCGAGGCTAGCCTTTCGACCGAACAATTCGTCCGGGAAATGGCGCATGTGTTCCTTGACGGCGTCCTTGCGCCCGAAGCGCTCGCCTTGCGGCGGATCGCCGCCTTCGAGGCCGGCCGCAACCCGGCGCTCGGCCGATCCTATCTTGAACACGGGCCCGCTCTGATGGCGTCGACATTCGCGCCGATTCTCGAGCGCACGGCGAAGCGCGAAGGCCTTGAAATCGCCGATGTCGAGACCGCGATCTATCAGCTTGGCGCGCTGATTTCCGAACCGTTGTACACGGAGGTTCTGCTCGGCGCCGTCCCCGAGGACCTCCCGAAGGCGATCGACGCGCAAATTGAGCGCGGCCTCGACGCGTTCTGGCGCATTTACGGCGGTTGACGCCGACGGCGCCTGCGAGAAGCTGAACCTGTAAAGCCGCCGGCACAAAAAAACCGGCGCAGCTTTCGCTGCGCCGGCTTAATGAGGAGACTTCAGACCGTTTACTGGAAGCTGATCGTGACTTCCGAACGGCGGTTAAGCGGTTCGCGCACGCCGTCTTCCGTCGGTTTCGCCGGGCGCTCTTCGCCGTAGGATTCCGTGCGGATCTTGTCGGCGGGAATGCCGTTCGCGATGAGCGCTTCGCGCACAACCGAGCCGCGGCGCTCCGAGAGGGCCTGGTTATAGGCCGAGCCGCCCGACCGGTCGGCGTGGCCGGAAACAACGACCGCGTCGACGTCATTGGCGAGAGCGCGGGCTGCCGCTTCCTTGATCAGGTTCGAGGCTTCCGGCGTCAGGTTCGACTTGTCATAGTCGAAATAGACGATGACGTTGATCGGATCGAGATTGGCGGCTTGCTGTTCCGTCAGCTGCGGCGGGCAGTCTGAAGCGACCGGAACGCTCGATCCGTCCCAGCAATCCTTGTACTGAGGAGCGGCCGGCGCCGCGGCGCCGAAATTCCAGCGAAGGCCGGCGAACAGGCTGTGCGAATTATATTCCTGCTCGAACGACGCGGGAACGCCCGCCTGGATGCCGTCGAAATCCGGATCAAGCGTCGCGAAATAGCGATAGGAGAGATCAAGCGCGAGGCCGTCGGCGAGCTCGAACGCGAGACCGGCGATGCCTTGATAAGCGATCTCCCAGGCCTTGTCCTGAACGGACAGGCTGCCAAGCGCGGCGCCGCCGCCAAAGCTCGGGTCAGCGCCGACATAGTCGGCCTTGAGGCGCGCAATGCCCGCGCCCAAGCCGGCGTAAGGCGTCACTTTGCTGTCGCTCTTGAAGTTCTTGATCAGATTGAACATGAACGCCATCGACTGAATGTCGCCTTCGATCGTGTTCTCGCCCCAGCCAGTGAAGAACGGGGCCTCGCCGGCGAGATGGCGAAGGTCGTTGGTGCGGTAGCTGAATTCGAATTCCTTGCGCCAGCCGGAACCGCCCTCATGGCCGAGCGCCGTGTAGACGCCAATGCCGTTTTCGTAATCGGCTTCGCTGTCGAATGTGAGCGGCGGGCCCGCCGCTTCAAAATCGCGGTCCGGTCCGACATAGGACAGGCCGGCGCCGATCGCGCCATAGACGCCCTGGTAGGCGTGGGCGGCCGGTGCGATGGCAAGCGTCGCAGCGGCGGCTAACAGGGTAGTTTTCAGCTTCATGAAGTCCCCTCCTCAGGTGAAACGATAAAACCGGCCGCGCGGGGTGCGAGGCATGCTTTAACCAAGTCTCCTAGCCAATTTGGCATAGCGTTAACAGGCCTATTTAACCAAGATGCACCGGATTGGCGAGATCGGCAATCGGTTGTGTCTTCGACGCACCGGTGAACCGGAAAGGTTCACAAAACTTTAATTGGATGCCGGCAATTCTCTGATTTTGCGGGAAGATTCCCACTAACGGACGATGCGGCCAAGCTTGCATTGCGTTGCCGCCGGCGCGCGCCTAGCGTCCCGCAAGACGGTGCCTCCCCAAGGGAGGAGAATAGGGAACGCGGTGAAAACCCGCGGCTGTGCCCGCAACTGTAAGCGGCGAGCGTCCGCATGAAGCGCCACTGGCCGGTCCGGCCGGGAAGGCAAGACGGACGCGACGACCCGCCAGCCAGGAGACCTGCCGTCGACGTCGTCCTGTTTGCGGCCGGGAAGAGCCGTGAATTGCGGGAATCCGTCGCGGCGACATCCTTGAACGCTGAAGGGAGTCGCCATGACGCGCTTTTACGTCGCTACGCTTTCGTCCGTATTTTGTCTGTATACATACCTTTTCGCCGGCGCCGCGCCCGTCGCAGCTTCGTCGGATGAATCGCAAGACGAGGTCTATTCCTACGGCGTCCGCCGCCGCCAGGACGCAGATGTCGGCTCCGCCGTCACCGTCATTACATCGGGCGACATTGAGGCGCGGCAATATGCTTTTGTCGCCGACGCGCTGAAGGAGGCGCCCGGCGTCGCCGTCGCGCGCAACGGCGCGTTCGGCGGATTTGCGAGCGTTCGCATGAGGGGCGGCGCAAGCGGGCAAACGCTCGTCGTCATCGACGGCGTCGTCGTCAACGACCCATCGGCGCCGCAAGGCGGCTATAATTTCGCCAATCTCGATGTCGCCGACATCGACCGAATTGAAGTGCTGCGCGGGCCGCAAAGCCTCATCTGGGGCGCTGACGCGATCGGCGGCGTCGTATCGATTCGCACGAAGGGCGGCGGGCGCGGCGCGAACGCGTCGCTTGAGGGCGGCTCACGCGGGACCGTGCGCGGCGCGGCGAGCCTTTCCGGCGCCGCTGGCGACGCATTTATCCGCGCCGCCGTTTCCGGGGTCAGGACCGACGGCGTTTCACGCGCCGCGTCCGGCGCCGAAAGGGACGGCTACAGATCGATCGCCGCATCGATTTCAGGGGGCGTCCGCCTCACGCCTGGCGCCGATCTGCGCCTTGACGGGCGCTTTAGCGATTCTCATTCGGAAATCGACGGTTTCCCGCCGCCGACCTTCACCCTCGCCGACACGATCGAAACCGAAGACACGACGGATTACGCGCTTGCGGCGCGCCTTAATCATCGGTCGGGTGAAGATTTCGAGGGCGCCCTGCTGATCAGCTACAATAACGTCGATCGGAAGAATTTCGATCTTGGCGCGCCGACATTCGCGGCGGCGGGCGACCGCCTTGCCGCCGGCTATTCCGCCGCCATCGATTTGGCGTCATCGCTCTCGCTTGAAGCGGGCGCCGAGATTGAGCGAGCATCCGCCAGCGTTTCCGGCATCGACGAGAGCGCAACCGCCGGCGCCGCTTTTTTGATGATCGAGGCGGCGCCGTTTGACAATGTCGTCGTTTCCGCCGGCGCGCGGCGCGATGAGTTTTCGAATTTCGACGGCGCGACGACGTCGCGCGTCGCGGGCGTCTTAACGCTTGCCGCGGGAACGCGCCTTAGAGCGAGCTGGGGACAGGGATTTCGGGCGCCGACGCTCTTTGAGCTCAATTTCGATCAGTTCGGCGTCATTCCAAATCCAAACCTCAGGCCCGAGCGCGCCGTCGGCTTTGATTTCGGCGTCGAACATGAATTTTCAGGGCTTGGATCCGGCGGCGGGAGCGTGCGCGCCGCCTATTTTCGCCAGCGCGTGAAAGACCAGATCGACTTTGATTTCGCCGGCGCCGGCTATTTCAACATCGGCCGCGTCAAAAGCGAGGGCGTCGAGTTTGAAGCGGCGGTCGCATTGGCGCGTTTTCTCGATTTGCGGCTCACCTATTCTTTCATCGACGCCCGCGACGCGCTGACCGGCGCGCGGGTCCTGCGCACGCCCAAACATAGCGGCCTTGTCGGCGTCGATATCCGGCCGAGCGATGCGACGCTTTTCTCGGCGAGCCTTTTGTTCAATGGCGCGGAAGCGGACTTTCCGTCAGCGAATGATTCCTTTGCGAAGCTGGACATAAGGGCCACCTACGCCGTGTCGGACCGACTTGACCTTTACGGCCGCGTCGAAAACGCGACCGACGCGCGCTACGAAGACGTTTCGGGCTATGGCGAGCCCGGCGCATCGGCCTTCGCTGGCGTCAGGGTGAGACTGTGAGCGCCGCCGCGCTCATCGCGCTCGCCGGCGCCGTTCGCGTTTTTTCGGCGGATTACTGCGCCGACCAGCTCGTGCTCGCGCTCGCCGACCGAGAGCAGATCGCCGCCTTGTCCGTCGATGCGGTGAAGGATTTTTCTTACATGCGGAACAGCGCGCAAGGCCTGCCGCGGTCGCGCGCCGAGGCGGAGGAAATCGTCGCGCGCGATGTCGATGTCGTTTTGCGGTTCTGGGGCGGCGACGACGCGCGCCTTAAACGCTTCGGCGCCGAGATCGTCTCCCTCGATTACGCGTCCGACTTCGGCGGCGTAAAGGAAAACGTCAGGATGGCCGCGGCGGCGATCGGCCAGCAGGCGCGCGGCGAAAGGCTGCTGCGGGAAATCGACGACCGTCTTGGCGCGCTTGCGGCGAAAGGCCCTTCCGGCGTGTCGGCGCTCTATGTGACGCCGGGCGGCGTGACGGCGGCGAAAGGAACGATGATTGACGCAATTTTCGCCGCCGCCGGCGTCGGCAATGTCGCCGCCGAGAAAGGACTTTCCTATTGGCCGGCGCTATCCGCCGAAGCGCTGATCGCCGACCCGCCGGCTTTCATCGCGACAGGATTTTTCGCGGCGAACAGCGAACGGATCAATCATTGGTCGGCGGCCCGACATCCCGCCCTGCGGCGAACGCTCGCGGCGACGCCGCGCATCGATCTTGACGCTGACATTCTCGCCTGCCCCGGATGGTTTTCGCTGGACGCCGCTGAAGCGATCCGGCGCGCGGTTGATGAAAGGCGGCGGGAACATGAGTGACCGCCTGCAGCGCGGTTCGGCGATCGCTCTCGCCGTGGCCAGCCTTGCGATCCTGATCGCGTCCTGCCTCGTCGGGCCGGCCAACCTTACGATCGGAGAATCCTTCGGCGCCCTGTTCGACGACAGCGCCGCCGGAACGATCCTGCGCGAAATCCGGTTGCCGCGAGCGCTCGCCGCCTGGCTCGCCGGCGCGGCGCTTGGCGCTTCGGGCGCCGTCATGCAGGGCCTGCTGCGCAATCCGCTCGCCGATCCCGGCGTCCTTGGCGTCTCGGCGATGGCGGCGCTCGGCGCTGTCATCGCGATTTATTTCAACCTGTCGACGCACGCCGAATGGGCGACGCCGGCGGCTTCCATTCTCTTCGCCCTCGCGGCGACGGCGGTCCTGCAGGCGTTCGGCGCCGGGCGCTTGTCGCCGGCCCGGCTCATTCTCGTCGGCGTTGGGCTATCATCATTCGCCGGCGCGCTGATCGCGCTCGTCATGAACCTTGCGCCGAACCCCTTCATCCTCTCCGACCTCGTCAACTGGCTGTTCGGCGCCGTCGCCAACCGCAGTTTTGACGACATCGCGCTGACCGCGCCATTCATGGGCGCCGGCTTCTTGTTCGCTCTCTTCGCGGCGCCGGCGCTGACGGCGCTGTCGCTCGGCGAAGAAACGGCGGCGACGCTCGGCGTCGACATGGCGCGAACGCGCGCGGTCGCGATCGCCGGCGCCGCCTTGATGACGGGCGCGTCGGTTGCGCTCGCCGGGGCGATCGGCTTTGTCGGGATCATCGCGCCGCATCTGGCGCGGCCGTTTGTCGCGCATGATCCGGGCCGCTCGATTGCGCCGGCGGCCATGATCGGCGGCGCGATCCTCGCCGCCGCCGATCTTGTCATCCGCCTTCTGCCTTTCGACCAGGAATTAAAGCTTGGCGTCGCCGCAGCGCTGATCGGCGCGCCCGCTTTCATCTTCGTCGCCGCACGCACCCAAAGGATCGCGCGATGACATCGCTCTCGCTCGACAATATCGGCGTAAGGCGGGACGGCGCGGTCCTGCTTGACCGCGTCAATCTGCGCGCGAGCGCCGGCGAATTCATCGGAATTCTCGGGCCGAACGGCGCTGGAAAGTCGACCTTGCTGCGCGCGATCGCCGGCGTCGAACGGCTCTGCGCCGGCGCAATCCTGCTTGACGGCGCCGATCTGGAGCAATTGCGGCCGACAGCGCGCGCAAGATCGATCGCCTATCTGCCGCAAGCGCGCGACATTCACTGGGCGATGACGGCCGAAGCGGTTGCGAGCCTCGGGCGATTCGCCTATGGCGCGCCGCATCGTCTTGGCCCGGAAGATCGCGCCGCCGTCGAGCGCGCGCTCGCCCTGACCGACGCGCTGCCCTTCCGCAACCGCATTGTGACGACCTTGTCCGGCGGCGAGCAGGCGCGCATTCACCTGGCGCGCGCGCTCGCCGCGGAGACGCCGATCCTGCTTGCTGATGAGCCGACAGCGGCGCTTGATTTAAGACACGCTCTCTCCATCGGATCGGTCCTCCGCGCGAAAGCGGCGGGGGGCTCGCTTGTCCTCGCCGCGATCCACGATCTCGGCTTGGCGCAGCGTTTCTGCACACGGATCATCGTGTTGCATGAAGGAAGGGTCGCCGCCGACGGCGCGCCGGGCGAGGCGCTTTCTGAAAGCCTGCTGGCCGGCGTCTTCGGCGTCGGCGTGACCGACCTGCCGCATCAGCAATTCTCCGCGCACATCCCCTGACCCGCGACGCGCCACGCAACTAACGGAACCGGCGCGCGATTCCGGCCGCAACAAAAAGGCCCGGCGCTTCCGCACGCCGGGCCTTTGCCGATTTCGAACGGAAATGGCGTTATTTCACGCCATGCATGCCTTTCTTGAGGATCGGCCAGAGCACGAGCAGCACGCCGCCGGCGATGATCCCGCCGATGCCGATCTGCTGGAAGACGCCGAGATAGGTCTGCAGCGACACTTGCGCATTCAGCACCTCGCCGCCGACGGTTTCGGTCGAGGCGAGCTGCGCGACGATGCCGCCGACATATTGCGCCATCGCCGATGACAGGAACCAGACGCCCATCATCATGCCGACGAGCTTCGGGATTGAGAGTTTCGTGATCATCGAGAGCCCGACGGGCGACAGGCAAAGTTCGCCCATCGAATGCAGGAAGTAGGCGAAGGCGAGCCAGAACAGCGGCACAAGATAATTGCTGTCATGGAATTTCGACCCGAAAACCAACGCGAGGAAGCCGAGCCCGACAAGTATAAGGCCGATCGCGAATTTCAGCGGCACCGACGGTTCGATGCCGCGCTTGCCCATCCATCCCCACATCACCGAGAAGATCGGCGCGAAGAGAACAATGAACAGCGGATTGAATATCTGAACCTGACCCGCCGGCATCGTATACATGCCGAGGATGTTCAGTTCCGTGTTGCGATCCGCGAACAGCGTCAGCGACGAGCCGGCCTGTTCGAAAAGCGTCCAGAAGACGACTGAGAAGAACGTCAAAATGACGGCGACGATCATTCGGTCGCGTTCGACCGACTTCAGCGAGAACACCGCCCAGAGGGGAATGCCGATCATGGCGATGAGGTAAACGAAGAACATCACCTGACCGAGCAGCGGCTGCGACAGGATGTAGCCGACAATGCCGGTGGCGACGACTTCCTTGACGACGGACGCGGTCTCCATCGCGTTGTTGAGGAGGAACCAGACGACCGGCACCGCGAGGAGCGACAATACGACGATGATGAGATCGCGGTTCTTTCCGTCCGCCGGCGGGTTTCCGTATTCCTCAATGAGATTTCCGGCGAACTGAAAGCGGCCCCAGGCGAGCAGCATCCCGAAGCCGGCGAGCGCAAAGCCCCATTGATAGCCGTAGGTGACGGCGATCAGCGGCGCGAGGAACTGCGAAATGATCGAGCCGAGATTGATGCCCATGTAGAAGATCGTGAAGCCGGCGTCGCGGCGAGGATCTTTCTCGGGATAGAGCGCGCCGACAATCGTCGAAATGTTCGGCTTGAAATAACCGTTGCCGACGACGATGAGGCCGAGCGACATGAACAGGAGAATGACGGAAACCGGGTTGCGGTCGGCGTCGAACTTGTAATTGTCGGCGGCGACGGTTGCTGGAAGATCGGCGCCGGTCGCGCCGGTCAGACTGATTGATCCGTCTTCATTGCCGCTGATCTTGTAGCGGCTCTGGCCCGCGACGACATATTGGCCGGCGTCATCGCCGTTCTTTTCGATCGCAACCTCGTACCGCTGGTCGTTGATCGTCACATAGGGCTTGGCGTTTTCGCCGCCGGTGAACGCGAGAAGGAGATAGCCGGCCGACATCAAGATCGCGCCGAATTTCACCGACTTCTTTGACCCGAAATACTGGTCCGCGATCAGACCGCCGATGAGCGGCGTCAGGTAAACCAGCGAGGTGAATGCGCCATAAAGACCGTTGGCGACCCTGTCCGCAAAAACAAAGTGCTCGACGAGATAAAGGATGAGCAGGGCGCGCATGCCGTAATAGCCGAAGCGCTCCCACATTTCTGTTGTGAAAAGGAGCGATAGCGGACGCGGATGTCCGAACCACTGTTTCTCAGCGGACGTCTTTGCTGCGGCGTCGGTCATTTTCCCTCCTCGAATGGCGTCTTGCCGGCGGCCCCTGCCGGCGGACGCTGCCCTTTTGGGCGATCGGCCCCTATAAGACCGCATAAGACAATGCGCGGAGACTTCCGCTCCGCGCATCAAAGGCGGGAGAGTGGCCGAAATGCGGCGTGAAATCCAGTGCCGGGCGAGGCGCGGCTAGGAATGTTCAAACTCGACGAACGTTTGGCGAACGACACCGTCAAGGTCGGCGATCTGCCGCTTTCGCTGGTCCTCCTGATGAAAGACGCGCGTTATCCTTGGGCGATTTTGGTTCCGCGACGAAACGGACTGGTCGAACTTCACGATCTCTCGGCGGCCGACCGGCGCGCGCTTGCCGATGAAATGGCGATCGTTTCCGCTGCGCTGCAAAAACTCACCGGCGCGCCGAAAATGAATGTCGCCGCGCTTGGCAATTTCGTGCGCCAGCTGCATGTGCACGTTATCGCGCGGTTCGAGCATGACGACGCCTGGCCGCGCCCGGTCTTTGCGATCGGCGCCGCTCTTGCCTATGCGGAGGGTGAGGCGGAGGCTTGCGCCGCGACGCTCAGGGACGCTCTTGGAATTTGACCCGATCATTTTTCTTCAGGAGCGCGCGGGCGACGCCGACGATGCTGATCGCCAGCCAGAAGAACTCAATGACGATCGACGGCGGGTTCGGGCGGTGAAACAGCGACACGAGAATCATCACGGCGCCAGCCGCATTGAGCGCCGGATAGAGCATCCGCGTTGAGTCCATCTTGCCGATCTGGCTGAGAAAATAGGTGCCGACGACCAGGGCGACGCCGCCATAGCCGATGACGTCCGGAATGCTCAGCACACCCTCCATCACGCCTGCATCGCCCAGCCCTCGACGGCCATCGCCGCCTGGCGGACGGCTTCAGACCGCGTCGGATGGGCGTGGCAGGTGCGCGCGATGTCTTCCGACGCGCCGCCGAACTCGATGACGGAGACGGCCTCGGCGATCAGTTCGCCGGCGCCGACGCCGATGATGTGACAGCCGAGCACGCGGTCGCTTGCCGCGTCAGCCAGAATTTTGACAAAGCCGTCCGTCTCATGATTTGTTTTGGCGCGGCTGTTCGCGAGGAAGGGAAACTTGCCGACCTTGTAGGCGACGCCGGCCTTCTTCAAATCCTCCTCCGATTTGCCGACGCTCGCGATCTCCGGCCATGTGTAAACGACGTTCGGCACGGCGTCATAATTCGCATGCCCCGCTCTGCCCGCGATAAGTTCGACACAGGCGACGCCGTCATCTTCCGCCTTGTGCGCGAGCATCGGGCCATGAATGACGTCGCCGATCGCCCATACGCCGCCGACATTCGTGCGAAAATGATCGGTCTCAAGGAAGCCGCGCGCATCCGTTTTGACGCCGACGCGCTCAAGACCCAATCCGGCCGTATGCGGGCGCCGACCGATCGCGACAAGCGCGACATCGGCTTCAATCAATTCGGCCTTGCCGCCGGCGGCCGGCTCGACGGACAATTTGACGCCTGTCTTCGTTTTTTCCGCGCCAGCGACTTTCGACGAAAGGCGGAATTCGATCCCCTGCTTCTTCAGGATGCGCTCGAACTGCTTTGAAACTTCGCCGTCCATCGTCGGCAAGATGCGGTCGAGGAATTCGACGACAGTCACCTTTGCGCCGAGCCGGCGCCAGACCGACCCGAGTTCAAGCCCGATGACGCCGCCGCCGATGACGACCAAATGCTTCGGCACGGCGGAAAGCGCCAGCGCACCGGTCGAGGAAACGATTCGCGTCTCGTCGATGTCGACGCCCTTCAGCGGCGTCACCTCCGACCCCGTTGCGATGACGATATTCTTCGTCGCCAGATCCGTGGTCTTTCCGCCCTCGCCGACGACGCGGACCATCCCCGGCGCGAGGATTTCGCCGGCGCCGTAATGAACCGCGACCTTGTTCTTCTTCATCAGAAATTCGACGCCTTTGGTGAGGCCGTCGACCGCGTCGTCTTTCTGCTTCAGCATTTGTCCAAGATCGAGCGAAAGGCCGCTCATCTTGACGCCTAGGGCTGCGAACCGCGTCGCCGCCGCTTCATAGTGTTCCGACGCATGCAAAAGCGCCTTGGAGGGAATGCAACCGACATTAAGGCATGTCCCGCCGAGCGTCCTTGTCTCTCGCTTTTCGATGATCGCCGTCTTCAGGCCAAGCTGGCCCGCGCGTATGGCCGCGTTATAACCGCCCGGCCCTGCGCCGATGATGACAACGTCATAAGTCTCGGACATGGGACCTCATCTTAGGCTGCGTCTTGCGTCGTGGCGGGTCATGGGCGAACTCCTCGGGCGAGGTCAAGCCTTGCGCGTTTTGACTATCCGGGCGAGTGATTGAAGAATGGCTGAAGACCGCTCCGACGCCGCCGTTGAAATCGACACGCTCTACGCGCGGGGCGCGTTCGCGGACGCCATCGCTGTCGCCGACCGCGCGCCGAACGCCATCCGCCGCGATGCGCAGGCGCAGTTGCTGGTCGGTCTCTCGCACGCCATGACCGGCGCCGGCGTCAAGGCGGCGGCGACCCTTGAACGCGCGCGCGCCCTGAAGCCCGGCGATCCGGCGATCCTCGGCGCGCTGGCGCGCGTCCGATTGATGCTTGGCGATGCGGCCGCCGCCGAGCCGCTGATCGCCGAACTCGCCCGCGCGGCGCGGGTCGATCCCGCCGGGGCGCATCATCTCGCCGAGGCCTATCTGCAAGCCGGCCGTGCTGAGGACGCCTTTGCGGCGCTCTCCGCCGCGGTCAATGCGTTCAACCATCCCCTGCTTGACATCCGCCTCGCCGAGGCCGCCATCCGTACACGCCGCATCGAGGTCGGCGTCGCCGCGGCGCGGCGCGCGGAAACGCGGCTCGGCCGGACTCCCGCCGTCATCAACGTCGCCGGGCCGGCAGCGCTCCTTGCGCGCGACGAGCCATGGCTGGCGAGCCTGACGGCGGCGACGCAGCGCATCCCCGCCGCGCACGCCGCGGCGATTTTCGATTTCTGGACCATCATCTTGATGGCGGGCGATCACCTTAGAGCCGCGCACGCCGCCGCGGAAATGGCGGCGGCGCGCGCGCCGTCGGCGGAGCGCCTTCGCCTTTTGTCGGATTTGCGGCTCGCCGCGCGCGACATCGCCGGCGGCGAAGAGGCGGCGCGCGCGGCGGTCGCCTTGCAGCCCAAAGACGCGGCGGCGATGACGCTGCTTGCGCGCTGCCGGATATTCGCCGGCGCCGTCGAGGACGCAAAGCGCATCCTTCTTGAAGCGGTCGCGGCCGATCCCGACAGCGGCGTCGCCTTCGACTATCTGACGCAGCTCGACGCAAGAGCGATGTCGGCCGAAATGGCGGCGCATCTTGAACGGCGCATGGCCGAACGCGCGCTTCCCCCGGACGCGATTCCAAAGACGCTGCTGGCGCTCGCGCGACGCGACGAGGCGCTTGGCGAACATGCGCGCGCCTTCGGCCGCATCATCGAGGCGAAGGCGATCATCGCCCGCATTGCGAAGGCGGCGGGCGGCGGCTATCGCCCTGAGGAAACCGAAGAATATCTGGCGCGCGTCAGGACGCTCTTCCCGGAGCCCCTTTCGCCGATCGCCGCCGCATCGACGCCGCGCCCGATTTTCATCGTCGGCATGCCTCGATCCGGAACGTCGCTGGTCGAACAGATTCTTTCCTCGCACCCGGACGTCTATGGCGGCGGCGAACTTCCCGAGATGATCAGCATCATGAATGAATTCGTCGCCGCGGCGAAGACTCGCGATGACGCGACGAGGCTGATCGCCGCCAACGGCGCCGCATCAGCGGATCGGTTCTTGAAGGCGCTGCCGGCCGAAGCGCGCCGCGCCGCCGCCGTCACCGACAAGCATCCGCTGAATTTCTGGTCGATCGGGCTGATCCGGGCGATTTTTCCCGACGCCCGGATCATCAATCTTGTCAGGCCGCCCGTCGACGTCTGCCTGTCGATCCTTCGCGTGCGCTTTTTCAACGAATACGCCTTCGCCAATGAGATCGACGCCGTCGCGCATTACTATTCCGCCTATGAGCGGATGACGGCGCATTGGCGAGGGCTTTTCCCCGGCGGCGTTTACGACGCGGATTACGAAAAACTCGTCGTCGACCCTGAAGGCGAGACCCGCGCGCTGCTTTCCTATTGCGCGTTGCCGTGGAGCGCATCCTGCCTGGCTTTTCATCAGACCAAGCGCAATGTCATCACTCATTCCGCCGCGCAGGTCAGAGAGCCGATCAACACGCGCGCGATCGAGCGGCGTCGCGACTATGGCGACGCGCTAAAGCCGCTTGAAAAAGCGCTTGAGCGCCGCGGCGTCAGGACGAGCCCGGCAGCGGCCGACCGGCATTGAATAGCGCGCCGGGCTCGCGCGTCTTCAAAGATCGAGCATCAGGCGTTGCGGATCTTCAAGGTTCTCTTTCACGCGAACGAGGAACGTGACCGCGCCTTTGCCGTCGACGATCCGGTGATCATAAGAGAGCGCCAGATACATCATCGGCCGGGCGACCACCTGCCCGCCGCGAACGACCGGGCGGTCTTCGATCCGGTGCATGCCGAGGACGCCTGATTGCGGCGGGTTGAGGATCGGCGTCGACAGGAGCGAACCGTAGACGCCGCCATTCGAGATCGTGAACGTGCCCCCTTGCATTTCCTCGAGCGTCAAGGCGCCGTCGCGCGCGCGGCGGCCGAACTCGGCGATCTTTTTCTCGATGTCCGCCAGCGACATTTCGTCGGCGTCGCGCAGCACCGGCACGACAAGGCCCTTTTCCGTCCCGACCGCGACGCCGATGTCATAATGATTCTTGTAGATGATGTCGGTCGCGTCGATCTCCGCATTGACTTCCGGAACTTCTTTCAGTGCGTGAACGCAGGCTTTGACGAAGAATGACATGAAGCCGAGCTTGACGCCGTGCTTCTTCTCGAAAAGATCCTTGTACTGCGCGCGAAGACCCATCACCGCCGTCATGTCGACGTCGTTGAACGTCGTCAGCATGGCGGCGTTTTCCTGCGCCTCCTTGAGGCGCCGCGCGATCGTCTGGCGAAGGCGGCTCATCTTGACGCGCTCTTCGCGGGATCCGGCGGGACGCGGCGGCCTCGGCGCCGTCGGCGCTTTCGCCTGCGGCGCGGCGGCGGCTTCGAGCGCGTCGCCCTTCGTCACGCGGCCGTCCTTGCCGGTTCCTTTGATCGACGCGGGGTCGACGCCGGATTCAGCGACGACCCGGCGCGGCGCCGGCGATAAGGGCGCCTCGGCTTTGGGCGCCGGCTGCGCCGATTTGGCGGCGGATGCGGGCCTGGCGTCCTTTGGAGGCGCGGCCGCCTTGCCGTTCGCTTCGATCGCGCCGAGCAATCCGCCGACTTCGACGGTCGCGCCTTCGGCGGCGGCGACGCTCGAAACGACGCCCGCCGAGGGCGACGGCACTTCAACCGACACCTTGTCGGTTTCAAGTTCGACCAGCGGCTCGTCCGCGCTTACGGCGTCGCCGACTTTTTTCAGCCATTTCCCGACGGTCGCTTCCGTGACGGATTCGCCAAGCGTCGGCACGCGGATTTCGGTGGGCATGAAAATCGGCCTCCTGATGGAAAACGGTCAGACGGTAAAGGCTTCGTTCAAGAAATCCTCAAGTTCGATCTTGTGCCGGCTCATGAGGCCGGTCGCCGGCGAGGCGGCGGCGTGACGGCCGACATAGCGCGCGCGCTTCGACTTCGCGCCGATCTGGTCGAGCGTCCACTCGATGTTCGGGTCCATAAAGGTCCAGCCGCCCATGTTCTTGGGCTCTTCCTGGCACCAGACCATGTCGGCCTTCTTGAAGCGCTGCAGCTCCGCGATCATCGAATGCGCCGGATACGGATAGAATTGTTCGACGCGGAGCAGGTAGACATTGTCGATTCCGCGCTTTTCGCGTTCGTCCAGAAGGTCGTAGTAGACTTTGCCTGAACACATGACGACGCGCTTGATCTTGTCGTCAGCGGCGAGCGTGACTGTCGATCCTGGCTTCGTTTCAGCGTCGTCCCACAATATGCGATGGAATGAGGAGCCGGGGCCCATTTCCTTCAAGGTCGAGACCGCGCGCTTGTGGCGCAGCAGCGATTTCGGCGTCATCAGGATCAGGGGTTTCCTGAAACTGCGCCGCATCTGCCGGCGGAGGATATGGAAATAATTCGCCGGCGTCGTGCAATTGGCGACTTGCATATTGTCCTGCGCGCAAAGCTGCAAGAAGCGCTCAAGCCGCGCCGAGGAATGTTCCGGCCCCTGCCCCTCATAGCCGTGCGGCAACAGGCAGACGAGGCCCGACATCCGCAGCCATTTGCGCTCGCCCGACGACAAGAACTGGTCGAAGACGGTCTGCGCGCCATTCGCGAAATCGCCGAACTGCGCTTCCCACAAAACGAGGAATTTCGGATTGGCGAGCGAATAGCCGTATTCAAAGCCGAGCACGGCGAATTCGGAAAGCGAGGAATCATGGACTTCGAAGGTCGCTTTCGCGCCCTTTAGATGGTTGAGCGGCGTGAAAGTCTTTTCCGTCTCCTGATCGATGAAGACGGAATGGCGCTGCGAAAATGTTCCGCGGCGGCTGTCCTGGCCGGAGAGGCGAACGCCGAATCCTTCGAGCGCCAGCGAACCGAACGCCAGCGCCTCCGCCGTCGCCCAGTCGATATCGGCGCCCTTGTCGATGACGCAGGCGCGCCGATCTTCCAGAACCCGCGACAAGGTCTTGTGAACCGAGAATCCGTCCGGATAGGTGGTGATGCGTTCGCCGATCTTTTTCAGCACAGCGAGATCGACCGCGGTGTCGCCGCGCCGATCGTCATCCATCGGCGGGACGAAACCGGACCACTGGCCGTCGAGCCAGTCCGCCTTGTTCGGCTTGAAGGCGCCGGCCGAGGCGAATTCGCTTTCAAGAAACGCCCTGAACCGCGCGCGCTCCTCTTCCGAATAGGAAGGCGATATGACGCCCTCGGATTCGAGGCGCTTTGCATAAATCTCGCGCGTCGTCTTGTGCGCGCGGATCTTCTTGTACATCAGCGGCTGCGTGAAGCTCGGCTCATCGCCCTCATTGTGCCCGAAGCGGCGGTAGCAGAACATGTCGACGACGACGTCGATGCCGAATTTCTGGCGGAATTCGGTCGCGACTTTCGCGGCGTAGACGACGGCTTCCGGATCATCGCCGTTGCAATGGAAAATCGGCGCCTGCGCGCCTTTGGCGATGTCGGAAGGATAGGGCGAGGAGCGCGAGAATTTCGGGCTCGTCGTGAAGCCGATCTGGTTGTTCACGATGAAGTGGACGGCGCCCCCGGTCCGGTACCCGCGAAGCTGCGAAAGGCCGAGGCATTCGGCGACGACGCCTTGGCCGGCGAACGCGGCGTCGCCGTGCAAGAGCAGCGGCAGCACATGGGTTCGCGGCGTTTCAATGTCGCCCGGCTCGATGCGGTCCTGTTTTGAGCGCGCCTTGCCGAGAACGACCGGGTCGACCGCCTCAAGATGCGAAGGGTTCGCGGTCAACGACAAATGGACGCGATTGCCGTCAAACTCGCGGTCGGACGACGCGCCGAGGTGATATTTGACGTCGCCCGATCCGCCGACGTCGTCGGGCGTCACCGAACCGCCGCTGAACTCGTGAAAGATGTGATGATAGGGCTTTCCCATCACCGCGGCGAGAACGTTGAGGCGTCCGCGATGCGGCATGCCGATGACGATTTCCTTGACGCCGAGCGCGCCGCCGCGCTTGATCATCTGTTCAAGCGCCGGGACCGTCGCTTCCGCGCCGTCGAGTCCGAAACGCTTCGTGCCCGTATATTTCGTGTGCAGAAAGTTCTCGAAGCCTTCCGCTTCGATCAGCTTGTTGAGGATCGCCTTCTTGCCTTCCGCGGTGAAGGAGATTTCCTTGTCCTTGCCTTCGATGCGCTGCTGGATCCACCGTTTCTGCTCGGGATCGGAGATGTGCATGAACTCGACGGCGAACGTCCCGCAATAGGTGCGCTTCAAGATCGCGAGAATTTCCCGGAGCGTCGCGGTATCAAGTCCCAAGACCTGGTCGATATAAATCGGGCGATCCATGTCGGCGTCGCCAAATCCGTAGGTCGCGGGTTCGAGTTCCTGATGGACGCTTTTCTTCGTCTGCTGGAGCGGATCAAGATCGGCGATCAGATGGCCGCGAATGCGATAGGCGCGGATCAGCATCAGCGCGCTGATCGAATCGCGGGTCTCCTGGCGGACGGCGGCGGGATCAGCGGCGCCCTTGCGCGCTTCGATTTTCGCCGCGACCGCCTTTTCGAGGACCGGCCAGTCGCCGTCGAGGAGCGCCGTCGCCTCGCTTTTCTCCCTTGGCGGCCAGTCGGCGCGCGCCCAGCTTGGCCCCTTTGGGGCGGCGCTCTCGCCGAGCGCTGCGAAATAGGCCCGCCAGTCGGGAGAAACCGACGCCGGGTCCTTTTCGTACCGCGCCAGAAGCGCATCGAGATAGGCGGCGTTTGCGCCCGACGCGAAACTAAGACTCGGCGTTTGCGCCGACGCTGAAGAAGTCCCTGTTTGCGGGACGTCGCCGTCCTTGGCCATCGCTCGTTCCGGATACTGCTCGGGCGGGCCTTTGGCCGCGCCGCGGGGCTTATCTACGCCAGTCGCCTCACGTTTCAATGGGCGAGCGGTCGGCAATTTATGCCGGGCCTCGTTTATTTTTTGAGAACTTCGAGGAGCGTCCTTCCCATCGCCGCCGGCGTCGGCGAAACGGCGATGCCGGCGCGCTTCATCGCGTCGATCTTGGCGGCCGCGGTGTCATTCGCGCCCGAAACGAGCGCGCCGGCGTGGCCCATCCGGCGGCCGGGCGGCGCGGTGACGCCGGCGATGAAGCCGACCGTCGGCTTTTTGACCCTGTTCCTCGCGAGGAATTCCGCGGCGTCCGCTTCAGCCGAGCCGCCGATCTCGCCGATCATAATGATTGAATGGGTGTCGGGATCGCCGAGGAACATTTCAAGGACGTCGATGAAGTCGGTCCCCTTCACCGGGTCGCCGCCGATGCCGACGCAGGTCGACTGGCCAAGCCCCGCCATCGTCGTTTGATGCACCGCCTCATAGGTCAGCGTCCCCGAGCGCGAGACGATGCCGACATGGCCGTCGCGATGGATATGGCCCGGCATGATGCCGATCTTGCACTCGCCAGGCGTGATGACGCCGGGGCAGTTCGGCCCGACCAGCCGCGACTTCGATCCATCAAGCGAGCGCTTCACCTTCACCATGTCGGCGACCGGAATGCCTTCGGTGATGCAGACGATGAGCGGGAGCTCGGCGTCGATCGCTTCAAGGATCGAATCGGCCGCGAAGGGCGGCGGCACATAGATGACGCTGGCGTCGGCGCCGAATTTGTCGCGCGCCTCGGCGACCGTGTCGCAGACGGGAAGCGCCGCGCCGTTCGAGCCCCAGGTCGAGCCGCCCTTCCCCGGCGTCACGCCGGCGGTCATGCGCGTCCCATAGGCGATCGCCTGTTCGGTGTGAAACGTGCCCTGCGAGCCGGTGAGGCCCTGGCAGATCACGCGGGTCGTCTTGTCGACAAGAATGGCCATGCTGGATTTTCGGTTGCGGCGGGACGCCGGTCTTAGCGGCGATGGCCGGTCGGGGCAACGGGGAAGGCTGGCGCGCTCATGGGTCTTCGGGCGCTGCGTGACGCTGACGCCGACGAGAAAGGCTGCGCCATGACCGCCGCGCTCGCGGACAGGCGCCTGCAAGTCGCCCGCGATCACATGGCGGCCGGGATCGTCCAGGGCGCCGGCCTTCATGCCGTTTCGCGAGCGGAAGTGCGCGGCGGCGCGAGCGGTCTCATGGTTAATGCGTAAACGGATGAAATCCCGCGCCGCGCGAATTCCCGCCGCAAAATACCCGCAAATCGCCGCTTGAACGCGCGACGCAAATCGCCACCTCCAACATTGATACGATGTCGGCGCGGCGATGAGCGGCGCCGGCGGCTCTTTGACAAGTGAGTTGGCCGCGTCCGTCCGGATTGATGCTGGCGGCGCGAGGCGAAACGGACAGCGCGCACCGCCGCCGTTTCGCAAATGAGAACGCCCCGCGAAACGCGCGAGCGGCGATCGCGGAGCCGCGCCCGGTTCGCAAACAGCGCCGCAACGACGGCGCGGGGATTGTCCGGCAAATACGGATTATCCGCCCCGCGCGCCGCAGGCAGGAGCCCCGGGCCTGAAATCCGCACGCCTTTGCTCAGCAAGGTTCGCTTGATCAGAGCGTCGGCAAGTCGGTTCTTGTCCGTGCGGTAATTTTGTCGCCCGTATTCCGCGTGCCGGCGTCCTCGACCATCATGATCCAGCATTCCTCGTCCGCGACCGCCATATGCTCGACATTGGCGGGGACGACGATCATGTCGCCCTCGTCCATCGCAACATCCCATTGTTCGTCTTTGGCGCGAAAGCGCATGGTGAAGCGGCCTTTGACGACAAAGAAGAGTTCATCGACGCCGTCATGATGGTGCCAGTCAAAGCTCCCCTCGATTTTCGCGAGGCGGACTTCCTGACCATTGACGCGCGCGGCGATATGCGGCGACCACGGCTCCTTGATGCGATCGAAGGCGGCGGGGATGTTGAGTTTTCTGGTCATTCTTGTCCTTCCGTCATCTCGAAAGCGGCGCGGCATGAAAAGAGGCGGCTAGCGATCCGCTTTTGCAATTACACGACCCCCCTCCGGTCGCTGCGCGACCACCTCCCCCGCTTCGCGGGGGAGGAAAGGCAGGCGGCGACGTCTTTCCTCCCCCGCTTTAGCGGGGGAGGCAGCGGCGAAGCCGACGGAGGGGGTGTGTCATCCAATGATGATTCCGGGTGCTAGCGATCCAGGTTCCCCGTCGTCGATTCTCAATCTTCACGAGAACCCGTGTCTGCGCCGCAGCCTCGCGCGCTGCATTGCGCACGGGTCGACGCGCACCGCCTATTTCCGCTCCGGCATTGTGCGCTCGAACGCCGTGACGCGCTCGATGAATTCCGGCGGCAAGGGCGCCGGCTCCGTCGTTCCCGCTTTCACATAGACATAATTGAGCTTGCCGATATTGAGGAGGTCGTCGCCGCGAAAGACCGCCGCCCGGACCTCCATCGATTTCGTTCCAAAGCGCGCGGCGCGAACGCCGATCAGCAATTCGTCGTCGAACCGCGCCGGCGCCTTGTAATCGCATTCGGCGTGCGCAGTGACGAATTGCGGCGCCGCCTCCCACGTCTTGAAGCCAAGTGCGCGCGTCCATTCCCAGATCGCGTGATCGTAATAGGCGAAGTAATTCGCGTTGAAGACGATCCCCTGCGCGTCGCATTCCGCCCAGCGCACGCGCAAGGGATGGAGGAAGGCGAATTCGGCGCGGGCGGTCATTCGGCGTTTTCCGGCGGCCATATTTGCGCTCCGTGAAGGACGCGCTCGATATCGATGTGATATTCGTCAGGCAAGGAATAAACTGCATAATAGGGCATGCCGCGCATGATGAGTTCTCTCGTGCCTTCCATTCTTCCGGCGCGTCCTAGAAGAGGGAAATCCTGCAAATAGAAAATTGCGCTCAGAATGCGGTCGATGGTGCGAACGGCGGCGTCGGGATTGTCCTCGGCGATGTAAGCTCGGATCGATTTGAGGTCCGCCTTGGCGCGCGGGGAAATCCTAACGTGCATTGAAGCCGAATTCAGCGGCGACGGTCGCAAAGTCTTCGTATTTCGCGCCCGCTCGCTTGTCGTCGAGCGCGAGTTGCACCTGCCGGCGAAACCATGCGTCATGCCCCGGAACCGGCGGCGCGCCGGTGTCGGTCGTCATTTCTTCCAAGGTCGGCGGACGGTCGGCGGTTCTTTCGAACACGGCTTGATCCTCATACGGAGTGGGCGGCTCAGCGAACCCGGGCGCGTTCGATGCTTGCCCCCGGAAACGCCTCATGCGCTCCTCGACAATCACGTCGCTCTTCCCAAGTGCGTAGGTATGCAAAAACTCTCGCACCACCTTGGCGACGGTCGTGCCTTCTAGCGCCGCGACCTTGCGCGCCTCGGCTAGCACTTTTTCATCGAGCCTGAGCGTGAGGTTTTTCATGTGCACATATTATGTGCGGGAGGGCGAATAGTCAAGATTTCGGCATTTTGCTATCGTCGATATTTTGCCGTCGCATTTGCAAGAGTGGAAAGTAAGCATCGAGAAGCACGATTAACGGAATAGTTATCCAGGACTTATCTTCAGTTTTCGCCATCAATAGGACCGCCCGTGATTCCTTCGAATAGTATTTTCGTTGGAGGGAAGTCGACTTGTTGGGTTTCTTGCCAACAAATCTCGCGGTGGCGTCGGTCAGCAACACCTGCTCGCTGTGAATGATTTGGTCGAGCGCGCATTGTAGCGTGGATTCGCAAGGTGGCAGCTCTGGAAGCTCATCATCCTTTTCGATTTCCAACGCGCAAACTAAATTTACGCACGGGTGTTTCTTTAGTTTGATCCATCGCCTGCATTGGACCGCAAAACGCAATGCAGTTGATAATGTGTGTTCTCCAAGAAATCCTCGAAAGTGAAATCCTTCAGGATGCCGAAGCGCGCAACCCAAAAGGTTAGTCGCTTCGGCGAACGCTGCTCTGCCTGAGTGATCCTCGACAAACTTCGCCGTATGCTTGGCGAGTGCGTCCACGCCCTACCCCACCGCCTTCACAATCTTTTGCGCCGCGTCTTCGAGATCGTCCGCCGGCGTGATCGCCAATCCGCTCTCGGCCAGAATTTTCTTGCCGAGTTCGACGTTCGTCCCTTCAAGCCTGACGACCAGCGGCACTTTCAATCCGACCGTGTTCACCGCCGCAATGATGCCTTCCGCGATCACATCGCAGCGCATGATGCCGCCGAAGATGTTGACGAGGATGCCTTTGACATGCGGGTCCGAGGTGATGATTTTGAATGCTTCGGTCACTTTCTCCTTCGTCGCGCCGCCGCCGACGTCCAAAAAGTTCGCGGGCTCGGCGCCGTAATGCTTGATGATGTCCATGGTCGACATCGCGAGCCCCGCGCCGTTCACCATGCAGCCGATCGAGCCGTCGAGCTTCACATAGGAAAGGTCGAATTCCTTCGCCTTCCTCTCATATTCATTCTCTTCCGTTTCATCGCGGAGCGCCGCGATTTCGGCATGGCGGAAGATCGCGTTGTCGTCGAAGCCGATCTTCGCGTCGAGCACGTGCAGCGCGCCCGCTTTCGTCACGATCAGCGGGTTGACCTCAAGGAGCGCCATGTCCTTGTCGACAAACGCCTTGTAGAGCTGGCCGATCAGCTTGCCGCATTGTTTGCCAAGATCGCCGTCGAGCGCCAGCGCCTTGGCGATGCGCCGTCCGTGATGCGGCATGAACCCCGTCGCCGGATCGATCGCGATACGGACGATTTTCTCCGGCGTTTCGGCCGCGACTTCCTCGATGTTCATGCCGCCTTCGGTCGAGACGATGAAGGTGACGCGCGCCGTCGCGCGGTCGATGAGCGCCGAGAGATAAAGCTCGCGCGCTATGTCGCTGCCGTCTTCGATGTAGATGCGGTTGACCTGCTTTCCCGCCGCACCCGTCTGCTTCGTCACCAGCGTCGCGCCGAGCATCTGTCTTGCGAAAGACGCCGCTTCCGCCGGCGACTTCGCAAGGCGCACGCCGCCCTTGTCGCCCGCGGACGCTTCCTTGAACCGGCCCTTGCCGCGCCCGCCGGCGTGAATTTGCGCCTTGACGACATAGAGCGGCCCCGGGAGCGATTTCGCGGCGGCTTCGGCGTCTTTCGCGTCGAGCACCGCGACGCCTTTTGAGACGGCGACACCGAAGGACTTCAACAGTTCTTTGGCCTGATATTCATGGATGTTCATCGGAGGCTCCGGCTGCGGGCGGCGAGAAGTCCCGCTTAGCGCGTGCGTTCTCGCATCGCAACAACCGCCGACGCCCAGCGGATCACGTCGATTTTCCGCCCTTTGTGAGTCTGCAAATCGCCGCGCTTTTGATAGGCTCCGGCAAAAATCCCATCTGGAGGAACCAATGCGTCCTGCAATCCCCGCTTTTGTCCGCGCCGCCGTCGCCGCGACCGCCCTCGCCGCCGTGATGACCGGCGCCCTGGCGCAAATGTCCGATCTTGGTCCCAAGGTCGGGGCGAGCATTCCCCATTCCCTCGCCGCAACCGATCAGACCGGCGCGGCGCGCAATTTCGCGTCGCTGACCGGCCCCAACGGCTTGGCGCTTTATTTCATCCGGTCCGTCGACTGGTGCCCCTATTGCAAGAACCAGACGCTGACGGTCGACGCCGCGCGCAAGGAATTCGAGAAGCGTGGGGTTTCCGTCGTCTTCGTCAGTTACGACAGCCGCGAGATTCAGTCCGCCTTCGCCAAACAGCGCGATATCCATGTCACGCTGCTCTCCGATCCCAAATCCGAGATCATCGACGCCTTTGGTCTTCGCAATCAAACCCACAAGGACGGACGCTTCGCCGGCATTCCGCATCCGGCAGCCTTCTACGTCAAGCCGGACCGCGTCATCGCCGCCAAGTTATATGAAGAAGATTATCTGACCAACGAAAAAAGCTACCAGCAGCGCCCCGAAGTCGCCGCCGTTCTCCAAGCGATCGACATTTCGCGCTGAATAAAAATTCGCCGCCGGCCCGGGGAAGGATCAGGCCGGCGGCTCGCCGGCCGCCGAAGACGAGGGAAGGAAGCGGCCGGAACTTCGGCGGAGCGCCGGGCGAAAATGTGGAAACCGGTTTTTCGCCAAACGGCGCGACCAAACAACCGACTAAAAGCGCATGCCGACGCCGACGCCGACCACGATCGGATCGATATCGACCTCGACGCTGTTGACGGAAGCGCCCGTCGTCAGCGTCGCCGTCGTGTCGATGTCGATATATTTGACGTCGATATTGAGGAACACGCGCTCGGTGATGTCGAAATCGACGCCCGCCTGCGCCGCCCAGCCGAAGCTGTCGTCAAGCGACACATTGGTCGCGCCGCCAAGCGCCGTATCAAGGCTGGCTGTGGAATCTTCGCTATAGAAAATCGTCCAGTTGACGCCGCCGCCGACATAGGGGCGGACCTTGGCGTCCGGCGCGAAATGATACTGGAATGTCAGCGTCGGCGGCAGCGCCATCGTATCCGCGATTTTTCCGAGCGCGGAAACGGCGCCCGCACCCGTTATGTCATGCGGGCTCGTCGCGAGGATCAGTTCGGCGGCGATGTTGTTGGTGAAGAAATAGGTGAAGTCGAGCTCCGGCACGATCGCGTCGTCGACGGTGACGGACCCGGTCGGAACGGCTGGAAGGATCGGTCCTGACTCATCTTGCGGCGCGACGTAAATGCCGCGGAGACGAACAAGCCAGTCGCCCTGTTCGGCGGCGGCCGGCGTCGCGAGAACGGCGGCGATTGCGGCGGCGGATAGGAGCAATGAGCGCATTTGTTTCCCCTGCTTTGCTGTTGTTCCGCAGCCTGAATAGGGAGTCGCGCAAAATGGAATTTGATCAGGATCAGATTTCGGCGGCGAGCGCGCGAACGAATTGTCGCAGCCTCAGCGGCGTTCGATGAGATCCCACTTCATGCGGTAGAGGTCCTCAAAGACCGCGACCTTGCCATAGGATTCCTGTCGCGGTTCCTCCAGAAACCTGACGCCCCTTTCGCGCATCGCCGAAAAGTCGCCATCAAAATCGTCCGTTTCGAGAAAGAGGAACACGCGCCCGCCGGACTGCGACCCGATCGCCGCGCGCTCCGAATCATCGGCCGCTTTCGCGAGCAGGAGCGCCGCGCCCGCCCCGCCCTTCGGCGCGACGACGACCCAGCGCTTCTTCTCCGAGAGTTTCGCATCCTCGATCAGCTCGAAGCCGAGCTTGCTGACGAACCAGTCGCGCGCCTCGTCATAATCGCGCACGAGATAGGAAAGCGTCGCGATCTTCACAGGAAAATCGCCACGGACTGGCGCCCGGCAAGGACCGGTTCGCCGCGCGCGCTCCAGACGAACATATCCTGGCTCGAATAGCCCCCGGCGGCGTTCTCCGCGCGCGATTCGAGGAGCCACCAGCCGTCATCCGTCACCGGATGATCCGTGAGAAGATTGAACGACCAGGACATGGTGCTGATCGGCGCGAATTTGGGAAACATCGGAAATACCGCCGGCGGCGGCAAATCCGCAAGCGCAAGGAGCGCCGCAAGCGAGGTCGCTTTGCGCTCGCGGTGGCGCACCCACAAGAAATGATCATGCTCCGTCGATCCCGTCAGCGGGAGGGCGCCTTTCGCCAGAATCACCTCAAAGTTGCGCGCAAAGAGCGGCCCCTCGTCCAGCGGAAAGAACATCGCCGCCTTGTCAGGACCGGGGACGAACGGCGCAGGCGCGAAATGCGCCGCGAACATCGATTGGCGCGCGGCGCCGAAGGCGAACACCGCGCGCGCGGCGAGGCCTTTCTCGCCGGCAAGATCGACGTTGACGAACGTCACCGACTTTCCCTGTCGAAGCGCGCAGGGCGTAATCTTGAGCGCGCCCTCGGGCGGGCCGAGAAAGGAAATCTGCGCGGTGCGCAACGCGGGCGCGTCCGGGAAAGCGGCGAGCGCGCCTTCAAGGCAAAGCGCCGCCGTCATGCCGCCATAGAGCGTGCGCCCCTGCAGCCAATTGTCCGCGACGACGCCGGCGAATACGCCGCCTTCCCAGGCGAACGAGTCAATGACTTCGCAATAACTCGCCATGCGCGCTCCGCTTCCCCCCGTGAAGCGTTACGAACAGACTGAGGCAAGGCCAAGCCCAAAGCGCAGCCGGTCAGATCGTCGCCTTGCTGAGAACGATGCGCGCGTCGCCGCCATGAACCGGCGTCGCCCAATCGGGCCTTGCCGCGCGGAGCGCCTCGCTTTCCGGGCCCAATCCATGCCGGATGCCGTAAACGGTCCATTCCGCGCTTTCGGCGGCGACGACGACGGAAAGGTCGAAGGTCGCGCAGGATCTGCCCGAACAGACAATCGACCGCGCGCCCGGCTGATCGAATTGCGATGCGGTTCCGGCGATCGACGCTTCGCTGAGACCGGCCTCATCCGGAATGTCGAACACGACCTGATCGGCGCCGTTCGACGCGATCCGCAAATGCAGCGCTCGCCCCTGTTCGTGCGGCGTCGACGAGAGAATTTCGACGGCGATTGGCGCGCCGTCATGCGGCGGCGCGGCGGCGGCCGTGCGCTCTCCTGTAAGGCCTTTGATCCTGATGCGGCTGAATTCAGCGAGACCCGCCATCTCCCTTGGCGGCCTCTCAGGCGACGCGCCGAGACTCCAATACGCTTCGGCTGGCGCGGCCGTCACGATATGCGCGATATTGAGCCCGCGCGGCGCGGCCGGCGAATAGGCGCGCGCCGTCAATGCAAGAATGACGGCGACCACGAGAGATGACGCGAGCATGGCTTGGGCCGGCCAGCCGATCCGGCCTTCAGGAACGACGATCGGCGCGGCCAACATGAACAAGAGCGCCGCGACGCCGGCGATCGGCCAGGCGCCGGCGACGCCAAGCGCTTCTTCGGCGAGGTGCATCATCGGGAGCCAGAAGATCAGCGCGGCGACAAGCGCGATCAGCGAGATCGGCGCCAGCAAGCGCGGCGCGCCGAGACTTGAGATCGCGGCGCAAGCAAACAGAGCCGCCGGCGCGCCGGTGACGAGCGCCGAGCCCGGCGCGACCGCGTATGCGGCGAGCCCTAGCGCCGAAAACCAGAACCAGCCGGCGCAGAGGAGCCGGTTGCGACCTGCCCCCGCCGCAATCGACAGCGCGGCCGCGCCGCCGCCGATCGCCGAAAGGTAGATGACGGCGCGCGTCCAGTGGGGACTGGCGTACCAGAAGGTCTCCTCCGCGCGGGCGGCGGCGATGAGCGACACCGCGCCGAATGACGCGGCGCCGGCGGCGATGACGGCGATGAGCGGGGCGGCGGCGGCGATGAACGGCGCGGCGCCGCCAATTCTTGCAAAGGCGATCGCCGAGACGATCAGGCCGAAAAGGAGCGACGCAAGCGCGGCGATCCTCGGGACGACAATAATGAACCGCCCGCCGACGTCGGCATAAACCTCGACGCTCTCGGCGCGATTACGGCTGTCAGGCGCGGCGGCCAAAAATCCGTCGAGCGCCGCGAGCGCCGATGCGCCCAGATGCGCAAGGCTCCTGCGGTCGAGATTGCGCAGATTGTCGTGCGGCGTGTGGTAATAGGCGACGCGGCCCGAAAAGGCGAGATTGACGGCGTCCGGCCCGAGCGCAAGGAACTCCGAAAGATCCGTGTCGTTCGGCATCATCTTGTAGATGTTCGCCGCGAGCGAATTTCCGAACGGGTCCCTGGCGCGCTGCGCATAGGCCGCGATGTCGCGGCCATTCGGATCGCTGGTCTGAAAGAGCAGCGCGGGACCGGTGACGCCGCGCGCTTCCATGTTGATGACCGCCTCGACGGCGCCCGCCAGCGGATCCTCGCGCACGAAAGACGCGGCGCCGATGAGGCCGTCTTCTTCGCCCTCGGTGATCAGGAAGATCACCGGCTTCGCCGGCCGGCGTTTCTTCAAGATCGCGGCGATTTCAAGTGTCGCGGCGACGCCGGCGCCGTCGTCCGCAGCGCCCGGCCCCGCCGCCACGGAATCATAATGGGACGCTAGCAGCACGGCGCCGCCGCCGGTCGGCCCGGCGCGAAAGACGACGTTCCTGACGCGCGCGCACGCGAGCGCGCTCCAGCGCTTTGATTGGCGGCAGGCGAAGTCGTCGCGCAGGTCTGGTTCGTACCCGATCGCGCGAATCTCCGTCAGAAGACGGTCGCGCACGGCGTCGCTGGCGTCTGAATCGACCGGGTGCGGACGTTCGTCGCCGAGGATCCGGACAAGGCGCGCCCGCGCGCGGTCGATGTCGAATTCCTGCGGCTTGATCGGCGGCGTCGCGACCAGGACGCCCTTCAGCATGAGGAACGCAAGAGCTGACGCCGCGACCGCCAACAGCGCGATGTCGCCCCGCCCGAGCCGTGATGACCAATTCGCCCCCGCGGCGACCCTCCTATTTCAGCGCGCCGGTAAAGCCCGCCGCTTCGCGCAAGGCGGCGCCGTCCATGAGCTTGCCGCCCTGCATGACCGTCTCGACGCGGCGGAGCGCGCCGATCGAGGCCTCGACGTCGCCGCCGACGAGAACGAGGTCGGCCGCCTGCCCGGGCGCGATCGACCCGACCCTGTCGCCCTGCCCAAGCGCGCGCGCGGCGCCGTCGGTCGCCGTTTCAAGCGCTTCGCCGTTAGTCATGCCGGCGCGCACGTAAAGCTCCATCTCGCGAATGAGGTCCATCGGAAAGCCGTCGGTGCCGGCGACGATCGGAACGCCCTTTTCGTGCATGACGCCGACGATTTCGACGAGCTTTTCAAAGCTCGCGCGCATGTCGGCCCGCGTCGCGTCATAGCCCGCGGGCGCGACCATGCCGCCCGCCTTGAAGGCGCGCTCGACCTGCGCCGGGACGACGCCGAGATAGGGCGCGGCGGACGCTGGAACTTCGCCCTGCTCGGGAACGAAGCTTCCTTCGTACACGGTCAATGTCGGGTCGACGACGATCTTATTCGCCGCGAGCGCGTCAAGAAAGCTCGCCATCGGCTCGGCGGAAAGATCGACGTGCTGCGCATGTTTGCCGGGTCCGAAGAAGCGATTGAGCCCGTTCGAGGTCTTGACGACGTCATCCGGCATCGCATCCATGACGATGAAGTTGATGTGATTGATCCCGTCATAGCCGGCGGCGACGGCCTCGGACGGACGCATGCCGGCCGGAATATGCCCCTGCACGCTCAAGCCGAGGCGGTGCGCCTCATCGGCCAAGGGCTTTACCCATTGCGGGTTGATGGTTCCGTAGAGCTTCACGCCGAGGAACCCTTCCTCCTTGGCGACGCCGAGTTCCCTGACGCCCTCCTCGACCGAATGAATGCGGACAAAGCCCTGCGCCGACAGCGGTCCGTCGCCGTCCATGCCGAGGATCGGATAGGTCGCCGGCCCCAAGAGCGCGCCGTCGCGAATGCGCTTGATGCGCTTCAAGAGCGTCGCTTTTTCATTGCCGATGTCGCGCACTGACGTGACGCCGGTCGCGAGCGCGAGAACCCCGGCGCCGTCGCCGCCGGTGTGGTAATGCATGTCCCAGAGGCCCGGGACGAGCGTCTTGCCCTTGCCGTCGATAACGAGCGCTTCTTTCGACTTCGCCTTCTTGCCGACCGCCCTGATGGTTTCGCCCTCAACCAGCACCGACTGCTTTTTCTTGAAGCCGTTGGTCGCCGCGTCGTAGATTTTCACGTTCTTGAAAAGCACGGGTTTTCCGGGGTCATTGACAAGCGACGCGCGCAAGGCCGGCGCGCGCGCGGCGAGCGCATCGGTCTCCGCATCGATCAATTGCTGACGGACGCCCTCAAACCCTTTCGGCAGCCAGGAGAGCCAGCCGACGCTCGCAAAGAAGTTGTTATCCTCATCGACCCACGCGACTTGCGGCTCGAAGGAGACGCCGTCGATCGCGAGCGCTTTCAGCGACTTCGACGCCCTGCCGGACTTGACGGTCGCGGTCGTCAGCCCACTGATTTTCACCGCGCCGCCCGGCAGCGCGTCGAGCCGGCCGTCTTCATCGCCGAGAAGCGCGGCGATCAGGATCGACGCCGTGTCCTGCGGCCCGCCGAAAGCGATGTAGGCGAGATCGTCGCGCCAGGGGGCCGCGCCGGCATCGGCGGGCGATTTCCAGGTCGCGACGCCGTTGTCGACCGCGAAAGTTTCGCCGGCGTCGCCGGACGGCGTCACGCCCTTGATGACGATTGACGTCGGGAGCCCCTTCTCGTTCAGGGTCGTCGCGTGTTCGACGTCATAGGTGAGCCCGCGCAGCACGATTTTCATGCGCGCATGGCGGACGCCGTCCTTGTCGGTCCAGACCTGCTCCTCGCCATGCTTGCCCCCGGCGGAAAGGATCTGCCAGCTCTTGGCGCCCTTCGGCGGCGTCGCGGTCGCCGCCCCCTCCCCGTCATGAGCGGCGGCGACCGTCAGGAGCGAGACGCCGGCCGTCAGGGCGGTGGCGAGACAAGCGAATGACTTTGGCGACATGGTCTCTCCAATACAAAGAACTGGCTGGACGCCGCGACACAAACGGATCGACGACGCAGGGAACGCCCCTCGGCCGCCGAATCGGCGTGGGCGGAGTCTAACGCCCGGCGCCGGCAAACGCCATCTCGGGCGGCGCCGGCGGCGACGGGTTTCCGCGCCGGGGATTTTTCCGCTAGACTTGCCGACTTGGGGGGCCGGCAATGGCGCTGTCAGGAAGAAGTTTCGGGATGGACGTCCGCAGCGCCGAACGCAAAGCGCCGGCTTCTCGCCGTGGCCCCTTTTTTAGCCTAGCCCTACCGTTCTTTCGGCCGCGCGCGGCGCCGCCGGTCAATGCAACCGCGCTGTCCGACCCGGACACCTTCATTTTCGGCGCCGCCGGCGGGCACGGCGACGACGCCGACCTTTATGATCTGCTTCGACGATCCGCCGGCGAGACGTCCGGATTCCTCGATAAGCTTCGCGACGCTGCAAGGCCGATCGGCGCCGCCTTGAAGGAACGGCGCGACGCTGATGAGCTCGAAATCGCGCAGTGGCTGCGCATTCTCATTTCCTTCATGTGGGGAGCGGCGGCGATCTACTTCCTGTGGCCGCATATCGTCGCCGAATTGAATGATTCCGCCGTCCCGGCGGGCGCCATCCAGAAAGCTGACGCGGTAGGCCTTTTCCGGATTTTCGGCGTGCTTTGTCTTACCGGAATTGCGGCCGCCTATCTGCCGTTGATCCTCGGGATCATGAACAATCGCTTTTCGACCAGCAGGATCGGCGACCGCGCCCGCGGCTATGGCGCCGTGCTCGCCGCGATCTTGCGCCGGCTCGACCAACGCCTCAAGGACCATCGGGAAAGACTGGCGGATCTGAGCCTTCCGAACGCCGCGGTCGCCGCTGAAGTTTCAAAGGCGCATCTGACGGCGCAGGCGGCGATTTCGCTCTTTCATGAGCTGCCCTTCCTCGTCGATGAGGAAAGCGACGGTCGGGCTGTCCCGCTGACAATTTCGATCACGCGATTTCGCTCATATCTCAACAGCCTCGACGGATTTTCCGAGTCGGTTCTCGATCGCGAATATTTCTCCGGCCTGACGCGCGGTGGCCTTGCCGGCCTGATCTTCGGCGTCGCAATGGGGGTCGTCGGCGTCTTCGCGGCGATGGGCATGCCGATCGACGTGTCGCTTCGCGAACTTGTCGGCGAATTAGGAGGAATTGAAGACTATCCGGGCGCGCTGATGCTGATTCTGTTCGGCGCCCTGACCTATTTCTTCATGATCGATCCCCTCGCCTCGATCTTTGCAAAGCTCAGCGGCGGCGCACCGCGGGAAGAAAGGGCGGCCAAGGCCCTGAGCGAGATTCGCTCGACCATCACCGGCGATCAGGCGCCGCGCGCCCGTGATATCGCCCAGCGCGTCGAAGACCTTTTCGAGATATTCAGAGCGCGAATCGACACCGGCGGAAAGGGACCAACGACCCTTCACGCCGCGCCGCCGGATGAAGCTCTCCCCTGGCGGCGGGCCGCCGAGGCCCCTCGATTCGCCGCCCAGAGCTTTGCGGCGGCGCCCCCCGTGTTTCGCGCCGACAGGCAAGCCCCCGGCGAAAAAATAATTTCCCCGAAGAGGCCCAGCAATGCGGCGCCGAAACAAAGCTTCCATGCGCCCGAAACGCCGCCATGGCTTAAGGATTAAGGCGCACTTTTTGCGCCAGATTAAGACTCCCTTAACCAAAAAGTTCTGACCTGTTGGTAACTTCATATTGACGCTCGCAATGGGGTCGATCACTATATGTTGTGTCGACGGCGGCGACGGTCCATTGAGGGCTCAATCGACCGGCAACGCCTCCGGAGACGCTGCGGCAAGCAGCGAATTTGCGAGAAAACCGACGCTACGCCAGAGCCGGCGCGGCCCTTTGGGGCAACCCGGCACAGGCTGATCGCGCCCTTCGCTAGGAAGGGCATTTGAAGAGGGCGAGAGATATGTCTGCAGCGACCGAAACCGCGAAAATCCTTGAAAATGCGCCGGTTGAAGCGCGCGAGGCGCGGCGGCCGGATTTGCGAATCGTCCGGGACATCGTTCTCGATCCCTCCCGCGACGCCCTCCTCACCGACTTCGGCAAGAAGACGCTCGACGACCGCTATCTCCTCGATGGCGAGACCTATCAGGACATGTTTGCGCGGGTCGCACGGACCTATGGCGACGACGCCGATCACGCCCAGCGCATCTACGACTACATTTCGAAAATGTGGTTCATGCCGGCGACGCCGGTGCTCTCGAACGGCGGCGCCGCGCGTGGTCTGCCGATCTCATGTTTCTTAAACGCTGTCGGCGATTCCCTCGACGACATCGTCGGCACGTGGAATGAAAATGTCGCGCTCGCCTCGAACGGCGGCGGCATCGGCACCTATTGGGGGGGCGTCAGATCGATCGGCGAGAAGGTCAAAGGCGCCGGCGCGACCTCCGGCATCATCCCCTTTATCCGCGTGATGGATTCGCTGACATTGGCGATCTCGCAGGGCTCGCTCCGCCGCGGCTCAGCCGCCTGCTATCTCGACATCCACCATCCGGAGATCGAGGAGTTCCTCGAGATCAGGAAACCCTCAGGCGACTTCAACCGCAAATCGCTGAACCTCCACCACGGCGTCAACATCACCGACGAATTCATGGAGGCGGTCGCCGCCGACGCCGAATTCGGGTTGAAATCGCCGAAGAACGGCCAGGTCCTCAAGACCGTCAGCGCCCGGAAATTGTGGCAGAAAATTCTTGAGATCCGCCTGCAGACAGGCGAGCCCTATCTCGTCTTCTCCGACACCGTGAACAGGGCGATGCCCAAGCACCAGCGCGAGCTCGGCCTCAAAGTCTCGACATCGAACCTTTGCTCCGAGATCATGCTGCACACCGGCAAGGATCATTTCGGCGAGGATCGGACTGCGGTCTGCTGCCTCTCCTCGATCAACGCCGAGAGATATTTCGAGTGGAAAGACGACGAGCGGTTCGTCGAGGACGTGATGCGCTTCCTCGACAATGTGCTTGAAGATTTCATCAACCGCGCGCCGCCGTCGATGGCGAAGGCGATCTACTCGGCCAGGCGCGAGCGCAGCGTCGGGCTCGGCCTCATGGGCTTTCACTCGTTCCTTCAGGAGCAGGGCGTCCCGTTCGAAAGCGCAATGGCGAAGTCGTGGAACATCCGCCTCTTCAAGCACATCCGCATGGGCGCGGATGCGGCGTCCGTCGTCCTCGCCGAAGAGCGCGGCGCCTGTCCGGACGCCGAGGAGCGCGGCGTCAAGCAGCGCTTCTCCCACAAGCTCGCAATCGCCCCGACCGCCTCGATCTCGATCATCTGCGGCGGCTGCAGCCCCTGCATCGAGCCGATTCCGGCGAACGTCTTCGTCCACAAGACGCTCTCGGGCTCGTTCACGGTGAAGAATTTCGCGCTGCAAAAGCTGCTTTTTGAGAAGGGCTTCGACACGGACGAGATCTGGTCGTCGATCATCGAGCATGAAGGATCGGTCCAGCACCTCGATTTCCTCTCCGGCCTCGAGAAGGACATTTTCAAGACCGCGTTCGAACTTGATCAGCGCTGGGTCGTCGAACTCGCCGCCGACCGCTCGCCCTTCATCTGCCAGGGCCAGTCGGTCAACGTCTTCCTCCCCGGCGACATCGACAAATGGGACCTCCACATGCTGCACTGGAGCGCGTGGGAGAAAGGCGTCAAATCGCTCTATTACTGCCGCTCGAAAAGCGTGCAGCGCGCCGGCTTCGCCAACTCGAAAAAATCCGCCGACGAGACCGCCGCGGCGCGCGAAGCGTCGACCGAGCCCGGCATGGAAAATGTCGGCGTGATGATGCGAAGCGCGGCGAAAACGGATTATGACGAGTGTCTGGCGTGTCAGTGAGACGCTGAAAGCCTGACGTGCCGCCCAGATCCCGCGCGCGCCGACAGCGCCGCCTACCTGAGAATTGACGCCTTCATGGCGGCCGCCTTGACAATGCTCCGCATCCCCCCTATTTCCGCGCCTCCAGAAACCGGAGGCAGGACATGACGAACGACAGTTTCGCATCGCCTTCGCGCTTTCGCCGGCCCAAGACGCGCCGGTAAGGCGCGCGAGGCTCGGCGCTGCGGCCGCCAGGGCGGCCCTAACGCATCATCATTGATCGATTGTTCGACGGGTTGCGACCGCCCGCGCGAGGCCGCGTGTATCGTCCGCGCCCGTCCTTTGGCGACCCGCGTTTTGTGCGCGGGCGGAGGAAAACCTGTGTGCGCAAGGCTGTATGTTCGCTTCATCGCGCCTGTCGCGCTGTCTCGCGCGCGGGCGGACGCCGGCATTTTCGGACCTGCTTATGCGGCGCGACGCTCGCCCACGGTTCCGGAGTGGCTGCGCGGCGCGATCGCGGAGGAAATCGCCTGGTTCGAGGAGCGCCTTGACGTTCCCGAGCGTTTCGGCGTCGTCACCCGCCGTTCGGCGCGGCCTTACGCGGGCGTCTGCTGGTTCCGCCCGGAAGCGCAAGAGCCGATTGCACACGCCTACGCGCTAAAGGCGCTCCTTGACGAAGCCGGGACCCCGATCCGGTTCGCGACGTCCGCGGCGCCGGGCGACATCGTCTGGCGCGACGCCTCGCAGATCGTCGCGATTCCGCCGCGGGATCGCCCGGTCCGCTGGCTGATGTGAACAGCGGGGACGCGCCTCGGCGATGCTTCCCCGCTGCTTCAGCCATTCACCCCGCCAGCCCCGTCTTCAACTCCGTCTAGCCGAAGCCCTTTTCGTCATCGCGAATCGGGAGGACTTCCGGGTCGACTAGCGTGAGGAAATTTCCTTCAGCGCAGCGTCGGCGAGAAGGCGGAGATCGGCGTCCGCCGCCGCTGCGCGCCGGACAGCGTCCGCCGCAGCCGCGCCGCCGACGGCGCCGAGGCCGCGCACCGCGTTTTCACGCGCGCGGATGTCGAGGCGCTTAAGGCCGTCGGCGATGAACGATTGACGCGCCGGAAGGGCGGGGCCGCCCTCCTCCATCGCGCGCGCGACCGGCGCGCCTTCTTTCGCCAGAATCTCCGCGAGGTGGTCGTAGCTGACGGCAAGGCGCTTTTCCTCCGCCGCGCGCATCGCCGCGGGCGCGCCGCCCTCGATCGCGGCGAGGAATGCGCGCTCGGCGTCCGCGCCGAGCGCGCGCGCGAGCGTCGAGAACGCGTCCAATTTTTCCGCAGACCCGCAATCATAGGCGAGCAGCGCTTCGACATCGGCGCTGTACTGCGCGCGCGCGGGTGAGAGCGCAAGCGCGGCGGCGGAAAGGACGATCAGGCAAAGTCGCAACATGGCTTCCTCCCTAATTCGCAAGAAACGCGCCGTCATCCCAAAGTCGGCGTTCGACCGCCGGGCACGCCGCCGTCTCGCCGACATTCCGGCAATCCTCGGTCGGCGCGCCGGGCCGCGCGCCATAGAGCGCGTTGACGGACGAGTCTGGATTGAAGTGCATTCGGAAATTCTGTCCTTCCGTCACAAATTCGCGCGTCGAAGAGCACGGCGCCATGATGTTCGTGTCGTCCCATGTCGCCGTCGCGCCGCCGCAGGAAACCGGATGAAACAGGCTGAAACCGTGGCCTATCTCGTGCACGAGAAGTTCGAGCCCGGTGTTCCGCCCCATGACGATGCGGCCGCCGAAATCCGACCATCCGGTCGTCGTCGCGCCTTCGACGGTGTTGATCCAGTAGATATTGATGCGGCCGGCGTCGAAGCCGATGAGGGTCGAAAAATCGTTCCAGTTGCGGTTGTCGCCGCCGACGGAGTTGAGGATGGCATTGGTGATGTCGGGATCGCGCGTCGCGTCGCGCATGTCGCAATTGTTGAGGAGGAAACCCGTCCGCTCCCAGAACCAGATGCCGAGCGTCTGCAGGCAGGTGGTGAAGGCGTGCGATCGTTGCGCGTCGAACGGCCCCTGCACGATCCAGATGGTGACGCCGATCGGGATCGGGTCGCCGAGCCGCAAGTCGACCGTATCGCGACCGCTCGACCAGCCCGCCGCCGCGCGCGTCGCCGCCCGGTTCATGCCGAAGGCGACCGCCTCATTGCGGCCGGGCGCCGAAGCCGATCGAAGCCGCCCGACATTGACGCTGACGACGCCGTCGCCGTCGCGCGTGCGTCGACGGTCGTTCACAACCGAACCATTGTTCAACCCGCCATCGACCAGCAATCCTGAATTGCTGAACGCATTCGACACACGAACGGTGTCGCAGCCTGAAATCGCCGCCGCGGCGGCGAACGCGATTATGGGTGACACGGCGCGCAAGACCATGAACGCCTCCATTTTTGCGATAATTGTCGCGGGCGCGCGATGCGCCCGGTCTCTAAGAAGATAACGCGCGCTTTTGCGGGCTGGTGTGACTTACAGCACAGCCTCGGTTGTTTTGGGCGCGTAGTCGAATCGTCGCGATACGCAATCGCGGTGACCGGCTTTTTCGCGCCGTCATCCGGGCGCATGCTGATCAATGCCCGCGCAAACCCTTGCGTTCCACGTCGCAGTGACGCCAGGCGCCGCCCTTCGCGCTTCTCACCCCGCCAGCGCGGTCTTCAACTCGGTGTGGCCGAAGCCTTTTTCGTAATCGAGGATCGAAATGACTTCAGGATCGAGGCGATAGAGCTTCATGTCGAAGTCTTTCGTCATCGCTTCGAGCCCTTCCGCTTCGGGGAAGCGCTTCATCATCAGCTGACCGACGCGCGTCGCCTCCTTGTCGTCCGTCACCGGATAAGCGCGCGCGCCGATCGACAGGCCGCGAATATGACTCCAGTCCTTGTAGGGCGGCGTCGCCGTCGCCGAGACGCGATTGTCATGGGCGATGTTTTGCGCCTTTTGCGATTTCGCGCCGCAGCCGAAATAGATCGTCGCGCCGTCATGCGCGAACGAAACGACGGTCGCTTGCGGAAACCCGTCGGGGCGCTTCGTCGCGATCGTGATGTCGGGCGTATCGGCGAGGACCTGCACAACGAATTTGAGGGTTTTGGGGTCGAGCGGAACGGTCATGAAGTGGTCTCCTTTCCATCCGCCTTGATTATCGCCGCCGCCGCCGGGCGCGACTTGACCGATGTCAATGATGCGCGCCGATTCTCCTCCAAATCCTCCCTTATTCCTGGGCGGCGCTGAGCGGATCGGCGCGATGCCGCGCGCGCCCGGCAAACAGTCTCGGCAAAATGAACCTGTCGCCTCTGGAGCGCGATCGCGACGGCGCGTGTTGGAGGATGGGAGAAGGAAGTCGGCTTGTCCGTTCTGCGCAGCCGCGACTTCGTGCGCGCCGCCCATCAGAACGACCATGCGGCGATCGACGCCGACTATTGGCGGTGGTTTCGCGAGCGCGGAATCGATAAGCCGTCAGCCTACAAATTCTTTTCTCATGTCGAGAAAGGCTCTAACGCCTGCGCGATCGGTGCGTTCGCGAAGCACCGCGCCGCCGACAGCGTTTGACTTCTCGTAGACGCGGCGATCGAGCGCCGACTGTGACCTACCGCACAATTTGCGTCAAATTCACGGCAATATTCACCATAGGAATCCTTTGCGCCGCACGATCGCGCGGCGTATCATTCCCGCAGTCGTTGCGTCGGCTGGATACCGTTTGCGGTTTCATGAGCTTGCAGTGACGCTGGGCGCTCGAAGATGCGCGCGCGCCCCGCGCCTTTAAAGGAGGCGCCCGATGCCTGATCCGAACGCCCTTGTCGGCCGCGTTGTGCGGCTTGATCCCCCAATCGAAGAGCGAACACGCGGCGAACGCGCCGTCATCCTCGGCGGCGAGAGGCGGGCGAGGCTCAACCCCGAAGACCCGAAATCCGAAGGGCTCGCCCGCATCCTCGACGGCGCGGCGCGGCTCGGCAGGCCCGTCTATCTCGATATCGATCCGGCGACGCAGATGATCCGCCGCCTCCTCCTGCCCGACGTCTCGCGCGTCTCCGAAGTTAGAACGCTTGACGATGATTCGCTCGGCGTTCTTCTCGAAATGAGCCACGCGATCCGTACGCTGAAAATATCGAACCCCGATTTCGCCGCCTTCGCCGAACGCCTCAGGGGCGCCGAGCGCGAGCGCGTGCTGATCGTCACGTTCGAGAATGACGGAACGATCATCGACGTCCGCGACTTCCGCCCGGGGCTCGACGGCGACCTGCCGCCCTTTCCAAAGCCGAAATGGCCGCCGATCCGATGGATCAGGGAGTTTTTCCGCTGGGTCTTGTGCTGGCCGATCTGGCCGTGGCGCTGGTGGTGGTGGTTCGGCTGCGTCTCGGCCTCCAAAGCCCAGCAGGTTTTTGACGCGATGGCGGCGACGAGCTGCGCGCCGCTCACTGTTCCGGCGCCCTGCATCCCTTTCCTCTATCCGGATGACGGCTGCTGGGCGCGCGCCCATGAGATGGTGCGGCTGATGCTGGCGATGGGGCTGAAACCGAAGAAGGTCTGGATTCAAGGCTGGAAGCTGCATCCGGACACGCGCAATCATCCGACTTGCGAAGTGCCGGGCTGGGGCTGGCATGTCGCGCCGACGCTTTGCGTGCGGAAATTCTGGTGGTTCTGGAGCGAGCGGATGGTGATCGATCCGTCGCTATTCGCGACACCAGTCTCAAAAGCGACGTGGAAGAACGTCCAGAAAAATCCGAACGCGACGCTGACCGACACGGACGGTACATACTATAATTGGATCTGGTCGCAGCCGGATGATCCCGGCTATGCCGACACGAATTACTATCTCGGCGTCTATCGCCTCGCCTTGCAGACCCGCGCGATCCAGGACGGCCCGCCGCCCTACGCCCATTGTCCGTAGGCGAATTTTGTTCGGCGAATGACGGATCGGCGCATACCGCATTGCGAAAGGCTTGAGCCGTCGCCAGCCGTTCCGGAACGCCCTGTTCTGCGCCGGTTAGGGAGATGCCGCGGGAGCAAGGCGCATTGAAACCGACTCCGCGAGGTCGGACGAATCGCAACGCGCGATTTCTCATTTTTGGCGAATATCCGCCCATCTCATTGTTCCGTAAGCTGAAAATAAATCCGTCCCACACCCTCGACGGCGTTTTAGGATGGCGTCGGCGACCGGCGCTGACCCTGCGACGGAATGAACGGCCTAGCGCGTTATAGAGCTGGAAAGGGAATGGGTTGTGACGGACCACGCGTTGAAACAGGCTGAAGACCAGGACGGCGCCGGAGCGCCGGAATTCGCGGCGCCGGCGATGGTAATGAAAAGCGTGAACGCTGCGGACGCCAGCGCGACCGCCTGCATGAATTCACGATACGCGGGTTTCAAGGGGTCGGAATTCGCCCGCTTTCTTCACCCTGTCAGTATGGTGAATTCGCCGGGCTTTTCCGACGGTGAAAAGCAGGGCTTTTCGGGCTGCGTCCCGCATGGAGAGCCGAATTGTCACGCAGGGCGACGAAAAATGGCCCGGCGAATTTCGGGCGCGCCTCGGTTGCGCTTGGCGGCGACCTCCCTATTCTGCGCCGCGCCGACCTCGCCAGTCAGAGAGTTCTCCGAATGACCAACGCCCTGCCGACGCCGAGAGCAGATCTTAAAGCCAACAGCCTCGCCTATGAGGTGACGCCGCTCGTCAAGCCGACCGGCTTTCGCGAATATGACGCGCGCTGGCTCTACGGGCCGGAGATCAATCTCCTCGGCGTCCAGGCGCTCGGCCTTGGCCTCGGCACGCTCATCCGCGAGGCGGGCAAGCCGCCGCGGATCGTCGTCGGGCATGATTTCCGCAGCTATTCGACGTCGATCAAGCAGGCGCTGACCGTCGGCCTCATGGCCGCCGGCATCGAGGTCAACGACATCGGCCTCGCCCTGTCCCCCGTCGCCTATTTCGCGCAATTCGCGCTCGACATCCCGGCCGTCGCGATGGTGACCGCAAGCCACAACGAAAACGGCTGGACCGGCGTCAAGATGGGCTTTGACCGGCCGCTGACCTTTGGACCGGACGAAATGGGCCGTCTCAAGGAAATCGTGCTTGAAGGAAAGGGACGCGCCTATCCGGGCGGCGCCTATAAATGGGTCGAGGGTCTGCGCGATCTTTATATCGACGATCTCGCGAAGGCGGGCGCGATCAAGCGCAAGTTGAAAGTCGTAGCCGCTTGCGGCAACGGCACCGCTGGCGCTTATGCGCCGGACGCGCTGAAGCGCCTCGGCGTTGAGGTCGTCCCCATGGACGCGGAGCTCGATTATTCGTTCCCGAAATACAATCCGAACCCGGAAGATCTTGAAATGCTGCATGCGATGCAGCGCGCGGTCAAAGAGCACGGCGCCGATCTCGCGCTCGGCTTTGATGGGGACGGCGACCGCTGCGGCGTTGTCGACGACGAGGGGGAGGAAATTTTCGCCGACAAGATCGGCGTTCTCATCGCGCGCGATCTGTCTGCGCTTCACAAAGGCGCGCAATTCGTCGTCGACGTCAAATCGACCGGGCTATTCGTCACCGATCCTGTTCTACGGAAGAACGGCGCCAAGACGATATACTGGAAGACCGGCCATTCCTACATCAAGAGGAAAAGCCACGAGCTTGGCGCGCTCGCCGGATTTGAAAAATCCGGGCATTTCTTCTTCAACAAGCCGATCGGGCGCGGTTATGACGACGGCCTCGTCGCGGCGATCGCGCTCTTGCAGATGCTCGACCGCAGCCCGGACCAGAAGCTTTCGGATATGAGAAAATCGCTGCCGAAGACCTGGCAGTCGCCGACGATGTCGCCGAAATGCGCCGACGAGGCGAAATACGGCGTCGTCGACAAGGTGGTCAAGACGATCGAGAAGCGCGCGAGAGAAGGCGGCGAGATCATCGGCCAGAAAATCCGCGACGTCGTCACGGTGAACGGCGTCAGGATCACCGCCGCGGACGGCACCTGGGGCCTCATCCGCGCCTCGTCAAACAAGCCGGAGCTTGTCGTCGTCGTCGAAAGCCCGACCTCTGAAGCGAACATGCGGGCAATGTTCTCAGAACTCGACGCCGTTCTGCGCGAGCACAAGGAAGTCGGCGCGTACAACCAGAAAATATGAGCAAGGAAATGATAAACCGAATCACCTTTTTCGCCGCGCTCGCCCTTTTATCCGCCTGCGGACAAAGGAACGACGCCGCCGCCGAGCCAGCAAGCGCCGCATCGGCGGCCAAGCCCGGGACCGGCCCTGCGATGTGGGTCGTCTCGGACGCCGATTCGACGATTTATCTCTTCGGCACATTCCATATTTTGCCTGCCTCAACGCAATGGACGAGCGACGCGTTCGAGGCGGCGATGAAAGAAACGCCGACGACGATGACGGAAGTCGACACAAAGAGCGCTGAAGCCCAGGCGAAAATGGCGGCGCTCGTGCAAGAGCTTGGACTCAATCCGCAAGGCGTCACGCTGTCCGCAACGCTCGGGCCCGAGCGCGCGGCGCGGTTTGGCGAGATCGCGACGAAGTACGGCGTGCCGATGCGAAACCTTGAGCCATTAAAGCCCTGGCTCGCGATGATCTCGCTGTCGGTGATCGTCATGCAGAAAGAGGGATATGAGGCGGAGAGCGGGGCCGAAGAGGCGATCCTCGCGAGGGCGTCGTCGGAAGGCGACAAGGTCGCGCATTTTGAGTCGGCGGAATACCAGATCCGCGCGCTTGCGAGTCTCGACGAAAGGGAGATCCTCGCTGATTTCGACAGCTCGCTCGACCAATATGCGGAATTCAAGGCCTATTCCGATCGCGTGCTGAAGGCGTGGCGGACCGGCGACGTGAAAGCGCTCGAAAAGGAAACGCTGGCGTCGATGCGCGAGGGCGCGCCCGGCGCCTTCAAGACGCTGATCACGGATCGCAATCGCAACTGGGTCGTCGAGATCGAGAAGATCATGGCGGGCGATGACGACATTTTCGTCGCGGTCGGCGCGGGGCACCTCATCGGCGAAGGCAGCGTCGTCGACCTGCTAAAGGAGAAGAATTACGACGTCCGCCGCGTGCAATAGGCGTTCAGCAGGCGGGGTCCATGACGGGCTCGCGCCGCGCCATGGCGTCGGCGGCGCGATCGAGGATGTCCGCGGGCGTTTCGGCGCCGCGCTCCGAAAGCAGCCGGCGCCACGCGCGCGCGCCCGGCCGCCCGTGGCGCAGGCCGAGCATATGGCGGACGACGTGATGCGGCGCGGTTCCGGATTTCGCCATCCGTTTCACATAGGCCGACATTTCGCGAACGACATCATCGATCAAAGGCGATGCGGCCGGATCCGCGAAAATGCGGCGGTCGACAGCGGCGAGAATCGCCGGCTCTCCATAGGCGGCGCGGCCAAGCATCACGCCGTCGAAAGTTTCAAGATGCTCCGCCGCCGCATCGATCGAGTCGACACCGCCGTTCAAAATGACGGTCAGCGCCGGCCGCTCGCGCTTCAGCCTGGCGACGAGATCGTAATCAAGCGGCGGAATATCGCGGTTCTCCTTCGGGCTGAGGCCCTGGAGCCACGCCTTGCGCGCATGGACGATGAAAACGTCGCATCCCGCCGCCGCGACTATGTCGACGAAAGCGAAGAGACTTTGCTCCGGGTCCTGATCATCAACGCCGATCCGGCATTTGACCGTCACCGGCGCGCCGACCGCCGCTCGCATCGCCGCGACGCAGTCGGCGACCAGCGCCGGCTTCTTCATCAAACACGCGCCGAAGGCTCCGGACCGCACCCGGTCGGACGGGCATCCGACGTTAAGATTGATCTCGTCATAGCCGGCGCGCTCGCCAATCCGCGCGGCCTCCCTAAGGGTCCCGGGATCCGACCCGCCAAGCTGCAGCGCGACGGGGTGCTCCGACGGGTCGAAGGCCAGCAAGCGGTGATGGTCGCCGCGGACGATCGCCTCGCCGACGATCATTTCCGTGTAGAGCCGCGCTCGTCGCGTCAGCAACCTGTGGAAAAAACGGCAATGCCGGTCGGTGCCGTCCATCATCGGCGCGACGCAAAACCGCCAAGCGAAATTCCGTCCCTCCGGCCGCACCTGATTTCCTTTCCGAGCGGAAACCCTCACCACGCCCACCGCCGCCCGGCAACGGCCATGCTTCAATCCCGTTTTTTCTCATATTTGGCGATTTTTGCGCTAAAAAGGCGAGTATTGCGACGCAAAATACAACCCAAAAGGGGGTGGTTTAACCATCTAACTGGTTGTAAACAGCCTGTTTTTGCGCCTGCGAAGAGTCGACCCTGATTCGGCCTAGGAATTGCAATGGTTACATTCTAGAAAGAATCAGTCTGGGGGTTCGAGTGCGACAGCCTTTGCGTATTTTGGTTACCGGCGGTGCAGGTTTTATCGGGTCCCACATGTGCGACCGCCTGCTCGCGCAAGGTCATTATGTGACCTGCCTCGATAATCTCGACACCGGGTTCAAAAGCAATCTGACCGAGGCGATGAAATCGCCGCGTTTCACATTCGTCCTCGGCGATGTCCGCGAGCATTTGCCGGAGGGCCCGTTCGACCAGATCTACAATCTCGCCTGCCCGGCGTCTCCGCCGCAATATCAGCGCGATTCGATCGGCACGATGAAAACCAGCGTGCTTGGCGCGCTGAACGCCCTTGATTTTGCGGTCAAGCATGGCGCGCGCGTATTGCAAGCGTCTACAAGCGAAGTCTACGGCGACCCTGACATTCATCCGCAGCCTGAAGAATATGTCGGACTCGTCAACTGCTCTGGCCCCCGCGCCTGCTATGACGAGGGCAAGCGGGCGGCGGAGACGCTGTTTTATGATTATCACCGCCAACATGGCGTCGAAATTCGTGTCGCGCGCATTTTTAACACTTACGGACCGCGCATGAGCCCCGAAGACGGGCGCTGCATTCCGAACTTCCTTTCGCAAGCGTTAACGCATCAGCCGATCACGGTTTACGGAGCCGGAAGTCAGACCCGATCGTTTTGCTATGTCGACGACATGATCGACGGCCTCATCCGCTTGATGAACGCCGCTGGCGATCGGATCGGTCCTGTCAATCTCGGCAACCCGGTCGAACACACAGTCCTCGAACTGGCAGGAATAATTAAGGAACGCACGGCATCTTCCTCCGAAATCGTGTTGAGGGACCTGCCGGCCGATGATCCGAAAATACGCCGCCCGAATATCAGCAAAGCGGAAATGGAGCTCGACTGGCTGCCTTCAACGCCCCTGCTCGAGGGTCTTGACCGGACCATCGGCTGGTTCCTAGCCAAGCTGTCGGGCGCGCCTGAAATCGCCGCGTCCGCACAGCGCATTGAAGACGCCGCCGCCAATGACCGCACCGCGCCGGTCAACCCGTTTAGGAAACAGATGTCGAATCTTTCCGCCGCCTCAATCCTTCCCGTCGAAGACGCCGGCGACAAGTCCGTCGCCGTGATCGGCGCCGGCCCCGCCGGTCTGACTGCCGCCTATGAACTGCAAAAGCGCAGCGGCGGCGCCTACAAGCCCGTCGTCTTTGAAGCGTCGGATGACGTCGGCGGCATCGCGCGCACCGAAAGCTACAAGGGATTCCGCTTCGACATCGGCGGCCACCGTTTTTTCACCAAAGTGAAAGAAGTCGAGGCGCTCTGGCACGAAGTCGGCGGCGAGGATTTCGTCCTTCGCCCGCGCATGAGCCGCATCTATTATCGCGGCAAATATTACGACTATCCTCTGAAGATCTTCAATGCGCTCTCGAATATGGGGCCCGTTGAAGCGATGCAGATCATGCTTTCCTACTTCAAATGGCAGGTCAGCCCGTTTCGCGAAGAAGAAAATTTCGAGCAATGGGTGACGAACCGCTTTGGTCGGCGCCTGTTCCAGCATTTCTTCAAGTCCTATACGGAAAAGGTCTGGGGTATTCCGTGTACAGAGATACGGGCCGATTGGGCGGCGCAGCGAATCAAGAACCTGTCGCTGACAAAGGCGGTCTTGAACGCGCTCACCGGGGCGAACGACACGACCAGCCTGATCGAGGAATTCGAGTATCCGCGCCTAGGGCCCGGCCAGATGTGGGAGCGCTTTCGCGACAAGGTGCGCGCGCAAGGCGGGGAAGTCCGCATGCAAAGCGCCGTCACGAAAGTCATCCGCAACGGCGATCGCGTCGAGGCGATCGAAGTCGCCGACTTTGCGAACGGCCGTCAGCGCAATTACCGGATCCGCGCCGACCATTTCGTCAATTCGATGGCGATCAAGGACCTGATCCGCGCCTTCGATCCGCCGCCGCCGCCGCATGTCGTCCGCGCCGCCGAGCGGCTGAAATATCGCGACTTCCTGATCGTGACGCTCATCCTCGATCATCCCGATCCGTTCCCCGACAACTGGATCTACATCCATTCGCCAGAGGTGCAGGTCGGCCGCATTCAGAATTTCCGCTCGTGGTCGCCGGACATGGTGCCTGACGCCGGCAAGGCGTCGATCGGAATGGAATTCTTCTGTCACGAAGGCGACGGGCTTTGGACAAGTTCGAATGAGGACCTCATCAAGCAAGCGTCTCGCGAACTTGAGTTCCTGGGTCTCGCCAAGCAGTCAAATGTCGTCGACGGCGCCGTGATCCGTCAACCAAAAGCCTACCCGGTGTATGACGGCGAGTATCGCGAGGCGCTCGACATCGTGCAGAACTGGATCATGAGCCTTGAGAACTTCCAGACCGTCGGGCGCAACGGGATGCACCGATACAACAATCAGGACCATTCGATGCTGACGGCGATGCTCGCCGCCCGCAACATCCTTGGCGAAAGCCACGACATTTGGAACGTCAATGTCGAGCGCTCCTACCACGAAGACTTCACGGTCGAGGAGAAGGGCAAAGCGGCGGAACTCAAAGCCGAGCGCGACAAGATCCATTCAAGCGCAGCCGCGTAGTCCGCCTGAATTCTCGATCATTCACGGGCGCGTCGCGAAAGCGGCGCGCCATCATTTTTGCCGCTTCATGCAGGGTTTGCCGGTCTCGGGATCAACCCCCGCCGGACGATCGAGCACTCGCACGAGCTCGACCGGCGCCGGCTTGGCGACGATCGAGCGGATCTTTGATCCCGCAAACCGATCAACGCCGGTCTTCCGAATCAGATAATGCGTCCAGTTGAACGGCCGAACGTCCGAGATCTCAATCGAACACCAATTCGAATTGCGTCGAGCGATGCGGTGCGAGACGAAATAGAGCGCGCCGACGGACGGCGTTTCCGACATCCCGATACGCGCTGAGGCGTCGTTCAAATCCCATCCTTGCAGGACCAGCTGATACCGCGCGCGACTCGCCGTCAGGGGGTCAGTTTCAATCCTTTCCGCCGACCGCGCCGCGATTTTCGCAAGATGGCGCGGCTCTGCATACTCGCCGTACCGACTGAAATCCGCGGCTGCGGCGTTGAGAAACGTCACCAGAGCGGCGAATGCAATCGCGCGGGCCGCATGCTTGCGGGCGAGATCGGCGACCGCGAAAGCAAGAATCAAAAAAAGCGCATAGGTGAGGATCGAATAATAACGAGGCAGCGCCAGGTTGAAAACGTAGGCGCAGATCGGGACGGCGACGGTTGCGGCCGCACAAAAAACAAGAAACGTCTGCTTGCGCGCTATCGGTTCGAACGCCTTGCGCCAGCCAAACAGCGCAGCGATGATTGAGAGTGCGAGAAACGGCGTCGTGACCGGCGAGGTCAGAAGATCCTTGATAGGCCGCATGAAGGTGTTGAACGGCTTCGCATCATCGCCCTTAATCGTTATCTCACGCCCGATGTGGCGATGATTGAGATCAATCCGATAGCGATAAAGCGGGTCATCCGCCGCCAGCGTGTAGAATATCAGCTCAGCGGCGATGATGAGGCCGAAGCCGAAACCGATCGCCAAGAGCGACCGAAACAGGTCCTTGCGCGAGTGTAGCGTGAGCAATCCGAATGCCGCCAACAGATAAAGCGTTTGCTCGCGCACCGCCCAGGAAAGGCCGACGGCCGCCCCTGAAGCGAACAGGAGCGCATAGCGATGCGGTTCAAGACGGGCAGCGACGAACAGCCAGCAAGCAAGCGACGTGTAAAACGCCTCCGCGCCATAGCCGTCGAGTTCAATCGGACGGGCGACAAAGAACGCTGACGTCGCAATAAAGACCGCCGCGATTGTCCCATCAAGCCTGCCGAGATACCGCCGCGCGAAATAGAAAGTGATAATGACGAGGCCGCCCGCATAGAGAATATTCGGAAGGGTCGCCGAGAATTCATTGACGCCGAATAGGGCGAACGAACCGGCCATCGGCAATACGACCGGATGGCGCAGCGACCAATGCGTATCGCCGAGATTGAACCCCTGTTCGACCCAATCCAGGGCGGCGCGAATATAGCGCTCCGGGTCGCCGGGCCCGAGCCCATGCCAATAGAAAGCAATTGACGCAAAGAACAGCGTCGCCGCTAGCATGGACGACGTGCGCAAATCCGTGAGGATCAGCATCGCGGCGCCGTTTGCGCTTTTCTTTGGTTGCAATTGTCTCACGCGAATCAGGAGGCGTCAGCGACGACGAGAACCTATTACGGTTCGTCGTGGACGCGAATCAAGATGAGGAGGCCGCCAAAGCGGCGCCAGCTAGCGCGGCGTGCGCAAAAATGTGCGCGGTCTTGCGCAAAAAACGCCGCGCAGATCAAAGACTAGGTGGCCGGCCTTTGGTCGCCGACTTGGCGCAGTCGTGAGTCTCGCCCGCCGCCGAGATGATATTTCACCGCGCACATTGTGAATGTCGCCGCGCTATAGACGTAATAAACCTGATGGTATGCGGCCGCGACAAGAGCAAAGCCGAGACCTCGATTGCCGCGAAAAAACCCGAGCAGGTCGCGGTTAAGCGCGACGACGCAAAATGTCAGGAACAGGGAGGCGACAGGCGCCGCCGGCCAAAGCGCCGGCGCAAGACTTGCGACAAGGCTGAGGAACCAAAGTCCTGCAACGCCCGCCTTGATGCGCTCGCCGTTCGACACATTGAGATCGTTATTCACGCCCTGGCCCGACAAGATCAGAAACGACCATGGCACCGCCCGTTGGAATATATCGGTTCGAACGACTTCCGCGAGCGTCCAGTGCTTCAAATGAGTGCCGAGAAGCTCAGGGACGAGGCGGATCGACCAGCCCGCCCTGCGCATTCTGAATCCGAATTCGATGTCCTCAATTGAAGGCCTGCCGTAACGCGTCCCGTCAAATCCGCCAAGGTCGAGATACACAGACTTCCGGATGGCGCCGCAACCGGACCAGAAAGTGTCGGAAACTTCCCGCCCGCGCTGGTGGTAATAGCGGTGAACAAGGTTCTTGTACTGAGAAGCGAAATTCAACGCCGGCGGCGCGCGATCATAAGAACCGAACACAGCCGCGACGGCAGGCTCCGCAAAGGCCTTCTTCAGCAGGACGGCGCCTGACTCATGCGCGACGACATCGGCGTCGACCAGCCAGAGAATCTCGCCGATTGCCTGCTTCGCGGCGAGATTTCGCGCAGCGCCCGGCCCGCCATTTTGCTTCATGCGCAGGACTGTCGCGCCGAGCCGAGTCGCTGTCTCGACATTGCTCGGGTCTGGCGAGCAATCATCGACGACGAGGACTTCCGCAATTTCGCCGCGTTCACGCATGGCGATCAAAGGCGGAAGCGACCGCTCAAGATAATGCGCGGCATTATACGCAGGCACAATGACGCTGATCGTCGGCGAGCTCATACTCATCTCTTCATCATGAGCGGACTTGTCATTTGATAGCCAGAAAGCCTTCAAAGCAGATATATTTGCAGATTGTCATCGTATCGGAGAATCCGGCGCGCCGAAGCAGGCCGAGGTTTCCTTCGGTCGAAAACGGCTCAAGAACGCCTTTCAGGCTGCGCGTCTTCGACAGAATTTCATCCGGCGAAAATCCCTGGCGCACTTTGAAGTCGTTGTAGAGCGAAACGCAAATATCCTGAAACCGTGCGTCAGGTCCGCGCACTTTCTCGAACATGATGAAGGCGCCGCCCCAATTGAGGGCGTTATAGATTTTGTTGAAGATGTCCTGCCGGTGGCGCGGCGGCGTGAATTGCATCGTATAGTAGGACACAATAAAGTCGGCCGGCTCAAGGTCGAAATTGCGGATGTCCTCGACAAGCAATTCGATGTTGTCGACGCCTGAGCAGTGTTTCTTCGCCTTTTCGATCATCGGCTTTTCGGTGTCGACGCCGATCCAGCGCGCCTTCGGCTTGCCCTGATTGTGAAGGGCCAGCTTCTTCATCAGCTCGCCGGTCGACACGCCGATTTCGTAGCAGGTGCTTTCGTTCGAGACGAAATAGTCGCTGAACTGGCAAACGAGATCGTGCCCTTCCTCATACATCGGGACGGACTGGCGGATATGATCGACAAAAGTGTCCGCCACATCGCCGCCAAAATTCCAGCTCGCGTTCTTCGCCTCAATCTTGTGCCCGACATTCATGATAGGGTCCTCGCAATCAATCCAATTAAGCAGCAAGCGTCGTGCCATCCAAGCGAATTTCGCCCTATTTCGGGACAAGCTGGAGCGCCTTGACGGCGACATCCGAGAGGCCTTTCTTCGCGGCTTTTTCGGCGACAAGGTTAAAATAGGCGGCGAGCGCCGCCTTCTCGCTCCAATGCCTTTCGAAAGCCGATCTGGCGCGGAGCCCAAGATCCGCCCTCAGCGCCGGCTCCGACACCAGCCGATCGACGGCGCATCGGGCCTCTTCCGCGTTCCTGAATAGAAATCCCGCGTCGCTCTTGGCGATGATTTCAGGGAACGGCCCAAGATCGCGGGCGATAATCGGCGCGCCCGCCCGAAACGCCTCGAGGGCGACCAATGGGAAGACCTCGTAACAAACCGACGGCAGCAAGACCGCGACGGCGCCGGCGTAAAGCGCGCCAATGTCCTCCGGAGCCTTGCGGCCGACAAACCTGATCGACCGGCTTCCTTGAGCAAGCCGCCGAAGCTCCTCGCCATAGTCGCCTTCGCCGACGACGACGAGATCCGCCAAGGCGCCCTCGCGAAAGGTTGGAATGAGGTCCTGCAAGCCCTTGATCGCTTCAAGTCGTCCAACAAACAGAACATAGGGCCGCACGCTCGATTCATGTGCGCTTTCACCAATTTTCTGGTCCTCGTCTGGAAGGAAGGACGGCAGGACTCTCATTTCGAAGGGAAATCCGAACCGCTTGTGGTTATCGGCGCTGGACTGGCTAAGCGCGATGAACGCGTCGATCGCCCTTGCCTGCCGCTCAAGAAAGCCCGTCATCCGCCAAAGTTGCGGCGGGCGGCGGTGGATGATCTGGCACTTGACGCATTGGCGCTTGTCGCAGAGTTCACGCTTGTGACGCCACAGGATGTGCGTCGGACAAACCAGCCAATGTTCGTGCGCCGTATAGAGCCGCACGCCCGAGCCCATCGAGAGAATGCCTGGTCCGCCCGCAAGCGAGACATTGTGAAAATGCGTCACGTCGAAATCTTGCTGAAAGAAGCGCCTATGCGCGCGCCCGTATGCAAGCGGACGCCCGGTTTGATGAGTGATGACGCTCGCGATAGGGCCAAGCGGGCTGGAAAGCTGAGTTACGGTGACGCCTTGGGGCTCTTGTTGGCTGCTCAATTCGACATTTTTCCGAGAGCTCAGCGCCCGAAAAGTTTCGACATCGTGCAGGACGTGCACCTCGCAGCCTTGGCGGGCCAATGCGTGAGCGAAACGGCGCACATAAACGCCATCTCCGCCGAAATTGTAGGGCGGATAGAAAGTGTTGATGAGCGCAATCTTGAGCGGGCGGCTCATTCGCCCCTCGGTCCGAAAAGCATCAACCGGGCGCGCCCGCGGGCCGTGCGATCATTCGGCGCGGACCACTCAGTCAATGCGGCGCCCAAGCCGTGAATCGCCGCCGCCGTCACGATGATAAACGCCCCATAGATGTGGATCTTGCCGAAGGGAATTTTCGCGCGACTGATGAAATCAAATCGCTGCTGATCGACATTTGTGCGATCTGAGGGGCGAACGCTTAAAAGAGGCGCGTTGTCGGCTGAGACATAGGCGCGGACAATCGGGCCGAACGGCGGAAGGTAGATGTCCGTTCCCGCCCTCACCAAACCTGTCGCCGCGTTTACGGCGAGCGTCGCATAAATGATCGTCGCCAGCATCCGGCTGAGCGGAGAGCGTCCAGCGAATTTGAAGCGGGTGCGCATCGCATCGCCCTTGAAGAAGAATCGCTGGCAATCGCTGACGCGGGCGACCGCGACCCTGAATCGATCTTGGGCCGGACCAAAAAATCCCCGATAGGCCCTGAGCGCCAAGACCGCTAAGAATGCATATGCGATAATTGCGTGCGTCCAGACCAGGGTGAGTTTGTGAGGCTGAAGCCCCAGGGGCTTGCGAAAGTAGATCAGGAACCCCGTGACGGCGAGCGACAGGACGAAGCAGGCGATCGCCAAATGCAGCCGCCGGAGCGTCACGCCGTATCGGCCCTCCGGCGCTTGCACCTGGGTTAGCCCTTGACCATTTCGGATGCTTTTGCATTGTCGACGCCCGCCGCCGCGCGCGCCAAGAAGACATTGCCGTCTCTTTCCTCGACAGAAAAGGCCCTGAGGCGGAAGGAAGCGCAATTGGAGGCGCCGTCCAGCCAGGAAAATCGCAAGCCGTGACCGGGGCAATGAACAACATCGCCGTCATGCCAACCGTCAGCCAGATCGACGCCGACATGCGGGCAGAGTCGAGTGTAAGCTTTCACTTCGCCGGCTGCTGTGCGCCAAAGCAGCGCCTTGGCGTCCAAGAAGTCGATTGCGACTTTCGACCCTGCGACAAGATCGGAGGAGAGGCAGGCAGGCCCGTCTCCAACCGCATGTCCGACAGAAATTCTCTTCGTTTTATGCGCAGCGAGCTTTGGGCGTTGGTCATGCGAGGGCGCGCCGCGATTGCGCCCGGCCGGAAATACGTCAAGCGCTTTGAAGCGCCGCCGTTCCAAATCGCTCGAATTGTGCCAATGCTCAAAGTTGAATGGCGCTTCATCGTTGAATCTCGGGGTGTGCGGATTGACGCGCGTTGTCAGCGCGACCCGGGTCTTGTCTGAAACATTCACCTGCGTTGAGTGCAGCATTTCAGGGTTGAACAAGAGGAGCTGCCCTGGCTTCAGGTCGACCTGGTGCGGTTCCGAAACCTGCTGGCCGCTCGCAAGGTACATGCTCTTATTGTCATACTCCATCGGGCGTCCGAACATGTCCGGATAAAGAATGACCGTGTTATCGACGGTTACGCCGTCAATCGACCACCATAGATTGATGCCGTCGAATGAGTGCCCATACCATGTATCGATGTGCGCGCCATGCGAGCGCGCGGGTTTTGTCAGCGAGCCATGGAATTGATCGGGGTCGTATGACGAATTGCTTCTTGGCCGGCGGATTGCGCGCGAGGCCTGATTAAGCACAATTCTGGGGTTTCGAAGCGCGGAAATGGCGTGGTCCACAAAATCCGCGCGAGAGGCGCCTGGGCGTTCCGCCATTTTTGCTTTCATCGCGACTTGATACGGAAAATGGATCCGAATGACGATCAAGTGGTCGACATAAAACGGATGAGGGAGTCCGAGATCCTCCTTTCCGACGCGATAGCTCCAATGATAGAGCGTTTCTTTAAGCGCGAGGCGAACGTGCTCTTCAAGGAGCAGCACTTTTTCGGTCGGAAAATGCTTGTGCAGCATCGCAAGGCCGTCCCGCCTCACGGCGTTCGCGGCCTCCCGGCCGGCGAGGGATCCAACGCCATCGTAGAAGGCTTCGCACACCATGGGATAGAATTCAGCATGAGAGGAGCACCGGTCGAGGATATAATAGGCCGCCCTGGCGATGATCGCCTCTGCATTTGGCCGCTCATTCGTGGTTCTCGATATTGTCGCCATGGATCGCCCCGAAACTAGCCGGCAATTGATCGCGTCTCAGCGTTAAGCAATTCCTTCGCCAACACAATATGGGTGTTCAGGGGCGGCGATTAGTCGCTTGATTTCGCCCGCGCCAACACTTTGATGGACACGCGCCACTCCCGGTCAAGCGCCATGCCCAAAGCGACCGCGGAAATTGCGATTAGGGCGCGCTCCAATTGTCCGACGTTCATAATCGTTAACAAGGCGACAACGCCGGCGGCGGCGCCGGCGGCGGGCAAATTGCCTGTCAGCGAGGCGCGAACCGGCAGGCCGAACGTGCGCCAATGTGCGACGCCCCACAGAACGACGGCGCCACAGAGGCAAGCGACTGCCGCACCGACGCCGCCCCAAATCGGGGTCAGGACGAAACAGAGTATGACGATCGTCGCGGCGCCGACGCATTGGGCGGCAAAAAGCGAGGTCTGCCGCTGGCCGGTGACGAGCAGCCATCGCGCATTGCCCGAAGCGAGCGTGATGGCGCCGCCCCAAGCCAGAATGCCGAATTCCGGCCCCGCTCCGGCGAATTCGTCGCCAAAGACGAGCTTCATCACAAAAGGACCCGCCGCCCAAAGCGCGACGGCGACAAGAACGCCGATCCACGCGGTCACCCGCACTGACGCGGTGACGATGCTGCGCAAGGCGCCATGATCTTCGACAAGACGGCGCGCGAGCAGCGGGTACAAATTGAAATAATAGACAAAGCTGAACGTGATCAAGGAGACGATCAGGCGCTGCGAGGCGCCGAATTCCGCTGTTTCTGCGGCGGTCGAGACCGCGGCAACAATCACCAAAGGGATGTACTGGCCCGCGGCATTGACGACAGCGGAACCGCCGAGCGGCCCGCTTTCCCGCAAGAGCGCCGCGCCAGAATTGAGATCGTAAACCGGCCGATGGGGCCTCAATCGTCGAAACGCCAGCGCGGAATACCAAAGCGCCATCGTCGCTACCGCAATTATTTCCGCGACGCCGACCTGGAGAACGCCGTTTTGCGCCGGCGCTAGAAAATGAATCGCCAGAAGGAAGACGCCCATTTTTAGCGTCTGTCCGAAGCCGGCAGCAGCCATTTTCTCCTGCGACTGGAAAAACCAGTTGTGATTGAATGGGAATGCAAGAAGGCTGACCGCGAACAGCCAGAACAACCCATCAGGCATAGATTGCGCCGTGAGCGCGGCATAGCTGAACGCCAGCGCCGGCGCGATCACGACGGCAAGCAGGAGTCTTGCCGTAATTACGGAGCCAAGCACAACATGCGGACGCGATTCCTTCTGCGCAATGCGCCGAACGCCGATCGATCCTGTACCCATTTCCAAAGCGACGGCGCCAATCGCAGCCATGCCGACCGCCGTTTCAACCGCGCCGTAGTCTTCAAGCGTCAGCATGCGCGCGAGCCAGGCGAACGCCAGAAACCCAAACACTTTGGCCAGGAATTGCCCGGTCGCCAATACGAAGAAATCGTCGATCAGACGGCCGACGCTCAATCGAGGTCGCTTCGGGTTCGACGGAATTCCCGGGTTGGGCGGCGCGCTCATTGTTCGCGCGACCGATAGACGACGATGTCCCCGCCGGAAAGCGTTCCTTCGAACCGCGCGACTTCGTCAAATTCCGATCTCAACATACTCGTCGCATCCGGGAAATGCGCTTCGGCATGCGCGGGGAACGCGGCGACAACCCAAAGCCGCCGGGCGTCGGCGCTGACGGTCAAGTCCTTTTCAGTAGTGATCATTCGCCAGCGAAGGTCGCGATAGTCGTTAAAATAAAGCGACGCCAATCCGAGCGTCGTCACCTCGTCCGCCGCCGCCTGCGCCTGCAGCAAGGCCAATGCGCCGTCGAAATCCTGCTTTGGACGCTCGTAATTTCTGACGAGAAGCGGAATCGAAATTGCCGCCATAACGGCGACACCGGCGATCTTCAGCGCGGTCGCGTCGACGCCAAGCCGCTCCTTGAGTTTCAATCGATGAGCGACGAAATCCGCAAATGCGAATGCGCCGAGAACGACAGCTGTCATCACGAAGGCGATATCGATAAAGAAATACCGCGGCCAGACTCGCATCGACAAGATCGTCAAGATCACGAAAGTCAACGGAATTTGGATCAAGTAGGGTGCGGCGATCCAGGGCGCGCTGCGCAACATTCGCCAAATGCCGATGCAAGAAAAGACCGCCGCAATCGGCATGACAAGGCCAAGAACGCCAAAGCTTTTGACAGTCTCGATCATGGTCCAAACCGGGCTCTTCCACTCGGCGACGCCCTTTGCGGTTTCGCCCGGCGAGCCGGCGACATCTGAAAACTCGCTCACCATTCCGCCGATCATCGGCGCAAACACGACAAGGACGACCAGCGCGCCCAGACCGAAGCCGATCAGCGGCCCCGCAAGCCATCCCCAAAAACTTGTCTGCGCCCGTTTGCGCGCGACAATCGCGCCGTGGATGAGGAGAGTCAGCCCATGGGCAAGCAGGAGAAACGCAGCCGACAAATGAACGAGCATCGCCGACGCAAAAAACGCGGCGTAATAGAACCAATATCGCCGCTCGCTTGTCGTGACGGCCCGGTGAAGCGCCCAACCGGCAAGCGTCGTAAAGAGGAGCAGTCCCGTATACCCGCGCGCATTTTGGGAAAACCATACGTGATGATAGGAGACTGCAAGCAGCGCCGCCGCAGCAATCGCCGCCCACCGGAACCCGGTCTCGCGAAAGGCGAGCCACGCCGCACCCACCGAAGCGACGCCGAATATGACCGCTGGGGTCCTCAGCACCCAAGCCTGTTCGCCGCCAAGAGCGACGAAAGCTTTGGCCAGCCAAGTGTACAGCACGTGATTGTTGAGCGAGCCGTATGTTTCGATCAATGTCGCCGGCGGCAGCCTGACCGATTGGGTAAGCGTCAGAATCTCATCGTACCACAGGCCGGCGTTCAGATTGATGAGGCGGGCGACAAGGGCCAAACCGATGACGGCCGCAATCGCGCGACTCTCCCAGGTGCTGCCGGCGATTTTAAGAAGAAAGAATTGCATGGCCTCGGCAGCCTTATGACCACTGACCAAGCCAACGATCGATTTCGCCTCGCGGCAGAATGATGTTCAAGGGCTCAGGGTGTTCGATCCTGGCCTCAAGGCCTTTCAGATCGTCGCGCGCAACCGTTGGAAGATTGAAATCTCGACCCATTTCCCGGGCGCGATTGTCAATTTCGATGATGATCGTTCGGCGGCGTTTTTGCAGCGCGCGGATCCCGGCATGAAGTCGATTGCCGACATAATCTAGATCGAGATCTGACGCCAATGCTGCGTCGAAGGCGGCGAGGTTTGGCGCGATCAGTTCAATCGAAGGAAACAGCTCGCGCAGATACGCCTGATCGGAATATGTCTGGACCCAAGCATAGACGCGATCATATTTTCTTTGCAGCAGCGCCAACATATCGGAATCGGCGCGTCTGTCTTTCATATAGGTGTTTAGCGTCGTCACCACATTGCGCGCTCTTTTCTGCGGCGTCGTCTGATTGATATCGGCCGGCAACTCCCAAAGAGTCGGGCAGCCGGTGTTGACCACATTGTCGAATCCAAGCGCTTCCAACTTCCGCTTTGTGTAGCCGTCCCTGACGGAATGCAGGCGGTCGCGCGCGAACAATGATCTGAAGAGCCAAGCAGTATAGGGGTCCGGCGCCCCCTGATCATGGTACCAACCGACGCCCATCATGACGAATTTCCGCCCCAAGGAGGCGTCAAGCGGCGAAAGCTTCCAAACTGACCGCAATCCAGCATGCGAACTGAGCAGATTGCTGCCGCCAGCGATCACGTAGTCGGATTTTGCAATCATGCCGCGGCTCTTTGCGGACATCGTTTCGTGACTCGCCACTCGATTGACGTAATCATTTGAAATCACTGGTGCGAGTTGATGTCTCACCGCTTCCATGATGATTTCATCACCGACATTGGTTGAGGAAACCGAGGTGTCGAGCAATGTAATCGTTCGAAAACGGCTAACGTTCATTGAGCGGCGTCCGCCGGCTTTCGAATGCGCGCGCCAAGAATGACCTCAAAATCCTCATCCTGTGCGTCCAGCTCACGGGGCTCGAGGTCTTCGGCCGCAAGGCCGTAGAGAAAGGCAGAAGCCGTCAAAACATTGCCATAGCTTTTGACCGTCAGGTCGGCGTACGGGGCGACGTCATTGACGAGAGCTGTGACGCCCTGTGCGGTCAGACGCCAATACTCTCCCCAAGCGTCGCGACCGAGCCGGCGTGCGATCTTGCTCGTTCCGTGCGTCGTCAAAAGGATGACCCCGCCCGGCTTCAAGATGCGATAAAGGGTCCGCATGGCTGTGCGCATATCGTAGATCATCTGAAGCGCTTGCGTGAATATGATGCAGTCGAACGCTTCTGACGGTATATGATCCGCATTTGTCAGATCGGCGATGATCGTCGCCTCGGGATTTCCTTCAACAACGTGCAGGACGTCAATTTGCGTCACGCCGACGCCAAATCGTTTGATATAGGTCGCATCGCCAAGTTCAAGCGCGCGCCCGCGAATGTCAGCGGCGTTTTCAGCAAGAAAAGCTTCTATATAACGCCTGTCGATCGGCTTGCCGCGCTCCATTCCGAAAATCGGGCTGATTGGAGTAAGCCGGCGCAAATCGGAAAACTTGACGGCGCCGGTTCTCGGCCATTGCAGACCATGCTCGCGCTGAATATCAACGATGCCGGCGCGCGCGCGCTGCGGCAATATCTTCCGAGCGAGTCTCAACAGAATGCCTTCCGAACTTGCTTTGGCCATCGTCGTTCCTAATGAGCCGCTTGTCGCGCCAGCTGCGTCGCCGCTTCACGCAGTCCGCGCGCAATGCGCCGCGTCTGAAAATAGAGACCGCCTTCGCCGCGCAGGAAACTACGCCACCGCTTGATGTCGCGATAATAGTGCATTTCAATGCGAGGCAGATCGAAAACCGGCGAAGCCTTTGTCGCCTCCCCTAGCGCGACTCCGACGGAAAGCGCGTAGTGCCGGGCGATCGCTCGCCTGACCGCCGGATTGCTTCGTCCATAGGGCGGGGCGAAATGGTCGACCTGCTTGCCGAGCTTGTCTTCAAGCTCGCGACGGCTGCCCGAGAGCTCATGTTCGAGAGCCGCGTCATCCAGTCTTGTCAAATCCGGATGCGTGCGCGTGTGCGATCCGAATGCGACGCCTTCTGAAGATAGCGCGCGAACATCCTCCCACCGCATCAGCCGGCGCGGCGCCGCGTTGGCGCCATACCAGTTCTCGACGCCGCCAATGATCGCCGTCGGCGCAAAAACGCAGGCGGGAAAACCATATCGCCTCAAAATGGGATGAGCGCCTTCGACGAAATCTTCGAAAGCGTCATCAAACGTGATGATGATCGTGCGCTCACTCAACGTTGCCTCGTTACGCAGCCATTTCACCGCCCAGTCGAGCCCGACGACGCGGACGCCCAACTCCGCCACAGCGGCCATCTGGGAGTCGAAAACCGCGCGAGCGATGCTCGTCGGTCCAGGCTCCTCCGAGATCGAATGGTAGGTGAGTATTGGAACTGACGCGCGCGGTCCGTTTGCCACTTTAGTCCTCAACGACGTGAGTGAGGAATTCCTGACGATGACTTGCCCATTTCGCCCTGTCGAAAACGCCGTCCTTCACGCAGTCAACGGCGCCGTAAGCCATTGCAAGCGCATGGTGAGTGTTGTCATGCGCGAACAGGCCCTGACGGCCAAATGTCAGCAACCCCTCGACGCCTTCAATCCACCTGTCGAGCGTCGAAAAATGCCGCTCATAGTCACGGTCATAGACCGGGTAGGCATGTGAGAGCCGCTTCGTAAACGCGCGCCGTATCTTGGCGGATTGCGGCAATCCCGCGGCGCCGAGCCACTCGTACAACGCCCGTCCGAGCGCGGCGTCGTCCATCGACCAATATTGATCGCCAGGATCGCTTGGCAGTTCGGCGCAAAGAATGGTCGCGCCGCGCGGCTGGGAGGCGCCGGAATAGTTTTTCGGCTCCGATAGCCGGGAAATCGGAATTGAAAGCTCAGGAAAGTAGTGCGCGTCAAACTCTGTGTACTGGTCGGTTTCCAGGACGAGGTAGACGAGGATCATTCCTCGAAACCGGATCGCCGCGGCGGCGTCCCTTACGTCTTGCGGCGCTGCCGTCCCGACGGCCTTCACAAGAGTCGTCAGCGGCAATGTCGACCAAACGGCGTCCGCGTCAATTCGAACAGTCTGGCCATTTTCAATGATTTCAACCGCGCAAACGCGATTATTGACAATTAAAATGCGTTCGACGCGCGCATTCAACCGGATATTTGCGCCCGCCTCCATCGCTGCGCCGGCGATAGAGTCGCAAATCCGTCCAAAGCCGCCGCGCGGGTAATAGAATTTGCCTGTCGTCGGCGATTTGAGGCCTGGCAGCGACGCAAATATTTTGCGCATCAGTTTAGGGAGAGAACTCCCGGAAACGCGCCGTTTCGCAAGCGTCGAGGCGAGGGCGTCCGGTCCAAGACCCCAGAGTTTCTTCATGTACGGAAAGTAGAAGCTTTCGCACATCGTGCGGCCAAGCCCGGCAAGCAAGACTGATCCAAAAGTCTCAGGAACGAGCTTGCCGGCGCGGACCTTGGCGGTCGCCGCGTCTAGGAACAGCGACGCTGCGAAAGGCGTCGGCAGCTTCGTCGCAAGATCAACCGGTTTCAGAGGGAAATGAATCCATGCGTCTTTCAGGCGAATGCGCCCATGGCGCGGCCGCGACAACAGATCATCGCCGAGGAGCGATTTGATGTCGGCGAGGATATTGGGGTCCGACGCGGGATGCAGCCTGTGGCTCCCATAGTCGCAGGCGACGCCTTCCATTTCGAAGCTGCCGGCGTTTCCGCCAACCCTCGCGCCCGCTTCGAATAGCTCGACGACCGCCTTGCCTTCCTTGGCGAGACGCCAGGCCGCGCCCAATCCCGCCGGTCCGCCGCCGAGAACGGCGATCCGCGGCCTCGTGGCGGCTAAAGGCGGCGACGCACGCATGGTCTCGCGAACATCATCCACGATTTGTCTCCGCCGCCGCGGGCGTTGAGTTTCGTCCGGCCATTTGCGCAAGCGCGCCTATGCCGCCGGCGGCGTACTGGATTGTTTGCCAAACAAGAGAGGCTGCGACAACGCCTGCGGCCGGGTATCCAAGCGGCGTCATCAGGCCGGCAAGGCTGGCCTCTCGCACGCCCAGGCCGCCGAAGCTGATCGGGAGCGTCGCGATAAGTTTGGCAAGCGGCCATGCAAAGACCCAGGACGACAGAGACGTCCCCGCCCCAAGATTTTGGGCAATGAGGCCGTTGAGCAATGCGAAAGCGAATTGCACGCCGAATGACATCAAGGCGCACCCGACGAGAACGCCGGGCTTCGCCGAAAGATTTTCAAATGCGTCCGCGACATCGGACGCGACATCGCCAATCTTGCCGCGCGGCGGAAGACGCCTGATCAGGCCGGCGAGCGGCCCTATGAAAATCACGCCAAAGAATCCGACCGCGGCGGTCAGCGCCGCCGCAACGCCCAGCCCGATCGGATCAACGCCGCCGCGTGCGCTAAGCCATATGGCGCCGATCGCGGCTATAAATATCAGCGAAGCCGTATCGATAAGCCGATCCGCAAGCGAACCGACCGCGAGCGCCGTCTTGCGGCCGGAGCCTTTCATGACAAGCCCGGCCCGCACAATATCGCCGCCAGCGACGCCCGGAAGCGCAAGGTTTGCGGCAAGTCCCGCGAAATGCGCCTTGAGCGCGCGAGGATAGCTGATATCGCCGCCGATCATCCACCGCCACTTCGCTGCGGACGCCGCATGACCAAGAAGGAATGCGACGAGAACCGCCGCCCAGAGCGCCGGCGAAACGCCCGCAATTTTCGCAATGAGATCGCCGACAGGAACAAGAAACAGCAGCACGATGAGCGCAAGCGCGGATACGCAGACGCGAAACAATCCGCGCAATCGGTTCGCGCTCTTGTCATTTGTCGCGCCGCGCATCGTCATTTCAGTCGTTTTGGGTTTGCGGTCGAAGATGCAGGCGAGAAATCATGTCCGCAATCAGCCCGAGCGACCAGACGACAAGCGCTGCAAGAAGCGCGAAAATGGCGCTTTCAGACAAATTCATTTTCGTGATGTCATACGCGAATTTGGCTGTTCCGAGCAGAAATAAAACTCCGCCAAGCGGCATGAATACGCGCAGCGGCTGAAAAAACACGATGATCCTCAGCACAAGCAGTATAAAGGTGAAGAACGCCGTCGGCTTCATCGACGATTGTCCGACGCGTTTGGCGTATTCGATCGGCGTATAGACGACGCGCAAATTCGAACACATCATCGACAGGGTGATCGTCGTCGTGAACGAGAAACCGTCCGGCAGTAGCTGAACGAAGCGCTCAAGGGACGAGCGCTTGAAGACGCGGAGACCGGAATTGAGATCCGGAATCTTCCGCCGCGCGAGAACGTTTGCAAGCGTATTGAGAATCCACTTCGGCGGTCGCCTGATGAGCGGCACATTCTTCATCGCCGCGCCGCGGTCCCCAACAACCATGTCAGCATTGCGGCAGAGTTCGAGCATGTCCGCAATCCTGTTGACAGGATACGTGCCGTCGGCGTCGACAATTGCGACAAACTTCGATTGAGTTGCGGCGATCCCGGTCTTGAGCGCGTAGCCATATCCGGAGTTTTCCTCAAGCCTGATCACCCGGGCGCCGGACGCCTCGGCGGCGTCGCCCGTTCCGTCTTTCGAGCCGTCGTCAATGACGATGATCTCGCCGTCGATCCTTGATCGCTCCAGCATCGACCTGAGCGCGCCAATCGTCGCTCCGATCGCTTTCGCCTCGTTGAAGGCCGGGACGACGACCGCCAATTCTTTCTGCATCAGATTGGATCCCGAAATCTTCGTCAATTCTCGTTCCAGCGGCTTGTTCATACAATTTGCTCTTCAAGGTCAATGACGCCCTTTGAAAGCAAGGTAGAGGCCAGAAATCGCGCGCAAATCCTCGCCAAGAATGGTTAACCGAATCCCCGTAAAGGCGACCAGAGGGCGGATCTCGATCTTTCGGGCCAGTGACGCCGCGCTCGTCCGCACTGGACAATCAGATTATTGTCGCGATTGCGCCAAAAGGGGACTGTCGATGAAAAGCCGCCTTGCACTGCTTCTGGCTGCCGCGACATTGTCGCTCGCCTGTTCCGCGTCGGCCGACAACAATCGCATTCTCATTGACCCAAGCGTGACCCATCAGACGATGACCGGCTGGGAAATTGCGCCGCGCATTTGGGAGATGGATAAGGAAAATCACCGCTATGACGGTTCCTGGCTTTCCCATCGGGAGGATATCGCCAAGGCCCTGGTCAAAGACGTCGGCATAAATCGGATCCGGCTGGAAATCGCGAGCGGCGCAGAAAACCCGACGGACTATTGGAGGAAATTCACGACCGGCGAAATCGGATATCAACAATTTAAGGACCATCTTTACGAAAAGATTAACGACAATAACGATCCGGAGACGCTTGCGCCGGGCGGCTTTCAATTCGCAGCGCTCGACTATTACGTAGAAAATCTGGCGGTGCCGATGAAGCGCCTGCTTGAGGCGCGCGGCGAAAGGCTCATCGTCAACCTGTGTTATGTCGACTTCAAGTGGACGAAACTCAAGGGCCGGCTGTCGCATGCAGACAATTCCGCCGAATATGCCGAACTCATCGACGCGGCCGCCTTGCATTTGGCGAACAAGTACGGAATTACGCCCGATTTCGTCGAAATCATCCTAGAGCCGGACAATACCGATCGTTGGTCGGGCGGAGCGATTGCAGACGCGCTGGTTGCGACAAACGAAAGACTCGCGGCGCGCGGATTGCGGCCTCGCTACATCGCGCCGTCAACCGCGCATGCGGGCCGCGCGGCGCGTTATTTTGACGATCTGTCGCGCAACAAGCGAGCGCTCAGCCTGCTCAATGTGATTTCCTATCATCGCTACGATGGGCCGCGCGCCGAAGGCGCGCTGGCCGGAATCAATGCTCGAGCGAAAGAAGCGGGCGCTTCGACTGAAATGCTGGAATATGTTCAGGGACGCGTCGATCATCTGTTTTCGGACATCGAAGCCGGCGCCGCCGCGTGGCAACGCTATGGAGCGGCGGCGAAGACGGACGCCTCTGGAAGGACGAAGCCCGGATATCTTCTCGCATTCCAGCACGACGCCCTGTCGATCAAGCCCGATGTCGTTGCGATGGCGCAGGTGTTTCGTCATGTCCGTGAAGGCGCGGTTCGCCTTGAAGCGCGGGCATTATCATCGACGGCGCGGCCGCTCGCGTTCAAGAACAGTGATGGGCGCCATATGGTGGCGATCCTCACCAATAGCGGGGGTCCCTATTCAGTCGAAGGCCTGCCGGCGGGCCGATACCAAATTGATTTTGCACCAAGAGGCGGCGGCAAGGTCCAAGACCTTGGCCCTTTCAACGATGAGGCCGGCGATCCCATAATGTTTGAGACGGATGGTCCCGGTATTGTGACAATTCAAGAAAACGCGCCGTTTGAAGGGTCGGTGAAATAAGCGATCGCATCACAATCACAATCATCGGTTCGGCCCGGCGCAATTTGGTGGTGGGCGGTGACGGGTTCGAACCGCCGACCTGCTGGGTGTAAACCAGACGCTCTGCCAACTGAGCTAACCGCCCGACCTTTGTCGGCGCCATAAGCGCAAATCCATGCGCAGCGAGCTGACGATCGACCCAACGCCTTCAGGACCGTCCCGCGGGCGACCATTAACCCGTCAATCATGCAGCATCAAGAAGCGCGCGGTCGAGGAGGAACAGCGTCCGCCCGAGACCGCACAGCCGCCGCCAAAACTAACTCACAGTCGACAATTCGGGCGTTCGATCAATTCAGCGCGTCTTTGAGGCCCTTTCCCGGCGCGAATTTCGGCTGCGTCGAAGGTGGAATTTGGATCGTCTCGCCGGTGCGAGGATTCCGGCCTTCCCGCGCCTTGCGTTTGGTTGCGGAAAACGTGCCGAAGCCGACCAACCGTACGTCGTCGCCCTTTTTCAAGGCGGCGGTGATCGCATCAAATACGGCGTCCACCGCGCGCGTCGCGTCGGCCTTGCTCATATTGGACAGGTCTGCGACCCGATCGATGAATTCGTTCTTGTTCATTTGATGCCCTTTCCGGATTTGCAGGGGATTCCAAAGCGCTAGGTCTCATTATCACTGACGCCGAAAATGATGTCCGGCGCCTGCTCTACATCGATTTGCCGAGATTCGATCGCCGAACGCGACAATCAGGAAGCTTTTTTTACAGTTGTCGACGCCCTCAATGCCCGCCATTGGTCCCGTTCGTGCTCAATGCACCGTTCAATGAGTTCGCGCCAAACCGGCTCCGCAATCCGCCTCGAAAGCCCCTCGTGCTCAGCGGCGGCGAGCACTTTGCCGACCACATCGCGGATCCGCCATTCGACCCGGACTTCGCTTTCGGCGTCCTTAATCCGCGCCGCCGCCTCAATATAACGCTGCCTCGCAGCAACCAAAGCGACCAACTCCCGGTCAATTCGGTCAATTTCGGTTCTGACTTCATCCATGGAGACGCAAATCTCCGCCGGAATCGCGTCTTTTTTCGTGTCAGCCATGACCACTACCTAGCGCCCCCGAGCAAAGGCCGGAAGGACTGGGCCAAACACAAATCGCCGCGGCAAGCCGTTCTTGGCCGTTAACGCATTGAAAGACATGATAATTCAACTCAAAGCCAAATTTTCCCCTTGCGCAACGGCGTTCCCTGGGTTATATGACAGTTCGATGACGTTTTTGTCTCATTTGGATGACAACCAAGGGTAATAGTGCCGGCGGCCGAGCGTCCTGTTTTTGAGTAAGGAGTGAGTCATGGCAGTTATTTCTCGTCCTCATGCTGGTCACCACAGCGTTGACTTCAGCGGATTGGCGCGCGGCGTTTTGTATCTGGCGATGGCGATCGCCGCGATCGTGGTCGCAGTGCCGGCGGCGATTGCAACGGTCGGATAAACCGGAAGTCCATCCCCTTCCCGTCAAATCAAACAAGCGGCTCACGTTGAGCCGCTTTTTTTGTTCTCATCCGCCCCAATTCTCCGATCAAGCGCCGGCGTGTTTCAGCGCGCGCTCTTCTTCCCGCATATAGTCGCGCCGGATTGGAATCGCCGCATGCGATTTCGCGAGTTGAATCTGGAAAACCATATGGCCGCTGGCCCGGAAGGCGAATTCCGCGGTTGTCAGATAGAATTCCCACATTCTGCAAAAGCGCTCATCAAACATGGCGCGCGCCTCCTCCCGGCGGGCAAGGAACCGCCGACGCCATTCCTTCAGCGTATCGGCGTAGTGCAACCGAAGGACTTCGATGTCGCAGACCCAAAGACCGGTCCTTTCAATCGCGGCCAGCGTTTCGGAGAGCGCGGGCGAATAGCCGCCGGGAAAAATGTATTTCCTGATCCAAGGTCCGGTCACCCGCGGCGTTCCCTTGCGGCCGATCGCATGAATGACGGCGACCCCGTCGTCGGCGAGCAGATCGCGGATCTTTGAAAAAAATTCGTCGAAATGCGGCGCGCCGACATGTTCGAACATGCCGACCGAGACAATCCGGTCGAACCTCCCCTCGACATCGCGATAATCCTGAAGCCGGAAGCTGACCTTGTCTTGTAGCCCGCGCGCTCGCGCGCGCTCATTTGCAAGCGTGACCTGTTCCGATGAAAGAGTGACGCCGAGGACATCGACCCCGCGCCATTCGGCGAGGCGCATCGCGAGCCCGCCCCACCCGCTTCCGACATCAAGAACGCGCATCCCCCGCGAAAGGAGGAGCTTTGATGCGACATGTCGCAGCTTTGCCTGTTGCGCATCTTCGAGAGATTGGCCGTCACGCTCAAAATAGGCGCATGAGTAATGCAAATCCTCGTCCAGGAACATCTTATAAAAGTCGTTCGAGATGTCGTAATGATGGGCGACGTTCCGCTGGGCGCGGCCGACCGGATTATGCTGCTGTAGCAAGCGCGTCCGCCGCAAGATTTCGCCGATCGCCCGCTGCGTCGGCGCTGCGCGCAAATTTGCGCTGTTCATGTGGAATATTTCAAGGAAATCGCCAAGCGATCCGTCCACGATCTCAAAACGAGCGTCCATATAGGCTTCGCCGACCGCCAGTTCCGGGTTCAACAGAATTTTTCGATAGAGCTCCTTGTCATGCAGACGAAAACGGACGCTCGGCCCGGGCGGCGACCCGAAGCGGCGTTCGGCTCCCGAAGCGTCAACCATCACGAGCGAGCCGCGCTTGATGACGGACGACAGCAGTCGGGAGAGCAGATGAAGGAATTGATCGTCCAGCCAAGTCACGATCTGGCCCCTTCGGCTGTCCTTCATCCACAACAATAAGGCGGTCAGGAATGAAAAGACAGCGCCCGAAGGCGCTGTTTCAGGCTTTGAAAATCAATGAGTGACGACGTTGTCGCCGGCGTCGACCTCTTTGGCGATGGGCGGCGACACCGGCTCCGACCATTCGATCGGCGTGAGCGGCCGGGTCAAAGCGTGTGCGAGCACTTCGTCGACGCGTCCGACGGGGATGATCTTCAGACCCTTCTTCACGTTGTCCGGAATCTCGGCCAAATCTTTTTCGTTTTCTTCAGGGATCAGCACCGTCTTGATGCCCGCCCGCAGCGCCGCCAGCAGCTTCTCCTTGAGTCCGCCGATTGCGAGAACGCGGCCGCGAAGAGAGATCTCGCCCGTCATGGCGATATCCTTGTGAACCGGCACGCCCGTCAGCACGGAGACGATCGTCGTCGCCATCGCGACGCCCGCTGACGGGCCGTCCTTCGGCGTCGCGCCTTCCGGGACGTGAATGTGGATGTCCGTCTTGTCGAATACCGGCGGCTCGATGCCGAAATCCGTCGCCCGGCTTCTCACATAAGAGGACGCCGCTGAAACCGATTCCTTCATCACTTCCTTGAGATTGCCGGTCGGGGTCATGCGGCCCTTGCCCGGCATCTTCACAGCCTCGATCGTCAAGATGTCGCCGCCGACCGACGTCCAGGCGAGCCCGGTGACAACGCCTACGCGGTCTTCGCCGTCGATTTCGCCATAGCGGTACTTCGTGACCCCGGCGTAATCGCCGAGGTTTTGCGCGGTGATCTCGACCTTTTTCGCTTTCCCGGTCTCGATCTCGCGCACCGCCTTGCGAGCGAGACGCGCAAGTTCGCGTTCAAGGCTTCGAACGCCGGCTTCGCGCGTGTAACGCCGGATCAGCTCCATCAGCCCGTCATCCGTCAGCTTCCACTCTGACGCCTTGAGACCGTGATCCTTCATCAGCTTCGGGATCAGGTGGCGGCGCGCGATTTCGCGCTTCTCATCTTCCGTGTACCCCGGAATACGGATGATCTCCATCCGGTCGAGGAGCGGCTGCGGCATGTTGAGACTGTTCGCCGTCGTGATGAACAAGACGTCCGACAGATCGTATTCGACTTCGAGATAGTGATCGGCGAATGTCGAGTTCTGTTCAGGATCGAGCACCTCCAATAGCGCCGACGACGGATCGCCGCGGAAGTCCTGGCCCATTTTGTCGATTTCATCGAGAAGGAAGAGCGGGTTCGATTTCTTCGCCTTCTTCATCGACTGGATGACCTTGCCGGGCATCGAGCCGATATAGGTGCGGCGATGTCCGCGGATCTCCGCTTCGTCGCGCACGCCGCCGAGCGAAACACGCACAAATTCGCGCCCCGTCGCCGCCGCGATCGATTTCCCAAGCGAAGTCTTGCCGACGCCCGGCGGGCCGACGAGACACAGAATCGGACCTTTCAGCGTTCCCATGCGTTTTTGCACGGCGAGATATTCGAGGATGCGCTCTTTGACCTTATCGAGCCCGTAGTGATCGGCGTCGAGGATCGACTGCGCTTTCTCAAGATCGTGCTTGATTTTCGATTTATTGTTCCAGGGAATCGACAGCATCCAGTCGAGATAATTGCGCACTACCGTCGACTCCGCCGACATCGGCGACATCTGGCGAAGCTTTTTGACTTCGGCTTCCGCCTTGGCGCGCGCCTCCTTCGACAGTTTCGTCTTTTTGATTCGCTCTTCGATTTCGGCGATCTCGTCGCGGGCTTCATCGCCCTCGCCGAGTTCTTTCTGGATCGCCTTCATCTGCTCGTTAAGGTAATATTCGCGCTGCGTCTTCTCCATCTGCCGCTTCACGCGGTTGCGGATCTTCTTCTCCACCTGGAGGACGCTCATCTCGCCTTCCATCAGCGCATAGACGCGCTCAAGGCGTTGCGCGACGTCGAAGATTTCAAGCAATTCCTGCTTGTCGGAAATCTTGATGTTGAGATGCGAGGCGACCGTATCAGCGAGCTGCGCCGCATCGTCAATTGAATTGACCGACACCAGCACTTCCGGCGGCACGCGCTTGTTGAGTTTGCCGTAAGATTCAAACTGGGTGATGACGGAGCGCGACAGGCCGTCAAGCTCCGCGTCCTCGCTCTCGATCTCCGGCGGCGTCGAGGCTTCAGCCTCAAAATAATCGTCGGTCTTCGTGAATCGTTCGACCTTCGCGCGCTCTTCGCCTTCGACAAGCACTTTCACCGTGCCGTCGGGCAGTTTGAGCAATTGCAGCACGGATGCGATGACGCCGACCGCGTAAATGCCGTCGGCCTTGGGGTCGTTGTCGCTTGCATCTTTTTGCGCGACGAGGAGAATCTTCTTGTCGTGCTCCATCACATGTTCGAGTGCGCGCACGGATTTGTCGCGGCCGACAAAGAGAGGGATAACCATCGTCGGGAAAACGACGATGTCGCGAAGCGGCAGGACGGCGTATTTGGCGATCTCAGACATGAACAATCCTTGCTTGGGCCTTGGCTAAGCGCCCGGTTCCTGCGTTCGCCCCCACTCTAGCGGAAGACCCTTAACGCCTCGCCGACGAGCGGCGGTCCGGAAAGGGCGATCCGCCTTGCCCTCAAGGCGACGAACGCTGGCATCATGTGGCGTTCCGGGGCGCGGTTTCAACCCGGACTTTCACATTGTTGAATTCCTGTCAGCAAAACGGCGCCCGAGGGCGCCGGCTTGCAGCATCGACTGTCCGCGAGGACCGCTTCAGGCGGTCGCGTCCATCTCGGCTTTCTCTTTGCCGCGATCTTCGTAAATCTGGAGCGGCTTGGCGCGTCCTTCGACGACTTCGCCATTGACGACGACTTCGGCGACGCCCTGCATGGAGGGGAGCTCGAACATCGAGTCGAGGAGGATGCCCTCCATGATGGAGCGAAGACCGCGGGCGCCCGTCTTCCTTGCAATCGCCTTGCGGGCGATCGCCGACTTTGCGTCCTCGGTGAAGGTCAGCTTCACATCCTCCATTTCGAAGAGCCGCTGATATTGTTTGATGAGCGCGTTCTTCGGCTGGGTAAGGATCTGGATCAGCGCCGGCTCGTCGAGGTCTTCCAGCGTCGCAATCACGGGCAGGCGGCCGACGAATTCCGGAATGAGGCCGAATTTCAGGAGGTCTTCGGGCTCGATTGTCCGCAAGATGTCGCCGACGCGGCGATCGTCGGGCGCGGCGACCTTGGCGCCGAAGCCGATCGAGGTGCCGGCGTGACGGCTCGAGATGATTTTCTCAAGACCGGCGAAGGCGCCGCCGCAGATGAAGAGGATGTTCGTCGTATCGACCTGCAGGAATTCCTGCTGGGGATGCTTCCGACCGCCCTGCGGGGGCACGGAGGCGATCGTTCCTTCCATGATCTTCAAGAGCGCCTGCTGGACGCCCTCGCCTGAAACGTCTCGGGTGATCGATGGGTTGTCCGACTTGCGGCTGATCTTGTCGACTTCGTCGATATAGACGATGCCGCGCTGCGCCCGCTCGACATTATAATCGGCCGATTGCAGCAGTTTCAAAATGATGTTCTCGACATCCTCGCCGACATAGCCGGCTTCGGTGAGCGTCGTCGCGTCGGCCATGGTGAACGGCACGTCGAGAATGCGCGCCAGCGTCTGCGCGAGCAACGTTTTTCCGGACCCCGTCGGCCCGAGAAGAAGAATGTTCGACTTTGCAAGTTCGACGTCGTTGTTCTTCGATGCGTGATTGAGGCGCTTGTAATGATTGTGCACCGCGACCGAGAGGACGCGCTTGGCCTGCTTCTGACCGATAACGTAATCGTCAAGCACCTTGCAGATCTGGTGCGGGCTTGGAACGCCCTCGCCGGCTTTGACCAGCGACGACTTTGATTCCTCGCGGATAATGTCCATGCAAAGTTCGACGCATTCATCGCAGATGAACACTGTCGGACCCGCAATCAGCTTCCGCACCTCGTGTTGGCTCTTTCCGCAGAAGGAGCAATAGAGGGTGTTCTTGCCTTCGCCGCCGCTTTTTCCGCTTACCTTGCTCACGCTATACAGCTCCCTGAAGGAGTCCCGGCGACCCGGGAACCCGGTCTGGCGCAGGCCTTGCCCTCGAACGAGACCCGACGCGGATGCTGGAGATTTGCACGATCCGCGCCATCCTCCTCCGCTTTGCCGTTTCGGGTCCGCCCTTCACCATATTCGATCACAACCACAACCTGCCAATCAAGCCGACTTTTCGCCCGGAAGGTAACCCTAAAATCACGAAACCGTCGGGATTTGGGCGAAGCGTCTATTCGTCGGCGGACGCCCGCTTTTCGAGGACCTTGTCGATGAGGCCGAAATCGACCCCTTCCTCAGGCGACATGAAATGGTCGCGGTCGAGGGTTTTCTCAATGATATCATATGGTTGACTTGTGTGCTCGACATAGATCTCGTTGAGCCGCCGCTTCATCTTGATGATGTCCTGGGCGTGGCGCTCAATGTCCGAGGCCTGGCCCTGGAACCCGCCGGAGGGCTGGTGGACCATGATCCGGGAGTTCGGGAGCGAGTAGCGCATGCCTTTCTCCCCAGCGGTCAGCAGCAGCGAGCCCATCGAGGCCGCCATGCCGATGCACATCGTCGAGACCGCCGGGCGAATGTAACGCATCGTGTCATACATCGCGAGGCCGGCAGAGACCGACCCGCCGGGGCTGTTGATATAAAAGGCGATTTCCTTTTTCGGGTTCTCCGCCTCCAGGAACAGGAGCTGGGCGACGATCAGGGTCGAGACCGCGTCATGGACGGGGCCCGAGAGGAAGATGATCCGCTCCTTCAACAAGCGGGAATAGATGTCATAGGCGCGCTCGCCGCGGCTCGATTGCTCGACGACCATCGGCACCAGCGTATTCATGAATATGTCGTGGGGGTCCTTCATGGATCTCTTCCGTCTGTCTGTTTCGTTGGGTTGGCTCGTCAGCTTGGTTCGTTTTCAGCGACCGGAAGAGAGCCCGATCACGTCGCGTTTCCCGCCGGCTTTCCGGCGATCTGGTTAATATGGTGTTGCCGCACCCGCCCGCAACAAGGAGCGCCCGCCAACCTCAGGGCCAGTCTAGGGCGCCGCGTTTAAGCGAGGGTTATTCTGGCGCAAACGCAAGGCGTGAATGGGGCCGACGCCGACAGCAGATTGGATCGGAAGTGAAACAGCCCCTTCCTTAGGTGAATGATCGAGGATCGTGGGAACCGAAAACCGGCGCCGGCCTGTCGCGTTCGCTGGTTCCACGCCTCGCTTCCGACACCGCTTGGGCGCCGGACTTTCCGCAATTGCCGGACAATCCCCGCCCGCCTGTCGGTTTGGGCCCAGTCTTCATGCGTCTCCAAACGCCCTGCTTTCTCGTGCGCCCGCCTTGGGTTTTTTCGGCTTTTCCCGTGGACGGCAGCCGCAGCGGAACCTGAAATCCGTCGCGCCGGCGTCAATGGGCGGTGCGCACGGCTTCGCATTCGCCAAACCCGCGGAATGCGGGGGCGTTGCTCGCTTGCAAAGCGGATCGTTCGACGACTTCCGCTTCGCGCTCGCGACGAACAGTTCAAGGAACCGGACCGCCGCGGCCATCCAGATTGTCAAAGAGCCGCCGACGCGGCTCGTCGCCGCGCCGACACAGCATCAACGCTGGAGGTGGCGATTTCCGCCGCGCGTTCAAGCGGCGATTTGCGTGTATTTCACGGCAAGATTTCGCGCCGCGCGGGATTTCATCCGTTTACAAATTAACCATGAGGCTCGCCGCCGCCCCGGCGGCGGGGTCATTCGGTTCCGGCCGCATTCGCCGACCGATCGGTCAGGAAATCGCGGGCGCTTCGTCGACTGCTCCGCCTATTCGGCGTCGTTCAGCGTCCAATCGTACTTGTATTTGGCGATGTCGCGCGTTTGGCGAAGTCGCCCGGCGAATTCCGGGGCCGAGAACGCCCGCAAATGGTCAATGACTCCCTGTTCCGATCCGCCGAAATCCTCCCGAAACCACTTGTAGATCGACGACGCGACAAGCCGCCCGTCCTGATCGAAATGCGCGCCGCGCCGGTGATTGACGTAGTCGCGCGCCGCCTGGTCTAGCGTATCGTTGAGGGTTTCGCCGACAAACGGTTCGGCGCGCAAATTCGGGCAGCCGATCGAGGCGCAATTAAGGGCGTAATGTGTGCGCGGATCTTTCCAGTTGGCGCGCAAGACGCCGTGTTCGATGTCGTCTAGAGTAAATTCCCGGCCATTGACCGCCACGACAACCATTTTCCAGGGGCCGATCGCCAGCAGCGACGGCTTGATCTCGCGAATGCTCTTGACCGGATATCGTTCGAGGATGAGGTCGACGGTCAGCGCGTTGTAAAGGTTCGCCCAATAGGCGAAGGCCTCGTCCTTGCCGAGAGATGTGGGAACGACCGCCGCCATCCGCGCGATGTAGTCTTCAAGCGAGCGCCGGTCCTCTTCGCTCACCGCGCCGTATCGTATCCGGTTGACGCCGTCCGCAGAGGCGACGACGTATTTTCCCAAAAACGCGCCCCAAGCCGAATGGTCGACGCGCATCGTGCTCGACTCCGCCCATCCGCCGAAAAGAGCGGGGTCCGCCGCCTTCGACGACGCCGGCGGAACGGCCGCAGCCAGGATGACAATCAACATAACAAGTCTCAACAGAGTCATGCGATCTTTTCCTTGATGATGGCGCCGACGCGCAGCGCGCTGGCGACACAGGCGAGCGCCGCAAGATTTCAAACTAGACACAAACCGCCGGGCGCGAAAGCGGAAACCAAATTCGCGCGCAAAGGCGCGCCAAATCAACAGGATGGATCATCTTGTGTGATTGCACGATCACGTGATGATTTGGAGGACGGGATGCGATGCGCCCAAGCATATTCTACGCCGCAAACTGCAGGCGCTCGGCGCCAAGCGCGCGGTGGTCTTGACGACATTCGGCCTGGTCACAGGGCGCGCCGCCGTTTCAGGGGCGACGACGGGGCCATAAGCATCGACGAACTCTCACCGACAAGGCCTCTTCGAAGCCGGCGCCTGCGTCCAATTTCGCGGCGGGCGCACCAAAATCAGGCGCGGTACTTTCCGAGCAGGTCGACGAGTTCCGAGAACTTCTCGCGCTGGGCGGCGGCGTTGCGGCTGGAGATCGCTTCCTCGACGCAGTGCGCCGTATGGTTCTTGAGGATCTCGCCTTCGACTTTGTTCAGCGCAGCCTTGACCGCCTGGATCTGGGTCATGATGTCGATGCAATATCGGTCGTCTTCGACCATGCCGATAACGCCCCTGACCTGACCCTCGATGCGCTTCAGCCGCGTCACGATCGCGCCAACGCCGTGCTTAACCATTTGACATATACCTCTCTGGGGTATATATAATCGATTTGTCAGACTGGTCAACGATCGACCTCAACGGATTTGGATGCCGCGCGGCTTCAAGACCTTCCTCGTCGCCCTGTCCGCGCTGCTGTTCGGCATCGGTCATGTCGCCTGCGCATGCGCGGCCGAATCTGGCCATTTGGCGAAAGACCGCTACGGCGAAGTCGAATATTCAAGCGGGCGCGCACATAAAATCGCCGGTGCAGACTCGCACCATGGCGCGGGCCACGGCGACGGGGACAGCGGCGCCCCGTACGGCCCCTCCGACGCTCCATGCGAACATTGCCAGCTCGTCCAGTTCGCCGCCGCTCCCGATGCGGCCAAGCTCGCTGCTCCCGCGCCGACGGTTCCGTTCATTGCGTCATTGAACGCCATCATGTCGCCGAATTCGCAGCAGTCGTTCCTGCGAGCGACGGTGCGGCTTCGATGGGCGGCGCCGCCCGGTGCGACACCCGTCTCCCTGAAAACCCGGCTTCTGAACTGAGACGCGCCGCCCCGCGCGCTGGCGCGGGCGATTTCCGCGCCGGCAGCCGCATGTCGCAATCGCGGCCGTCGGCGCCAGCCAATCTTCTCAGCTTTTAACCGTCAAAAAACCTTTCAAGGAGAACACGATGAACCGCACCATGATTCTGTCTGCCTGCGCCGCTGCCGCGCTTGTCGGCGCGCCCGCAAACGCCATGCCCGCCGGACACAAGATGGACCATCCCGCGCAAGAGCCGAAGGACGCGACCATGGATCACGCCGATCATTGCGGCCTGCCGATGGGCGAAGGCGCGATCACGGCGCTCGATGTCGCAAAGTCGAGGGTCAAGATTTCGCACCAGCCGATCGCCGAACTGAGCTGGCCGGCGATGGACATGGAACTCGGCGTGTTGAAGCCGGTCGACCTCGCCGCTTTCGCCGTCGGCGACAAAGTTCATTTCCTGCTCGCTCCGCAAAAGGACAAATCACACCGCGTCGCCGCGCTCTGCGCGTTGGACGCCGAGGAGAGCGCGCATGAAGCCTGCATGAAATCGATGCATGAGGCCGCGATGAAGGCGGCGGCGGCGTCGGGTAAACCCTGCGACATGAAGATCGACGACATGGATCACAAGAAAATGCCGGGAATGGACCACGAGGATCATTCGTAACAACTCTTTGGAGTGAAAGCATGCTGACCCGAAGACATTTGCTGGAGGCGGGCGCCGGCGGCGGGTTGATGCTCGGAGCGTCGGCGCTCCTTCCTGCCTGGGCGAAAAGCGCCGGCGGGGGCAACAAGGGCATATTCGAGCTTGCCGGAACCGAGTTCGACCTCGCGATTGGCCATACGCCTGTCGAGATCGGCGGCCGCGCCGGTCATGCGATCACGACCAACGGGACGCTTCCCGGGCCGCTCATCCGGTTTCGCGAGGGGGAATGGGTCACGCTCCGGGTACGGAATATGCTGGAGGAGGACACGTCCATTCATTGGCACGGGCTGCTTGTCCCGTTCCAGATGGACGGCGTTCCCGGCGTTTCATTTCCGGGAATCAAGACGGGCGAAACATTCGCCTACGCGTTCGCGGTCCCGCAGAGCGGCACCTACTGGTACCACTCGCATTCGGGATTGCAGGAGCAGATGGGCCATTATGGGCCCCTCATCATCGATCCGGCCGGCGCCGATCCGATCCGCTCCGACCGCGAATATGTGCTCGTCCTTTCGGACTGGTCGTTCACGCACGCCCATAAGCTCTTCGCGAAGCTGAAAAAGACCAACGAGGTTTTCAATTTCCAGCAGCGCACCGCCGTCGATTTTGTCAAGGATGCGGGGCGGAACGGACTTGGCGCGACGATCGCCGATCGGGCGATGTGGGGCCGGATGCGGATGTCGCCGACCGATATCGCGGACGTGACGGGCGCCGCCTACACCTATCTCATCAACGGACATTCGACCGCCGACAATTGGACGGCGCTCTTTCAGACCGGCGAGCGCGTGCGCTTGCGGGTCATCAACGCCTCGGCGATGACGATCTTCAATTTCCGCATTCCCGGTCTGCCGATGATCGTCGCGCAGTCGGACGGCCTCAACTTGCAGCCGGTCGAGACAGACGAATTCCAGATCGGCGTCGCGGAAACCTATGACGTGGTCGTCGAGCCGAAAAAGGCGCGCGCCTACGCGATCGTCGCCGAGTCGATCGATCGTTCAGGACAGGCGATCGCGACATTCGCGCCGGAGGCCGGCATGATCGCGACAGCGCCGCTGCTCCGTGAGCGTCCATTGCTGACGCACAAGGACATGGGCATGGCCATGGACCACGGCTCGATGCCCGGCATGGATCATGGCGCCATGCCCAGCATATCAGACGAGCCGATGCCGGCGCACAACCACAAGAAGGGGCCCGGCGTCGACAATCTCGCCATGGTCCCGACCAACCGGCTCGGCGAGCCCGGACTCGGCCTCGAAAACGTTCCGCATCGCGCCCTCACTTACGCGCAACTCCGTAGCCTCGAGGCGAATCCGGACACGCGCGATCCCGAGCGCGAAATTGAGATCCATCTCACCGGCAACATGGAGCGCTTCATGTGGTCGTTCGACGGCGTGAAGCTTTCCGACGCGGACGGTCCGCTGGCGACGATCACGGAAGGCGAGCGCGTGCGATTGCGGCTGGTCAACGACACCATGATGACGCATCCGATCCATCTCCACGGGCATTTCTTCGAGGTCGTCAATGACGGCGGGGATCACAGGCCGCGAAAGCATACGATCAACGTGAAGCCGGGCGAGAAGCTCGCTGTCGATTTCACGGCCAACGCCGGCGACTGGGCGTTTCATTGTCACCTCCTCTTTCACATGCATGCCGGCATGATGCAGATCGTCTCTGTGCTGCCCGGCGCCGGCGAGCCCATCCGCGACCATTACGGCCGGCTAAAGCGCGCGGCTGCGTCCGACCGCGATGAGCCGAAGCCGAAATCAGCGCGCAAGCCAAGCGCAGGAATGGGCCATGACGGCATGGACCATGAATCGATGGGACACGGATCAAAACCGGCGAACGCGGCGCCCAAACCGAAGCCGGCGCCAAAACCGGCTCCGGAACCGACCAAGCCGGACGATATGAAGGGCATGGATCACGGCGACCACGGAGGCGGACGGTGAAGCGCTTTCTGTTGATCAGCTTCGCAGCCGGCGCCGCGCTGACGGCGCCGATGGCGCGCGCTGTCGCGCAAAGCTCCGCGGTTCCGGGCGCGCAGGCCGATTCCTTTTACGACCGCGACGCGCAGGCGCGAGCGCGCCAAACGCTCTACAAGGAGCACGGCGGCGGGCTCAATCATTTCGCGCTCGCGGACCGGTTCGAATATCAGTCCAATGAGGGGTCGCCGTTTCTCCTCTTCGACGGCCAAGGCTGGTGGGGAACCGATCGCAACAAGCTCTGGGTCAAGACCGAGATCGAATATGATTTCGATGCGGACCGCATCGAGGAAGCCGAAGTCCAGGCGCTGTGGTCGCGCCCCATCGCGCGCTATTTCGACGTGCAGGCGGGCGTTCGCCATGACTTCCAGAATGGGGCCGAGCGCACCTTCGGCGTCATCGGCGTCGAGGGTCTTGCTCCCTACTGGTTCGAGATCGACGCCGCGCTCTTCATCAGCGGCGAAGGCGACGTCTCAGGCCGCCTCGAAGCCGAATACGATCTCCTGATCACGCAACGGCTCATTCTCCAGCCGCGCACGGAGCTGAATTTCGCCGTCCAGTCGGTCGACGCCCTCGGCGTCGGCAGCGGACTCTCGACGGCCGAACTTGGGCTTCGCCTGCGTTACGAGATCAAACGTCAGTTCGCGCCCTATATCGGCGTCAACAGGACAAGGTCGGTCGGCGAGACGGCTGATTTCGTCAGAACCGCCGGCGAGAACCCAAGCGCCGTTTCGCTCGTCGCCGGAATGCGATTCTGGTTTTAAGAGTGGACAATGCCCGGCCTGATCCGGCGAACATCCATCCGATCCTCGCGCATTTCACCGCAGCCGAGTTCATCGAGGACGACGAAGTCGAGGCGCGTCAGATGATCGGCGATCCTGCCCTGCCGGCCGGCGCGGGCTTCCGCCCGCAGCCTGGTGACAAGAGCGACGATATTGAGGAAGCGCCTGGTGGCGAACAAATGGGTTGCCGGCCCGCCGCACCCGCCTTGCAATCGGCCAGATCCCGCCCCCAAAGCCGCCCCAAAGGGGTGGCCATCCTTGCCGCTGCGCCGTAAAAAGCCGCTTGACGGGGAATACCAAGTAGCCCGCTGTGTGATGAAGGGGATGTCCAATGGCCATCGAAACGCCGTTGCTCGACCAGGTGAAGTTTCCGGCCGATTTGAGGAAGCTCGCGAAGAACCAGCTGCGCCAGTTCGCGGACGAACTGCGCGCCGAGGTCATCGACGCCGTCTCTCAGACCGGCGGGCATCTGGGATCGGGCCTCGGCGTCGTCGAACTGACGACCGCCATCCACTATGTCTTCAACACGCCGGATGACCGCCTCGTCTGGGATGTCGGCCACCAATGCTATCCCCACAAGGTCATCACCGGACGGCGCGAGCGCATCAGAACGCTTAGGACCGGCGGCGGGCTTTCAGGATTCACCAAGCGGTCGGAGAGCGAATACGACCCGTTCGGCGCCGCGCACGCCGCGACGTCGATTTCGGCGGCCTTGGGTTTTGCGCGCGCGCGCGACCATTTGGGCAAGAAGAACCACGCGATCGCGGTGATCGGCGACGGCTCGATGTCGGCCGGCATGGCGTATGAGGGCCTCAACAACGCCGGCTCGCTCGGCACCAAATTCATCGTCATCCTCAACGACAACGACATGTCGATCGCCCCGCCGGTCGGCGCGATGAGCGCGTATCTGGCGCGCGCCTCCTCCGGCAAGGCCTATCAGAAAGTGCGCCAGCTCGGGAAACAGTTCCTGAAACGCATTCCGGCGGCGCTCTATGAAAAGCTCGAGCGCGCCGAGGAATATGGCCGCGGCATGGTGACGGGCGGCACGCTGTTTGAAGAACTCGGCTTCTATTATGTCGGGCCGATCGACGGTCACAATCTCGACCATCTGATTCCGGTTCTCGAAAATGTCCGCGACATGGAGGACGGACCGGTTCTCGTTCATGTCGTGACCAAGAAGGGCAAGGGCTACGCGCCCGCCGAGGAAGCCGCCGACAAGGGCCATGGCGTCGTCAAATTCGACGTCCTGTCCGGCAAGCAGCACAAATCGGCGTCGAACGCGCCCGCCTATCAGAAAGTCTTCGCACAGGCGCTGATCCGCGAGGCGGAGAAAGACCCGAAGATCGTCGGCATCACCGCCGCGATGCCTTCCGGCACCTCGCTCGACATGTTCGCGCAGGCCTTCCCCGACCGCTGCTATGATGTCGGCATCGCCGAGCAGCACGCGGTGACCTTCGCGGCGGGCCTTGCCGCCGACGGCATGAAGCCGTTCTGCGCGATCTATTCGACCTTCCTGCAACGCGGCTATGACAGCGTGCAGCACGATGTCGACCTGCAGAAACTCCCGGTGCGCTTCCCGATGGACCGCGCCGGTCTCGTCGGCGCCGACGGGGCGACGCATGCGGGCGCCTTTGATCTCGCTTATCTCGGCTGCCTCCCCAACATGGTCATCATGGCCTGCGCCGACGAGGCCGAACTCGTCCACATGACGGCGACCGCCGCCGCTTACGGCGAGGGCCCGATCGCTTACCGCTATCCGCGCGGCGAGGGCGTCGGCGTCGACCTGCCGCAGATCGGCAAGGTTCTCGACATCGGCAAGGGGCGGATCGTCCGTGAGGGGACGAAAATCGCGATCCTGTCGCTTGGAACGCGCCTCGCCGAAGCGCTGAAAGCGGCCGACGCGCTCGAAACGCACGGCCTTTCGACGACGGTCGCCGACGCCCGCTTCGCCAAACCTCTGGATCATGAATTGATCAGGCAGCTTGCCCGTCATCACGAGGTCGTCGTCACGATTGAGGAAGGCTCGCGCGGCGGCTTCGGCGCCTGGGTGCTCCATTATATGACCGACGAAGGCCTTCTCGACGGCGGCCTTAAAGTGCGGACGATGACCCTCCCCGACCGGTATCAGGACCACAACTCGCCGGCGAAAATGTATGAGGAAGCGCGCCTCAACGCGCCGCACATCGTCGAAACGGTGATGCGCGCGCTCGGGCGCTCGGCGGACGTGATCAAGCTCCGCGGTTAAGCACATCAGGTGGGATGTCGGAACCGCGCTTGTTGTCTGTTGATAAGACGCGCCTTTGCATGCGTAACGGTCTTCATTCCGCAGTTTTCGACGGACTGCGCTCGCGCCCCGCGGTCGCGTAGGATTGCCGCCGCCGTCCTATGTCAGGCGGCCCTATTCATCTGGCCGCAAACGGCCGGCGTTCCGTCGCATGGCTGCTGCCGTCGCGCGGCCTGCGGTGTCGTATAGGTGAACGATGGACGGAGATCTCAATGCGCCGAATAATCGCCGCGCTTATCCTCGCTGCGGCGCCGACGACCGCCCTTGCCGAAGAGGGGCTTTTTGAACTGACATGGCGCGAGGTCGCCAAGGGCGTTTTCGTCGGCGGACGCGAGGATTCGCTGCGGTACCCCGTCGTCGCCAACACGACGATCGTCGTCGGCAAGAAAGGCGTTCTTGTCTTCGACGGCGGCGGTTACGCGGCGCAAGGCGAGCAGGTTCTCGCAAAGATCCGCGCCGAGACAAAAAAACCGGTGACGCACCTCGTCATCAGCCACTGGCATGGCGACCACCATCGCGGCGCCGCGCCGATCATCGACGCCTTCCCCGACGCTAATATCATTGCGCATGAATTCGCCTGCGCGGCGATGATGGACGGACCGGAAAGGCGCGTCGAACAGGGCGAGACCGAACTTGACGGCCTCTATAAGGAAATCGAGGACGCGGTCGCGGCGGGAAAATGGTTTGACGGATCGGCGCTTTCCGAGGCTGAGAAGACTTATTTCGCGCGCATGGTCGCGGACTATCCAGGCTACAAGGCGCAGCTCGCGCGCATGAAAGTGATGACGCCGACGATCGCGCCGAAAGAAACGATGACCATCGACCTCGGCAAGCGGAAGGCGACGCTGCTTTACGCCGGCCTCGGCAACACCGCCGGCGATCTCGCGCTCTATCTGCCGAAAGAAAAAGTGCTGGCGACCGGCGACATCGTCGTCGCGCCGGTTCCCTATGGCTTTGGAAGCTATCCGAAGGAATGGGCGCGCGTCATCCGCCAGTTGGCGAGCATGCCGGCGGAGACGATCGTCCCCGGTCACGGCGCGATCATGACCGACAAATCCTATCTCGGACGACTCGCCGCGCTTCTTGAGGATGTCGCGGCGCAAGCGGAAGTCGGCAAGGCGTCGACCGACGGGTCGCCGAAATTCGCGTTTGACGCGCATGAAGGGGCGTTCACGGGCGACGATCCGGTCAAGGCGCGTCTGTTCGAAATGTTCTTCAAGGAGCCGATCGCGCCGGCGGCTCTCAACGAAGCGCGCGGCGCGCTTTCGAAAAACGAACCGCTCGACGGAGAAGCGTCCGCGCTGTGTCCCGTCGACTGAGTGACGCGTCAGTGGAGGCGGCTGACCGTCGAGCGGGCGGCGCCAGCGCGTTCGTCGGCCTCGTCGGCGGCGCGCCAGAACGGGCGCATCTTGCGGCTGAAATCGACGGCCGCCGCAACGCCCGGCGCGAGATAGAGCGCGCGCGCCGGCGCTTCAAAGGACGGCGCAAGGCCGATCGCGGCGAGAATGAGGAAGCTCACCATGAACGCGGCAAGCGCATAGGGCCAAGCTTTCCGGAGCTTTGCCTGTTCGAGGAATTTGAAAAGCGGAATGCCGACCGCTGCTGCCGTCGCAAAGCCGGCGAGAAAGAACAGGCACGCATAGCTGACGGCGCCGAACGCCGCATTGAAGGCGGCGGCGAGCGACAAGGTTCCGCCGAACGCGCGGGCGCCGACGCCGATCAAAAGATGCGCCGCGCCGGCGACGCCGGCGACGGCGAGCGCCGAGACGATCATCTTTTCAAAGACGATGTTGGCGCGGATCGACGCGACGACGCGGTCATCGCCCGTTTGCGGCGAGAGCGAGGTCATTCCGACTTCCACCGCGCGCCAACCAGCCGCGAGACGAGCGCCGAAACGCCGCCGCAAAGGCTCGCGAGCAAGGGATACAGTCCCCAACCGCCGTCGGGCGGCGTCTTCATCGCATCGCCCGGCAAGTCGGCGTCAAAAGCGAAGGCGCCCGCCATGATTGTGACAACGCCAAGCCCCGCGCCGACCAGAAAATACGCGAAAGGCGAACTCAAGGATTTGTCGGCGCGCGTCGCCAGAAACCACGGGCCGCCGAAGGCGAGCGTCGCGCCGATCGCGGTGATGAATGCGAACGGCGCGATAAGCCCCCAGCCTGACTTCGCGAAAAGATCAACCGCGATCCACGGGAGCGACACCGCCGCCGGGCCGGAAACGATCGCGCGCGCTGGGGAGAGGGTGAGCATCTCTCCACTCTCGGCGTTCCGCCGACAACGTCAATCCCGGCTGGCGGCCGCGATCCTACCGGAACGACAAAAACAGAATCTTCAAATCCTTCGCCGGTTCGAAATTGCGCCGCCAAGTGGTGAAGGTCGTCGGGCCGGTCTTTTCGAAACCGCCCATGCAGAGCGAAACGACATCGCGCGGATCGCCCTTGTCGATTGTCAGCTTGAAACGCCCGATCGGCCCCTTCCAGGTCGCAGCGGTCGTCAGCACGTAATCGACGTCCCCGATGCCGATCATGTAGGATTGTTGGTCAGGCTCGCCGGGCGGCAGTTTCGCGACCCCGGCGTTGATCCGGCGGGCGACGCCTTTGGCGATCCAGTCGTCGACGCAATAATCCTTGAACCGTTCCTTAAATCCCGCCGCGTCGGCGACCGGCTTGTAAAACATGTCGTAGCCCGCGCCTGCCGCGGGCTTGTATTCATGCTTGATCTTCAGGGGCCGCCCCACGGGAAAAACCTGCTCCCAATGGTAGATGTGCTGGACTGTCCAATAAAAATCGTAACGGGCCGCCGAATATTCATCGGCCTCCATGTAACTGGCGAGGCCGCGCGCGATCAGCGCATCGAGGGTTGATTTCGGCAAGGACGCCAATTGCTGATCGAGACCGCCATTGGGATAATCAATCGGCACGCCGAGATCGCTGAGCGCTTTGGTTACGTCATTTCCCCGAAAGAACGCTTTGCGTTCGATTTCGGGGGTGACGGACTTGCCGTCGACAACGACCGTGAAGCCAAGCGGGGCGCTTCCGGGGCCCGCGTACATTCGATAGCCCGCGATCCCGCCGGATTCATAAAGCTCTTCCGACGGCATCGGAAAAGCGATGCGCGCCGTGATCGGCTCCTTGCTGTCATTGACGAAAACATAGCTGACGCGAATGATCTTTTCACTGATGAACAGATCTTCGCTCGCCATGCGGACATCGTCGGAATTCATCAGCACGATGCCGCCGGCCCCGAGCGCCGCGTAGCCGTCATTGGCGCCGGCCGCGCTGATCGATGCGAAAACGAATGCCGCCGCGAATGCGGCGATGCGCTTCAAATTGCTAATCATGATCGCCCTACCCGCGAACCGCGCGCGCCCATTGATCCCCGGGGCTCGCGCCGGCGAGGGATGCTAACGTCTCGAAGGACGCGTGCAAGCGTCAAGCGATGCTGCGCTGCAGCGGCGAGGGCCGCGCCCGAAAACGGATCGGACGGTTGACAAAAGCGGCGAGGCCTACTCCGCCGCCAGCATCGACGGGCCGGAGAGGGCCGCCGAACATTCCGCCATGGTTTTCGAGGCTCTGGCGATCGGGTTGGTCATGTAGAAATCGCGGATCGGAGAGCGGAAAGCCTCGCCCGACATTGCGCCTTTTGCGCCGACTTTCGAAAGATCGAGCGGCGCGGATCCCGTCGGCCCCTGATCGATGCGGCCGAGCGCCGGCGCGTCGTCAATCATCGCCTGGCGGAGCGCGAAGAGATCGTCATAGGGGAGCGTCTTGCCGATCCGGTCCGACAGCGCGCGGATGATCGCCCAGTCTTCCCGCGCGTCGCCGAACGGGAAATGCGCGCGCGCCGCAAGTTGCGCGCGGCCTTCTAGATTAGCGTAAATTCCCGCCTGTTCGACATAGGCGGCGCCCGGAAAGACGACATCCGCATGGCGCGCGCCGGCGTCGCCATGGTGGCCCTGATAGACGACAAAGGCGCCCTTGAGTTTCGCCGTATCGAACTCGTCGCAACCGAGATTGTAGACGACATCGATCGCCCGCTCGGCGACGCCCTTGAGGATGCCGGCGAAATCGCGCCCGCCGGCTTTCGGCAGGAATTGAAGATCGAGCGCGGCGACGCGCGACGCCGCCAGATGCAGGATGTTGAAGCCGTTCCAGCCTTCCTTGACGACGCCGGCCTCGCGGGCGAGCGCCGCGATTTCCGCCAGCACGGCGGCGCCGTCCGGTCTTGCGATCGCGCCCATCCCGATGATGATCATCGGCCGCTCGGCGCCCTTCAGGAATTCAGCGCCCTTCGCAAGGCTTTCCGGCCCCGCGCCGAGGCGATCATATCCGTAAGTGAGGTCGCGCGTTTCGCCGATCAGCGCAGTTTTAATCGCGAGGTTGGCGAGCCAGGCTTTCCTAAGGCGCGCGTTGACGAGCGGCGCCTCGACGCGCGGATTTGATCCGATGATGAGAATCCGGTCGGCGCGCTCGATCCCGGCGATGCCGGAATTGAAGAGGTAGGACTCCCGCGCGCCGCCAAGCGGCGCGCCGTCCTGCCGGCAATCCGTATGCGGAGAGCCGATCGCGGCCATCCAATCCTTCAGGGCCTTGATCGCCTCGGCGGGGACGAGATCGCCGACGATCGCGGCGATGCGGTCGGCCTTCGTCGCCCTAATCCTGGCGGCGACGGCGGAGAAGGCTTCATCCCATGTCGCGGCGCGCAGCTTGCCGTTCCCGCGGACATAGGGGCGATCAAGCCGCTGGCGCTTCAAACCGTCCCAGATGAATCGCGATTTGTCGGAAATCCATTCCTCGTTGATGTCAGGGTGAAGGCGCGGCAGGATGCGCATCACGTCGCGCCCGCGCGCATCGACGCGGATATTCGACCCGACCGCGTCCATCACGTCGATCGTTTCGGTCTTTGTCAGCTCCCACGGACGCGCATTGAAGGCGTAGGGCCGCGAGGTCAGCGCGCCGACCGGGCAGACGTCGATGAGATTGCCGGTAAGCTCGCTCATCACCGCCTTTTCGAGATAGGTCGTGATCTCCGCGCTCTCGCCGCGATTGACAAGGCCGAGATCGTCGACGCCGGCGATTTCCGTCGCGAAGCGGACGCAGCGCGTGCACTGGATGCAGCGGGTCATGATCGTCTTGATCAGGGGACCCATGTGTTTTTCTTCGACTGCGCGCTTGTTTTCCTCATAGCGCGACCCGTCGCGGCCATAAGCCATCGCCTGGTCCTGCAGGTCGCATTCCCCGCCCTGGTCGCAGATCGGGCAGTCGAGCGGATGGTTGATGAGAAGGAACTCCATCACGCCCTCGCGCGCTTTCCTCACCATCGGCGTGTTGGTGAAGAGTTCCGGGAGCTCGCCATTCGGCCCGTTGCGAAGATCGCGCACATTCTGCGCGCAGGAGGCGACCGGCTTGGGCGGGCCGCCCTTCACTTCGATCAGGCACATCCGGCAATTGCCGGCGATCGACAGGCGCTCGTGATAGCAAAAGCGGGGGATTTCCTCGCCGGCCGCCTCACAAGCCTGCAGCAGGGTGAGGTTCGGCGCGACCTCAATTTCGCGGCCGTTCACTTTGATCTTGCGGGCGTCGGTCATGGGATTGGGTCAGCATCCTTCAATGGGAAAGGCGCGGCTTTCCTAGCGGCATTTTCTGAGCCGGACCAGCCTGCGCGCCGCCGGCGCCGGCTGGCCGCCAGCGCCATTTATGGCAGCTTGTTTTCGAGAAAAAGCCGAAGCCGCGTCGGCTTCTCGGCGGCCCCGCGCTGGTCGGCGAGAAGAAGCTCCAGCCGGCTCTCGACCCGCTCAAGCTGCGCGTCTTGCGTTGCGAGCCGATCAAGAACAGCCTTCAGCAGCCGCGAGGTCTCCGCCGCACTGTCCGCCATGCGCCTCCTCCCCTCGTTCCTGCAACGCCCCGCCTTCTTAGCAACGCTATTGCTGAAATCGCAAGTCTTTGGCGCGTTTCTTGCTGATTCGGCAATCGATCTCGCAGACGGACCGAGGGAAGCTTGGCAGATGGAGACCGCGGTCGCCTGGCTTCGCAGGAAACTTCAGGAACACAGCGCTTCGCAGGCGGTCCTCGCCAGGGCGATCGGGCTTGACGAGACGATCGTCAGCAAGATGCTCAACGCCAAGCGCACGATCACCGCCGACGAACGCGCAAACATGGAAGCGTTTTTCGCCTCGCTGACGCCGGCGGGCTTTCAAGAGGAAGCTGCCGTCTTTGACTTTGGCGCGCCGGCGCAAGCGCCGATCCTTCGCTCCTCCCCGTCGCCGACCGGCGAATGGCTGATTGATCGAGGCGCGCCGCCGATTGACTTTCGGCCGCGCCCGCACGTCGCCGTCGGCGCCGCCGAACTCTATGGGTTTTACGCGCCCGACAGCAAAGCTTGGCCCCGATTCAAGACGGGCGAAATCGTCTGGGTCGATCCGACGCGCCCCGTCCGCGAGGGCGACGACGCGCTCTTTCTCATGAAGGCGCCGCGCCGCGCCGCTCTGGCGGCGGTCATCGGCGAGTTCTCCTCTGCGTCAGCCTTGTCGTTCAAATATGTCGATTTCCGCACCCGCGAGACTCGCCCGCTCAACGCCCGCAACGCCACGATGAGCCACATTCTGTCTCGCGACGCCTGATTGTCTGTACACGGAATATTATCGGACTCGACCGCCTCAAAAATAAACTCTTGACGATTGAAGCGGCCCCTCGCAATTGACGAGATCGGCCTTCTTTCGGCGGATCCTCAAAGCGCCGTCCTTCTCGACAAGGTCGTGCTCGTAAGCGCCCCCGTAAAATCGCTGTTCGTCGCGGCGATATTCGATCATCAAGAATCGCGAATTGACTTTGATGTCGCCCGTCGCCGGGTCATGCCGGTCGATCATGACGTTCGACACAAGATGCGCGGTGCGCGGAAAGGGCTGCAGCGAATAGGCGACGGGGCTCGAAAATCGAGCAATGCGCACTTTTCGCAGCAGCTGATTTTCATAGATCAGCGAGACATGATTGAAGGGGTCGGTCTGCCCGGGCGTCGCCGGCGCCCAATATTCGCCGTCGTCAAGATAAAGCGCGTTCCATTCTTCAAAGCGGCGCTCGTCGAGGAGCCGCGCTTCGCGAAACAGAAACTGCGAAACGCGGTGATGAAGGGCGAGTTCGGCGGACATCTCAGCGCGCTCCTTCAATCATATAGCGCTTCCAGGCGCGCCATTGATTGCGAAACGACAGATCGCTCGAGCCCTTCGCATAGGTATGGCCGCCGCCGAGATCTTCGTCGCGCCCGAAATCGCGATGCATCGCAATCCAGTCGAGGCCTTGAGTCTCAAGTCCGACTTGTTGGCGGCGATAGGATTCCTGATCGTCGGGCCCGACAAGATTCGCCGAGGAATTGATGAGGTTGCAATAAAGAATAGAACGCCTCAGCAATTCTTCCGGCGCGCCCTTCAGCCGAAACGTCCAGGATTCGATGACGGTCCTGTCGACAGCGACCGGCTTGACGACGCGCATCGTCTGGATGGCGCCTTTGATCGTCGCGCTCGGATAGAACACGGTGTTGTGCCGATTGACGGACATGATCTCGGCGAACCGCTCCTTGCCGTACGCCTTTTCCATGAGCGCGTTGTATTCGGGGATGTCGGAATATTTCGCGTGAATCGACGTCTTCCCGCCGGAATAGCTGTGGCCGTTGTCGAAGCAATGAAGACCCATCTCATCGAAAAACGCATAGCTTTCCGTGAAGGGAGAGATGATCTCAATCGCCGCCGGCGTCGGCGCCGCGGGATCAAGCTCCTTTTTGGCAATGAGGCGCGCAGTGAGGCTCGATGATTGATGCACGACCATCGGATGCATCATGTCGTTCAGATTCTCGATAAAGAATTTCCAGTTGCAGTCGTGTTCGTAGCGCATGACGCCGCCTGCAATTTCAAGCTCGTGCTCGGGCGCGCGATCGACCATGTTGTCGATCGAGGATGCGACGCCGCCGAGCCAATTCTGCAAGTCCGGCCCGTCCGCGCTTAGACTCGCAAAGACAAATCCGCGATAGGAGGCGACGCGCGGAACAGGGGCGAGATTTGCTTCGGGAGATGTGCGGTCAAACCGCGTTCCGTCATAGCCTTGTTCAAGCGGAATTCCGAGCAGCCCGCCGTCAAGATCGAAGCGCCAGCCGTGATACGCGCACCGCAGCTCCTTCGCTTTACCGCACCGGTCGCCGACCAGTTGCGCGCCCTTGTGCGCGCAGCGATTAAAGAGAACGTGAACGCGCCGGTCGGCGTCGCGCGTCAGCAGCACGGACTGGCGCCCGATCATTGTCGAATAATATTGCCCAGGCTCCGCGACCTGGCTTTCGTGGCCGATAAAAATCCACGCGCGTCCCCAGATCCGCTGCATCTCCAGGTCGAAGATGGCAGGATCGGTGTAAAGCGACCGATGGACCCGGTCCGGCTCGACCAGCGCGCCGATGTCGATCGCGCGCGGTTTCGTTTCAACAAGCGCCGCCATTTCCGCCTCCCTCAGATCACGACGGAACCGATGCTTGTCCCGCCGCAGACATAGAGTGTTTGACCTGTGACAAATCCGGCCCCGGCAGAAAGAAAAAACGCGACGGCTTGAGCGACGTCGTCCGGCGCGCCGATGCGCCCCACCGGGATGGCGGCGGCGATTTTAGCCTTGCGTTCGCTTCCCTCAGGAACAATTTCGTGAAACATCTCGGACTCGACGGGGCCCGGCGCTACGCAGTTCGATGTGATTCCGTGGGGCCCAAGTTCGAGCGCCCAGGTCCTCAGCATGCCGATCATGCCGGCCTTCGTCGCCGCGTAATTCGTTCGCGTCTGAAGCCCGAGCGCGCCGCGCGACGAGACGCCGACAATGCGCCCGAATTTCGCTTCCTTCATCGCCGGCAACGCCGCCTTGACCAGCGTCGCCATTGAGCCGAGATGGAGCTCGGTCAGATAGTCAAGATCTTCAAGGCTTGCGTCCTCGATGAGGGCCGGGCGGATGACGCCTGCATTGTGTACGATCCCAAGCACCTTATCGCCGCGAGCGATTTCGCTGGCGGCGTCTTGCGCCTCCTTGCGGTCCGCAAGATCGGCCTTGACGAAGGAAAGCCGCGCATGAGCAAAATCCGGCGCGCGGCGCGCAATTGATATGACGCGCGCGCCGTCATCGAGCAGCCGCCGGCAGATCGCGGCGCCGATTCCGGCGCTGCCGCCCGTCACGATCGTCGCGCCCTTTGACAGCGGCATGCGCTACCTTCCTTCGACCATGGCGAGCACGCGAAGCGGGCTGCCCGAGCCCTGCTTGATTTTCAAAGGCGGCGCAATGATCAGCGCGCCCTTCGGCGGCAACTGATCAAGGTTTTTGAGGCATTGGAGCCCGAATTTTCCCGCGCCATGCAGCAAAGTGTGCGCGGGATAAGGCGGGTCGAAGCGGCCGCCCTGCCCGGCATCCGTGCCGATCGTTTCAACGCCGAAGCCGACCACGTCACGCTCGAGCAAGAGCCGGATGGCGCTCGCGTCGGGGCCCGGAGAATGCGCGCCGTCTGTTTTCAAATTGAGGTATTCCGCGCCGCTGCGCTTCGACCAATCGGTCCGAAAGAGCGCCCAATGATCGCCGCTGATTTTCCCATGTTTCTTTTCCCAGGCGCCGATGCGATCGGCGGTCAGGACAAAATCCGGATCGGCTTTCACTTCCTTCGAGAAATCAAGAACGCAGGCCGGCCGAACGAACGCGTCCGGCGCGATCGTGTCGACAGAGGCGTTGGGCAGATCCTTCCCGGTCACCCAATGGATCGGCGCGTCGAAATGCGTTCCCGTGTGTTCGTTGCAGCTGAAATTGCGCCAGTACCATGCTGGTCCGCGCGCGTCGTACCGAGAGACTTCCTCGATGCGGAACGGCTGGCACTGACCGAACTCCGGAGGCAGGACAAGCACCGGGAAATCGGGATCCAGCGTATGCGTCAGGTCGATTGTCCGAATCGCGCCGGAAACGACCGCGGCGCTGAAGGCCTCGAGAACGCTCATTTAATCCTCCCTTTCATTCATGCAAACAAAGTTCGCGCAGTTTCGGATCGTCTTCGACCGCGACGGCCGCAGCGGCGAGCGCGACAAGAACGCCGCGCCCCTTCCAGTCGGCGCAGGCAGCGATGCGGACAGCGTCGCCTTCCGACAAATTGTCCGACAGATGCGCATAGGCGATCGGACCGGATTCAAGGCGAATGGTCCCGATCCGCCATGGCATTCTCGATTTGAAAAACTCGTCATGCGCGACGTGAAGCGCCGTCGCGGCCAGCAGGACGCCGCGCGGCGCAATCGGCGTCCAAGTTAGCTGATCCGACCAGCACCGAGCGCAAATGTCGCGCGGCGGCCATGCGAAGGCGCCGCATTCGTCGCATCGCTGCAGTTCGACGCGTCCCTCCTTCGCGCGCTCGGCGAATGCCGACGCGGCGGCGCTCATTTCAGCCATATGATCCCCCCGCCGCGAGGATTGTCGCGGCCGAGCAAAGGCCGCGGTCAAAATTGATCATGCCGAAGCCGGAAACGACGCCAACCTTCGCGTTCACGACGCGCGCGCCAAGTGCTTCGCCGGTCAGCTGGCGCAAGGCCTCGACAAGACCAAGGTAGCCGCCAGCGGCGCCCGCTTGACCGACCGACAACTGGCCGCCGGACGTATTGTGGGGGAACGACCCGGCCACGGCAAGCGTGTGGCTTCGCACGAAATCCTTCGCCTCGCCCTTCCGGCAAAAGCCAAGGTCTTCAATCTGCATCATCGAGATGACCGGATAATCGTCGTATGTCTCCAGAAAATCGACATCACCCGGCGCGACGCCCGCCATCGACCAAAGCTCGTCCTTGTCGACCGCCCAGCCGCCGCGCAGCTGGATGTCATCATCCTTAAAGGCGTTATGCCGTTCGATGGTCGAGAGGATCGACGCGTAAGGCAAATTCATCGCCCGAGCGGTTTCCTCGCGCATCACGACAAATCCTTCAGCGCCGGCGCATGGCATTACGCAGTCGAAAAGATGGATCGGTTCTGCGACGACGCGCGCCGAGAGGTAGTCGTTGAGGGTCAATGGCGTTTTCATCAACGCATGCGGAAACTGCAGCGCGTTGTCGCGTTGCGCGACGCAAATCTTGCCGAAGTCCTCGCGCGTCGCACCGTATTTTTTCATGTAGGCGCGGGTCATCAGCGCGAAGCTGCCGTTAGGCCCGCCCGATCCATATGGGTAGGCGGCGTCTTGTGAGAATCTAGAGAAGCTCGCCAGCATCGTCCGGAACAAGTCGACATGGTTGGCGTCGCCGGCGACGCAGGCGACCACCTCCGCGTCTCCTGCCTGCACCGCGCGGGCGGCGCGGCGAAGCGCAACGACGCCCGATGCCCCGCCCATCGGGATATGATCGAGCCAGCGCGGCGAAAGCCCGAAATGTTGCGTCAGGCCGACAGCGGTGTCCGGGAGGAGTGAAAACGAAGATACGCAGAAGCCGTCGAACTCAGCCGGTTCGAAGCCGGTCCTCAATGACAGCGCCTTCAGCGCTTTTCCAATCCACCAATGCGCCGCCTTCGTCGAAAATCGTTCATACGGGATGGTGACCGGGGCAACGGCGACGACCCCGTCATAGGACATTCTAGAAGTGGTCGGACGCCGCGCCATCTCGCGCCTAGCCTTTCCGGGATTTCTTGAACGTAGTGAAATTGTGGCATGCGCCCGCCGCTAATATGGCGCGCCCGATCTCTTTCGCCTCGGCCCGTCTCACCTTTTCGGACGCGGTCAGAGGGATCGAGTCTACAAAGGCGATGTGGCCCGGCGCCTTGTAGTAGGCGAGATTCTCCATCGCGAAGTCAAAAATAGATCGCGCCGCCGCTTCGCTCTTGTCGCCGCGCGCGACGACGACAAGGGCCATCACTTCTTCGCCGCGAATTTCGTCCGGCGCGGGGACGACGACGCAGCCGGCGACAAGATCGTGACGCATCAGGACGCTTTCAACGTCGATCGCCGCGATATTCTCACCGCTCCGGCGAATGACGTTTTTGAGGCGATCGACGAAATAGAAATATCCGTCCTCATCCTTGCGAACGGCGTCGCCGGTGTGGAACCACCCGCCCCGCCACGCCTCCTCCGTCGCCTCTTCGTTCTTGAAATAGCCGCTGAAGAAAAAGCGCCTCGCGTCCGGACCGCTGCGCCTGACCAGAAGTTCGCCCGGCCTGTCGTTCGGTGCGTCGTTTCCTTCGTCGTCGACAAGCCGGCATTCGAGCCCGACGGGAGCGCGCCCAAAGCAGCGCGTTCCGACGTGACGGGGCTCGTGAGACGCGGTGATCCAGGCGCCGGCGCCGGTTTCCGTCATCGCCCAGGCTTCGATGAGTTTCACGCCGAATCTTTTTTCGAAGGAAGCGTGGTGGCGCGGATCGCATCCGGCGCCGAAGGCGAATCTGATTTGACCGCTAACATCGTCGTCCGGCGCCGGCGGCGCCTTCAGGAGCATCGCCGGCATGACGCCGAGATAGTGCATGATCGTCGCGCCGCTCTCGCGCACGGTCGGCCACCAGCTATTTGGATGAAACCGATCGAGCTGGATGAGGCAGCCGCCCGACTGAATCGTCGCCATGAAGGAGCAGGCAAGCGCATTCATATGCGTGACCGGCAGCGGCGTGATGAGGCGCTCTTTGCCCGGGTCAAAGACGACATGACCGCCGAGCCCCGTATAGAAATCGCCGATCGCGGTGAAATACTCATTTGAGAGTATGCAGCCCTTCGGTTTTCCCGTCGTCCCGGACGTATAGAGGATCGCCGCCTCCGCTGTCGCGGCGTCATTATTTGAAGGAGCAGCGCTTTCAAGGGAAACCTCGGCCGACGACGCTTCATTCGGCGCTGCGACCGGCGGGCGGCGCGACGTTTGTGCGGCGCCGCGGACGAACAACGAACGATATTGAGGCGTGGCGACAATCAGCGCGCATTCGCTGTGCTCGATCTGGTAGGCCAGCTCGTCAGCCTGCATGGCGCAATTGAGCGGCAATATGCTTGCGCCAAGTGCGTTCAGCGCAAGGAAATGCAGAAAGAAGTCCGGTCGATTTTCGAGCGCAAGACCAATCCGGACGCCCGGGCCGGCGCCGATGCGCGCATAGTCTCTCGCCAATGCGTCGACGGCCTCAAGCGCCTGGCGATAGGTGTAGTCCGTTTCCGCGAGATCATAAACGGCGGCGGTCTGACGAGGCGCATGGAGAAACGGCCGCTCAGCATGTGTCGCCGCTATGCGGCGAAACCGATCTGAAACTCTGGCGCAAATCGTCACGACGCTTTCGCCCTCATTTCTAAAGCCGATGCGGCGGAAGGGTCATAAGGCGAGCGCCCGAGATTGCCGCGAACACGCTTCAAAATGCCCGTCAGCGTCTCTGCTTCAGCCTCGCTGACGCCTTCAAACGCGCGTTCAAACACCTTCTGGCCGATCGACTGAACAGTGCGCAGGACCGACACCGCCTTGGGCGTCATTGTCACCCGCACGACGCGCTTGTCGTCCTGAAGCGATCGTCGCACGATCAGTCCCTCGGTCTCCATGCGGATCAGAACGCGCGTCAAAGTCGGCATCTTCGTCACGGATCGCCGCGCCAATTCGCCGACCGAACTCGGGCTCGCGTCATTCAGCAACATCAAGATGCGCCATTTGAGCGTGTCCAGGCGATAGCGTTTCAGCGCCTTTGCCATTTCCTCATTATAGGTCGCGGCCGTCCGCACAAGATTGTACATCGCATAGTCTTCGAGCAGGAAACCGGTTTCAGCGGGCCCGATCTTCGCGCGAGATTTCTTCCGGCTCGTCACAAACCGTCTCTCCTAGGCCGCCGCCACGGCTGAATTCCCACCCAACTTTGAAAGCGCCGCCCGCAAGGCGACGCCATCTTCGTCTTTGAGCGCGCTATCGCGCAATCTCGCCAGCGCCTGCGCCGGAGAAGGCGCCGCCTTCACCTGATCGAGCGCGGCGATGATTAGCCGGTAATTGGCGAGGCCGCGTTCATGCGTCTCGCCATAGCCCTTGATCAGTCGCTGCAGGCTGGCGATTTCACAGGCGAGGGCATAGTCGCCGGCGGCGTTCGCCTTGACGAGTTCGAGCCAGCGCACCGTCCGCTCGTTTTCGACATCGAAGCGAAGCCCGCCGCGCCGCAAGAATTTGAGCGAGGCGAGAGCGTTCAACAGGAAAAATCCGCTCAAATTCGTCGTCGCGACGCGGCGCCCTTTTCCAAAGACGGCGTCAAAGATCTTTCGTGCGGCGCTGGTCGATAAAATCGAGCGCGCGAGAGCGGGCGGCAACAGATCGCAGGCCTCCTCAAGGCGCGGGTGCATGTACTCCCAGACGCGAACGATCTGACCGTCGGCGGCGCGGACATCTTCGCGAAAGCGCACGAACCTGCTCGATCGCGTCTTGAGGTCAGCGACGCGCACGACATCGTCATAGGCCATCGCGAGCGCCAAATATTTGGCGACCGCGGCGGTCAGCGCAAATCGCCTTGTCTCGCCGCCCGCGCCGCGATCGACTGAGGCGATTTCTTCGAGACGGTCGAGATAGACTGAGCCATAGCGCGGGTCCTGGAAATCGACGACGCGTTTCAGTCCTTCGCGCGCCATCGCCTGCGCGTTTGCCGGCAAATCCCCGACACGGGTGAGGAGCGGCGCGACAGCCGGCGCAGGCTGCGGCGCGGATCGCGCGGCCTTGTTCTGCGTCGATGCGAACGCATTCGTCTCACTCATTGACGCGTCGAAGCCGGACGCGAAGCCCGTCAAATTACGTTCAACCGCGCGTCCGGCGCTGCGAATCGTCTCCTCGAACGCCGCGCGAGGAATCGGCGTCGCGCCGGACCCCGCCAGCGCCCCGAACATGACGGCGCTGATGACGGCGCCCGACTCTTCGGCTGCGCGCTCCATGTCGAACCAGATGCCGCGGCCGGCGGCCGCTTCGACAGCCTGCCGCACGGCCTGCGCGTCTTGACGCCCGTCGCTCATTGCGATCTTTTCGCCGATCGCGAATATCCGGTGCGTCGAAGCGATGAGCGTCGTCGCGGAGGTGACAAATCCTCGGTTGAGGGCGCGCCCGGCTTCCATCAATTCGGCGGCGATGACGATATCAACATCGCCTGGCGCGGGCATCAGGGCGAGAATCGGCGATGCGCCGACGGAGTCAATCTCGGCTTGCGGGAACAATTCGACATAATAGATCGTCGCGCCGGTGCGCTGGGCGACGCCGGGCACCGATGTCGATTGCGCAACATATCCGGCCCGTTCGCCCGCCTTGACGATCCACTCGGCCAGCACGCCGCCGCCTTGGCCGCCAAGCGCCATCACCGCGATTCTGACGGGTCGCGCGCTCATGATCCTTCCCCAAACGAAAACCGCATGCGACGCCTGTCTGCGGCCCTCTGGAAAAACCCGATGATCGCGCACCGAAGGCGCCACAGGAATTTGTCCGCGCCAGATGGATTGTAAATGAGTTCCGCCCGATAAAAGGACGGGCAAAGGACCGCCGCATGCGCATTCTCGCCGCAAACGCCGCAACCGACGCAGTCATTGTTGACATAGGCGACAGGGTCGTCTCGCAACGGATCAGGATTGTCCTTGATCGTCAAAGACGGACACCCGGACAGGCGAATGCAGCTGTGATCGCCTGTGCACGTATCCGGATCGACGCCGTAACGCGCGCGAACGACGCGCCTTCCCTCCCTTATCGCCTTGTCGCGCTGCGGCTTCTCGCGCCGCTGGCGATTGAGCATGCACTCCGCCTGCGCAATGATGATTTTCGGACCCTTGAGCGTCGTCGTCATCGCGTCCTTCAGGACGCGCTTCATACGTCCGACGTCGTAGGTGTGAACCTCTTCAACCCATTTCACGCCGACGCCGCGAACCGCGGCGGCGATCGGATTGTTCGTGCTCTTCGTTCGATTCTCGGCGCGGGATGAAAGAATGTCCTGCCCGCCAGTCGCCGCGGAATATCCGTTATCGATGATCACAAGAACGTTGTCGCTCTTGTTGAACACGGCGTTGCCGACGCCGCTGGTCAGCCCATTGTGCCAGAAGCCGCCGTCGCCCATGACGGCGACCGTGCGTCGTCTTGCGTCGGCGCCGAAGGCGGAAGCGCCGGCCCAGCCGAGGCCGTAACCCATCGTTGTGTTGCCGATGTCGAAGGGCGGCAGGATCGAAAAGAGATGGCAGCCGATATCGCAGCTGACATGAAACTTGCCGATTTCCTTCTCAACTAGCTTCATCGCCGTGAAAACCGGCCGCTCCGGGCAGCCGGTGCAAAATCCCGCCGGCCGCTGCGGCACGATTTTTGTCAGGTCCGGCCCGACAATGTCAGGCTTCGATGCGGCGCGCTCATTCGAGAGTTGCGGCGCATGCATTTTGATAAACCCGCGAAGGCCTTCGAGGACGACGCCGCTTGTGTACTCGCCAGCGCGCGGCAGGACTTCCTTTCCGAAAATTTTCGCCTGGATGTCTGCGTTGCGGAGGATGGAGTTGATCGCCTGCTCGATATATTCCGGCTGGCCTTCCTCAATCAGCAGCACCGCGCGCTTGTCGAGGCAAAAGCCGCGCACCTCATCTTCGATGAGCGGATAAGTGACGTTCAGGCAATAAATGGGGATTTGCGTCCTGCCGAAAGCGTCCGCAACGCCGGCAAGCTCCATCGCCCGGTTCAGCGTGTTGTAGAGGCCGCCCTGGACGATGATTCCGATATCGCCGCTCTTGCCGCCAAGAAATTCGTTCAGTCTGAATTTTTTCACAAAGTCGACCGCCGCCGGCCAGCGCTTGTCGATCTTCTCGATTTCATGGACGAAATTCGACGGCGGCAGAACGACGCGGCTGTAATCGCGCGTCGGATTCTCCATCGCGTCCTTGAGCCCGTAGGCAGGCCGCACATTATCCTTGGCGACGAATGAGCCATAGAGATGGCAGGCGCGAATGCGCAGTTCCAGCATCACGGGCGTGTTCGAGGCTTCCGACAATTCGAAACCGCGATGGACCATGGCGACGATCGATTCGAGATTGGGGCGCGGATCGAGCAGCCACATTTGTGACTTCATCGCGAAGGCGTGGCTCCGCTCCTGCATGATTGAGGAGCCCTCGCCATAATCTTCGCCGACAATGATGAGCGCGCCGCCTCTGACGCCGCTTGAAGCGACATTGGCGAGGGCGTCCGACGCGACATTGGTGCCGACAGTCGACTTCCAAGTGACGGCGCCCCGCAACGGATGATTGACCGAAGCCGCCAGCATCGCCGCCGCCGCCGCTTCGCTGGCGCTTGCTTCGAAATGGACGCCAAGCGAGGAAAGAATGTCCTGCGCGTCGGCTAGAACATCCATCAAATGCGATATCGGCGCGCCCTGATAGCCCCCGACATAGGAGACGCCGGATTGAAGGAGCGCCTTCGTCACGGCGAGAATCCCCTCGCCGCGGAAGACCTCGCCGCTCCCCAATTTGAGGTCCTCGACCTCCGCCGCGAACGACCGTTCGGCCATGAGCGCTCCGCATGTTCCAGCGTCAAGCCACCCTAGCGCCGTTTATTTGATTTTTCAATTGACTTTTTAGCAGCCGCCGAAACCCCGGCTCATCCGCGCGCCTTCAGTTCCATGATCCACTCGGGGTCAAGGTGTTCGCCCACCTGAAAGAAATAGTCGTGGATCTTTTCGAAGCCGTATCGTCGATAGAGCTTTTGGGCGACGATATTTTCCGCATAGACGCTGAGATAGACATGCTGATAGCGGCTGCGCAGAAATTCCAGGGCGGTTTCAAGGAGGCGGGCGCCGAGCCCCGTCCGTTGCGCGTCCTTGATGAGATAGATCCGGCCTAGCTCGCCGGAATTTTCCGGCATGTCGGGAACCGGCAGGCTGCACGGGCCGGCGACCGCATAGCCGAGCGCGACGCCGTTCTCCGCTTCAGCGATCAAGACGCCCCAATCCGGATCGCCGAGCAGATCCTCATATGCCGGAAGAGCGTGATGCTTTGTCAAGAAAGCTTCAAGATCCGCAGGCGGATAAAGATGTCCGAATGTCGCCACGAACGTTTCCGCGCCGAGCCGCGCGAGGGTCGGCGCATCATTCAGACGCGCCGCACGGATCGTCGGCGTCATGATCGCTTCGAGCGCAAGATCGCGGCGCGCCGCCCATCAAGATTGTTGACCGCTTCACAGGAGCGCGAAAAATGTTCTTTGCTCATCGCTTCCGCATTTCCCCTGGCCCAAACGAAAAGACGCCGCTCCAGCGATCTTCTCCTCGAACAATGACGGCGTCGAGAGGGCGGATCGCTGAAGCGGCGTCTGAAGTCCGTGCGGCCGTCTTAGATCGATTGCTTGAGATCTTTTGCAGGGCGGAACGCGATCTTTTTCGAGGCTTTGATCTTGATCGCTTCGCCCGTCGCCGGGTTGCGACCCATGCGCGCCGGGCGGTGGCGAACTTGAAGAATGCCAAGACCGGTGATGCGCAGCTTCGCGCCTTTCTTCAGGTTCTTGCCGATCAGTGTGACAAAATCGTTGAGAACCGCTTCCATCTGCTTTTTCGGCACGTCATGCGAGTTCGCAAGATCCGCGGCGAGATGCTTCAAGGTCATGACGGTCGGGGTTTTCTTGGCGCCGGCCGCGGCTTTCACAGGGGCGGCTTTCTTTGCGGGGGCTTTTTTGGCCGGGGGCATCTGGATTTCCTTTATGATGCGGTGAAACAAAGAAGTGCGCGTAGATTCACGAGATTCGCCGCAAAGCAAATAGTTTATGCGGGCCAAAGTGCAAAAAACCCCTGAAAAATGGGCGATTCCGGCGTCGGGGGCTCAAAAACGCCGCTAAAACTGGGGAAAAGTGCGCATTGAGGCGGCCGGCTATTCGGCCGCCGCCAATGTCGAACCGACAGCGACAAGCGGCCGATCCGCGCGATAGGCGTTGATTCGCGCTTCAATCTCGCCGCGGAAATGGCGGATGAGGCCCTGCACCGGCCAGGCGGCGGCGTCGCCGAGCGCGCAGATCGTGTGGCCTTCAACCTGCGAGGCGACATCGAGAAGCTTGTCGATTTCGGAGGTCTTGGCGTCGCCCGCCGCCATGCGCTCCAGCACCCGCCACATCCAGCCCGTGCCCTCGCGGCAGGGCGTGCACTGGCCGCAGCTTTCGTGTTTGTAGAAATAGGATATGCGCGCGATCGCCCGGACGACGTCCGTCGACTTGTCCATCACGATGACGGCGGCGGTTCCAAGACCCGATTTGACGTCGCGCAAGGCGTCGAAATCCATCAGCACGTCGTCGCATATTTCGCGCGGCAGGAGCGGCACCGAAGATCCGCCGGGGATCACCGCTTTCAGATTGTCCCACCCGCCGCTGACGCCGCCGCAATGTTGATTGATCAGCGTTTTCAGCGGAATTGACATCGTCTCTTCGACATTGCACGGACGGTTGACGTGCCCGGAAATGCAGAAGACCTTCGTGCCGGCGTTGTTCGGTCGGCCAAAACCGGTGAACCATTTCGCGCCGCGTCGAAGGATGGTCGGCGCGACGGCGATTGATTCGACATTGTTGACAGTCGTCGGACAGCCGTAAAGCCCGGCGCCGGCCGGGAACGGCGGCTTCAGGCGCGGCTGGCCTTTCTTGCCTTCGAGGCTTTCGAGCAAGGCCGTTTCCTCACCGCAGATATAGGCGCCGGCGCCGTGATGAAGATGGAGATCGAAATCCCATCCCGACCCGCAGGCGTTCTTTCCGATCAGCCCGGCCGCATGGGCCTCATCGACGGCTTTTTGAAGCGCAATGCGTTCGTCGACATATTCGCCGCGAAGATAAATGTAGCAGGCGTGCGCCTTCATCGCGAAGGAGGCGATGAGGCAGCCTTCGATAAGGAGGTGCGGATCGTGACGCATGATGTCGCGATCCTTGCAGGTGCCGGGCTCTGACTCATCGGCGTTGACGACGAGATAATGCGGCCGGTCTTTCACCTCTTTCGGCATGAAGGACCATTTGAGGCCGGTCGGAAAGCCGGCGCCGCCGCGCCCCCTGAGCCCCGAATCCTTCATCTGCTGGATGATCCAGTCAGGCCCCATGCGGATCATGTCCGCCGTTGCGTTCCAGCACCCTCGCTTTTTCGCCGCCTCAAGCCCCGGGTCCTGAAAACCATAGAGGTTGGTGAAGATGCGGTCTTTGTCTTCGAGAAGCGCCATTACCTATCGCCTTTTGCGCGCGGCGGCGCTTTCAGCGCGCCGCCATGCTCCTTGTGCCAACGGAAAAACAGCGGGCCGAAAATCAGGACGCATCCGGCGACGCCGCCTAACAAATAAGTGAGGTTTTGAGTCGTCAGAAATATTGCAACGACGACAGCTAGCGCGAAAGCCTCAAGCAAGGCGAGATTGATCAGCGCCTTGATCGCGTCGTTTCGCTTTTCCGCATCTGAGTCCATCGCGCTATTCCGCCGGCGCTGGAGGTCTGGAATTCGGCAGTTCGCGTATCGGCGCCGCTTTTGAGCCGTCATAGAGCGCCGGCTCAACAAGCGAAGTCAGAGCGCCCGCCGGATTTGACGTCTTGCGATCCGGATGCGCCGTGCCGATCTTCACCCTTTCGCCGCGGCGTAGCTTCGCGAGCAAGTCTTCAAAAATCTCCGGCGTCAGATCTTCATGATAGTGGTCGCCGTCCCTGGTCGAAATCTGCACCATCGGCGCGTTGACGCAGGCGCCGAGACACTCAACTTCGAGCCAGGACAATTTGCCGTCGTCCGACACATGGTTCTCATGACCGATCACGCGCTCGCAAACGGCGTTGAGCTCTTTTGATCCGCGCAGCATGCAGGGCGTCGTCCCGCACACCTGCACGAAATATTCGCCGACCGGCGCGAGGTTGAACATCGAATAGAACGTCGCGACTTCGTAGACGCGGATGTAGGGCATCTCCAATTGGCGCGCGATCGCCTCCATCATCGCGATCGAGATCCAGCCTTCCTGCTTCTGGCCTCGCCAGAGGAAAGGGATGACGCAGGACGCCTGACGCCCCGCCGGATATTTCTTCAGCTGCTCTTCGCACCACGCCTTGTTTGCGGGCGACCAGGCGAATGAGGCGGGCTGGGTCTTTGCGGGTTTGCGGGAGGCCATAGGATTCCTGTCAGGCGGTCTTGAGCGTCAGTTTCGCAAGTTCCGCTTGCGCGACTTCGATCGTGCGGCGAAGGAGCGCGCGGCGGTAGGCTTTCACTTGCGGGCCGAGAAACGGGAGCTTGCCGATGAGGCCGCGCCGCAATGAAATCATGATCGCGAGCACGCCGAAGCCCGAGATCGCAGCGACATGCGGCGGCAAGTCTCCGTTCATAAGCACGGCCCGGAGCGGCACAATGACGAAACCGATGACGATTCCGAATATCGTCCCATAGATCCCGGCGCCGAGGAGGACGTGCCAGAGCGCCGCATCGCGATGGCGTTTGCGGATCATCATCATCGCGCTCAACACGAACAAAATCGTGGCGACCGCAGCAACGGCCGTCTCCACCCAGAGATTCATGCTGAGTTCGGCTTGGGTCAGCGGTCGATCTCCCCGAACACGATATCAAGGGAGCCCAAGATGGCGGACACGTCTGCGAGAAGGTGCCCGCGACACATCCAGTCCATCGCCTGCAGATGCGGGTATCCCGGCGCCCTTATCTTGCAGCGATAGGGTTTGTTTGATCCGTCGGAGACAAGATAGACGCCGAATTCGCCTTTCGGCGCTTCGACGGCCGCATAAACTTCGCCTGCGGGAACCTTGAAGCCTTCGGTGTACAGTTTGAAATGATGGATGAGCGCCTCCATCGAGGCCTTCATCTCGGCGCGGCGCGGCGGCGCGACCTTGCCGTCCGTCGTCATGACGGGCCCCGGCCCTTCCGCGCGGATCTTGGCGATCGCCTGTTTCATGATGGAGACGGACTGCTTCATCTCCTCGACGCGGCAGAGATAGCGGTCCCAGCAATCGCCGTTCTTGCCGACCGGAATGTCGAACTCATATTCGGCGTAGGTCTCGTAGGGCTGCGATTTGCGCAGATCCCACGCGACGCCGGAGCCGCGCACCATGACGCCGGTGAAGCCCCAGGCGAACGCCTCATCGGCTTTCACAACGCCGATATCGACATTGCGCTGCTTGAAGATGCGATTTTCGGTGACCAGCGTTTCAATGTCCGCGAGCTTTTGCGGGTACTGGTCGCACCACGCGTCGAGATCGTTGATCAGCACGTCCGGCAAATCCTGATGGACGCCGCCGACACGGAAATAGGCCGCGTGCATGCGGCTGCCGCTGGCGCGCTCGTAAAACACCATCAGTTTTTCGCGCTCTTCGAAGCCCCAGAGCGGCGGCGTGAGCGCGCCGACGTCCATCGCCTGCGTCGTGACGTTCAGTATGTGCGAGAGAATGCGGCCGATCTCGCAAAAAAGGACGCGAATGTGCTGCGCGCGGCGCGGGACCTCGATGCCGAGCAGCTTTTCCGCGGCGAGGCAGAAGGCGTGCTCCTGATTCATCGGCGCGACGTAATCGAGCCGGTCGAAATACGGAATCGCCTGAAGATAGGTCTTGTATTCGATCAGCTTCTCGGTGCCGCGATGGAGCAGCCCGATATGGGGATCGACGCGCTCGACAACCTCGCCGTCGAGTTCGAGAACGAGGCGAAGAACGCCGTGCGCCGCGGGATGCTGCGGGCCGAAATTTATCGTGAAATTTCTGCCGGCCGAAGCGTCGGACGGGGACTCTGTGACTTCGATAAGCTTCGTTCCATCAGCCATCAGATCATTCCCCGCCGCCCGAAACCATCTTTTGGATGTCCGCGCCGGTCAACTGGCGCGTCTCTTGCGCAAATTCGTAATAGGACGGCTTCTCGTCAATATAGACCTCATGATCGAGTTTCAAAGCGCCTGGCTCGTCAATCGCGTTCACAGAGACGATCGTCATCGAACGGTCCTGCATGCGCCAGAACAGCGGCGAGCCGCATTCCTTGCAGGCGCCCCGCTCCGCCCATGCGGAGGACTTGAAAATGGCCAGCGATTTCTCGCTATCGAACACAAGGTCGACGCACGGAAGGCCGAAAAATGGGCCCGCCGCCCAGCGCCGACACATCGAGCAATGGCAGACGCCGACGTCGCCGCTTTCAAGCGTCGCTGAAAACCTGACGGCGCCGCACAGACATCGCCCGCGCTTTTTCTCGGTCATGTCGCCTTCGCCTTCTCATCGCCAGGCAGCGCATACTGCGCGCCTTCCCAGGGCGAGAGATAATCGAAATTTCGGAACTCCTGCACCAGTTTCACCGGCTCATAGACGACCCGCTTTTGCTGATCGTCATAGCGGACCTCGACATGGCCGGTGAGCGGGAAATCCTTGCGGAGCGGATGCCCCTCAAACCCGTAGTCAGTGAGGATGCGCCGAAGGTCCGTATGCTCCGCAAAGAGGATACCATACATGTCGAACGCCTCGCGCTCGAACCAGTCGGCGCACGGATAGATATCACGAACCGAGGGGACGGTTTCGTCCTCGCCCGCTTCGACCTTGATGCGCACGCGCTGATTATTGTGCATTGAGAGTAGGTGATAAACGACACTGAAGCGCTTACCTCGCTCCGGATAATCGACGCCGCAAATATCGATGAGCTGGATAAACCGGCAATGCGTGTCGTCGCGCAGGAATTTCAAGACATGCGCGATACGCGGGCCATGCGCGTCAATCGTCAGTTCGCCGAAGGCGACATTCCACCCCCGAATGTCGTCATCGACGGCGGCGGCGATATGTTCGCCGAGTTCTCGCAGATCGTCGCTCATAATTCCTATCTGACAATCGAGCCTTCGCGGCGGATTTTCTTTTGCAGCTGCAAAACGCCGTAGACGAGCGCTTCGGCCGTCGGCGGACAACCAGGAATATAGATGTCGACCGGCACGATACGGTCGCAGCCCCGGACGACCGCGTAGGAATAGTGGTAATAGCCGCCGCCATTCGCGCATGACCCCATCGAGATCACATAGCGCGGGTTCGGCATCTGGTCGTAGACCTTGCGGAGCGCCGGGGCCATTTTGTTGGTGAGCGTGCCGGCGACGATCATCA